>NZ_LDJL01000015.1 GCF_001431405.1 Pseudoxanthomonas dokdonensis
GAGTCCATTCCGGCCTACACCACGCTGGCTGCGTTGAGCGGTGCCAGCAGCAGTGACTGCGCCGTGGGCGATGCCGGTCGCAAGACCTGCACCCTGACGGTGGCCACCGTGCCGGCCAACGGCACGGCCACGGTGAGCCTGACGGTGACCGCCGATGCGGCGCTGCCCAGTGGCATCAGCCTGTACAACCTGGTCACCGATGAGGTCTGCCAGCCGGGTGATACCAGCTGTACGCCGCCGCCGCCGTGCGACCCGGCCACCGATGCCAACCAGTGCACCACCCCGCCGGAGGGCTGTGACCCGGCCACCGACCCGGATCATTGTGTGTCGACCGAGACGGACAGCTCGCAGGTCACGGTGGCCAAGCGTTTGACCGGTGAGTCCGGCACCCGTGAAGGCAAGGCAGAAGCTGGCGAAACCCTGACCTACACGATCACCCTCACCAATGTCGGTGATGGCGAAGCCGAGCAGCACAGCTTCTACGAACTGCTGCCGCAGTACTCGACGCTGCTGTCGATCGAAAGCGCCAATCCGGTGGTGAGCAGCTGCCAGCCTGGCGATGGCAACCGCCTGTGCCGGATTGACGTGACCGGACCGATCGCTGGTAACGGCGGGACGGTGGATGTCATCGTCGCGGTCCGTGTCGACGACAGTCTGCCGACCGGCGTCAGCCACCTGGTGAACATCGTCACCGACGACGTCAACCAACCGCCGACCGGATGCGATGAAGCGGGCGTCTGCACGCCGCCGCCGCCGGGCATCTGCGACGATCTGGATCCGGCGCATTGCGTGCCGACCCCGGTCGGACCGGTGCTGACGATCACCAAAGAGGTCAAGGGTGAGCCGGTATTGGTTGCTGGCAGTGCCGATACCTTCCTGGTGACCTATGAGCTGACCGTGGTCAACGAGGGCGGTGGTGAAGGCATCTATGATCTGACTGACCAGGCCCGCTTTGATGGCGATGCCAACGTGATCGCTGCCAGCTACCAGCGTGGCGAGGAATCGGCCGTCAATCTGACCGGCAGCAGCGAGTGGGTGCTGGCGACCGATCGCAATCTGGCCGCCGGCGAGCAGGACGTGTATGTACTCAACCTGCAGGTGCAGATCGCGGTGGGCAGTGACACCAGCAACGACACCTGCAAGGTCGGTGAAGGTGCTGCCGGCAACGGCCTGTTGAATAACGCACTGTTGCAGGAAGGCGAAACCGAACTGCGCGATGACGCCTGCGTGGACACGCCCAAGCCCGGTGTCAGCAGCCAGCTGGCAGTGGAAAAAACTGGTAGCACCCGTGATGCCGAGATCGGCGACCTGGTCAACTACAGCATCCGCGTACGCAACAACGGCGATGGCGTCGCCATCCGTCCGCTGCTGGTGGATCGTCTGCCGGCTGGCTTCAGCGTCCTGCAGGACAGCCTGCGGGTCACTGGCGCCAACGTGGAATCGGTTGAAGGTGTGCCGGGCCCGCGGATCGAGGTGACCCTGGATCGGATTGATCCGGGTGCCGAAGTCCTGTTGACCTACTCGGTGCGTCTGGGCGTGGGCTCGCTGGAGGGCGACGGCATCAACCGCGTGCATGCCGAATGCCGTGAACAGGCCAGTGACACCAGCACCCGGACCTGCTCCAACGAGTCGCGCTGGAAAGTGGATGTGGATGCCGGCGTGTTCACCGAAGAGGGTTGTGTGGTCGGCCAGATCTTCGTCGACTGCAGCGCCAACTCGATCAAGGATGAAGAAGAGTTGGGTATCCCCGGCGTGCGCCTGTACTTCGAGGACGGCACCTTCCTGATCAGCGATTCGGAAGGCAAGTACAGCTACTGCGGACTGCGTGCGACCACACACGTGTTGAAGGTGGACAAGATCACCCTGCCAACCCGCAGTCGGCTGGTGACCAGCAGCTCGCGCAATGTCGGCGACGCTGGCAGCCTGATCATCGATCTGAAGAAGGGCGAGCTGCACCGCGCCGACTTCATCGAAGGCTCGTGCAACAGCGACGTCATCGAGCAGGTCAAGGCCCGCAAGGCCCAAGGCGAGGTGAGTTCGGTGCAGACCGAAGCCAACCAGCCTGCCCTGAAGTTCGGCAGCAAGCCGGCTCCACAGGGCAACCCGTTGCGACAAGGGACTGACTCGGCAGACCAGCCGATTGAGCAACCGCGGCGCCAGGATGGCGACGAGGATGGGGAATCCAACCCTGGCTCCTAGGGCGGAGAGGATTCATCCCAGTGCACGACCGGCCCCGGTGTTCATCACCGGGGCTTTTTTTTCGCCTTCCCTCAGATGACCCGCGCACAGATCCAGGCATCGACGCGTTCGACCCCCGCCCGCCGCAGGCAGCGTGCGGCCGACTGCAACGTCGCCCCGGTCGTCATCACGTCGTCGATCAGCACCACGTGCGCCGGCAACCGGCCGGATGATGGCGCTGCGAAGGCGGAGCGCAGATTGCGCTTGCGCGCCGCCGCATCAAGTTCCGACTGCGGTGCGGTATCCCGGGTCCGCCGCAACAGATCGCCGCGCAAGGGAATCGATCGCTGTCGGGCCAGCGCCCGGGCCAGCTCCAGCGCCTGGTCATAGCCACGCTGGCGCAGCCGTGCAGGATGCAGCGGCACCGGTACCAGCAGCGGTGGCGAGGGCAGGGCCTGCAGGCCCTGTACCATCAATTGCGCCAGCACCTTGCCGGCGACTAGGTCGCGATGGAACTTGAAACGCGGGATCAAGCGGTCCAGCGGAAACCCGTACTGGTACGCCGCATGCACCTCGGTCAACGCGGATGGCCGTTGCAGACAGTCGCCGCATAGCCGGTCGCCAGCCAGCAGCGGCAGCCCGCAACGTTGACACGCGGAACGGTTGTCAAGCAGCTGAAGCCGGCATTTTTGGCACAAATCGATGCTGTTGTCGCCGCGTTCGCTGCAGATGATGCAGCGTGGCGCAAACAGCCAGCGACTGACCCAGCCCACATACTTGTCAACTTTCGCCACGTCCATGTGGTTGACAGCTCCCCAGCCGGTTCCCAGACTTGTCGACTTTAATCCTGCGAGTCCGCCGTGTCTGCTCACGAATCCCTGCCGTATCCGTTGCGCCATGACTGGCAGCTGGACGAATTGCTGGCGCTGTTCGATTTGCCGTTTACTGAGTTGCTGTACCGTGCGGCCAGCGTGCATCGCCAGCATTTCGATCCGGCGCAGGTGCAGATCAGCACGTTGCTGTCGGTGAAGACCGGTGGCTGTCCTGAGGACTGTGCCTATTGCCCGCAGGCACAACGCTACGACACCGGCGTCGATGCGCAGAAGCTGATGAGTACCGATGCAGTGCTGGAGAAAGCGCGCCAGGCCAAGGCCGCCGGTGCCAGCCGCTTCTGCATGGGCGCGGCCTGGCGTGAACCCAAGGATCGCGACATTCCGAAGGTTGCCGAGATGATCCGCGGGGTCAAGGCGCTGGGCCTGGAAACCTGCGCCACCCTGGGCATGCTCAAGGCCGAACAGGCGCACGCGCTGAAAGACGCCGGCCTGGACTACTACAACCACAACCTGGATACCGCGCCGGATTTCTACGACTCGATCATCCACACCCGCCAGTACCAGGATCGCCTGCAGACGCTGGAACACGTGCGCGATGCCGGCATGAAGACCTGCTGCGGCGGCATTGTCGGCATGGGCGAATCGCGCCAGCAGCGTGCCGGCCTGTTGCGGGCGCTGGCCAACCTGCCAGCGCATCCGGACTCGGTGCCGATCAATCGACTGGTGCAGGTCGCTGGTACCCCGTTGCATGGCACTCGCGAACTGGATCCGTTTGAGTTCGTGCGGACCATTGCGGTTGCCCGGATCTGCATGCCGCGGGCGATGGTGCGGTTGTCGGCAGGTCGCGAGAGCATGAATGACGAACTGCAGGCGCTGTGCTTCGCCGCCGGCGCAAATTCGATCTTCCACGGCGAAAAGCTGCTGACCACCGGCAACCCGGACGTGGAACGGGATCAAGCGTTGTTCGCCCGGCTCGGCCTGCGGGCGATGGTCGTGGCCATGGCAAATCCCGACGACGATCACAGAAACGATCCTCCCGGCAGCGCTACGGTGCACGCTGATATCACCCGGCCAGCGGCGTGCGGCCTGCCGGCGTGACCAGCTTGCGGACGATCCAGGGGCGTTCCGGCAGCACCGGTTGAGGCGAGGGCGACCCCGGGTCGCCCCGTGTCCAGCGACTGAGGAATACCCGGATTGCCGCCGATGGCTGCCGCGCAGCCGTTATCCATTCGAGGTATCCAGCAGATGAGCAGCCGTCCCGATCTTTTCCAGCGCATTGCCGTGCAGCGCGAACAGCGGGTGGCCGAAGGACGGGTGCGGGTGCGCCGGCTCGTCGCCCGCCGCGACGGCATGCGGGTCGAGCTGGATGGACGTTGGCTGACCGAGTTCGCCGGCAATGACTATCTCGGCCTTTCGCAGCAGTTCGAAGCGGTCAACGCGTTGCAGGACAGCGCCGCGCGCGATGGCACCGGTGCCGGCGCCTCGCATCTGGTCAGTGGCCATCATGCCCAGCACCACGCGCTGGAACAGGAACTGGCGGAATGGCTGGAATATCCGGCGGCGCTGCTGTTTGGCAGCGGCTACATGGCCAACCTGGCGGTGCAGCAGGCGCTGCTGGGCGAAGACGATGTCTGTGTCCAGGATCGACTCAACCACGCCAGCCTGATTGATGCCAGCCGTCTGGCCGGCTGTCGTTTGCGCCGTTACCCGCATCTGGATCCGGAAGGGGCGATGCGCCAGCTCAAACAGTCGCCCGATGGGGTGGCGATGCTGGCGACCGACGGTGTCTTCAGCATGGATGGCGATGTCGCGCCGCTGCGTTCGCTGAGCCTGGTGGCGCGCATGCAGCAGGCTTTGCTCTACGTCGATGATGCCCACGGCGTAGGTGTGCGTGGACCGCATGGTCGTGGCAGCGTGGCCGACGCGCGGATGGGCGTGAACGAAGTACCGCTGCAACTGGTGACGCTGGGCAAGGCGCTCGGCGGCTACGGCGCGGCAGTGGTCGGCGAGGCGGCGTTGATCCGGCACCTGGCCGAAACCTCGCGCCCTTACATCTACACCACCGCCTTGCCACCGGCGCAGGCAGCGGCCACCCGGGTCGCGATCCGCCAGGCGCGGCGGGACCAGTGGCGGCGCGACAAGCTCAATGCATCGATTGCCCGCTTCCGCCAACGTGCGCAACGCGCAGGCCTGCAGTTGATGGCATCGGACACGCCGATACAACCGGTGTTGTGCGGCAGCGACGCCAGCGCCGTGGCCTTGTCCGATGCATTGCAGAGCGCCGGCCTGCTGGTGCCGGCGATCCGGCCACCCACCGTGCCCGAGGGCAAGGCGCGCTTGCGGGTGACCTTGTCGGCGCTGCACAGCGAGGCTGAGGTGGATGCACTGGTCGATACGCTGGCGCGTTCCTGGGAAGCAATCCAGAAGCGCGAGCGGTTGCAGCGACTGGAGCAGGAAGTCGCCTGACGCGAGCCTGCCGCGGCACCGCCGCGCCTGCAGGACACGCCGCGATCAACGACAATAAACCCATGCATATCGACGTCATCGGCAGCGGTCCACCGCTGGTCCTCATCCATGGCTGGGCCCTGCATGGCGGCGTGTTCGCGCCCCTGGTCGAGCGCCTGTCCAGCGTGCACGAGCTGCATGTGGTGGATCTGCCCGGCCATGGTCACAGTCGCGATTCCGGCATCCGCCTGGATCTGGATGCCTGCGCGCGCGCGATCCTGGCGCGGACGCCGCCAGCGCCGTGGCTGGGCTGGTCGCTGGGCGGGCTGTTCGCGCTGCACGCGGCGGCGGTGTCGGAACAGGTCAAGGGCCTGCTGCTGATCGCGGCAACGCCACGCTTCGTACGCGGCGCTGACTGGCCATCGGCGGTGGACCCGGGCGTGTTCGTGCAGTTCGGCAGCGAGCTGCAACAGGATTACCGCGGCACGCTTGAGCGCTTCCTGGCGCTGGACACCATCGGCTCCGAGCATGCGCGCAGCGAGCTGCGGACCTTGAAGGAAACCCTGTATGCGCGTGGCGAGCCGGCGCCGAGCGTGCTCCAGGACGGGCTGCGCCTGCTGGAACGCAGCGATCTGCGCCAGCATCTGCCTGCGCTGTCCGTCCCCAGCCTGTGGCTGTCCGGGCATCGCGACCGGCTGGTGCCGCCTGCGGCGATGCGCGAAGCCGCGGCATTGGCCACGGCCAGCACCTATCTGGATATCGCCGGTGGCGGCCACGCGCCGTTCCTCGGCCACGCCGACCAGGTCGCCCAGGCGGTATCGGCGTTCATGGCCGGCATTCGATAATGGCGGCCGTTTGCTGATGTTGCCGCCGCCAGTACAGTGATGAATCCGATGTTTGATCAGCGCCAGATCCGCCGCGCATTTTCGCGTTCGGCAGGCACCTACGATGCCGCCGCCGCACTCCAGCACGAGGTCGAGAAGCGTTTGCTGGAGTCGCTCGATTACCTGGATGCGCGGGTGCCTGGCCGGGCGCTTGACGTGGGCTGCGGTCCCGGCCGCGCCGCGGCAGCCATGCACAAGCGCTGGCCGAAGGCGCAGGTGATCGCGATGGATCTGGCCCTGCCGATGCTGCAGCAGGCCAAACAGCGCGCGGGCTGGTGGAAGCCGTTTTCGCGGGTATGCGCCGACGCGCGCGCACTGCCGCTGGCCGACAACAGCGTCGACGTGTTGTTCAGCAATCTGTGCCTGCAATGGGTCGAGGATCTGCCGTCCGTGTTCGCCGGATTCCGGCGCGTGCTGCGTCCCGGTGGCCTGCTGCTGTGTTCGACGTTCGGCCCGGATACGCTGCATGAGTTGCGCGCATCATTCAGCCACGCCGATGCGGTCCCGCATGTCAGTCCGTTCGCCTCCATCGCCCAGTTCGGCGATGCGTTGCTGATGTCCGGCTTCCGCGATGCGGTGCTGGATCGCGATCATTTCAACCTGACCTATCCGGACATGACCGCGTTGATGCGCGAGTTGCGCGCGATGGGTGCGACCAATGCGCTGGCCAGTCGTCGCCACACCTTGACCGGCCGCGCCCGTTTCGCCGCCGCGAGCGCCGCCTACGAACCCCTGCGCGATGGCAACGGCAAGCTGCCCAGCACCTGGGAAGTCATCTACGCGCAGGCATGGGCCCCGCCGCCAGGTGCACCGATCCGCGAACATGGCCGCGACGTCGCCGCGGTGCCGGTGGCGCAGATTCCGATCCGGCGCAAGCAATGATCGATCCGGCCGTCGCCGGCGCTAGGGCGTCGGCAGCCGGTCGCGGTGGAAAAAGTAGACTTCGCTCAGCAGGAAGCGCCAGGACTTGGCAAAGCTGCGGAAGCGGCTGGTTGGGGTAGGCGACCCGACAGCGTCGATGCCCAGCTCGTGGCTGATCCGCAATGCCCGCGCCATGTGCATCGGATCGCTGACGATGATGGCGCGCTCCAGGTCATAGGTCTGCATCAGGCCACGCGCCTGGCGCAGGTTTTCGTGGGTATTGCGCGACACCGATTCGATCAGGATGTCCTGCTCCGGAACCCCTGCCTTGATGCTGTAGCGGCGGGCGACCTGCGATTCGGAAAAGCGCGCGCCGCTGCCGCCATAACCGCCGGTGTAGATGATCTTGCTGGCATAGCCGCGCTTGTACAGATCGACGCCGTGGCGAATGCGCTCTTCGAACACCGGCGAAGGCTTGGCATCGTAGGCCGCAGCGCCGAGCACGATGATGACGTCGGCTGGTGCCGCCTGGTCGCGACCGCCGACCCACATGATGTAGGCCGCCACCCCGAGCAGCCACAGCAGCACCAGCAGCAGCAGGCGCAGCAGCCAGCGCCAGGGACCGACACGCTTGCGGCGTGTACGTGCCATCAGCGGCTACTCCATGGCATGGCATCCAGATCGACGTTGCCGCCGGACAGGATCACGCCAACCCGTTTGCCGGCAATCGCATCGCGCTGCTTGAGCAGCGCCGCCAGCACCGTTGCCGAGGACGGTTCCACCACCACTTTCAGGCATTCCCACAGCTGCCGCATCGCTGCCACGGTCTCATCGTCGCTGACCGTGGTGACCTGCACGCCATGCGCGCGCAGCAGCTCGAAATTGGGCGCGCCAACCGGACCGCGCAAACCGTCGCAGACCGTATCGGGGACGAAATCGACCTCGCGCCGGCCTGCTGCCAGTGAACGCGCGGTATCGGCGGCGCCTTCCGGCTCGGCACCCCAGCGGGCGCAAGCCGGTGCCATCGCCGCCGTGGCGATGGCGGTGCCGGACATCAGTCCGCCACCACCCACCGGGGCCATGACCACATCGAGTGGCCCGGCTGCGTTGATCAGTTCCAGCGCGGCGGTGCCCTGGCCGGCAATCACCTGAGCATTGGCGTAGGGATGGATCATCGTGGCGCCGGTTTCCCCGGCAATGCGGGCGCAGGTCTGCTCGCGGTCGGCGGCGGTGGGCGCGCAGACATGGACGGTGGCGCCGTATCGGCGGATGCTGGCGACCTTGGCCGGCACCGCGCCGTGTGGCACCACCACATGGCACGGGATGTCGCGGGTTCGCGCGGCCAGCGCCAGCGCCGCACCGTGATTGCCGGAAGAATGGGTAATGACACCTTTGCCCGCCTGCGTTGCCGGCAGTGCCCAGACCGCATTGCAGGCGCCGCGGAACTTGAACGAGCCGGTGCGCTGCATCGGCTCGGCCTTGAACCAGACCGACGCGCCGAGCAGTTGCTCCAGGGAGCGTGACTGCAGCACCGGGGTGGCATTCACATGCGGCGCGATACGGGCGGCGGCGGCCAGCACGTCGGCAAAACTGCAGAAGGGTTCATTCATGTGGAAAGGTTAACGCATGCCACGCCAGCGCCAAACGACCGCGTGGAACAGCGGATGCCGGCAATTAAGCTTGCTGTCGCCCGGCGCGGCTGACGCTGCGCTGAGCGGTCATGTAATGGTCTGGCCGAGTTAAGGACGGATTCAATGCCGGCCACCGATGCTGCAGACTGCAGTTTCGAACAGGGGCCCGTCATGAACCGCTATCTACTGAGCACCGTGCTGGTTGCCGTCACCGCACTCGGTGGCTGCGCCACCTATGACTACCGTGGCAGCAGTGCGCCCGGTGGTTACTACTATGGCCGCCCCACCACCACCTATTCCGGTGGCTCCATCGGCCTGTACGGCAATGGCTACTATGGTTACGGCGGTGGCTATGGCGGCTACTACGGCTACCCGGGCTACGGCTACAACCGCTGGTATGGTCCGGGCTACGTCAACCCGTACTACCCGGGCTACCGGCCAGCGCCGCGCCCGCCACACCGCCCCGGCCACCCGGATGGCAGGCCTGACCGCCCGGATCACCGGCCGGACCATGGCAACAACAGCGGCAAGCCACCGTGGCGCGACCCCACCAACGGTGCCTGGCAGGGCCGTGGCGATGTGCCGCGTCGCCCGAACCCGCGGCCTCGCACCACGGTCCGACCGGTCGAGCCGACCCAGGCCGCCCCCCGTGTCCAGGGCCCGCGGCTGCGCGAGATGCCGGTGCGCATCGTGCCCAAGGGCCGCCCCGGCAATCCCAGAATTCGCCAGGTCGAACAATAAACGCTTGATTTGCGCGTCCGTCCGTCGCAAGCTCCGGTCTGTGGATTGACCGGTTGCGTCGCTTTGTGACGTAATTGGGTTATATACGGTTTATGTCGACGTCCCGTGGGGAAATCTGGATCCCCCCTGTTCCGGCCCCACTGGACGTCGGCGCCTACCCGCAGCGCGTATGTCGCGCGCAGCCAAAGCCCGGTAATTCCGGGCTTTTTCATGTCCGAAGCGGTATCCTGCGTGCGCGAAAAAAGGGGCCGATAGTCCCCCGACTATCGGCCCCTCGGCATCCCCGTCATGCGCATGGCTGGCCCCTGTTCCAATTCCAGCCTGCGCCCCTGAACGCTTGCCACGACGGGTGCATGATGTACGTAGCATGAAGCGTGCCAACCTGGCCGAGCATGCGTTCCGGTTTGTTCCTAGACCCGCTGGTGCAGATTCCATGAGTTCCGATTTCCATCGCTACGACGTCATCATCATCGGTGGTGGCCATGCCGGTACCGAGGCCGCTCTGGCGTCGGCGCGTGCTGGCGCGCGCACGTTGTTGCTGACCCACAACATGGAAACGGTGGGCGCGATGAGCTGCAACCCGGCCATCGGCGGCATCGGCAAAGGCCATCTGGTCAAGGAGATCGATGCGCTGGGCGGGGTCATGGCGCTGGCCGCCGACCGCGCCGGCATCCAGTGGCGCACGCTGAATGCCTCGAAGGGGCCGGCGGTGCGGGCGACCCGCTGCCAGGCCGATCGCAATCTGTACCGCAGCGCCATCCGCCAGGCGGTGGAGGCGCAGCCGGGGCTGACGGTTTTCCAGGCCGCGGTCGATGACCTGGTCATCGAGAACGGTCGTGTCCGCGCCGCAATCACCCAGACCGGCCTGCGCTTCGACGCCGCCGCGGTGGTGCTGACCGCAGGTACCTTCCTGGCCGGCAAAATCCATGTCGGCCAGACCCAGTACGC
Organism: Pseudoxanthomonas dokdonensis; assembly: GCF_001431405.1. Lineage (GTDB taxonomy): Bacteria > Pseudomonadota > Gammaproteobacteria > Xanthomonadales > Xanthomonadaceae > Pseudoxanthomonas_A > Pseudoxanthomonas_A dokdonensis. Next base: position 10,522 of record NZ_LDJL01000015.1, read on the forward strand.
GGCCGGTCGCGCTGGCGATCCGCCGGCCACGGCATTGGCGCAGAAACTGCGCGAAGGCCTGTTCAACGTCGATCGGCTGAAGACCGGCACGCCGCCGCGCATCGATGGCCGTTCGCTGGACTACAGCGTGATGGAAGAGCAGCCCGGCGACACGCCGATGCCGGTGATGTCGTTCATCGGCCAGGCCAGCGATCATCCGCGCCAGGTGTCGTGCTGGATCACCCATACCAGCGAGCGTACCCACGAGATCATCCGCAATGCGCTGCATCGTTCGCCGATGTACAGCGGCCAGATCGAAGGTATCGGCCCGCGCTATTGCCCCTCGATCGAAGACAAGGTGGTGCGCTTCGCCGAAAAGGCCAGCCACCAGATCTTCGTCGAACCCGAAGGCCTGGACGTGGCTGAAATCTATCCCAACGGCATTTCCACTTCGCTGCCGTTCGACGTGCAACTGGACATGGTCCGCAGCATGCGCGGCTTCGAGCGCGCGCACATCACCCGGCCCGGTTATGCGATCGAATACGACTTCTTTGATCCGCGCGGGCTGAAGCCATCGCTGGAAACCAAGGCCGTGCAGGGGTTGTTCTTCGCCGGTCAGATCAACGGCACCACCGGGTACGAGGAAGCCGCGGCGCAAGGGCTGGTAGCGGGCCTGAATGCCGCGCGCCAGGTGCAGGATCTGCCGGCCTGGAGCCCACGCCGTGATGAAGCCTATATCGGCGTGCTGATCGATGATTTGATCACTCATGGCACCAACGAACCGTACCGGATGTTCACCAGTCGCGCCGAGTATCGCTTGCAGTTGCGCGAGGACAACGCCGATCTGCGCCTGACCGAGACCGGGCGCGAACTGGGCCTGGTCAACGATGAACGCTGGCAGGCGTTTGCCGGCAAGCGTGAAGCCATCGCCCGTGAAAGCCAGCGTCTGGCCGCCTTGTGGGCGACGCCGGCCAATGCGTTGGGGCGCGAACTGGAAGCCACGCTGGGCGTCAGCGTCAGCCGCGAAACCAACGTGCTGGACCTGATCAAGCGTCCCGAACTCGACTACGCCAGATTGATGCAGCTGCCATCGCTGGGCCCGGCAGTCGACGACGCCAAGGTCGCCGAGCAGGTCGAAATCGGGGTCAAGTACGCTGGCTATCTGGATCGCCAGCGCGAAGAAATCCAGCGTCAGCAGCGCAACGAGAACACGCCGATTGCCGAGGATTTCGATTACGCCAGCGTGCGTGGCCTGTCGGCGGAAGTGCAGCAGAAGCTGGAGCGGGTACGCCCGGCCACCGTCGGCCAGGCCCAGCGCATCCCCGGCATGACCCCGGCGGCGGTTTCACTGCTGCTGGTGCACCTGACCCGCGCCCGCCGCAGCAAGGTCGCCTGATCGCGCAGGTCTGCTCTCGTAGAGCGGAGCTTGCTCCGCTGGAGAATCCCTCATCCGATAGAAACACCGACGTCGCGGAAAGGCAGCGGAGCAAGCTCCGCTCTACGCCAGGTCGGGGTGGCGGCGTTTCCATGCCGCCAACTGCTCGCGGTATTGCTGCATCTGTTCCGCATACAGATCGTAGACGCAGATCGGACAGCCACTTTCGCAACAATCGCTGGGCAGTGGCTTTTCCGGTTCCTGCGGCCGTGGATCATCGTCGTGATGGCCGGACGATTGCATGGCGGTGGTGTCAGTCGACCTGCATTTCCTGCAGCAGGTGCGGGGCCGGATAGACCTTGGCCAGCAGCCAGCGCAGGTAACGCATGTCGACGTGCACGGCACGCTTGTAGCGCGGGTCGAACATCCAGCTGGCGCTGACCGCTTCCCAGTTGCTGTCGAAGTTCAGCCCGATCAACTCGCCGTTGGCATTCAACACCGGTGACCCGGAATTACCGCCAGTGGTGTCGAGGTTGGTCAGGAAATTGACCGTCTGCGTTTGCAGCACGGGATCAGCGGTATCACCAAAGTCGCCCTTGGCAATCGCGTCCAGCAATCGCTTGGGGGCATCGAACGGTACCTGGTTGGTGTTCTTTTCGACGATACCGGCCACGGTGGTCACCGGTGCGTAAGTGACCGCGTCGCGTGCCTGCAGGCTTTCCAGCGTGCCGTAGCTGATCCGCAAGGTGCGATTGGCATCGGGATACAGGGCGCGTCCCTGCGATTTGCGCCAGTCGAACAAGGCATGCATATAGGCCGGACGCAGGCGTAGATCCTCGCCTTCCCAGGTCTTGCGCTGCTGTTCCAGGCTCAATTGCGCCGGAATCAATCGTGCTGCCAGATCAATCAGCGGGTCCGGCTGCATCGGCTGGCCTTCGCGGGCGGCGGCGAAGCGCGACAGGCGCTGCGCTTCCTGATCCAGCGTGGTCGTGGCGTACAGCTTGTCCAGCGCGCTGGCCAGTTGCGCCGGCGTACGGCCGAAGGCCTGGTCGAACTCGGCCACGCGCTGGTTCTCCGGCAGCTGCTGATAGCGGCCGAGCAGGGCGGCCAGCAGTGCCTTCTCGACCTGTGGTGAGTAACGTCGCTGGACCTGCTTGAGGAAGGCCTCGATATTGTTCCAGTCGCGTTGCTGGTAGCCACTTTCGCGCTGCGCGTCAGGCTTCTGCGATTCCACCTGCAACCGTTGCAGCATCAGCGCCGAGCGCATCAGCTGGCTCTGGCTGCCGAACACGTTGAGCAGGAATTCGCGATCCCGCAGCGCGGTCTGTTCGGCCAGCAGTGTCGACAGCTGCTCGATGGCGGCGCGATCATCGGCATCGGTCTGCGCCAGCATGCCGCGCTCGTCGGCAGCACGCACCGCGACCGCCTGGCTGCGCTGCAGGCCGAGCAGTTCGCCGGCCGCGCGCTTGCTGTTGTTCTTCAGCGATTGCAGCTGTGAGGCATAGCGGGTGCGGGCGTCGGCATCGGCCTTGCCTTGTTGCTCGATGATGTCAATCAACTGGTCGAAGACCTGCACCCGCTGTGGCAGCACATGATTGACCTGGTTGTCGAACTCGGCCGCGGTGCGGTGGCGATAGGTCACCCCCGGATAGCCAGCCAGCATCGCGAAATCGCCTTCGCGCGGCCCGTTCTTGGCCATCTGCAGATGGGCTGGTGGCTGATACGGTACGTTGTCGGCGCTGTAGTCGGCGGGCTGGCCATCCTTGCCGACGTAGGCGCGCAGCAGGGTGAAGTCGCCGGTGTGACGCGGCCACATGAAGTTGTCGATTTCGTCGCCGTAATTGCCAATCGCACGCGGCGGCGCATAGACCAGCCGGATGTCGCGCAGTTCCAGTTGCTTGATCCGGTAGAAGTCGGTGCCGTAGTACATGTCGGCCACGCTGCAGCGATAGCCGGGCTGGCTTTCGCACTCGCTGACCAGGCGTTTACTGGCGGCGTCGACGGCATCGAAGTAGTCGCGACCGGATTTGCCACGCGCCTCCTTCAATACCTCGTCGGTGACCTTGTCGAAAGCAACGGTGACCAGTACCCGGTAATCCGGATTGGCCGGCAGTTCGGCGCTGCGGTCGGCGGCGATGTAACCGTTGTCGATCAGATTGTTGTCCGGCTTGCTGTTGTACTGGATGACACCGTAGGCGACATGGTGGTTGGTCAACAGCAGACCCTGGTCGGAAACGAACGAGCCGGTGCCACCACCGACCCGGACCACCGCGTTCAGCGGTGCGGCGGTCAGATCCGACAGTTGCGCCGGATCCCCCTTGAAACCGGCGCTGCGCAGTTCCGACGCCAGCTGCGGCATCTGCGAGGGCATCCACATGCCTTCAAACGCCTGCGCCGGCGCGGACAAGGCGATGCCGATGGCGAGGGCGGACAGCGACCAACGTTGATTCATGATGGATTTCCAGCGGTTTTGACAATCGATGACGATAGCGGTCGCGGCGGCCAGCGGCAATCGGGCTTTGGCCGCTTGCGCGGCAGAACGATAGTGGCTAGTGCCCCACGCATTCGAACGGGACGACGCGGCTATTTCTCGCGTCGCCAGTTGATCGAACCGCGGGTCTCGATGGTGCTGGTCTCGACTTCAGCATCGAAGCCCTTGCGCAGCAGGTACTTGAGCGTGACCACCGAGCCCAGGCCGATGGTCGAGACGCCGTAGCTGACGTACAGCTTGGGCGACAGGTACTTGCCGACGCCGAACACAGAGCCGCCGACCGTTCGCGATTCCAGCACGCCGGCATCATCCAGGCCGATGCGGGCACCGAGCTGCGAGGCAAGCAGGCCGGCCCCGGCCGACAGCGCGGTCGATGCCGCGTTTATCTGCTGGCTTTCATCACTGCTGGCGGTGCTCAGCGAACGGCCGAGGACCAGATAGGACAAGGCCTCGCTCTCGCTGGTGGCCGGGTCTGACCAGACCGTTGCACGCGGTCGCTGCGCGCGGCCGGTGACATCGATGCCGGCGGTAACGTCGGCACTGACGATTTCACGCTGGGCGCGGATGTCGATGCGTGGATCGGAGACCGGATTGTTGCTCCAGGTCAGCGCGCCACGGGTGATGTCCAGTTTCTGGCCATACGCTTCGTAGCGGCCTTCCACATCGAGCCGGCCCTGCGCCAGCATTTCCTGGCCTTGCCGCGAGCGTACGTTGAGAGTGCCGGTGAGCGCACCTTCCAGGCCATAGCCTTTCAGTTTGACGTCATCGCCCAGGCTGATCGCCAGTTGCAGGTCCAGTGGCGAATCCGGGGCCTGTTCCGGATCCACCGGATCCAGCACCACCACGTCGGGCGAGGCCGATACGCCCTGGCTGAGGCGTTCAACGTCGATCAGCGCCGACGGCACGGTCACCTCGCCACGCACCTGGATGCTGTTGTCGACCAGGCTGACCACGATATCCGGCGAGGCGACCGCACGCAGATCCGGGGTGTCGGAGACCAGCAGATTGTCGCCGCTGATGTGGAACACCAGCGGCGTGGTGGTGTTGTTCCAGCCCAGGCTGCCGTCGAGGTTGAGCAGGCCTTCGCCGGTCTTGACCGTGCCGCGGATGCTGGCACTGCCATCGGCCAGCGCGGTCAGGTCGACGTTGCCTTCGGACAGCGCGATGCCAAGCGATGGCAGCTCGGCGTTGAAGCCGGTCAGCGTGGCTTCGCCGCTGAGCGCCGGTTGCCCGCGGCTGCCGGCAAGTCCGATATGACCGGCCAGCACGCCGGTCGGCTGCACCAGATCCGGCGAGAACAGTTCCATCCACACCAGTCGCGAATTGTTGAAGTACAGATCACCACTTAGCGGCGAGGTCGGATCCCAGCCGGTATCGAACGTCGCATCGACATAGCCGTCGCCCTGGAAACCGGTGCCAAGGCGGCCTTCGATGCGTTGCGGAGTAAACGTGGCATCGATACTGAAATGATCGTAACGGATCACTTCGCCGCGACGGCTGTGACCCTGCACCGCCTTGCCGACGCGCAATGCGCCCTCCATCGAGGCGACATGCACTTCGCCAGCCCAGGCATTGCCTTGCGGACGCAGGCTGGCATCCAAGCTGACCTCGCCACGCAGGTTGAGGGGCGCGCCCTGCGGTTGGGGCAACCACGGGTTGACCAGGGTCAGCGGCAGTGCATCGGCCTGTACGCTGAGCCCGGTCTTTGGCCAATCGGCGACCACGCACAGGTTGCCGCCGCCATTGGCGACCAGGCAGCTCTGGCTGAGGCTGAAGGCATTGCCCTGCTGGCTGAAATCGGCCGGCGCCTGCAACCGCCATTGCGCGCCCTTGGCCGGCACCAGCGTCAGCTGCTGCAACTGGCCGAGCCAGCGTGGCCCCTGTTTGCGTGCATGACCGTTGATGGCCACGTCCAGCAGTTCGCTCTGGGCATCGGCATCGATGGTGATGTCCTCGACGGCACCACTGAGATCCAGCCGCAATTGCTGCAACAGCAGACCGGCATTGACCGAAGTACCACGCACCGCCAGTTGTCCGTCACCACCACGCCAGGGCAACTTGCCGCGCACGCTGAGGGTTTCGGCGCTGTAACCTTCCCAGTTCAGGCCGTTGCCGGTCAGATCGCTGTCCAGGGTCGGCGCGTCGCGCGGACCGGTCAGCTTGATACTGCCAGCCAGTTGGCCGCTGCTGCCGGGCAGCAGATCCGACAGCAGCAGCGGCTGCAGCCGGGCATCGATATCCAGGGTCTTGCCAACGCTGCCTTCGGCCTGGACCCGGCTGCTGCCCAGGCTGAGCGCCAGTTCGCCGCGGCCGTGTTCGCCCTGCAGCGCGAACTTGCCATGGCCACTCAAGGCGCGGCCACGCAGTTGCCCACTGAGCTTGGGGATATCGGCGGTGGCGTCGATGCCGCCGTCGTCGCGCAGTTGCCCCTGGCTGGCGATCTGGCCGGAGACATTGCCCTGCCAGCCACTGAGGAAATATCCCGGATCAAACCCGGCCAGGGTGGCGCTGGCGTCCCAGTCCAGTCGCGGCGTCCAGCCGACGCGGCCTTCGGCATCGAGCGTCCCGGTTGGCATGCGTGCCTGCAACTGGTGCACTTGCGCCTGCTTGTCGTCGCCGCGGATGTCGAGCGCCAGTTCGGCCTGCTCACCGTCACGCTGCAGGCGTGCAGTGCCCTTGCTGGCCCAGTCCCTGAGCTGGCCGGCAATGCCCAGGTCGGCATCACCGGCAATCGCGGCTTCGCCTTCACCCCAGCGCACGCCGCGCGCGTTGACCGCGAACTTGAAACGCGGATTGCCGCTTTCACTGAAGTCGGCGGTGCCGCGCAGGCGCACCCGCCCGTCCAGCAGTCGCACTACCAGCGGATGCACATCCAGCACCTGCTCTTTGATCGACAGCGTCGACGGTTCAATCATTGCTGACCACTGGCCCTGTTGCACGCGGCCACGCAAGTGGGTGCTGCCATCGGCACCATCGGCTTTCAGCGCGAACGACAACGGCAGCGATTCCTCGACTACGCCCAGCGCTGCCAGATCCAGCTCGTCGCTGCGGCCATCCAGATGCCAGGTCGGTTGTTTGCGACCCTGTACGGTCATGGTCAGGCGCACTTCCTTGGGTGCATACCCGGCCACGGCGACAACCATGCGGTCGATATCGCCGCGTGCAACCAGACCCAGACGAGCCGGACGCTTGCCCAGTCCGCTGGCCGGGAACTGCGCGCTGAGCTTGAGCTGGGTCTTGTAGTCGTCGCCAGGCAGGTAGCCGCCATGCAGCTGGAAATCACCACGGTCGGTGTTGATGGCGACCTTGTCGGCGTGCACGTAGCCGTTGCCGATGTCGATGCCGCCACGGACCTTGCGGATGTCGATCGTTGGCTGGCCGTCACTGCGGATGACGAAGCCATCGATTTTCAGATCATCGGCCTGGATCGCCAATGGCATTTCGATTGCCGGCAGTACATCGGGCCAGCGTGGCAGTTCGAACGGTTCGTCGCTGGAAGGCATGTCCAGCATCGCGCCTTCGATTTCCATCGCATCCAGGCGCAGCCGCTTGCCCAGCAACGGACGGATGTCGGGATCCAGATAGATGCGCTCGGCGCTGAAATGGATCTTGTCCCAGTGCAGATCGACACCGCGCAGGGTGAGCGGGCCTGCCAGCGGGCCTTCGACCTGTTTCCAGGTCAACGATGCATTGGCCGGCAAGCGTGCAACCACCTGCGACAGCAACACGTCGCGACCGGCGACCGTCTGCAATAGCCAATAGGCCAGCACCAGCAACCCCAGCAACAGCACCGCCAGGCCGATGCCGCCGCGTACCGCCAGCCAACGCACGCGCGCGCGGCGACGTGCGCGCAGTTCGGCGATGCGTTGTTCGTGGGCGTCTGGCTGTGGAGTTGCTTCTGTGGCCATCGGGTTACCAGTCTGCGCCTATGTTGAGGTAAAGCTGCAAGGCCGAATCGGGATCGTTCAAGCCGCGCGCCACATCCACCCGCACCGGTCCGACCGGCGACTTCCAGCGTGCGCCGATGCCGACGCCGGTACGGAAATCAGGGGTGTCGTCGAACGCATCGCCGCTGTCGACGAACACCGCCGCGCCCCAGCTGTCATTGAAATAGCGTTCGAACTCGACGCTGGCGGTGAGCACGTTCTTGGCACCCAGTGCGTACTTGTCGCCCTGGTCGGAGATCGAGGTCGGCCCGACCTCACGGTAACCATAGCCGCGGATGCTGCGATCGCCACCGGCAAAGAAGCGCAGCGACGGTGGCAGCCCGAACAGCTCGTCGGTATAGGTGTGGCCGGCTTCGCCACGCACGATCAAACGATTGTTGTCGCCAACGGCCTGGTACCAGCGTGCGGTCGCATGCAACTGGATGAAGCTGGCATCGGCGGCAACCCCTTCGACCGCGCCGCGCAGCTCGACGTCGATGCCGATGCCGTGCTGCGGAAACAGCAGGTCGTCGGCGTTGACGTAGTCGGCCCGCAGCGCCGGATACAGGAAGGTAGCTTCGCTGTAGTCGAGCGGCGCCAGCGCGCCACCGCCGTCGTCGGGTTCGTCGTAGAACCAGCGCTCGTTGAGCCAGTTGATCGAGGCGGTGGCCTTGAGGTGCTCGTTGATCTGGCCGCTGCGCGAGCCGGTCAGCAGGTAACGCCGGGAGTTGATGTAATCGCCGTCGTCATCGTCGTACAGGGCGCTGATCCGGTACCAGCCATCGAGCCAGGCGAACGCGGGTATGCGGTAGTCGGTACTCAGGATCTTGCGCTTGCGGGTGTAGTCCAGGCCCGCGGCCAGCTTGTGGCCATGGCTGTTGACGTAGCGGCGATCCAGGCCGAGCCGGATACCGGGGCCGTTCTCGGTGCCGTAGCTGAGACCGGCGGTGTAGACGGTGCGCTTGGCACGGGTCAGGTTGACCTCGACCGGGATCCGGCCCTCGACTGCTTTGTCCGGGTCGGTGCGGATGTCGATGTTGGAAAAATAATCCAGTCCGACCAGCGATTCGCGCAGCCGGTCAAGCTTGCCCTGGTGGAAATAGCTGCCCTCGTCCCAGTACACCAGCTGCTCCAGCAGGCCGGCATCGAAATAATCCTGGTTGAAACGGGTCGGACCCATGTCATAGCGGATGCCGGTGGCCCAGCTCAGATCGATGTCGGCGGCATGTTCGGCACGGGTCACCTCGACCCGCCGGGTCAGGAAGTCGGAGTCGAAATAGCCGCGCTCGGCCAGCCGGTTGACGATCTTCAGCTTGCTGGTTTCGTACACGGTGTGATCGAAGCGCTGTCCCGGCAGTGGCGTGAAGGCGGCCAGATCCTGCTTGAGATAGCGATCGTCCTCGCCCGGGCCCTCCAGCCGCAGGTTGGCATTGCGCACCCGCACCGGCTCGCCCAGTTGTACGTGGATGGTGATGTCGACCGCTTCGGCGGGCGCACGCTGGCGGGGTGCCGAGTCCGCGGCCGGCGCCGGATTGCCGTCATCGCCGGCCGCTAGGCTGTCCGGCTCAGCGGCGGCGCCGGCATCGGCCTGGCTGGTGACCGGCTCGGCATTGTCGGCGGCGGTCGCGACCGGGTCATCGGGGTCGTTGGCAGCGTCGGCCGCCATCGCCGCAACCGCGCGGGTCTCGCGCTGGTCTTCGGGAGCGGGCAGATCGCCGGGCGCCGGATCAACGCTGCCGTCGGCAGCTGGCGTGGCCGCGGGCTGGCTGTCGTCGGGACTGACGATGGTGGTGGCGCTGCCATCCTTGCGTGGCACGCTGATGGTGATGACCGGGCTGTAGTAGCCGAACGGTTCCAGCGCGGTACGGGTTTCCTCGACCGCTTCCTGCAGCAGGTATTCGAAGCGCGCTTCACGCAGGCGCCGGCCCTTCATTTCGTTGAGGGTCAGTGCCAGCTGGATGTTCTCCTCCATCAGCTCGTCTTCGAGACCGGTGACGGTGACGCTGTTGACGGTGGCCGCGGCCCATGCAGGCCCGCCGATGGACATCAGCGCGACCGGCAGCAGACGGCTGATGGTGCGGAGGTGGGAACGGTGCGTTGGCATGCGCTCAGGATAACCGCGGCGACATTAAATGGCTGAATGCAGCGGTTTGGCGCCACTGGCAGCCCGCATTGGCGTGGCCGGGCCGGGCAGCGATGGCGCGCTGCCCGGTGAGCAAACTCACATCAGGACGACAGGTGTTCGATTGCCGCGACCTTGCCGAACCGATCCGCCAGTCGCTTCAGCAATGCCAGCCGGTTGCCGCGGATGGCCGGGTCGTCGGCGTTGACCATCACGCTGTCGAAGAACGCATCCACCTGCGGCCGCAGCCGCGCCAACCGGTTCAACACGGCCACGTAGTCGTGGCGATGCAGGGCGTCATCGGTATCGCCCAGTGCGGCCTCGACGGCTTCGGCCAAGGCGCTTTCAGCAGGCTCGGACAGCAGCGCACGGTCCTCCATCGCCGGAATCGCGATATCGGCCTTCTTCAGGATGTTGTTGATGCGCTTGTTGGCTGCGGCCAGCGCCTCGGCTTCGGGCAGCGCGGCAAAGGTGCCGATCGCATCGAGGCGGGTGTCGAAGTCGTACAGCGATGCCGGCTTGAGCTCGGCGACCGCAGTGAAATGCGCGGTCGGCACGCCCTTGTCGGCGTAATAGCCGCGCAGGCGGTCGAGGATGAAGTCGTACAGATCCAGATACATTGTTTCGGTATTGCGATCCGCATGCGGTTGCACCGCCGCGGGTAGCAGCGCAATCGCCTGCTCGATCAGCGCCGGTATCGGCAGATTGAAACCGCTCTCGATAATTGTCCGCGCCAGGCCCAGCGCATTGCGTCGCAGTGCAAACGGATCCTTGTTACCGGTCGGTTTAAGGCCGGCGGCAAAGCCCCCGGCCAGGGTGTCCAGGCGTTCGGCGATTGCCAGCACCTTGCCCAGTGGCGACAGGGCGATGTCATCACCGCTGAAGCGCGGCTGGTAGGCCTCGTCGATGGCCAGCGCGATGCTGCTGTCCTCACCGGCGGCTTTGGCGTAATGGCGGCCGGCGATGCCCTGCAGTTCCGGGAACTCGTTGACCATCCGTGATTGCAGATCGTTCTTGGCCAGTTCGGCGGCGCGGCGGGCCTGCTGCGGATCCGCACCCACCTGGGGGGCAATCACTTCGGCCAGCCTGGCCACGCGCTGCACCTTGTCGGCGACACTGCCCAGTTTGGCCTGGTAAGTGACGCTGTTCAGGCCTTCGCCCATGGCCACCAGGCCTTGCTTAAGATCCTCGTCGAAGAAGAACTTGGCATCGGAGAAACGCGGCCGGATCACGCGTTCGTAGCCTTTGCGCACTTCGCTGACGTCACGCGATTCGATATTGGCGATGCCGATGAAATGTTCGGTCAGGCGACCGCCGTCGTCCAGCACCGGGAAGAACTTCTGGTTGACTTCCATGGTTTCGATCAACGCTTCCTGCGGTACCGCCAGGAACGCCTTTTCGAAGCTGCACAGCACTGCCGCCGGCCATTCGGTCAGGCACACCACCTGTTGCAGATTGTCGTCACTGATGCGGGCGCTGCCGCCGACCTGGCTGGCGGCGGCTTCTGCCTGCTCGGCGATGCGTGCGCGGCGTTCGTCGGCATCGACGATCACGTGCGCGGCGCGCAGCGAGTCGATGTAATCGGCCGGCTCGCCAATCCAGACCGGCTTGGCGTGCTCGAAGCGGTGGCCACGGCTCATCCGATCCGAACGCGCGCCCATCAGCTGCGCATCCACCACTTCCTGGCCCAGCAGCATCACCAGCCAATGCACCGGCCGCGCGAATGCGTGCTGGTGGTCACCCCAGCGCATCGGCTTGGGAATCGGCATGCCGGCGATCGCTTCGGCCAGCACCTCCGGCAACAATTGCGCGGTGCGCGCGCCGGGACTGACCGAGCGATGCACGAAGCGTTCGCCCTTGGCATCGCTGCTGCGCTCCAGCGCGGTCCAGTCAACGCCGGCCTTGCTTGCAAAACCCTGCAGTGCGCGGGTCGGCTGGCCGTCGCCGTCCAGCGCGATGTTGAGGTACGGCCCCAGTACTTCGGAATGCTGCTGCGGCTGCTCCACCTCCACCGCCGGCAGCAACACCGCCAACCGACGTGGCGTGTACAGCGGCCTGGCATCGCCACGTTCGAAGGCGACGCCACGCTTTTCCAGCGCGGCCAGCACGCCATCGAAGAAGGCCTGCGCCAGCCCCGGCAATGCCTTGACCGGCAGCTCTTCGGTGCCTAGTTCGATCAGCAGAGGTTGCTTGCTCATATCACGTCCTTACGGGTCGCCAGCAGGTCCGGCCGACCGGTTGCATCGATTCGGGAAGGTTGCGCGTGTAGCTTCGCGTTCAACCACAACAGCACCAGGCCCGCAACGGGCGGCAGTATGAATCCGAAGAGGAACCACAGCAGCGCGCTGCGTTGCGTCGTCTGCGCCCAATACGCGGTGAAGATCGCGAACAGAAAGGGTGTGAAGGTCACTGTTACCAGGGTATCGGGCGACATGGATCAGGTTCCGCCGTTGACAGTCTTCAAACCCGGAAAACCGAGCTTCTCGCGTTGCGCGTAATAGGCCCTGGCCACCGCCTGGGCCAGGGTACGCACGCGCAGGATGTAGCGCTGGCGTTCGGTCACGCTGATCGCACGGCGAGCATCCAGCAGGTTGAAGCTGTGGCTGGCCTTGCAGACCTGTTCGTAGGCCGGCAACGGCAGGCCCAGCTCGACCAGTTTCAATGCTTCGGCCTCGCACGCATCAAAGCGGTGGAACAGTTCGCTGACGTCGGCATGTTCGAAGTTGTAGGTGCTCTGCTCGACTTCGTTCTGGTGATAGACATCGCCATAGGTGACCACGCCACGCGGTCCCTGCGTCCAGACCAGGTCATAGACGTTGTCGCAGTTCTGCAGGTACATGCACAGGCGTTCCAGCCCGTAGGTGATTTCACCCAGCACCGGTTTGCATTCCAGGCCACCGGCCTGCTGGAAATAGGTGAACTGGGTGACTTCCATGCCGTTCAACCAGACTTCCCAGCCCAGTCCCCAGGCGCCCAGCGTCGGCGATTCCCAGTTGTCCTCGACAAAGCGCAGGTCGTGCACGCGTGGGTCGATGCCCAGCGCCTTCAGCGATTCCAGGTACAGCTCCTGGATATTGTCGGGGTTCGGCTTCATCACCACCTGGTACTGGTAGTAATGCTGCAGGCGGTTGGGGTTTTCACCGTAGCGGCCATCGGTGGGGCGGCGGCTGGGCTGCACATAGGCGGCGCTCCACGGCTCCGGACCCAGTGCGCGCAGGAAAGTCGCTGGATGGAAGGTGCCGGCGCCGACCTCGATATCCAGCGGCTGGATCAGCACGCAGCCTTGCTCGGCCCAGTACTGGTTGAGCGTCTGGATGAGCTGTTGGAAACTGGGTCCCTGGGTGGTCGATCCGGCCATGATTAATCGTGTGCGGCGTAAAGCGGGCTAGTATAAGCGCAACCCACGTCCTGCCCCGATTCTGTCTGGTCAATCCTGCCCCGTGAATGCCCTCGTCCACGCGCCTTTCCTGATTATCGAAACCGGCCAGCCGGTACCCAGCATGCGACGTTACGGACGCTTCCCTCACTGGGTTCGCGTGGCCGCCGGCCTGCAGGCCGACGAAGCCATCGTCGCCAATGTCGAACAGGGTGATCCGCTGCCCGAGCCGGTCGGCTTTGCCGGGGTCATCGTCACCGGCTCCGGGGCGATGGTCACCGACCGCGCCGAATGGAGCGAGCGCAGCGCGCAGTGGCTAGGCACAGCCGCGCACGCCGGCTTGCCGGTGCTGGGAATCTGCTATGGCCACCAGTTGCTGGCCCACGCGCTGGGCGGCGAAGTCGGCGACAATCCGGCCGGCCGCGAGATGGGTACGGTGACCATCCGCCTGAATCCGCAGGCCAGCCAGGATCCACTGTTCTCGCGCCTGCCGGACACGTTTGCCGCGCAGGCCACCCATCTTCAGACCGTGCGCCGGGCACCGGAAGGAGCCACGGTGCTGGCCGACTCGGCACAGGACGATTGCCACGCGTTCCGCTGGGGCAACAGCGCCTGGGGCGTACAGTTCCACCCGGAATTCGCCGCCCACCACATGCGCGGCTACGTCCATGCGCGCCGCGATGCGCTGCGCGGCGAGGGCCTATGCCCGCGGACCCTGGCCAAAAACGTGACGGCAGCGCCGCAAGCACGCACACTATTGCGGCGATTCACCCGCCACGCCCGCCAGCTGCAACGGCGCTGACGTCTTCCTACTGATCCGGAACTGCTGATGTCCAACCCCAACAAGCTGCTGGCCAGTGCCGGCGCCGAATGGCTATTGAACGGCTTTGCCCTGTTGCGCAAGGCGCCGCTGGCGCTGGGCATGCTGGGCGTGCTGTGGGGCGTGGCATCGCTGCTGGTGGTGGCACTCGGCAGCCAGTTGCCGGTCCTGTTCATGGCGCTGCAGTTGCTGCTGGTGCTGGCCGGGCCGCTGTTCTTTGGCGCCATGATCTGGGCGGTGCGCGAAGTCGACCAGGGCCGACGCGCGCATCCGGCGCATCTGCTGCAGCCGATCCGCGATGGCCATGCGCCGGCCCTGCTGGCAACGCTGTTGCCGCAGGTGGTCGCGGCACTGGTGCTGGGCGGCTTGCTGTTCGCGATGATTGGCAGCGACCAGCTCAAGCACCTGGCCGATGTCTGGTTGCAGATGCAGGCCATCGCCGAAGCCGGCGGGCAGCCGGATCCATCGCTGGTCGAAGGGCTGCCGGCCGGTCGCCTGCTGCTGTGGTTCGCGCTGGTCATCGCCACCTTCGTCGCGATCAAGTGGATGACTTTCATCGCCGCGCCGCAGATTCTGTTCGATGGGGTGCCGGCATGGACCGCGATGCGCAACAGCCTGCGCGCGTGCCTGCACAACTGGCCGGCGATGCTGGTGTTCTATCTGCTGGCTGGCATCGCCATCTTCGTCACCATGATGGGTACCTTCATGCTGGCGCTGGTGCTGCAGCTGGCGGTTGGCGCGGCATTGGCGATGATGCTGTGGCAGTTGCTGCTGCTGGCGGTGCTGATGCCGCTGCTGGCCGGGGCGATGTACGCCGCATGGCGGCAGATGCTGGGCCGTCCGGATGTGGTCGCGCCTGGCGTCGTTGCGCCGTCAGCGCCTTCCCATTTCGAAGCCTGATTGCACCCTGATGTAGAGCGCAGCTTGCTGCGCTGCAGTGGTTGACAGGGCGCGCGACGCAGCGCAGCAAGCTGCGCTCTACGAGTCTGGTGTTGTTTCAGCGGCAAACAGCGCAGCAAGCTGCGCTCTACCTCGGATCAGGCTTTGTGTTGCGCGGCCAGATACTCGGTGCTCTGCATTTCGAACAGCCGCGAGGCGGTGCGTTCGAACGCGCCCTGCAGGCGGGTGCCGGAGTAGAGATCAACAGGTGCGGCGGCGGCGGTACAGACCAGGTTGACGTGGCGGTCGTACAGCTCGTCGATCAGGTTGACGAAACGCCGTGCGGCATCTTCGTTGTTGCGATCAAACAGCGGGATGCCGCCAAGCAGGACCGTGTGGAATTCGCGCGCGATCTCGATGTAGTCACTGGTGCCACGTGGGCCTTCGCACAGCACCGCGAAGTCGAACCAGGCCACGCCTTTGCCACGCCCGCGCACGGCAATCCTGCGATCATCGATGACGATGTTGCCTTCGCGGGTGGCATGGCCGGCGCTGAGCTCGAGCCAGCGCTCGCCCAGCCACGCATCCGATTGCGCGTCCAGCGGGGCGCGATACACCGGTGAACGGGTCAGCGCACGCAGGCGATAGTCTTCCTGCCCATCCGAACGCAGCACCACGCAATGCTGCTGCAGCAGCTCGATGGCGGGCAGGAAGCCGGCGCGCTGCAGGCCGTCCTTGTACAGATTTTCCGGTGCGGTATTGGAGGTCGTGACCAGGGTGATGCCTTCGGCGAACATCCGTTCCAGCAAGCGCGCCAGCAACATCGCATCGCCGATGTCGGTGACGAAGAACTCATCCAGTACCAGTACCCGCAGCTTGCCGCGCACCTCGCGGACGATCTTCGCCAGCGGGTCGCTCTCGCCGGTATGTCTGCGCAGGCGCTCATGCACGCCACGCATGAAGCGGTGGAAGTGGGTACGGTACTTGCCACCTTCGGCGTGGCTGCGCGGTCCCTGGCCCTGGCCGGAAAACGAATAGGTCGGCAGCGGCAGGTTGTCGTAGAACAGATCGACCAGGAAGGTCTTGCCGCGGCCGACTTCGCCCCAGTAATACAGCCCGCGCACGGCATCGACCGGCTTGCCCAGCAGGCGGCCGAAAAAGCCGGGCTCGGCAGGCGTGTCCAGCAGTGCGTTGTGGATGCGGTCGAGTTCGGCCAGCGCGGCGTGCTGGACCGGATCGTCCTGCCATTGGCCTTGTGCCGCACCACGCGCATACACCTGTGACGGCGTCAGAGCGCCCGCATCGTTGTCCGACGTCATCCGATCCAAGCTCAGGCGGCCGGCAGATGGGCTTTCATTGCGTGCTTGATGGCGCCACGCAGATCCATCAGCTTGCGATGGAAGAAATGACTGGTGTCAGGCATGCGGATCACCTCCGGCGGCTGCTTGAGGCTGTCGACCCAGTCGTACACCGCCTGCGGCGAGACGACCTCGTCCTGTTCGCCCTGGATCAGCAGCCACGGCGAGGTCGGTGCGACGATCCCGTCGAAATCCCAGCGGCCGGCCGGCGGTGCAATCGAGATCAGGGCGTCAGCCTGCAGCGCGGCGGCATTGCGCAGCGAGACATAGGCACCAAAGCTGAAACCGGCCAGCCACAGGCGGGTACCGGGCCGTTGCGCACGTACCCATTCGACAACCGCGCGCAGGTCCTCGGACTCGCCATCGCCGTGATCAAACACGCCTTCGGATTCGCCGGTGCCGCGGAAGTTGAAGCGCACCGTGGTCGCGCCCAGTTCGCGCAGGCTGCGTGCGGCCATCACCACGACTTTGTTGTGCATGGTGCCGCCTTCGGTCGGCAGCGGGTGGCAGACCACCGCCACCAGCGGCAGCGCGGTCACGTCATCGTCTGGCAACTCGACCTGCACTTCCAGTTTGCCGGCAGGCCCTGGCAGGGTCAGCGCGGCCGAAGTGTCGGGAAAGGCGGGATGGGGGCGGGCGGGATTGACCATGCCGCTATGATAAGGCCTCGCCCGGACGCGTGCTGGCCCTGCGGCCGCGTGCCTGACTGCCAGCCATCGGCCGGCGCCCCTTCCTGCAACAAGAAACGGTTTCCTGGATGGCTTTCGACGCATTCGCACTGATCCTGGCCATGCTCGCGGTCGGCATGGGCTTTGCCCGGGCGCGGCTGTTGCCGGCCAACACTTCCGAGGTACTCAACCTGGTGGTGTTGTACGTATGCCTGCCGGCAGCGGTGCTGCTGTACGTACCGCGGCTGCATGTCGATGCTTCGCTGCTGGGCATCATCGCCACGCCATGGCTGCTGATGCTGGCGACGCTGGCGCTGGTCGGGCTGGCCAGCCGCTGGCTGAAGTTCCGCCGCGACGAATATGCGGTGGTGGTGCTGTGCGTGGCATTGTGCAACAGCAGTTTCATCGGCTATCCGATGACCCGCGCGCTGGTCGGTGAGCACGCCTTGCCCTATGCGGTGGTGTATGACCAGTTCGGCACCTTCATCATGCTGTCCACGTTTGGCGTCTACATGGTCGCCCGCTACAGCGGCAGCGTTGCCCCGAGTGGTCGCCAGATTGCGCTGCGGATCCTGAAGTTTCCGCCGATCTGGGCACTGCTGGTAGCGGCCACGATAATGCCGGTGCAGCCGCCAGCATGGATTGCCAGTGGCCTGCAGAAACTGACCGATGCGATGCTGCCGCTGGTGATGCTGGCGGTGGGCTTTTCGATCCAGCTGAAGATGCCACGCGACGAAATCAAACCGCTCGCCACCGGCCTGCTGCTGCGCCTGCTGGTGATGCCGGCGCTGGCGGTGCCGCTGTCACTGTTGTTCGGCATGCGCGGCGAGATGTTCCAGGCCAACGTGCTGGAATCGGCGATGCCGTCGATGATCAGCGCCGCGGCGCTGGCGATGGCCCACAACCTGGCACCGCGGCTGGCCTCGGCCCTGATCGGCTACGGCATCCTGCTGTCGCTCGTGACGTTGCCGATGTGGGCATGGCTGGCTCGCCAATTGGCAGCCTGATTGCACCCG
Organism: Pseudoxanthomonas dokdonensis; assembly: GCF_001431405.1. GTDB lineage: Bacteria > Pseudomonadota > Gammaproteobacteria > Xanthomonadales > Xanthomonadaceae > Pseudoxanthomonas_A > Pseudoxanthomonas_A dokdonensis. The sequence goes on from NZ_LDJL01000015.1 coordinate 28,532, forward strand.
TAGAGCGCAGCTTGCTGCGCTGTCGCTGTATCCCGGCCAGCGGAGCAAGCTCCGCTCTACCCTGGGATTGCACCCGTAGAGCGCAGCTCGCTGCGCTGTCGCTGTATTCCGGCCAGCGGAGCAAGCTCCGCTCTACCCGGGGATTGCACCCGTAGAGCGCAGCTTGCTGCGCTGGAGCTGTATTCCGGTCAGCGGAGCAAGCTCCGCTCTACCCGGGGATTGCACCCGTAAAGCGCAGCTCGCTGCGCTGGAGCTGTATTCCGGTCAGCGGAGCAAGCTCCGCTCTACCCTGGGATTGCACCCGTAGAGCGCAGCTTGCTGCGCTGGAGCTGTATTCCGGCCAGCGGAGCAAGCTCCGCTCTACCCGGGGATTGCACCGTAGAGCGCAGCTTGCTGCGCTGTCGCTGTATTCGGGCCAGCGGAGCAAGCTCCGCTCTACTGCTGCTTTCAGAAGGCGTGGTCGAAGCCAACTTCGCCCTGCACGCCGACCTGGTATGCGGAGACGCGGCGTTCGAAGAAGTTGGTCAGTTCCTGTACGTCCTGCAGATCCATGAACGGGAACGGGTTGCTGGACCCGAAGTGCTTGGGCATGCCGAGCTGGACCATGCGCTGATCAGCACAGTATTCCAGGTAATGGCGCATGTCCTTCAGCGACAGCCCGGCCACGCCGCTGGACAATGCATCCTCGGCGAAGGCGACTTCGCAGTCGACCGCTTCGCACATCATCTGCACCACCTGTGCCTTGAACGCATCGTCGATCAAATCCGGTTCTTCCTCGCGCGCGGTATTGATTACTTCAAACGCAAACGCCATGTGCGCGCTTTCGTCGCGGAACACCCAGTTGGTGCCACTGGCCAGGCCATGCAGCAGCCCGCGAGAGCGCAGGTAGTAGACGTAGGCGAAGGCGCCGAAGAAGAACAGGCCTTCGATACAGCCGGCAAAGCAGACCATGTTGAGCAGGAACTGCCGGCGTTGCTCGCGGGTTTCAATCCGCTTCAGATCCTGCACCGAGTCCATCCATTTGAAGCAGAAGTCGGCCTTCTGCTTGATCGACGGAATGTTGTCGACCGCGGCAAAGGCCTTGGCGCGCTCATTGGGATCGGGCAGGTAGGTGTCGAGCAAGGTCAGGTAGAACTGCACGTGCAGCGCTTCTTCGTACAGCTGGCGCGACAGGTACATGCGCGCTTCCGGTGCGTTGATGTGCTGGTAAAGATTGAGCACCAGGTTGTTCGACACGATGGAATCGCCGGTGGCGAAGAAGGCGATCAGGCGCTCGATCAGATGCCGCTCGGCGGGCCCGAACTTGTGCTTGAGATCGTGGGTGTCCAGGGAAAAGTCCACTTCTTCCACGGTCCACGTGTTGCGGATCGCATTGCGGTACATCTCGTAGAACTGCGGATAGCGCATCGGCCGCAAGGTCAGTTCGAAGCCGGGGTCGAGCAGCAGTTGGCGATTGTGGCTGGACATGGATTTTCCTGTTGGGTGCATCCTCCGCGAGCGGCGGATGGCATGGAGCAAGCGCCCGGCGAAGACGGCGCGGTTGGCGATGGATGCGCAGGCCGGCCCAGGCACCACGCTGGCCGAGGCAATGGCCGGCGGCCATTGCATCGATCCGATATGAAGAGGGCGCATCCTTGCGCCGGGAACATCCATGTTCCGTGGTCCGGCAATCCTTCAGTCAAGTCCCCACGCTATGGTTCGTAGCGATCATGCACGTAGCGGGAGATGTAGCTGCTCAGTCCCTGGCCCGCCTGTGCCAGTCGTTTCATCCGTCTGACGTGGTCGGTGCCGGCGCTGGCATGGCTGTAGACGTAGATCCGCGGGGAGTTGTGAAACCTCACCGCGATCGCATCGGTGCGGATGTCGTAAGCGGCCACGCCTGAATCTCCGCTCAGGTCGAGGTAGCGCTGCATCGCCGCCTCGCTGGGTCCAGATCATTGGCAGGCCTCGCAGGCTTCCGGGTTCTCCAGCGAACAGGCGACCGCTTCACTCGGGCTGTACTCCGGTCTGGGAGCGGCGGCCGCGCTGTTGCCGACGGTGGTCTTGGCAATCCTGGTCGCCGGCCGCGAGCGCAGGTAATACGTGGTCTTGATGCCTTGCTTCCATGCGTACATGTACATCGAGGACATCGCGCCGATGTTCGGGCTTTCCATGAAAAGATTCAGTGAAGCGCTCTGGTCGATGAAGGCGCCGCGACCGGCGGCCATGTCGATCAACGATCGCATCGGCAACTCCCAGGCGGTACGGTAGATCTGCCGCAGTGATTCGGGAATCTGGCTGATGCCCTGGATCGAGCCTTCCGACTGCTTGATCAGGTCGCGGATCTCGGCCGTCCAAAGCCCCAGTTTCTTCAGCTCGTTGACCAGATAACGGTTGACCTGCAGGAAGTCACCGGACAGCGTCTCGCGTTTGAAAAGATTGGACACCTGCGGCTCCACGCATTCGTAGCAGCCGGCAATCGAGGCGATGGTGGCGGTCGGCGCAATTGCGATCAGCAGCGAGTTGCGCAGGCCATGCTGCTGGATGCGGGCGCGTAATGCATCCCAGCGTGCGTTGTCCTGTGGCTGCACCTGCCAGGCATCGAACTGCAGCTCGCCATTGGCGGCGCGGGTATCGCCGAACGAAGGATGTCGGCCGCGTTCCTCGGCCAGCTCGCAGCTGGTTTCCAGGGCGTGGAAATAGATGGTCTCGGCAATCCGGTTGGACAGGGCGCGGGCAGCGTCGCTGTCGAACGCCAGCCGCAGCTTGAAGAACACATCCTGCAAACCCATCACCCCGAGGCCGACCGGGCGCCAGCGCAGGTTGCCGCGGCGCGCGCTTTCAATCGGGTAGAAATTCAGGTCAATCACCCGGTCCAGCTGGCGTACCGCCAGGCGCACGGTCTCGCCCAGCTTGTCGAAATCGAACAGCGGCTGCTTCAGGTCAGGATCGGTATCCAGGTGATGGCTGAGGTTGATCGAGCCCAGGTTGCAGACCGCGGTTTCCTCGGCGCTGGTGACTTCCAGGATTTCGGTGCACAGGTTGGACAGATGGATGACGTTGCCACGCTTGGCGGTCTGGTTGCTGGCCCGGTTGCACTTGTCCTTGAAAGTCATCCAGCCATTGCCGGTCTGCGCCAGCGTGCGCATCATCCGCGCGTACAGCTCGCGCGCCTTCACCGTCTTGACCGCCTTGCCCTGGGCTTCGGCCTGCTCGTAGGCGTTCTCGAATGCCTCGCCAAACAGATCGGTGAACTCGGGCACCACCCGCGGATCGAACAACGACCAGTCGGCGTCGGCTTCGACCCGCTTCATGAACAGGTCCGGCACCCAGTTGGCCAGGTTGAGGTTGTGGGTGCGGCGGGCCTCGTCACCGGTGTTGTCGCGCAACTCCAGGAATTCTTCGACATCGGCGTGCCAGGGTTCCAGGTAGACGCAGGCCGCGCCTTTGCGCTTGCCGCCCTGGTTGACCGCCGCGACCGACGAGTCCAGCGTCTTCAGCCATGGCACGATGCCATTGCTGTGGCCGTTGGTGGAGGTGATCAGCGAACCACGCGAACGGACCCGGGTGTAGCTGACGCCGATGCCGCCGCTGAACTTGGACAACTGGGCGATGTCGCCGTAGCGCTGGTAAATCGACTCCAGCGAATCCTGTGGCGAGTCGAGCAGGAAGCACGAGGACAATTGCTCGTGGGTAGTGCCGGCGTTGAACAGCGTCGGCGAGCTGGGCAGGTAATCCAGTTGGCCGAGCCGCCGGTACAGCGCCAGTGCTTCGGGCACGTCTTCGCTCAATGCGCAGGCAATCCGCAGGAAGAACTGCTGCGGGGTTTCGATGACCTTGCGGGTGTGCGGATGGCGCAACAGATAACGGTCATACAGCGTGCGCAGGCCGAAGTAATCGAAGTTCATGTCGAGGCTGGCATCCAGCGCGTCGTTGAGCTTGCGCGCATTGGTCTGCACGAAACCGAGCAGGCGCTGGTTGATCAGGCCGACCTCGTGGCCGCGGGTGACCGATTGCGAGAACGCATGGATTTCCTGGCCGGTGACTTCCTTGCTGATGACCTGCGCCAGCAGCCGTGCGGCCAAGCGGCTGTATTCGGGTTCCTCGGCGGTCAGCAGCGCTGCGGTGCGGATCGAAAGCTCGTCCAGCTCGCGGGTGCTGGCGCCGTCGTACAGCCCGGAAATGGTGCGGGTAGCCACCCGCATCGGGTCGATCGCATGCAGGCCTTCGCAGTTGCGCTGCACCGCACGCACGATCTTGTTCAGATCGACCGGCTCGCGCTGGCCATTGCGCTTGGCCACGCTCATCGCGGTCGCGGTTGGCGGCGGGGTCAGCAGGAATTCGCTATCGCCGGCAGCGACAGTGGCGTCGGTTTCAGCCTGGTCATCCAGGCCGACAGGGGTATTGGTCACGGTTGTTCCCTCCATGCGCGATGCACGCGTCGGCCCGTCCCTCGCAGGTCCGCGGGTGGCTCGGTGATCACAGGGTGGAGGAGCGGCGTCGCAGCGATCGCGACAGCGCGGACCCATCGGCAATCGATGGCCGGCTGCACGGCAGTGCGTCACCAGCCATCTCCCCCCGGAGATTCCGCGGCCGGCACCACGCGCTGTGCTTCGCGTGGCTGTCGGCAGGTCTTCGGACTCGTGGACATGGAAGCGATGCTTCCGGCCTGGCTCGCCGCTTCCCGGGAACCTGTGTCCCAGTGCCATTGGCGAGTTCGTTTCCACTTACCGCTGCGGGGCAGTGCTGGACTAGCGCGAGGCGTCACCAGCTTCCCTATTAATCCCTTGGCCATCAGCCAACGGAACCGACGGCCACAAGATAGTGGGGTTGCTGGAAGGCGTCAACACCAAATATGGATTCATGTCGCCGTTCAGGCCGAAACCATGCGCCCGTTGAATCGTGCGGCATCGCCAGCTGGTCTCACAATTTGTGAGATGCAATGACACGATGGCGTGCGTACAGTGGGGTGGTACACACAATAGCCGCCGCCGTTTGTGCTGTGCTGGTTTAGCTTGCAGATCCGGTGGCGTCGCATCCCGATAGGAGATTGACGTGCTGAAAAGGATCATGATTGTCCTGCTGGGCATGGCAACGCTGGCGGTCATCGGTATTTTCGCGCTGGCCTACCGCCCCGCCATCGGCCCGGTCGCAGTCCCTGCCGCAAGTTCATTCGCACCTGGGCTGATAGCCAGGGGCCAGCAACTGGCCGGGGCTGGCTACTGCGCGACCTGCCACACCCGCAGGGGCGGCGAACCGTACGCCGGTGGCCTGCCGTTCCCGACACCGTTCGGCACCATGTACAGCACCAACATCACTCCGGACCCGGTGACCGGTATCGGCCAATGGTCGGAGGAAGCCTTCCGCCGGGCCATGCATCAGGGCGTGGCACGTGATGGTTCGCATCTGTTCCCGACCTTTCCGTATCAGCATTTCAATCTGATCACCGATGAAGACATCAGCGCGCTGTATGCCTTCATCATGACCCGCAAGCCGGTGGTGGCCGAAGCCCGCAAGTCCGACATCCCATTTCCGCTCAACGTGCGCGCGTTGCAGGCGGGCTGGAAGCTGCTGAATTTCCGTGAAGGCCAGTACGGTCCGGTCGACGGCAAGGACGCGCAGTGGAACCGTGGCGCCTATCTGGCCGAGGGCCTGGGCCACTGTTCGGCCTGCCACAGCCCCCGCAACAAGCTGGGTGCGGAAAAGTCCGGCGACCAGCGCTATGCCGGTGCCGAGATCGATCACTGGTATGCGCCACCGTTGACGGCGGCCAATCCGGCAGCAGTGCCATGGACGCCGGATGAGCTGTACCAGTACCTGCGCGAAGGCGCCACGCCGCTGCACGGCGTGGCTACCGATGTGATGTCCGACGTCATCCAAAAAGGCCTGTCGGAACTGCCGGATCAGGATATCCGCGCACTTGCCACTTACTTTGCCGATCGCATGGGCACCAGCGGTGCGTCGATCGACCGCGATGTGATCAACGGCGAACTGGCCAAGGCCAACCTCGCCCAGCACTCGCCACAGCGCGATGGTGGCCAGGCGCTGTACCTGGCGGCGTGTTCTTCATGCCATTACAACAATGACGCAGGTCCGCAATTGCAGCGTCCCGAACTGGGCATCAACACTGCCATCACGGCTGATGATCCGACCACGTTGCTGCGGGTCATCCTGCAAGGTGTCAGCGTCGATCAGGGATTGCCCGGAGTGATGATGCCCGGTTTCGGCCACAGCATGAGCGATGCCCAGGTGGCGCAGCTGGCCGCATGGTTGCGCAGCAGCCGCAGCGACCGACCGGCGTGGCCGGATCTGGAACAGCGTGTCACCCGGTTACGCAAGGACCTGGCGGCGTCGGAACGTTGATCGCGCCCGCATCGTCCTTCCAATACTTCCTGCATGGAGCCGCAACATGAGCCAATTCCTGCTTAACGGGCGCGAGGTCAGCGTCGCCGACGATCAGACCCCGTTGCTGTGGGCGATCCGCGACGAACTCAAACTCAAGGGCACCAAGTTCGGTTGTGGCATCGGCATGTGCGGCGCCTGCACCGTGCATTTGAATGGCCGCGCCATCCGCTCCTGCATCACGCCGGTCGGCGCGGTGGCGGGCCAGGCGGTAACCACCATCGAGGGCCTGAGCCCGGATGGCCAGCATCCACTGCAGAAAGCCTGGGTCGCCGCGCAGGCGCCGCAGTGCGGCTACTGCCAGTCAGGGCAGATCATGCAGGCGGCCAACCTGCTGCAGGATTTCCCCAATCCCTCCGATCAGGACATCGATGCGGTGATGTCCGGCAATCTGTGCCGCTGCATGACCTACGGCCGCATCCGCGAGGCGATCCACCTGGCCGCGCGCGAGTTGCAGGGGCAATCGGCCACGGCTGGAAACGCTGGCCATCCGGATGAGGGCCAGCGCCATGAATAAATTCCGCAGTGCCAAATCCAACGGGCGTGGCTTGAGCCGGCGCGGTTTCCTGATCGGCGCCGCCAGCGGTGGTTTCGTGATGGCGTTTTCGCGCGCCTCGGTGCTGCTGCCGTCGCAGACCCCGGCCAGTGCCATCGCCGACAACGACTACGAACCCAATATCTGGTTCCGCCTGCAACCGGACGGCATCATCGTCGTGCATATCATCCGCGCTGAAATGGGCCAGCATGTCGGTACCTCACTGGCCCGGATCTTGGCCGATGAACTGGAAGCGGACTGGAACCAGGTCCGGATCGAGCATGTCGACACCGATCCCAAGTGGGGCGAGATGTCGACCGGCGGCAGCTGGTCGGTGTGGCAGACCTTCCCGATCTTCAGTCGCGCCGGTGCTGCCGGTCGCATCGCCCTGATCGAAGAAGGCGCCAGGCTGCTGGGCGTGCCGGCCGCATCCTGCCAGGCCCGCAACAGCCAGGTGCTCGGCGGCGGCCGTTCGATCAGCTATGCCGAAATCGTGCAGCGTGGTGATCTGACCCGCAGCTATAGTGCCGAACAGATGGCGCAGCTGCCGATCAAACCACCATCGGAACGACGCTTGATTGGCATCGACACCGATGCCATCGACATTCCCGACAAGACCGACGGCCAGGCGATCTACGGCATCGATGCCGAGATCGAAGGCATGGTCCACGCCAGTCCAAGAATCCCGCCGACCCGGCAGGGCTCGACCGTGGTGTCGGTCGATGACTCGCAGGCGAAGAAGCAGGTCAAAGGCTACCTGCGCAGCATCGTGCTGGAAGATCCATCCAACACCGTGCCCGGCTGGGTGGTGGTGTGTGCCGATTCGACCTGGGCGGCGATGCAGGCGGCGCGGCTGGTTGATGTGCAATGGAGTAACGATGACACCGCCGCGGTATCGGAAATCGATTTGCAGGAACACGCGCGGCAACTGATTGCCGACCCGGAGCAGGGTGCGCGGGTGGTCGCTGATGCCGGTGTCGAGGACGCATTCGCCAGCGCCACGTCGACACTGGAACGCAGCTACAGCACCGCCAGCGTGCTGCATTTCCAGCTGGAACCGGTCAATGCGCTGGCGCTGCAGAAAGACGGCCGCTGGGAAATTCATACCGGCAACCAGTGGCAGACCCTGATCCTGCCGACACTGGCGGTCGCCCTGGGTGTCGAGCAAACCAGCATCATCATGCGTACCTATCTGCTCGGCGGCGGTTTTGGCCGGCGCCTGACCGGCGACTATGCGGTGCCGGCGGCGCTGGCGGCCAAGGCGCTGGGGCGGCCGGTGAAGCTGACCCTGACCCGCGAGGATGACGCCCATTTCGATCCCTTCCGTTCGCCATCGGTGCAGCGGGTGATGATGGCCTTCGACAACGCAGGCAAGGTCCAGGCGATGCAGCACGATGCTGCCGCCGGCTGGCCGTTGCTGGCCAACGCCGGTCCCGATCAGATGCCGAAAAGCAGCGATGGCAAGCCGTACGATCCATTTGCGGTGGCTGGCGCCGATCACTGGTACAACGTTGGCGCGCACCGGGTCCGCTGCATCCAGAATGATCTGGCCAATCGCGCGTTCCGGCCGGGTTGGCTGCGCTCGGTCGGACCGGGCTGGACCAACTTCGCGCTGGAAAGCTTCATGGACGAGGCCGCTCATCAGCTGCAACAGGATCCGGTGCAGTTCCGCCTCGGCATGCTTGATGCCAGTGGCAAGAACGCCGGCAGTGCGCCGAATGCCGTCGGTGGCGCATCACGCCAGGCCGCGGTGCTGCGCAGGCTGGCCGAAATCAGTGGCTGGGGCGGCGAACTGCCTGCCGGTACCGGCATGGGTATCGCGACCTCGTTTGGCCAGGAACGCGACATGCCGACCTGGGTCGCCTGCGCGGCACAGGTCAAGGTGGATCGCGACAGTGGCCAGGTGCGGGTGGAAAAACTGTGGGCGGTGGCCGATGCCGGTACCATCGTCCATCCCGATGGCGCATTGGCGCAGATGGAAGGTGCGACCTACTGGGGCTTGAGCATGGCTCTGCACGAAGGCACACGATTCGAGAATGGCCGGGTGCGCGACAGCAACCTCAACAGCTACACGCCGCTGCGGATGACCGACGCAGTGCCACTGCAGATTGAATTCATGCCCTCGACCGAGGTCCCGGTCGGCCTTGGCGAACCGGCCACGACCGTGGTCGCCCCTGCCATCGCCAACGCCATCTTCGCCGCCAGCGGCGCACGCGTGCGGCAATTGCCAATCAGGCCCGACGCAGTGCTGCAGGCGTTGAAGGAATCAGCCGCGGGTTGACCCGCAGCCGCCTTGGCCCGGGCGCGATGGTCAGCGGGTAAACCGCACGGCCTGCAACGCCTGCTGCAGGCGGGATGAGGCCACGTCGGCGGTGAACGGAGCGGTACGCGGCGGGTCATATACGTCGGGGCGTACCCCCTGCACGATCAGATCAATGGCGACGCAATAGCCGTTGCGGACCGCGCGGTAGGCTTCCATTGTCCGATAGTGGCTCATCGCCGCATCAGCAGCGCTGAAGTGGCGGAATGGCTGACCATCGATGCGGACCTCATCGCCATCGCCGGCTCTGGCAGCGGATGGCGCTTGCAGACAGTGCGCCAGCGCCTGCGGATCGTTGCTGCTACCCAGACGCATAGCTGCCGCGGTGACCGCGTTGGAATCATCCAGCACCAGCATCGCCAGCAGTTGGCCGGGCGCATCGGCATCGGCCTTCCAGCTGCGGTCGAAGGCGAAATCGTCATCGGGCAGGTCTGTCTGATGCAGCGAAAAGTCCGCGATTGGCAACACGGCAATGGCTTCCGGCGCGTGCTCGAACAGCGGCTGCAATGCCTGCCGCGACGGCGGCGCTGATACCTGGGCGGGCGCAGCAGCAGCCGGTCCGGCACCAGCCTGTTCAGAGGGTGGCGGTGCGGCGGCAGGTTGGCAGGCAGCCAGCAACCCGGCAGCGCAGAGCAGACTCAGTGGATAACGCATGGTGGGGTATCCCTTGGGAACTCGATACCAGCAGTGTGCCAGCCGTGCCGGCAACGCCACATCAATCAGCGCTGTCGCCGAGCATGATCGCTGCGGTCAGCGGCGACCGGACACCGGTGGCGCGCCGTCGGCCTGGGCCGGCACCAGCCAGCGCGCGGCGAGGATGCCGGCCTCGTACAGCAGGTACATCGGGATCGCCAGCATCAATTGGGAGATCACGTCCGGTGGGGTGATGACCGCGGCCAGCACGAAAATACCGACCAGCACATAGCCGCGCGCCTCCTTCAGCTGCGCCGGCGTGACCCAGCCCAGCAACGCCAGGATCACCACGGCCACCGGCAGCTCGAAACTGGCGCCGAAGGCAAAGAAGATCACGACGACAAAGTCGAGATAGGCGCTGGCATCCGGGGTGATGGCAATGACGTCGGGTTTGAACTTGACCAGGAAGTTGAACACCATCGGCAGGACCAGGAAATACGCGAACGCGCAACCGGCATAGAACAACGCGACGGCCGATGCCAGCAGCGGCGTGGCGACCCGTTTTTCGCGCTGGTAGAGGCCGGGGGCAACGAATGCCCAGGCCTGGTACAGCAGCCATGGTGCGGCGAAGAACAGCGCCACGAAGAAAGTCAGCTTGACCGGGGCGAAGAATGCGCCGGCCGGGTTGACCGCCAGGAAGGTCTGGCCGGCCGGCAGGCGTTCGATCAGCGGTTCGGCCAGCCAGTTGTAGATGCGGCTGGTGAAAGGCAGCAGGACGACCAGCACCAGCCCAAGCCCCATCAGCGCGCGCATCAGCCGCGTGCGCAGTTCCAGCAGGTGTTCCATCAGGCTGCTTTCGGTGTCCTGCGGCTCAGCCATGACGGGGATCCTCGCTGGAGGATGCGGGCGCCGGAGCCGGTGGCGGCGGTGACGGCGCAGCATCGCCGCTGCGGTCGCCTTCGGCTGGCGCGCTGACATCGGCGGCGCGATGCAGATCGCCAGCATCATTGGTCGGCATCAAGGTCGGTTCGGCCAGGCTGCTGACTTCCGGCGTCGATGCGGAAGCCGGCTCCGTGATCGGCTCATCCGCGCTCAGGGTTTCGGCCGGCGAGGTTTCGGTGGCGATGGTCTGGTCGACCGGCTGCTCGCCGGCCGCAGCATCGGTGGCTTTGCCGGTGTCGAGGATCGATCGTTGCAGTTCGTCCACGCCCTGCTGTGCCTGCGTGCCGGCATTGCGCAGGTTGTCCTGGGTCGCGCGCAGCTCATCCTGGGCGGCTTTCAGGCTGCGCTTGAGCTCGTCGGCGGCCAGCTCGCGCTCCAACTCTTCCTTGACCGAGTACCACTGCGCGCGCGCGCGGCGCACCCACAACCCGGCAAACCGGGTCGCCTTGGGCAGGCGTTCGGGGCCCAGTACCACCAGGGCAACCACGGCCACCACCAGCAGCTCGCTGAAACCGATGTCGAACATGTGTCAGGGACGCGGGAACCGGCGGCAACCCGGCTCAGCGGGCATTGCGGTCGTTTTCCTTGCTGTCGCTGGTGGTTTCGTCACGGCGCGATTGATCGCCGAGCTGGCCGGTGGGCTTGTCGTCGTCGTCGTTCAGGCCCTTCTTGAAACCCTTGACCGCCTCGCCCAGATCCTGGCCGGCGTTGCGCAGGCGCTTGGTGCCGAAAACCAGCAGCACGACCACCAGCACGATGATCCAATGCCAGATGCTTAAACCGCCCATGGTGTGCTCGCAGAAAAAGTGAAAGAGGGAAAAGGATACCGCAGCCGCGGGCCTGGCGCGTGCCCGTGGCGATGGTGCTGCTGCTTACGGCATGCCGTCCAGAGGTTCGGTCTGCACGCTGTCCTCGGCAACCGGCTGGAAGCCCTGGGTTGGCTGCTCGACCGGTTGCGGCGGGGTCACCACCGTGGCCGGCACTACCGGGGCGGCCGCCTGGGCCACCGGCGCGGCCGCCGGCTGGCCACTGGTACCGCGTGCGGCGCGTGCGGCGGCGGTGGCTTCTTCCAGCTCATCGCGGAAGCCCACCACGGCATCGGATGGCGCCCCGGCGCGACTTTCGAAAATCGCCCGCGGGGTTGCCGCGCTGCCGTACACGGCGACGTTGGCGTCATCGTCGATCTGCAGCACCGCGCCATCCAGCGCGACCCCGGCGAACAGGCCGCGCGCGCGCGACCATGACCAGATTTCGGCCTTCAACTGGCCGTCGGTGGAAGCGTTGGCATTGCGCCCGACCGGTCCGGCGGCGACGCCGGCATCGGCGCCGAGGGTGAACTTGCCGTTGACGATGTCATTCAGGTTGCGATCGTTGCGGAACACCAGCACCACGTCGGCTGACTGCACCCCGGCCTGGAAGCCGATGCTGCCGCCGGTCAATTTGATGAAGGTCGGCTGCGACCAGCTGCCATCGGCGTTGCGCACCGACATCAGACCGTGGCCGCGGCGGGCGCCGATGACCAGTCCGGCCTTGAGCGTGTCGGGAATGACCACGATGGCCTTGGCCTCGTCCAGCAGTTTGTCGGGGATGCTTTCTTCGGGAATCTGGCGGATTTCGGACAGCACGCGCACCGCATTGGTGGCGCGCTCGTCTTCCTTGGGACCGGCGACGGCCTGGCCCGCGACCAGCGCGGTCGCCAGCACGGCGGCGGTGAGTGTTGCGATGGCACGCGGTGCATTGGCACGCAGCAAGCGGGGCATGGGGCACTCCAAGGTAATGGAACAAAAAGATGGGCTAACGCGTTGATTGTTCAGCCTAGACGCGGCTGCGTGAATCAGTGATGAGTTTGGCCAGGGCAGCTCTGGCCACGGCATCGGCGTGGGCTTCTGTCATCATTATGAACATGTCCGCGCCCCCTGCCTCCCCCGAACGTCACGCCCTGTTGCTGGTCAACCTGGGTACCCCCGACGCGCCTACGCCGCCCGCAGTGCGCCGCTATCTGCGCGAGTTCCTCAGCGACCCGCGGGTGGTGCAGATACCGCGCCTGCTGTGGCTGCCGCTGCTCAATGGCGTGATCCTGCCGTTGCGCGGCAAATCGGCGGCACATAAATATGCGCAGATATGGCTGCCGGAAGGCTCACCGTTGGCGGTGTACACCCGCCGGCTGGCCGAAGCCATGCAGGCCGTACTGCCACAGATGACCGTATTGCATGCCATGCGCTACGGATCCCCCGGCTTGGCGGCGCAGTTGCAGCAGCTTCGCCAGCAAGGATGCCGACGGTTGACCGTGCTGCCGCTGTATCCCCAGTACTCGACCACCACCACGGCTTCGATCACGGATGTGCTGGACCGGCACGCACGGGATTTCGAGCTCGATGTGATCGAGGACTATTCGGTCAATCCACATTGGGTCGCGGCGGTGGCCGCGGCCATTGGCGACTGGCGCCAGCGCCACGGCGCAGGCGAGCACTTGTTGTTCTCGTTCCATGGCCTGCCGCAACGGGTGGCCGACAACGGCGACCCGTATCCGCAACGTTGCCAGGCCAGCGTGGCAGCCATCGTCGAGTCACTGGGCCTGCGCCCGGAGCAGTGGAGCCTGAGTTACCAGTCGCGGTTCGGCAAGGAACGCTGGCTGGCGCCGGCCAGCGATCAGGTGCTGGCCGAACTGCAGCAACGCGGAGTCCGCAGGATCGACGTGGTCTGCCCGGGGTTTGCGGTCGATTGCCTGGAAACGCTGGAGGAAGTGGCGATGGGTTTCGCCGCCGAGGTCAGTGCGCGGGGCGGCCAGTTGCGCTACATCCCATGCCTGAACGACTCCCCCGGGCATGCCCACGCGCTGGCAGCCATGGTGGGTGGGTCGTCGTCGGAGGCAGACGATGCAACTGAGTGAATTCGAGGCCGCAGTGACGCTGGGGCCGTTGGGTGGCCTGCATTGTCGACATCCCGGCGCGGAACGGGTCATCGCCCTGCATGGCTGGCTCGACAACGCGGCCAGTTTCATTCCACTGGCCAGTCACTTGCCGGACCTGGACTGGGTGGCTCCGGATCTGCCCGGTCATGGCCGCAGCTGCCATATCGCCGCCGGCACCGAATACAGCAGTTTCCTGGCGGTCAACGCGATTCTGGACCTGGCCGATGGACTGGGCTGGGAGCGGTTCAGTCTGGTCGGCCATTCGATGGGCGCCGGCATCGCCAGCATCATCGCCGCGGCCGCGCCGGAGCGGATACGGCGGCTGGTGTTGATTGAAGCCCTGGGGGCGCTGGCCGAAACCGTCGAACGCACCACCGCGCGCTGGCGCGAGGCGGTGGCCGCGGCGCGCGCGCTGCCGTCCAAGTCATTGCGGGTGTTTCCGGATCTGGAAGCACCGATCCGCGCACGCATGCGCGCCAATCATCTCAGCGAGGCCTCGGCACGGCTGCTGGTCGAACGCGGAGTCAAGGCCGTGCCCGGTGGCTACGAATGGAGCACCGATCCGCGCTTGACGCTGCCGACTCCGCAACGCCTGAGCGAAGCGCAGATAAGCCATCTGGTGACCGGTATCCAGTGCCCGGTACAGGTCATCTACGCCGAGCCGGCGCAAAGCTATTTTCCCGAGCCGCTGCGCAGCGAGCGGGCTGGGTTGCTGCCGCAGGGCCAGCTGGCGACCATGCCGGGCATTCACCATCTGCACATGGACAACCCGGCTGCGGTCGCATCGATAGTGGCGGATTTCCTGTGTCCGACTGATTGAGCCCGGCGAGCAGCTGGCTGCCATGCGCGCGCTTGGCGTCGCAGAATTCCATCACCAGCTCGATATCGCGCAACCGGATCGGCTGGCCGCTTTCCCACCAAGGTGCGATCAGCTGCCTGATCTCCGGGTCCTTGCTGGCCAGATAACGCAGGATGCTGGTCTCACCGGTACTGGCGATGCGCTCGACGGGCTGCTGCCAGGTGGCCGGCCCAGCGGCGCTTTGGCGGCTGCGCAGCATCGCGTGCAGGGTCAGTCCGGCCGCAGCCGATGCCAGCACCAGCGCGGTCACCAGCCACGCGGCTGAACCCAGCCACCCGCCGAGCACGCTCGCCAGCATCGCCACGCCGGTTATCGTCGCGGCCAGCCATGTGCGCCAGGTTTGCTGGCGGCGCGGTCCATGCAAATGGGCTGGCGGCGCCACCGTACCGCTGTCTTCATCTGGCGACGACCGTCTTTCAACCACCGCCTGGCGTGCACGACGCAGGCGCAGCGCGGTTGGCGATACCGCCCGTGGCGCAATCGGCAGGGCGATGGGAACGGTGGCACTCAATTCCATGGAGGACCTCAGTCGCAATGCCGGATGGCACTACTTTCTGATTCGCCAATCCGGGCCTCAAGCGGACAGCAATGCGCGCAGGCTGCCCTTCAATTGCCGACCGTGGTCACGGAAATACTGGCGTTCCTCCCGCCAGTCGGGAAAACGCCGGTCCACTTCAGCCCAGTAGGCGGGCGAGTGGTTGGCATGGATCAGGTGGCACAGTTCGTGCACCAGCACGTACTCAAACGCCGATGGCCGTGCAGTGACCAGACTGAGATCCAGCGCCATCGATCCATCCGGTGCCAATGAACCCCATTGCGAGGACATCACCTTGAACAGGATCTGGCGTGGCGCGCGTGGCAGTTCCGGCAGGTAACGCGGCAACCAGCGGCCGATATCGGCACGCGCCTGGGCCTCGTAGAAACCGCGCAGGCTGCGCTGCAGCGCGGTGGCTCCCAGCCTTGGCGGCAGCTGGATGACCAGGCCGTCGTCCTCGAGGTCCATCTTCAGATAGCGGCCGCTGCGCCATTGCACCGGACAGGGCTGGCCGCGCAATGGAATGCTGGCGGTCTGGCCGGGCAGCAATGCTTCGACCTGCAATGGTTGCGCGTAGTGCAGCAGCTGCTGGGCCAGCCATGGCAGATGCTGCTGCAGGAACTGGTCACCGGCGGCCAGGCTGGCCCGCATCGGCAATGTCAGCCGGGCGCCGCGCTCGTCAACGCTCAGCTTGATCCGCTTGGCGCGTGGATTGCGCACCCGCAGGATGCTGGCGTCGCTGCCATCGGGCAGGGTTACCGCCAGCGTATCGCGGACGGCAGCCGCTGGCGGCGCGATCAGCCGGGGCAGTCGCGATGCCATGCCCGGTTCCCGCCGCCGCTGGAGCGCTGGTCTCGCATCAGGCCTCGACCTTGCTCAGTTTCAACGCGCCTTCCAGCACCACGAACAGCCGCTTCAGTTCGCCGCTCATCAGGGCGAAGCGAGCGTCAAGTTCGGCGCGCAGGTCATCGCGCTCGGTATTTTCCAGCTGGTCGACCGCGCCTTCCAGGAATTTCAGCTTGCGGATGATCAGATCCTCGCCGAGCACGAATGACACGTGGTCATCCAGCACCAGCGCCAGCTTGGTCACCTGCTTGCCGGCCTCCAGATGTTTGCTGATTTCATCACACTGCAATTCCTGGTTCTGGCACTTGACCACCGCGCCGCCTTCCATCGCGTCCTTGAGTTCGCATTCTTCACCCAGGCTCAGGCCCTCGGGAAGTTCTTCGCCGGCGATCCAGCCGGTCAGGATGCTGCGCGGGGCGATTTCGGCGTTCAACGGCAGCGCCGGGAAGCTGCCCAGCGCGCGGCGCACTTCCGAGACCACGTTTTCACCGCTCTTGCGCGAAGAAGTATCGATGGCGATGAAGCCATGTTCCATGTCCAGCAGCGCATCGGTGCGCGAAGTCTTGACGAAGGCACGCGGCAGCAGTTCGTGCAGCAGATCATCCTTCAGCCGCTTGCGGGTCTTGCTGCCCGGCTTGCGTCCTTCGCGCTCCTCGATCTCGGCGACCTTGTCGGCCAGCAGGTCATTGACCACCGAACCGGGCAGGATCTTGTCCTCGCCGCCGACCGTCAGCCAGGTGGCATCGCCCACCGTATGCGACAGGGCTTCCTCACCCCGCCCGAAAGGCGAGATGAAGCCGCGCGACGACATCTCCAGCGGACCGACCGGCTTCAATGCCGCTTCGGGCAGCAGTTGCTCCAGTTGCGAAATATCCAGGGTGGTGGGGAAGCGGAACAAAGTCAGGTTACGAAAGAACATCGAATATCCGTCAGCAAAGAAAAAGAAGGCAAACCGCCGCGCAACGCCGCAGCTTACCGGGTACCCATCTCATGGGTTGAGCCGCCATGGCCGCGGGCCAGGCCGATGAAGTCGAACAGCCGCGGATCGGCCAGTTGCGCCGGGCGTACATCGGCCAGCGCCCGTGCAATCTGTCCAATGCGACCCGGGCTGTCGCGCTCCCATTGCGCCATCATCTCTTCTACCTGCCTGCGCTGCAGATTGTCCTGGCTGCCGCATAGCGTGCACGGAATGATCGGGAAGCGCTGCTGATCGGCGTAGGCGCTGATGTCGCTTTCGCTGACATAGGCCAACGGCCGGATCACCACGTGCTGGCCATCGTCGCTGCGCAGCTTGGGTGCCATCGCCGCCAGCCGGGCGTGGAAAAACAGATTGAGGAAGAAGGTGGCGACCATGTCGTCGCGGTGATGGCCCAATGCGATCTTGGTGAAGCCTTCGGCCTTGGCATGCGCGTAAAGCGCGCCGCGCCGCAGCCGGGAACACAACGAGCACATCGTGCTGCCTTCCGGCATCACCCGGCTGACCACCGAGTAGGTGTCCTGCTCCAGCACCCGGTACGGCACCGCCCGCGCCTGCAGATAGTCCGGCAGCACATCCGCGGGGAAGCCGGGCTGCTTCTGGTCCAGGTTGACTGCCACCAGTTCGAAGCTGATCGGCGCTTTCTTCTGCAACTGCAGCAGGATGTCCAGCAGCGTATGGCTGTCCTTGCCACCGGACAGGCAGACCATGACCTTGTCGCCTTCCTCGATCATCGCGTAGTCGGCGATGGCCTGGCCGACCTGCCGGCACAGGCGTTTACCCAGCTGGCCGCGGACACGCTCCGGCCGCGCGGCAGCGGCGGTGTCTGCCGGCCGGACCGGGTCTTTCAGAGGTAGCGGGAAAACGGCACTCATGGAGCCGGCTATTCTACTGGACAGCCCATGCCGGCCGGCCGCCGGGAAGGCGGTGACGACGCCCCGGTGGCGGTGTACGCTGGCGGCGTGGACGCCCTGGACCCGACCGAGATCAACCGCAAGCTCAATGAGCTCAAGCAGGAGCATCGCCAGCTGGATCAGGACATCGCCCAGCGCCTGGCCAGCATCCAGGCCGACGAGTTGACGGTGAAACGGCTGAAAAAGCGCAAGCTGTGGCTGAAGGACTGCATTGCCCGGCTCGAAAGTGCCTTGATTCCCGACGAGCCAGCCTGACCCGCGCACGCAGTTGACAACTGCCGCGCCGCGTCACCGGACCATTTGTAACCTTCCTGACACCTCCCCATATGCTGGGGTAGCGCGCCAGCGCAACCCCCATGGACAGGGGCGACAGGGTTGGCCCGCTATTTGCTAGGACCATGGGTACTCCAGTTGTCGTGGGCCACTGCCCCGTAGGGTACGCATATGTCTTCGTCCAGCGATGTCCATCCGGGTCCAGGCGCCGTTGGCCTGGAGGCGAGTGCGCTCGACACCACGTCGGCGCGTACCCAATGGGCAAAGCAACTGCGGATCCGTCGGATCGCGCCGGGCGACCCGCTCGGTGACGTACTGCAGCTTCGCCGTGAAGTCTATTTCCAGGAGCGTGGCCTGCAGCCAGACGCCGACGTCATCCCGCATCGCCACAGTCGCCGCGTCACCGACGGACTGGATGCGTCCGGTACCACCCTGGTGGTCGAAAGCAACCAGCAGGGTGTGGCCACCCTGCGTCTGCATGATTTCAGCTCGCTGGCTGCCCAGGTCGAGTACGGCAGCCTGTTCCAGCTTGACGCCTTCGCCAGGAGCTGGCCGCTGCATGCCTTGGCGGTGGCCACCCGCTTCGCGGTCCAGGCTGACCAGCGTGCCAAACCGGTGGTCCAGCATCTGTTCCAGGAACTCTATCGCTGGGGCCACGAGTCCGGCATACGCTTCTGCATGATTGCCTGCGAGCCGTTCCTGCACGATGTCTTCGAACACTTCGGTTTTCGCGAGTACCTGCCGCCGGCGATCCTGCCCGGTGGCGTCGACCTGCTGCGTATGGTCCTGGTCATGGAAGAGGCCCCGCGATGGCTGGAACGCTCGGCGCGGCTGGACCGCGAAGAACTGGGCGAACCCCACGACCAGACGTCACGTCACTGGCTCGAACGCACCTTCAGCGCGCTGCGCTAGCAATACGGCTCATCTCCCGCGGCCAGCGCGAATCGCGCGACCGCCACCTGCTTCTCAAGTAGGCCAGCGGCCGATAGTTGTGTTGCTGTTCTATTCGCAGCAATAACGCACTCGCCCGCGCGGTGATATGAAGCAACGTCCGCCTGATCGCACGCCCCGCATGATGCTCGCGTTCGAAAGTTCCTGCTGCCGAGAAGTGAGTATCCAGAGCTAAATGATTTTTACGGCACATTTAGTAAGGCGCCTGAGCCGCTCTCCTTTTAGATAAGTGAGCTAAATCTCTATAGTGTGATAAGTGATAAATGAGGGCAAACACGGGCTATTTCGATAATCTCGAATGATGCAGATTACAATCACTTTTACATTTGCAACGACATGCTGTTTTTCCGTCAATCTTTGGTAAATCTTGCGTTACCCTCGAATGGTCGAGTGCCAATCAAAAAGACGCTCGCATGATTCGCCTGGTCTGCCAGGCTCGGATTTGAATTACAGAGGGAGAGCTGCATGACGATTACCAAGAAACTGCCAGGCGCGATCAAGATCGCGCTGTTCACCGGTGCCGCAATGGCCACCAGCACCGCGCTTGCGCAGGATGCGCCGCCGGCTTCCACGGAAGCCACCACGCTGGATCGCGTGGAAGTAACCGGATCCCGCATCCGTCAGGTCGACAAGGAAACCGCTGCGCCGGTGCTGACCATCGATCGCGCAGCGATTGAGGATCAGGGTTTCAACAACGTGGCGGAAATCCTGCAGAATGTCTCGGCATTTGGTTCGCCCCCCATCAGCCGCACTGATCCGCTGCAGTCAGGTGAAGCTGTCGGCGGTCAGTACGTGGATCTGCGTGGTCTGGGCTCTCAGCGAACGTTGGTGCTGGTCGACGGCAAGCGCCTGGGCATCACTAATGGTGGGCGCCAAGACGTCGCATCAATCCCAGCCGCTGCTGTTGAACGAATCGAGATCCTCAAGGACGGTGCATCCTCGATCTACGGGTCCGATGCGATGGCCGGCGTGGTCAATATCATTACCCGCAAGAACTTTGATGGTCTGGAAGCCAATGCCTATCTGGGTCAGTACAGTCAAGGTGATGGTCAACGTCAGCAATACAGCTTCCTGATGGGTACTTCGGGTGATCGCGGCTCACTGACCGCTGGTGTCGAGTACACCAAAGAGGACCCGGTCTGGACCAAGGATCGCTGGTTCAGCCGTACCAGCTATCCGAGCTATGAAAAAGGTGACCGGCTGAAGTTCGATGGGTCGGGCACCATCAAGGATGGCGCGATCGTTACGCCGGACGGCAACATGACGCTAGACCGCACGACCAGTAACTACGATACCAGCGATATCAACAATTTCCGGCCGACTGACGCCGATGGCCTGGATGCTACATTTCCTGCCTTGGCATCGACGCTGCAGACGGGCGTCGAGCGCAAGTCCGCATTCCTGAACGGTACCTACAACATCACTGATGATGTGCGTTTCAGCACCGATTTTCTGTATACCGATCGTGATTCGTTTGCCCAGAACGCAGGTTATCCATATCGCTCAGCCTCATGGGGCACCCCGCTGTCGGGCGAGAGCGTGTTCAATCCTCTGGGTGAAGAAGCAGAGTTCATTCGTCGTGGTTGGGAAGTACCACGCGGTGTATTCAACAATCTCACTACCTTCCGATGGACCGGCACACTGGCTGGCTCATTCCAGATTGGTGAACATTTCTGGGACTGGGATGCCGGCATGCTGTACAACCAGAACAAGGGCACCCAGGTCAGTACCGGCAATCTGAACACCGCCAACGTAGGACTTGCGGTCGGCCCTTCCTTCATCAACGCTGCGGGCCAGGTGCAATGCGGTACCGCGGCTGATCCGATTCCGTTGGGCATAGGTCCAGGTAACTGCACGCCGTGGAACCCGCTAATTCCTGAAGGTGTCCAGGGCTACAACGGTTTGGCCGATCCCGCCGTACAGGCATATCTCTATCAGCCGGGACAGGCGGTGTCTGAAACCACGACCCGGGATTACTTCGCCAATCTCTCCGGCTCGCTCGCGACCTTGCCGGCAGGCGATCTGGGCATGGCGGTCGGTATCGAGCATCGCAATGAACGCGGCTCGTTCTCACCCGATGCACTGGCGCAGACCGGTATATCCACCGATCTGGCCTCCGGCCCGACCGCAGGTGGCTATTCGCTGGACGAAGCGTATCTGGAATTCCTGGTGCCGGTGCTGGCTGATGTACCCGGTGCGCAGTTGCTGAGCTTTACCGCTGCAACTCGCTACTCCGATTACGACACCTTCGGCGATACCCTGAACAGCAAGTTCGGCTTTACCTGGAAGCCGGTTGATTCCTTGCTGGTACGCGGTACCTGGGCTGAAGGTTTCCGCGCGCCTTCTGTGGCCAGTCTTTATGGAGGCACGTCGGACAGCTTCGCTTACTATAGTGATCCCTGCGATACAGCCTTTGGCGAAGCCGCTGGCAATTCCCGCTGCCTGCAGGACGTTCCAGTGGACTTCCGTCAAGCAGCGAATCGAGTGCCGCCGGTCTCCGCAACTGCCACTGATCAATCCAACATTCCGTTTCGATCAGGTGCGAATCCGGATTTGACTCCGGAAACTTCCGAGTCACAGACACTCGGCCTTGTCTGGAGCCCAAGCTTCGCCCGCGGACTCAACGCCGCGCTTGACTGGTGGAAAATCAGGATCGATAACACCATCGTTGACGACAGTCCTACCGACATACTGGATGACTGCTACCTGCGAGGAATCGAATCGCGTTGCAGCGGTAAGTTCACCCGTGATCCGGTGACAGGCGCCATCACCAGCATGGCCTACAGTGAGCGCAACGCTGGCTATCGGGAAACTGAAGGTTTTGATCTTGATTTGAATTATGCGTTGGATACCGACTGGGGCCGATTCGACCTGCAATCGCAGTCGACCTATGTGGTGAAAAGCGAACTGAAGACCGATAACACGGACTCACCTCCGCAGCAGTTGAATGGCTTTGGTGGCGATTTCCGTTTACGCAGCAATCTCGCCTTGGGCTGGACGCGGGGTGATTTTGGATTGACCTGGAACATGCGTTACTACTCCGGCGTCAAGAGTGGCTGCCTGAGGGATCCGGATGGCAAATTTTACGAGGGTCGTTGCAGTCTGCCTGAGTTCACCGCGCCGGATCTCAATGGTGAGATATCTGCCCAGAATGAGCTGGGTGCCAATACCTTCCATGACCTCCAGGTTCGCTGGAATGCACCGTGGAACGGAACTGTTTCATTGGGCATCAACAACGTGTTCGACCACAATGCCAATGCCGACTATGACACCCCGAGCTCCGGCTATGCCTATTACGGGGGCTATGATATCGGTCGTTTCATGTACATGAAGTACCAGCAACGCTTCTGATTCCGATTACGGAACGGTTGTAAAGTTGACAATGACATGGCCCCGAGAGGGGCCATGTTTTTTATAGAATTTGATTGTTATCGGCCTTGTCCCGGATGCTTGGAAGTGATTTTGGGATTGCACGAATACAAAACTAATGTTCGCACTTTTCAATAGCGCTTATATTCAGTACTGAAGTATGTCTGCCAGGGTATAAACATTTAGACGTGCTACGCTCTAGGTGCTCCGCGGTCTTGCGGACGGCTGGAGCAATAACTGTCGTAGTTAACAAGGAGAGTTGAAATGGAGATGCGAAATATATATGTCGGGATGGCCGCGGTTGTTTGCGCGGCAGGTTCTTTGTTGTATGTCCCTGAAGTCAGTGCTGGTGATGTCAGTAATGCGTCGCTCGCATGCTATGTCGATACGAGGGCTTATGATCAGCTGACATCAGACTACTGTGCCTCCGGCTGGCGACCGGGCGATCCCAATCCAACCACTGCACATTTCGAGGTTATTGGATTGACGCCCGGAAGTTACAGTTTTACCTGGAATTCTTCCTGCGGAACGGGGGCGTGGTGCAACAAATCCATCACCAAGGACACGAGTAAAGGAGTACCTGTCACGCTCTCTGTCCTGATAAGGGATAACGCTACCGGAAGGACAAAGACCGTTAGTGCGACTGCCGAATATATTGATATGTGGAGATGACGCCCTAGTGCATCAATGCTACCTGCATGCACATGTCATGCAGGTGGTCATGTTCAATCGTAACTCGATCAATCGACGGTGCTTTTCTCGGCTGCTGTCACATCGCTGGTTGCCGCCTCGGCAGCCTCCGGGCTGACGCGTTCGATGGTGTGGCGCAGTTCGCGGCCGAGGATGGCCTTGGCGTCTTTTGCCCAGGCATCGAGGCGTTCGTCGAATACCAGTTTGCTGTTCTCATCCGGCCAGACCAGTTTCATTTCACGCATCTTTTGGATGAAGCCGCGGAACAGGGTGCGGTCGAAGAATTCCGGCGCCGCTGGCGCGTACAGCAGGCTCAGGCGTTGCGCCGCTTGTTGGCACAGGCTTTCCAGTTCGGCGGCGCCGAGCTTGCCCGGGCCATTTTTCACCAGCACGCTGATGGCGATGTAATAGCGCTCGAAAGCCTGTTGCAGTGAATGGCCGATGGCGCGCAGGCGGAACACTTCGTCGCTCTGGCCAGCGCTGCGGGCGAGGATGCCGCCGTCGTCTTCGTTGACCAGTTGCAGCAGGCCTTCGCGCAGGAACAGGTCGATGGTGCGCTCCATCCGCTGCACGAACTCATCCTCGGTCCACGGCAGGAACAGCTCGGTCTGCAGGAACGGATACAGGCCGCGGCCCAGTCGCAACACGCCGCTGCGGCTCATCCGCCGGTTGTTCTGGAAGCAGCAGGCAATCCAGGCCGAAGCGGTAAACAGATGCAATACGTTGTTGCGGTAGTAGCTCATCAACACCGCGGTGTCGTCGTCGTACACCTTCAATACATCGCCCAGCGGGTGCTTGACCCGGACCAGCGCGTTGATTTCCTCGCCGTGGGCGATGATCCGATCCGGACTGTGCGGGGTGACGGTAACCCGGTCCGAGTACGGCAGTTCGGCGAGTACGGTCTTGCACAGTTCGATCTGGGCGACCAGATCGGCTTCACTCATCGCGTGCTTGGGCGTGGACAGCAGTGCCAGCGCCAGCAGGTTGATCGGATTGACGTCGGCGGCACGGTTGATGTTGACCTGGATCTGGTTGGACAGGGCATCGACGGTGGTCGACAACCAGGCCGGCTTTTCGTCCTCGCCGACTGGTGCGCCATCCCATTCCGGGGCATGCTCGGCCAGGGTTTCACTCAAGGCGATGGGCTCGCCGAAATTGACCACGACCTGGCCGAAATTCTGCCGCAGGATTTTCGGCAGGCTCCACAGCAGGCCCCAGATGGATTCTTCTTCCTTGGGGCGGCCACTGAGTTCGTGCAGATAGCTTTTGCCTTCCAGCAGTTTTTCGTAGCCGATGTAGACCGGCTGGAACAGCACCGGCTTTTTCGGTTGCCGCACGAAGGCGCGCACGGTCATCGATATCATTCCGCCCTTGGGTTGCAGCAGCCGGCCGGTGCGCGAACGCCCGCCTTCGATGAAGTACTCGATCGAATAGCCGCCAGCGACCAGCTGGCTGACGTACTCGGTGAACACCGCCGAGTACAGCGGATTGCCGCGGAAGCTGCGACGGATGTAGAACGCGCCGCCCTTGCGCAGCAAGGTGCCGACCACGGGCAGGTTGAGGTTGACGCCGGCGGCGATGTGCGGCGGCACGATGCCGCGTTCGTACAGCAGGTAGCTCAGCAGCAGATAGTCCATGTGGCTGCGGTGGCTTGGCACGTAGACCACTTCATGGCCGGGCGCAGCTTCCTTGAACTTGTCCAGGTGATGGACCAGCACGCCATCGTAGATCTTGTTCCAGACGTGGCTGAGCAGGAAGCTGGCCGAGCGCACCACCGGGTTGGAATAGTCGGCGGCGATTTCCCAGGCGTAGGCATGGGCCTTCTTCCAGGCGTCCTCGGGCTTGGACTTGTCGCGCTTGGCCTGCTCGGCGATGGCCTGGCGCACTGGCTCCGAGGCCAGCACCTGATCCACCAGCAGGCGGCGGGTCGACAGATCCGGGCCGATGATGGCCTCGCGGATGCGATGGAAATGAGTGCGCAGCACGCGCGACAACTTGCGCACGGTGCGTTCGGGATCCAGCCCGTCGCGGACGGCCTCGTCGACGGTGCTGCGCAGCGATACCGGCGGCGCAAAGCGGACGATGGTGCTGCGGCCGTTCAACAGGACCGCCAGCAGGCGCCGGAAGCGGCCGACGATGGCCCAGTTTTCCGAGAACAGCACCGAAAACCAGCCGCTGGCCTTGTCCGGGGCACGGCCGACGAAAATCGACACCGGCACCAGCTGCACATCCAGCTGCGGATTGCTGCGATGGGCCTGCAACAGCCGCGCCAGCGAGCCGGAATGGCTCTTGGTGCTGCCTTTTTCCGGAATCAGGCTGTTGGCGTTGCGCCGCGACAGCGCCACGTACGAGCGCTTGCGACCCAGCGGGTCATTGGGCAGCGGCATCGGCACCAGCGGCGACGGCAGACCGGCATCGCGGCAGGCGCGATCCAGGATCAGCGCATTGGACAGACCGTAGTCTTCCAGGACGTAGCAGACCGGGCGCGAGTCGATCAGCTCCATCGGTGCCTGTGGCTCGATACCCAGCCCCAGCCATGGATCGGCCAGCCAGCCCATGAAGCGTGCCCACCAGGGCCGGCGGGCGGCGCGCACGGGCGCGCGCACCATCGGTTCGGGTGTGCTGGCAGCAGGCGCCGGCGCGGTGGGCTGCGGATTGGCCGGCGCAGGCGGGCTTGCTTGGCCGTCCGGAAAGGGCAGGGGTTCTTGTTCGGGCATCGTGGGCATTATGAAGCAGGCCGCCGGTCCGGCGGCAATCCGGTTCAGGAAGCGCGGGCCAGCGGGGCGCTGTCAGCTTGCTCGGGATCACGCCCCGGACGCTGCAGTTCCGGCGGTGGCGGTACCGCTGGCGTCGGTGCCGCGGGATCCGGGACGGGCGGACGGGCCTGCTCGGCATCGTGCAGGTAATCACTCAGATACCAGTGATTTGCGCGGCGTTGCATGCGTACCACGCTGTCGATCTCGCGATCGCCCAGGGGATAGTGGATGCGGACACTGGCCTCATCGCCCTGCTGTTGCAGCAGGCCGGTGCGCAGGTTGGCCAGGCTGGTGTCCAGCGGCAGGCCGTAACGGGCAAAGCTGGCTTTCATTTCGGCGAAGAAGGGCGCCAAGCGGCGCAGTGTGTCGGTCATGCCGGCGCTGCGCACCTGTTCTTCACTGCTGATGCCGGTCTGGCGGGCAGCGGCGGCCAGCCGCTTGATGGTGGTGGTGGCCAGTGCGCGATCACCAAGCGGAGCCTGCTGGCCCCAGGCGCTGAGCGCGCCGATGACCTGCACGTAATGCTTGCGTTCGTTGTCGCTGTAGTCGCCTTCCTTGCTGACGTATTGCTGGCCGAACAGGCCCAGCGAGCGCGCGGCGTTCTTCAGGTCGCGGGTCTGGCCGGCGAACTGCTTGTCGAAGGTGGCCTGCAGGCGGGCCTCGGCGCCGGGCTGTGACAGTGCGATCACCATCGGGATGATTTTCTGGTCCAGCGGCAGCTCGGTCAGCGGCCAGCGGCTGCGGCCCTCACGCCAGGCCTGCTCCAACTGCGCATGGTCCTCGGCCGGGACCGCGGCACGGGCAAACCCGACCAGGTCATTGCGCTGCACGTAATCGACCAGTTCACGCACGGTCGCCGCCGGTTCGGTGCTGCCGCCAGCCAGGGGGGCTGGCGCGGCCGGCTCCTTCTGGCAGGCGCTCGACGCGGCAAGCAGGACGGCCAGTGCCAGTGCGGGCAGGCCGCTGCGGCGATGGGTATCAGCGCGTTCGGACATGGTCTGGGGTTCCCGGGTTCGACGGCATCTTGGCGGCTAGCCCGGCGCAGGGCAAGGCGGCATGGCATGGCTGTGACGCGGGACATAAAAAAGGAGGCCATGCATCCTCGCGGAGCAGCGGGCCTCCTGAAGTCCGGCCGAAGCCGGAGGACAGTGTTGTGGCACATTTCCGGCCGGAACCGGACCGGGCAAGCCTACGCCCCCATCAAATTTAATGCAACACTTTAATTAAAGTGATCTAATTAATTGAATTTATTGAAATATTCTTCGATTTCCAGTTGCATCGCCTGGGCCGCCGCGCGGGGATCGCTGGCCTGGCTGATCGGCCGACCGACGACAATCGCGGTCGCGCCGCGCTCGAAAGCTTCGCTGACGCCGACCGTACGCTTTTGATCATCACCGCCACCGCCGCCAGGGCGGATGCCCGGGCAGACGATGTTGAAGTCGTCGCCGCTCGCTGCCCGCAACAGCGCGGCCTCCTGGCCGGATGCGATCACCCCATCCAACCCGGCAGCCTGTGCAGCCTTGGCACGTTGCACGACGATGTCAGCTGGTTCGCCGTCGATACCCATTTTTTTCAGATCCTGGGCATCCATTGAGGTCAGCACGGTGACCGCCAGCAGGCGCAGGTCGCCGGCGCGTGCATTGGCGGCGGCTTCCAGCATGGCCGAGTGCCAGCCGTGGACCGTGCAGTAGTGCACCGGCCAGCGCGACAGGCCGCGGATGACCCCGGCCACGGTCGCCGGGATATCAAAGAACTTGAGGTCGACGAACACCTTCTTGTCGCGCTTGGCCAGCGCTTCCAGCACCGGGAAGTAGTCGCCGGAAGCCAGCAGCTCCATGCCGATCTTGTAGAAGGAGACGGAATCGCCAAGGCGGTCGACCCAGGCCAGCGCATCGGCGCCGCTGGCCGCGTCCAGGGCAAAGATCAGCCGCTCGCTCGGGTCCAGTGGCAGCAGCTTGCCAGGCTTGGTGGTACTCATCGTGCCAGCTCCAGGGCGGCGCGCTTGGCCTGGCTGCGGGCCTGCGGTGACTGTTGCCAATCATTGTTGAACAGGGCCGGTTCCCAGGAACCGTAGCTGGGGTTGGGCAACATCCACCAGCGTTCGCCAAACCAGTCGCGGTAGTTGTCGTACAGCGCCTTGCGCCCTTCGCGGGTATTGGCGGGGACCTCGACGAAATCGCCAATCTGATCGCCGAACTGCATCAGCACCCGGTACTTCTGTCCGGCCAGCTTGCGCCGGCAGCCTTTCTCCGAACCCTGCTGCTCGCAGCCCGGCAGCACCGTTCCCAGACCCAGGAACACGCTGTCATCAGCCACCGGCAGGCCCTGTTCGCGCAGGTTGGCCAAGGTCGCTTCCTTCAGGTGCACGGCGCGATTGGAGATGTAGAGGATGGTGACCCCCTTGGCAGTGGCGGCACGGGCGAAATCGAGTACGCCCGGCACTGCCTTGGCCTTCTTCTCCGCCACCCACTGGTCCCAGCTGAGGTCGTTGTATTCCTTGCCGTCGGCAATCAGGCGGGCCTGGTAGGGCGAGTTGTCGAGCACGGTCTCGTCCACGTCCATGATCACCGCCGGCTTCAGTCCTTTCAGCTCGTTGCCGCGCTCGTCCGGGGCCAACGCGTCCCAGTGCTTGTGCTTGAGCGCGGCGTCCAGGTGATCGGCGGCGGCGCGATAGGTCTGGGTGCTGAGCGCGGTGTATTCGACCGAGGTCTGGATCCAGGCCACCGCGTTGAGATTGTCGTGTGCGGTCAACTGCTGCTGCAGCCGGTCTTCGGCCGAGGTTTCCTGGACCGGCCGTGCGTTGCTGGCGACCGCCGGTGCCGGTGGGTCGGCCGGTTTGCAGGCGGACAGCAGGACACAGGCCAGCAGACTGGCCGAAAACACATGTGGGCGCATCACGAAAACCGGTTTTGCTTGAGATGCCGCGATTTTAGCCGAGCGCGGCGGCCGCCGCTGGCCGGCAGCTATGCTAGGGGCCAGCATCAGGAGCCCCATCATGACCGAAACCAATGAATCTTCCGCCCCCGACAGCGCCCCGCCGGCCTTGCCCGAGCTGTCGCCGCTGCTGGCGCGATTGCTGGGCTGCCTGATCGAGAAGGAAGCGACCACCCCTGACAGTTACCCGTTGACGGTCAACGCGGCGGTCTCGGCCGCCAACCAGAAGACCGCGCGTGATCCGCTGATGTCGCTGCAGCCGGGGGCGGTCAACCATGGCCTGCGTGAGTTGGAAGCGCTGGGACTGGCCCGGCAGGTGTTTTCATCGCGTGCCGAACGTTACGAACACCTGGCCGGCAAAGCCTTCAACCTGCCGCGCCAGCAAGTGGCGCTGCTGGGCCTGTTGCTGCTGCGTGGACCGCAGACGCTGCACGAGCTGCTGGCGCGCAGCGAACGGCTGTACGCCTTCAGTGATGCGGAGGAGGTCCAGCACCAGTTGCAACGCATGGCCCAGCGCGAGCCATCACTGCTGGTGCAGCTGCCGCGTGGCCCCGGCCAGCGCGAGGATCGCTACATGCATCTGTTGAGCGGTGACATCGATCTGCCGGCGCTCAATGAGCGTATTGCCGCCACCGCAGCGGCGCCGGCTTTCAGCCTGCAGTCCCGCCTCGAGGCGCTGGAAGCCGAGGTGCAGGTACTGAAACAGCAACTGGCCGAACTGCTGGAGGCGAAGTCCTAGCTATCCGATGCCGCGGTCAACCGCTACACCGGTAGCGGCTGCTCCGGCACCAGCATGGCCAGATCGGTCACCCCGACATCCGCGCCTGCCTGCGACAGCAGGGTCGTGATCTGGCCGCGATGATGGGTCTGGTGGTTGAACAGATGCGCCAGCACGCCGGCCAGCGATTTGCGATGGGGCTGGCCGCGGGTGTCGTGATAGACCAGCCAGCCGTCCTGCAGGTCGTGGCCGCGCAGGCCATCGACCCACGCGATGATGATCGCGTCCAGCCATTGCCGGCGTTCGGCCAGACCTGCCAGGTCGGCGAACAGCTGCTGATCCAGCCGGGCCGGCAACGGGATGGCATCCAGTGGCTGCAGCGCCGTGGCGTGATCGGGACTGGCGCCGAGGCGCTTGAGCCACAGGGTGTCGGCCACCAGCAGGTGATTGAAGGTGCCCAGGATTGAACCGAAGAACGCGCCGCGTTCGGCGCTCAGCGCTTCGGCGGGCAAGCTCGCCGAAACCTCGAGCAGTTTCTGGTTCATCCACTGGTTGTAGCGCGCCAGCAGCGCGAAATGTTGCTGGAAGTCCATGCCGTTCCTCGTTCAATCCGGGCGCTGGCTGCTGCGCAGCAACAGCAGGCTGCCAATCACCACGCCGACCAGTGCAGCCGCTGCGCCCAGGGCGGTGGCCATCGCCAGGTCCACCAGCAGGGACGAGCCGGGATTGGCATCGGCACTGCCGGCCATGACCCAGCGCAACGCCACTGCCAGCGGCACGCTCGCCGCAATCAGCAGCGATATGGTCCAGAAACGCGCGGTGCCGAATGCACGCAACAGCAATGCAACCACCGTCACCGCGGCCAGCCCCGGGCCGAGCAACGCCGATGGCAGGCCGGCCTGTCCACCAGGCAGTTGCCAGTATTTGAAGCCGACCCCGATCAGGGCGATGGCAAATCCAATCGACAACCAGGCTGGACTGCGGCGGGTCATCCCATCATTCCTTGCAGTGATCGATGCAAAGGGTACACCGCCGCAACCCGGCGCGCGTCATCGACGCATGCCGCCATGCGGGCCACGGTGGGCGCATCAATCATCGAACAACGCGGCGATCGCCGCCATGCCGACGTTGGCGCGTTCCTTCTTGCGTTCGGCATCGGCCACCGGGTCGGCGCCATCGCGTTGCAGTTCCGCCGCCGGCAGTTCATCCAGGAAGCGACTCGGCAGCAAGCGGACTTTTTCGCGGAAACGGCGGGTCTCGCGGCTGTGGCTGAGCCAGAGGATTTCCTTGGCGCGGGTGATGCCGACGTACATCAGCCGGCGTTCTTCCTCCAGGTTGCCTTCTTCGACGCTGATCTCATGCGGCAAGGTGCCGTCTTCGCAGCCGATGATGAATACGTAACGGAACTCCAGCCCCTTGGCCGCATGCAGGCTCATCAGGCGGACCTGGTTGCCGCCTTCATCCTTGTCGTTGCGCGACAGCAGCGCCAGTTGCGCGGCCAGTTCACCGGCGTTGCCACCGCGGGCGTTGTCGAACCAGTCGGCCAACTCGTCGAGGTTGGCCTTGCGCCGCTGGAAGCCGGCTTCATCCTTGGTCTGCGCGCGCAGATCGGCGAGCAGACCGGAGCGTTCAACCAGTCGTTCCAGCAGCTCGCGAGCGGTCAGTTCGGCGGCCTTGTGCCGCAGATCGCGGATGACATCGTTGAATGCGCTCAGGCCGTTGGCCGCCCGCGCCGGCAGCTGCTGCAACGCGCCCATCGATTCGGCGGCACGCGACATCGGCAGGTGCGCGCGCTGGGCCATTTCCGCCAGTTTCGCCAGCGATGTCGCACCGACCTCACGCTTGGGCGACTGCACCGCACGCAGGAATGCGGTGTCATCGTCGGGGTTGGCGACCAGACGCAGCCATGACAGGGCATCCTTGACCTCCTGCCGCTCCAGGAACGCGGTGCCGCCAGTGATGTGGTATGGGATGCGCAGCAGTTGCAGCGCCTTTTCCAGCGGCCGTGATTGATGGTTGCCACGGAACAGGATGCAGAAGTCGCTCCACGGCGCCTGCCGTGCGGTATTCAGGAAAGCAATCTCGGCGGCGATTTTCTCCGCTTCATGGTCGTTGTCGCGGCATTCCCAGACGCGGATGCGTTCGCCGTCGGCCTGATCGCTCCACAGCTTCTTCGGATGTTCGTGCGGATTGTTGGCGATCAACGCATTGGCCGCGCGCAGCACCCGGTTGCTGCAGCGGTAGTTCTGCTCCAGCTTGATGATCTGCAGCGCCGGATAGTCCTTGGCCATCTGCATCAGGTTGTCGGGGTTGGCACCGCGCCAGGCGTAGATGCTCTGGTCGTCATCGCCGACGCAGGTGAAATCGCCGCGCTCGCCTGCCAGCTGCTTGAGCAGGCGGTACTGGGCATCGTTGGTGTCCTGGCATTCGTCGACCAGCAGGTAGCCGATACGCTCGCGCCATGCCAGCGCGATTTCCGGATTGGCTTCCAGGATCTGCACCGGCAGCCGGATCAGATCATCGAAATCGACTGCATTGAACGCACTCAGCCGTGCCTGGTAGCGCGCATACAACTGCGCCGCTTCGCGCTCGCGGGTGGTCTGCGCCGCGGCCATCGCTTCCTCCGGTGACAGCCCGGCGTTCTTGGCCCGCGAAATCAATTGCCTGGCGTTGTCGATGACATCGGGCTTGGCGCCACTCAGCAGGTCCTTGAACTGGCCCAGGCTGTCATCGGAATCGAAGATCGAAAAGCCGCGCTTGAGACCGGCAGCCTCGTGTTCGATCTGCAGGAATTTCAGGCCCAGCGCATGGAAGGTACAGATGGTCAGGCCGTCGGCACCCTGGCCTTTGATGCGCTTGGCCACGCGCTCGCGCATTTCCTTGGCTGACTTGTTGGTGAAGGTGATCGCCGCGATGCGCTTGGCCGGCATCCGCCCGGAGCTGATCAGATGGGCGATCTTTTCGACGATGACGCGGGTCTTGCCACTGCCGGCGCCAGCCAGCACCAGCAGCGGCCCGTGCACATGCAGGGCGGCCGCGCGTTGAGGGGGGTTGAGGAAATCCATGCGGTAACCGTATTGCCAGGGCGACAGTTTACGGAGCCGGGCGCATGCTTGCCCAGCGGCTGGCTGTTCAGACTGTTGCCGCCGTGCCGGGGCCTGTTTGCTGCTAGGCTGATGCCGCGGGGCGGACCATTGCAGGAGGCGATGCGGATGAACAACACAAAGGCGGTATCTGGCGGTCCAAGGATGCACAGGGCCAGGTCATCGCGGCTGGTAGCGCTGGCCGGTCTGTTGCTGGTCGTGCTGGGCGCGCCGCGTGCGCTGGCGATACAGCCGGACTCGCTGTTGCTGGATGACCCGCGGATTCTGAACTCGCATGGCTTTCTTGCCAGCCACCCGGATCAGCGCTATCGACGGCTTGGCCTGCAGGCCTATGAGGGCGGCCATTTGCGGCAGGCCCGCGACTATTACCGGATGGGTGCGCGTTACGCCGACAAGCTGTCACAGGCCGCGTATGCGGAAATGCTGTGG
Source organism: Pseudoxanthomonas dokdonensis (assembly GCF_001431405.1). Taxonomy (GTDB): domain Bacteria; phylum Pseudomonadota; class Gammaproteobacteria; order Xanthomonadales; family Xanthomonadaceae; genus Pseudoxanthomonas_A; species Pseudoxanthomonas_A dokdonensis. Next base: position 61,608 of record NZ_LDJL01000015.1, read on the forward strand.
AACGGCGAGGGCGGCAGCGTCGATCAACCGGCAGCCTATGCGTGGATGGACCTGGCCGCCGAGCGTGGAACCACATGGCTGCTGGCCAAACGCGAACAGTACTGGAAGGCATTGTCGCCCGCGCAGCAACAGCAGGCACTGCAGATCGGGCAGACCGTGTACGCCGAGTACCGGGATGCGGTCGCGCGACCGCGGCTGGAGCGTGAGCTGCGGGTGGCGCTCAAAGGCCAGACCGGCAGCCATCTGGGCGCATCCAACAACCGGCTCAAGATCTGCATCGGTCCCGGCGAGCCCACCCCCAACTCATGCCGGGCGGTGGTCAGCAGCGACATCTATTACCACAAACGCTTCTGGCAGCCCGATGCCTACTGGGACTGGCAGGACCAACTGCTTGCCTCGCCCGATCGCCAGGGCCAGGTGCAGGTAGGCGATCCGCAGGCGCTGCCGCCGGCTTCAGGGCAATAGCCGGCGGCAACCGCTGCGATGGCGATGGCGCTGCTGGTGCCGACATCGCGCCGGACTGCCTGCCAGCGACAAGTCACCGGAGCGGCGATGGCCTCCATCGCGGCTCATGCGCCTCATCAAAAACGGCAGCGGACGCTCTAAAATCGGCGGATGGCCAAGCTCTATTTCTATTATTCGGCGATGAATGCCGGCAAGACCACCACGCTGCTGCAGTCGGCGCACAACTACCGCGAGCGCGGGATGCGGGTGCTGATCCTGACGCCACGGCTGGATACGCGCGTCGATGAAGGGGTGGTGGCCTCGCGGATCGGTCTGCGCGCGGTGGCGACCGCCTTCGATGGGGATTCCGATTTGCAGGCGTGCGTGCGGCAGGACATCGATGCGCACGGACCGCTGCATTGCGTGCTGGTCGATGAAGCGCAGTTTCTCAGCCGCGCCCAGGTCTGGCAGTTGAGCGACGTGGTCGATGGCTTGCGGATTCCGGTGCTGTGCTACGGCCTGCGCACCGATTTCCGTGGCGAGCTGTTCGAGGGCAGCCAGTACCTGCTGGCCTGGGCTGACGAGATCAGCGAGATCAAGACGATCTGCCATACCGGCAGCAAGGCCACCATGACCGTGCGCGTCAATGAACAGGGGCTTGCGGTGCGCGATGGGCCGCAGGTGGAGATCGGTGGCAACGATCGCTACGTGTCGGTGAGCCGTGCGGAGTTCAAGAAGGTGGCGCGTGGCGAGGGCCGCATCGAACCCCAGCAGGTGCCATTACCTCTGGATGGCGGTCGTTGATAGCGGCGGCGACAGGCACTGCTCGCGCAGAGAGGCAATCCGGCGTGGGATGACCCCACCATCGGCGCGGGCGATATGCAGGGTCGCATCCAATGTCTGCAGATCACGCAGGGCAAGATCGCGATGGCTGCCGCGGCAGCGGATGGCATCGGCATGGGCGCGTGCCAGCCATCGCAACTGATCGTACTCGCTGCCCTGGCCCTGCTGCGCGGCCAGTCGATTGAGTTCCTGCAGCGCGCTCACCGCCTTGCCCTGGCGTTGCCACTGCAGCGCAGCCGACAAGCGGGCATACAGGCTGCGCGGGTGGTCGGGTCCGTAGCCGACCCGGGTCAGCGCCACCGCGCGCTGGAAGTAGGCATCGGCCGCATCCAGTTTGCCCTGGGCTGCCAGCACCTCGCCGATCAGCCGGTCGGTGTCACCGACCAGTGGATGGCTGGCACCATATTGGCGGGCGCGCAACTGGCGTGCTTCGTTGAGTGCTGCCAGCGCTTCGTCCTGCCTGCCGGCGTCATGCAGCACCATGGCGTAGTTGAACAGCCCGCCCGGCAGTTGGCGGCGGCCGTCGGGCGTTCGCCAGGTCCGCACCGCACGCGCCATCAGTTGCAGTGCACGCTCCTGTTCCCCCAACTGCCAGGCGATCATGCCCAGCGCGTTCCAGCCGGCGGCGGTCTGCGGGTGGCCCGGCCCCATCGCCGCCAGTGTGCTGGCCTGGATCTCGCGCAAGGCCTGCTGCGCCAAGCGATATTCACCGACGTCGGCCTGCAGGCTGGCCAGCTGGCGACGCAGTTCCAGCGTCACTGGATGATCGGCACCGTGCACCTCGCGTGACAGCGTCAGCGCACGTTGCAGGCTGGCGCGGGCGGCGGCGACCTCGCCGCGGTCGCGTTGCAGCACGGCGATGCTGCGCTCGATATCGATGCTGACCGGTGTCCGCTCCGGCACGTGTTGACCCAGGTAGGAGAGGGCCCCCTGGTAACCCCGCCAGGCTTCGTCGAGATTGCCCTGGTCCTGATCCAGCGACGCCAGATTCCACAGGTTCTCGGCCACGCCGGCATGATCCTGCAGTTGCACCCGCAGCTTATGCGATTGCTGGAAGTGCTCCCGGGCGCCCTGGAAATCGCCGTTTGATCGCTGGCAGCGGCCGACGGCGGTCAGCAGCGAGGCAACATGCGCCGGCAGCTGGGCTTGCAGTGCTTCCCATGCCGGCACTTCCCGTGCCAGCAGCTGCGTGCATTCGCCCGAGCGACCCAGCAGATTGAGCGCACGTGCGCGCATGGTCAGCGATTCCAGCCGCAGCCGTGGCGGAACCGAGGACAACGATTGCAGCAACGCCTGTTGCTTCTGCAGCAGCGCCTGCGCCTCGCGGTAGTCGCCCAGGCCCAGGTGCAGGCGGGCGATGGTGCCCATCAGCTCGGCATGGGTCAGCGGTTGCCGCGCCAGCTCGGCGGCGCCACGTGCCTCACCGGCCTGCAGCAGCGCGCGCGCGTCGTACAGGCGTCCGCGCTGGGCCACGCCGGCGTTGTCGAACAGGCCGATCATGAAGCGCTGCATGGCCTGCGCGCGCTGCGCCTCGCGGCGTGTCTGTTCGCCCTGCCACACGCTGACCAGCAATGCGCCAAGCAACGCCAGCGCGACCAGTGAACCGAACAGGATCACCACCCGGTGGCGGCTGACATATTTCACCATCCGGTAGCCAAGACTCTGCGATCGCGCCTGCACTGGCCGCCCCTGCAGGTGCTGCTGGATGTCGCGTGCCAGCGCTTCGACCGACGGATAGCGATGTACCGGTGCCTTGGCCAGCGCTTTCAGGATGATGTTGTCGAGGTCACCGCGCAGGCGGCGCGCATCGCGGCGCACGTAAACAGACGTGTTGGCACTGCCATCGGGATTGCGCTGGATGGCCAGTGACGGACGCAGCGGATCCACGGCCAGGATCGCCTCTTCCCACTCGGCATCGGTCTGCCGGCGCAGCCGGTATGGCTTGGCCCGGCTCAGCAGCTCGTACAACACCACGCCCAGTGAATAGACGTCGGTGCGGGTGGTCACCAGTTCGCCGCGGATCTGCTCGGGCGCGGCGTAGTGCAGGGTGAAGGCGCGGATTTCGGTGCGTGGGTGCAGTGGCGGTGGCGCATCGTCATCGTCGAGCAGCTTGGCGATGCCGAAGTCCAGCAGGCGCACTTCGCCGCTGGCGGTCACCAGGATGTTGGATGGCTTGAGGTCGCGATGGACGATCAGGTTGGCGTGGGCGTGGCTGACCGCCTCGCATACCTGCGCGAACAGTGCCAGCCGTTCGTCGATGGACAGCCCATGCTCGCGCGCGTACTCGTTGATCGGCAGGCCTTCGGCATATTCCAGCGCCAGGTAGGGCTGGCCGCGTTCATCGATGCCGGCATCCAGCAGGCGGGCGATATTGGGATGCTCCAGCCGCGCCAGGATTTCGCGTTCGCGACTGAAGCGCAGCCGCAGGTTGGGATCGGCCAGGCCGGGCCGCAGCAGTTTCAGTGCGACCCGCCGCTGGTACAGGCCGTCGGCGCGGCTCGCCAGCCAGACCATCCCCATGCCACCTTCACCCAGCAGCGTTTCCAGCTGATAGGGGCCAACCCGGGTGCCGGTGTGCGAGTGCTGGTCGGGTTTGTCGATCAGCGGAGCGACGAGGAAGTCGTCATTGTCCTGCTCCATCGCCAGCAATGCTTCGACATCACTGGCCAGCTCAGGGTCCTGCGCGCGCAGCGTCGCCAGCCGCGCGGCGCGCGCGTCCGCCTGCAGTTCCAGCAGCACGTCCAGCAACGGTGATACGCGCTTCCAGCGGGCGGCATCCATCGCCGGGGCCGACTCAGTCGTCCTGCATGTCGGCCAGCAGGAACAGCCGCGCCTTCTGCCAGTCGCGGCGGATGCTGCGCTCGGAGCGCTGCAGCAGTTCAGCGATTTCCAGTTCCGAAAGGCCGGCGAAGTAACGCAACTCCACGACCTTGGCCAGGCGCTCGTCGGCTGCGCCCAGTTTGTCCAGCGCCGCATTCAGCGCCAGCATGTCTTCGTCCAGGCGCAGGTGGCCTTCCAGTTCCTCGGGGATTTCCGCCACCCGCTTGAGGTCGCCACCACGTTTGCGGGCCAGCCGGCTGCGCGCGTAATCGACCACCACGCTGCGCATGGAAGAAGCCGCGTAGGCGAAGAAATGCGCGCGGTCCTCGAACCTGGCCCCGCCAGTGGACCCAATCAGCTTGAGGTAGGACTCATGCACCAGCGCGGTCGCGTCCAGGGTATGGCCGTGCTGCCCCGACAACTGGCGCCGGGCCATGGTGTGCAGTTCCTGGTACAGCGTGGACAGCACGCGGTCGAGCGCATCACGGTTGCCGTTGCGTGCCGAGTCCAGCCACAACGTGATGTCGGGTGTGTCGTTCATGAGCCTTCCTGTGCTGACAGCGTGCTGAATATAGCTGCAAATGAGATTGGAAGGCACAAACAGCCGATGCGGGGCGGTGGTTGATGGGGCGCGAAGGTGGCGCGAAGCGGGGGAATCCCGCCTTCCAAGGCGGCAGAGGCGCACCGAAGGGCCATCGTCAGGCGACCGGCTTCAGCGCTGGCAGCTGCCACACCAGACGGTAGCGCGCTGGCCGACGCTGGCATGCCGCAACGGCCGTCCGCAGTGCAGGCATGGCAAGCCGTCGCGGCCATAGACCGACAGCTCCTGCTCGAAATACCCCGGTGCCCCGTCCGGACTGATGAAGTCGCGCAGGGTGGTACCGCCGCGCTGGATCGCCTGCTCGAGGATCACCTTCACCTCGGCGGCCAATCGCCGGTAGCGCTCACGGGACACCGCGCCGGCGGCCCGCAATGGTGATATCCCGGCCTGGAACAGGCTTTCGGCGGCGTAGATGTTGCCGACCCCGACCACCACGGCCTGATCCATCAGAAAGGTCTTGACCGGTGCTTTGCGTCCGCGACTGCGCTCGAACAGATAGTCGCCGCTGAAATCCTCCGACAGCGGCTCCGGTCCCAGCGCCTGCAGCAGCTCGTGGACCTGCCCGGCCGGCTGCCACAGCAGGCTGCCAAAACGACGTGGATCGTTGAAGCGCAGCACGCGGCCGTCGTCCAGCGCGATGTCGACATGATCATGCGCGCGTAGCGGGGTATCGCCAGGCAGCACCCGCAGGCTGCCGGACATGCCCAGGTGCAGCAGCGCGCTGCCGTCATCCACATCCAGCAACAGGTACTTGGCACGGCGGCGTACCTGCTTGATCCGCTGCCCGGGCAGCTGCTCGCTGATCTCCGCCGGGATTGGCCAGCGCAGGTTGGCGCGGCGCAGGGTTACCTGTTCGATGCGGCGGCCTTGCACATGCGGGGCCAGGCCGCGGCGGGTGGTTTCTACTTCGGGTAGTTCGGGCATGGGTCCAGTCTAGTGCCTGTCATGGATGGTGGCTGCTTTCCGATGGCCAGGCCGCTGCTACCGCCCGGTAGCGGCCGTCCTCGCGGCAGACCCTGACCTCGCCGCCATAGGCATGTGACAGCAGTTCACTGGTCAACACCCGTGCCGGGGTGCCGTCGGCCAGCAGCTTGCCCTGCTGCAGCAGGATGATCCGCTCGAAGGCGGGAATGATCTCTTCGAGATGATGGGTGACCAGCACCAGGGTGATGCCTTGCCCGGCCAGTTCCGACAACAGTGCCAGGAACTGCTGCTGCGCCACCACGTCGAGGCCGGCGGTCGGCTCGTCCAGCAACAGCGCCAGTGGCTGGTGCACCAGCGCACGGGCGATCAGCACCCGGCGCGCTTCGCCGGTGGACAGCTCGGCCAGCAGGCGCGGGGCCAGATGGCCGGCCTGCACGCGCTCAAGCGCCACCTGCGCCTGCGCTTCCATCGCCGGGTCGATCGTGGCATCGGGCGGGATCACGAAACTGGCGAAAAAACCGCTGAGCACCGCTTCGCGCGCGCTGAGCTGGTGCATTTCCTGCAGCCGCTGGCCAAGGTCACCGCTGACCAGACCCAGCTGGCTGCGCAGATCGGTGATCCGCCAGCGCTGCATGCCCAGCACCCGCACCGGCGTTTCACCCTCGCGCGCCAGCGGGTACAGCTCGCGGTTGATCAGCTTGATGAAGGTCGATTTGCCGCAACCGTTGGGACCGAGCAGCACGCTGTGCTGGCCCAGGCGGATGCGCAGTGACAGCTGGTCCAGGACGACTGCCTCGCCGCGGATCACGGTCGCGCGGTCCAGCGCGATCAGATCCAGTGGATCCGGTGTCAGCTGGTCAGCGGCAGCGGGCAGGGAAACGTCTTCGACATTCATCGGCAGCGGGCAACAGGGAGCAGCCTGCATCTTCGCATCCCACCACCCCGCGTGGCCAAGGCGGCGCTGCATGCAAGCATGAACACCATGCGCCGGCGTCGGGTGAAATCCGGCCGCGGCGGCCGCATCATAGAGGTTGCGGCGGGCTGGGCGCCCGCATCTTGTCTGGAGTGGCGTGATGTCTCAAACATGGCTTGAATGGTTGACCGGCGGCCTGGTCGGGCTGGGCTGGTGGGAACTGCTGGCAGTGCTGCTGGTGGTGACCCAGCTGACCATTTTTTCGGTCACCCTGTACCTGCATCGAAGCCAGGCGCATCGCGGCGTCGATTTCCATCCGCTGCTCAATCATTGCTTCCGTTTCTGGACCTGGCTGACCACGTCGATGATCACCCGCGAATGGGTGGCCATCCATCGCAAGCACCACGCCAAGGTGGAGACTGATGAAGATCCGCACAGCCCGCGGACCAAGGGCATCGGCAACGTGTTCTGGCGCGGGGTCGAGCTGTACCGCGAGGCGCGCTGGCAGCGCGAGGACATCGAGCAGTACGGCAAGGGTGCACCCGATGACTGGCTGGAACGGCACCTGTACACGCCACACGCGACGATGGGGCCGGTGCTGCTCTTGTTCATCAATACGGTGTTGTTCGGCCTGCCCGGGATTGCCTTGTGGGCGATCCAGATGGCATGGATTCCGTTCTGGGCCGCCGGCGTGGTCAACGGGCTGGGGCACTGGTGGGGTTACCGCAACTTCGAGTCCGCCGATACCTCCACCAACCTCACCCCATGGGGGTTGTGGATTGGTGGCGAGGAACTGCACAACAACCATCATGCATTCCCGAGCTCGGCGCGCTTTTCAATGCGCCGCTGGGAACTGGACATCGGCTGGCTGGCCATCAAGTCGCTGGAAAAGGTTGGATTGGCCAAGGTGCTGCGGGTCGCTCCCAGCCTGGATATCCGCCCCAACATCAGCGTGCCTGACACCGACACGCTCAAGGCGCTGCTGTCGCACCGGTTCCTGGCGATGACCGAATACCAGCGCAACGTGCTCAAGCCGGCCCTGCGCGAGGAAGCGGCCGCCGCTGGCGCTCGCCTGCGGGCATTGCTGCCCGGCAAACTGCGGCGCGGACTGGTCGATGACGGGCGCTGGCTGAAGCCCGAAGCGCGCGCGCAGCTGCAGGCCTTCGTCGCCCAGCGGCCGCGCATCCGCGCGCTGGTCGAACACCGCAAGCGCCTGGCCGGCGTGCTGGAAGCGCGCAGCCACGACGCCGGCGAGCGCCTGCGCCAGCTGCAGGCCTGGTGCCAGGAAGCCGAAGCCAGCGGCATCCGTGCCTTGCAGGAATATTCGCAGCGGTTGAAAGGCTACGCCCTGGCCCACTAGTGGGCAGGGCGGACCCTGCCCATCTGCGCGGACGGTTTGCTGGTCGGCCGCGCCAGAAACCAATCAGACAAGGCTCATTCCATCACCATCACGCCATGATCCGCATGCGTCACCTCCTGATCTGCCTGCCGTGGTGCTGGCTGCCGATGGCAGCCTCGGCACAGGTCAGCGCGACCAGCGATTACCTGGCGCGGATGGACCGCGATGGCGATGGGCGGGTCAGCCTGTCCGAGTACCAGCAATGGATGAGCTACGCATTCGATGCACGTGATGCCGATGGCGACGGCGTGCTGGCGGCGGCGGAACTGCCCGGTGGCAAGGGCGCACCGATCAGCCGCGCCAGCCATCTGCAGATCCTGGCGCAGCGGTTCCAGCGCCAGGATGCCAATCGCGATGGCTATCTGAGTGCCCGCGAACTGGCGGCGCCGCCCCTGTAGGCGAACCGCGGCGGCGCTGATGCAGCGGCGGTCAGCCGTGCCGAGCCAGTGACTTGGCACGCGCCGCCAGCCGGCTGGCCGATTGCAACGGCCAGCGGGAGAAATCGGTGGGATCGCCACCCAATTGTTTTTCCGCATGCAGCGGCCACTGCGGATCGACCAGGGCCTGCCGTGCCAGCGCCACCAGATCCGCATCGCCGTTATTGATAATCGACTGCGCCTGCCGTGGATCGGTGATCAGGCCGACGGCCATCGTCGCCACGCCGGTCTGCTCGCGGATGCGGCGCGCATACGGCACCTGGTAGCCGGGGCCACCCGGCCCCTCGTAGCTCGACGTGATACCGCCTGACGAGCAATCCACCACATCCACGCCGAGGGCTTTGAGCGCGTGGCAGAACTCCACGCTGTCATCCAGCTGCCAGCCACCGGCGGCGGCATCGATGGCGGAAATGCGTACCAGCAGTGGCTTGTCGTCTGGCCAGGCCTTGCGTACCGCGGCAATCACCCGCAACGGGAAACGCATGCGATGTTGCAGGCTGCCGCCATAGGCATCGTCGCGCTGGTTGGACAGCGGCGACAGGAACTGGTGCAGCAGGTAACCGTGCGCGCAATGCACTTCGACCATGTCAAAGCCCGCCGCCTCGGCACGCCGGGTGGCGTCGACGAAGGCCTGGCAGATCGCTTCCATGCCGGCCTCGTCCAGGGCCACCGGCTGCGGGTAGTCGTCGGCATGGGCAAGCACGCTGGGTGCCACGGTCTGCCACGCCACTTCGCCACGCTGGCGCAGATCACCGGCGTCCAGGGCGGTGCCACCATGCCAGGGGCGCCGCGTCGATGCCTTGCGCCCGGCGTGTGCCAGCTGGATGGCGGCGATCGTGCCCTGTGACTTCAGGAACGTGGCGATGCGCGCCAGCGCGCCGGCCTGGCTGTCGTTCCAGATACCGACATCGCCCGGGCTGATGCGGCCTTCGGGGGTAACCGCCGAGGCTTCCACCATGACCGTGCCGAAACCACCTAGCGCGAACCGCGACAGATGCGCGAAGTGCCAGTCATTGACCATGCCTTCGGCGGCCGAGTACTGGCACATCGGTGATACCACCAGGCGATTGGGCAGGGTGATGGCGCGCAGTGGCAGCGGTGAGAACAGGTCGGTCATGGATGATGTCCCGGTGGGCGAATGACGATTCTGCCATCGCTGTCATCAGCGCACGGTTAACCACGGCCACCGGCGCAAAAAAAACGCCGGCCACCAGGGCCGGCGTGAGGAGACCGGACAACAGCGTCCGGCGGGGGAGAGCGGTGTCGCGTGGACTTACTTGGTGATGTCCACGTCCTTGGTTTCGCGCAGGAACAACGAGCCGATGACGAAGGTCATCAAGGCGATGACGATCGGATACCACAGCCCGTAGTAGATATTGCCGGTCGCTGCCACCAGCGCGAACGAGATCGTTGGCAGGAAGCCACCAAACCAGCCGTTGCCGATGTGGTACGGCAGCGACATCGAGGTGTAGCGGATACGGGTCGGGAACAGCTCCACCAGCCATGCCGCAATCGGGCCGTAGACCATGGTCACGTAGATCACCAGGATGGTCAGGATCAGGATCACCATCGGCTTGTTGATCCGCGCCGGGTCGGCTTTCTCCGGATAACCGGCCTGGGCCAGCGCCGCCTTCAGCGCGCCGGTGAAGGTATCGCCCTGGCTCTTGGCATCCCCGGCGCTCAGGCCGGCACCTTCATAGCTGGTGACCTCGGTGCTGCCGATGCTGACCTTGGCCACGCTGCCGGCCGGCAGATCCTGCACGGTGTAGGGCACGCCGGCCTTGGCCAGGGCGGTAGCGGCGATGTCACAGGAGCTGATGAACTTCTTCTTGCCAACTGGATCGAACTGGAAGTTGCAGCTGTCGGGGTCGGCGTGGATCACCGCCGGCGCGCTGGTGCTGGCCTCTTCGATGGCCGGGTTGGCGTAATGGGTCAGCGCCTTGAACAGCGGGAAGTAAGTCAGTGCCGCGATCAGGCAGCCGGCCATGACGATCTTCTTGCGGCCGATCTTGTCCGACAGCCAGCCGAAGAAGACGAAGAACGGGGTGCCGATGATCAGCGCCGCGCCGATCATCAACCAGGTGGTCGTGGCGTCGACCTTGAGCGATTGGCCAAGGAAGTACATCGCATAGAACTGGCCGGCGTACCAGACCACCGCCTGGCCGGCGGTCGCGCCGAGCAGCGCCAGCAGCACGATGCCGCCGTTCTTGGACAGGAAGCTTTCGGTCAGCGGTGCCTTCGACTGCTTGCCTTCGGCCTTCATCTGCTGGAACAGCGGCGATTCGCTCAATTGCATGCGGATCCACACCGATACGCCCAGCAGGATGATCGATACCAGGAACGGAATGCGCCAGCCCCAGTCCTCGAACGCCTCGGTACCGATCGCCGTGCGCACGCCAAGGATGATGATCAGCGACAGCAGCAAGCCGACCGTGGCGGTGGTCTGGATGAAGCTGGTGTACAGCCCGCGCTTGCCATTGGGAGCATGCTCGGCCACGTAGGTCGCCGCACCACCGTACTCGCCACCCAGGGCCAGGCCCTGCAACAGGCGCAATACGATCAGGATGATCGGCGCCGCTATCCCGATGCTGGCGTAACTGGGCAACACGCCGACCAGGAACGTGGATATGCCCATGATGACGATGGTCACCAGGAACGTGTACTTGCGTCCGATCATGTCGCCGATGCGGCCAAACACCAGTGCGCCGAAAGGCCGCACCGCAAAGCCGGCGGCAAATGCCAGCAGGGCGAAGATGAAGCCGGTGGTTTCGTTGACGCCGCTGAAGAACTGCTTGGCGATGATGGCCGCCAACGAGCCGTAAAGATAGAAGTCGTACCACTCGAAGACCGTGCCCAGGCTGGACGCGAAGATGACCTTCTTGTGGCCCTGGGTCAGGGTGCCCGACGGCGCCGGGCTGCTGCTTGTGTTCATTGAATTCCCCTTTAGAAGCTGTACTTGACGGAGGTTTGGAACCGCTTCAGATCACCCTCGCGGTCATCTTCCAGTTCGCGCTTGCCGTAGCCGACCTCGGCGCCGATATCCAGTTTCGGGAACGGCGAGTAGATGACGTTGGCGTGCACCGACTGCGCGCGTTCGGTGGCGGCGTAGCCGGTGATGGCCGGGTCGTTGTCGAACTCGGCCGCCGAATACATCAGGTTGGTGCGCAGTTTCGGACTCCAGACATGGCGCCAGGAGACAAAGCCGCCGTAGCCGTCCAGCGCATTGATGTCGATGATGTTGCCGTTGGCATCCAGCTCGACCACGGTGTCGGCACCCAGGCCGAACGCCATGTAGCGGCCGATGCCGCTGCCGGCGTTGACCATGTAGCGCAGGTCGTCGCTGTCACCCATGTTGAACTTGCCGGACACGCTGACCGCGGCGCCGGTGTCGGTTTCGTCGCCGTACTTGAACTGGCGCAGCAAACCGGCCACGGTGAAATGGCCCCAGTCGCCCTTGGTCAGCCAGCGCCCGGTGATGTCGGGCATGACGTCGTCGCCGGAATTGGGCAGTCGTGCATTGAACCCCTGCAGCGTGGTTTCCGGGTTTTCCGCCGACACCGACCAGGCACCGTTGGTGTAACGGACCTGCGCCTGGCGGACGAAGGTGGTGCCGTCGGTGACGCCGACGAAATCCACCGCGTCCGGCAACGCCGCCACGTCCTGGAAGTTGGACCAGGTCTGGCCGGCCAGCCAGTTGTTCCAGCTGACGTAGGCCTGGCGCAGGGTCACCGCGTAGGTATTGGTGGAGGTTTCGTTGCCGGCCAGTGCATTGCTGCCGCCGCCAAAGAAGTCCGCTTCGATGTAGGCCTTGAACTTGTCGCCGTTGTCGGTGACGTTGTCGACGCCAAACCAGAAACGCGAGAACTGGGCGTGGAAATCGGTGTACGGGTCGCCGCCACTGACACCCTCGCCAGCCACCGGGATGGTACTGGGCACATAGAACAGGCGACCGGAGTTGCCATCGGCAATCGGGCCGTCGCTGGTGTCGGTGACCATCGCGTCGAGCTTGATGAAACCGCCATAGGAAAACACCGATCCCGGATTGGCGGCGGTGGTGATGGTGGTTGACTGGATCGGCTGCTTGCCCGCGGGCACGGCAGCGACCGCCGGTGCACTGGCCTGCGCTGACTGCACCGCGGTCACCTGGCTCTGGGTCTGTTCAATCTGTCCCTGCTGTTGCTGCTGCGCGGACAACAACAACTGCACCTGCTTTTCCAGCTCGGCCACGCGGGCCTCGAGTGCCTGTTCCCTGGCGGACTGCGCGAACGCCATGCCCGGTGCCAGCAAGGCTACAAACAATGCCGTCGCCAAGGGCCGGCGCGCCATCGACCTGAAACGTGTGTTCATAACCCCTCCCGAAGAAACGCACGCCTGCCGACGTGGTGTCCGGAGCCTTGCGCCAGACGTGCGCGGCCACCATTCGCCATTAGTCGTAGTGGCCGGGTGCATGCGCGAAAGCACTTGAAAACAGCCTCCGGCGCAGTCATGCGGGCAAGCGCGCGGCAGCCGGATACGACCAAGGTCTAAGCTGGTTGCTGCAATGCCGCATGCCGGAATGCGGCAAACTCGACGCTTGAGTGCATGTCATCCGCCGTTGCCTACGGCGCGGCAGCTGCCGGCAGATAATCCAACCCCATCATCAGTGCTCGGGAGGGCCCCATGACCGACCTCTACCCCGTCGACCCGGCGTTTGCCAGCCAGGCGCGCATCAGCGGCGAAGACTACCAGCGTGACTACCAGACTTCGGTCCGGGATCCGGAGGCCTTCTGGAAGCAGGCAGCGCAGCGGCTGGACTGGTACAAAGCGCCCACCCGGATCAAGAACGTCAGTTACGACCTCGATGATTTCCGCATCCGCTGGTTCGAGGATGGCGAGCTCAACGCCAGCGTCAACTGTCTGGATCGCCAGCTTGAGAAGCGCGGCGACAAGACCGCGTTGTTGTTCGAACCCGACAGCCCCGATGCGGCCTCCTATCCGGTGACCTATCGCGAGCTGTACGAACGCACCTGCCGGCTGGCCAACGCCCTGCGCGCACTGGGCGTGCAGAAGGGCGACCGGGTCACCATCTACATGCCGATGATTCCCGACGCTGCGGTAGCGATGCTGGCCTGCGCGCGCATCGGCGCGATCCACTCGGTGGTGTTCGGCGGCTTTGCTCCCAACTCGATTGCCGACCGCGTTGCCGACTGCGGCAGCAAGCTTATCATCACCGCCGACGAGGGGCTGCGCGGTGGCAGGAAGATCCCGCTGAAGGCCAACGTCGATGCCGCGCTCAAGCTGCCCGGCACCAACAGCGTGGAAACCGTACTGGTGGTCCGCCATACCGGTGGCGCGGTCGACATGCAGATGCCGCGCGACCGCTGGTTCGACGCGGTGGTCGAAGGCCAGCCGGCCGAGTGCGAACCCGAGCGCATGAATGCCGAGGATCCGCTGTTCATCCTCTACACCTCCGGCTCGACCGGCAAACCCAAGGGTGTGCTGCACACCACCGGTGGCTACCTGCTGTACGCGGCCTATACCCATGAGGCGGTATTCGATCTGCGCGAGGATGATGTCTACTGGTGCACCGCCGACGTCGGCTGGGTCACCGGCCACAGTTACATCGTCTACGGCCCGCTGGCCAATGGCGCCACCGCGCTGATGTTCGAGGGTGTGCCCAACTACCCGGACATGTCGCGCTTCTGGCAGGTCATCGACAAGCACCAGGTGACCCTGTTCTACACCGCGCCGACCGCGATACGCGCGTTGATGCGCGAGGGCGAGGAGCCAGTGAAAAAGACCTCGCGCAAGTCGCTGCGCCTGCTCGGCAGCGTTGGCGAGCCGATCAATCCCGAAGCCTGGCGCTGGTATTACGAAGTGGTTGGCGATTCGCGCTGCCCGATTGTCGATACCTGGTGGCAGACCGAGACCGGCGGCATCATGATCACGCCGTTGGCCGGCGCGATCGCGCTCAAGCCGGGATCGGCGACGCTGCCGTTCTACGGCGTGCAGCCGGCGCTGGTCGACGCCAATGGCGAGGTGCTGGAAGGCGCGACCGAAGGCAACCTGGTGCTGCTGGATTCGTGGCCGGGGCAGATGCGCAGCGTCTACGGCGACCACCAGCGCTTCATCGATACCTACTTCCGGACCTATCCGGGGACGTACTTCACCGGTGACGGCTGCCGACGCGACGAGGATGGTTACTACTGGATCACCGGCCGCGTCGACGATGTCATCAACGTCAGTGGCCATCGTATCGGTACCGCCGAAGTCGAAAGCGCGCTGGTCGCGCATCCGAAGGTCGCCGAAGCAGCGGTGGTTGGCTTCCCACACGACATCAAGGGCCAGGGCATCTACGCCTATGTCACCCTCAAGGCCGGCGAGGCACCGGGCGATGATCTGGTCAAGGAACTGGTGGCCTGGGTGCGCAAGGAAATCGGTCCGATAGCGACGCCGGATCACCTGCAATGGGCGCCGGGCCTGCCGAAGACCCGTTCGGGCAAGATCATGCGCCGGATTCTGCGCAAGATTGCCGAGAACGCGCCGGACCAGCTGGGCGACACCTCGACCCTGGCTGATCCGGGCGTGGTCGATTCACTGGTTTCCGAGCGCAAGGTCAAATGAAACCCGCATGCGCTTGCCAGGCATCGACCACCGATAAGCCGGCGTTGCCAGCGTCCGGCTTATGATGCCCGCCCGAACACGCTTCCCCGCCACCGCCAGCCCCCATGACCACACTGCTGATCGCCGATGACCATCCGCTGTTCCGCGAAGCGCTGCGCGGGGCGGTGCAGCGGGTGATGCCGGGGATGCGACTGCACGAGGCCGACAGCGTCGATGCGCTGTATGCACTGGTCGAGGCGCATCCGGACGCGGATCTGCTGCTGATGGATCTCAACATGCCTGGCGCCCACGGCTTCAACGCGCTGGTCCACCTGCGCGCACTGCATCCGCAGTTGCCGGTGGTGATCGTGTCGGCGCGCGAGGAGCCGACGGTGATGCGGCGTGCACTGGACCACGGTGCACTGGGCTTCATTCCGAAGTCGGCCGACTCGGACACCATCGGCCAGGCCATCGGCGCGGTGCTCGAGGGCGAGCGCTGGGCACCGGCGTCGGCGTTGGGTGCGCCGGCCATCGGCCAGGACGAATACGAAGTCGCGCAGCGGCTGCGCGATCTGACCCCGCAGCAGTTCCGGGTGCTGCAGATGTTGGGCTCCGGCAGCCTCAACAAGCAGATTGCCTATGAGCTCAGCGTTTCCGAGGCGACCATCAAGGCGCACGTCACCGCCATCCTGCGCAAACTCGGGGTCACCAACCGCACCCAGGCGGTACTGATGGCCGGCAAGCTGTCGGTCGATCCGGTAGCGGCCTCGGACCTGGTGCTGCCCGACGGCGATTGAGTCCGGTCGCGGTACGGACCCAACCTGGCCGGATCAGCCCGCCGCGGCGACCTGCGATCCGCGACAGGCGGAGAACAGATCCCAACGCGGTTGGTAGACATGGCTGCGCACGTCCATGATGCCGAGCACCGAATCGAACAGGTAGTCATGGCTTGCAGGCCGGGCAGCGCGCTCGCGGACGCATTGCAGATCCAGTCCGGTATCGGAGGCGAAGCCCGATGAAAACCACATCACCATCGGCACATGGGTCTGCTCGGACGGGGCAATGGCGTAGGGAACGCCATGCAGATACAGGCCTTTCTCGCCCAGCGACTCGCCGTGATCGGAAACATAGATCATTGCGGTGTCGTAGCCGGGCAGCTGGGCCAGCGCATGGATGGTGCTGGCGAGCACATGATCAGTGTAGGCAAGGGCATTGTCGTAGGCATTGACGATCTGCTGGCGACTGCACTGTCCCAGATCCGGCGAGCGGCATACTGGTGAGTAACGCTCGAATCCGGGCGGATAGCGTTCGAAATAGTTGGGACCATGGTTGCCAAGCTGATGCAGCACCACTACGCGGTCGCGCATCGGCGTGGCCACCTGCCCGGCAAGTCCCTGCAACAGGATTTCGTCCAGACAGCGTTTGCCATCGCACCAGCGCGGGTCGTTGGTATCGTCCAGTGCCTGGGTTGGCAACCCATCACAGACATGCTTGCAGCCGGACTGGTTGTCACGCCACAAGGTCGCGATGCCGGCGTGGTCGAGTACGTGCAGCAGCGATTGCTGCTGGCGGATGGCCTTCTCGTCATAGTCGTGGCGACCTATCCGCGAAAACATGCACGGCAGCGACACTTCGGTCGCGCTGCCACAGCTGCTGACCTGGCTGAAGTTGATGACGTTGGCCTGGGCGAGTTCCGGGGTGGTGTTGCGCTCGTAGCCATCCAGGCCCCAGTTGGCGGCGCGGGCGGTTTCGCCGACCACCAGTACCAGCAGGCGGGGTTTGCGGCCGGTCGCGGCGGGCACCTGCCGCGCATCCAGGCCCACCGGGGTGCGCGCCGGCTTCGCCACCGGTTCGTCGTGGCCGAGCACCGTGACCAACGACACCAGATAGTTGGCCGGTGCCACCAGATAGCGTACTTCGTGCTGGTTGCGCATCAGCGAGGACAACGGCTGGAACGCCAGCATCGCCGCCAGCGCGGTCGCAGCGCCCACCGCCAGCACGAAGCCCGCGCGCACAAGCAGTGCCCGTCGCCGCGGCCGCTGGATCAATTGAACCCGTGTCAGCACAGCGACCGGCAACAACGCCAGGATGACCGGGATCAACAGCCGCCAGGTGACCAGTTCGCTGGCTTCCTTGCGGTCGGTATGCAGGATGTTGCGCAGCATGTCGGCGTCGAAGTAGATGCCGTAGGCACTCATGTAGTGGCTGACCACTGCGGTCACCAGTATCAACACCGCCAGCACCGGCTTGATCGCCCGGGTGGGTACCAGCAGTGCCAGCAGCAATGCATGCAGTCCGCTCAGGATCACCAGCAACGCCAGGCCCAGCTGCCATTGCGCCAGCGGATGCGGCAGCACCTGGTGCCAGAAGGCGCCGTTGCTGAACACCGTGAAGTACAGACTGGCGAGCAGGATCAGTACTTCGCTGCCGATATGCGGCCTGTGCCGCAGCCAGGCAACATCGATGAAGCGCGCCGCGCCGCTCGCACGCAGGCTGGAAGATGGCGTGCTCATGCGCTGTCACCACGCAGCAGTATCGGCTGGATCTGCTTGTCCGGTGCCACGGCAACGCCATCGTGTGCACTGGCAGGAACATACATCCAGCGATACACCAGCAGGCTGGTGAACCAGCACAAGGCCAGGGTACTGATGTCGTGCGACATGAAATGCGCGCCGCGCAGCTGCTGCGAGATCCCGAACAACGCGCCCAGCAACAGCCCGCAGGCCAGCCCCCACCAGCGCCAGCGAGGACTCACCACCAGGGCCAGGAAGTACAGACAGACCCACGCATAGCCGGCGCTGGCATGGCCGGCGGGGAAGCACGACGCAGCCGGTAAACCCGCCGGCCTCAACTGCAGCAAGGCAATGAATGGCCGGCTGCCGCCATAACGGCTCAGGTCCCACGGACAGTCCATGCCGGTCAGCTGTTTGAGCAGGGCCACCAGCCCGGTCGACAACAGCACCGACAACAGCACCAGCAACAACGGACGCCGCCAGGGCCGCAGTGCATCGATCCTGAAGCCCGCCAGATAAGCCAGCAACGCCATGCCCCAGCCAAGCGTACTCAGGTGCTTTCCCTGTTGATGGATGAGCTCCTGGGTCAAAGGATGGAAGCGCAAGCGCCAGGCGTGGCCTTCCCAGGCATAGACATGGTCGGCAATCCACATGTCACCACCCAGCCACAAGGCACCCAGCACCACCAGCGTGGCCAGCAATGGCAGGAAGATATGACGATGGATCCAGATCGGGTCGTTGTCGGCCAGGCGCATCGCGATTGGCGTTCGGGCCATGCGTTGTCGCCGGCAATCAGGCAGCTGCATCAAGAAAATCCAGGCACGGGAATCGTGGTTCCGATGGCTCACCATGCTGTTGCCGGCACTGTCGGAGCGGGGTCGGAAAGGTGTTGGATGGTGGTTAAAACCCGGGTTATGACGGTTTTTTCGCCAGATGCTTCAGCAACGGTTGGGTTGCGGACGCAAACGATTTTCATTGCCGGCGTCCGAGCGTGCCATCACTGGTCACGATGTCGGCTGTGGGCGTAAGCTTGCCTTCCTGCCCCGGGAATCGCCCATGCGTCTGCTGGTCATCGAAGACAATCGCAACGTGGTTGCCAACCTGTTCGAATATTTCGAGGCGCGCGGCCACGTACTGGATGCCGCCCCCGATGGCATCACCGGGCTGCACCTGGCCAGCACCCAGCCATACGATGCGGTGGTGCTGGACTGGATGCTGCCGCGGATGGACGGCAAGGAGGTCCTGCGCAGCCTGCGCGAAGAACACAACAACCCGGTGCCGGTGATCATGTTGACCGCGCGCGATGAACTGCCGGACAAGATTGCCGGTTTCCGGGCCGGTGCCGATGACTACCTGACCAAGCCGTTCGCACTGCCGGAACTGGAAGTGCGGCTGGAAGCGGTACTGGCGCGCGCCGCCGGTCGTGGCCGCGCGCGGGTGCTGGAAGTGGCCGACCTGCGGCTGGACCTGGACACCCTCGAAGCCAGCCGTGGCGGACGTCGGTTGCACCTGTACCCGGCCTGCCGCAAGCTGCTGGAAACCCTGATGCAGGCGAGCCCGGCCGCGGTCACCCGCGAGCGGCTGGAATACGTGCTGTGGGGCGACTCGCCACCGGAAGGCGACATGTTGCGTTCGCATATCTACGATCTGCGCCGCAGCATGGACGGGCCGTTCCCGACCAAGTTGCTGCATACCTTGCCGCGGGTGGGTTACCGCCTGGCCCGGACCTCCGATGCAGATGCCGATGACCGCGCCGCCACGGGCTAGCCTGCGACGGAGGATCATGGGCTGGGTGCTGACCTACCTGGCCTGTGTCAGCATTGCGATCCTGCTCGGCGGTGCGTTGATCAACGAGCGGGTCGAGCGTCTGGTCTGGACCTCGATGCTGAGCGCCGAGCTCGAGCATTTCCGCGAGCGCAGCCGCAACGATGCCGACTACCAGTGGACCGATACCGGTGGCACCCGCCTGTTCCTGCCAAACCAGCGGCCATGGCCGCCAGAACTGCAGTCGTTGCCGCCGGGCCTGCACGACGATATCCCGGTCGCCGGCAAACTCAGCGTGGTCCTGGTCGAGGATGGCGAACGCGGACGCCTGGCGCTGGTCGAGGATGTCAGCGAATTCAATCGCTATGACGACTCCATCCTCGCCCTGATCGTCGGCGCGACGGCTTTCGTGCTGCTGATCCTGGGCCTGGCCCTGGCCTGGGCGCTGGGCCGGGCGACCCGGCCGTTGCAGCGCATTGCCGACGACATCGCCGGCCTGCGACCGGATCAGCCGAGGCAGCGGATTTCAATGCTCAGGCACAACAGCCGCGAGCTCTGGCAGATCAGCGAGAAGTTCAACGAATACCTGGATCGCAACGAAGCTTTCATTGAACGCGAGCGCACCTTCATCAACAGCGCCAGCCATGAACTGCGCACGCCGGTGACGGTGATGATCGGCGCCAGTGAACTGGCCCTTGCGCAGACCGATCTGTCAGCCAGAAGCCGGGGACATATGCAGCGCGTACTGAGCACCGCGCGCGAGATGGATGATCTGATCGGCATGCTGCTGATGCTCGGCAAGGATCCCGCGCGTGTCGGCCGCATGAGCGATCAGATCGCCCTGGATCAGTTGTTGCCGGAGATCGTCAAGCAGCACCTGCACCTGACCCGCGACAAGCAGTTGACGGTGACCATCGCGCCACTGCCGGCCTGCGATATCATCGCGCCGCATGCATTCGTGCAGGCCGCGATCGGCAACCTGCTGCGCAACGCCATCGAAAACAGTGACAGCGGCGAGATCATCGTGTCGCTGCTGGCCAACGCGACCGTGATCATCGACGACCCCGGCCACGGCATGAGCCCGGATCAGATCAGCCGCATCTATTCGCGGATGGCGCGCGGCGAACCGATGCCCGGCGATGGCATCGGCCTGGAGCTGATCACCCGTTTGAGCGATCACCTGGGATGGAAACTGGAGTTTTCCGCCCGGCACCCGCGCGGCACCCGCGCCAGCCTGCGCTTCAGTGCCTGACGGCTTCGCCTTCCGCCATCCGCGTGTCGTAATGCGCGGCCAGGTAGGCGCGTAGTGACGCGGGCTTGACCGGTTTGGTCAGCAGGCGATAACCGCGCTGGCGGGCTTCCTGCTTGAGCGCATCGCGGCCGTCGGCGGTCAGCAGTGCACCGACCACCGGGCCGGGGCAGGCGGCGCGTAGTGCATCGAGGGTGTCCAGTCCGTCGAGACGATCGTGCAGGTGGTAGTCGACCAGCATCACGTGCGGAGTCTGGGTGATCTTCTGCAGGGCTTCTTCGACGGTGGTGGCGGTGATGACGTGGGCCTGCCAGCGACCGAGCAGGGCGCGCATGCCGTCGAGGATTTCCTGATCGTTGTCCACGCACAGCACGCGCATGCCGGTGAGCGCCTCGGCTGCGCCGGGTGCGCGTGGCGCGCGTGGTGCGCGCGACAGCTCGGCCGCGCGCGGCACCGTGATGGAGAATACGCTGCCGTGATCGACCCGGCTGTGCGCATCCAGGTCGTGCTTGAGCACGCGCGAGATGCGCTGGCAGATCGACAGCCCGAGGCCCAGGCCGCGCTCGCCCCAGTCGAAGGGTTGCTGGAAGCGATGGAACTCGTCGTAAATCTGGCGCATGTGGTTTTCCGGGATGCCCGGCCCGGTATCCCACACCTGCAACACCACATCGGTGCCGCGTACGCGCATGCCGAGCACGATGCGGCCCTTGCGGGTGTAACGCAGCGCATTGGCGAGGAAGTTCTGCAGCACCCGGCGCAGCAGCCGGCGGTCACTGCGTACCGGCATCATCCGCGCATGCACGTGCAGGCCCAATCCACGGCCTGCCGCCACCGGTGCGTACTGGGCGGCCAGTTCGCGCAGCAGGTCGCCGGCATCGAAAGCTGTGATCTCGGTCTGCAGCCCGCCGGCGTCCAGGCGCGAGACATCAAGCAGGCCATCAAGCAGTTCCTCGGCGGCACGCAGTGAGGCATCGATGCGTTCGGCCAGGTGGCGGCGTTCGGCGATGCTGTCATGGCGGTCCTGATCGCTGTCGCGCAACGCCGAGACGAACAGCCGTGCCGCGTTCAGTGGTTGCAGCACGTCGTGGCTGACCGCGGCCAGGAAGCGGGTACGCGATTGCTGCGCCGATTCAGCCTCGCGGGTGCGCAGCTCGACCCGTTGTTCGAGGTTCTCATTGACCTCGCGCAGCGCCTGCTCGGCACGCTTGTAGTCGGTGATGTCGCTGTAGCTGGTGACATAACCGCCGCCTGGCAGAGGCTGCCCGCGTAACTCGATCACCTGGCCATCCTCGCGCACGCGTTCGAAGGTATGTGGCGAACCCGCACGCATGTAGCTGATGCGCTTGCGGATCTGTGCCTCGATATCGCCTTCGCCAAGTTCGCCACGCTCACCGTTGTAGCGGATCAGATCGGCGACCGGACGTCCGATGTACAGCATCCCGTCGGGATAGCCGAACATCTGCTGGTAACGGCGATTCCAGGCCACCAGCCGCATCGCCGGATCGACCACGCTGACCCCGGCGGAAATGTTTTCCAGCGTGGTCGACAGGATCTCGCGGTTGAAGCGCAGCTCCTGCCCGGCTTCGTCGAGCACCGCCACCACCTCGCCCAGCTCCATGCCCGATCCGCGCAGCACGCTGGTCAACACGATGCGTGCCGACGCCGCGCCGATCGCGGCCGCCAGCAGGCGCTCGGTGAACTGCACCCAGGCGCGGTCGGCCAGCAGGTTGGGCTGGACTTCCCGATCCAGAGCCTGCGCCTGTTCGGCAAACGCCCGTCGCGCGTGGCGTTCGCCGACCACCCGCTCGGCCAGCGTCAGCAGATCACCGACCCGTACGCTGCCGGGCCACTCGCCAGCGACCAGCGCCGGCCGCTGCGCATACGGATCCAGGAACGGCGCGGCGCGCAGGCGTTCGTCGACGCCGGGCCGCCAGCGTGCCGACACCAGCATCATGCTGCCGGTGTTGATCAGCAGCGACCAGAACATGCCGTGGGTCAGCGGGTCCCAGCCGGTCAGGCCGAACAACTGGTGCGGGCGCAGCAGTCCCAGGCCGAACGGGCCGCTGTGCAGCCAGCCGTCATCCCACCAGCCGGCCTGGGTCATGGTCGGCAGCAGCAGGGTATAGATCCAGGTGGCGAAGCCGAGCAGCATGCCGACCTCGACCCCGCGACGGCTGGCGCCGCGCCAGTACAGGCCGCCGATCAGCCCGGGCGCGAACTGCGCGACCGCCGCGAACGCCATCAGCCCGTATGACGCCAGCGTGCTGTCATAGGCGCTGCTGCGGTAATAGCTGTACGCCACCAGTGCCAGCAACAGGATGGTGAGGCGGCGTATCCACAGTACCCGCGACGCCACGTCGGCCTCGCCATGATGGCCAGCCCAGCCGCGGTGCAGCAGCACCGGCATCACCAGATCGTTGCTGACCATCGTCGACAAGGCGATGCTGGCGACGATCACCATGCCGGTGGCGGCGGAGAATCCGCCGACATACGCAGCCAGCGCCAGCGCCTGGTTGCCGCCGGACAATGGCAGCGCCAGCACGTAGCTGTCACCGGCCAGGTCGCTGCCATTGCCGAACGCGGCGGCACCAGCGGCGGCAATCGGTATGATCATCAGCGAGAACAGCACCAGATAGATGCCGAACAACCAGCGCGCACGACGGATGTCACCGACGTCACCGCATTCGACCACCGCCACGTGGAACTGTCGCGGCAGGCAGATGATCGCCAGGAAGCCGAGCAGGGTCTGGGTGACGAAGCCTACCGGGGGTGCGTTCTCGAACAGGGTGCGCGCGGAGGCGGTAACGTCGATGTCGCGCGCGCCCAGCCACAGGTAGGCGAACAACCCGATCGACACCATCACCACCAGCTTGACCATCGACTCCAGCGCGATCGCCAGCATCATGCCGTGGTGGTGTTCGGTGGCATCGACCTGGCGGGTGCCGAACAGCGCCGCGAACAAAGCCATCAACAGTGCCACGTACAAGGCCGGGTCGGTGAGGAAGCCATGACTGGAGCGACCGCTCTGGCCGCTCAGGACTTCCAGGCTCATCGCCACCGCCTTGTACTGCAGCGCCAGGTAGGGCACCACGCCAATCAGCGCAATCACCGTCACCAGCGCCGCCAGCCGGCGCGAGCGGCCGTAGCGCGATGACATGAAGTCGGCAATCGAAACCGTGTTCTGGCTGCGCGCAATCAGCGCCAGCCGCTCGATGATGCGCCAGCCAAACAGCAACAGCAGCAACGGGCCGAGGTAGATCGGCAGGTAGCCGATGCCGTAGCGGACCGCGGTGCCGACCGCGCCGTAGAAGGTCCAGGACGAGCAGTACACCGCCAGCGCCAGGCTGTAGACCACCGGTCGCAGCCACGGCCGGTTGGGATACATCGGCCGGCGATCGCCCCACCATGCCACGCCGAACAGCAGCGCGGCATAGCCAATCGACACCAACAGCAGCACCCAGCTGGAAACCACCGCTGTCTCCGGGGTTGGAAAGATGGCAGAGAGTGTACTGAGGATTGTCGTAGGCGGGGGCTCTGGCGCTCGGGTCCGGGCTGGCGCTGGGACGCTGTGGTGGTGGTGGTGCCTTGATGTGCGGCAGCAAGCAGCGGAACAAGCAGGGAAGCAGGCAGCGGAACAGGCAGCGGAGCAAGCTCCGCTCTACGGCGGCTGTTTTTCAGGCCCCGAGCAGGGTCCTGGCCACGGTCTGCGCCTGCATCCTCAGTTCTGGTACCGCGATGCTCTCCCAAAGATCACCAATGCGCAGGCTGCCGATGGCAAACAGATTCGCTTGCGTTCGGCCATCGGCATCGATGGCATGGCCGGCCGCATCGGTGCGGATGCCGACACCGTGCGCGCCCGCAGCGACCAGGCCAGTGCCGAGCAGCTCGCTCAGCAACGGGTTGCGCATGGTCTGCACCCGCATCTCGACGCCGGTCGCGTTGATGATCACGTCGACGTCAGGTGCCACCTGTGCCTGGCCACGGTGGCGCAGGCACAGACGAACGCGTTGCCCGGCCGGGGTAACGGTATCGAGCCGGCCGCGCAGGATGCGTAGTTGGCCGCCTTCGACCCGCTGCTGCAGCTGGGCGTGTACCTGTGGCGCGATGCGGTGACGATGGATGTCCCATTGCCGCACCACGTGGCGCAGAAAGCGGCGCTGATCCGCAAACGACAGCGACTGCCACAGCGCCTGCACGTGGGGACGCAGCGCATCCAGCACGGTCTGCCATTGCGCTTGTCCGCGCGCGGCCTCGCGCAGCAGGCGCACCCGCTGGCGCAGGCCCATCGCCAGCAATGCGGGTAATGGAATATCCGCCGGCACGCTGGCGGCCACGTGCGCCAGCGGCATCAGCCCGTGGCGCGAGACCACCAGGATCTCGCCGGCATGACCGTTGTCGATCAGGCTGAGCACGCTGTCGACCATGCTCAGCCCGGAACCGACGATGCAGACAGCGGCGTCGGCCGGGATGCGCTTGATCGCATCGAACTGCCAGGCTTCCAGCAGGTGGCCGGCGGCCAGTTGATCGCCGCCGCGGGCCGGCAATGGCCTGGGCCGGTTGCCGACGCACAGCACCATGTTGCCGGCCTGCAGCGAGCGTCCGTCCTGCAGCAGCAATTGCCAGTGTCCGTCGCGTGGCTGTGCCTCGATGACGCTGGCCTGCACGATGTCCAGGCTGGCCGGGCTGCTGTCGCGTGCGCGCTGCAGGCGATCCCGCAGGTAGCCGCCGTACAGGCGACGCGGCACGTACTGGCCGGCCAGTTGTTCGCGCGGCAGATCGAACTGGCCGCTGGCCTGCAGATAGTCGAGGAAATCATCGGGCGCATCGGCAAATGCACTCATGCCTTTGACCGGCACGTTCAACAGGTGCTCGGCGTGGGCGGTGGCGTAGGCCACTCCGTTGCCGATGATCGCCGATGGTTCCACCATCACGATGCGCAGCGGCGCGCTGGCCAGCCGCAGCAACTGGGTCGCGGTCAGCACGCCGGCGGCGCCACCGCCGACGATGACGACATCGGCAGGGCTTTGGCTATCTGCGGTATTCACCATGGCATTGTAGGCCATGCGCCGGGAGTCAGTCCGGGCGCGCTACAACAGTGAATCGGACAACCGCGCGATGCCTTCCAGGCTGCGCCGCCAACGTGGCCGTTGTTGCCATTGTTCCGCGCACAGGAGATCCGCATCGGCCAGGTATTCGGCTTCCACCGCTTGCAGGCGCCGCACCAGATCGGCGTCGTAGCAGAGCAGGCCGACCTCCGCGTTCAGCGCGAACGAGCGGATGTCCAGATTGATCGAGCCGATCAACGCGACCGTGCTGTCCACGCTCAGGTGCTTGGCGTGCAGGAAGTGTGGACGGTACAGCGCAATCTTGACGCCGCAGGCCAGCAGCTCGCGGTAGTACGACTGCTGCGCCCATGCGGTCAGGCGCTGGTTGTTGCTGCGTGACAGTACCAGCTGGACGTCGACGCCGCTGAGCGCGGCGGTGCGCAATGCGCCGAGGGTGGCATCGTCGGGCACGAAATACGGGGTGACCAGGCAGATGCGACGGCGCGCCAGGTGGATCATCGCGGCGACAGTGTCGCGGGCATTCTCGAATGGGTAGGCCGGACCGCTGGGCAGCAGCTGCGCGGCGACGCCGTCGTCCTGTTGCGGGCAGTCCACACCGACCTCCAGCCGTTCGCCGGTTTCGATGTACCAGTCGCCGGCAAACAGTGCCGACAGATGCGGCACGATCGGACCGTGGCAGCGTGCGACCAGTTCGCGATTGGGAAAGCCCGGCACGAAACCCGGACTGGCCAGGTTCTGCGAACCAATCGTGCCGACCTGGTTGTCGATGACCGCGATCTTGCGATGGTTGCGTAGATCGACGCGGCCGCTGAAGTACCAGCGCAGGCCACCGGGCAACATCTCGTGGACCTGCACGCCGCTGGCCCGCAGGCGTTCCTTGTAGGCGCGCAGGCCACGTTTGGCACCCATCGCATCCAGCAGCAGCCGGCACTGCACGCCACGCCGGCTGGCGCGTTCCAGCGCCTGCACGATCGACTCGCCAACCTCGTCGTCGAACATCAGGTAGTACAGCAGGTGCACGTGATGCTGGGCCAGGTCGATGTCGGCAATCAGCGTCTGCAGCGACTGCTGGTAATTGGACAGCAGTTGGATCTGGTTGCCATGTACCGGCATGAACGCACCCTGGCGCTCGACCAGAGTGGTCAGTTCATCGGCGACAGTGTCGACCTGCGGGGTCCAGCGCAGCGCGCTCAACCGTGGCTGTTCCTCGCGGATGACCTCCGAGACCCGGGTCTGGCGGCGGCGGCGCTCGGCCGACAGCCACGGGTGGCCCAGCAACAGGTAGATGGGAACCCCGAGCAGCGGCACGAAGCCGATCAGCAGCAGCCAGCTGCGCGCGGCCGCCGGCCGGGTCCGGGTGGGAATCCACAACAGCGCACCGATGCGGATCGTCCAGTCCGCAATCAGCAGCAACAGGCCAACGTTCCAGTCCATGCCATGCAGTCCATGCAAGAAGGGGGTGCCCCGATAATGCCACGGGCAACAAAAAACCCGCCATCGGGCGGGTTTCCTGTATCGGCATGATCCCCGCCGGGGCAGGGATGAACGTCCGGCTGGCATCCGCGGGCGGATGCGCCGTCAGATCACTTGATCTTGCCTTCCTTGTAGATCACGTGCTTGCGGACGACGGGATCGTACTTCTTGATCTCCATCTTGCCCGGGGTGTTCTTCTTGTTCTTGTCGGTGGTGTAGAAGTGGCCGGTGTTGGCCGAGGAAATCAGACGGATTTTGTCGCGCTTGGTAGCCATGTTTGATTACTCCTCAGACCTTTTCGCCGCGGGCGCGCAGCTCGGCCAGAACGGAATCGATGCCGTTCTTGTCGATGGTGCGCAGTGCATGCGCGGAAACTTTCAGCTTGATCCAGCGGTTTTCGCTGGCGACCCAGAAGCGGCGCTCATGCAGGTTGGGCAGGAAGCGACGACGGGTTTTGTTGTTGGCGTGGGAGACGTTGTTACCGGTCTGCACACGCTTGCCGGATACTTGGCATACGCGGGACATTACGCACCTCGAAGTGATTTTGCCTTTCTTAGCCAGAAAGACGGCGGCCCCGGCGCCCGGAACCTTCCGGAAGCCACGCGATACGGGCAAAGACCACTGCAGAAACAAGCCGGAATCGCATTCCCGGCCGCCAATCCAGGCATTCGCTGATGGTTCCACGAATACGCCGGACGCAGTGAGCCGCGCATTATGCCAACAATCGCCGGTCCGGGCAAGACCCCGCCCGGACGGGGGCTGCCCTGCTGCCAGCGGACCCGATCCGACGGCTACGGGGCGGTGGCCTTGGCCTTGTCGGCGTTGGCCTGGGTCTTGCTGTCGGCGATGAACTGGCGGATCTGCGACTCCAGCACCGGCAGCGTCACCGAGCCCTGGCGCAGGACCGCGTCATGGAAGGCCTTGATGTCGAAATCGGCGCCGAGCTCTTTCTCGGCCTCGGCTCGCAGCTTGACGATGGTGATCTCGCCGAGTTTGTAGCTGAGCGCCTGGCCGGGCCAGGAAATATAACGATCAACCTCGGTTTCGACCTCATGTTCGCTCAACGCGCTGTGATCGCGCAGATAGGCGATGGCCTGGTCCCGGCTCCAGCCGGAATGATGGATGCCGGTGTCGATGACCAGCCGGCAGGCCCGCCACATCTCATAGGTCAGGCGGCCGAAATCCTCGTACGGGGTCTCGTAGATGCCCATCTCCTTGCCCAGCTTCTCGGTGTACAGCGCCCAGCCTTCGCCATAGGCGGAGATGTAGTTGTCGCGGCGGAACTCGGGCTGGTCGTCCTGCTCCAGCGCCAGGGCGCCCTGCAGTGAATGGCCCGGCGATGATTCATGCAGGGTCAGTGCCGGCAGGTTGTACAGCGGCCGCGACGGCAGGTTGTAGGTATTCAGCCAGTAGGTACCGACGCCACCGCGGCCGGCGGTCCAGAACGGCGCGATATCGGCAGGTACCGGGACGATGGTGAAGCGGCCGCGCGGCAGGGTGCCGATGAACTTGCCGACCTCACCGTCAACCCGCTTGGCGATCCAGGCGGCGCGGTCCAGCAGTTCCTGCGGGGTCTTGGCGTAGAACTGCGGATCGGTACGCAGGAACTGCAGGAAGTCGGCAAAGCTGCCCTTGAACTTGAGCTGCTTGATGATGTCCTGCATCTGCGACTGGATCCGCGCCACCTCCTGCAGGCCGATGGCATGGATTTCATCGGGACTCAGATCCAGAGTGGTGTATTCGCGGATCTGCTGCTGGTAGAACTCCTTGCCGCCGGGCATCGCTTCGGCCGCCAGCGTGGTCCGCGCCTGCGGCACGTATTCATCGCGGAAGAACGCCAGCAACGTGCCGAATGCCGGGATGACCTGCCCGGCGATCGCGGCCCGACCCTCGGCGCGCAGTTTTTCCTGCTCGGCGGCGGGGATGCTGGCCGGCATCTTGTGGTAGGGCTCGTACAGGGTGGCGGCGGTCGGGTCCTTGAGTTCGGCGACCGCGGCGATCGACACGTCACGGCCGGCCAGCACCGCCTTGGGCACGCTGAAACCCCGCGCCAGGCCCAGCCGCATGTTGTCGATCTGCTGGTTGAAATAGCGCGGCACGTCGCGCAGGCGGGCCGCGTAGTTGCGATAGTCGTCGGCGTCATGCATCGGACTGCGGGCCATGAAAGACAGGTCCGACCAGAACGAGGAATCCGAATTGAACGGCATTTCGTAGGCACCCAGACGCACCGAGGCGGCCAGGTTTTCCACCTGCGGCCGGTAGATCGCCAGGTTGATGCGGTTGGCGGCGGACAGGGCATTCACGTCCAGCGCGTCCAGCTCATGCAGCACCTGCTCCCAGACCTTCAGCCGTGCGGCCTGGGCGCTGGCGCCGACATCGGGCAGATGATCGTTGTTGCCGCTGCTGTCGCTGTCCTCGTCGGCAGCCCCCATCTGCTCCTGGCGCCACGCCCATTCCTTCTCGTAGATGGCCTGGAACTGCTGGTCGGCGGCCGAGACGCTGGCGGTCGCTGGAGCGGCGTCGGTGGTGGCCGGCGCGGCCAGCGCCAGCGGCGCCACGGTCAACAGGGACAGGGCCAGGGCGGCGGCCAACGGGGCAATCAGGGGAGCTTTCAACACGGCAATCTCACGGCAACAGGTACTTCGATGGTAGTACAGGCGGGCGCGGCGGGGCGGGTGCCGGAGGGCATGGATCGCGCCGGCGGCCGGCGCCCGGTCCAGGTACCGGCCGCCGCGCACGGTTCAGCCGGTGGTGAGCTGCGCGCGCCGCCCGTGCAGCCAGCGATACAGCGCCGGCAATACCAGCAGGGTCAGCAGGGTCGATGAGATGATGCCGCCAATCACCACCGTGGCCAATGGCCGCTGGACCTCGGAACCGGCGCCGACGTTGAACGCCATCGGCACGAATCCCAGCGAGGCGACCAGCGCGGTCATCAACACCGGCCGCAAGCGGCCCAGCGCACCGTCGCGGACCGCCCGGTCGAGATCCATGCCGGCGGCACGCAGTGAGCGGATGAAGGCGATCATCACCAGCCCGTTCAACACCGCCACCCCGGACAGGGCGATGAATCCGACCCCGGCCGATATCGACAACGGGATGCCGCGCAACGCCAGCGCCGCCACCCCGCCAGTCAGGGCCAGCGGAACCCCGGAAAACACGATCGCGGCATCGCGCACGGAGCCGAATGCCCAGAACAACAATGCGAAGATGAGCAGCAGGGTCACCGGCACCACCACCGCCAATCGCTGGCTGGCCGAAATCAACTGCTCGAAGGTGCCGCCGTACTCGACCCAGTAGCTGGCGGGCAGGGTGACTCCGGTCGCCACGCGTTGCCGCAGCTCGGTGACAAAACCACCCAGGTCGCGACCGCGCACATTGGCGGTGATGACGATGCGGCGCTTGCCGTTTTCGCGGTTGACCTGATTGGGCACGCTGCTGGTTTCCAGGCGGGCTAGTTCGCGCAGGGGCACGCTGCGTGGCGTGCCGACGCTGGCCTGGAGGCCACGGCTGGCTTCGTCGAGGTTGGCCTGCTCGCCCAGGGTTATCGGCAGGTCCGCCAATGCCGCAGGATCCTGGCGCAGATCCTCGGGCAGGCGCACGATCAGATCAAAGCGCCGGTCGCCTTCGAACAACTGGCCGGCGATCTGGCCGCCGACCGCGGTCGCCACGGTGGACTGCACCGCACCCGGGTTCAAACCGTAGCCGGCCAGTGCCTGCCGATCCGGAATCACGCTGAGCAGGGGCAGGCCGGTGGCCTGCTCCAGGCGGACGTCGGCGGCGCCTTCAATCGTGCGCGCCACCGCTTCGATGTCGCGACCGACCGACACCAGCGTATCCAGATCATCGCCATACAACTTGATGGCGACGTCGGCGCGCACGCCGGAGATCAATTCGTTCATACGCATCTGGATCGGCTGGGTGAACTCGTAGTTGTTGCCCGGCAGCTTGCGCAGCGCGGCTTCCATCCGCGCGACCAGTTGATCCTTGGGCAGGCGCGGGTCCGGCCACTGCCGGCGCGGCTTCAGCATGACGAAAGTATCGGCCACCGACGGCGGCATCGCGTCGGTGGCGACTTCGGCGGTGCCCAGCTTGGCGAAAACGCGCTCGACCTGGGGAAACTGCAGCAGACGTTTTTCAAGGCTGGCCTGCATCGATAATGACTGCTCCAGGCTGGTACCGGGAATGCGCATGGCATGCAGGGCGATGTCACCCTCATCCAGGCTGGGCACGAACTCGCTGCCCAGCCGGGTCGCCAACAGCAGGCACAGCGCGACTGCCGCCAGCGCCCCGGCCATCACCAGCGCACGCCGTCGCAACGACCACGCCAACAGCGGTACATACGCCCGCCGCGCCCAGCGCATCAGTCGATTTTCCTGCTCGCTGATGTTGCCGCCAAGGAACATCGCGACCGCTGCCGGCACGAAGGTCAGCGACAACAGCATCGCCCCGCTCAACGCCAACACCACGGTAATGGCCATCGGCTGGAACATTTTTCCCTCGATTCCGGTCAGCGCGAAAATCGGCAGGTAGACGGCGGTGATGATGGCCAGGCCGAACAGGCTGGGCCGGATCACTTCGACCGTCGCGCTGGCGGTCAGCTCGCGTCGCTCCTCGCGATCGGGCTGGCGGCCTGTCTGCTGCTGGAATCCGGCGAGCCGGCGCAGGCAGTTCTCGATGATGATGACCGCACCATCGACGATCAGGCCGAAATCCAGCGCGCCCAGGCTCATCAGGTTGGCCGACACGCCACCGCGGGCCATGCCGAAAATCGTCAACAGCATCGCCAGCGGAATCACCGCCGCGGTGATCAATGCCGCGCGCAGGTTGCCCAGCAGCAGGAACAACACCACGATCACCAGCAGGGCCCCTTCCAGCAGGTTCTTCGACACGGTCCGGATGGTCCGGTCGACCAGGGCGGTGCGGTCGTAGACCGGCCGCGCGCTGACACCAGCAGGCAAGCTCTGGTTGGCGATGGCAAGGCGCGCGGCGGCCGCCTTCGACACGTCGCGGCTGTTGGCGCCGACCAGCATCATCACCGTACCCAGCACCACTTCTTCGCCGTTCTGGGTGGCGGCGCCATTGCGTAGCTCGCGGCCTTCACCGACCCCGGCGACATCGCCGATGGTGATCGGAACGCCCTGGCGACGATCCAGCACGATTCCGGCAATGGCCTGCAGGTCACCGACCTGGCCGGGGATGCGGACCAGGTACTGCTGGCCATTGCGTTCGATGTAGCCGGCGCCGACGTTCTGGTTGTTGGCGCGCAGCGCATCGACCAGATCCTGCAGGGTGAAGCCCAGTGCCAGCAGCCTGGCCGGGTCCGGGGTGATGTGGATCTGGCGGGCGTTGCCACCGATGGTATTGACCTCGGTGACGCCGGCGACGTTGCGCAGCTGTGGCCGGATTACCCAGTCCTGCAGCGTGCGCAGATCGGTCGGGCTGTAACGACTGCCATCGGACTTGCGTGCATCGCTGCTGGCTTCGACCGTGTACATGAAGATCTCGCCCAGGCCGGTGGCGATCGGCCCCATCGCCGGTTCCAGCCCGGCCGGCAGCTGCGCCCTGGCTTGTTGCAGCCGTTCGGAGACCTGTTGCCGGGCGAAGTACAGATCGGTGCCATCCTTGAACACCACGGTGACCTGCGACAGGCCATAGCGCGACAGCGAGCGGGTGTAGTCCAGGCCTGGCAGGCCGGCCATCACGGTTTCGATCGGATAGGTCACCCGTTGCTCCGATTCCAGTGGCGAATAGCCGCTGGCTTCGGTATTGATCTGCACCTGCACGTTGGTGATGTCGGGTGTTGCGTCAATCGGCAGTTGCCGGAAACTCCATACGCCGAGGCCGGTCAAGGCCAACGTCAGTGCCATCATCAACCAGCGGTGGTCGATGGCGAAACGGATGATCGTCTCCAGCAGCCCGCGTTTGATGACAGCGGGGCCTGGCTGATGCCGCGGGTCAGTGCTCATGCGATGCCCCCGATTTTTCCATGTCGGCCTTGATCAGATAGCTCTGTTCGACTACGACCTGATCGCCGGCATCGACGCCGTCCAGGACCTGCACCTGGCGGGCGTCGCGCTGGCCCAGCCTGACCACGCGCGCGCGGTAGCGGTTGCCACTGCGGACAAACACGACATCGTTGCCGTCCTGGCTCTGCAACGCGCTCAGTGGCAGCACCCGATCGGCAGGCGTCTGCGCAACGGTGATGCGGGCCTTGACCGCCGAGCCGGGACGCCATTGGCCATCGCTGTTGTCCAGCTGCGCGCGCGCCACCGTGCTCTGGCTGACGGTCGCGGTGCCGGGCAGGATCCGCTGCAGGCGGGTATCGGCGGTGGCGCCGTCGCTGAGCCGGGTAATGGTGACCGGCGAGCCGGCGGTGATGTGCTGGGCATCGGCGCCAAACACATGCAGGTCGACCCACAACGAGGACAGATCAGCGATTTCATACAGCAGCATGCCTTCGCTGGCGACGCCGCCAACGCTGGCATGGCGCGCCAGCACCACGCCGGACAGCGGTGCACTGACGGTGTAGTCGCTCAGGCTCAGGTTGCTGGCGATGATGGCCAGTGGCTGGCCGGCGCGCACCTGATCACCGACGTTGACGGTGAGCTGGCGGATGGCCCCGGGGAAACGCGCGCTGACCTCGGCGACGCGACCATCGATCGGGGTCAACAGGCCCTGTATGACATGTTCATCGGCGATCACGCCGGCGACCACCGGCGCCACCCGGATGCCGGATTGTTCGGCGATGGCGGCATCGATTTCGACTTCGTCATCATCGTGGGCATCGGCATCGGCATCGGCATCGGCATCGGCGTGACCATGGCCGTCGTCATCGCGTGACGGGTCCGGGTTGCCGGCGTGGGCGGCAGCGCTCGCTGATGACGCAGTCTTTTCATTGCATCCGCTGACGACAACGGCGATCGACGCCGCAAGCAACAGCGAAGCGAGTATTCGCGGAACGACTGATGGAATCATGGGCGTACCTCCTGGGGGCCAGCCAGCATCGGCTGGCCGGTCAAGCGCTGGATTTCAATCAACGCGGCGTGTGCATCACTGGCGACCGCCAGTTGTTGCCGTTGTGCCTGGATCAGTTCCGACTGCAGCTGGGCCCATTCCAGGCTGCTGGCAGCGCCGGCGCGGTAGGCGCGCTCGGCAGCCTTGGCGGCTTCTTCCCAGGCCGGCAGCACCTGTTGCTGGAGCCGGGCGACTTCGCGCTGGTCCAGCTGGTAGCGGCCGTGGGCTTCAACCAGGGTCGAATACAAAGACAGCGCGCTGGCCTCGCGTTCGACCTGCAGCTGCGCCAGTTCCGATTCGGCGAGGCGGATCCCCGGCTGGGCACGGCTGGCGCTGGCCAATGGCACGCTGACACTGGCCAGCAGGCCGACATCGGCGCCGCCTTCGATGCTGCGCGCGCCAACCATCCATTGCCAGTCGGCGTTGCGCTGGCTGCGCGCCAGTTGCAGCCGCGCCTCGCCGATCCGCTGGTCGCTGGCAAAGCGGGCCAGTTCCGGGGTCTGCTGCAGGTAATCGACAAGCACCGGCAACGTCGCCAACGACGGCAGTTCGAACATGCCGGCATCGCCGACCCTGAAGTCGGCCTGCTGGTCGCCCCACAATGCCGCCAGGTACTGGCGCGCGGCTGTCTGCTGCTGGAGTGCGCGATCGCGATCCAGTTCGGCGCGCGCCAACGCCGCCTGTGCGGTCAGCATCACCGATGCTGGCGAAGCACCGGCCTGCAATCGTTGCCGGGCGGCCTGCAGCGCACGCCGGCGTTGCGCGATGTCGCGCTCGGCAATCCGCTGTTGCTGCTGGGCGACGCCGACCGCGAGGTACCTGCGCGCCACTTCGGCCAGCACATCCAGCCGCTGCATTTCGCGTTGCACCGATAGTCCGTCAATCCGGCTCTGGGCCAGGGCACGGCGCGCATCGAGCTTGCCGCCGCGTTCGAACACCGAGGCCAGGCTGAGGGTCAGATCCGCGCCGTCGAAGCCACGGTAACTACCGCTGCCGAGGGCGTTCTCGACTTCGGCGCCGAGCATCCACGGCGGGGTCTGCACGGCCAGCTCCTGTTCCGCGGCCAGGGTTTGCCGGCGCAGTTCGAACAAGCGCAGGCGGGGATGGGATTGGGCGACGCGTTCCATTGCGTCTTCCAGGCTCAACAACGGTGACGACTGCGCCCGCGCTTGCGCGCACGACGCGGCCATCAGGACGGCAACAGCCGCCAGACGAAACCACATGGGAATTCTCCGGATCAGTCAACGACAGCCATGCACGCCGCGGGCGATGGCTGGCATCGGCGCGCGTGGCGATGAGCGGGTGGCGTCAGATCCGGATGGGTGGGCGGAACAATCCGCCGATCAGTCGACCGGCGGGATCGGCAGGGACGGCGAACACGACATCGCCGGCAGCCAGTGCTGCTGGCAGGCGCGGCAAGGTAGTGGTGATGGCGACCGCATGGCCGCAGCAGTGGTTGGCGCTGGCAAGCGCGTGCAGCAGGCTGCGTTCCTCGCCTTGTCCGCGATCGTCCTGGCCGGCATCGGAGGCATCACCGAACGCATGCTGATGGCGACCGTGATCGACGAGCGGATGGACGGCTTCGTGTACCTCAGCCACCGAGGCCAGCACCGGCTGCGCCAGGGTCGCCATCAGCAGCGCGCACAACACCAGCAGGTGCTGCAGTGGTTGGCGGCGGTGGCGACGAGCGGACATGCGTGACAGGTTAGCCAGCAGTGGCCGTGTTACACAATCGCGGAGGCCGGTGGCGCTGCGCCATCGGTGTTCAATGGCCGGCTTTCTGACGCCGCCAGCCGCGGTGTTTGATGTCCAGTTGCAGGCTGTACAAGGCCGTGAAGGCCGGGAACAGGTTCTGCAGCACGCCGACCGAGTCCTGTTTCGCGGAAAACAGGAAATAGCTCAGCGTCATCAGGCTGCCGACCACGCTCATGTACCAGAACAGGCGCGGGATGACCGGCTTGCCGGCGCGCCGAGAGGCAATGAACTGGACCAGCCAGCGACCACCGAACATCAAGGCCCCGGTGTAGCCGATCAGCTTCCAGCCGGTGACGTGCAGCCCGCTCCACTGCAGCCACAGGATCTCCTGGTTGAGCAGGCTGCTGGCAATCATGTCGTTGTCCGGGGCGTACGCACGATGCGACTCACAGTTCGCGTACGCCGGTCCGCCGGGACCGTTTGATCAACCAGCTGACCCCACGCAGATCGGCAATGCCGACCAGCGCCCGGCCCAGGTTGTTGTATTTGGACACGCCGGTGGTGCGATGGCGATGGTTGACCGGCACGCTCAGGGTCTGCCAGCCGGCGCGCTGCATCAGTGCCGGCAGGTAACGGTGCATGTGATCGAAGTACGGCAGGTCGAGGAAGGCTTCGCGCTCGAACAGTTTGATGCCGCAGCCGGTATCGGGGGTGTCGTCGGCCAGCATCCGCGCCCGGATCGCGTTGGCCCACTTGCTGGCCCAGCGCTTGCTGCCGGTATCGCGGCGCTCGACCCGCCAGCCGGCGTACAACTTGACCAGCGCCTGCCCGGCCTCGCGCGCCTGCAGCAGCTTGGGAATGTCGGCCGGGTCGTTCTGGCCATCGCCATCGAGGGTGGCGATCCACGCGCCACGCGCGGCCTTGACGCCATTGCGGATGGCGGTGCTCTGGCCGCTCTGCTGCTGATGCGTAATGACCCGCAGCTGCGGCACCCGCATCTTCAGCGCCTGCAATACGGCAAGGGTGTCATCGCTGGAGCAGTCATCGACATAGATGATTTCGAATGGCACGCGACCGTCCAGCGCGCTGACGATTTCCTGTACCAGCGGGGCGACATTGTCGCGCTCGTTGAATACCGGTACGACCACGGAAAGTAGGGACATCATGTCAGCAGGTCATCAGGCAAAGGACGTGTATCCGGTGGCACGGCGCGG
This sequence comes from Pseudoxanthomonas dokdonensis, assembly GCF_001431405.1. Lineage (GTDB taxonomy): Bacteria > Pseudomonadota > Gammaproteobacteria > Xanthomonadales > Xanthomonadaceae > Pseudoxanthomonas_A > Pseudoxanthomonas_A dokdonensis. The sequence goes on from NZ_LDJL01000015.1 coordinate 98,559, forward strand.
CGGGCGGGCTATTGTCCGTGGCCGCTGTCGGAATTGCGTTAACCCATACCGTACGGCTCAGCCGTCCTGGCGCGGCCGCAGCTTTTCCAGCACCCCGTCGAGGGTATCCAGGTCGCTGTAATGGATAACCAGCTTGCCCTTGCCGCCGCGGCCGTGGGCGATGTTGACCCGGGTGCCGAGGTTTTCCGACAACTCGGTTTCCAGCGACAGGATGTCCGGTTGTGGCGCCACCGCCTTGCTCGGCTTGCGCTTGCTGCTGACCGGCACCTTGCCGGCGGCGAACTGCTGCGCGCGGTGTTCGACCTCGCGCACCGACCAGCCTTGTTCGGCAGCTTCGGATGCCAGCTTGCTGGCCAGCTCCGGCGACAGCGTCAGCAGCGCGCGGGCGTGGCCCATTTCCAGCCGCCGTGCTTCCAGCAAGGCGCGGATCGCCGGCGGCAGTTCCAGTAGTCGCAGCAGGTTGGAAACCGCGGCACGCGAGCGGCCGACCGCGCTGGCGGCTTCGGCATGGGTCAGCGCGAACTCGTTGATGAGCCGTTGCAGCGACTGCGCTTCTTCCAGCGGATTGAGATCTTCGCGCTGGATGTTCTCGATCAGCGCCATGGCGATGACGGTGCGATCGTCGAGCTCGCGCACCACTACCGGGATTTCGCTCAGGCCGGCTTCCTGCGAGGCGCGCCAGCGGCGTTCACCGGCGACGATCTCGAACTGGCCCGGTGCCAGCTCGCGCACAACCACCGGCTGGATCACGCCCTGGGCCTTGATCGACTCGGCCAGCTCGCTCAGCTTGGCCGGATCCATCGCCATCCGCGGCTGGTACTTGCCCGGCTGCAGCGCGGTCACCGGCAGCGTCCGCATCGCCTCGCCGGGCTGGGCCTCGGCGGGCGGCGTTTCCGCGCCCTTGGGGCCAAGCAGGGCTTCCAGGCCGCGACCGAGGCCGCGCTTCTTCGGGGCGCTCATCACACGTACTCCATTCGTTTGACTGGTTTGTTGCGCTCGGCCTGGCGGCGCAGGATTTCGCCGGCCAGTCCGAGATAGGCGACCCCGCCACGCGAGGCGCGGTCGTAACCGACGATGCTCTGGCCATGGCTGGGTGCTTCGGCCACGCGCACGTTGCGCGGCACGATGGTGCGGAACACGCGGTCGCCGAAATGGGCGGTCAACTCCGCCGAGACCGCGTTGGCCAGGTTGTTGCGCACGTCGAACATGGTCCGCAGCACGCCTTCGATCTCCAATGCCGGGTTGAGCCGTGCCTGCAGCGCCTGGATGGTTTCCATCAGCGCGCTCAGCCCTTCCAGCGCGTAGTACTCGCACTGCATCGGCACAAGCACCGAGTCGGCGGCGGTCAATGCGTTCAAGGTCAGCAGCGACAGCGCCGGCGGGCAATCGATGATGATGAAGTCGTAATCGGCGCGGACACTTTCCAGCGCCTGCTTCAGCCTCTGTTCGCGGCCATCGACGTTCATCAGCTGGATCTCGGCGGCGGTCAGGTCGATGTTGCCCGGCAGCAGGTCGAAGTTCTCCGGAGTGGCGACGATGGCATCGCGGGTCGCGGTTTCCTGCAGCAGCACATCGCAGGTCGAGTGCGCCAGTTCGCGCTTGTCGATGCCACTGCCCATGGTCGCGTTGCCCTGTGCGTCCAGATCCACCAGCAGCACCCGCTGCGGCGCGCGCGCCAGGGCAGCGGCCAGGTTGACGGCAGTGGTGGTCTTGCCGACGCCGCCTTTCTGGTTGGCAATCGCGATGATCCGGGCCATGCGTGTGAGCGCCTTGTCTGTGGAGAGTGGGAGGTGGAACGGGGTCGAACCCGGGATTATGCGGGTTTCGCCTCGGTGCGTCCCACTATTACAAGGTGGCGCTCGCCGATCAAACCCGGCACCGCCAGCGGCAGGATTGCCTCGACGCCCCAGCCGGCGGGCAATGCGGCAATCTCCGAGGTCGGCAGCACGCCCTTCATCGCCAGCAGCTTGCCATTGGGTTTGAGCAGGTGCCCGCCGACGGCGATGATGCCGTCCAGCACGTCCAGTGCGCGCGCGGTGATGATGTCGTAGGCGCCTGGTTCGACCAGTGCCTCGGCCCGGCTCTCGGCCACGCGGGCATTGCCCAGGCCCAGCTGGCGCACTGCTTCGCGCAGGAAGCGGGCTTTCTTGCCGTTGCTTTCGACCAGGGTCACCTGTAACCGTGGATGGGCGATGGCCAGCGGGATGCCGGGCAGGCCCGGGCCGGTGCCGAGGTCGGCCAGGTGGCCGCTGCTGACGAATCCGTGCATCGCCAGTGAGTCGAGCAGGTGCCGTGTCACCATTTCGCGCGGGTCGCGGATCGCGGTGAGGTTGTAGGTGCGGTTCCAGCGAGCCAGCAGCGCCAGGTAGGCCAGCAGGGGAGGCGCCAGTGCATCGGCATCCAGTTGCAGCAGGCTCAGGCCTTGCCGCAACTCGTTGACGAGGGCGTGATCAAAAGGGGAATCCGGTGGGCTCGGGGGTGTGTTCATCGCCGGCATTATCGCCGATGTCCGCTGCTGGCGGCCCGGCAGCGAGCGCCGGCGGCAGGCTGGCATGCCAGGCGACGGCGGCGTGGTAGCCGGGGTCCGGCTGCCATTCGCGTACCTCCCAGTCCTGCGGCCGGCCCAGTTGCGGATCACACTGGACCAGCGTCATCTGCTGGTCGCGCGGCACCAGCAGCAGCCGGTGCAGGCCGAACGACAGACCGTGGCCCATCGCCTTGAGTACGGCTTCCTTGGCGCACCACAGGCGCAGGAAACCGGTCTCGCGTTGCCCGGGATCGAGTGATTCCAGCCACACCACTTCATGCGGATGGAAGAACCGCCGCGCCACTTCCAGCGCCCGCGGGCGTGGCCGCGGGCGCATCCACTCCAGATCGACGCCGACCCGATGGCCCTGCGCCAGCGCGACCAGCAGCGCATCGCCACTGTGACTCCAGTTGACGTCGTAATGTGCCAGCGGCGATGCCAGCCGCGGCCGGCCGCCGGGCTCGCGCAGGATCGGCAATTGCGCGGGTGGTTGTTGCAGCGCCGCGCCCAGCACTTCGCGTGCGCCGGGCTCGCCGCGCTGGCGGCGGACATGCGGTCGCAGCCAGATCCGGGCCGGACCATATTGCCAGTGGTGGGTTTCGGGCAGGGGCGTGGACATCGATGGGCCGGCGCGGGGATGGCTCGACGATACATGAACAGGCGATCGACTGCAGACCCGGCCGGCGTTGTGCACGGCGGCGTGCATTGCACCCGGATTGGCGCTATCAACGGCGATGCAGGATGCGGGCAACACCGCAGTTAACACCGGTTTCACGGCAAAGGCAGCCTAATCAGAGGCATCCCGGATCGGGATGTGATCACTCACCTACTGTATGAAGGAGTCAAACGTATGGGTTTCATCCTTTGGTTGATCGTGGGCGGCATCATTGGTTGGTTGGCCAGCATCATCATGCGCCGCGATGCGCAGCAGGGCATCATCCTCAACATCGTGGTCGGCATCATCGGTTCGTTCCTGGGCGGCTGGCTGATTGCACCGCTGCTGGGTTCGGGCACCGCCAATAGCGGTGATTTCAGCCTGATGGGGCTGCTGGCGTCGCTGATTGGCGCCGTGATCCTGCTGTTGATCGTCAATCTGTTCACGCGCGGGAGAGCGCGCTGACGAGCAATACCATCGACGAGCAAGGCTGCGACCGCGTGCGCGAGTCGAGACGCACCCAAGGTACGTGGCAGCACAAAGGCCCGGTTTTCCGGGCCTTTGTTTGTTCCGGGCCAGGCGCGTCAGCGCTCCAGCTTGACCCAGGCCGGGGCGTGATCGCTGGGACGTTCCCAGGTGCGTGGTTCGCGATCGATGCCTGACGCGCTGGCCTCGGCGCGCAGCGCATCGGAGACCAGGGTCAGATCGATGCGCAGGCCCAGGTTGCGACGCAGCCCGCCCATCCGGTAATCCCACCAGCTGTAGATGCCGGCTTCATCGTTATGCAGGCGGAACGCATCGTGCAGGCCCAGAGCGTACAGCCGACGCAACGCGTCGCGTTCGGCCAGCGAGGTCAGGATGTGCTGGTCGCCCCACTTGACCGGATCGAACACGTCGCGCTCATCCGGGGCGATGTTGAAATCACCCATCACCACCAGTCTGGGATGACGTTGTATCTCATCGGCCAGCCAGCCATGCACCGCCTCCAGCCAACGCAGCTTGTAGGCGTATTTGTCGGTGCCCAGGTCCTGGCCATTGACCACGTACAGATTGACCACGCGCACATCGCCGATGGTGGCGGCAATCACCCGCTTCTGCTCGTCGGCAAAATCGGGAATGCCGACCTGCACGTCGGCCAGCGGTTGCCGTGCCAGGAGCGCCACGCCGTTGTAGGTCTTCTGGCCGGCAAACACGCTGCGGTAGCCGAGTTCGGCCAGGGCGGTATCGGGGAAGCGTTGATCCTCTAGTTTGGTTTCCTGCAGGCCGACCACGTCCGGCGCAGTGTCGCGCAGCCACTGCTGCAGGTGCGGCAGCCGCACGTTGAGCGAATTGACGTTCCAGCTGGCGATACGCATCCGGGCGTGTCCTGTTTGAAAGTGTCGGCGATTTTACAGACTCCCGCGGCCGCGCTGTGGCGCCAGCGCGGCGACCGCCTGCCGATGCGGGAATCGTCATTCGCCGGTCCGGGCGTGACCGGCACTTGCAGCAGCGCGTGGCATCATCGCGGCCAGACTGTTGCGGCCAGCAAGTGGATTCGATGTGAGCCAGCTGTTCACCCCTGACGGACGCTATCTGATCGTGCGCGGGCGCCTGTGGCGGACCAGCAATCCGGATCTGCCCAGCGACCAGCGGCAGGCGCTGGTGCAGGGGTTGATGCAGGCACGGCGTGCGGTCAGGCAGGCGCTCGCCCAGGGCGATTCCGGACAGCTGGCGCAGGCGCGCGCAGCGGTGCACGCGGCCAAGGTCGCGCTGGGCGAGCGCGGCCCGGTGTGGTGGACCGATGGCAGCCCGGACTTCAACCGGCATCTGGCCCGCAATACCCCGTATGCCGACTGGTATCGCCGGCAGCAGGGATGATGGCGAGTGTCATCGACGCGTACCCATGGCGAGGTGATGGCGTGTTCAGGTGGCTTGCAGGTGCCGTGGCTACACTCGGGCGGACCCGAGAACGCCAGACCCCACATGACGTCCGCCTTGTCCTGCCGCTCCATCCTGCTTGCCGTTGCCGTGGCGACCACGCTCGCCGCCTGTGGTTCCAATGCCAGGAAGGAAGAAGCCCCGCCGCTGGGCGAGACCTTCGGTGCCGAAGACACCTATTCGCGGATCTATTCACAGGCGCCGGCCACCGCCTGCGAAGCGACCCGCCGTGCGTTGCTGGGGCAGGGCTACGTCATCGGCAACCTGAGCGCCGAGTCGGTCGAAGCGACCAAGAATTTCCAGCCCGAGTCCGATGTACATACCCAGCTCAAGGTGCTGGCGACCTGCGTGCCGCGCGCCGATGGCGGTTCCATCGTCTTCATCAACGCGGTGCAAGATCGCTATGCGCTGCAGTCGCAGTCCAATTCGGCCAGCGTCGGGGTCAGCATGATCGGCTCGGTATCACTGCCGCTGCCGATTGGCAGCAGCAACGCCAACCTGGTCCGGGTCGGCAGCAACACCGTGCAGAACCAGGATTTCTACCGCCGCCTGTTCGAGCGGGTGAGCTTCTACATGCCCGGCACGCCGGCAGAAGCCGCGACGCCACCGCCAGCGCCCGAACCCGAAGGCCCGCCGGATCCGGTGCTGCCGCAGGAATAGCTGGCGGCAGCGCCAACGCTTCCATGCGCACGGCCCGAAGCGGCCTGTCACCACGGCCCGCTACAATAGCGGCATGAATGCGATACGACCCTATCTGGACAAGATCCCGCAGCTGGGTGCGCGGGTGTATGTGGATCCGGCGGCGACCGTCATCGGTGACGTGGTCCTGGCCGAGGATGTCTCGGTATGGCCGGCGTGCGTGATCCGCGGTGATGTGAACCACATCCGCATCGGTGCGCGGACCAACGTGCAGGACGGGACCATCATCCATGTCAGCCACCACAGCCCTTACAACAAGGCCGGCTACCCGACCTTGATTGGCGAAGACGTGACCATCGGCCATGGCACCATCATCCATGCCTGCACGATTGCCGACCTGTGCCTGATTGGCATGGGTGCCTGCATCCTCGATGGTGCGTCGATCGCCCGCTATGGCTTTGTCGGTGCCGGCGCGGTGGTCGGGCCGGGCAAGCAGGTCGGCGAAGCGGAATTGTGGCTGGGCAATCCGGCGCGGTTCGCCCGCAAGTTGAGCGACAAGGAAATTGAGAGTTTGCATTACTCCTCGGGCCATTACCTGCGCTTGAAGGATCGCTATCTGAGCGGCAAGGCCGAGTGATATATCTGGGTGGGCAACGGCGGCGGGGGCGGTTAAAGTCCATCCAAGACGGGGACGGCGCCCTTGGCGCAAGGGGATGGTTGGCAGGATGCCCAATACGATAGATGACACAACCCAGATTCGGCGGGCTGATCGCGTGAGCGCACCCGAGATGCTGGACACCTACCTGGAAGTCATCACGCCGGAAGGTGTGGCCTTGCAGTTGCCAGCCGCCGGGCCGGTGCCGCGCGCGCTGGCCTGGGCCATCGACATGGTGGCGCGGCTGGGCGTGTTGATGATGCTGGGCATGCTGCTGTCGTTGCTAGGCAGGATGGGCCAGGGCATCTACCTGATCCTGTTGTTCCTGCTGTTCTGGGCGTACCCGATCGTGCTGGAGGCGGCCTGGAACGGGCAGACGCTGGGCAAGCGCGCGCTGGGGTTGCGCGTGGTCGCCAGTGATGGCGCGCCTTTGGGCTGGTTGCCGGCAATCACCCGCAACCTGTTGCGCACGGTCGACATGCTGCCTTTCGGCTACATGGTCGGGCTGTTGGCGAGCTTGGCCGATCCGCATGCGCGCCGTCTCGGCGACATGGCCGCCGGCACCCTGGTCATCCATGTCGGCAAGCAGTACCTGCCGCAGCCGGCGCCGATCGAGTCGGTGATGGCGCCGCCGCTGCCGCTGCAGCCGGACGAACAGGCGGCGGTGATCGCCTTCGGCGAGCGCGCACCGTTTCTGGCACCGGCGCGGCAGGTTGAACTGGCCGACATCGCCGGCCGGCTGAGCGGGGCAACCGGCCCGTCCGGCGTGGTCCGGCTGTATGCGATCAGCAACTGGCTGCTGGGGCGTCGATGAGGCAGGAACAGTTTGTCGCCCGCCACCAGCCCGAGTGGGACGCGTTCGAGCAATGGCTGCGCCTGCGTGGCGAAAGTGCCCGCCTCGCACGCCGACAGGCCAACACGTCCGAGCTCAATGACGAGGATGTACCGGCACGTTACCGCCGTATCTGCGAGCAGCTGGCGCTGGCCCGGCGTCGTGGCTACAGCCCGGTGGTCACCGCGCGCCTGCAGCAACTGATGCAGGATGGCCATCAGCTGCTGTATCGGACGCCGCCACCGCACTGGCGCCGCGCGCTGTATTTCATTCTCGCCGGCTTTCCGCGACTGGTGCGGCAGCAGGCTGCCTGCATGTGGGCGGCCTGCGCGTTGTTCGTGCTGCCGCTGCTGGCGATGTTCGTGCTGCTGCAGATCCACCCGGAACTGATCCACGCCGTGCTGGATCCGCTGCAGATTGCCGAGGCCGAGCGCAGCTTCGATCCTTCCGCCAGCCACTCCGCGCTGGGCCGTGAAAGCGGCAGCGACTGGCAGATGTTCGGCCACTACACCATGAACAACATCAGTATCGGCCTGCGCACCTTCGCCAGCGGGCTGCTGTTCTGCGTCGGCAGCATACTGGTGCTGATATTCAATGGCATGGTCATTGGCGCGGTGTTTGGCCATCTGTATCAGATTGGCTACGGCGATCCGTTGTTCCGCTTCGTCGCCGGCCATGCGCCGTTCGAGTTGACCGCGATCGTGATCGCCGGTGGCGCCGGCCTGCGGCTGGGCTTCAACCTGCTGGCACCTGGCCGGCGCAGTCGCATCCAGGCACTGGTCGACGGCGGCCGCATCGGTGCGCGGCTGTGCCTGGGCGTGGCCCTGATGTTGCTGCTGGCGGCTTTCATCGAAGCGTTCTGGTCATCGACGCAATCGATACCGGGCTGGATCAAGTTCAGCGTGTCCGGTGTGTTGTGGACGCTGGTCGCGCTGTGGTTGTGGCGCGGGGGGCAGGGCAGCAGCGATGAGGATTGATCAGCTGACGGTGCAGCTGCGCGCGCGCAGCGGATGGGAGGCGCTGGAGTTGGGCATGGCGCTGGTGCGCCGGCATGCGGCGGCGATCTACCTGCCGTGGCTGTGGATGAGCCTGCTGCTGTTCTGCGTGCTCAACCTGCTGTGCTGGGCAATCGATCGCATCTGGTTGGCGGCACTGCTGATGTGGTGGCTGAAGCCGGTCTTCGACCGCATTCCGTTGTACGTGCTGTCGCGGGCGGTGTTCGGCCAGGTGCCGAGCACCCGGCAGACGCTGGCCGCCCAGCGCGGCTGGGGCTGGCGGCCAATGCTGCAGCATCTGACCTGGCGCCGGCTGAGCCCGGTACGTTCTCTGTACCTGCCGGTGGACCTGCTGGAAACCGGCAGTGCCGGCAAAGCGGCCAACGTGCGCGGGCGCCATGCGGTACTGGCGGGACCGGCGTACGGGCACGCCGCGTTGCTGACCCTGGTCTGCGTGCACTTCGAGATGGTCATCAGCCTCGGCTGCATCGCGCTGGTGTTCCTGTTCACGCCGGTCGATTACCTGCCCGAAACCGCGCGTGCGATGTGGGCGCTGATGATCGATCAGCCGCCGTGGTGGGCGCAGATGGCGTTGAACGCGGTGGCCTGGCTGGCGACCAGCGTGGTCGAGCCGTTCTTCGTCGGCGCCGGTTTCGGCCTGTACCTCAATCGCCGCACCCAACTGGAAGCATGGGAGGTGGAAATCGTGTTCCGGCGCCTGCGCCAGCGGCTGGCCAGTGCGGTCACGCCATGGTTGCTGGTGCTGGCCTTGGGTGCCGCTGGCTGGTCATCGCTCGCGCAGGCGCAACAGGCCGATATCGCACTGACACCGACAATCGGGCAGAGCGACAGCCACGCCGACGACCGCGACCGCCAGACGGATGCCGATGACCCCGCCGACGCGGCCAGGCCGAAGCCGGCGGCGGCGACACTGGCGGGGATCTTCGGCGAGCAGCAGGTCGATGACGGCGCTTTCCGGCGCGCCGCTGAGCGTGCGTACCAGGATCCGCTGCTGGGCCAGAAGCGGACCAGCAGCCGCTGGGAACTGCGCGGCAAGGCCGACAAACAGCCACCGGGACAGCGCAGCCTGGCCAACCAGCCGTGGCTGCGGGGCTTCGCCGCCATTGCCGCTTTCATCGCCGAGTGGGGACTGTGGCTGTTGCTGGCGGCGCTGGTAGTCCTGTTGTTGGCGACCCTGCGTTACTGGTGGCCATGGATGCGCGGCCAACGCCTGCCTGGACGAACGTCGTTGCAACCGGCGCAGCAACAAGCGCTGCCGTTGCCGGAGTCGCTGCCGGACGATATCGCCGGCAGTGCATTGCGGCTGTGGCGCGATGGCCAACAACGCAACGCATTGGCGCTGCTGTACCGCGCCAGTGTCGACAGCATGAGCACGCTGGCGCAGGTGGTACTGCCGCCAGCAGCGACCGAGGCGCAGTGCCTGCGTGCGTCGAGGCGCATCCACGACCCCGCGCAACGACAACTGTTCGCGCGCATGGTCCGGGTCTGGCAGTACGCTGCCTATGCCCGGCAACTGCCGGGCGACGATGAATTCCACGACCTGCTGCAGCAGTTGCGGCAGGGCTACCGGTGGCCGGCATGAGCCGCCGCCGTCACCTGTCTGTCTGGATCGCGGCATCGCTGCTGTTGATCGCATTGGTCGCCGCCGGCGTGTGGCTGTCGCGCAACTACCGGCAGGTCGAGAAAACCATATATCTGCCAGCGATCGGCGAAGCCGCCTACAACCCGCTTTATGCACTCAGGCAGACCCTGCTGGCCGATGGGGTCAAGGCGGTGTCGCGGCAACGGCTGGATTTGCGCAATCACCGGCTGCAACCCGGCGACACCGTGTTGCTGTACAGCGATCCCGGACACCTGCTGGCATCGGAAAGCCGCCAGTTGCTGGAGTGGGTCGCAAGCGGTGGCCACCTGCTGGTGCGTACCCCGCCGCCGCGCCGGGTCAACGACGGTATCGACGTCCCGTTGCTGCAGGCCATCGGTATCCAGTCGCTGACCACCGAAGAGCAGCCTGCGCGCTGCGTGGCGTTGCAGGTGGCGGGCGAAGAGGAGCACATCGAGTTCTGTCGCGGCAGCCGTTTCCATTCGCAGCAGCACACGCCCGAGCTGCAGTGGGGCGACGACAACATCGGACTGGTCTATGCGCGCCTGGCCCACGGGCAGGGTCGTGTCGATGTAGTGGCTGATTTCGATTTCCTCGACAACGGCGGCGGTCGTGGCGACGGCCTGCTGGGCGCCGACCTGAGCCAGCCACCGACCGGCGGCCTGCGTGACGGCCCCCATCGGGCATTGGCGCGCCAGCTGCTGGCCCCCAATTACGGTCGCGGCACCATGCACCTGGTCTATGCGGCGCGGATGCCTTCGTTGCTGCACCTCATCCTGAGCCGCGGTTGGCCGGTGTGGTTGCCACTGCTGCTGGCGTTGCTGGCCTGGCTGTGGATGCGCATGCAGCGACTGGGTCCGTTGCTGCCGGCACCGGCAACCGCACGGCGATCGCTGCTGGAACACGTACGCGCCAGCGGCGATCACCTGTACCGCTATGGCCGCGGCGTGTTGCTGCACGAAGCCGTGCGCCAGGCGTTCCTGCTGCGCCTGCGGCGTCGCGATCCGGTCGCCGCCGCGCTCAGTGGCGAGCCGCGGGTGCAAGCCATCGCCGAACGCCTGGGATTGCCAGCCAGCCAGATTCGCGACGCCCTGCAGACGCCGGCGGCGCATGACCACCACGGCTTCCGCGAGCGTATCTCCACCCTTGTCCAGATGAGAAACCAACTATGAGCGAGCATTCCGTCGCCACCACGCTGAGTGGCCAGGCCCTGGCCGACAAGGCCGCACAGGTACGCGATCAAGTGTCGCAGGCATTCGTTGGCCAGCCCGAGGTCCTGGATCAGATCCTGATCGCATTGCTGGCCGGCGGCCATGTCCTGATCGAGGGCGTGCCGGGCCTGGGCAAGACACTGCTGGTGCGCGCGCTGGGACAGGCATTGGATCTGGGCTATGCGCGGGTCCAGTTCACCCCGGACCTGATGCCCAGCGACATCAGTGGCCATGCCGTCTACGACCCGAAGACCGAGAGCTTCAAGATCCGGCGCGGGCCGATCTTCACCCACCTGCTGCTGGCCGACGAGATCAACCGCGCACCGGCCAAGACCCAGTCGGCATTGCTGGAAGTGATGCAGGAAGGCCAGGTCACCATCGAAGGCAAACCGTTCGCGCTGCCACCGCCGTTCATGGCGCTGGCGACCCAGAATCCGGTCGAGCAGGAGGGTACCTATCCGTTGCCGGAAGCGCAGCTGGATCGCTTCCTGCTGAAGATCCTGATCGACTATCCGTCGCTGGAAGATGAAAAGCGCATGGTCGAAGCGATCACCAGCGGTCGCGCCGCCAGCGATTTTGATCTGTCCAGCGTGCAGAAGGTCCTGACCGGCGATGACATCAGCGCGATGCAGCGCGGTACCGCACGTGTGACCGTGGATCCGCAGGTTCTCGACTACGCGGTACGCATTGTTGCCGCCAGCCGCCAGTGGCCGGGCATCGCGCTCGGCGCCGGACCGCGCGGCAGCCTGGCGCTGGTACGCGCGGCGCGGGCGCAGGCGGTGTTGCAGGGACGCGACTTCGTGACCCCGGACGATGTCCGCGAGATTGCGTTGCCAGCGCTGCGTCATCGCATCAGCCTGGCTCCGGAACTGCAGATCGAAGGCCAGTCGGCCGACGATGCGCTGCGCGCGCTGCTGGCCAAAGTGGAAGCACCGCGCAAATGATCCGGCTGGCGTTCCGCAGTGGCCGGCATCGGGCCATCGCGACATTCTTTGCCCGGAGCGCATGCGGATGAGGCCGGGCCCGCTGCTGTTGCCGGCATTGCTGCTGTGGGCGCTGTGCGGCCTGGCGGTGGTGCTGGAGCTGCTGCCGCTGCATGCGTGGCAGTGGAGCGGTCTGGCGATCGCGGCTTTGGCGCTGCTCGATGGCTGGCGGCTGCTGCGCCTGCCCAGTCCCGAGGTCGAGCGCGAACTGCCGGATGCACTGGCGCTGGATGTCGAGCGCAGCATCGCGCTGTCGCTGGCCTCGCCGTCGCATCCGCTGCGGCTGCAGGTGTTCGATCTGCACCCCGGTCACTGGTGGAGCGAAGGACTGCCGCAGACCCATCGCATCAACGCCGGCCGGCAGCTGACGCTGTACTACCGGCTGCGCCCGGGCGAACGCGGCGATGCGGTATTTGCCGGTACCCAGCTGCGACTGTATTCGCCATGGCGGCTGTGGCGGCAATCGCGGATGCTGGGTACCGCGCGGCAGGTACGGGTGTATCCGGATTTCGCGCCGTTGACCCGCTTCGCCTTGTTCAGTGCCGACCAGGCCTCGCACCTGGTCGGCGCACACCTCAAGCGGCGACGCGGCGAAGGCACCGACTTCAACCAGATGCGCGAATACCGGGTGGGCGACAGCCTGCGCCAGATTGACTGGAAAGCGACCGCGCGCACCCGCAAGCTGATCTCACGCGAGTACCAGGATGAAAGGAACCAGCAGGTGGTGATGCTGCTGGATACCGGCCGGCGAATGATGGCGCGCGAAGGCGGGCTGGCGCATTTCGATCAGATCCTCAACGCCGCGCTGGTGGTGTCATACCTGGCCCTGCGCCAGGGCGATGCGGTTGGCCTGATGGCCAGCGGCGGCGCATCGCGCTGGGTGCCGCCACAGCGCGGTGCGGCGGCCATTGATGTATTGCTGCGTGCCAGCTACGACCTGCAGCCGCAGCCGGTGGCGATCGATTATCTGCAGGCGGCCACCGAGCTGTCACTGCGCCAGCGCCGCCGCTGCCTGGTGATGCTGGTGACCAACGTGCGCGACGAAGATATCGAAGAACTGCTGCTGGCCGTGCGCCTGCTACAGAAGCGCCACCTGGTGTGCGTGGCCAGCCTGCGCGAAGTCGAGTTGCAGCAGGCGCTGGCGCAGCCGGTGCGGGACTTGACCGATGCCGTCCACGCCGGGGCGGTGGCGCGCTACCTGCAGCAACGCAGCGATGCCCACGAACGCTTGCGCCGGCAAGGCGTGATGGTGATCGACGTGGCCAGCAAGGATCTGCCGGCCGCCCTGGTCGAACGCTACCTGGCGGTCAAACGCGATGGATTGCTGTAGCGACGGAGCGCTGGCAAGCCCGTGCGGTCGCCGGCAAACCAGGACCGCCGGGATGTTGCGATGAGTTGCCCGGCCCTGCGCTCTGGCGCTAGTCGGCGGTGACCAGCAGCGGATTGATCTCACGCAGCATCGCGTAGGCCGGATCGGTGTCCGGACGCTCGCCGTGCCACAGCCGGAAACTGTCCGCCGCCTGTTCGACCAGCATGCCCAGGCCATCGACGGCATCATGGCAGCCGGCCGCGCGGGCCCAGGCCAGGAACGGAATCGATGCCTCGCCATAATTCAGGTCGACCGCCAGCGTGCGCGAGTTGGTCAGGCTGAAAGGCAGGTCGAATGCATCGCTGCCGCCGCGCGAGGCGGAGGTGGCGTTGACGATCAGTTCGAAATCGCCCAGCGAGCCCAGGTCTTCCCAGTAGCGCGAATGCGCGCGCTTGGGCATGCCCAGCTTGTCAGCCAGCGCGTCAGCGCGTTCGGAGGTGCGGTTGACGATGATCAGTTCGCGGATGCCGGCATCCAGCAGCGCCGGGGCCACCCCGTGCGCGGCACCGCCAGCGCCCAGCATCAGTGCCCGCCGTGCACGCAGATCCAGGCCATGGCGGCCGGTCAGATCGCGGACCAGGCCTTGACCGTCGGTATTGTCGCCATGCCACTGGCCTTCGACCCGGGTCAGCGTGTTGACCGCGCCGCAGCGTTGCGCGCGCTCGCTGAGCTGGCTGCACAGGGCGTAGGCAGCTTCTTTCAGCGGCAGCGTGATGTTGGCGCCGACGCCACCCTGCTGGGCAAAGCGCTCCAGCGCTTCGCCAAGATCCGCCGGTTCGACATCGACGGTGGCATAGGTCACCGCGATATCGCGTTGCTTGCCGAACTGCGCATGGATGCGCGGTGACAGCGAGTGGGCAATCGGATGGCCAAATACAGCGTAACGACTCATGGGTATCCCCTTGATGGTTGCCCCGGCAGTATGCATCGCCAGTCAGTGCGACGGGAGTATCTGCGGGCGGAAGTAAAAGAAACGTCTGCGCCGGGTGCCTGTCTTGCCACGACAGGCCGTGCCGGCATCAGGCGTCGGCCTCGCGCAGCCAGCGCGCGGCGTCGAGTGCGAAATAGGTCAGGATGCCATCGGCACCGGCGCGCTTGAACGCGGTCAATGCTTCCAGCGTGCAGCTTTTTTCGTCCAGCCAGCCGTTGCCGTACGCTGCCTTGAGCATCGCGTACTCGCCGCTGACCTGGTAAGCGAACGTCGGTACCGCGAACTCGTCCTTGACCCTGCGCACCACGTCCAGGTATGGCATGCCCGGCTTGACCATGACCATATCGGCGCCTTCTTCCAGATCCAGCGCCACTTCATGCAGCGCTTCGTCGAGATTGGCCGGGTCCATCTGGTAGTTGAACTTGTTGCCCTTGCCGAGGTTGCCGGCACTGCCGACCGCGTCGCGGAACGGGCCGTAGAACGCCGACGCATACTTGGCCGAGTACGCCATGATCCGGGTATGCACGAAACCGCCGTCTTCCAGCGCCGCGCGGATGGCGCCGATGCGTCCATCCATCATGTCGCTGGGGGCGACCACGTCGGCGCCGGCACGGGCATGCGACAGCGCCTGCTTGACCAGTGCCTGCACGGTGACGTCGTTGATGACATAACCGCTGTCATCGATGATGCCGTCCTGGCCATGGGTGGTGAACGGATCCAGGGCGACGTCGGTAATCACCCCCAGTTGCGGGAAGCGCTGCTTGAGCGCACGCACCGCGCGCTGCGCCAGTCCCTCGTCGTCCCACGCGGCTTCGGCCTGCAGTGACTTGGCTTCCGGTGCGGTGACCGGAAACAGTGCCAGCGCCGGGATGCGCAGGCTGCATGCCTGTTCGGCGACTTCCAGCAACTCGTCAATCGAAACCCGCTCGATGCCGGGCATCGACGGAATGGCCTGCCGGCCGGCCAGTTCGTGGACGAACACCGGATAAATCAGATCGTTGCTGGTCAGTACGTTCTCGCGCATCAACCGGCGGGAGAAATCGTCACGGCGCATGCGCCGCGGACGGGTGTGTGGATAGGCCATGCAGTGCTCCTTGTCTGCCGGCCATGATACGCCCCCCGCCGGGCACGCTCTAGCCAAACAGAAACCGGCGCCCCAAGGGACGCCGGTTTGCTGTTCTCACGCGTTTGTTCAGCGCTTGTTGGTTACGCAGCGCAGGACCTTGTTGCCGGAATTGCGATCCAGCACGCCGGCCTGCTGGGCCTGCTTGACGTAGCTGGCCATGCAGCGCTGGTAACGACGGCTGTCGGGCTGGGTCGTGGCGCACAACGCATTCCACGCCTGTACGTTGGCACCCGCCACCAGGCCACCTTCCTCGAACACATCCACGCCGGTGTCGCAGTCACCGACCAGCGCGTTGCCGGGGTTGATGCTCCAACCGAGGTCCTGGTACAGGGCCGGGGTCAGATCCACATTGACCTGCGACTGCAGTCCAGCGGTGGCACGTGGTTCCATCAACGCGCTCGGCTGCAAGGCTTCATCGAAGTGCGAGAACGATGAGCCACTTTCGTACGGATTGGGTGCGTACAGACGCACGCGGCCTTCGCTGTCGGCACCTTGCAGACGGTTCGGGTCCTTGCCGACAGTGGCCTGCGCGGGCAGATTGGCGCGCAATAGGTCACCGGTGCTCTTGGCCACGAGAATCGCCGGAATGGTGACGCTGGGATCGATGCCGCCCATGCCCTGGACCGCGTCGGCGGTGTTGACCACGATCACGCCCGTGGCACCAGCCGCCTGCACGTTGACGGCCTTGGAAGCGAAGGTGCAGTTGCCGCGATCAACCAGTGCGATGTTGCCGGCAATCTCGTCCGGATTGCTGATGGCCTCGCAGCCGTCGCTGCCCGAGGTACCGCCATCGACAGCCGCCACGATGCTGCCATTGAATGAACTGTCGTTGGCAACCACACCGAAGGAAGCAGTACCCATTTCATAGCCGCCCGCCGCCGCCGCCGGTGCACTCACCAGCAACGAAGTCAGATTATCCAGCACCAGTGCGGCCTGCTGGTTGACCTGCTGGCCGATCCATACGGTGTTGCCGTTGTCGACCAGTGCCTGGGCGCGCTCGGCATCGTCCATATCCGGAAACGCCTTGCCCAGCGTGTTGTTGTAGGCGTGGTTGGCATAGATATTATTCATGTCGCCATACAGGCTGCCATCGGAACTGGCCAGCCCCTGCATGCCCAGGCCATGGCCGATCTCGTGCATCACCACATTGAGGAAGTTGATGGTGCCGGCCGGCGCCTTTCCATCCAGGCCGTAATACCACTCGCTGCCGGCCAGGCAGTTGGGCTGGCCGAGGTTGCTGTTGAAGCGCGAATTGATGTCGATGGTGTCCGGATTGAGTTCGCTGCCGGCAATCGCATCAGCCAATGCCGAGGGATACCAGGTGTCGGCGGCAATCCCCGGGGCGAAGTCAGCGAACACATTGGTGGTGCCGGCTGAGCCGAGTACCGCGCCGGTGGCGGTACACGGCAGTGCCTGGAACGAAGCGCCGATGTATACCGGCACCTGGCTTTCCAGCACCGCGCCCCACATCTGCATGGCGAATTCGTAAACCAGGGTGCGTTGTTCGCCCAGCGTGGTGCCGGGGTTGAGGCCGATCGGGGTGCGCGGGCTGGGATCTTCCAGGCCGGTGCCGGTGCCGACGTCGCCGCTGACCAGGATCAATTCGGCGCCGTGCGCCGGGGCGGCCGAAGCCAGGGCAATGGCGGCGGCCAGTGCGCCGGGAATCAGGAAAGACTTATTCATGGTCAGCCTCCATGCTGTTGTCATTGGTTGCGGTGGCGTGCTCATCCTGGTGCTGGATATGCAGCTGACCACTGCTGTCGCGGCTGACCGTCAGGTGGCTCATGTAGCTCTCCGGCACCTGCATGCTGGTACCGCCATTGCTGAGCTGGCGCTTGCTGGCCATTGCCGCGCTTTCACTGGCCGGTGCGACGAAACCTTTCTTGCTGGCCAGACGTGGTTCGGCCTGGCGACGGTTGCTGGCTTTGGCTGCTTGCTGCAGCTGTTGACGCTCGGCAGCGGTCGGTGCGCGCAGCTGGCCGGTGGCCTGGTCGATGCTGACGATCTGGTTGGCGCTGGCGCTGTCGTCGACAACGGCGGCAGGCGCGACCTGTTCACCGGCGTGGGCACCGGCGACGACGAGGACGCTCGCGAAAAGCCATGATGGCTGGATGATGGGATGACGCATTGCACACTCCTTGGCATAACGGCAGGGGCGGCCCGAATCCGGGAGCGGTGACTTCCCGATTCCCGTGTTGCGGGCGTAAGACGATCAGCAGGACGATGCAAAGCTGATCGACTTTCGAGTGTGCGATCGAGTTCAGTTCACATTCAACCAACGCATTTCCTGTGACGTCGACGAGGCAACGCCGACCGCGACGCGATGATCGAAACAAGGCCTGACAGCCGCGTTCTGAAGCCACTGCCGGCTGTCAGGTGCAGCGTCGGCAACAAGTCTGGAATTGGCCATGACGCCGGTTATTGTGACTGCGAAGAGGCCTTGCATGCGCGGGGCGCGTGGTTTCATCACCCGTGCATGATGCGGATTCGCTGCGCCTGGTCGACGACAAGCTCGCCCGACAGTGCTGCAGATGGATGCAATGGCCTGGATACCGTTGGTAGTGCCGCCAATCCCGGCCTGTGCACACCGGGAGGCAGCGGGATACCGGCGATGTCCAGAAAAAAACCGGCGCCCATTGGGCGCCGGTCGGCTTCAGACATCGATGCGACGTGTGGTCAGCGTTTCAACGCGGAACAGACCAGTACCCCGACGGCATCGCGTGGGGTCAGTACACGGCTGCGCAGCGAACGCTTGGTGTAGTCGGCCATGCAGCTGACGTACTTGCCACGGTTCTTCGAGGTGCTCTCGCACATGTCGCTCCATGCCAGCACGTTGGCACCGACGATCAGGCCGCCTTCCTCATGCACATCCACGCCGGTGTTGCACCAGCCGATGCGGGCGTCGCCATCGTTGAGGGTCCAGCCGATGTCGTGATACAGGGCCGGCGTAAGGTCGACGTTGATCTGCGCCTGCAGCGTCGGCGTGGCCGCCGGTTCCATCAACGCATTGGGTGACAACGCGGTGTCGAAGTGCGAGAACGAAGATCCGCTTTCATAGGGGTTGGGTGCATACAAGCGCACGCGCCCATTGTCATCGGCACCCTGCAGCAGGTTGGGGTCGACCTGGATCGCGGCCTGTGCCGGCAGGTTGGCCCGGATCAGGTTGCCCACGCTCTGTGCCACCAGCACCGACGGGATGGTGACGGCAGGATCATCGCCGCTCATGCCCTGGGTACTGTTGGCGGTATTGACCACGATCATGCCGGTGGCGCCCGCCGCCTGCACGTTGGCGGCCTTGAGCACGAACGCACAGGTACCGCGATCGACCAGGGCAATCCTGCCGGCCAGCTCCGCGCCATTGGTGATGGCCTCGCAGGCGTCGGTGCTGACTGCGCCACCATCCAGTGCCGCGGCAATCGTGCCGTTGAGGTTGGATGCACTGGCGGCCGGGCCGAAGGTGGCGGTGCCGAACTCATAGCTGCCAGCGGCGGCCGCCGGCGAACTGACCTTGAGCACGGTGCGGTTGTCGAGGATCAGTGCCGCTTCCTGGTTGACCTGCTGGCCGGTCCATACCAGCTTGCCGGTATCCAGCAGCGACGCCGCGCGCTCGGCGTTGGTCATCTGTGCGAACGACTTGCCCAGGGTGTTGTCGTAGGCATGGATTGAATAGATGTCCTGCACCCCGGCCAGGAATCCGCCCGCCGAATTGGTGAAGCCCTGCACGCCCAGGCCGTGGCCGATTTCATGCATCACCACGTCGAGGAAGTCGATGGCATCGGCCGGAGCATTGCCATCAAGACCGTAATACCAGGTACGTCCGGTCAGGCAGTCCGGATTGACGCCGATGTCGCCGTTGAAGCGCGAGTTGATGTCGATGAAGCCGGGATCGAGATCGGTGCCGGCGATGGCATCGGCCAGTGCCGACGCGTACCAGGTGCCGGCTTCGATGCCGGGTGCGAAGTCGGAGAACACGCTGGTGGTGCCGGCCGAACCGAGCACCGCGCTGGTCGGCGTGCAGGCCAGTGGCTGGAACGAAGCACCGATGTAGATCGGCACGTCGCTCTTCAACACCGCGCCCCACAGCGACATCGCGAACTGATAGACCTTGGTGCGCTGGTCGCCCAGTGTCTTGCCGGGGTTCAGGCCGACCGGTGCCTTGGGGGTGGGATCATCCAGGCCCAGGCCGGTGCCGGTGTCACCACTGACCAGCACCAGTTCGGCGCTGTGCGCGGGGGCCGACAGTGCCATCGCGGCCATCAGCGCGCCGGGCAGCAACAACCCTGATACGAAGGTGGACTTATTCATCGCTGGCCTCCATGCGCGTGGTGGGCTTTTCGGCGGCTGCCGGCAGGCCGTCATCGGAATGCTGGATGTGCATCGTGCCGTTGGCATCGGTGGTGACGGTCAGATCGCTCATGTAGCTTTCCGGCACCTGCATGGCAGTACCGCCATTGCCAAGGCGGCGCCGGGTGCCCAGTGCTTCGCTCTGGGTCTGCGGGGCGGCAAAGCCTTTCTTGCCGGCCAACTGCGGCGTCGCCCGCCGCGCACTCTTCAGCGAGGGCGATTGCTGCTGCAGTTGCAGGCGCTCCGCGGCGGTGGCCGCGCGCATTTTGCCGGTGACCGGGTCGATGGTGACAATCTGGCCGGCGGCGACGGGTTCGGCTTGCGGGCCAGCAGCTTCGGCGGTGGCCTGGGGTTCGGCGGCCTGCGCGCTGGCGCAGGCGATCAGCATGGCGGACAGCCATAGCGGTGGGATGACGAGACGACGCATTGCACACTCCTTGGCATAACGAAGGGACGACCCGATACCAGAGGTGAAGCGATTGGATTGTGCTGGCACGGGACCAGGCGGTCAGATGATGCTCGGGGGAGCCGACCTGGCCTGAGTGTGCGTTAACGCACGTTCACCTTCAACCCGCCTGTTCACCGCGGTGAGGATGAACAGGCGGATCGCATTCCTGTTCCGTGCATCGCCATGGATGGCGGCCGACTCAGCCCGCAGGCATTGCCGCGGCGCGTCTCAGAGCACACCGCTGCCCAGCAGCAGCCGGCCCATCGCCACCACGATGACCACTGCATTCAAGACCAGCCCGGCTTTGGCCCGGCGATTGCCGGCCGGTCCGGAAAACAACACGCCGATTGCGCCGATGATCGCACCGACCACCGCAAACGGGATCAGCAGCCAGTTGCCGATGCCCAGCAGCGGGATCAGGAACAGCACCATCCAGACCAGCGAAAACATTCCCCACAACAGGCTGATCAGCCCCATTCCCATGCTCCCGTGCCAGCGCCGCCCATCGGCCGCCTCGTCGCAATTCAATATCGGGGCCGTGAACAAGGCTTGCAAGCACGCTGTGTCAGCTGGCGACGCCGTGCATGCCTTCGATTTCGACCATCAGTTCGCGCCGGCAGACATCGGCCCGCAGCATGAAGAACGGCACCGACGGGCCCAGTCTGGCGCGCAGGTGCGCGGCCACCTCGGGCGCATCTTCGCCGTCGCGGACGTAGACCTTGAGCCGCGAACTGGCATCCAGCGTCGGCGGCAGCAGGGGCTGCTGCTGGCGCGCGGCGGTGATCAGGCTGGCCAGATTGGCCAGGGTCTCGTCCAACTGCGCGTGCAGTGATTCGATGTGGCGCGAGGCATGGCCAACGATGCTGGCAGTGCCGGACAGGAACAGCGGCAGGGTCGAGTTGGCCGGTGGCAGCAGGGCGCGGGCGAAACTGGGCGATTGCGGACCGTATTCGCGCGGGTAGCGGTAGGCGCTGACCTGGCGCGGGTTTTCCAGCGGCAGCCCGGGCGCGCGTGCCGCCAGCCAGTACACCTGCAGCACCCGCTGGCCGTCGCGGCTGCCGATGGCGGTGGCCGCTGGCAGGCTGCCCACATCGACCTGGCCCAGGCCACGCACGCGGCCGACGCAGAACTGCCGGTAGCGCTCCTGGTCGTTCTCGCCCAGGGTGATGGCATCCAGATAGTTCCAGACCCGCAGCAGGTGCGGGTAGCCGCTGGACTGCCAGAACGCCCGCAGCCGTGCGTAGGCCTGCTCGCTGGCCGCGAGGATGGCGCCATCACCGCTGCCGGACCACTCGGATTCGGCCACCTCCAGCACCCCGAACTGCAACCGGCCATCCTCGCTGACGGCGATGTCGGCGTGGCGGGCGTGGCTGACCGGGCCACTGCCGCGCCACACTTCCAGCACCGGCGCGGTGGCCAGCGGTTGCAGCGGTACCTGCAGGTACCGCGGGTCGGCCAGTTCTGTCCGGCCCGGGGTGGCGTCGCCAAAGCCGAACACCGCCAGGGTGTCGGCGCGTGCCAGTTGTTGCTGGATAGTTGCCACGCATGACATCGGCGCGGGACAGGAGAGAACGTCGACCGCCAGGTGCATATCGGGACGGTCAGCGTGGGGAACAGCGGTCATCAGCAGGGGGCAGGCCGGATACGATGGCAAATGATAACGCGCTGCTCACATGGGGGCGGGGCAGGATTAGTGCAAATTCAGACAGGCCGGCACATCATGGCCGACAGCAGGGACAGGAGAGCGCGGATGAAACTTCGACTATCAATGATGTTGGCGGCGGTGCTGGTGCTGGGCGGCTGCGCCAGCAGTTCCAAGGTCATGCTGGGCCAGGCACGGCCGGCGATCGACCCGTCGCAGGTGCAGATGTATCCGGCGGTACCGCCGGGCGCGACCCAGATTGCCCAGCTGGAAGCCACCAGCGCGGTCGGCTTCGGCACCCAGGGCCAGACCGATGCGGCAATCGAGCGGATGAAACGTGAAGCCGCGGCACTGGGTGCCAATGGCGTCGTGCTGCTGGGCATGGGCAGCCAGGGCTCGCCCGGTGGCATGTCGGTTGGCGGCGGCAGCTATGGCAGCCACGGCTATGGTGGGGTCGGCTTTGGCATCCCGACCAGCCAGAAGAGCGCGGCCGGCATCGCCATCTACGTGCCGCCGAACATGATGAAAGCGCCACCACCACAGCCGATGCCGGCACCGCAGCCGGACCCGGTGCAATAAGCCGGCGCGCCAGCGCAGGCGGCAAATGAAACGGGAGGCCATCGGCCTCCCGTTTTTCTTTCATCACCTGACCCGCGCATTCCGGCTCCGCCCGGTCATCCAGCGATGACGAGATCGCGGACCCGGCGTCAGCGCGAGTGTTGCGGCACGAACTGTTCCTGCACCGCCTTGGCCAGCTGATCCGGCGGCAGCAGGCCCTGGTCGAGCAGGAAGTTGTTGAACGCGAAGCGGTCGAACCTGTCGCCCAGCGCCAGTTCGGTCTGCACCCGCAGCTGCATGATCCGGCTGTAGCCGTAGAAATAGCTGCCGGCCTGGCCGGGTGCGTTGAAGGTGTAGCGATCCAGCTCCTGGCGCACCATCGGTTTGGACAGGCCGACGTCCTGTTCCAGCACTTCGCCGGCGCGTTCACGGTCAATCAGGCCCAGGTTGAGCATCGGGTCGAGGATGGCGCGGGCCGCGCGCAGCAGGCGCAGCTGCAACGCAATCAACTGGCCATCGAGCGGCTCGTACGGGACCATCTCGGCCTCGGCGTACAAGGCCCAGCCTTCGACGTTGACCGAGTTGAAGGCAAACATGGTGCGGGCCAGTGATACCCCGCGCTCGACCATCGCGGTGAACTGCAGCTCGTGACCCGGCCGGCCCTCATGCGCGGCCAGGGTCCAGCGGCTGGCATCGAAGTTGAAGTCGTCGTAGTGCTCGTTGCCGCCATCCTTGCCCGGATTGCCCAACGGCAGCACGAACGTGCCCTGTTGACCGGTGTTGCCGACCAGCGGTGCCGGCAGGAAATGCGGCGCCGGCTGGGCCGCGCTTTCGGCTTCGCTGCCCAGGCGCATCTGCATCGGCCGTTGCGGCACGCTGACGATGCGCTGCCTGGCGATGATCGGATCAATCGTATCCAGCACCGTGCGATAGCTGGACTCCAGCTGATCGTTGGCGATGGTCTGCTTCTTCAACGCCTTGATCACCTGCCGGTAATCGCTGGCTTCGATGCCATTGGCCTTGGCCACCAGCGGTGCCAGCTGCTGCATGGCAGCGCGGGTTTCCATGAATTCCAGCTGCGCGCGTTCCATCAGGATGCGCGGATCGATGTCGATGCCGTACTGCTTCAGCTGGAACGCATACAGCTCCGGTGGCAGCCGGTTGTCGGTGCGCGCCTTCGGCAACACGCTGCTGCGTACCCATCCAGCGTAGTCCTTGAACTGCGCATCCATTGCATCCAGTGCCGCCTCGGCGCCGCTGACCTTGTACTCGGCAAACAGTTCGCGCACGCCCTTGGCATAGGTATCGACGTTGTCCAGTGCCCGCTCCACTTCCAGCCGGGTCGGTGGCAGCAGCGCCGGGTTCGACAGTTTTTCCTCGTAGCGCTGGCGCGCCAGCGTGGTGAAGGCGGTGCTGCCCGGCAGCTGGCCGGTGTAGCGCTGCAGGCGGTCCAGTGCCTTGGCCTGGCGCTCGGCCGGGACCTGCTTGGACAACAGGCTGTTGATGCCACTGAAGACCGACTGCGGTGCGTCGACCCACGGCAACATCAGGCGCTCGTTCAACTGGCTGCCCTCGATGCTTTCATCGGCGGCGTGGATCATGATGGCCAGGTCCTGGCGCACGTTAGGGTCGCGTTCGCTGGCCAGCCTGGCCTGCAATTCGGCCTTGGCCCGGTTCGTGGCTTCGCGGAAACGGCGCGGATTGTCCGGACCCAGATCGGTAACCTGATCGTCATAACCGGGTACGCCGAGGAAGCTCAGGCTTTCGGCCTGGAACGGCCCCTGCGCGTCCAGCAGGATCTGCGCGTACTGATTGCTCTTCTGCACCCATGCGGGCGAGTTGGCGGCAGCCTGCGCGGCCGGTTCGGCTGCATGGGCCGGCGCCAGCAGTGGCGCGGATACTACCAGGGCAATGGCAAGGACGAGTGGCTTCATGGTCGATTTCCGGAACGTTGGTTGGCGCCACGCTACGCGGGCGTGGCGCGCTCCACAATCGGCCGGAAGTCACTGCGCCGCGGCAGCGGTCGCAGACCAGCGGCCAGGCGGCTCAGCTTTTCATCCGGATCATCAGCTCCAGCACCTTGCGCGCGCGCTGGCCATACGGCGGGCTCAGCCAGTCGATCGCCCGCAGCGGACCCTGGTACAGGATCGGCCGCAGCTTGGAAAACGTGTTGAAGCCTTCCACCCCGTGGTAATGGCCCATGCCGCTGTTGCCGATGCCGCCGAACGGCAGCGTGTGCACGCTGACATGCAGGATGCTGTCATTGACGGTGACGCCGCCGGACAGGGTGTTCATGATGTACCACTGTGCCAGCGACTTGTCGTTGGTGAACGGATACAGCGACAGCGGACGCGGCCGGTCATTGATGTACTGCGCGGCTTCCTCGCGGGTGCGGTAACTGCGGATGGGCAGGATCGGGCCGAAGATTTCGCGCTGCATCAGTTCCATGTCGTCGTTGACGTCCAGCACCAGCTTGGGCGACATGATCCGGCGGCTGGCATCGGGGGTCTGATCCGGGGCGAGCTCGACGATGCGTGCGCCCTTGCTGCGTGCGTCTTCCAGTGCCGCCTGCAGGCGGTCATGCGAGCGCTGGTCGATGATCGCGGTGTAGTCGCCGTTGTTGATGTCCGGATAGGCGCTGGCGAAGGCCTCGCGTGCGTGGCCGGCGAAGGCCTCGATCTTGTCCTGCGGCATCAGCAGGTAATCGATATTGGTGCAGATCTGGCCGGCATTGAAGGTCTTGGCCCAGATCACCCGCTTGGCCGCGGTCTGCACGTCGTAGTCCGGCGCGATGATGGCCGGCGACTTGCCACCCAGCTCCAGCGTCACCGGGGTCAGGTTGCGCGCGGCATTGGCCATCACCGCCTTGCCGGTGGCCGGCGAGCCGGTGAAGAAGATATGGTCGAACGGCAGCGCGGTGAAGGCCGGCCCGCGGCCGCCGCCGTCCTCGAAGAACACCAGTTTCGAGGTCGGGAAATACTTCGGTGACAGGGTCTTCAGCAGTTGCGCCAGATGGTTGGAGTTTTCCGACATCTTGACCATCGCGGTATTGCCGGCGGCAAAGATGCTGGTCAGCGGATGGAACACCATCGCAATCGGGAAATTCCACGGCACCACCACCCCGACCACGCCGACCGGTTGTGGCAGCAGGCGCGCCCTGGCCAGCGGCAGCCGCATCGGGTCGACATGCCGCTTCTGCGGTTTCATCCAGCGCTTGAGGTGCTTGATCGCTTCCTGCAGGCCGTCCAGGGTGACCGCGATTTCGGCAAAGCCGGTTTCGAAGCGCGAACGGCAGCCGTAGTCCTGGTTGACGGCTTCGATCAGCGCATCGCGGTTGTCCGCCACCAGCCGCACCATCTGCTTGAGGTCGGCCACGCGTTGTTCGTGGCTGGGATAGCGCAGGCGCTCGAAGTGTGCGCGCTGGCTGGCCAGGGCATCCTGGAATTCAGCCGGGATGGCCGGGGTCTCCGCGGCGGCGTTGGCAGTGCTGGTCATCGGTGTCCTCGGTAGGGTGAACCCTGCGGTCGCCAGTCTGGCGCCACAGGGCGGTGATCGGTCATGGGGCCGGCAACGGCTCGACAATCGGGAAGCCGTAGCTGAAGGTGTCCAGCATACCCATCAATTCGGCCAGTTTGCGCGGGTCGCCCTCGACCCTGGCCTGGCCCGATTGCATTGCCGCCGCGAACGTGGTCTGGCCGAGGATGACGCTGTTGAGGGCCGCCCGCGACAAAGTCAGGCTGGCGTCGGCATTGGAAGCCTGCTGGCCTTCGACATAGGTCAGCGCCGAGTTCTCCAGGTTCAGCACGTACTGCTTGCCGAGGTCGGTGAAGTTCCAGTTCAACACGATGTGCTTGCCCTCGGCCTTGCCAGCGTTGAGGCGTACGCCCAGGTAGTCGAAGAACAGGCCGGTATCGACCGCCTTCAGGGTATCGGCGTTGAGGGTGTTGAGTGACGGCAGCTGCGGCACGCCATTACGCAGTTCCTGCGCGCCGGTCAGGTAGGCCGAACGCCAGGTGCCGGCTTCGCTCTGGTAGCCGAGTTGTTCCAGCGCATCGGCACCCAGTTCGCGGGCGGCGCGGTTGGAGGGATCGGCGAACACCACCTGGTTCATCACGCTGGCGACCCAGCGGTACTCGCCATTGGCGTAGTCCTTGCGCGCGCGCTGGATGACTGCATCGGCGCCGCCCATGTAGGCGATCGTCTTGGCTGCCTGTCGGGTTTCGGGCAATGGATTGAGGTTGGCCGGATTGCCGTCGTACCAGCCCAGGTAACGCTGGTAGACCGCACGCGCATTGTGGCGCAGGGTGCCGTAGTAGCCATGCGAGGACCATTCGCCCTGCTGGCTGGCCGGCAGCTGCAGGGTTTCGGCGATCTGGTCCGGCTTGTAGCCCTGGTTGAGCAGGCGCACGCTCTGATCGTGGATGAACTTGTACAGGTCGCGCTGCTTGCGCAGCATGTTGTCGACCCGTTGCTGGCCCCAGGTCGGCCAGTGATGCTGCGCGATCATCACTTCACTACGGGCGGCGAAGCGTTCGCGCGCCTGTTCGATGTAATGCGACCAGGCCACCGCATCGCGCACCTCGGCACCACGCAGGGTGTACAGGTTGTGCATGTTCTGGGTCACCACCTCGGCGGCGTCGAACACTTTCTGGCGCGGGAAGTACACCATCATTTCCGATGGCGCTTCGGTCCCCGGTGCGAGCATGAACTCGATATCGACGCCATCAATGCGCATCTCGCGGGTGGCATCGGTAATGCTGTCGGTGGGCTGGATCAGGGTCAGTGAACCAATCCCCAGTGACTTGCCCAGGCCGGTATCGACGCTGCCGCGCACGCCGGGCGCGACCAGGGTGCCGAACTGGTACGAGGCGCGCCGGCTCATCGCGTTGCCGGCGATGATGTTCTCGGCCACGGCGGTGTCCATGAAGTGTTCCGGCGCGTAGATCCTGACCTTGCCGGCGGCGACGTCGGCTTCACTGGTGACGCCCTTGACCCCGCCGAAGTGGTCGGCATGGCTGTGGGTGTAGATCACCGCCACCACCGGTTTGCGCGGGCGGTGCTGGTAGTACAGATCCAGCCCGGCCCTGGCTGTTTCGGCGTTCAACAGCGGGTCGATGATGATCAGGCCGCTGTCGCCTTCGACAATGGTCATGTTGGACAAATCCAGACCGCGCAGCTGGTAGATGCCGTCGGCTACTTCGAACAGGCCGTTGATCGCATTCAACCGGGCCTGCCGCCACAGGCTGGGGTTGACCGTGTCCGGTGCCTGTTGCTGGTCGAGGAAGTCGTAGGCCTGCAGGTTCCAGACGGGGCGTTCACCGTCACCGCTGATCTTGCCGCCGGGCAGGGCGGCGATGAAGCCGCGCTGCGCATCGGTAAACGCCGACGCATCCTGCCACGGCAGTTGTTTCGAGAATGCGGCATTGGCCTGGATGGTGGCCGGTTCGGCTGGCTTGGATGTGCTCTGGGCATGCACGGCGTGGGCGACGAACAGCGAGAGCAGGGCGAAGGTGGCGTGGCGATTACAGCGCATGGACGAGTGATTCCCCGGATGGAAAGTTGCAGTGAAGGTGGCGCTCAGGCCAGACGGGAGGCGTCTTCGCGGATCATCTCGGCACCTTTTTCACCGATCATGATCGTCGGTGCGTTGGTGTTGCCCGAGATAACCGCCGGCATGATCGAGGCATCGATCACCCGCAGGCGCTCGATGCCACGCACCCGCAGCCGGCTGTCGACGACGGCCATCGGATCGTTGTCCGGGCCCATCCGGCAGGTGCCGACCGGGTGGTACTGGGTATCGGCGCGGGCGCGGACCATTTCCGCCAGTGCCTTGCGATCGTTGACGTCGACCGGAATGAGCGCCTTGCCGCGGATCGGATCGAATACGCTGGATTCAATGATCCGCTGCTGTATCTGCGCGCCGGTGACCAGCATCTCGATGTCGCGCTCGTCGCTGAGGAAGCCCGGATCGATCAGCAGTTGTTCGCGCGGATCCCGGCTGGCCAGCTGCACGTTGCCGCGGCTGTATGGCCGGACCAGATCGACGTGGCTGGAAATGCCGTGGCCCCAGTGGATCTTGCGGCCGTGATCGTCGACCACCGCCACCACCATGATGGTTTGCAGGTTGGGTGCCGGTTGCTCCGGCGATGATTTGAAGAAGGCGCCGGCGGTGGCGTACGGCGATGACACCAGGCCGGTGCGGTGGCCGCGCCATTCCCACATCGCCCGGGCAAAGCGCAGGCCGAAGCCAGCCGACACCCCGAACGTATCGGCATGGCTCCTGGTATGCCAGGACTGCACCAGGTCCGGATGGTCCTGCAGGTTCTGGCCAACGCCCGGCAGATCCAGCGCGCTGTCTATTCCCATCGAACGCAGGTGCGCGCCCGGACCAATCCCCGACAGCAGCAGCAACTGCGGTGAGCCGAAGGCACCGGCCGACAGGATCACCTCACGGCGTGCTTGTACGGCGCGGGTCTGACCGTCCTGCAGGTATTCGACGCCAACGGCGCGGCCATTTTCCAGCAGAACGCGACTGGCCTGCGCATGGGTCAGTACCTGCAGGTTGGGACGTGACAGGTGTGGGGTCAGGTAGCCTTTGGCCGCACTGCACCGCTCGCCATTCCTGTGGGTTACCTGGTAGAGGAAGCAGCCCTCCTGGCTGGCGCCGTTGTAATCCGGATTCAACGGCAGCCCGATCTCCTGTTGCGCGGCTTGCAGGTAAAGCTGTCCCAACGGGCTTTGATAGTTGGCGTAGGTCACGTTCAACGGGCCGCCCTGGCCGTGGTATTCGTCGTTGAACTGCTCGTTGTGCTCGGCCTTGCGGAAGTAGGGCAACACCTTGTCATACGACCAGTCCGGGTTGCCCAGCGCCGCCCAGTTGTCGTAATCCCAACGATTGCCGCGGACGTACAGCATGGCGTTGATCGAGCTGGAACCGCCCAGCACCTTGCCGCGTGGCTGGAACCCGCGGCGGCCATTGAGGCCGGGCTGCGGCACGGTCTGATAGGCGTAGTTGACCAGCTTGGTCGGCATCAATGTGACGACACCGGCCGGGGCCTGGATCAGCACGCTGCGGTCGCTGCCGCCGGTCTCCAGCAGGCACACACTGATGTTGGGGTCCTCGCTCAAACGTGAGGCAATGACACATCCGGCAGAGCCGCCCCCCACCACTACGTAATCGAATTCCTTCATGAACAGGGCCTCCCGTCGAATTGGATGATGCAAGCCTTCTGGCGGCCAATCTGTCGTGGCAGACTCGGCGTTGCAAACAGCTCGCCTATCATCATTCGGCGGCGCGAGGGAGGAAGGTATGACGGCACGTGACGAGGGCATGACCCTGCATGACAAACGACGCATTTCCCGCCGCAAGGCGGGACGGCCGTCGCCGCATGACGCGATTTTTCCGATCCTGCCGTTTGCCGGTGTCATCGCTTTTGCCAGGGAGCAGAACTGGAGCGAAGTCGGTGGCTGGTTTCCCAGTCTGTTGGCCGAGCGCCCCGCTGGCGACCGGCGCTGCAGCTATGCCGAGGGGCGCGAGGGTTTGTTGCGGGCCCAGCACCGCGCCCGCGGCCTGCAGCTGGCGGTACACTCGGGCGCACGCAAGGCACTGCCGCACATGGGCGCACTGGGCCCCGGTCTGGCCGCGCACCGGCTGCTGGGCGATGCGTTGCAGTTTGGTCTGACCTACCAGCGCGTCGCCGGTTGCATGCTGGATCTGCGCCTGCAGCAAACCGCTGATCAGGCCTGGCTGGCCGCGTATCCGTTGTTCGATGATCCGGAACTGCAGCGGTTCCTGGATATCGATCATCTGTCCACCGTCGCCAATGCATTGCGCCAGTTGCAGCCGAATGGGCCGCCGCTGTTCGAACGGGTCGAACTGGGCTTTGAAGCCAACGGCCTGCACGATGCATTGGAGCGGCTGTTCGAAGTGCCAGTGGCGTGCGGTCGACCGATCAGCCGGCTGCTGTTACGTGGCGACGCGTTGCAGCGGACGCAGTTGCTTTACAGCGCGCTGAATATCGATCTGTCACGCCAGGCCTGCGAAAGGGAGCTGGCGATTGCCTGTCTGTCAAGCGATGGCGGCAGCAGCCTGCGTGGTCATCTGTACGACGCCTGCGGTCGCCTGCGGCCGCTGGCCGACGTCGCCAACACGCTGGCGATCAGCCTGCGCACGCTGCATCGCAGCATGGCCAGCGAAGGCATCCGCTATTCACAACTGCTGGATGAGCAGCGCCAGAATGAAGCGATGGGATTGCTGCTGCGCGGACACGCGACCGCAGCGGTCGCCGAGAAGCTCGACTTCAGCGATTCGCGCAGTTTTGTCCGTGCCTTCGAGCGCTGGACCGGCAAGAGTCCGGCCGCATGGTGCCGCGAGCAGCACTCCGCGTTGCGCAGGGCTGGCTGAGGCGATCCGGCGAGGTCGTGTGGCGGCTGGGCTCAGCCCAGTGCCAGCGCTGCCTTGATCATCAACGCAAGCACGCAGCCCAGACCGACGAACCAGGCCAGACTGCGCAATTTGTCCAGGTTGGCGATGTACATCACGCCATGCAGCACCCGCGCGACCACAAACACCAGCGCCAGCAGGTTGATGGTCGCCACCGGCACGCCGGCCAGCTGTGCCATCAACACACCCGCGACGAAGGCCGGCAGCGCTTCGAAGGCGTTCAATTGCGCCGCATGTGCGCGTTTGACCCGCGGTTCGTGCTGTTTTTCGATCCAGCCACGTGGGTCGCGGTTGTCCATGTGCTTGCCCGATGCCTTGGCAATGGAAATCCACACGTACGGCAGCAACGCGGCAATCAGGATGCACCAATAGGCAAGGCTCATGGTCAGGCTCCGGCGAAAGATGCCCCAGCATAAAGCCTGTGGCGTGCCTTGCGGCAGCATGGTTAGGAGCCTGCTCCGCTGGAGAACGGATCCGGCGACAACAGCGCGGAGGCTGCGCGATGGTGAGCGGAGCAGGCTCCGCTCTACGGCGAACGGCGGTCGCAGACAACAACGGCGCCCGCGGGCGCCGTTGCAATGCAGACAGGCAATCGCGCCGGCTTATTTGGCCTGCGCGGCCTGCATCATCTTGTCGCGGTTGGCCTTGAACGGATTGCCGTCATACCAGTTGGGCCATTGATCGCCGGCAGCGATGACTTTGCCGACGCCATAGACGGCCTCGAGATCCTGGACGGTGCCGTCCAGCTTCCAGGTATCGGGGAAGTACTCATCGCTGGGGCTGTGGTAGTGGGTGGCATAGTCATCGGCCGCTGCCTTGCCAGCCGCCGCGCCGCCATCGACCAGGTCTTCGCCGCCATCGGTGTACAGCGCCGGTACCCCGGCCTTGGCGAAGTTGAAATGATCCGAGCGGAAGTAGAAGCCACTCTGCACCGAGCTTTCGCCGTGCAGGGTGCGGCCCTGTTCGGCGGCGATCGGCTTGAGGATGTCTTCCAGCTGCGAGCTGCCAAAGCCGACCACGGTCATGTCCTTGGCCTTGCCGGCCACCGACATCGCATCGATATTGACCACGCCGGCGATCTTGTCGAGCGGGAAGGTCGGGTGGGCCACGTAGTACTTGGAGCCGAGCAGGCCGGATTCTTCCAGGGTCACCGCCAGGAACACCACCGAACGCTCGGGCTTCGGTTCCTGGTGGGCGAACGCGTCGGCGATTTCGAGGATGCCGGCGACGCCGGTGGCATTGTCGACCGCACCGTTGTAGATGTTGTCGCCGCTTTCACCCTCGTGCTTGCCCAGGTGATCCCAGTGCGCCATGTAGACCACGGCTTCGTCCTTGCGCGAAGTGCCGGGCAGCACGCCGACCACGTTGCGCGATTTCTTTTCGGTGCTGGTGCTCTTCAGGTCCGCCGACAACGTAGCCTTCAGCGGTACCGGCTTGAAGCCGCGCTGGTTGGCGGCCTTGTACGAGGCTTCCAGGTCGATGCCGGCGGCCGAGAACAGGCGCTTGGCGGCATCGGCCGACAGCCAGCCCTGGATCGGCAGGCGCGGATCCGGATCGTCCTTGGCCGGCAGGTCGTACTGCGGGCCGGACCAGGAGTTCTTGACCACGTCCCAGCCGTAGCTGGCACCAGCAGTGTCGTGGACGATGAAGGCAGCGGCGGCGCCCTTGCGCGCGGCTTCCTCGAACTTGTAGGTCCAGCGACCGTAATAGGTCATCCGCTGGCCGTCGAACAGTTTCTGGTCGCCGACATGGAAGCCCGGATCGTTGACGAACATCACGACGGTCTTGCCCTTCCAGTCCTGGCCAGCGTAGTCGTTCCAGTCCTGCTCCGGTGCATCCACGCCGTAGCCGACGAAGACCACGTCGCTGGCGTCGATCTTGACTTCATTCTCGCCGGTGCGGGTGCCCATCACGTAGTCGCTGCCGAAAGCCAGATCCAGCGGTTTGCCGTTGACCTGCAGGTCCAGCGTGCTGTTGGCCTCGTCGGCGGTGGTCTCGACCATCGGCACGTCCTGGAAATAGCTGTCGCCATTGCCGGGTTGCAGGCCGGCGCGCTGCATCTGCGCCTGGATGTAGGCCACGGTCTTGTCTTCACCGGCCGAACCGGGACCGCGGCCTTCGAATTCGTCCGATGCCAGCGTCTTGACCAGCTCGGCGAAGTCAGCCTCGTTGATGGCCGGGCTGAACGCATGGCCGGTGGCGACCGGCGCGGCGTCGGTGGAGGTGTCGGCGGCAGTTTCGGCCGCTTCGCGCTTGCACGCGGTCAGGGCGGTGGCAACGGCCAGCGCCAGCAGTAGCTTGCGGGACATCGGGATTCCTTACGCTTTGGAATCCCCGATTCTATGCGATCCAGCCCGGCACGAAACCTGGTCGCGGAAGGACGCCGTGCCGGGCCGCGATGCGGCAAGGCCACCTGCGTGCCGGCAGATGGCACCCGCCGCAAAGGACGATCGCTCAGTCCTTGGGCGCGGTATCGGTGTTGAACATGCGCGCGGTAGCGCCGGTGATCGGGCCGGTCTTGGCGCTTTCATGCACCAGCAGCGTTACCTCGCGCTCGAAAATCAGCGGGCCGTCGACCACCGCATGCGGTCCGATGATGATGCGCGGCACCCTGTTGACGCCGAAGTTGAAGCTGCCCTTGGGCTTTTCCACCTTCAGCTGGCCCTTGACGTGCGAATCGATGCCGATGGTGACGTCGCCGGTGACCGTCTGCACGTCGCCGCCGACCTCGGTAGCGACCAGGCCGATGCCACCGTTGACGTTGGAGACGTCGCGCTGCACCTGGGTGCCGCGGTCGAGGAAGATGCTGCCGTTGACGGCTTCGACGCCCCCGCTGATCCGGACATTGTTACCGGCCTTGATGCCGCCGTTGACGGTGGTCAGCGAATCCAGCACCGCGTTGTCGGCAACATCGATGCCGCCATTGACCGTGGATGCGTCTTCGACATGCGCGCCGGCGCCGATATGGACGCTGCCGTTGACGGTCTCCAGATCGCCGTAGGTCTGGCCGGCGTCGGCGGTGACGGTGCCGTTGACCTTGGAGACATCATTGCTGGCCAGGGCCGGGCTGGCCACCAGGGCCAGGGTCAGGAGCAACGCATTGCGTGAAGGGGTCATATTGGCTTCCTCTGGTTCGCCTGTGTATGCCGTTGTGATGCCGGATCCGCGTGGAAGGTTTAAGCCGTTGCCGGCGAATACCGCTGGTCGCAACTGGTCTGCTGTCATCTGAGCACGCTTGGTTACAATCGACACCTGCCTGAAGTCACTGGAACCTTGCTCGTGTCCCCAACCTCCACGCCCGCCTCAACCCGCCCCAAGCCCGTGGTACTGCTGATCCTCGATGGCTGGGGACACCGCGAGGATCCGACCGACAATGCGCTGGCCCAGGCGACCCTGCCGAACTGGCAGCGTCTGCTGTCGACCTGTCCGCACACCCTGATCCATACCGAAGGCCGCCACGTCGGCCTGCCGGATGGACAGATGGGCAACTCCGAAGTGGGCCACATGAACCTGGGCGCCGGCCGCATCGTCTACCAGGACCTGACCCGGGTCGATGCCGCCATCGAGGACGGCAGCTTCTTCGACAACGCGGAACTGCTGGCGGCATGCCAGGCCGCGCGCCAGGGCAACCACACCCTGCATGTGTTTGGACTGCTGTCGCCGGGCGGAGTGCACAGCCACGAACGGCATGTTTTCGCGATGCTGGAAATGGCCCATCGCCAGGGCGTGGCCAAGGTCCTGGTGCATGCGTTCCTTGACGGCCGCGATACCCCGCCGCGATCGGCCGAGTCCAGCCTGCGCGCACTGCAGGCGCTGTGCGACAAGCTCGGCAACTGCCGCATCGCCAGCGTCAGTGGCCGCTACTACGCGATGGACCGCGATCAGCGCTGGGACCGCCTGCACAAGGCCTGGGATGCGATTGTCGAGGGCCGCGCCGAGCATCACGCCGATGACGCGCTTGGCGCGTTGCAGGCGGCCTATGCACGCGACGAGAACGACGAGTTCGTGCTGCCGACCGTGATTGGCAGCCCGCAGCCGATGGCCGATGGCGACGCGGTGGTGTTCATGAACTTCCGCGCCGACCGTGCCCGCCAGATTACCGCGGCTTTCGTCAGCCCCGACTTCACCGGGTTCGAGGCGCGCCGGCCGGCGTTGTCGCGTTTCGTCTGCCTGACCGAATACGACGCCAGACTGCCGGCGCCGGTGGCCTTTGGCCCGGACGATCTGCGCCAGACCCTGGGCGAGTTGCTGGCCGACAACGGCCTGACCCAGCTGCGTATCGCCGAAACCGAAAAATACGCGCACGTGACGTTCTTCTTCAGTGGCGGCCGCGAGGACGTGTTCAACGGCGAGGAGCGTATCCTGGTGCCCAGTCCCAAGGTCGCCACCTATGATCTGCAGCCGGAAATGAGCTGCCCGGAACTGACCGACAAGCTGGTCGCCGCGATCGACTCGGGCCGCTTCGATTGCATCATCTGCAATATCGCCAACCCCGACATGGTCGGTCACAGCGGTGACCTGCAGGCGGCCATCCTCGCCGCGCAGGCGGTCGACGTAGCCATCGGCAAGGTCGAAGCAGCGGTGCGACAGGCGCATGGCGCGATGCTGATCACCGCTGATCACGGGAATCTCGAAATGATGCGCGATCCCGCCACCGGCCAGCCGCATACCGCCCACACCGTCGGTCCGGTGCCGTGCGTCTACGTCGGCGAGCGCCGCCTGGCCCTGCGCAGCGGTGGCGCCCTGCGCGATGTCGCGCCGACCTTGCTGGACCTGCTCGGCATCGTGCAACCCGAAGCCATGACCGGTCGCAGCCTGATCAGCCCGGCGCAATGATGAGGTTCGCCCGCGCGCTGGCCGTTGCACTGTTGTTGCTGGCATCGGCGGCGCCAGGCGACGGCGCGTGGGCGCAGGACAAGCGCAGTGCCGAAAAGAAACTCGAACGCGTGCGTGGCGAGCTGAAGACGATTTCGCAGGAACGGCGCAAAATCGAGGATCAACGCGGCGATGCTTCACGCCAGCTGCGCAAGGCCGACGAGCAGGTCGGCAAGACCAGCCGCAGCCTCACTGAAACCGAAGCGGCGCTGCGTCGCGAAGAAGCCGCGCTGGCCGAACTGCAGGCGCGGCAGGCGGAGATGCGCAAGCGCATGGCCGGCGAACGCGAGCAACTGGCCACGCTGGTGCGCGCGGCTTACCTGATGGGCGACGATGCGGCGTTGAAAGTGCTGCTGTCGCAGGACCAGGTGGCCGATGCGCATCGCACCCTGACCTACCATCGCTATCTGCAACGCGATGGCAGCCAGCGCATCCGCCAGTTGTCCACCGATCTGGCCGAAGCCGATGCCCTGCAGGAAGAGATCAGCCGGCGCCAGGCCGAGCTGCTGGCCAGCCGCGAGCAGCAGCGTGCCCAGGTCGCCAAGCTGGAAAGCGACCGCAAGGCGCGCGCCAGCCTGGTCGCCGAACTCGACCAGAAGTACCAGGATCGTGCCCAGCGCGAAAAAGCCCTCGGTCGTGATGCACGGTCGCTGGAGACACTGCTGGCCAACCTGCGCGCCGCCGCCGCCCGGGCCAAGGCCGAACAGCGCGCCGCGGCCAAGCGCGCC
The DNA here is from genome assembly GCF_001431405.1 of Pseudoxanthomonas dokdonensis. Classification (GTDB taxonomy): domain Bacteria; phylum Pseudomonadota; class Gammaproteobacteria; order Xanthomonadales; family Xanthomonadaceae; genus Pseudoxanthomonas_A; species Pseudoxanthomonas_A dokdonensis. Next base: position 135,058 of record NZ_LDJL01000015.1, read on the forward strand.
GCCGCCGAGCGGGCTGCCGCCGAGCGCGAACCCCGGCAGCAGGCCAGTGAGCCCGGCAGCGCCCCCAGGGTCGCCCGCAAGCCGCCGCCGCCGAAGGTCGCCACTGCACCGGCACTCAAGGTCGGCGGCCTGGGCTGGCCGCTGTCCGGCAACCTGCTGGCCGGCTACGGCGGCACGTTGCCCGACGGCCGCAAGAGTTCCGGAGTGATGATCGCCGCGCCGGCCGGCAGCACGGTCACCGCGGTCGCCGACGGCACGGTGGTGTTTTCCGAATGGATGACCGGCTATGGCCTGATCCTGATCGTCGACCATGGCAACGGCTACATGAGCCTGTACGCGCACAACGACAGCCTGTTGCGCGACGCCGGCGACCAGGTCAAGCGCGGTGACGCGGTGGCCAAGGTCGGCAGTTCCGGAGCGCAGGGCATCAGCGCGCTGTATTTCGAGCTGCGCCTCAACGGCCAGCCGGTCAACCCGGCCTCGTGGCTGCAGCGGCGTTGACCGCCGCGGCCGGCTTGAACATCCCCTTGCCCCGGCTTCGCGCATAATCGCTGGAACCTCGCGAGCTTTTCGCGGTCACTGGACACTCGGCAACTGGAGCCTTGCATGCGTTTGCGTTATTCCCTGATGTTGGCCCTGGCGCTGGCGACCCCCGCGGCAATGGCCCAGCAACAAACGCCGCCGGCAGCGGATCAGGATTCGGCGACCGACGTCGAACCGGCGGATGACGCGCTGGACGATGTCGAGGTCGCCGCCAGCGACGATCCGGATGCCGCCGAAACCACCACCTCGAAAGTGCCGCTGGATGAAATCCGCCGCTACGTGGCGGTGTTCAATGCGGTCAAGGAGGCCTATGTCGAACCGGTCGATGACAGCAGGCTGATGCATTCGGCGATCCGCGGGTTGCTGCTGGATCTGGATCCGCACAGCACCTATTTCGACAAGGATGACGCCGAGGAATTCGACGAGCAGTCCAATGGCGCCTACGACGGCATCGGCGTCGAGCTGTTCCAGCAGCCGGACAACACGCTGAAGGTGGTCGCACCGATCGACGGCACTCCGGCCGCGCGCGCCGGCATCAAGTCCGGGGATCTGATCATCGCCATTGACGGCAAGCCGATCAGTGGCGAGGACGGCATGGAACCGTTGCGTGGCGAGCCGGGCAGCAAGCTGACCCTGAGCATCGTGCGCGAGGACAAGCCGAAGCCGTTCGATGTCACCCTGACCCGTGAAACCATCCGCCTGGCCAGCGTCCGCAGCAACCTGCTGGAACCGGGCTACGGCTATATACGCATCAGCGCGTTCCAGGCCGATACCGCGGCCGACTTCCAGAAGAACCTGGATACGCTGCAGGCCAAGGGCAAGTTGCGCGGGCTGGTGCTGGATCTGCGCAGCAATCCCGGCGGCCTGCTGCTGGCGGCGGTGCAGGTCGCCGACACGGTGCTGGACAAGGGCAATATCGTCTCCACCCGTGGCCGCATCGCGATCAGTGATTCAACCTTCGACGCGACCCCCGGTGATCGCCTGGGCGGCGCACCGATCGTGGTGCTGGTCGATGCCGGTTCGGCCAGTGCGTCGGAAGTGCTGGCCGGCGCGCTGCGCGACAACAAGCGCGCCCGCATCGTCGGCAGCCGCACCTTCGGCAAGGGCTCGGTGCAGACCGTGTTGCCGCTGGACAACGGCGACTCGGTCAAGCTCACCACCGCCCGCTACTACACTCCCAGCGGCCGTTCGATCCAGGCCAGTGGCATCGTGCCGGACGTGGTCCTGCATCCGGACGGCGTCGAGGCACCGGCGACCATCATCGACTACAGCGAAGCGACCCTGCCGGGGCACCTGAAAGGTGATGAGGAAGGTGCCGAGAACTACACCAGCGGCGATGTGCTGGACGGCGAAAAGCCGATCGCTGAAGCACTGGCCGAGCTGAAGAAGATGGTCGCCGGCACCACGGTCAGCGCCAGCAAATAGCCGCGCTGGAGATCAGCGCGGCTTGCCCGGCAGCGGGAACGGTGTGACCACCTTCTCGCCGCTGGCCGCGTCGCGGATCACCGCCTGGCCTTTTTTCTCGACTTCCTCGACGCGGATGATGCTCTGCATCGGCAGGTGCAGCACCTGGGTCGCGCCAAACTCATCGCGCAGGCGTTCCTCGGTCGGATCCACGACCAGGCCTTCGTGCACGTCGAACACCAGATCACTGACTTCGGTGAACCCCCACAGGCCGCTGGCGGCGACGTGGCGGGCATACAGCTCGTACACCTTGGTGTGGTTCAAAAACGAAATCTTGTAGAGCTTCTTGGCCATCCCGGCATTATAAATCGGCGGATGCCCCGTAGAGCGGAGCTTGCTCCGCTAAGGGAGCTTGCCCCGCTACCCGAACAGCTGCCGCAGCCTAATCGCATGCTGACATGCCTCAGCGGAGCAAGCTCCGCTCTACGGGGGCGAGGAACATCGCACCTAGAATCCATGCCGCTTGCGCAGTTGCCGGGCGATGCGCGCCCGCGCCAGCAGCGCGTAGGTCACGCCGAACAGGAAACCGGCGATATGCGCCGACCAGGCCACCGCACCGAAGGCCGGACCGATGTAGGCAAACAGCACCTGCAGCAGCGCCCAGATCCCGATCAGCAGCGAGGCCGGCGCCTTGACGAATTCCAGGAACAGGCCCAGCGGCAGGACCACGCCGAGCTTGGCATTTGGAAACAGTGCCAGATACGCGCCAATCACCGCCGACACCGCGCCACTGGCGCCGATGATGACCGTGTCCGGGGTGCCGATGCTGAGCGCGGCGGCGAAGTTGGCGACCGCGCCGCCGACCAGGAACAGGAACATGAAGCGCCACGGCCCCAGCGTGCGTTCGGCGGGCAGGCCGAAGATCAGCAGGAACACCAGGTTGCCGAGCAGGTGGGCCCAGTCGGCATGCAGGAACAAGGCGGTGAACAGCCGCAGCAGGCGGCCATCATGCAGTTCCATCCACCAGTGACCACGGGCCAGCGTGTCTCCGGTCAGCGCGCCCCAGCGGACCAGCAATTCCCCCTGCAACGCGGGTGAACGGGTATTGGCCCAGAGAAAAGCCAGCCACAGGACCACGAACAGCAACGGCGTGGCCCACCGTAATGGGGCCTTTTTGCGTGATGGCAATGAGACGAACATGACGGGAATTTAACCGGTCGTGAGCCTGAAGCGGTGAAAGCACCTATTCATGTAACTGAAGTGGGAAACGGCAACCCGGTTGTTATTGTTTGGTTAGAACGGATCGCTATACTGCATACGGCATCGTATGTCGGGAGGGGCTTCCGGCTGACGAGTGTGCTCTACCGCCAGTGTCCACAGAGGCACGGCGGTTTTTTCAACGTCTCCGGAGAGAACTACAACATGCAACTCACCAAACGCATCATCCATGTTTCCGCATTGGCGTTCGCGATTACCGGTGCACTGGCCGCCGGCCAGGCACATGCGTCGGCTTTCCAGCTGAAGGAAAACAGCGTCAAGGCCCAGGGCCGCGCGATGGCCGGTTCGGCATCGGCACTGGGTGACGCCTCGGTCGTGGCCAACAACCCGGCCGTCATGTCGACCTTCACCGACAGCACCCTGCAGGCCGATGTCACCGGCATCGATCTGTCCTTCAAGTTCAATGGTGGCGGCAGCGCCGCTGCTGGCAGCCCGCTGCAGCAGCCGCTGACCGGTGGCAACGGTGGCGAAGCCGGCGACCTGACCCCGGTGCCGGCGATGTCCTTCATCCTGCCGCTGAGCGACAACTTTGAATACCTGACCCTGGGTGCCATGGTCAGCGCGCCGTTCGGCCTGAAGACCGAATACGACAACGACTGGGTCGGCCGTTACCACGCGCTGAAGTCGGACGTGCAGATCGTCGACCTGACCCTGGCGATGTCGCTGGAACTGACCGAGCGCTTCTCGCTGGGCCTGGGTGCGGTGTACGAACACGCCGACGTGACCCTGTCCAACGCCATCGATTTCGGCTCGGCGGTCTGCGCCAACCCGGCCTCGCAGGCACTGTGCTTCATGCCCAACCCGATCCAGGGCCCGTACGGTCCGCAGAAGAACGACGGCACCGTCAGCGTGCAGGGCACCAGCAACAGCCTGGGCTGGATCGCCGGCGCCAACTGGCGTCCGACCGACAAATGGTCGATCGGTTACGTGCACCGTTCGGAAATCGATCATGACATCGACGGTGACGCCGACTTCACCGTGCCGGCCAGCGTGGCTCCGATCCTGGCCGGTACCGGTGCCTACATCGACACCGGCGCCGGTGCGGCGTTGACCACCCCGGCTACCGACACCCTGAGCGCCAGCTGGTACGCCACCGACAACTTCGCGCTGATGGCCGAAGTCTCGCGTACCGACTGGTCGTCGCTGCAGGAAATCCGCATCACCTTCGACAACCCGGCGCAGGCCGATTCGGCCGAAGACTACAACTGGGAAGAAAGCTGGATGTACTCGCTCGGTGGCGAATATAAGTTCAGCGATGCGTTCACCCTGCGAGCCGGTGTTGCCCGCGACGACTCGCCGGTCAGCCTGCCGTACCGCACCCCGCGCATGCCCGACCAGGACCGCATGTGGTACTCGGTCGGTCTGACCTGGCAGGCCACCGAAAACTTCGAGCTGAGCGCCAACTACACCAAGATCGATCTGGTCGATACGCCGGAAGTCGACATCGTCTCCTCCAGCGGTTCGCGTCTGGTTGGCGACTTCGACGGTGGTGCCGACCTGTACGGCATCTCGGCGCAGTACCGCTTCTGATAGCAGCGCGACATGTTTCGACAAAAACCCCGCTCCGGCGGGGTTTTTTTTGTCGTCGGCGAGCGTGGGTGGGCCGGGGGTCGAAGATCAGACCGCCGCTTCCAGTACCTGTACCTGGTTGCGGCCTTTCTGCTTGGCCACGTAGAGGGCGCGGTCGGCATCGCGCATCAGGGTCTCCATCGTCGCCGACGGGACCGCGCTGTAGCAGATGCCGACGCTGACCGATGCGCGCAGCGCGGTGGCGCCGGCAAATGAAAGCGACAGCGTCTGCAGGCGGATGCGTTCGGCAATCTGGCAGGCGCCTGCGTGGTCGACGCCCTGCAGCAGCAGCACGAATTCGTCACCCCCCTGGCGGACGAAAATGTCGCCGCCGCGGATGTTGTCACGGACCACTTCGGAAAAACGCCGCAGGACCACGTCACCGGCGTCGTGGCCGTGCTGATCGTTGATGGTCTTGAAGTGATCCAGATCCAGCGCGACCACGGCAAAGCCCCGCTGGGATCCGCTGGCTGGCGAGACTTGTTCAATCGCTGTCGCCAGCCCGCGCCGGTTGAGCGCACCGGTCAAAGGGTCATACATCGCACTGTGGCGCAGCGATTGCGCGGCGTGGAAGCTGGTCAGCATCAGCATGCAGAAATTGAGCAGGAACCACAGCGACAGGTCGATGTTGACCCAGTCCGAATTGGGTGCGTACAAGCCGCGGACGCCGTAGTAGACATCCCGCCCGTACAGGCCCAGCAACACCAGGCAGGCAGCCATCATGATGCGTGCCGGCAGGCGGTCGGGGACATCACGCAGGCGGGCCAGGTGCTGCAGCATGAGCAGCAGCGCCACCACCTCGACCACGCTCATCACCGTGCCCTGGCTGTCGATGCTGTCGGACAGCACCGACACCAGCAATGACGCCGCTGCCGCGGCCGGCACCAGCGCCTGTTCCCAGGAACGCAGCGGACGCTGGCTGCTGAACCGGATCATCGACCAGGCCAGCCCGCTCATGCCGATGCAGGCCAGCAGGCCGCCGATGGCCGCGGTGTTGCCGGCCAGCGCGGTGTTGCCGGCCAGGGTGATCGTCTGCGATGTGCCGTCCAGCATCGCCGCACCCAGCGAGTAGACGAAATGGGCCACGCCCCAGGTGCGGATGCCGCGGACGCCGTGCGAGACATGACCCACATACCAGAACAGCACCAGCAGCAGGGCAGCCAGTGCGGTGTCGCTCAGCAGCAGGTTGTAGAAATCCGTCGTGATCAAGCATGCCTCTCTGGCGGTACCGCTCCCTAGTGTGACGACGTCGCCGGTGGGCGCGTGTCTACACCGTCTCTATTTCCACCAATGTGACAAATAGAACACGTGCTTGAGGCCGAATTCCGGCCACCCGGCCTGCACGGCCGGGCGGATGCGCCAGGTCAGTCGCCCAGCGTCAACAACGATGCGTTGCCGCCAGCGGCGGTGGTATTGATGGTGATCGCCTTCTCGGTGGCGAAGCGCGGCAGGTAATGTGGTCCGCCAGCCTTGGGACCGGTGCCCGACAGGCCCTGGCCACCAAACGGCTGCACCCCGACCACCGCGCCAATCTGGTTGCGGTTGACGTAGACATTGCCGACCCGGGCGCGGCTGGCAATCCGATCCACGGTCTCGTCGATGCGTGAATGGATGCCCAGGGTCAGGCCGTAGCCGCTGGCGGTGATCGCATCGATGACCTGGTCCAGTTCATCGGCCTTCCAGCGGATGACGTGCAGGGCTGGCCCGAAAATCTCCTTGTGCAGCTGATCCAGCGAATGCAGTTCCCACGCGCGCGGGCCGAAGTAAGTGCCGTGCGCGGCCGCTTCCGGGCACTCGGTCTGCTTGATCAGGCGCGCTTCGTTGTTCATCCGCGCGGCGTGATCTTCCAGCAGCTTGAGCGCATCGGCGTCGATGACCGGACCGATGTCGGTGGACAGCAGTCCGGGGTCGCCGATCTTCAACTCGTCCATCGCCCCGGCCAGCATCGTCATCACCTTGTCGGCGATGTCATCCTGCACGAACAGCACACGCGAGGCCGAGCAGCGCTGTCCCGCCGAGGTGAAGGCCGAGGAGATCGCGTCCTTGACCAGTTGTTCCGGCAGTGCCGAGGAGTCGGCGATGAAGGCGTTCTGGCCACCGGTTTCGGCAATCAACACGCCAATCGCGCTGTCACGGGCGGCCAATGCGCGGTTGATCGCCCGCGCGGTGTCGGTGGAGCCGGTGAAGGCGACCCCGGCCACCCGTGGGTCGGCAGTCAGCGCGGCACCGACGGTGGCGCCGTCACCGGGCAGGAACTGCAGCACCGCCGCCGGGATGCCGGCCTCGTGCAGCAGTTGGGTGGCGCGGTAGCCAACCAGGTTGGTCTGCTCGGCCGGCTTGGCAATCACCGCGTTGCCGGCGGCCAGCGCGGCGGCGATCTGGCCGATGTAGATCGCCAGCGGGAAGTTCCACGGGCTGATGCAGACGAACACGCCGCGGCCATGCAGCTGCAACTGATTGGATTCACCGGTCGGGCCGGGCAGTGGCTCGGGATTGAAGCTGGTCCGCAGCTGGCCGGCGTAATAGCGCAGGAAGTCGACCGCCTCGCGTACTTCGGCGACGCTGTCGGGGATGGTCTTGCCGGCTTCCTTGACGCACAGCGCGATGTACTCGGCGGTGCGCGCTTCCAGCAGGTCAGCGGCATGTTCGAGGATGGCGGCGCGGCTGGCCGGCGGGGTGCGATCCCAGGCCGGCTGGGCGGCAACCGCATTGACCATGGCTTTTTCCACGGTGGCGCTGTCGGCCGGCTGCCACTGGCCGACGATCTGGCGGTGGTCGGCCGGGTTGCTGATCGGCAGGAAGGCATTGGACGGCACCGCGCCCGGGACCAGCGGGGTCGCCAGCTGGTTGCCGGCCAGCAGTTTTTCGCCGGTGGCATTGACCTGCTCGGCCAGTGCCTGCAGTGCCTTGTCGTTGGCCAGATTGACGCCCATGGAGTTGTTCCTGTCTGAAGTCTTGATCGGTGCGGGCTGGTTGCGGAACAGCTGCACTGGAAGGGGAATGCGTGGATGGGGGATGCTGTCGAAGCCGTTGACGGTCTCGACCGGGTCGCGGACCAGATCCTCGATCGGCACGCTGTCATCGGTGATGCGGTTGACGAAGCTCGAGTTGGCGCCGTTTTCGAGCAGGCGGCGGACCAGATACGGCAGCAGGTCCTCGTGCGAGCCGACCGGCGCGTACACCCGGCAGGGGATACCCAGCTTGTCGGCCGGAATCACTTCCGAATACAGGTCATCGCCCATGCCGTGCAGTTTCTGGTGCTCGTAGTCGCGCCCGGCGGCGATGCTGCGGATGGCGGCGATGGTCTGCGCGTTGTGGGTGGCGAACATCGGATACAGCGCGTCGCCGTGGTCGAGCAGGCGACGGGCGTTGGCCAGATAGGACACGTCGGTGTTGGCCTTGCGGGTGAACACCGGATAGCCCGGATATCCCTCCAGTTGGGCGCGCTTGATCTCGGCATCCCAGTAGGCGCCCTTGACCAGTCGCACCGGCATCCTGCGACCGACCCGGCGGGCCAGATCAGCCAGGAAATCGAGCACGTACGGGGTCCGTTTCTGGTACGCCTGCACGGCCAGGCCATAACCTTCCCAGCCGTCCAGCGAGGGATCGGCGAAAGTGGCCTCGATCAGGTCCAGCGACAGTTCCAGGCGCTCGGCTTCCTCGGCATCGATGGTGAAGCCGATGCCGTAGGATTTCGACAGCTGCGCCAGTTCGAGGATCGCCGGTGAGAGCTCGGCCAGCACCCGCTCGCGCTTGGCGTGTTCGTAGCGCGGATGCAGCGCCGACAACTTGACCGAGATGCTGGGCGCGGCGAACACATCGGCGAACGGGCCGGTGGCACCGATGGCGTGGATGGCCTGGCGATAGGAGTCCAGGTAGCGGGCGGCATCGCCGGCGGTCAGCGCGGCCTCGCCGAGCATGTCGAACGAATAGCGATACGCCGCCTGCTCGCCCTTGCGCGAGCGCGCCAGCGCCTCGCCGATGCTGCGCCCCATCACGAACTGGTGGCCCATGATCCGCATCGCCTGGCGCACCGCCAGCCGCACCACCGGCTCGCCGACACGACCGATCAGGCGCTTGAAGGCGCCGCGGGTGTCGTGGCGGGTCAGGTCGTTCAGGCTGACCAGCTTGCCGGTCAGCATCAGTCCCCAGGTCGAGGCGTTGACCAGCATCGAATCGCTGCCGCCCATGTGCTTCTTCCAGTCCGCGTCGCCGAGCTTGTCGCGGATCAGCTTGTCGGCGGTGTCCTGGTCGGGAATCCGCAGCAAGGCCTCGGCCACGCACATCAGCAGCACGCCTTCCTCGCTGCCCAGGTCGTACTGGCGCATGAAGGCTTCGATCGCCCCCTGGTCCTGGGCGTGCTCGCGTACCCGGCGCACCAGATCGGTGGCCAGTGCCTGTGCTCGCGCCTGTTCCTCGGCGGGCAGGCGGGCCTGCTCCAGCAGCTCGCGCACGTGCTCGGTCTCGTCACGCAGCCAGGCCGCGGTGATGGCCGCGCGCAGTGGCGACGGCGAGGCCGGCAGTTCCGGCGCAATCATGTCGCCCGGCAAGTCGGCCAGGGCGGTGTAGGGAAGACTGTCGACGCTGGCGGACATGGCAGATACAAGACCAAAGGAAGCCCAATAGTGTAGAGCTTGTCGGGCCTTGGGAACATGCTTGCCGATGCTCCGAATGCCTTGCCACAGCTGGGATTCAGAAGATGTGTCACATCTCTCATGGCAGTGGCGCGAGGCTGCGCTGCGGCCGCCGCCGCCGTCCGGCGCCGATGTCCGCATACCGGCGGCAGATGCGCCGCAGCTTGCCGCCGTGGCGCCGCGGAGGCTACCATTTAACAGTTTTCCGCAGCCTCAAAGCGCGGTTGGCAACATGATCGAGGTGTTTACCTCATTGCCTGCAGGTTCTGGCGCGCGACTGCGGTTGCGACCGCCGCGGGCGTTGACGGCCCGCCAATTCGTGACTCTGTTCGCGGTGTTGGCGGGGGCGATGTGGCTGGTGGCCCTGATGGGCTGGCTGGCCGGCAATGTCTATGCACCCGGGTTCGCGTTGCTGCACAGTGTGATGGTGGCGGCGGCGTTGTGTGCTTCCTGGCGCAACGGCGAGCGCAGCGAGGTCATCAGCATTGGTCCGGAGCGGGTGGAAGTCCATCAGCCTTCGCGGTCGGCGCCGGTGTTCACGGCGCATCCCTACTGGGTGCAACTGCGGGTCGAAGAGGGTGGTGAAAGGATTTCGCTGGCGTCCAGCGGCAACCGGATCGAGGTGGGCAACCTCCTGGGACCGGCCGAACGCCTGGAACTGGCGGAAAAACTGCAGGGTTTACTGGCGGCCGCCAAAACGGCCGCAACCGATGACGCATTGGGGTCTAGGCAATGACGCAAGTGAATGGGTTTTGGAAGCGTTTGATGATGGCTGGCCTGTCGCTGGCAACGCCGGCGTTGGCGTGGGCACAGTCGGCGGACCCGAAGGAGTGGCAGCTGAACATGGGGCGCGGCGTCACTTCGTCCTCGCAGCATGCCTACGACGCGCACATGATTTCGCTGTGGGTATGCGTGGTCATCGGCATCATCGTGTTCGGCGCGATGGGCTATGCGATGTTCAAGTTCCGCAAGTCCAAGGGTGCCGTGGCCGCCCAGTTCAGCCACAACACCACCGCTGAAATCATCTGGACCATCATCCCGGTGCTGATCCTGGTGGTCATGGCCTGGCCGGCGACCGCCAAGCTGATCGCCATGTACGACACCCGCGATGCCGAGATGACCGTCAAGATCACCGGTTACCAGTGGATGTGGAAGTACGAGTACCAGGGCGAGAACGTGGCCTTCACCAGCCGCCTGGACAAGGAATCCGACCGTATCCGCCAGAGTGGCGACATCCCCAGCGTCAAGGACAACCCGCATTACCTGCTGGACGTCGACAACATGCTGGTGCTGCCGACCGATACCAAGATCCGCTTCGTGATCACCGCCGACGACGTCATCCACGCCTGGTGGGTGCCGGCGCTGGGCTGGAAGCAGGACGCCATCCCGGGCATCGTCAACGAAGCCTGGACCGACATCCAGGAGCCGGGCATCTATCGCGGCCAGTGCGCCGAGCTGTGCGGCAAGGACCATGGCTTCATGCCGATCGTGGTCAAGGCCGTGCCCAAGGCCGAGTTCCAGCAGTGGCTGGCGTCGAAGAAGCCAGCGCCGGAAGCGGTGCCACAGGCGCCGAGCGAAGTGCCTGCCGCGCCGGTTGAAGGCGACGCCGCGCCGGCGCAGGACGCCACCCCCTCCAACGAGACGGCTGCGCCTTCGGCGCAGGCCTGACCGTCCGCATCAGCTGCAAAGAGATCACGCACATGACCCATAGCGCAGTCGACAATCATCATCACGATGGCCACGACGATCATCACGGTCACCAGCAGAGCTTCATCGAGCGCTGGTTCTTCTCAACGAACCACAAAGACATCGGTACCCTGTACCTGATCTTCAGCTTCATCATGTTCATCATCGGCGCGGGCATGTCGGTGATCATCCGCGCCGAGCTGATGACCCCGGGCCTGCAGTTCGTCAAGCCCGAGTTCTTCAACCAGATGACCTCGGTGCATGCGCTGGTGATGATTTTCGGTGGCGTGATGCCGGCCTTCGTCGGCCTCGCCAACTGGATGATCCCGCTGCAGATCGGCGCGCCCGACATGGCGCTGCCGCGGATGAACAACTGGTCGTTCTGGATCATGCCGTTCGCGTTCACCCTGCTGCTGATGACGCTGTTCCTGCCGGGCGGCGCGGTTGCCGGCGGCTGGACGCTGTATCCGCCGCTGTCGCTGCAGGGTGGCGCCAACGTGGCGTTCTCGATCTTCGCCATCCACATGATGGGCGTCAGCTCGATCATGGGCGCGATCAACATCATCGCCACCGTGCTCAACATGCGCGCGCCGGGCATCGACCTGCTGAAGATGCCGATTTTCTGCTGGACCTGGCTGATCACCGCATTCCTGCTGATCGCGGTGATGCCGGTGCTGGCCGGTGCGGTGACCATGCTGCTGACCGACAAGTTCTTCGGCACCAGCTTCTTCAATGCCGCTGGTGGCGGTGACCCGGTGATGTACCAGCACATCTTCTGGTTCTTCGGTCACCCCGAGGTCTACATCATGATCCTGCCGGCGTTCGGCATCGTCTCGGAAATCATCCCGACCTTCAGCCGCAAGCCGTTGTTCGGTTACCAGGCGATGGTCTACGCGACCGCCTCGATCGCCTTCCTGTCGTTCATCGTCTGGGCCCACCACATGTTCACCGTGGGTATGCCGCTGGGTGGCGAAATCTACTTCATGTTCGCGACCATGCTGATCGCCATCCCGACCGGGGTGAAGGTGTTCAACTGGGTCAGCACCATGTGGAAGGGCTCGCTGACCTTTGAAACCCCGATGCTGTGGGCGGTCGGCTTCGTCATCCTGTTCACCATCGGTGGTTTCTCGGGCCTGATGCTGGCGATCGTGCCGGCTGACTTCCAGTACCACGACACCTACTTCGTGGTCGCCCACTTCCACTACGTGCTGGTGACCGGCGCGCTGTTCTCGATCATCGCCGCGACCTATTACTGGTGGCCGAAGTGGACCGGCCGCATGTACAGCGAGTTCTGGGGCAAGTTCCACTTCTGGTGGACGGTGGTGTTCGTCAACCTGCTGTTCTTCCCGCAGCACTTCCTTGGCCTGGCCGGCATGCCGCGCCGTATCCCGGACTACAACCCGGTGTTCGCCGACTGGAACTTCATCAGCTCGATCGGTGCGTTCGGCATGTTCGTGACCCCGTTCCTGATGGCCGGCATCCTGTTCCACTCGCTGCGCAGCGGCAGGAAGGCAGACGCCCGCGCCTGGGAAAACGCCAGGGGCCTGGAGTGGACCGTGCCGTCGCCGGCGCCGCACCACACCTTCGCGACCCCGCCGATCATCAAGGAAGGCGATCTGGCACACGGCGACGTGAGCCACTGATACGCACGCCGGAGCCAAGCCGATGAATGCGCCGCAGCCACGTCCCGATGACACCGCACGCCGCCGCAGGGCGGTGCTGCGCACGGCGCTGGTCATGGCGTTCATCGCCGTGGCGATCTACGTGGCCTTCATCCTGTCCGGAGTGATGAACGCATGAGCGAGCCGCAACGCAAGTCCAACTCGGCCGGCATGGTCAAGCTGATTGGGGTGGCGATGGCGGCGTTCGTGCTGACGTTTTCACTGGTACCGCTGTACCGCATCGCCTGCGAGAAGGTATTCGGCATCCGCCTGGAGCAGGGCCCCGGCCAGGTGTCGGCGCAACAGGCGGCCAAGCCGTCGCGGCTGATCACGGTGGAGTTCGATGGCGGGGTCAATTCCAAGCTGCCGTGGGCGTTCCATCCCGAACAGCTGACCATGCAGGTGGTGCCGGGCGAGCTGTACGAAGCCAAGTACTTCGCCCGCAACGACAGTGGCAAGGACATTGTCGGCAGCGCGGTTCCCTCGGTGGCGCCGGCGCGCGCCTCGGGTTACTTCACCAAGACCGAGTGCTTCTGCTTCACCGCCCAGACCCTGGCCGCCGGTGAAAGTCGCGACATGCCGGTGCGCTTCATCGTCGACCCGGATCTGCCGGATGACGTGAACACGATTACGCTTTCATATACCTTCTACAAGAACGATGCGCTGACTGCCCGGCTGGGCGCGTCCAGCGCAACCCAAACGCCGCATGCGGCGCCCTGATTGAGTTTAGGAACGGAAAACACCGCCATGGCACAAGCCCATTCGCCAGACGCCAACATTTATTTCGTGCCGCACCAGAGCAAGTGGCCGTTCGTGGGATCGATCGCCATGTTCGTCACCATGGTCGGCGTGGCCAGCTGGCTGAATGACGCCAGCTGGGGCAAATGGACCTTCTTCGCCGGCGTGCTGATGCTGTGCGCGACCTTGTTCATGTGGTTTGGCGATGTCATCCGCGAATCGTTGGCTGGCAACTACAACCGCCAGGTCGATGTGTCGTTCCGGATGGGCATGGTCTGGTTCATCTTTTCCGAAGTGATGTTCTTCGCGGCGTTCTTCGGCGCGCTGTTCTACGCGCGCAACCTGGCGCTGCCGTGGCTGGGTGGCGAAGGCGACGGGGTGATGACCAACAGCGTGCTGTGGGAAGGTTTCAGCGCGGCCTGGCCGAGCAACGGCCCGGGCCAGATCGGTGGGCATTTCCAGACCATCCCGGCATGGGGCCTGCCGCTGATCAACACGCTGATCCTGCTGACCTCCGGCGTCACCATCACCCTGGCCCACCATGCGTTGAAGGCCGCGCACCGCACCCAGTTGCTGGTGTGGCTGGGCGCGACCGTGCTGCTGGGCTGCGTGTTCCTGTACTTCCAGGCCGAGGAATACATCCACGCCTACAAGGAACTCAACCTGACCCTGGGTTCGGGCATCTACGGCTCGACCTTCTTCATGCTGACCGGTTTCCACGGTGCCCACGTAACCCTGGGAACCATCATGCTGGCGATCATCTGGCTGCGTTGTGCCAAGGGCCACTTCAGCAAGGACGATCACTTCGGTTTCGAAGCCGTGGCCTGGTACTGGCACTTCGTCGACGTGGTCTGGCTGGGCCTGTTCCTGTTCGTCTACGTGATTTGATTCCAGCGACCAACATGCCGTGGCCGGGGCGACTGGCTGCAACATGATGGGTTGCAAACAGAAAAGGCCGGCAATGCCGGCCTCTTCTGTTTCAGGACGACATGTTCAGAAGAGCATGTTCAGAAGGGCGTGATCAGCCATTGATGCCGTGTGGCTGGATCACGCCGGTATAGATCCCAAGGATGACCAGCAGAATGAGGCCGACCGACAACGCGATGCGACGGGTCAGGGCGTTGACGGTGCGTTTGCTTTGTCCCTTGTCGACCAGCAGGTAATACAGGCCGGCGCCGAGGTTCCACAGAATCAGGATCAGGAACGCAATGATGAGCAAGGTTTTGAGCGAGTCGTTCATGATGCCCTCGGTGGCGGTGGGACGATGATGGCGACATTATCGCAGCGATGGCTGCCGGCCGGGGCGATGCCGGGCGGACGACGCCGCTGCAGTGGCCTGGCAGCGGGCGACCGCGCATGAGCCGGCGAACAATGCCGCTGGCGGTGGGCTGGTTGCTGGCCGCCCTGGTCATCGTCGGCTTCTGCATGCTCGGCAACTGGCAACTGCATCGCGCCAGCCAGAAACAGGCGATGCTGGCAGACGCGCAACAGGTGCTGAGCCGGCGCGTGGCACTGCCGCTGACCGCGGCCAATGATGCCCAACGAGCGACCCGCTACGACTGGAGCAGCGGCACGGTTGCTCTGTTGCCGACCCCGGTATTCCTCGACAACCGCATCCACGAGGGAAGGCCCGGGGTACAGCTGTATTGCCTGGCACGGCCCAGTGGGCAGTCGTTCGTGATGCTGATCGATGCCGGCTGGCTGCCATTGGGCGATCAACGCGCGTTGCCGGACGTGCGCTGCCCGACCGGGGCGGAGCTGACGTTGCGGGGCCTGCTGGCACCGCCGCCGGCGGCTGGCATGACCCGTTGGCTGGCCAGTCCGACGCAGCAGGATCAGCAGCGCCATCTGGTCACCCATATCGATGTGCGCGCGATCGGTGCGCGGCTTGCGCCCGGCATGGCGGTGGCGCCGCGGGTGCTGCGCCTGGATCCGGCGCTGCGGGTTGGTGGGCTGCCCGCGGATGCCCGCCGCGATCTGGAGATCCTGCCCAATACGATCCCGCCACAACGCCACCTGGGCTATGCCGTGCAGTGGTTCGGACTGGCGCTGGCGGTGTTGATCACCGCACTGCTGCTGAGCTGGCGCGGACGCCGCGCGCGACAGAGGGCGCATTGAATGGCTGCGCGTGAGAAAATGCCGGAATGAATTCTTCCATTCCCGACCCCGCCCGGACCCGGCGCGGCCGCTGGATGCTGGTGGCGCTGTTCGTGCTGTTCTTCGGCAGCATGGCCGGGGCCGGCGTCCTGCGTTTTGCCGGCTGGCAACCTGCCGGACACAAGAACCATGGGCAGCTGCTGCAACCGCCGGCCGACGTGCGCCTGTTGCGGCCCATGCAACAGGACGGCAGCCCTTACAGCTGGCGCGTGGAACAGCGCATCTGGCGCATCGTGGCCGCGCCGCCGGCCGGCTGCGGCGCCGACTGCGACACGTTGGCCAGGGATCTGGATACCGTGTGGAGGCTGTTCGGACATAACGCCGACAAGGTCGAGATCCTGTGGCTGGGACCGTGGCCGGCGTCCGCGCGCAAGCCGGATTCGCTGCATCTTCTGGCCAGCGATGATGCATTGCGTAGCGCCTTGCCCGCTGTCGACGATCCGGCCGGAGTGCCGGTCTACGTGATCGATCCCAACGGCTTCGTCATCCTGCGCTACGCCCCGGGCTTCGACCCGGCCGACCTGCGCACCGACGTCGCCAAGCTGCTGAAACTAATATGAGTGCGCCACCGCGATGAACGCTTACTCCCGGCCTTCGGTCTACCGTCATTTCCACCGCATCGCCTGGCTTGCGGCTGGTCTGGCCCTGTGCGTGATCGTGTTCGGCGCATTCGTGCGCCTGTCCAACGCCGGCCTCAGCTGCCCAGACTGGCCGACCTGCTACGGACGCGCCGCATGGCCGTCGGCGGCCCAGGACGTCAATGATCACGCGGCGTCGGCGATCCGTCCGTTCGAAACCCACAAGGCCTGGCGCGAACAGGTCCATCGCCACCTGGCCGCCACCCTCGGCATGCTGGTGCTGCTGCTGTCACTGCTGGCGGCGCGCAAACGACGCTGGGGCATTGCCCAGATCCTGGCCGCCGCCGCGCTCGTCGGCTGCGGCATTCCGCTGTACATGCATGGCGAGCACATGGCCGCATCGCTGCTGGCGATTGCCGGCGAAGCGATCCTGCTGGCGGCGGCGATGCGCTGGTCGAACAGTGATCTTGCCCGGGTCGCCGCGTTGACCCTGGCGGTGATCATCTTCCAGGCCCTGCTGGGTATGTGGACGGTCACCTGGCTGCTCAAGCCGATCGTCGTGATGGGCCATCTGCTTGGCGGCCTGACCACATTCGCGCTGCTGGTGTGGATGGCCTGGCGCGCGACCGACATGCCAATCACGCTGGCCGATGCGCGCGCCCTGCGGCGCTGGCTGATCGGTGGCCTGTGCCTGCTGGCGTTGCAGATTGCCCTGGGTGGCTGGGTCAGTGCCAATTACGCGGCGTTGTCGTGTGGACTGGATTTCCCCAAGTGCGTGGGCCAGTGGTGGCCGCCAACCAACTTCAGCGAAGGCTTCGTGTTGTGGCGTGGGGTTGGCGTTGATTACGAAGGTGGGGTGCTCGATGGCGCGTCGCGCATCGCCATCCAGATGGCCCACCGGATGGTGGCGGTAGTGCTGGCGGTGTATCTGCTGGCGCTGGCGTGGCGGCTGCTGCGCACGCCAAGCATGCGTGGCTGGGCGGTGGCGCTGGCGTTGCTGGTGTGTGGCCAGGTCACCCTTGGCATCCTCAACGTCAAGCTGAGCCTGCCGTTGCCGATCGCGGTGGCGCACAACGCCGGCGCCGCGCTGCTGTTGTTCACCCTGATCACCCTGGTGGCGCGCCTGCGCCGGCCGGACTGACATGGCCTTTCCCTTGCGCCAGTACTGGTCACTGACCAAGCCACGGGTGGTGGCGTTGATCGTCTTCACCGCGCTGGTCGGGATGCTGCTGGCCATCGATGGCGCGCCTAGCTGGGAGCAGGTCCGTCGCGGCGTGATCGGCTTCATCGGCATCTGGCTGGCCGCGGCCAGTGCGGCGGCGATCAACCAGCTGCTGGATTCGCGCATCGACGCCAAGATGGCGCGCACCTCATGGCGTCCGCTGGTGGTCGGCGAGGTCAAGCCATGGCAGGCATTGCTGTTTGCACTGGTGCTGGCGGCATTGTCGATGCTGCTGCTGGTGCTCTGGGTCAACACCATCACCGCGGTGCTGACGTTTGCCTCACTGATTGGCTACGCGCTGGTCTATACCGGCTTCCTCAAGCGGGCCACGCCACAGAACATCGTCATCGGCGGCGTCGCCGGCGCCGCGCCGCCATTGCTGGGCTGGTCGACGATGACCGGCATGACCGGCGAATGGGACTGGGCGCATGCGCTGTTGCTGGTGCTGATCATCTTCGTCTGGACGCCGCCGCATTTCTGGGCGCTGGCGATATTCCGCCGCGAAGACTACGCGCGCGCGCTGGTGCCGATGCTGCCGGTGACTCACGGCGTGACCTATACCCGCTGGCAGATCCTGTTCTACACCGTGCTGCTGGTCGAAATCACCGCATTGCCGGTGGTGTTCGGCATGAGCGGGCTGTTCTATCTGGGCGGCGCACTGGTACTGGGTGCGGTGTTCCTGTGGTACGCGTGGCGCCTGCTGGATCCGCCGGATGATTACTTCCCGATGCGGGTATTCAACTATTCAATCGTCTATCTGATGGCACTGTTCGCGTTCCTGCTGGTCGATCACTGGTTGCTGCCGTTCACCGACATCACCCGCCTGCGGTAGTCGTTCTAGGGCTGAATCGGCGGTAGTCCAAGGCGCTGGCGCACGATCGGCTCCAGTGAGCCAAGACCCGCGGCTTTACCTCGTCGCAGCGCAGATTCGGCATCTTCGCCGGGCTTTTCCGCAGCGATCAGGGCCAGCAGTGCACCAACCCGGTTGCCGCTGGCACAGTGCAGCAGTATCGGCCCCTGGCTGTCATCGAGCAGGCGTTGCAACGCGCGCGCATTGCCGTTGTTGATGTCCTCCGCGGAGCCGATTGGCAGGCTCACGTACTGCATGCCCAATGCCGGCACGATGCTGGCTTCATCGATGCCGCGTTCTTCTTCCGGCGCGCGCAGGTCGATGACGGTGGCCACTCCCTTGCCCGCCAGATCCCGCAGTTGCGCGGCGCTGGGTTGGCCGCCGGTATACAGACCTGGCTGCAGCAGCGTGGGTTGGGACGCCGGCAGGTTGGCGCTGGCAGCGAGCAGGCACAGCAGCAGCCACCAGGGCCGCAGACGTATCCGGGTTTGATCTGTGTGGCTCATGTCTTCACCTTGGCTCAGCGGTGGCTGGCGCGTGCCTGCAACAGCATGCGCAGTTCGTATTTGTCGGCATCGTCCAAACCGGTCGCGCGACCTTTTTCCTGCAACTCTTCCAATCGTTGCTGCAGCAACTGGCGCTCCATCTGCTGGATCGCGTCGAGCAACTCGTCACGCCAGTTTTCGATGTCACCGGGGATCTCCTGCATCGCCAGCCTGTGCAGGGCATCCCACTCCTGTCGGTCGGCGAAATGCTCGAGCAATGCGCCGGTGGTGATGTCCGGCCGCTGCTGGACGATATCCAGCAGTTCCAGCAACAGCTCCATACCGGGCAGGCGCAGGCCGGCGAATGCGAACGGCGGCTGCAGGCTCAGCGCCAGCGCCGGATGATGCAGCAGGCGGACGATGGCACTGCGTACCAGACTGGGTTTATTGGCCGGATTCTGCGGCTTGCGGCTGATCCGTGGTGGTGGCGCAGCTGGACGGTTGCGCGACGGGTCGCCCATCCCGGTCAGTTCACCCAGCCGCAGCCGCATCAGATCCGCGAATGCGCCGTCGGGTATCTGCGCCAGCAGCGGCTTGGCGCGCTCGGCCAGGCGTGCCTTGCCGTCCAGCGTGCCCAGGCGGATGTCCTTGCCGATTTCATTGAAGAAGAACTCCGACAGCGGCATCGCCTGTTGCAGGCGCGCATCGAAACCGGCCACGCCCTCCTTGCGGACGATGCTGTCCGGGTCCTCGCCATCAGGCAGGAACAGGAAGAAACCCTGGCGGCCGTCCTTCATCCGCGGCAGCACCGATTCCAGCGCCCGCCATGCCGCGCGCTGGCCGGCGGCATCGCCGTCAAAACAGAAGTACACATCCGGTGCATTGCGGAACAGCAGCTCGGCGTGTTCCGGCGTGGTCGCGGTGCCGAGCGTGGCCACCGCCTGCGGCACCCCGAACTGGAACAGCGAGACCACGTCCATATAGCCTTCGACCACGATCAGCCGGGTGATCTTCTGGTTGGCCTGGCGTACCTGCCACAGGCCGTACAGTTCGCGACCCTTGTGGAACAACGCGGTTTCTGGCGAATTGAGGTATTTCGGGCCGTCGTCCTTGTCCAGCACGCGGCCGCCAAACGCGATCACGCGGCCACGCCGATCATGGATCGGGAACATCACCCGGTCGCGGAACTTGTCATAGACATGGCCGCGATCATTCTTCGAATACAAGCCAGCGCGGTCCAGCAGCTTGTGCCGGCGCTCGTCGGTCCCCAGTGCGTCCTTCAGCGCCGAATAGCCATCCGGTGCATAGCCGATCGAGAACTGCTGGCGGATGTTCTGATCGACGCCACGCTGGTCCAGATAGGCCTTGGCCTTGTCACTGCCGGCCAGCTGCTTTTCGAAGAAGCGGCTGGCCGCATCCAGTGCCGCGTACAGCTCGCGGCTGTCGCTGTTCTGATTGCGCTGCTGGGTTTCGCGCGGCACTTCCATGCCGTTGCGGCGCGCCAGCTCCTCGACCGCGTCCAGGAACTCCAGCTTGTCGTAGTTCATCAGGAACGACAGCGCGGTGCCGTGCGCGCCGCAGCCAAAACAGTGATAGAACTGCTTGGTCGGTGACACCGTGAACGATGGCGAGCGCTCGTCGTGGAATGGACAGCAGGCCGAATATTCCTTGCCCTGCCGTTTCAGCGGCACGCGCGCGCCGACCACCTCGACCACGTCGGTACGGGCCAGCAATTCGTCGATGAAAGCGTCAGGGATGCGTGCCATGACCGACTAGGATGCCATGCTTCAGGCCTGTGTCGGCGACGAATCCACGGCCGCTGCCGGGGCCGGGCGGTAGCGTTCATCAATGACCGCGGTTAGTGCCGCGCCGACAAAGAACACCAGCGTGGCGTAGTAGATCCAGACCAGCAGGATCACCAGCGTTCCCATCGTGCCGTAGGCGCTGCCGGGCGCGGCATGGCTGATGTACAGGCCAATGGCATAACGGCCGAGCACGAACAGCCCGGCGGTCAGCACGCCGCCCATGAACGCCTGTGGCCACTGCACCGGCCGGTCCGGCAGATAGTGGTACAGGAAGGCAAAGGCCAGCACGTACACCACCAGCGACATGACGTTGGCCACCACCGGCAACAGCGACGGGATCTGCGCGAACACCACCTGCAACACCGTGCTCAGCAGCATCGAAATCAGCAGCAGGAAGCCCAGCGCCAGGACGATGCCGAACGAGAACACCCGCTTGCGCAGCCAGGCCATGATCCCGTCCAGGCGCGGCTCGTCGGTCTGGAAGATCAGGTTGAGCACGGTCTGCAGCCGGGCGAACACCGCGCTGGCGCCGACGAACAGCAGAATGGTGCTCCACAGCCCGGCCAGCGAGCCCACGCTGGGCTGGGTGTTGGCGTTCTCGATGACGGTATCGGCGACGGTCGCGGCGCCTTGCCCGGCCAGCTGGCCCAACTGGTCGAGCAGCGATTCCTGGGCGGCCGGATACAGCAGGCTGGTCAGCCACAGCAGCAGGACCAGCAGCGGTGCCAGCGACAGCAGGGCGAAGAACGCCAGCGAGGCCGCCTGGGTAATCAGGTCGGCACTGATGAAGCGATCGATGAAGGCGGCGGGAAGACTGCGCTGCCAGCGTTGCTGGAGCGCTAGCAGGACGGGCGGAAGCTGCAAGGGCATGGTACCGGGCGGGGACGGTGGAACACCGCCCCAGCATGCCAGAGCAGGCGCCAGCGCTGCGTGACAGCGCTTAGTCGATGGGTTGCCCCGCCAACCCCCGCAAGGCGTCGCCGGTCAAGCGTTGTACCGTCCATTCCTGCAGGCCGATCGCACCAATGCGGCGGTAAAAGCCGATCGCCGGGGCATTCCAGTCCAGTACCGACCACTCAAAGCGGCCATAGCCGCGCTGCACCGCCAGCCGTGCCAGATGGATCATCAGCCGCTTGCCGATGCCCTGGCCGCGCAACGCCGGACGCACATATAGATCTTCCAGATACAGGCCAGGTTGCGCCAGGAAGGTGGAAAAGTTGCGGAAAAAAAGCGCAAAACCGGCTGGCTTGCCATCGACTTCGGCGATCAGCACTTCCGCCGCCGGCTGCGGACCGAACAGCTGTTCGGTCAGGCCCGCTTCGGTCGCGACCACTTCATGCGCCAGCTGTTCGTATTCGCCCAGCTCACGGATGAAGGCCAGGATCTGCCCCGCGTCCTCCACGCGCGCCTGGCGGATGCGGATATCGACGGCGTTACCCATGGCCGGATCAGGCGCTGAAGGATTTCTTGATCAGCGCCGAGACCTGACCCATGTCGGCCTGGCCAGCCAGGCGCGGCTTGAGTACGCCCATCAGCTTGCCCATGTCGGCTGGGCCGCTGGCGCCGGTTTCGGCGATGGCGGCGTCGATGGCGGCCTGGATCTCGGCTTCGCCTAGCTTGGCCGGCAGGTAGTGTTCGATGACCGCGATCTCGTCGCGCTCGATGACGGCCAGATCCTCGCGGCCGGCGGCTTCGAACTGGTTCACCGAATCCTTGCGCTGCTTGACCATCTTTTCCAGCACTGCCAGTACGGCGGTGTCGTCCAGCTCGATGCGTTCATCCACTTCGCGCTGCTTGATGGCGGCATTGACCAGGCGGATGACGCCGAGGCGATGCTTGTCGCCGGCTTTCATCGCGGTCTTCATGTCATCGGTGAGCTGTTGCTTCAGGGACATGTGGATCTCCTGCGGTAAGTGGGGACAGTTGCCTTGCAAAACCTGAAACACAAAAAGCCGGCGACGCTTGCGCGTGCCGGCTCCGGGGCCACTTGCAGCCGGCCGGTGGCCGGACTGCCAGGACCTGCGCAGCTGCTCAGTACAGGCGCTGGCGCTTGGTCACATCGCGCGAGCTGCGACGCAGCTGGCGCTTGACCGCTGCAGCCGCCTTGCGCTTGCGTTCCTGGGTCGGCTTCTCGTAAAACTCGCGCTTGCGGGTTTCGGCCAGCACGCCGGCCTTTTCGCAGGTGCGCTTGAAGCGACGGAGCGCAAATTCAAAGGGCTCGTTCTCGCGGACTTTGACGCTGGGCATAGGTAATCTCGAAAAATTTGGGTAACGGCTCTCGGGGACAGCCGGGTAAACAACAATAGACCACATCCCGGTCAGACCGGGTGAGCCGCGCATTATAGCGGCCTAGCGCGGAAAGGTGCAACATACACCCATGAAAGTCCTAGGCATCGAAACCAGCTGCGACGAGACCGGCGTCGCCGTCTATGACACCGGACAGCCCGCCGCCACTGCGTTGCGGGCCCATGCGGTGTACACCCAGATAGCCCTCCACGCCGAATATGGCGGGGTGGTGCCGGAACTGGCCAGCCGCGACCATGTGCGCAAGCTGTTGCCGCTGATCCGGCAGACCCTGGATGAGGCCGGGCTGCGCATCGCCGATCTGCAGGGCGTGGCCTATACCGCCGGGCCCGGACTGGTGGGGGCGTTGCTGGTTGGCGCCGGGGTGGCGCGCTCGCTGGCCTGGGCGCTGGAAGTGCCGGCCATCGGCGTCCACCACATGGAAGGCCATCTGCTGGCGCCGTTGATGGAGGAAAACGCCCCGGAGCCCCCGTTCGTGGCCTTGCTGGTGTCGGGCGGCCACACCCAGCTGGTGGCGGTGGAGGCAATCGGCCAGTACCGGCTGCTGGGCGAAACCCTCGACGATGCCGCCGGCGAGGCGTTCGACAAGACCGCCAAGATGATGGGCCTGCCGTATCCGGGCGGCCCGCAGCTGGCGGCCCTGGCCGAGCAGGGCACGCCCGGCCGCTACCGTTTTTCACGGCCGATGACCGACCGGCCCGGCCTGGACTTCAGCTTTTCCGGGCTCAAGACCCAGGTCCTGCTGGCCTGGCGCGACAGCGACCAGAGCCCGCAGACGCGCGCCGACATTGCCCGCGGTTTCGAGGATGCAGTGGTCGATACGCTGGCGATCAAATGCGAACGTGCGCTGGAGGCGTCCGGCTGCAACGTGCTGGTCGTGGCCGGCGGCGTCGGTGCCAACAAGCGGCTGCGGGCCAAGCTGGATGTGATGACCCGGCAGCGTGGCGGCCGCGTCTGCTTTCCACGGCCAGCGCTGTGTACCGACAACGGCGCGATGATCGCTTTTGCCGGTGCCCTGCGGCTGCAGGCCGGCCAGCACGAACCGGCACAGGTAAAGGTCACCCCGCGCTGGGACATGGCCGCGTTGCCGGCGCTGGCAGCGCAGGGGGCGTGATGACCAGCGCAACCTGCAGGGACCGGGTCTTCATCGACCAGTTGGACGTGGATGCGGTCATCGGCGTCTACGACTGGGAACGCGACATCCGCCAGCGCCTGCAACTGGATATCGAGATGGGCTTTGACAACCGGATCCCGGCAGCCAGCGACGACGTCGCCGACACCCTGGATTACGACGCCATCAGCCGCCGCCTCAGCGCCTATGTCGCGCAATCGCAGTTCGCGCTGGTGGAAACCCTGGCCGAGCGCTGCGCGCAGTTGCTGCAGGATGAATTCGGCGTGCGCTGGTTGCGGATCAAGCTCAGCAAGCCCGGTGCGGTCGGCAATGCGCGCGCGGTCGGCGTGCTCATCGAACGCGGCCAGCCATGAACCGTCCACCCGCTGCGGCATGAGTGGGCTTGAACACGCGGCGGGTTTGTCTACCCTGTGCTGATGGAATTTTTTGCACCCTTACATGACAGGCTGCATGCCTGGGCGGACGCATCACAGATGCCGGCCGCGTTCGAAACCGCCATCGTGCTGGCGGTGCTGCTGGCGCTGGCCTTGCTGGCCGACTGGCTGACCCAGCGCATCCTGCGTCCGCTGGCAGTCAAGCTGGTGACCGCGACCCGCAGCCAGTTCGACGATGCGTTGCTGGAGCGTGGAGTGCTGAGCCGGTTGTCGCACGTGGTACCGGCGCTGGTGGTGTTCCAGGGCGTGCAGCTGGTGCCGCACCTGCATGGCGGCCTAGTCAATTTCGTCGGCAAGCTGGCGTTGGCCTACCTGATGTTCACCATCGCCCGCGGCGTCAGTGCATTCCTGAATGCGGTCAATGATCAGTACAGCAAGAGGCCGCATGCGCGCAGCCGCCCGATCAAGGGCTATCTGCAACTGCTCAAGATCATCATCTACGTAGTGGCTGCCATCGGTATCGTCGCGGTGATGATCAACCGCTCTCCGGTCGCATTGCTGACTGGCCTGGGCGCGCTCGGCGCGGTGATGCTGCTGGTATTCCGCGACACCATCCTGTCGCTGGTGGCCAGCGTGCAGATTGCCTCCAACGACATGGTACGGGTCGGCGACTGGATCGAAATGCCCAGCCTCGGCGTCGATGGCGAAATCGTCGATATCGCCCTGCACACCATCAAGGTGCAGAACTGGGACAAGACCATCGTCACCGTGCCGACCCATCGGCTGATTGAGGACAGCGTCAAGAACTGGCGCGGGATGACCGATGCCGGTGGCCGCCGGATCAAACGCTCGCTGTTCCTGGACCAGCAGAGCGTGCGCTTCCTGCAGGCCGATGACATCCAGTCGCTGCGGCACTTCGTACTGCTGGACGAGTACCTGCAGAAGAAAGATGGCGAACTGGCCGAGTTCAACGCCGACCTGGGCAAGAAGGGGCTCAATGCGCGCAACTCGCGGCAGTTGACCAACCTGGGCACGTTCCGCATTTACGTGCAGAACTACCTGCGCCAGCATCCCGGCATCCATCAGCAGATGACGTTGATGGTGCGCCAGCTGCCGCCGACCGCGACCGGCCTGCCGCTGGAGATCTACTGCTTCACCAGCGACATCCGCTGGGAACGCTACGAAGCCATCCAGTCCGATATCTTCGATCACCTGCTGGCCATCCTGCCGGCCTTCGGCCTGCGGGTGTTCCAGGACATCAGTGATGCCGGCTCGACGTTGTTGCCGGCGGCACTGGCAGCCTGCTCCAGCGCCACGACGCAGCCGCCAGCAGAGTCATGAGCAGCCACGATTATCTGCTGCTGCTCGGCAGCGATGCCGCCGATGCCGGCCAGCTGGAGATCGCGCGCAGGCATTTGCAGGCCAGCGGCCGGATCACCGCGGCATCGGCGGTTGTCCATGGTCCCAGTGTGGTCGACGGTGATGAGCGCTGCTATTTCAACCAGGCGCTGCGGGTCAGCAGTGCGTTGCCGCGCGCTGGGTTCGCAGTGACCTTGAAAGCAATCGAATCAGCGATGGGCCGGGGCACGGTGGCTGGCTGCCTGATCGATATCGATCTGGCTGCCGAGTACGGCCATGATGACGCCTTCGTCTGGCAGGCAGCGGACAAACTGGTGCATCCGCTGTTCGTGCGCCTGTCAGCGCAGCTGCGCCCACTTGATTGAATCGTCCCGGCTGAGGACGACTGCCCTCTAGATGAACGTGCTGCGGCCGCCGTCGATGGCCAGCACTTGGCCGGTGATGTATTGATTGCCGGTCAGCAGCCAATGGACCGCCGAGACGATGTCCTCCGGTCGGCCCTGGCGATGCAGCGCGGTACGTTCGCGAACGATGTCCAGCGTCTCCGCCTTGACCGGATTCTCCGACCACAGCACGTTGCCCGGTGCGACCGCGTTGACCCGCACTTCCGGCCCCAGCTCACGCGCAAGCGACTGGGTCATCATCACCAGCGCCGCCTTGGCCATGCAGTACACCGTGTGTCCGGCCAGCGGCCGTTGCGCGTAGATGTCGGCGATGTTGACGATGGCGCCGCTGCTGGCCTTCAGGTGCTGGGCAGCCGCCTGTGAAAGAAAGAACGGCGCCCGCGCATTGGAGGCGAACAGATCGTCCCACTGCGCCGGCGTGGCTTGGCCAATCGGTGTGCGGTAATAGGCCGATGCGTTGTTGACCAGTGCGTCGAGCCGGCCGAAGCGCGCAATCGTGCGTGCGACCAGCTCGGGCAACGCATCGACATCGGCCAGATCGGCCTGCAACGGCATCACCGAATCGGCGCGGCTGCGCTGCAGCTCTTCGACCAGTGCCTGCATCTCGCTGGCCGAGCTGCGGTAATGCAGCGCCAACTGGTAACCCTGCGCATGCAGATGACGGGCGATGGCGGCACCGATGCGTCTGGCGCTGCCGGTAATCATGGCGACCGGGGCTGGAGGGGTCATGGCGGGACTGGTTGGCGGGGAATGCACCATTGTGGCGCGAACCGGGCACTAATGCCTATGTTAAGTGCTTCTCCTATAAGGCATTCGGCTTGACGCCGGCCAATCGCAGCAGGCATGTTGCAATGCAAAGGCTGGTTTGGCACTTCCGCCAGCGCAGCAACGGACAGGGCGAATGGACTGGAGCACTTACCGTACAACCACGTTTGACGAACTCATCCAGGCTGACGGGCAACCGCGGCCGGCGGCACGTGCGGTAGTCGAGTACCTGGGCAGTCTGAGCGGTCGCGATATCGCCGAACGGCAACTGGCCGCTGATGTCATCGCCCGCGTCCAGGGCATCACCTTCACTGTCTATTCGGACGGCCGCAACGTCGACCGCACGCTGCCGTTCGATCTTATTCCACGGGTCATCGCCCGCAGCGAGTGGGAACGCACCGAGGCCGGTCTGCGCCAGCGGATGCAGGCGCTCAATCTGTTCATCGGCGACATCTATGGTGAGCAGCGGATCGTCAAGGACAAGGTGTTCCCGGCGATGCTATTGCAGGACTCGGTCAATTTCCGCCCGCAATGCGTTGGCATCAAGCCGCCACTGGATGTGTGGGCGCATGTCTGCGGTTCGGATCTGGTGCGTGACGGTGACGGCACCCTGTATGCGCTGGAAGACAATCTGCGCATTCCCAGTGGCGTGTCCTACATGCTGGAAAACCGGATGGTCGCCAAGCGGGTGTTCCCGGAACTGTTCCAGACCAGCCGCATTCTGCCGGTGGACGCCTATCCGGCGCAGTTGTACGACACCCTGGCTGCATTGTCGCCACGGCCCGGTGATCGTCCAGTCATCGCGATCCTGACCCCGGGTGTTTTCAACAGTGCCTATTTTGAACATGCCTATCTGGCACAGGCGATGGGCGTGGAGCTGGTCGAAGGCAGCGATCTGTTCGTTGCGGATGATGACTGCACCTATATGCGCACCATTTACGGATCGCAGCGCGTCGATGTGATCTACCGACGAGTCGATGACATGTTCATCGATCCGGAAGTGTTCCATCCCGATTCGGTACTCGGCGCACCGGGTCTGATCCGCAGCTGGCGCGCCGGCAAGGTCGCGCTGGCCAATGCGCCGGGCGCCGGCGTGGCCGACGACAAAGTGGTGTTTGCCTATGTGCCGAAGATGATCAAGTACTACCTGGATCAGGATCCGATTCTTCCCAACGTGCCGAGCTATCTCTGCCACGATGCCGATGAGTGCAAATACGTGCTAGACAACATCGAGAAACTGGTGGTCAAACCGGCCAACGAATCCGGTGGCTACGGCATGCTGATCGGACCACGCTCGACCAAGGCCCAGCAGCGCACCTTCAAGCAATTGATTCGCGACAATCCGCGCAACTACATGGCGCAGCCGACCCTGTCGCTGTCGACTGCGCCAATCGTCACCAAGCAGGGGCCGTCAGCGCGCCATCTGGATCTGCGGCCATTCGTGCTGTCACGCCAGGACATCTATGTCACCACCGGCGGCCTGACCCGGGTGGCAATGGAAAAAGGATCGCTGGTGGTCAATTCATCACAGGGCGGTGGCGCCAAGGACACCTGGGTCGTTGACCTGCCAGAGACGGAGGCGCACTGATGCTGTCGCGAGTCGCCAACAATCTGTACTGGTTCAGCCGCTACATCCGTCGCGCCGAGAATACCGCGCGTCTGGTCAGCGTCGGCAGCCAGTTGCAGCTGGATCTGCCGCCGTCGGTGGATTTCAACTGGCTGCCACTGATCGATACTGTCGGTGTCAACCAGCTGTTCCTGGACGGCCACCGCGGGGATGGTCCCGTCGGTGACACCGAGGTGGTGCATTTCCTGCTGCTGGACGATGCCAACCCGTCGTCGCTGCGCAGCTCGATCGATACCGCACGCGAACTGTTGCGAAGCATCCGCGACACCTTGCCGGGTTCGGTCTGGGAAGCGGTCAACGATCTTTACCTCTACATCGAATCGGCCGCCGAGCGCGATATAGGCCGCCGCTACCGCATCGATTTCCTCAACCGGGTACTGGACGGTTGTCTCAAGGTGTCGGCCCTGCTCAGCGCCAACGTCAGCCATGACATCGGCTACCAGTTTCTGCGCCTGGGCACGGCACTCGAACAGGCCGACATGACCACCCGCATCATCGATGCCGGTGCTTCCGGCCTGGTCACCCCACGCAACGAAGGCGACCGCGAAGTGTTCCAGAACATGCAGTGGATGAGCGTGCTGCATTCACTGGCCGGCTACCAGATGTTCCGTCGCCACGTCCGCCAACGCGTCACTGGCGCATTGGCGCTGGGCTTCCTGCTGCAGGATACCCAGTTTCCGCGCAGCACCCAGTTCTGCCTGTCGCGCGCGCATTCGGTGCTGATGTCGCTACCGGCGCGTCCCGGTGTCGAGCGTCCGCTCAACCGGGTCATCGGCTTGATCCGCAACGCCGACCCGGCCTCGCTGGCCGAGCGCAATCCGGCGCAGTTCATGGATGAGATCCAGATCGATCTGGGCACCCTGCATACGACACTGGCGCAGGCGTATTTCGATAGTTGAGATGGACCTGGATATTCTCACCCGCAGGGCTACTCTACTGCTAGATTGCTTCCAAAGATTGCTGGGCGCGCTCAGGTGATAGCGACTTGGTCGAAAGCTGCGATGCGTTAGGCCGTCAGACGTACCCGTGCTTTGTTTTTTGCAAGGACATGCAAGATGCCAGCTGATTCTGTTCGCCCCCACGCCATGCGCCTGGGCTGGGCGCTGTTCGTTCCACTTCTGTTTGCCGGATGCCACGCCATGAACACACCCCCCGACCAGACCCCACGACCTCAGCCAGGCATGCCGGGCTACGTACCGACCGATGCCAATGGCATCGTGCATATCGATACCCGCTATCCGATTCCGTTTGACAACCATAAGTTCATGGCAATGTGTTTCGACACTTATCATTGCCAGGTCATCTACAACGGCATGTACATGGAACGTCAGGAAGGCGATGAAAAGTCCATCTCTTCGTCATCCATCGGCAGCAGATATCCGGACAAAGTGTTGGATAGCGCTTGGGTGATTGACATCAGCAATTTCCCGCCACCGGCCAAGGTCAGCTGGCAGTCCAAGGACGGCCAGTCGCATCAGGCAACTGTCGATATAGCCGAGATCTTCAAGGACCAGGTGGTGCTGCACAAAGTGCCGCAGGACCAGTTGCTGCCGATTATGAGGGCGCCTATCTTTCCCGGCATCGTGCTGGAGGTCAACGACCGCACCATCAATGTCTATATGCGGGCACATGTCAGCACTCGCGTATTGCAGGAGCTTGGCAATCCGCTCAGTGATTATCGTAACGACCTGATACTTGCCTACAGCAAGACCTATGACTGATTCGCAAGGAGACAAAGGATATGTCCGAGAAGATTGACCCGGCCCGACCGGATGGGGTGGATACCTATCCCGTCGATAGCGCCATGCTGTCCACCTATGAAAGGGCCAGAGCAGAACTCAAGCGCTTCCAGGTGCCGGTACTGGCTGGGGGCCCGCATCAGCGCCTGTTCGTGGCCAACTTCGATGGCACCGGCAACAATATGTACCAGGACCCGCTGCATATCACCAACGTTGGCGCGTTTTATAAACAGATAAAGTCAGAAAAGTATTCAGGTGATACGTTTGCTACCGGCTACTCTCCGGGTGTCGGCACCCAGCACAACCGTATCGAGCGTTTGCTTGATGAAGCGGTCGGGTACAGCTATGGCCCGCGCATGGAGCAGATGTATCTGGATTTCATCACCCAGGCCAAGGAATGGCAGCGGGAAGACCCCAACGCCGAAATCAGCCTGGCCTCGGTCGGCTTCAGCCGCGGTGCGGTGACGGCGAGCCTGTTCACCCGCATGGTCCACGAGCGCGGCATCCAGAACCCCGATGGCATGATTCTCGAGCGTGGCGCCGATGGTCAGCTCATTGGCATGACCCCGACCCAGCCACCCTTGGTCCTACCCGGTCAGACCCGGCAGGTGCTGGGCATGTTCGACCCGGTGGCTACCGGTGATTTGAACCTGGCTGACGTGCGTCCGGCGCCCTCGGTGGTGTCGGGCTTGCAGATTACCGCCTTGCACGATGCCCGCGACGTCTTTCTCATCAAGTACATCTTTGACCGCGGCGTGTCCGAGGATGGCCGCTTCCTTAACGTGATGGTCCCCGGCGCTCACAGTGATACCGGCGGCAGTTACCTGCTCAATGGCTTGTCGGTGCGCAGTGGCAACCTGATGGCCGGCTGGTTGAACACCGTGGCCGGACAGCCGCTGCTGCAGGACCAGCCGGTGCCCAGCGACCCGCGGATGAACGTGGTGCACCGTTCCGAGCAACACCTGGCCATCTACACCACGCTGGGCTTCGATGCGGCGGGCCGACGCCTGGGGACCGAGGACCTGGCCGGCAATCGCGTCCTGCCCAGACAGGAGGCCAGCAATCCCTTGCCGGCCGACCCGGCGTTGATGCGCGGGCTGGACTACCGGCCGGTGCGACTGCCCGCCGAGCGCTTTGATGACAGCGTGCCGGCATTCCTGCTGCCCGAGCCGGGACCGGCGGCGCCCACCGATGTGCAGTGGAACCAGCTGTGGCAGAACACCCCACTGGGAATGCAGCCTGGCAACGGGCCGCAGGCACCGGGCAAGCGACCGGGCCAGGGCGTGGACGCCGACTACGCGCCGGCGCACGACCCGCGGGTGGCGGCGGTGCTCAATGCCGCGGAACGCGGTGACAGGGACACCATCATCGCCATCGGCCGCGAGTACGCGCAGACCCCTGCCGGCCAGGCCTGGCTGCAACAGGGCCGTGACGAACTGGACCGGCAGCTGGTCCAGCGGGCACGCGAGCAGCAGGCACTTGAAGAGCGCGCACTGGAACAGCAGACGCGTGAACAGGCGCGTGAACAAGAGCAGGAGCAGCAGCGCATGCTGGCGCTGCAGGCAGAGGAACCACAACGTCGCCAAGGCAGGTCGATATGATGGAATACAGCAAGAACAAGCTGGAGAGCTGTAGCCGGAGCGAGCACATCATCGCGTCTTTGAAGGCCGGCGACAAAACAGTTTGAAGTTAACTTGGGGGAGTCTCCTTACTCCATGGCCACCCGATATCCGGGCTCTTCGAGTGAGGATTACCTTGCCTTCGCAGCCGTCGGACGGGGTATTTTCCAGACATCTGCTCGGATCTACTCCGCCGCATACGCCGCAAGGCGTTGCGACAGGGTGCCGGTATGCAGTTCGAACAGGTGATTGTCGAAGTCATGGAAATACAACGACTGGCCTTCGCCCTGGATCCGGCTGCGCGCGGGCAGCAGCTCGACGCCCAGAGCCTCCAGACGGGCGCGGTATAGCGGCAGTTGCTCATCGCTGACCGCGAATGCGACGTGCTGGTAGCTGCGTTGGATGGGCGGCTCGCCTTCCATGATCGCGATCCAGACCCCGGCGAGCAGGAAAAAACGTTCGCGCGATAGCGAGAAGTTCCTGCCATGGCTGTCGTAGACCAGTTCGGCGCCCAGCCCGTCGCAAAGCAGGCGCGTCATTCTGTCCAGGTCGCGGACCAGGAATGTCAGGTGACTGATGCCTTGCATTCGCGGTCAGCCGTGCCGTTGCTTACTGCTGGCCCTGTGCATCGCCGGGGTCGCGCTGCGCCGCCACCCGGCGCGGCGGCATGTTTGGCAGACTGGCCGGTGTTTCGTCGCCCGCCGCCAAGGCCGGCTCCCACGGGAAACGTGGCAAGGTTCGAACCGCCGCCTCCAGTTTGCGCGACCAGCTGTCCTGGATGTCGGCATAGACCGGACTGTCGCTCTCCAGCCGCATCTGCTGGCCGAGTTTGAGTTCGCCGTTGCGCAGCAGTGCCAGATCCACCGGCAGTCCCACTGACAGATTGGAACGGATGGTCGATTCCAGCGATACCAGCGCGGTGCGCGCCGCGTCTTCCAGTGGGGTCTCCCGACGCAGGATGCGATCCAGGATCGGTTTGCCGTACTTGGATTCACCAATCTGCAGATACGGCGTCTCCGGCGAACTGGCAATGCAGTTGCCAAGCGGATAGATCATGTACAGGCCGGGCCGCTCGCCGGCAATCTGTCCGCCCAGGATCAGGGTCGATTGCACATTGACGCCGTTGTTGGATGG
The DNA here is from genome assembly GCF_001431405.1 of Pseudoxanthomonas dokdonensis. GTDB lineage: Bacteria > Pseudomonadota > Gammaproteobacteria > Xanthomonadales > Xanthomonadaceae > Pseudoxanthomonas_A > Pseudoxanthomonas_A dokdonensis. The sequence goes on from NZ_LDJL01000015.1 coordinate 168,125, forward strand.
CTCGTCGCGTAATACCGCCTGGCTGGCGACCAGTTGCTCGCCGACGTATTCGGCCGCTTCGAACAGATGCCGGAAGCTGCGCAGGCTGCGGCTGCATTGCGGATCGTCGAGATCACGCTGGATCCGCGACAAGGTGGCCTGGGTGGTGGCCAGGTTGCCGGCCGACATCACCACGAACACCCGATCGCCGGGAAATTCGAAGACATGCATCTTGCGATAGGTGCGGACATCGTCGAATGAGGCGCTGGTGCGCGTATCGGCGGCAAACACCAGTCCGTCGTTTACCTCGATGCCGACGCAGTAAGTCATCTGAGCTCCTAAATGTGCGATGCCGTTTGATTCTAGGGGGATGGGCGCGATTTTGGCTAGGAAAATGCGGATAACCGTACAATGATGAGCCCGGAATCACATTGGACCGCCGATGAAGGCCGATCTCCCTCTCCCCGCCGAAGACGCGCTGGACCACAGTCGCACGCTGGCCGGTTTCATCCGCAACGAGCTCGAATCCGAAGGCGGCTACCTGCCGTTCTCGCGATTCATGGAACGCTGCCTGTATGCGCCCGGGCTGGGCTACTACAGCGCCGGCAGCAGTAAATTCGGCGCCGCCGGTGACTTTGTCACCGCGCCGGAACTGGGGCCGCTGTTCGCCACCTGCGTGGCTGATGCGGTGGCCCCGGTGCTGCGCGGGATCGGCAGCGAAGCGGTGTTCGTCGAGATCGGCGGCGGCAGTGGCGCGTTTGCTGAAACCATGCTCAAGCGCTTGCTGGAAGTGGATGCGCTGCCGGCGCGCTACGCCATCCTCGAGCCCAGTGCCGACTTGCGCCAGCGCCAGCGCCAGCGCCTGGGTGAACACTTGATTCCGCCGTTGTTCGCGCTGGTCGAATGGCTGGATGGGCCGCTGGAAGAGCGGTGGGACGGAGTGCTGTTCGCCAACGAAGTGATTGATGCGTTGCCAACTCCGCGCTTCCTGATCCGCGACGGTGAAGTCTGGGAAGAAGGGGTCGCCATCGATGAGCAGCAGGGCTTCGTGCGTAGCGAGCGGCCGGCCGATGCCCTGCTCACCGCTGGTGTGCGCCATGTCGAGCGTTATCTTGGCCAGGCCTTCGCCGAGGGTTACCGCTCGGAACTGCTGCCGCAATTGCCGTACTGGATCCAGGCGGTGATGGGGGCGATGAACGATGGCGTGATGCTGTTCGTCGATTACGGTTATCCGCGCAAGGAGTACTACCTGCCGCAGCGCGATGACGGCACCCTGCGCGCGTTCTACCGGCAGCGTACCCATAATGATGTGTACCTGTGGCCCGGCCTGCAGGACATCACCGCTTCGGTGGATTTCACCGCCTTGGCCGAAGCCGGCACCCAGGCCGGGTTCGAGCTGGCCGGTTACACCAACCAGGCCAGCTTCCTGCTCGGCAACGGCTTGCAGCAACGATTGCAGGAAGTGGAGCTGCGCGCCAGCGAAACCGCGCAGCTGCGTTTCCGCAATGAGGCCAGGCAGCTGACGCTGCCGAGCGAGATGGGCGAGCGCTTCCAGGTGATGGGATTTGCCCGCGGGGTCGAGTTCGAGGCGCCGTTCCTGCTGAATGAAATGAGCTGGCGACTGTGACCACATGGCCACGCCGGGCATGCTGAAACCGTTCCGCCATCCACGACGCTGGCTGGGGTTGTGGCTGGCGGCGGTGACGACCGTCATCGTGCTGTCGCTGGTGCCACCACCGCCGTTGCCGCCGCTGCCATCGGGCAGCGACAAGCTGGAACATTTCTCCGCCTATTTCCTGCTTGCGGCCGGCGCGGTGCAGCTGTTTGCCCGGCCGCGCGTGGTCTGCGCCTGCGGACTGGCGCTGGTGCTGATGGGGGTGGCGCTGGAGTTCGCCCAAGGGGCTTACACCAGTACCCGCATGCAGGATGGCTGGGACGCAGTGGCGAACAGCATCGGTGTCATTGCCGGCATCGCCACGGTGCTGACGCCCTGGCGCGATGCCTTGCTGCGCTGGCAGCGCCGATAAAAAAAGGGCTCCGCCAGGAGCCCTCTTCGATTGGCCGTCAGCCGTTGGCCGAGCGGTCAGCGCGGTTGCAGGGTGATGCTGTCCAGCACCCACATCTGCGGCCGGGTGTCGCCGGTGAACACGATGCACAGATCCTGCGTACCCTTGGCATCTTCAGGCAGCGGGCTGCGCAGGGTGATGAATCCATCCGCGTCCGGCTGCGCCGGCAACGGCGTGGTGGCCAGTATCCTGCCCTTGCAGCCGCCACCGCGGATCACCAGCTCGCCATTCGGCGTGCTGGCCGGCTCGAATTTGCGATTGGGTTCGTCGTGGGCCAGCTGGAAGTAATACGGAATCCGCCCGGCGCGGACCTGCACGCCGCCGATACCGTCCAGATTGGCCTGGTTCCACTGCCAGCACGGATAGAAGATCGTGGTGTTGAAGATCGCGCGCTCACCGACCAGCGGACCGTCGTCTTCCAGCCGCAGCAGCAGGCGGCCGGCATCCGGGCAGGTGGCCAGGGTTTCGTCGGTACGCTGCAGCATTGATGCCGCGTCCAGACGGAACTGGCTTGGCTCGCCCAGCGGCTGCCGGTCGAAGAATGTCCGCGCGTGGATCTCCGCGGGCAGCTTCAGGGTCAGCGGCTGGTCGCTGGCCAGCTCGGATGCCGGGCCCGGCTCGCTGCCATCGGTGGTGTAACGCAACGGATAGCCGAGCGGGTTGGACAGATGGACCTCGACAGTGCCGGCGGCGCGATCGTCCTTGCTCTGGATGGCCACTTCGAACGGCGTCTGCGCGTAGTCGATCTTCATGCTGCGGTAGCGCTGCAGCTGGGTTGGCAGGCGGTTGAGGAAGTCATCGATGTTCTTGCCAGCCTGCGGCGTCCAGCCGGTCTCGGCGACCGCGGCCAGGCGCGGGAACATGTGGTGCTGCAACCGCGCGAACGTACGCGTGTGCTCGGTCCACAGGTTGGCCTGCAGGCCCAGGATGTGTTTCCGCTGCTGTGCATCCAGTTCGGTCGGTACCGGCTCGAAGGCGTAGATCTGCTGCAGGGTGATCGTCGCCGGTCGCCCCGGCGGTTCGTTCGGCGATTCGGTCTGCAGGTAATCCAGATAGGTTTCCGAGGATGGCGACATCACCACGTCATGGCCCTGGCGCGCGGCCTGGATGCCGCCTTCAATGCCACGCCAGGACATCACCGTGGCCTCTTCCGGCAGGCCGCCCTCGAGGATTTCGTCCCAGCCGATCAGGCGCTTGCCGTGACCGACCAGGTATTTTTCCAGGCGCTTGATCAGGTGGCTCTGCATCGCCATCTCATCGCCGGCGCCGACTTCGCGCATGCGTTTCTGTACCCGTGGCGAGGCCTGCCACTGGTCCTTCACCGCTTCGTCGCCACCGACATGCACGTAGGCACCGGGGAACAGGCCGATGATTTCGCCGAACACGTTCTCGATGAAGGTGTAGGTGCTTTCCTCGGTGTTGAACAGGTTGGGGAACACGCCCCATTCGTTGGATGGCACCAGCGGGGTATCGATGGTGCCCAGTTCCGGATACGCGGCGATGGCCGCGGTGGCGTGGCCGGGCACGTCGAATTCCGGCACGATGGTGATGTGGCGGGCGGCGGCGTACTTGACCACGTCACGGATGTCGTCCTGGGTGTAGAAGCCACAGTACGGCACCGGCTTGCCGGTCTGCGGATCCTTGCCGCCATCACCGGCGGGGATGCGGCAGCCACCGATTTCGGTGAGCTTCGGGTATTGCAGGATCTGGATGCGCCAGCCTTGGTCGTCGGTCAGATGCCAGTGCAGCGTGTTGAGCTTGTGGATGGCCATCGAATCAATGACCTGCTTGACCTGATCGACGGTCCAGAAATGGCGCGCCGAGTCGAGCATGAAGCCACGCCAGCCGAAACGCGGGCTGTCTTCGATGTGCAGCGCCGGCAGGATGGTCTCGCCAGCCGGGTCCTGGGTCAGCAGCTGCCACAGCGTCACCGCGCCGTAGAACAGCCCGCGCTCGTGGCCGGCGCGCACGACCACGCCGTCGTTGTCGATATCCAGCTTGTACGATTCCTGCGGCTGCAGCGACTGGCTGGCATCGATCACGAAGCGGATGCCGCCGGGCGCATCATCCCTGGCTGACGGCAGCGGTGGCCGGCCGGCCTTGGCCAGCAGATCGGCAAACTGGGTGGCGACGCGCCTGGCGGCATCGTCCTGTGCGTGCACGACGGTGCCGGCGCCGACCACATAACGGCCGACCAGCACCTTCATCTGTGCCGGGGCGGGGATCAGCTTGGGACTGAGCGGGCCTTCGACGGCGGCGGCGGGCGGGGCGGTGCTGGTGTCTTCAGCGGGCTTGCAGGCGGCCAGGCCAAGCAGGCTGCCGCAGATGATCAGGCTGGCCAGCACGTGGCGCGGGGTGAGTCGGGTCATCGGTGTACTCGGCTGGAAAACGAAAGGCGTTACGCGGTGCAACACGGGCGACGCGGACATGAATGCGGGCCCGGATGGCTCCGGACCCGCAATTTGCGTTGCCTGATTGTAACTGTGAATCAGAACTGGAAGCGCAGGGAAGCCAGATAACGACGACCGCTGCGATACACGCCACGGGTCAGCGCTTCGGTGGTGGCATAGCTGTGATAGGCCTCGTCCAGCAGGTTCATCGCATCCAGCGTGATGCTGAAGTGATCGTTGAACTTGTAGCCCAGCGATGCGTCGACCGATTCATACGGGCGCGTCCACAGGTTGTCACCGCGATCGACATTGGTGAAGTACTCGGACCGGTATGAATAGGTCACCCGCGCCGTCCAGTGGTCGTTCTCGAAGAACGGGCTGATGTTGTACTGGTTTTCGGAGTTGTACGGCATCGGGTCGCCGCTGTCGGACTCACCATCGGAGTAGGTGTAGTTGGCGACCACGCCGAAGCCATAGGCGAAGTTCTGCTGGTAGGCCAGTGACACGCCCTTGATTTCGGCATTGCCGGCGTTGTCCGGGCGCGAGACCTGGTACACCGTGTCGGCACCGACGGCCTGGTTGTAATGGCTTTCCGGGCGGGTGGTGGTGAGGATGTAGTCGGCGATGTCCTTGTAGAAGAATTCCGCCGCCAGGATCGAATTCTCGCTGAAGTACCATTCGGCCGACACGTCGTAGTTGGTCGACTTGTACGGGTCCAGGTCCGGATTGCCGCCGCCGCCGGTCAGGGTCTGGTCGCCCAGCCACAGATAGCTGGACATGTCGCCGTAGTTCGGTCGTGCAATGACCTTGGCGCCGGAGAAGCGCAGCACCACGTCATCGCCCAGATCGTAGGCCAGGTTGAGGTTGGGCAGCACGTTGTTGTACTGCTTCTTCACCGTGACCGGCACGTAGGCGGTGGCCGGGCACGGGCTGACGTTGACCGAGCAGGCCCAGCTGGCGCTTTCCGATTCGGTTTCGACGTAGCGCAGGCCGAGGTTGCCGCGCAGGCCGGCAACACTGAAGTCGCCCTGCATGTAGGCGGCGCGGATGTCCTCGTTGATGGTCCAGGTGTTGGCCGCGAACGATGGATCGTTGAACGTACTCGGCACCGGCGGGCTCTGCCAGGGCGCCAGCCATTCGTTGCCGAGGATGTAATCGGCCAGTGCCCAGCCATCGATGGTGAAACGGTTGGCCAGATCGCCAGTGTTGTTGAAGCCATCCAGGTAGTTGCCCGGCACCGGCTTGGGATTGAACATGTCGGCGGTGGCGTCGCCGTAACCGGCCACCGAGGCCAGCGACACCCCGCCCATCTGCTGCGAGGTTTCGTGCGAGCGCTGCTTGTAGCCGAAACGCAGCAGGTAGAACGGCGAGTCGAAACGCAGGCCGAAGTCGACCTGGCCGTAGGTTTCTTCGTCCTTGTTCGGCTTGAACACGACGTTGCCGCCCCAGCCGGGATTCCAGGTCGCGGCACTGCCCGGGTCGGCACCCCAGCCGCCGTCCATGCGGAATGCCGACGGGTCGGTGAACGGATTGACGCCGGTGTAGGTCACGCTGCCTGGCGAACCCGGCGCACCGCTGATGTCATAGCTGTAATCGGCCCAGTTGAGGAACTCGCCGAACACCTGCTGGCTGGTGCCGCCGGTGGCTTCGGTGGTGCCGATATGGGTGGACGCATACCAGTTGCCTTCGTCCCAGGTCAGCTTGAGGTCGTAGGAATCGGTATCGACGTCGGCCTTGCGGTTCTGCAGGTCGTACACGCTCAGCGCATTCTTGAACGTGCCCTTGGTGATGACGCCATTGTCGATGGTCACGTCGGTCATCTTCATCAGACCGTTGTAGGCGTTGCCCATGAACGCGAACATCGACTGGTTCATGTTGTCGTAGCTGGCGTCGACCTTCAGCGCGTTGAATTCGATGTCCAGTTGTTCGACCGGCTTGAACTGCAATGCCAGCGAGTAGGTATCGCGCTTGCGCTCCTGCTCGAAGTACGAGGCGCTGAGCGAGTTGGGACCGCGCGCGTCGGGATTGGCCAGCAGCGTTTCCGCGCAGCTGCCGACGCAGGTCGGATCGGCCGGAGCGCCGATCGACCAGTCCATCGGTGGATTGTTGACCGAGCCACCGCCCCCCTGGCCATTGATGTAGTCGCTGGCGCTGACCGAACCATAGGCTTCAACGCCGTCGCGGCGAATGTTCTCGGTCGCGCTCTGCGCCGACACGATCACGCCGAAGGTGTCGGCCTGGTTCTTCCAGCCGAACATCACCGAACCCTGCGGGTCCCAGTCCTCGACGCGGTCGTTGTACAGCCCGCCGAGCTGGCCGGAGACCATCATCGGCTCGGCCATGTCCAGCGGCTTGCGGGTGCTGACGATCACGGTGCCGCCAATCGAACCTTCGTCGATATGTGCCTCCGGTGATTTGTACACTTCGACCTTGCTGACGATCTGCGGCGCCAGCAGCGAATAGTTGAAGGTGCGGCCCGGCTGGTCGACGATGAACCAGTCGGCCGACGCCACCGTCTGGCCGTTGAGCAGGGTGCGGTTGAGCGCCGGGTCGGTACCGAGGATGCTGACTTTCTCGCCCTGTCCGAACAGCCGGTCGATGGTCACGCCGGGGATGATGGTGATCGCCTCGGCGACGTTGGTGGCCGGGAACTTGCCGACATCCTCGGCGGTGACCACGTCGACGATGGCGTCGGCGTTGCGCTTGGTGTCCAGTGCCTGCTGCAGGCTGCCACGGATGCCGACGACCACTACCCGATCCAGATCGGTAGCCTCGGTGGCGGGCACTGGGTCGGCGGCGGTCGCGGTTTCCTGTGCGTTCGCGTGTGCACTAAACGCGAGACAAGTCACTATTGAGGCCGATAGAACGGATTTACGGTAGTTCACGATGCTCTCCCATCATGGTGGTGTGTTGAAAACCCGGCGCTGGCCGGTACCGCGTGATCGAACTGCCTGTTGCGTCTTGCCCGCCTGGATGGAATGGCACTTGGCAGCGCCGTTCCGCGATCCAGGGGTGAATCCGGGAACCGCTAGTGCGCCCCCTGCTGATGTCCGATGAACCAGCTGGCG
>NZ_LDJL01000016.1 GCF_001431405.1 Pseudoxanthomonas dokdonensis
CCCGTTCTTCAAGGGCTACCGCCCGCAGTTCTACTTCCGTACCACCGACATCACCGGTGCGGTGGAACTGCCGGAAGGCGTGGAAATGGTGATGCCGGGTGACAACGTGAAGATGGTGGTGACCCTCATCAACCCGGTGGCGATGGACGAAGGTCTGCGCTTTGCCATCCGCGAAGGCGGCCGTACCGTCGGCGCCGGCGTGGTGGCGAAAATCATCAAGTAACGACCTGACCGGTCGGGCGCGAGCCCGACCGGCTTCGTCAGGTTGTTACCCGGCGAAAACCGGGGTCCAGCACCTGATCGAGCCATCTGGTAACCAAAGATGTGTTGCCAAGGCCGAGTGGTAATTGTTAGAATGGCGGATGCTCCGGCGACGGGGCATCCGCAGTAACACCGCCAGCGCTTCCTGGGAAGCCGCCGGCCTACCGCGAAAAGAAGCACAGGAAGTGTTTCGTGTTCGCCGGACATGGAAAGTCGCATGCGTTCTTAACGGATTCCATCGGGATCGCGTTGAATCCTGGCCCCGTTGTTGACGGGGCTTTGCATGCGCTCTATACTTTTCTGTCTGGGCGGCCCGGTTTACCGGGCTGCCTAGTTTTTCAGGAAGAACCCCCAGACCCTTTCGGTCGACACGTCTTACCCCGCAATCAACAGCCGCGGGCGGGCAGGGGACCGAAAACGTTTTGGACTCACCGGGGCAAGGCATCCCAGAGGCCGCGCCCGTCGCTCTTTTAACGAAGGAAATTCCGTCATGGCGGACCAAAAGATCCGAATCCGGCTCAAGGCGTACGATCATCGTTTGATCGACCGCTCAGCCAGTGAGATCGTTGAAACGGCCAAGCGAACCGGCGCGCAAGTGCGCGGCCCGATTCCGCTGCCGACCAAGATCGAACGCTACACCATCCTGGTATCCCCGCACGTCGACAAGGACGCCCGCGACCAGTATGAAACCCGCACGCACAAGCGTGTGCTCGACATCGTCGACCCCAACGACAAGACCGTGGACGCGCTGATGAAGCTCGAACTGGCTGCCGGCGTCGACGTCCAGATCAAGTTGACCTGAGGCCCACGACCATGACCGCGAAGAAATATTCGTTGGGTATCGTCGGCCGCAAGGCTGGCATGACCCGAGTGTTCACCGAAGATGGCCAGTCCATCCCGGTAACCCTGATTGAGGCAACGCCCAATCGCATCACCCAAATCAAAACCCCGGAAACCGACGGCTACAGCGCCGTGCAGGTTGTCGTTGGTACCCGTCGCGCCGCGCTGATCAACAAGCCGATCGCAGGTCACCTGGCCAAGGCCAAGGTTGAACCGGGTCGTGGTCTGTGGGAACTGCGCGTCGAGAACGACAAGCTGGGCGACTTCACCGTTGGCGGCGAAATCAAAGCCGACATCTTTGAAGTAGGCCAGAAGGTCGACGTCCAGGGCGTGACCAAGGGCAAAGGCTTCCAGGGCACCATCAAGCGCTACAACTTCCGCATGGGTGATGCCACCCACGGTAACTCGCTGTCGCATCGCGCACCGGGTTCGTTGGGTCAGCGCCAGACCCCGGGTCGCGTTTTCCCGGGCAAGAAGATGTCCGGTCACATGGGCGCCGTGCAGCAAAGCACCCAGAACCTCGAAGTGGTGAAAGTGGACGCGGAACGCGGCCTGATCGCCATCCGTGGTGCGGTGCCGGGTGCACCAGGCGGCGATGTCATCGTCCGTCCGGCTAGCAAGGCTTAAGGAGAACGACGATGGAACTCACCATCACAGGTAGCGCCAACAAGTTGTCGGTCTCCGACGCCGTGTTTGGTCGTGAATTCAGCGAAGACCTGGTTCACCAGGTCGTGGTTGCGTACCGCAATGCGGGCCGCGCCGGAACCAAGGCGCAGAAGACGCGTTCGGAAGTCAACGGCACCACCAAGAAGTCGAAGAAGCAGAAGGGTGGCGGTGCACGTCATGGCGCCCTGACCGCTCCGATCTTCGTTGGCGGTGGTGTTACTTTCGCCGCCAAGCCGCGCAGCTTTGAACAGAAGGTCAACCGCAAGATGTACCGCGCAGCGATGTGCACCATCCTGTCGGAACTGGCTCGTCAGGATCGCCTGAAGATCGTCGACTCGTTCGACGTCGACAGTACCAAGACCAGCGGCCTGGTGGCCAAGCTCAAGGGTCTGGAAGTCGGTCGGCGTCCGCTGATCGTCACCGAAGACGCTTCCGAGCATCTTTACCTGTCCGCCCGCAACCTTCCCTACGTGGAAGTGCGCGACGTGCAGGGCCTGGACCCGGCATCTCTGGTCGGCGCCGACACCGTCGTCGTCACCGCAGACGCCATCAAGAAGATTGAGGAGTGGCTGGCATGATGAGCAACGAGAAAATCTTCAGCGTGCTCCGTGCACCGCGCGTGTCTGAAAAGACCGCCCGCCTGCAGGAAGTTTCCAATCAATACGTCTTCGAAGTGTCCAACGAAGCCACCAAGGCCGAAGTCAAGGCTGCCGTGGAAAAGTTGTTCGACGTCAAGGTCGAGGGTGTCAACGTGGTCAACGTCAAGGGCAAGAACAAGTCCTTCCGTAACCGTGCTGGCAGCCGCGGCAGCTGGCGCAAGGCGTACGTGCGTCTGGCCGATGGCCAGGCTATCGACGTAACGGCCAAGGCCTGAGGTAGAAGCACATGCCATTGATGAAATTCAAACCCACCTCACCTGGCCGCCGTTCCGCGGTCCGCGTGGTGACGCCAGACCTGCACAAGGGTGCCCCGCACGCCGCGCTGCTTGAAAAGCAGAGCAAGAGCGGCGGTCGCAACCATCACGGTCGCATCACCACCCGCCACATTGGCGGTGGTCACAAGCAGCATTACCGCATCATCGACTTCAAGCGCGACAAGGAAGGTATCCCGGCACGCGTGGAACGGATTGAATACGATCCCAACCGCACTGCCCATATCGCCCTGCTGTGCTACGTCGACGGCGAGCGCCGTTACATCATCGCCCCCAAGGGCCTGAAGGCAGGTGACCAGGTCATCGCCGGTAGCGACGCGCCGATCAAGACCGGCAACACCCTGCCGCTGCGTAACATTCCGGTCGGTACCACCGTCCACGGCATCGAACTGAAGCCGGGCAAGGGTGCGCAGATCGCCCGTGCCGCCGGCGCCGGCGTGCAGCTGGTCGCTCGCGAGCAGGGCTTCGCCACGCTGCGCCTGCGCTCCGGCGAAATGCGCAAGGTGCAGGTCGAATGCCGCGCCACGGTTGGCGAAGTTGGCAACGACGAGCACAGCCTGGAAAAACTGGGCAAGGCCGGTGCCAAGCGTTGGCGCGGTATCAAGCCGACCGTTCGCGGTGCGGCCATGAACCCGGTCGATCACCCGCACGGTGGTGGTGAAGCCAAGGCCGGCCAGGGTAATCCGCATCCGGTCACCCCGTGGGGTGTGCCGACCAAGGGTTACAAGACGCGCCATAACAAGCGCACCCAGCAATTCATCGTCCGCGATCGTAGGGGCTAATCGACCATGGCACGTTCACTCAAGAAAGGCCCGTTCGTCGATCACCACCTCATCAAGAAGGTGGAGGCCGCGGGCGGTTCCAAGAAACCAATCAAAACCTGGTCACGTCGTTCGATGGTGTTGCCGGAGATGGTGGGCATCACCATCGCCGTGCACAACGGCAAGAACCACGTACCTGTTCTCATCAACGAGAACATGGTTGGCCACAAACTCGGCGAATTTGCCGTCACCCGTACCTTCAAAGGTCACGGTGGCGACAAGAAAGCCGGCGGCAAGCGCTAAGGAGAGATGACAATGGAAGCGAAAGCAATCCTGCGCACCGCGCGCATCTCCCCGCAGAAGGCTCGTCTGGTGGCTGATCAAGTGCGCGGCCTGTCGGCCGAGCGCGCTGTCAACCTGCTGAAGTTCTCGGACAAGAAGGCTGCCCACCTGATCAAGAAGGTGGTGGAGTCGGCAATCGCCAACGCCGAGAACAACCAGGGCGCCGACGTCGACGAGCTGAAAGTCACCACCATCATGGTTGACGAAGGCCCGACGCTGAAGCGCTTCATGGCCCGTGCCAAGGGCCGTGGCACCCGTATCCTGAAACGGACCAGCCACATCACTGTGGTCGTGGGCGAGGGCAAATAAGATGGGTCATAAAGTACATCCAACCGGTATCCGTCTGGGTATCTCGAAGGACTGGAACTCCAAGTGGTACGCCAACAAGCGTGACTACGCCGATTACCTGGCTGCTGATTTGAAAGTGCGCGACATGCTGCGCAAGAAGCTGTCCCAGGCCGGTATTTCCAAGATCCTGATCGAGCGTCCGAACAAGACCGCCCGCGTCACCATCCACACCGCCCGTCCGGGCGTGGTGATTGGCAAGCGTGGCGAGGACATCGAGAAGCTGCGCAAGGAAGTCAGTGCGATGATGGGCGTCCCGGCGCACATCAACGTGACCGAAGTGCGCAAGCCGGAACTTGACGCCCAGCTGGTCGCCGAATCCATCGCCCAGCAGCTCGAGCGCCGCATCATGTTCCGTCGTGCGATGAAGCGCGCCGTGGGCAACGCGATCCGTCTCGGTGCCCTGGGTATCAAGGTCAACGTCGCTGGCCGCTTGAACGGTGCCGAAATCGCCCGTTCCGAGTGGTACCGCGAAGGCCGTGTGCCGCTGCACACGCTGCGTGCCGACATCGATTACGGGTTTGCCGAGGCGAAGACCACCTACGGCATCATCGGTATCAAGGTGTGGGTCTACAAGGGCGAAATCTTTGATTTCAGCCAGGTGGGTCAGGAAAAGCAGGACGACTCGCGCCCCGAGCGCAGCGAACGTCCGTCGCGTCCGTCCCGTGACCGTGACGCGAGGTAATTCCCATGTTGCAACCGAAGCGAACCAAATTCCGCAAAATGCACAAGGGCCGCAACTCGGGCCTGAGCTGGAGCGGCAACCTCGTCAGTTTTGGCGAGTACGGCCTGAAGGCCACGGCGCATGGTCAGTTGACCGCGCGCCAGATTGAGGCAGCCCGTCGTTCCATCAGCCGTTACGTCAAGCGTGGCGGCAAGATGTGGATCCGCGTGTTCCCGGACAAGCCCATCACCAAGAAGCCGATCGAAGTCCGAATGGGTTCTGGTAAGGGTAACGTTGAATACTGGGTTGCCCAGATTCAGCCCGGCCGCATGATCTATGAAATCGAAGGCGTCAGCGAGGAAATCGCACGCGAGGCGTTCCGCCTGGCGGCAGCCAAGCTGTCTGTTACCACCACATTCGTGACCCGGACGGTGCGCTAATGGAACTCAAGCAACTCAAAGAGAAGTCGGCTGACGAGCTCAAGAGCCACCTGATCGATCTGCGCAAGGAGCAGTTCTCGCTCCGCATGCAGAAGGTCACCGGCCAGCTGCCGAAGACCCATGAAACCCGCCGGGTGCGCCGCGAAATCGCGCGCGTGAAGACCCTGCTCGGCAGCGTGAAGTAAGGAGCGCCCAAGATGAGCGATAACAAAGACAAAGCGCAACGCACCATCGAAGGCCGCGTCGTCAGCAACAAGATGGACAAGACGGTGACCGTTCTTGTCGAGCGTCAGGTCAAGCATCCGTTGTACGGCAAGTACATCCGCCGTTCGACCAAGCTGCATGCCCACGATGCTGAAAACAGCTGCAAGGAAGGCGATGTCGTCCGTGTGGTCGAAATCGCCCCGATGTCCAAAACCAAGAACTGGCGTGTGGTGCAAGTTGTCACCCGCGCGGCCGAATAAAAGGAGCTGAACCATGATCCAGATGCAAAGCTACCTTGACGCCGCCGACAACTCCGGCGCCAAGGAACTGATGTGCATTAAAGTGCTGGGCGGCTCCAAGCGTCGCTACGCACACATCGGCGACATCATCAAAGTGACCGTGAAAGACGCGATTCCGCGTGGCAAGGTCAAGAAGGGCGAAGTCTACGACGCCGTCGTCGTGCGCACCCGCAAGGGTGTTCGTCGCCCGGACGGTTCGCTGATCCGCTTTGATGGCAACGCCGCCGTACTTCTCAACAACAAGCAGGAACCGATTGGCACCCGTATCTTCGGACCGGTGACCCGCGAACTGCGTTCCGAGAAGTTCATGAAGATCGTTTCGCTCGCGCCTGAAGTGCTCTGAGCGGAGGACATAGAAATGGCAAACCGTATTAAAAAGGGCGACCAGGTCGTCGTCACCGCTGGCAAGGACAAGGGCAAGAAGGGTGATGTAGTGCGCGTGGACGGCGACCGTGTGGTCGTGTCCAACGTCAACATCATCAAGCGCCACACCAAGCCGAACCCCCAGGCAGGCGTTGCTGGTGGTGTGGTCGAGCGCGAAGCCTCGATCCATATTTCCAATGTCGCGCTGTTCAACCCGGCCACGGGCAAGGGCGAGCGTATCGGTTTCAAGGTGCTGGAGGATGGACGCAAATTGCGTGTGTTCCGCTCCAGCGGTGAGGCGCTCGACGCCTGAGGAATGAGGTCATGACTACCCGTCTGCAAAAAATCTACCAGGAAGAAGTGGCACCGGCTCTGATGAAGAAGTTCGGTTACACCAATCCGATGCAGGTCCCGCGCATCACCAAGATCACCGTCAACATGGGTGTGGGTGAAGCGGCGACCAACAAGAAGATCCTGGAAAACGCCGTGGCCGACCTGGCCAAGATCACCGGCCAGAAGCCGATCACCACCAAGTCCCGCGTGTCGGTGGCTTCGTTCAAGATCCGCGATGGCTGGCCGATCGGCTGCAAGGTGACCCTGCGCAGCACCCGCATGTTTGAATTCCTGGATCGCCTGATCAACGTTTCGCTGCCGCGCGTGCGCGACTTCCGTGGCGTGTCGGGTCGTTCCTTCGATGGCCGTGGCAACTACAACATGGGCGTCAAGGAACAGATCATCTTCCCGGAAATCGACTTCGACCAGGTTGACGCCGTGCGTGGTATGGATATCGCCATCACCACCACCGCCAAGACCGACGCCGAAGCCAAGGCGCTGCTCGAAGCGTTCAAGTTCCCGTTCCGTAACTGATTGCAGGACTAAGCACACATGGCAAAGACCTCAATGGTGAACCGCGACGTCAAGCGCGCCAAGCTCGCCAAGCAGTACGCCGCCAAGCGCGACGCCCTGAAGAAAATCATCTCCAGCGTGGATGCTTCCTATGAAGACAAGCTGGATGCGGTGACCAAGCTGCAGAAGCTGCCGCGTGACTCCTCGCCCAGCCGCCAGCGCAACCGCTGCGAGCTGTCGGGCCGTTCACGTGGCGTTTATCGCAAGTTCGGCCTCGGCCGCAACAAGCTGCGTGAAGCCACCATGCGTGGCGACGTGCCGGGCCTGCGCAAGGCCAGCTGGTAAAACCAGGCTACCACGGGGTTCAATCCGGGCAGCTTCAATCCGGTATACCCAAACAAGTCCGGCACAGTCCGGACTTGTTGTCGTATAATGTTCGACTCCCTGCGGCCCGGCCGTGGGCGACCCATCCAGGGTCAACGCCTCCTGGGTGTTTCCAGGAAACACAGGATTTTCGCGAAAGCGGATATCGGTGCTACTCATAAGGTATTTACTCATGAGCATGACTGATCCCATCGCCGACATGCTGGTCCGCATCAAGAATGCGGCCGCCGTCGGCAAGCAGACGGTGAAGATGCCGTCGTCCAAGATCAAGGTCGCCATTGCCGGCGTCCTCAAGGCGGAAGGCTATATCGCCGACTCCCGCGTCAACAAGATCGAAAACAACAAGGCCGAACTTGAAATCGTCCTGAAGTATTTCGAAGGCAAGCCTGTCATCGAGAAGCTGAGCCGCGTGTCCCGTTCGGGCCTGCGCCAGTACCGTGGCAAGGACGAACTGCCCAAGGTGCTTGCCGGTCTGGGCATCGCCATCATTTCCACCTCCAAAGGCATCATGACTGATGCGCAGGCGCGCCAACAGGGCGTCGGCGGCGAAGTCCTGTGCTTCGTGGCCTAAGGGAGTAAACGTATGTCCCGTGTAGCCAAAAAGCCGATCAGCCTGCCCAAGGGCGTCGAACTGAATGTCCAGCCGGAAAGCGTGAGCGTCAAGGGCCCGAAGGGCACCCTGTCGGTCGCCAAGCCGGTCGGCGTTGAAATCAAGATTGAAGATGGCGTGGCCAACCTGTCGCCGGCCAACCCGGCCGACATTGCCATCACCGGTACCATCCGCGCGATTGTGGCCAATATGGTCAAGGGCGTCTCGGAAGGTTTCGAGCGCAAGCTGGAGCTGGTGGGCGTGGGTTACCGCGCTTCGATGTCCGGCAAGGACCTCAACCTGGCCCTGGGCTTCTCGCATCCGGTGCTGTTCAAGACCCCGGATGGCATCACCATCGCCACCCCGACCCAGACTGAAATTCTGGTCCAGGGCGCCGACAAGCAGCGCGTGGGTGAAGTCGCCGCCAAGATTCGCGGTTTCCGTCCGCCGGAGCCTTACAAGGGCAAGGGCGTGAAGTACTCCGACGAAACCATCATTCGCAAGGAAGCCAAGAAGGCGTAATAACGCCTATCCGCTTCCCAAGGATCAAGATCATGAGCATCAAGAACACCGCCCGCCTGCGCCGCGCCAAGTCGACCCGTGCGCACATCCGCGTTCTCAACGTGCCGCGCCTGTCGGTGCTGCGCACCGGCCAGCACGTCTACGCCCAGCTGTTCACCGCCGATGGCTCCAAGGTCATCGCGTCGGCCAACACCCTGCAGGCCGACGTCAAGGATGGTCTGAAGAACGGCAAGAACACCGAAGCCGCCGCCAAGGTTGGCAAGGTCATTGCAGAACGCGCCAAGGCCGCGGGCATCGAAAAGATTGCCTTCGACCGTTCCGGCTACCGCTACCACGGCCGCATCAAGGCCCTGGCCGAAGCGGCCCGCGAAGGCGGCCTGCAGTTCTAATCAATAGCGGGAACGGGCTTGCCCGTTCCCCACCTGCCGGTGTGGGCTGCACCGGGCGCTGTCCCTCTTTTGCAGGGACATGCGCGTCACCGTGGTGATCAACAACTATAAGCGGCCCTGAGCCGTACATATTGACCAACCAAGGAATTCGAAATGGCAGAAGAACAGCGTGGCCCGCGTGGCCGTGATCGCAATCGCGAAGAAAAAGTCGACGATGGCATGATTGAAAAGCTGGTCGCGGTCAACCGCGTCAGCAAGACCGTCAAGGGCGGTCGCCAGTTCACCTTCACCGCGTTGACGGTGGTCGGTGACGGCAACGGCAAGATCGGCTTCGGCTATGGCAAGGCGCGCGAAGTGCCGGTCGCCATCCAGAAGTCGATGGAATATGCGCGCAAGGGCATGCTCAACGTCGACCTCAACAACGGCACCTTGTGGCACCCGGTCAAGGCCGGCCACGGCGCTGCCCGCGTCTACATGCAGCCTGCTTCTGAAGGTACCGGTGTGATTGCCGGTGGCGCCATGCGCGCCGTGCTGGAAGCCGTTGGCGTCAAGAACGTGCTGGCCAAGGCCGTTGGTTCGCGTAATCCCATCAACCTGGTGCGTGCGACCCTGCGTGGCCTGGAAGAAATGCAGTCGCCGGCCCGCATCGCGGCCAAGCGCGGCAAGAAGGTGGAGGAACTAAACCATGGCTAATGAGTCCAACAAGACTGTCAAGGTGCGCCTGGTGCGTGGCCTGCGTGGTTCCCAGTCGCGCCACCGCCTGTCGGTGAAGGCGCTGGGCCTGAACAAGCTCAACGATGTGCGTGAACTGAAGGACAGCCCGCAGGTGCGCGGCCTGATCGCCAAGGTCCACTACCTCGTCAAGGTCGAGGAGTAATCCAGATGCAACTCAATACATTGAAGCCCGCTGACGGCGCCCGTACCGAACCCCGCCGCGTTGGCCGTGGTATCGGTTCCGGCCTGGGCAAGACCTGCGGCCGCGGCCACAAGGGTTCGTTCGCGCGCTCCGGCAAGGGCAAGATCAAGGCCAAGTTCGAAGGCGGCCAGATGCCTTTGATCAAGCGCCTGCCCAAGGTCGGTTTCCGCTCCAAGCTGAAGAAGGACACCGCTGAAGTGCTGTCCTACGAACTGGACAAGCTGGAAGCCGGCACCATCGATTTCGCCGCCCTGCGTGCCGCCAAGCTGGTGCCCAGCACCGCCAAGCGTGCCAAGGTGGTGTTGAAGGGTGAATTCAGCAAGAAGTTCGTGCTGAAGGGCGTGCTGGCAACCGCTGGCGCCAAGGCTGCAATCGAAGCTGCCGGCGGCAGCGTAGAGGAGTAAGACACGCATGGCGCAGGGTAACGTCGCAGGTGCGCTGGCAGGCGCGGGCAAGTTCACTGAGCTTCGCCAGCGGTTGCTGTTTGTCCTGGGCGCGTTGATCGTCTATCGCATCGGCTGTTTCGTGCCGGTGCCGGGCGTCAACCCCGATGCCATGCTGGCAATGATGCAGGCGCAAGGCGGCGGTATCGTGGACATGTTCAACATGTTCTCGGGCGGCGCCTTGCACCGCTTCAGCATTTTCGCGCTGAACGTCATGCCGTACATTTCCGCATCCATCGTGATGCAGTTGGCCGTGCACATCTTCCCGAGCCTCAAGGCGATGCAGAAGGAAGGCGAGTCCGGCCGTCGCAAGGTCACCCAGTACTCGCGCATCGGCGCGGTGTTGCTGGCGGTGGTGCAGGGCGGCAGCATTGCCACCGCCCTGCAGAACCAGGTCGCCCCGGGCGGCATGCCGGTGGTCTACGCGCCGGGCATGGGCTTCGTGCTGACCGCCGTGGTCGCGTTGACCGCGGGCACCATCTTCCTGATGTGGATCGGTGAGCAGGTCACTGAACGCGGCATCGGCAACGGTGTCTCGCTGATCATCTTCGCTGGTATCGTCGCTGGCCTGCCGGCCGCGGTGATGCACACCATTACCGCCTTCCGTGATGGCACGCTGAGCTTCATCGCGTTGCTGGTCATCGTGCTGGTGGTGCTGGGCTTCACCTTTTTCGTGGTCTTCGTCGAGCGCGGCCAGCGCCGCATCACGGTCAATTACGCGCGTCGCCAGGGCGGCCGCAATGCGTACATGAACCAGACCTCGTTCCTGCCGCTCAAGCTCAACATGGCCGGCGTGATTCCGCCGATCTTCGCCTCCAGCATCCTGGCCTTCCCGGCGACGCTGGCGATGTGGTCGGGGCAGGGTGGCGAAGCCACGACCTGGCTGCAACGGATTTCCCAGGCGCTGGCGCCGGGCGAGCCGCTGCACATGATCGTGTTCGCGGCGATGATCATCGGGTTTGCGTTCTTCTACACCGCGCTGGTGTTCAATTCGAACGAAACCGCCGACAACCTGAAAAAGTCCGGGGCGCTGATTCCGGGCATCCGCCCGGGCAAGGCCACGGCTGATTACATCGATGCGGTATTGACCCGCCTGACCGCGGTCGGCGCGGCATATCTGGTCATCGTCTGCCTGTTGCCGGAAATCATGCGCACGCAGCTGAATACCTCGTTCTATTTCGGTGGCACCTCGTTGCTGATCGTGGTCGTGGTGGTGATGGACTTCATCGCCCAGATCCAGGCGCACCTGATGTCCCACCAGTACGAAAGCCTGTTGAAGAAGGCCAACCTGAAGGGCGGCTCGCGCGGCGGTCTGGCGCGCGGCTAAGCCAGCAAGAACAGCGTATACTGCGAAGTCTTTCGCGGAATACCGCTCCAGCCAGGCTCCGTCCCGGCAGCGGTATTCAAAAATGGGCGGCCCGCACGGCGATCTCGCGTGTGGGTGGAACCTGATAGCCCTGCGCCAGAGTAGCGCAGGCGGCATGACACCGGCCCAGGCCGGGCCTCGTGCCAGGACGGTTCCAGCGCCGGAGCATGGGCACACTCCCCATGCCGGGCACACACTGGCCACAAGCCGGTGCGGGCTTCCATGTAACCCGAGATCTTGTTACAATTTCCAGTTCACTCTGCCTGTCTGCCGTAACTCCGTCCGGAGTTGCGTCCATTCCGGCCATCAAACTCAGTTGGAGACCGCGTCATGGCGCGTATTGCAGGTGTCAACCTGCCTGCCCAGAAACATGTCTGGGTGGGGCTGCAAAGCATCTACGGCATTGGCCGTACCCGTTCGAAGAAGGTCTGCGAAGCCGCAGGCGTTGCTTCGACCACCAAAATCCGTGACCTGTCCGAGCCGGAAGTCGAGCGTTTGCGCGCCGAAATCGGCAAGTACATCGTCGAAGGCGACCTCCGTCGCGAAGTGGGCATCGCCATCAAGCGTCTGATGGACCTGGGCTGCTACCGCGGCCTGCGTCATCGTCGTGGCCTGCCGCTCCGTGGCCAGCGCACCCGCACCAATGCACGTACCCGCAAGGGCCCGCGCAAAGCCATCAGGAAGTAAGGGACGTCTATCATGGCCAAGCCAGCTGCTGCTAAAGTCAAGAAGAAGATCAAGCGCGTCATCACCGATGGCGTTGCCCACGTCCACGCTTCGTTCAATAACACCATCGTCACCATCACCGACCGCCAGGGCAACGCATTGTCGTGGGCCACGTCCGGTGGTGCTGGTTTCCGTGGTTCGCGTAAATCCACCCCGTTTGCCGCCCAGGTTGCCGCTGAAAAAGCTGGCCGCGCTGCGCTGGACTACGGCGTGAAGTCGTTGGAAGTTCGCATCAAGGGCCCAGGCCCGGGCCGTGAGTCGGCCGTGCGTTCCCTGAACAATGTTGGTTACAAGATCACCAACATCATCGACGTCACCCCGATTCCGCACAACGGTTGCCGTCCGCCCAAAAAGCGTCGCGTCTGAGGAGCTGAGAAGACATGGCTCGTTATATTGGTCCTACCTGTAAGCTCGCGCGTCGCGAAGGCGCCGACCTTTCCCTGAAAAGCCCGGCGCGCGCGCTGGATTCCAAGTGCAAGCTGGAGCAGAAGCCCGGCCAGCACGGTGCGGCCCGCAAGGGCAAGCTGTCCGACTACGCCACCCAGCTGCGTGAAAAGCAGAAGGTCAAGCGTATCTACGGCCTGCTGGAGCGTCAGTTCCGCAATTACTACAAGAAGGCGTCGACCAAGAAGGGCAACACCGGTGAAAACCTGTTGCAGCTGCTGGAAACCCGCCTGGACAACGTCATTTACCGCATGGGCTTTGCAGTGACCCGTCCGGCTGCCCGTCAGCTGGTCTCTCACCGCGGCGTGCTGGTCAATGGCAAGTCGGTCAACCTGCCGTCCTACCAGGTCAAGGCGGGCGATTCGATCGAACTGTCCGAACGCGCCCAGAAGCAGTTGCGCGTGCAGGAGTCTTTGACTGTTGCCGAACAACTGGACCTCAGCCCGTCGTGGGTTGAAGTCGACTCCAAGAAGTTCAGCGGTGTCTTCAAATCGGTGCCGGAGCGTTCTGATCTGCCTTCCGACATCAACGAAGCGCTGATCATCGAGTTGTACTCGAAGTAATCCATTCACCGCCCCCCCGGCCCGGCCGGGGGATCGCAGGAGACAAAGCAACATGACGGGTATCACTCAGCAAGTGCTACGCCCCCGCGGCCCGCAAATCGAACGTATTACCGACAATCGCGCCAAGGTTGTCATCGAGCCGCTGGAACGCGGCTACGGTCATACTCTCGGCAATGCGCTGCGTCGCGTGCTGCTGTCGTCCATCCCCGGCTTTGCCATTACGGAAGTCGAGATTGACGGCGTGCTGCACGAGTACAGCACCATCGAGGGCCTGCAGGAAGACGTGCTTGAAGTTCTGTTGAACCTCAAGGATGTCGCCATCCGCATCCACACCGGCGACAGCTCCACCCTGACCCTGACCAAGCAGGGCCCGGGCGTCGTCACCGCCGGCGACATCAAGACCGACCACAACGTCGAGATCCTGAATCCGGACCTGGTCATCTGCAACCTGACCAAGGAAACCGCGCTGAACATGCGCTTGAAGATCGAGCGCGGTTTTGGCTACCAGCCGGCTGCTGCGCGCCGTCACCCGGACGATGAAACCCGCACCATTGGTCGCCTGGTCTTGGACGCTTCGTTCTCGCCGGTCCGCCGTGTCGCCTATGCCGTGGAAGCGGCGCGCGTCGAGCAGCGTACCGACCTGGACAAGCTGGTCCTGGACATCGAAACCAACGGCACCATCGATGCCGAGGAAGCCGTGCGCACCGCCGCCGACATCCTCAGCGATCAGCTGTCGGTGTTCGGTGACTTCACCCATCGCCAGCGTGGCGAAGCCAAGCCGTCGCCGACCGGCGTCGACCCGGTGCTGCTGCGTCCGATCGATGATCTGGAACTGACGGTCCGTTCGGCCAACTGCCTGAAGGCGGAAAGCATCTACTACATCGGTGATCTGATCCAGAAGACCGAAGTGGAACTGCTGAAGACGCCGAACCTGGGCAAGAAGTCGCTGACCGAGATCAAGGAAGTCCTCGCCCAGCGCGGTCTTTCGCTCGGCATGAAGCTGGAAAACTGGCCGCCGGCCGGTGTTGCCCAGCACGGCATGCTCGGCTGATGCAGTAAACCCAGTCCCGCGCATGCCTGCATGCGCGGGATTGTCCACACCGACGGGCCCCAAGGTCCGCGGCAAGCCGCCCACGGAGGGTGCGGTCAGGGCCATCCGCAGTCCAAGTTCCAACGCCAGGACGGCGACAGCGATTCCCAGCAGTTTCAACATTCTCTTTATCAGGAACCACGACCATGCGTCACCAGAAATCCGGCCGCAAGTTCAGCCGCACCAGCGCCCATCGCGATGCGATGTTCAGCAACATGGCAGCCTCGCTGATCAAGCACGGCCTCATCCGCACCACCCTGCCCAAGGCGAAGGAACTTCGTCGCGTGGCCGAACCACTCATTACCCTGGCCAAGGTCGATGGCGTCGCCAATCGCCGCCTGGCTTTCTCGCGCCTGCGCGACAAAGAAGCCGTGGGCACGCTGTTCACCACCCTGGGCCCGCGCTACCAGTCGCGTCCGGGCGGTTACCTGCGCATCCTGAAGTGCGGTTTCCGCGCTGGCGACAACGCGCCGATGGCCTACGTCGAACTGATGGATCGCCCTGAAGCCGCCGAATAAGCGCTTCGCGATTCGACATGAAAAACCCCGGCCTGGCCGGGGTTTTTTGTTTTTTGCCGATGGGCGGTGATAATGCTGCGTCATCCCCGTCGAACATGGACCCATGAACCCCTTCCGCTGGTCGTTCCGCGCACAGTTCTTCCTTGGCTTCCTGGCCTGCGTCGCGTTGTTGGCGTACGCGTTGTACCTGGAGCATTACCAGCATCTGGTGCCGTGTCCGCTGTGCACGTTCCAGCGCGGCGCGTTTGCCCTGCTTGGGCTGGTGTTCCTGCTGGGGGCACTGGCCGGCCCCCGCCGCAAGGGCGGACGCGGCGCGTTCGGGCTGTTCGCGCTGGCCGCTGCCGGGCTGGGCATCGCGATTGCCGGGCGCCACGTATGGATGCAGTCGTTGCCGCCCGATCAGGTACCGGCCTGCGGTCCCGACCTGGCGTACATGATGGACGCGTTTCCGTTGGCGGACGTGCTCAAGCAGGTCCTCAGTGGCTCCGGCCAGTGTGCGGTGGTTGATTGGAGTTTCCTCGGCCTGGCGATGCCGGCCTGGAGCCTGATCTGTTTCGTCGTCCTTGCGCTCTGGGCGCTGTTCGCCGGTTTCAGCCACCGCAAGTCGCGTTTCGCCTGACCCGTTTCCAGCATCGCCTGCATCCAGGACCCCACCCATGAGTACCCCCGCGCCCTCATTGTCCACTGTTTCGGCAGACTGGGCTCCCGACTCCTGGCGTTCGCGCCCGGCCATGCAGTTGCCGACGTATCCGGACCCGGTGGCGCTGGAAGACGCGCTTGCCGAGCTGCGCCAGTTGCCGCCGCTGGTGACCTCGTGGGAAATCTTTTCGCTGAAGAAGCAACTGGCCGAAGCGCAGGAAGGCAAACGCTTCCTGCTGCAGGGCGGTGATTGCGCGGAGAGCTTCAGCGACTGCGAATCGGGGCTGATTTCCAATCGCCTCAAGGTGTTGCTGCAGATGAGCCTGGTGCTGGTCCACGGCCTGCGCCTGCCGGTGGTGCGGGTGGGACGGTTTGCCGGCCAGTACGCCAAGCCACGCTCGGCCGATACCGAAACCCGTGGCGACATCACCCTGCCCAGTTATCGCGGCGATCTGGTCAACCAGCCGGCGTTTACCGAGGCCGCGCGGGTTCCGGATCCACGGCGGATGATCAAGGCGCATGCGCGCAGCGCGATGACGATGAATTTCGTGCGTGCGTTGATCGATGGTGGCTTTGCCGATCTGCACCATCCCGAGTACTGGAACCTCAACTGGGTCGGCTATTCGCCACTGGCCCGGGAATACCAGCACATGGTGACCTCGATTGGCGACGCGGTGCGATTCATGGAAACCCTGTCCGGGGTCGAGGTCTACAACCTCAACCGGATCGATTTCTACACCTCGCATGAAGCGCTGCTGCTGCCGTACGAAGAAGCCCTGACCCGTGAAGTGCCGCGCCAGCATGGCTGGTTCAACCTCAGCACCCACTTTCCCTGGATCGGCATGCGTACGGCCGCCCTGGATGGCGCGCACGTGGAATACCTGCGTGGCGTGCGCAACCCGATTGGCATCAAGATCGGACCTTCGGTGCAGCCTGACCAGTTGTTGCGGCTGATGGATGTGTTGAATCCCGATGACGAACCCGGCCGGCTGACCTTCATCCACCGGATGGGCGCGGCGCAGATCGCCGACAAGTTGCCGCCGCTGCTGCAGGCGGTCCAGCGCGACGGTCGCCGCGTGCTGTGGGTCTGCGACCCGATGCACGGCAATACCGAAAGCACCGCCAATGGCTTCAAGACACGGCGTTTCGACAACATCCGCGGCGAGGTCGAGCAATCGTTCGATCTGCATGCCGCGGCTGGCACGCGCCTGGGTGGCGTGCATCTGGAATTGACCGGTGAAGACGTGACCGAGTGCACCGGCGGCGCCCGCGAGCTGACTGAGGTCGATCTGGAGCGCGCCTATCGCTCCACGGTTGATCCGCGCTTGAACTACGAGCAGTCGCTGGAAATCGCGATGTCGATCGTGCGCAAGCAATCGCAGCAGGCGCCGGCGAAGTAGACCCGCTCACTGTAGAGCCCGCTTGCGCGTGCATGGCGCGTGGAAAATCCCGTCGCGCCATCGATTGGCAAACCACTGCGGTTGAGCATTGCCGCAGGAGGCAGAGGGCCGGTACCTGTCCGGCATCGGCCAGGCTTACTGGCGCAGGGGCAGGGTAGGGGCGTATTCCGGCGGCTTGCGTGCCCGGGTCAGCTGCTCGTAGGCGTAGCCCAGCTCGATCAGGCGGGGCTCGCTCCAAGCGGTGCCCATGAACACGATACCCAGCGGCAGTCCGTTGCTGCGCCCCATCGGCACGGTCAGGCTGGGATAGCCGGCCACCGCGGCGGCGCCATAACCGGCGCCGGGGAAGTCATCGCCGGCCTTGTGATCGGTCAGCCAGGCCGGGCCGGTGGCCGGCGCGATCAGCGCGTCCAGGCGCTGGGCCTTGAGTGCGGCGTCGATGCCTTCCGGGCCAGCCAGCCGGCGGGCCTTGCTGCGCGCGCTGATGTAGGCGCTTTCGCCGAGGCCACCCTTGGCATTGGCCTGCTCGAACAGCTCCTGACCGAACAACGGCATCTCCGATTGCCGGTACTGCTGGTTGAATCCGATCAACTGGCTCAAGGTGGTCAGCGGCGCGTTGTGCTCGCGCAGGTATTTTTCCAGACCGAACTTGAACTCGTACAACAGCGTTTCCATTTCCGCCTCATCCCACTGGCCATCGGTGGGGATTTCCGCATCAACCACGGTGGCGCCGGCATCGCGCATGACCCGGATCGCTTCTTCCATGGCAGCCGCGGCATCGGGATGGATCGCGAATTTGCTGCGCAGGACGCCAATGCGCGCGCCTTTCAGTGCTGCTGGATCCAGCCGCGACGGGTAATCCAGGGCCGAATTCCACGCTGCGTTCTGGGTTGCCGCGTCATGCGGATCACGGCCGGCCAGTGCGTTGAGCAGCAGCGCCGCGTCGGCCACGCTGCGGGTAATGGGGCCGGCGGTGTCCTGGCTGTGGGAAATCGGAATGATGCCGTCGCGGCTGACCAGCCCGACGGTCGGCTTCAGCCCGACCACGCCATTGACCGCGGCCGGACAGATGATGCTGCCATCGGTTTCGGTGCCGATGCTGGCGGCGGCCAGGTTGGCCGAGGTGGCGACCGCGCTGCCCGAGCTCGAACCGCACGGATTGCGGTCCAGCGCATACGGATTGAGGGTCTGCCCGCCACGCGCGCTCCAGCCCGAGCTGGAATGGCTGGAACGGAAATTGGCCCATTCGCTGAGGTTGGTCTTGCCGAGAATGACCGCGCCTGCTTCGCGCAGGCGGGCGACCAGGAACGCATCGCTGTGCGGATGGAAATCCTTCAACGCCAGCGAGCCGGCCGAATTGACCATCGGCACTGCGTCGATGTTGTCTTTCAGCAGGATCGGAATGCCATGCAACGGTCCGCGCACGACGTTGTTCTTGCGCTCCATGTCGCGCAGCGAGGCTTCCTTCAGTGCATCCGGATTGGTTTCGATGACCGCCTTCAGCCGTGGGCCGGCCTGGTCGACGGCCTGAATCCGATCCAGATAGGCCTGGGTCAAGGTACGACTGTCCAGCTCACCGTTCTGCATCCGTGTCTGCAGATCGGTGATATCCATTTCGGCATAGGCGAAATCGGTCGGTGCAGTGGTCGCCGCGTCGCTGGCAGGGGCCGGTTCGGCCGCCGGTGTCGAGGTCGACGTGGAGGTCGTGGTGGGCTGGCAGGCCGCCAACAGCGTGACGATGGCCAGTGCTGGCAGGCTCAGGCGCATGGCAATTCCCTTTGAGGATGTTGCGAGGCTACGAGGCCGTGCCGGGCACGTCAAATCCGGCGCCGCTTGAGCAGGTCGCGGCCAAGGGCCGCCACCACGACGAGGTTGATGATCAATACCGCCCAGGTGTGCCAGCCGGGATGGCGATAGATGGCATAGATGTCGAAGGGCAGGTAGATGGCCGAACCGATGCAGCCCAGCCAGGACGCCCAGGCGCGTGCGCGCCACAAGCCCCAGGCTTCGAAGAAGCGGATCAACGCGTAGACAATGCCGATCACCACCACCAGTTGCACCGCGCCGGGGCTGATCGCATTCAGCAGATCAGGCAGCAGGCCATGGCGGGTATCCAGGTGGAATCGCTGGATAAGTTCTTCCAGCCAGGTCCGCAACGGCTGCGGACCCAGCACCGCCAGACCGGTGGCCGCGGCTACCGCCAGCACACCCTTGAATGCCTCGAAAACGGCAATCAGGTGAAGCCCCGGATGCGCGTGCGGATCCGGGTTGTATTGCATGGCAGTCATCCGTTGCCGGATCAGGCCGCGCGCGAAGCTTTCTTGCGCTCGCTTTCGGTCAGCTGCTTCTTGCGCAGGCGGATTTCCTTCGGCGTCACTTCGACCAGTTCGTCGTCCTCGATGAAGTCCAGTGCCTGTTCCAGGGTGAACTTGATCGCAGGGGTCAGCTTGATCGCATCGTCCTTGCCCGAGGCGCGCATGTTGGTCAGCGGCTTGGTCTTGATTGCGTTGACGGTCAGGTCGTTGTCCTTGGAATGGATGCCGACCAGCTGGCCTTCATAGACGTTGTCGCCTTCGGCGGCAAACAGCTTGCCACGCTCTTCCAGCGGGCCCAGCGCGTAGGCCGGAGTCACGCCGGGGGCGTTGGCAATCATCACCCCGTTGATGCGCTTGGCAATCGCGCCCTGTTCCTTGGGACCGTAATGATCGAACACGTGGAACAGCAGGCCCGAGCCCTGGGTCAGGGTCTTGAACTCGTTCTGGAAGCCAATCAGGCCACGTGCCGGGATCATATAATCCAGGCGCACACGGCCCTTGCCGTCCGGTTCCATGTTCTTCAGCTGCGCCTTGCGGGTGCCGAGCTTTTCCATGACGCCGCCCTGGTGCTGTTCTTCGATGTCGACCACCAGCTGTTCGATCGGCTCCATCTGCCGGCCGTCGATTTCCTTGATGATGACTTCCGGGCGCGAGACGGCCAGTTCGTAACCTTCGCGACGCATGTTTTCGATCAGCACCGAAAGGTGCAGCTCGCCACGGCCGGAGACCAGGAATTTGTCGGCGTCCGAACCTTCTTCCACCCGCAGCGCCACGTTGTGGACTTTTTCACGGTCCAGGCGGTCGCGGATCTGGCGGCTGGTCAGGAACTTGCCCCCGGACAGGTCCTTGTTGCCGGCGAACGGCGAATTGTTGACCTGGAAGGTCATGCTGATGGTCGGCTCGTCGACGGTCAGTGCCGGCAGCGCTTCGGGATGGTCGAGCGCGCAGATGGTGTCGGAAATGCCCAGTTCCTGGATACCGGAAATGGCGACGATGTCACCGGCTTCGGCTTCCTCGGTCTCGATCCGCTCCAGGCCCATGAAGCCCAGTACCTGCAAGACCTTGCCCTGGCGCTTCTTGCCTTCGCGGTCGACGATGCTGACCGGCATGTTCTTCTTCAACTTGCCGCGCTGGATGCGGCCGATGCCGATCACGCCGACGAAGTTGTTGTAGTCGAGCTGGCTGATGCGCATCTGGAACGGGCCATCGGCGGCCACCGGCGGCGGCGGCGCGTGCTGCATGATCGCTTCGTACAGCGGGGTCATGTCGCCCTCGCGGACGCTGTCGTCGAGGCTGGCGAAGCCGTGCAGGGCCGAGGCGTAGATGATCGGGAAATCCAGCTGCTCGTTGGTGGCGCCGAGCTTGTCGAACAGGTCGAACACCTGGTCGATGACCCAGTCCGGACGCGCACCCGGGCGGTCGATCTTGTTGACCACGACGATCGGCTTGAAGCCCATCGCGAAAGCCTTCTGGGTGACGAAGCGGGTCTGCGGCATCGGCCCGTCCATGGCGTCGACCAGGATCAGCACGGTGTCGACCATCGACAGCACGCGCTCGACCTCGCCACCGAAGTCGGCGTGGCCGGGGGTGTCGACGATGTTGATGCGGTTGCCTTGCCAGGTGATGGCGGTGTTCTTGGCCAGGATGGTGATGCCGCGTTCTTTTTCCTGGTCGTTGCTGTCCATCACGCGTTCGGCCAGCACGGTCCGCTCGGAGAGGGTGCCGGACTGCTTGAGCAGCTGGTCGACGAGGGTGGTCTTGCCATGGTCAACGTGGGCGACGATGGCGATGTTGCGGAGATTCTGGATGGACATGCGGAAAGGCGCGCCAGACTGCGCGCAAGGCTTATGGAGGAATGGCGCGTATTATAGCGGGTCAACCGCCGCGGCCGCACGCCGGCAGGTGGCTTTGGAGACCGGAACATGAACGAAAACCCGCCGCCGACCCTCCCTGTTCATCTGTTGCTGCTGGAAGTGGCCGGAATGGCGATGCTGGGCCTGGGCATTTTCCTGTATGCCAGTCCCGGTTCGGCGCTGGCGCGTGCGCTGCCGATGCCCATTGCCTGGTGGCTGATCGCGCTGGGCACCCTGCAGGCCGCTGCCGCCACCGTGCTGCTGGCGCGCTTTTTAATCGGCCGCCGCGCCCCCAAGTAACCCTTCCATCCAACTTTCCAACCACAAGGATTCCCATCCATGTCCCTGATTGCCAATTTCGATACCTCGCGCGGCCCGATCAAGCTGGAGCTTTTTGCCGACAAGGCGCCGCTGACCGTGGCCAACTTCGTCAACCTGGTCCAGCACCACTTCTACGATGGCCTCAAGTTCCACCGTGTCATCGACGATTTCATGGTCCAGGGCGGTTGCCCGGAAGGTTCCGGCCGCGGCGGTCCCGGCTACCGCTTCGAGGACGAGACCAACAACGGCGTGCGCCATGAGCGCGGCGTGCTGTCGATGGCCAACGCCGGCCCCAATACCAACGGCAGCCAGTTCTTCATCACCCACATCAAGACCGACTGGCTGGATGGCAAGCACACCGTGTTCGGCAAGGTCCTGGAAGGCCTGGACGTGGTCGATGCAATCAAGCAGGGCGACACCATCAACAAGATCACCCTGGAAGGCGACACCGACGCCGCGCTGGCGGCTGCGGCCGACCGGGTGGCCGAATGGAACCGCCACCTGGCAGCCTGAGCCAGCTTCCCTGCACGACACGCCGGCAGAGCGAGTGCTGCCGGCGTGATAAAATCACCAGCTGACCTGGCGCCATCGCGCCGGTCCTGAACCGCTCCGGCTGCCCGCGCTGATGCGCCCGTGTGCCGGGCCTTCCCCAACCGGAGACACCTTGTAATGAAGACCCCCGTACGTGTTGCAGTGACCGGCGCCGCCGGCCAGATCGGTTACGCCCTGCTGTTCCGCATCGCTTCCGGCGAAATGCTGGGCAAGGATCAGCCCGTCATCCTGCAGCTGCTGGAATTGCCGATGGAGAAGGCCCAGGCCGCGCTGAAAGGCGTGATGATGGAACTGGAAGACTGCGCCTTCCCGCTGCTGGCCGGCATGGTCGGCACCGATGACCCGGAAGTGGCCTTCAAGGACGCCGACGTGGCCCTGCTGGTCGGTGCGCGTCCGCGCGGCCCGGGCATGGAGCGCAAGGACCTGCTGCTGGAAAACGCCAAGATCTTCACCGCCCAGGGCGCTGCGCTGAACAAGGTCGCCAGCCGCGACGTCAAGGTGCTGGTGGTCGGCAACCCGGCCAATACCAATGCCTACATCGCGATGAAGTCGGCGCCGGACCTGCCGGCCAAAAACTTCACCGCCATGCTGCGCCTTGACCACAACCGTGCGCTCAGCCAGCTGGCCAACAAGGCCGAAGTCGCCGTCGGCGACATCGATAACCTGGTGGTCTGGGGCAACCACAGCCCGACCATGTACCCGGATTACCGCTTCGCCACCGTCAACGGCCAGTCGCTGAAGGACAAGATCAACGACGCTGACTGGAATGCCAATGCGTTCATCCCGCAGGTGGGCAAGCGTGGCGCGGCGATCATCGAAGCCCGCGGCCTGTCCTCGGCGGCGTCGGCGGCCAATGCCGCCATCGACCACATCCATGACTGGGTGCTGGGCAGCAACGGCAAGTGGGTGACCATGGGCGTGCCGTCCGATGGCAGCTACGGCATTCCGGAAGGCATCATCTACGGCGTGCCGGTGACCACCGCCAACGGCGAATACACCCGCGTCACCGGCCTGGAAGTCGACGCGTTCAGCCGCGCCGCGATGGACAAGACCCTGGCCGAACTGGAAGAAGAACGCGCTGGCGTGGCGCACCTGCTGGGCTGAGCATGGGCTTGAGCTGAGCCGACAGGCCGTCTTGCCAGACACCGAAAAGGGATGGAGTTTTCCATCCCTTTTTGTTTGCCTGCGTTCGACCAAGGTCGCACGGTGGCGGCGATGAGCGCGATCTATGCTGGGGCCCTGTCGGATCCGGGAGTTCGCCATGGCTTACGAAGACGTCTATCGCCGCTCGGTCGAACAGCCGGAGCAGTTCTGGGGTGAACAGGCAGCGCGGATCTACTGGCATCGTCCGCCGGATCGCGTGCTGGATTATTCCCACCCTCCGTTCCGGCAATGGTATGCCGGCGGCCTGACCAATCTCTGCTACAACGCGGTAGATCGCCATCTTGCTGACCGCGCCGGGCAACTGGCGCTGGTCACGATATCGACCGAAACCAACAGCAGCCGCGAGTTCACCTACCAGCAGATGCATCGCGAAGTAAACGCGTTCGCCGCGGTACTGCAGCGACTGCAGGTGGGCGAGGGCGACCGCGTGGTCATCTACATGCCGAACATGGCCGAAGCGGTGTTCGCGATGCTGGCCTGCGCGCGCATCGGCGCGATTCATTCGGTGGTGTTCGGCGGTTTTGCCGCGCACAACCTGGCCTTGCGCATCGACGACGCGCAACCGGCGCTGCTGATTACCGCCGACGCCGGCATGCGCGGTGGCAAGGTGATCGCCTACAAGCCGCTGGTCGACGAAGCCTGCCTGCAGGCATCGGCACCGCCGCCGCACGTGCTGGTGGTGTCGCGTGGACTGGTTGATGACATGCCCTGGCAGGAGGGGCGTGACGTCGAGTATGCCGGCCTGCGCGAACAATGCCTGGATGTGGAGGTGCCAGTGACGTGGCTGGAATCCAACCAGCCCAGCTACCTGCTCTACACCTCTGGCACCACCGGCAAACCAAAAGGCGTGCAGCGCGATGTCGGCGGCTATGCGGTGGCGTTGGCACTGTCGATGGAAACCGTGTTCGATGTCGGTCCCGGCCAGGTGATGTTCTCGACCTCGGATGTCGGCTGGGCGGTCGGTCATTCCTATAACGTCTACGGACCGCTGATTATCGGCGCCACCTCACTGCTTTACGAGGGCCTGCCTATCCAACCCGACGCCGGCATCTGGTGGTCACTGTGCGAGCAATACCGGGTGCGCACGATGTTCTCCTCGCCGACCGCCATCCGGGTGCTGAAGAAGCACGATCGCCGCTTCATCAGCGACCGCGATCTGTCGTCGCTGCGATATCTGTTCCTGGCCGGCGAGCCGCTTGATGAACCGACCGCGCAGTGGATTACCGGGATGCTCGGCAAACCGGTCATCGACAACTACTGGCAGACCGAAACCGGTTGGCCGGCGTTGACCCTGCTGCCAGGGCTGGACATGAAGCCGGTGCGGTTCGGCTCGCCCGGTTTCGCCAATCTCGGCTACCGGATGAAAATCATCGACGAGTCCACGGGCAAGGAAGTAGCCGCCAACCAGAAAGGCGTGCTGGTGATCCAGCCGCCGCTGCCGCCCGGTTGCATGACCACGATCTGGGGCGATGACGCGCGTTTCCTCAGTAGCTACTTCAGCCATTTCAAGGAACTGCTGTACAGCTCGCTGGACTGGGCCATCCGCGACGAAGATGGCTACACCTTCATCCTTGGCCGTACCGACGATGTCATCAACGTCGCCGGCCATCGTCTGGGCACGCGCGAGATTGAAGAATCGATTTCCGGTTTTCCGGCCGTGGCAGAGGCCGCGGTCATCGGCGTCCGCGACGAGATCAAGGGCCAGGTACCGGTGGTGTTCGCGATCCTGAAACAGGCCGGCGATGGCGCGGCGGCGGTGGACGCTGCCGAAGGCATGCGTGCGCGGGTGGTCGATCAACTCGGCGCGGTGGCGCGGCCGGCGCGGGTTTACGTGGTCAATGCGCTGCCGAAGACGCGATCCGGCAAACTGCTGCGGCGCTCATTGCAGGCATTGGTCGAGGATCGTCCAACCGGGGATCTGTCCACCCTCGACGATCCCGGTGCACTGGATGAAATACGGCGCGCGCTGGCCCGCGGTGCCGATGCGGGTAGTGAATGATCACGCGTTACGTGCGCGGTGGCGGCAGCTTCTTTGCCGTGGCGATGCGCCAGGCGATCCAGTGTTTACGGACGAGGGCCAGTAATAGCAGCCATGCCAGCATGCTCAGGTAGCCGAGCAATGCCGACACCTGCAGTGCCGGTATCCCGGCCACCAGCAGATGGCCGTTGCCGCCGGGTATCAGTACGCTGCCAACCCCCATCATCAGTCCGCCGCCGAGGCGACGTGGCAACGCCGCCGGATTTCCGATGCGTGGCCTGAAGCTGCCGCTGGCCATTGCTGCGGCGACCGTACCGACCACCACTGCCGGCAGCAGCCCCCAACGATGCAGATCCTGCGGATGACCGGACAATGCCTGGGCGGCAATGCTGGTACTGGGCCAATGCTGGTGTATCAGCAGCACGACGCTGGCTGCTGCTGCGACGAACGGCATCGCCAATGCTGGCGGCCAGTTCGGTTGCCGCCACACCTGCCATCGCCATATCCGTTGCCTGACCGCCTGGCGCAGCGAGACCAGCAGCAGGATCGCCAATGCCAGATGCCACAACCAGCGCCAGTGCAGTGCGGGCAGATCGTCGCTTTGCAGGGATATCGGCGCCAATGGCTGCAGCCAGCGCAGGGCGCACAACTGGCCGGCCAGCATTGCCAGCAAGGTCAGCGCAAACGAGATCTCACCACGGCCCAGCCGGGCCACGGTGCCAAACGAGCAACCGCCATTGATCCAGGCGCCGGTGGCAAACACCATGCCGCCCAGCAGTGGCCATTGCCAGCCGTGATGGGCCGGACCGATGAGGGTGATGGCGTGGGCGGACACGATGGTTGCCAGCCCGGTCAGCGCCCACGCCCAGGCCGGACACTGCCATATCGCCCAGAACCGTCGCCAGCGGCCGTGATGGACGATTTCGGCGCTGGCCTTGACCGCGCACAGCGGACCACGCTGCACGGCCCAGCCCAAAATCAGGCCGGGCAGTACTATCCACAGCCAGGGTGTCATGAGGTCCATGGGCAACCCGCTCCGGGTGCAATCCCACCCGGAGCGGGGACCTGCTGGCGGTTACTTCGACGCCTGCGTGTCGCGGCGCGGCAGCTTCCAGTCCGGACGCACGAAGTGGCAGGTATAGCCGTTGGGAATCCGCTCCAGGTAATCCTGGTGCTCGGGCTCGGCCTGCCAGAACGGACCGGCCGGGCTCACTTCGGTCACTACCTTGCCCGGCCACAGGCCCGAGGCGTCGACATCGGCAATGGTGTCCAGCGCGATCTGCTTCTGTTCGTCGCTGGTATAGAAGATTGCCGAGCGGTAGCTGGTGCCGCGGTCATTGCCCTGGCGATTGGGAGTGGACGGGTCGTGGACCTGGAAGAAGAATTCCAGCAGTTCGCGGAAGCTGGTCTTGTCCGGATCGAATACCACTTCCAGCGCCTCGGCATGGGTGCCGTGGTTGCGGTAAGTGGCGTTTTCGACATCGCCGCCGCTGTAGCCGACGCGCGTGGACAGCACCCCGGGACGCTTGCGGACCAGATCCTGCATGCCCCAGAAACAGCCGCCAGCGAGAATGGCCTTTTCGGTCTTGTCAGACATCATGCATCTCCTTGTTGTTCGAACGGTGAGGTGGCTGCCTTCCACTGGGCTTCGCTGACCGGTGCGGGGTTTGCTGCCACGCGACCAATATGGGGACGCAGGAGGCGGGAATCCAGTGCCGGCCCACAGCGCAAAGGCTTTAGGAGCTGTGGCACAAAAGCCCCGGAGCGTACTGTTCCGACCCGCACGGCGCGCGCTTAGCCAAATATACGTGACAGGCTTTAAAATGGTCTGCTGCGCATGAGCGCGGTGCAACGGAGAACCCCATGACCCAACCCTCATCCGCTGGCGCGGCCTTCCGCGCGGCGTTGGCCGCGGAACAGCCGCTGCAGGTTATCGGCACCATCAATGCCAACCACGCGCTGCTGGCCAAACGCGCCGGCTACCGTGCCATCTATCTGTCCGGTGGTGGCGTTGCCGCCGGTTCGCTGGGCCTGCCGGACCTGGGCATCAACACGCTCGACGATGTGCTGATCGACGTGCGCCGCATCACCGATGTCTGTGATCTGCCGCTGATGGTGGATATCGACACCGGCTTTGGCCCCAGCGCCTTCAATATCGCCCGCACCATCAAGTCGCTGATCAAGGCCGGCGCGGCGGCCTGCCATATCGAAGACCAGGTCGGGGCCAAGCGCTGCGGCCACCGGCCGGGCAAGGAAATCGTGTCCTCGGCGGAAATGGCCGACCGGGTCAAGGCCGCCGCCGATGCCCGGACCGATCCGGAGTTCTTCCTGATCGCACGCACCGATGCGATCCAGGTCGACGGCGTGGATGCGGCGATCGAACGCGCCATCGCCTGCGTCGAAGCAGGCGCCGACGGTATCTTCGCCGAAGCGGCCTACGACCTGCCGACCTACCAGCGCTTTGTCGAGGCGGTGAAGGTGCCGGTGCTGGCCAACATCACCGAGTTCGGCAAGACCCCGCTGTTCACCCGCGAGGAACTGGCCTCGGTCGGTGTCGCCATCCAGCTGTATCCGCTGTCGGCGTTCCGGGCGATGAACAAGGCCGCCGAAACCGTCTACCAAGCCATCCGCCGTGACGGTCATCAGAAGAATGTGGTCGACATCATGCAGACCCGCGAGGAACTGTACGAGCGCATCGGCTACCACGATTTCGAACAGCGCCTGGACGCCTTGTTCGCGGCCAAGAAATAGCCTGCCTGCGGCGTCAGCCGATCCCGCGCAGGCCAGTGCGTTGCACGCACTCTCAAAATCAAACACGAGGTAGATGAAATGTCAGAACCCGCCGTTCCCTTCAAACCCAAGAAATCGGTCGCCCTGTCCGGTACCGCCGCCGGCAATACCGCGCTGTGCACCGTCGGTCGCAGCGGCAACGATTTGCACTACCGCGGTTACGACATCCTGGATCTGGCGACCAGCAGTGAGTTCGAGGAAATCGCTTATCTGCTGGTCCACGGCAAACTGCCCAATGCCGCCGAGTTGCGTGGCTACAAGGCCAAGTTGAAGTCGTTGCGCGGGCTGCCGGCAGCGGTCAAGGCGGCACTGGAAGAACTGCCACCTTCGGCCCATCCGATGGACGTGATGCGTACCGGCGTGTCGGTGCTGGGTTGCGTGCAGCCGGAAAAAGACGACCACAACCATCCCGGTGCACGCGACATCGCCGACAAGCTGATGGCCTGCCTCGGTTCAATGCTGCTGTACTGGTACCACTGGAGCCACAACGGCCGGGTGATTGACGTGGAAACCGACGACGACTCGATCGGCGGTCATTTCCTGCACCTGCTGCACGGTGAAAAGCCGCGCGACTCCTGGGTGCGGGCGATGCACACCAGCCTGATCCTGTACGCCGAGCATGAGTTCAATGCATCGACCTTCACCGGCCGGGTGATTGCCGGTACCGGCAGCGACATGTACTCCTGCATTGCCGGCGCCATCGGCGCGCTGCGTGGGCCCAAGCACGGCGGTGCCAACGAAGTCGCCTTCGAAGTGCAGAAGCGCTACGAAACCGCCGACGAGGCCGAGGCCGACATCAAGGCGCGGGTCGAACGCAAGGAAGTGGTGATCGGCTTCGGTCACCCGGTCTATACGGTCAGCGATCCACGCAACCAGGTCATCAAGCAGGTGGCCAGGGAACTGTCGGCCGAAGAGCAGAGCATGAAGATGTACGACATCGCCGAGCGTCTGGAAACGGTGATGTGGGACATCAAGAAGATGTTCCCGAACCTGGACTGGTTCAGTGCGGTCAGCTACCACATGATGGGTGTGCCGACGGCCATGTTCACCCCGCTGTTCGTCATCGCCCGCACCAGTGGTTGGAGCGCGCACGTCATCGAGCAGCGCATCGACGGCAAGATCATCCGTCCCAGCGCCAACTACACCGGGCCGGAAGATCAGGCCTTCGTGCCGATTGAAAAGCGCTGATTCGGCCAACCGGGCCAAGGGCACCAGCAGGGCGATGGATTTCCATCGCCCTTTTTGCTGGCGGGCGCGTGCAAAGCGCGGACAAAACCGCATAATGTGACGCAGGTGGCAGATGGGGGGCGGCCAAGCCGTCGAAACTGCTGCCGTTTGCTTGGCATCGCGGACCGGGGGCAGGGGGCCCACTGGCGCATGCCGCAGGGGGGCAACGCAGATTATGGTGTATACCAAGACCGACGCTGGACGCGATGAAATCCAGCAACGCAGCCGTAAACTTCCGACCGGGTTGCGCTCCATCCTGTTGATGGTTGACGGCCAACGCAACGAAGCCGAATTGAAGGAACTGGCCAGCGCGCTGAAGGCACCGGACGACGCCCTGGAGCAGCTGCTGGCACAGCAACTGATCGCTGTCGTCGATACCGCCACCGGGCCGGCTGAAGGGCCGCAGGCGGATGCCGAAGAGGTGGCCGATGACGGCGAGGGCCAGCGCCGCGCCGCGCTGTACAACCTGATGACCGATGCCATCCACGCCCACCTCGGCTTGAAGGGCTACTTCCTGCAGCTCAAGGTCGAACGCTGCACCGACATGGCCGCGCTGGTGGCGCTGATGCCGGATATTTCGGCGGCCTTGGGCAAGGCCAAGAGCGATGCGCTGGCCAAGCGCTGGCTGGACAACGCGCGCTCGCTGCTGGCCGAAACGCAGGCAGCCTAGCCATGCTGCCGCCGCAAGGATAGGCGGCCGAAGCAGTGAAGCACCCATCCATCCGGGTTATGGTATCCATGTCGGTCGATCGCGGGCCGACCGTCATGGAGTATTGGCTGACAAGGAGGATGCATGGCAACGACATATCGTTCGAAGGTGGATGGCTGGCTGCTGATCGTGCTGCTGGGGGCGATGGCGGTTTGTCTCCCCGCGGCCTTCGCCGCACTGGCGCAAGAGCAGGGATGGGTAGCATGGTTGACGGTGGCCGCGGTACTGCTGCTGGGGTTCGGCTTGCCGCTGTCGCTGCTGTTCGCTACCCGCTACACCATTACCGCTGATTGCCTGCAGGTGCGCAGCGGGCCTTTCCGCTGGCGGGTGCCGCTGGCGGCGATCACTGACATCACGCCGACCCGCAATCCGGCGTCGAGCCCGGCGCTGTCGCTGGATCGACTGCGGATCGACTACGGTCGCGGCCGCCAGTTGCTGATCTCGCCACGCGACCAAGCGGGCTTCATGCAGGCGATCGAACAGGCATGCCGGAAAGCCGGGGCGGGCAGGTAGGCGAGCGGTCCCGCGTTGGCTGAATTGCCGCCACCGGCGCAGTGCTTGACCTCATCGTGACATGAAGAGGTTACCATCTCGGTGACAGCAGGGGCTTCACGTGCTGTCGCCCGGGATGGAATGACGAGCGGCGCGAGCCGTTGGCGAGTGACCTGACGAGGATGTCCGATGAACAAGTGCTGGTTTGCCACCGCGAGCCTGCTGTTGCTGACATGCATGCCCGGCGCCTTGCTGGCGCAGGTTGCAGATGCCGGTGCCGACGGCCCTAGCGTCACCAGCATGCCGACCGTGGATTGCCGGGCGCTGCCTGCGGCGCCGCAATGCAGTGCTGCCGATGGCCAGACCGCCGCCGCTGCACCCCCGGTCGAAGTGCCAGCGGACACGGTGGCGCCGGCCGACCAGCCCAGGGAAAGCCTGCATGACCTGATGCACGACCCGCAGGATGGCAAGCTCGACATGTCGCGCTGGCTGTTGGAACACCGCGGCTTCCTGCCGGTGCCGGCGGTCATCAGTGACCCGGCGTTGGGTTATGGCGGCGGCCTCGGGCTGGTGTTTTTCCACCGCCCGGCCGGCGCGCCGACCACCCGCACCACGACCGATGGTCGCCAGCAGATGATCGCGCCCAACGTCTACGGTGTTGGCGGGATGAAGACCGAAAACGGCAGTCATGCCTACGGCGGTTTCGCCAACCTGCATTTCGCCGATGATCGCTGGCGCTACGTGGCCGCGGTCGGCAAGAGTTCGTTCAACCTGGACTTCTACACGCCCGGTCGGCTGCTGCCACCGGTGGCGGTCGGCTACAACACCGACGGCCTGATTTCATACCAGAAGCTGTCGCGCCGGATCGGTGACCAGTCGCTGTACCTGGGCCTGTCATGGCTGTACATGGACCAGGACATCCGCTTTGACCTGCCGTCCGACCGCGAACGCTTCAGCGACAAGGAAGTGACCAAGCGCAACTCCGGGCTGGGCCTGTCACTGCAATACGATCAACGCGATAACAACTTCACGCCCAACAGCGGCTGGCTGGGCATCATCCAGGGCACGTTCTACGGCAAGGGCATCGGCAGCGACACCGCCTTCCAGAGCTATCGCGGCCACGTCTACGGCTATCTGCCGGTGGCCGATGGCAAGCTGGTACTCGGTGGGCGCCTGGATACGCGCTGGGCCAATGGCGACATTCCATTCAACCGTCTGCCCTACATCGACATGCGCGGCATCGGATCGGCCCGCTACCAGG
The DNA here is from genome assembly GCF_001431405.1 of Pseudoxanthomonas dokdonensis. GTDB lineage: Bacteria > Pseudomonadota > Gammaproteobacteria > Xanthomonadales > Xanthomonadaceae > Pseudoxanthomonas_A > Pseudoxanthomonas_A dokdonensis. The sequence goes on from NZ_LDJL01000016.1 coordinate 31,614, forward strand.
ACACCCGCGCCGGCGTGGCCGAAACCGAAGTGCGCTGGAACCTGACCCCGCGCTGGGCGCTGATTGGCTTTGCCGGCGCCGGCCGTACATGGGGACGCAACAATGATTTTGGTGACGCGCAAAGCCAGGTGTCCAAAGGCACCGGCTTCCGTTATCTGATCGCGCGCCAGCTGGGGTTGTACATGGGATTGGACTACGCCTGGGGGCCGGAAGATGAAACCCTGTACGTGCAGTTCGGCAGTGCCTGGAGCCGTTGATCCAGCCGTCCGGCGAATGGCAGGCGCTTGATCGACGAATGTCAGCTCTGCCTGCCTTTCATCCGTGCCGCGAATCGCAACATTTGTCGAAGTGAGCCGTTTGGCGCGCCGGCAGCCAAGGTTGCCAGCGTCGGCCATGACACAAAAAAACGCCGGCATCAGCCGGCGTTTTTCCTGCACATCCATCGTCTGCGCGGTATCAGAACACCCACTTGGCGCCGATGGTGCCGATCCAGCCGGTGCGGCTGGCCGAGCCCTGGTCCGAGCCAACGTCCATCTGTACCGCCATGTCGCCATACAGCGACCAGTTGTTGCGCATCGAAGCGGTGGCACCAAAGCCGAACTCGACGCTGTCGCCGTATTCGCCGGTGGCGAAGTACTCATCGGACAGGAACGCGCGCTGATCCGGACCCTCGCTGCCGTAATAGTTCAGCTTGAGGTATTCGGTGACCGCGGTGCCCTTGGCGGTGGTCTGTTCGCTCAGCAGTGCACGCGCGCCGACACGCCAGATGAACAGTTCCGGTTGGCCCAGGTCGATGACCACGCCATCGTGATCGGTGTCGGTTTCGGTATCCAGCTTCTGCCAGGACACCTGCGCCTGCGGCTCCAGTACCACGTGCTCGCCAAGGGCGAAGGAGTAGCCGACTTCGACCGAGGCGAAAATGGCACTGCTCTCGGTCTTGGCGACGCGGCTCTGGTGGAACGGCGTATCGATGTCGGTCTTGTACCAGCTGCCACCCACCACGCCATCGACGTAGAAGCCGTTGTTGTGCTGCCAGGTCGCGGTCAGCGCTACGCTGGTCGCATCGGTCTGCATGCGGCTGACTTCACCCACGCTGGCGTCGGCCAGGTACACGGTGTTCGGATTGACTTGCGACTTGCCGGCGCTGAGCGCGCCACCCAGGCGGAAGCTGCTGTCCTGGCCGCTCAGGCGCAGCCAGTTGCCACCGACCTGCAGGCCGAAGAAGTCCTGCTCATAGTCATAGCCGTATTCGTTGAACGACAGATCGCTGTTGTAGCTGCTCTGGCCGCCGAAGGTACGCACGAATACCTGCGCATCGCCTTCGGCCGGGCTGTTGGCGCCGTTGATTTCACCAAAACGCTGGTGCAGGGTGGCAATGCTCTGCTGACCATAGGCGAACAGCGTGTTGTTCTGGACCAGATAGGACGACGCCTGCGGTACCAGCGCCAGGCGCTCACCGGCAGTCGGTGCGACCGGGGTGACCGGCGTGGTCGGGTCGACCGGTGGGGTTACCGGCGGCACCACCGGCGGCGGTGGTGTCGGGTTCTCGGCGGCTTTGGCGTTCTGCAGGCGGTAATCCCAGAAACCATCGGCGTCTTCGTTGACCAGGCGCTGGCTCTTGTCGGCGTCGGCCGGGCCGTAGCTGTTCAAGCGGTACTGGAAGGCACCGACCGCCACGTATTCGCCTTTCAGTGCAAATGCATTGGCGTTGGAGCTGCCGGCGACCTGGGCCACCGAGATGCCTTCGTTGGCGCTGTTGACGCCGCTGCTGTCAAGGTCGGTCGAGGCGCCCGGACCACCATTGTTCCTGATGTCCAGGGTGATGGCTTCACCACTGAAGTTGCCATTGACCAGCACCCGATTGCTGCCTTGGCCGAGGGTGGTGCTGCCACCGGCATCCAGGAAGGTATTCATGATGATGGTGTTACCCGCACCGCTGGTCAGGTTGCCGTTGGAAGTGAGGTTGCCGTAGCTTCCATCGCTCTTTATGTTGAAGGTATGGCTGGTATTGTTGAACGTATTATCGCCATTGTAGTTGAAGCCGCCGCCGGTAAAGTTGACGCCATTGAAGGTGCCTGCACTGGCGCCGGCGGTGGCACCGAGGCCGATGGCCAGCTGCACGCCGGCGACGAGAATCTTTCTCTTGATCATTGCTTCGTCCTGATGTTTTTTGGTAATTCTCTCGTCCACATGCGCCGGAAAGCAGGCTGAATCACGCCCATGCGGAGATGTGGTCGCGCAGGCTAGCAATGCGTTTGATTTAACGTCAAGAAAACAGCTGAAGAAGACATCCGCATCACTTTTCTTTTAAGTTATTCGAGTAAATCACTGTAGGAATATTCTTAATAGAGAAGCCGGAACAAAGAACCTTCTGTTTCCCACATTGAACAGGTGTGATTGCCTGCGCGCTGTTGGCTGCGGGAGATCGAAGATCGAAACATGCATCAAGTGATTCGTCGCATGGCTGCGGCCAGGGAACGAAGCAACCGGGCCGCCACCAATGCAATGGGCGGACAAGCGGCCAGGAGCATTCATGGCCAGTTGCCGGCAGCCTGCCGTCAGCAGGCAGTAGTCAAGAGCCGCCGGATGGCCGCGCACGATGGCTACGAAGCGGGCATCGACAAGCTGCCCGCTGCTGTCGAAAACTGGCGCTGCCGTTCGTCGATCAGATACCAGACCATTGCACGGGAGTACGAGATGAGTGATGAGCAGAAAAGTGGCACCGTCCGCCTGCACCGCGTGTTGCGGGCACCACCGGAGCGCGTGTATCGCGCCTTCCTGGATGACGATGCGCGGGTGAAGTGGCTGCCGCCGCATGGCTTCACCGGCAAGGTGCATCAGTCCGATGTGCGCGTCGGTGGCCACTACCGGATGTCATTCACCAATTTCAGCACTGGCGCCAGTCATGGCTGGAGCGGCACCTATACCGAACTGGTACCGGACCAGCGCATCCGCTACACCGATCAGTTCGATGATCCGGCGATGCCTGGTGAGATGGATGTGCAGGTGAGTTTGACCGCGGTCGCCTGCGGAACCGAACTGACGGTGGTGCAGGCGGGCATTCCGGCGGCCATCCCGGTCGAGTTCTGCTATCTCGGCTGGCAGGAGTCGCTGGCGCTGTTGGCGCAACTGGTGGAGCCGGAAATTGCCGATGACGCCTGAGTGCGGCAGCGGCTTGATGGATGGCGTGGCACGTAGTGCGTGCCACGCCATCGCGTATTACTGCAGGCCTTCCGCTTTCAATACCTGTTGCACGTCGGCGTCGGCCAGCATGCGCTGCTTGAATGCATTGAGGTTGGCCAGATCCGACAGATCGATGCCGAGCTTGTCGGCCCACAACAGGGTGATGAACAGATAGGGGTCGGCAAAACTGCGGAAGCCGGCCAGCCATTGCTTGCCCTGCAGTTGCCGGTCAGCACTTTCGAACAGAGCGCGCACGCGCTTGCGTGCAGCCGCCTTGATCGCATCGTGCTGGCTGTCATCGGCGCTGAAGGCGGCCGGCGCGAAAATCGGCTTGAACGCCGGATGCAGATCCGAATTGACGAACGCCAGCCAGCGATTGGCCTGCGCGCGTTGCTGCACGCTGCCGTCGCCGGCCAGGCCGGCCTGCGGATAGCTGTCGGCGATGTAGGCCATGATGGCCGCGTTCTGGGTCAGGATGAAATCGCCGTCGACGATGGCGGGCACCGCGCCGGTCGGGTTGATGGCGAGGAACTCAGGCGCCTTCATTTCCTGCGCGGTCAGGATCTGGACATCGAACGGCTGGCCGGTCCACTGCAATGCAATGTGGTCGGCGGTGGAGCATGCACCGGGTTTGGAATAGAGCTTCACGTGGGTTCCTGCAACAAGAAAGGCGGGTGGGAACTGTCCCAGACCCGCCTTGTTTGCTCAAGTGTCGCCCACGCAACAGTGCATTCAGGAACGCGGTTTCAGCTTCTGCACTTCGAGGAACGTGTGATCACCGATGGTGGCCACGTGGTAGGCGTTGCGCCAGCTCGGATTGGCGATGCCAAGCGCGGCGAAGTGGCTGGCACCGGGGACGATTTCCTTGCGCTCACCGGGCGGCAGTGCCCAGTTGAGTTCAGCGCCGAGAGCGACGTTGACCGAACTGGCCCAGGCATCGGCATTCTTCAGCCGCGTGCCCGGTGGCACCAGGCTGGGCGCGAACTGCTTGCGGGCGGTGACCACCTCGCACATCGAGTCGCCCCACAGGCCGCTGTCCAGGCGGCGCAGCGCCACTTCGGCGACGGCTTGCTGGCCTTGCAGGGTCTGGTCGCGGGCTTCCAGGTACACGGTGGTGCTGAGGCACAACGAATCGGCGGCCGGCTGTGGCAGCAACTGCGACAGCCAGAGAATCCAGGCCAGTTTCATAGAACTCCTTGCTCCGTCTTTCCCGCATCCGCTCTTCCCAACCACACGGGAAGCACAAAACTCTGGACACGGCAGGGCGTTATGGGGAGGCAGCCTCACGGGGCTGCCCCGATAAACCGGCAAATCAGAAGGCGCCGGGTTGGCCTGCCGGAACTGGCGGCGGGCCGGAAAGTGCGCGCAAGGTAAGTGCGGCAATGGCAACGCCAGCTGAACGCTGGGCAGCCCTATTCAGTTTCTGCCGGCGGATCCGACACGCCGGCGACGGGGCGACCGTTGAGGCGCAACGGCCGGGGAAATATTCAATGGCTCACTAATGAACGATCCCGTTCAGTTTCAGAGCGTGGCAGCCAGCCGGCTGCCCTGGTCTATCGCACGTTTTGCGTCCAGTTCGGCGGCGACATCGGCGCCGCCAATCAGGTGGCTGCGGATGCCGGCCGCCAGCAATCCCGCCTGCAGTTCGCGGCAGGGTTCCTGGCCGGCACAGACGACGACATGGTCCACCGGCAAGGTCTGTTCGACCGTGCCCAGGCGGATATGCAGGCCGGCATCATCGACGCCGACGTATTCGACCCCGCCCAGCATCTTCACGCCCTTGGCCTTGAGCGTGGCGCGGTGGACCCAGCCGCTGGTCTTGCCCAGTCGCGCGCCCGGCTTGCCCGGACTGCGCTGCAACAACCACAACTCGCGTGCGGCGGGTTCGGGCTGCGGTCTGCCCAGGCTGCCGCGGCTTTCGAAGCTGGCATCCACGCCCCATTCGGCCATCCAGCGGGCCACGTCCAGACTCGGTGACGGACCCTCTTCAGCCAGATATTCGGCGACGTCGAAGCCAATCCCGCCAGCGCCGATCATTGCCGCGCGGCGGCCGACCGTGACCCGGCCACTGAGTACATCGGTATAGCTGATCACCTTGGGATGATCGGCGCCGGCAAAATCGACCTTGCGCGGAGTGATGCCGGTCGCCAGCACGACCTCGTCAAAGCCCTGCAACGCCGCCACGTCGACTTGCCTGCCCAGTGCCAGCCGGACCCCGCTGTCGTCGAGCTTGTGCTGGAAATAACGCAGGGTTTCGTGGAATTCCTCCTTGCCTGGAATCTGCTTGGCGTAGTTGAACTGGCCACCAATCCGGTCGGCGGCGTCAAACAAGGTCACCCGATGGCCACGCTCAGCGGCGACGGTGGCGCAAGCCAGGCCGGCGGGGCCGGCGCCGACCACGGCAATCGACTTCGGCATCAGCGTCTTCGGATAGTTGAGTTCGGTCTCGGCACAGGCGCGCGGATTGACCAGGCAGCTGGCGCGCTTGTTCTGGAACACGTGGTCCAGGCAGGCCTGGTTGCAGGCGATGCAGGTGTTGATGCGCGATGCCTGGCCGGTGCGCGCCTTGTTGGTCCACTGCGGGTCAGCCAGCAGCGGCCGCGCCAGTGACACCATGTCAGCCTTGCCGGCGGCCAGGATCGATTCGGCGACGTCGGGCATGTTGATGCGGTTGCTGGCAATCACCGGCACCCCGACATGTGGGCGCAGTTTGGCGGTGACATCGACGAATGCCGCGCGCGGCACCGACGTGACGATGGTCGGCACCCGTGCTTCATGCCAGCCGATGCCGGAATTGATCAGGGTCGCGCCGGCGGCTTCGACCGCCCTGGCCTGCATCAGGATTTCCTGCCACTGGTTGCCGTCTTCAACCAGATCGACCAGTGACAGCCGGTAGATGATGATGAAGTCGGGGCCGCAGGCCTCGCGGATGCGGCGGACGATCTCGACCGCAAAACGCATGCGCTTTTCCGCGCTGCCGCCCCAGGCATCGTTGCGCTTGTTGGTCCGCGGCGCGGTGAACTCGTTGATGAAATAGCCTTCCGAGCCCATCACTTCGACGCCGTCGTAGCCGGCTTCGCGGGCGCGCCGCGCGGCACTGGCATAGGCGTTGATCTGGCGTTCGACCCCGCGTGCGGACAACGCGCGCGGAGTGAATGGATTGATCGGCGCCTTCAACTTCGATGGCGCCACCGTAAACGGGTGGTAGCCGTAGCGCCCGGCATGCAGCAGTTGCAGGCAGATTTTCGCCCCATGCTGGTGGGCGGCGGCAGTGACAAACTTGTGCGGGCGCACTTCCCACGGCCATGACAGTTTGCCGCCAAACGGTTTCAGCCAGCCGACCAGGTTGGGCGAAAAGCCACCGGTCACCATCAGGCCGACGCCGCCTTCGGCGCGCTCGGCGAAATACGCCGCCAGCTTGGGGAAGTCAGCTGCGCGATCTTCCAGTCCGGTATGCATCGAGCCCATCAATACCCGGTTGCGCAATCGGGTGAAGCCCAGATCCAGCGGCGCGAACAGATGCGGGTAGTGCGGGTTGGCGATGGCGGCGCCGGAGTCGGCGCCGTTGGCGGTGGCTGGGGTCATGCGGGGAAATACGCGTGCGTATGGAGCCGCCACCTTGCCGAGAAATCGCTGATCGCGCAAGCGTGGGCCGGTTTCCGTGGGCGTGGCCCGCAGCGCTGCTTGAGCCCGCCGCAGCGGGCTAGTGGTGACGGCGCTCGGTCAGCCCACCGCACTCTCGCGCTGGATGCGCTCCGTTTCCTCTTCCAGCAGTTGCGGATGCAGGTCGAACTGATCGCTGAGCAACAGGGCACGCGCGGCTTCGGTGACTTCGATCCGTTCGGCCTGCAGCAGATCGCCGTCGCGGAACAGTTCGATATAGCTGTCGAGCACGCCACTGAGCGTGCCCTGGGCGGTGTCCGGCGCGGCCAGCACCAGTTGCAGGCCCAGCGAGCGCAGATAATTGCTGGTGGCACGGGCATTCTGGGCGTCGATCTTGTCGCCGAATTCATCCAGCAGGATCAGGCCCAATCCGCCCGGGTGCGCCTCGCTCTTGCCATAGGCAGCGGCCAGCGCGGCGCCGGCGATCACGTACAGCGGAGCGCGATGTTCGCCACCGGAGCCCGAGCGCATCCGCTCACTGAGGGTGCCGATCACCCGGTCGTCCTGGCGGATCTGTACTTCAAAGCGGAAGAAGCGCCGGTAATCGTCCAACGGTGACGACGCAGCCCGTGCCGCGCTGGCGTCTTCGATCAGCTCACGGAACGCGGCCGGCACTTCGCCGGCGTTGCCGAACAGGCTGTCCTCGCTGCCGATCTCGGCGGCGCGCTGGATGAAGCGATGCAGCTCGCGGAACTCCGCCACCACCTCATAGTGGAACTGGTAGCGCTCGTGGTTGGAAAACGGCGGGCTGGCGCGCAGGGTCCGGTTGAGGGTGGCGATCTGGGTTTTGAGGCGGGTGAAGTTGTCGTTGAGGGTCGCTGCGACGCTGGCGCGAAAGGTTTCCACCGCGGTGTCGTAGGCGGCATCGGCTTCGCCCTGGTAACGCACCAGTTCGGTGTCGCGCAGACGGCTCAGCTCGTGTTGCAGCAGCTTGCGTGCTGGGCGCCAGGCATCGCCATCAAAATCCAGCTCGATGCCGTGGTCGCGTGCGTACTGGGCCAGGCCACTCCAGGCGCCGGGCAGCAGTCGGGCCAACTGGGCGTCGCCATCCTTGCCCCGTTCTTCGCAACGGCGCGCGCGTTCTTCCAGCGCTTGGTATTTCTGATCCAGCTCTTCACGCAGGCGCTCAACCCGGTTCGGGTCCACGTCCGGATGCTTGAACGCATCCACCGCTTCGCGGGCGACGCGTTGTTCCTGTTCGCGCAGGCCATCCAGCAGACGCTGGGCCTGCTCGACCGCATTGGCAGCCAGTGCTTCCTGGCCAACCAGTTGTTCGGTGCGGGCTTCCTGCGCCTGCAATTGGGTCGACAACGCCTGCAGCTGTTCCGACAGGTGCAGCAGATCCGGATCCAGGCTCGACTGGCGGCGCTGCTGCTGGCTTGAATAGCGCGCCGCCAATTGCCGGTGTTCCAGCACCTGTTCGTGCAATGACTGGGCGACGGTGGTGGCGTCGGCCAGCCGCGCCAGACCGCGTTGGGCCTCATCGGCACTGCGCAGCTGCGGTTCAATCTGCCGCAGCTGGGCCTCGGCGGTCTCGATCTCCTCGCGCAGCACCCGCAATCGCGCGCGGTTGTCGGACGCGCCGATTTTCAGATCGCCGGCTGCCGGCAGGCGCAGTCGCTCGATGCCGCCACCACGTGCGAGCAGACCGTCACGGGTCAGGCCCTGGCGGCTGCTGACCAGTTCGGCTTCGCTGTCGACGCAGGCCAGTTCGCCCAGTTGGCGACGCAGGAATGCGAGTGCCTCGAGGTTGTCGCCTTCCAGCAGCGCGGCGACGCTGCCGGCCTCGGCGCTGTCGTTGCCACGGCGATGCCGGGCATGGCTGGACAGCGCCAGCTTGACCCCGTACACCGAACTGCTGCCCTTCAGTCCGCGGTACAGCTTGACCGCGCGTTCTTCATCCCTGGCCGGGACCAGCAGCGCTTCGACATTGCCACGCAGATAGCCTTCGATGGCGTGCTGCCAGCTGCTGTCGCTGACCCGCACCAGATCGCAGACCGGCCGCGCTTCGATGCCGGCGTCGCGCAGATAATTCATCAGTCGCGCGGTATCCGGGTGCAGCTCGGCCTGACCAGCGGACAGACGCTTCTGGTTCTGGCGCGCGCTGGCCAGCGCGTCACGCAATTTGTCGTGGCTCGCATGGCAGCGGCGTGCATGTCGATCGACCGCGGCCAGCAGTGGCGTGGCCTGCTGCAGGCTGCGCTGGACCTGTGCGTGCAGATCTTCAGGCGACCACGGCAGCCCGTCTTCCGCCGCCAGTGCGGCCAACTGCGCATGCCAGCCATCCCAATCCGCCAGTGCGGTCTGCAGCAGGGTGTCGTCGATGCCGTCGATGGCGAGCGCGGCAATGCCTCGCAGGCGCTCGCGGACAAAGGCGACTTCGCGCAGCAGGTCTTTCTTCAAGCGCACCAGCTGTTCGCGATCGCGTCCGGCCAGTTCTTCCAGTTGTGCCTGTTCACCATAGCCCTGGCTGCCTTGCAGCTGGGCTTGGCCACGTGCATGTTCGTCACGCAGATGTTCGCGCTCGGCGCGGCTGTCGCTCAGTTGCCGGCGGCGGTCGGCCAGTTGGGTTTGTGCCTGTTCGACGCCGGTTTCCGCCGCCTGCAATTGTTCGCTGTACAGATCGCGGGCGTATTCGGCAGCCAGTGCGCGGGCAGAGGCGGCACGGGTCGCCTGCTGGGCGATTCTGGCGTATTGCTGTTCGACCAGATCGGCGGCTTCAATCCGCTGCCTGACCTGTTCGATTTTTTCCTTGATCTGGCGGAAGCTGTCGAGCAGGGCCCGGAAGCGACCGATATCGGTCGGGCGATCCTCGGCGACCAGGGTGCGCACGAACAGATCGACGTCTTCGACCCGTTGCAGGTTCAGGGCGTTGAGGAAGGCTTTGCGATAGGCATTGAGGTCCGGGTTGGCCGATGGCGATGCGCGCAGCCGCAGCAGCAGATCGCGGACGAAGCGTTCGCTGACCGTGTGCAGCTCGGCCGAGCTACCAGCCTGCTTGCAGCGGCGATTGATGTGTTCGCGGAATGCGGCCCAGGTCAGCGGCAACTCCTTGCCCTTGACCTGTTCCAGGTGTTCGTCCAAGGCCAGCGCCACCCCCGGCAACAGATACAGGCCGTGCAGGCGGTGTTCCGGCTCATCGGCGGCCGCGCCCAGCGCGATGCCGGCGGTCAATGCCTCGCCGCTGTCCTGATCGCGGAACACCAGACTGATGTAGGTGGTGGCGGTGCGGCGCTTGCGGCCTTCCTCACCGCTGCGATAGACGCCCAGGCAATAGTCGCGGATGCTGCGCGCGCGATGGCTGCCGCCGGCCTGGGCATTGAAGCGGATACGGCTGCGGTCGCCACCCAGCAGCACGATCTGCAGGGCATCCAGCAACGCGCTCTTGCCGGCGCCGTTGGGAGCGATGATCGCGGTGGTCGGGTCCAGCGCCAGTGTCTGCGCCTCGAACAGGAAGAACTGCACCAGATGGATGCGCTCAAGCAGTTGCATCGTTGTCCTCCATGTTGTCCTGGCCGGCATTTGAGGGCTCGTCGGCCGACGCATCGTCGGCGCCGCCATCCCGGTTGTGCTGGTCCAGCCGCTGCAACCAGTGCTCGCCGACGATATCGACGATGGCCGGGCGCACCCGCAGATGGAACGGCTGCGGATCGTCGTCGGATTCCACCAACCGGCCGACACCCCAGCGTTTGAGGCTGCGCGCCAGGGTCCGCAAGCTGCCGATGTCGGGCAGCGGACGGCCGGTCATCGATTGCCAGGCTTCCTGCAGGTCCGGTAGTTCGACCACCACTTCGCCGTGATCTTCGATCAGGCCCTGGCGCATCGCTTTGTCGTAGCGTTGCCGCAGCACCAGCAGGGCCAGGGTTTCATCGAGGGTGACCGGCACCCCTTCGCCGTGGCTGGGCAGTGCCACCACATAGCGGTAATGGGCGTTGCGTTCCAGACGGATGCCGAGCGGTTCCAGCGCGGCGACGAAATCGGCGAAATAGTCCTCGATCAGGTGATAGGCCACACGCGAACGGGCATCGCTGGCGTACAGCACCTGTTCGCTGACCAGACGATAGGCGGCGCGCTCGAAATCAGCGACGGCATACAGGCCATTGGAGTTCTGGCTGAGGGTGTTCCAACTGCGTTTCATGCGGACTTCCGGTTAGGAGCGGTGCCGAGCCGATGGATGCGGAAATCCGGGCCGTGCAGAAAATCATTGTCACTGCTGTCGTCCGTGCCGGCGTCGATCAGTTCGACCCGGAACCCACGCAGCAGCCGCGACAGGGGATCCTCGCGGCGCAGGCCACCGACGCGCCGGCTGCGCAAGGCCAGGGTCAGCAAGGTCTGGTAGGCGCGCAGGTCGGGTATCGAATCAATGCTCAACTGGCGCGAGTCGATCTGAGTGGCCTGGCCGAGATGGCGACCGACATAGCGGGCCATGTCCTCGGCATTGACCAGGCGGGCGCGCTTGATCTGTCGCAACAGTGACAGCCGTGCCAGTTGTTCCGGCGTCGGCGGCGCGTTGCTGTTGGCGCTGCGTGGAATCGGCTGCGGCTTGCGACGCGGCGGCCGCAGCCGGCTTTCGTCCATCAATGCGCCAGCAGCGACCGGCATCCGCTGTTGCTCCGGTGCGGCGACCAGGACGCCGCGCACGGCACGCTGCAGCAACACGTCCAGCCGATCCGGCGCACGCAGGCGGTAGTCGAGGAAGGCCAGCGCCCGCCGATTGGCCTGGCGGATGTCGTCATCGAGCCGGCCCAGATATTCGTCGATCCGCTCCAGCTCATGCAGGCGCTGCAGGCCACGCTGCAGGCGCAGCGCGGCGCGTTGCTCATCACCAGCGGTCAGGTGCTCGCGGTACCAGTCCAGCAATCGCGCGCGCTGGGCCGGTTCCTGCAGTTGCCTGGCCATCGCCAGGATCGCGCTGCGTCGGGCCAGCGGATGATCGCTGGTATGCAGCTCGGCATAGTCGCCAATGAACAACTGGCCGACATAGCGTTCAAACCATTGGCGGGCGAACTGGGCGGTGGTCTCGGCCTTGCTCAACTCCGGCATCAGGTCGCGTACCTGCAGGCTCATCGATGACAACGACACCAGCAGCCGGCGTGCCTGGTCGGCGGCCTCGTCCAGTGCGTCGCCCGCGGCCTTGCCTTCGAGGATCTGCTGCAACTGCAATTCGACCGAGCGCATCTTGGCCGAGACGAAGGTCGGCCCGTGTTCGCCGAATTCGATCAAGGTCGCCAGCAGTCGCGACACCAGCGGCGGCATCGAGACCATTTCGCGCGCGCCGATGCGTTCCTGGCGCAACCAGCCGGCGCCACGGAAGCGGTCATGGATGGCATTGGCGCGGACGTTGAGCGGTGCGTCGGAGACTTCGCCGTCCTCGCTTTCCCACGGATCGTCGGTCAGCAGGTAGCGCTCGACCGCGGCGGTGATATCGCGTCGCGGGATGCCGTCACTGGGCGGCAGTGGCGCGTCCGGGCCGAAGAACTCATCGAACAAACGGCACAGCAACAGCCAGTAGTGTTCGCGGTTGGGCGATGCCAGCGGTCCGAAAATGCCGCCGGGCAGGTTGGCGAACAGCGCAGGCACCGCTGTCATCGCGTCTGCGGGCCCGGGCCTGCGCTGGAGATGCATGCAGGAGTGGGGCAACGCGGCGCTGACGACATGGGCGGAAATCTGCAAACGTGAGATGGAAGGGTCGGCAGCGGGCCTTGCCCGCTGCCGTCGCTATCCTAACCGAAGCCACTGTCGCCACGGCAGCGGCTTCGCTGCCCGTTGGGTTCAGTCCCAGCCGTGCAGTACCAGCTTGCCGATGGTGCTGCCCGATTCCAGCCGGCGATGGGCTTCACGCAGGTTGGCCGCGTTGATCGGGCTCAGCCGCTCGCGGGCGATGCCGCTCAGCTGGCCGTCATCGATCAATCGAGCGACCCGCTCCAGGATGCGGCCCTGCTCGTCGATGTCGGCGGTTTTCAGCACCGGCCGGCCGAACATCATTTCCCAATGGATGCTGATGCACTTGAGCTTGTACGGGTCGCCCAGCGGCAATGCGTGCGCCGGTTCCACGATCAGGCCGATATGCCCCTGCGGGGCGATGATCTCGCCCATCACCTGCCAGTAGCCGTCGGTGCTGGCCAGGTTGACGATGGCATCGACGCTGTCGATGGACAGGGCCTGCAGCTGCGGTGGCAACGGTTGCCGATGGTTGATGACATGCTGCGCGCCGAGCTGCCGGCACCATTGCACGGTGTCCTCGCGCGAAGCGGTGGCGATGACGGTGAAGCCGGCACGGCGCGCCAGCTGGATGGCAATCGAGCCGACGCCGCCGGCGCCGCCGATGATCAGCAGGGTCTTGCCCTGGCCGCCGCGTTCGCTGTCATACGGCATCCGCTGGAACAGCAGTTCCCAGGCGGTGAGTGCGGTCAGCGGCAGCGCCGCCGCATCGGCATCGTCCAGCGAGCGCGGTGCATGGCCAACCACCCGCGCGTCTACCTGTTGCCACTGCGCGTTGCTGCCAGGCCGGGTCAGGTCACCGGCGTAGTACACCCGGTCGCCGGCGGCGAAGCCCTGGACGGCATCGCCCACCGCCTCGACCACGCCACAGGCGTCGTAACCGAGGATGCGCGGGGCGGCTTCCACCTTGTCCTTGGGCGCGCGGACCTTGGTGTCGACCGGATTGACCGACACCGCCGAAACCTTGACCAGCAGGTCGTGGCCGCTGGGCGCGTCGGGTTTGGGCAGATCCATGTCCTGCAGCGATTCGGGATCTTCAATCGGCAGGTAGCGGGTCAGGGCAATGGCTTTCATCGACGTTTACTCCGGGCGGGGAAGGGTTGGCGTTCTAGACCGGCAGCGGGCTGCGTTCGGAGAACTGGCCGCGCCAGTAGGGATAGTAAGGATAGGGCGGCTCGACCAGGCTGGCGGCGTCCAGCCGCGCCATCTGATCGGCGGAAAGCCGCCAGCCGGCCGCGCCGAGGTTCTGTTGCAGCTGTTGTTCGTTGCGGGCGCCGATCAGCACGGTCGACACGGTTGGTCGCTGCAACAGCCAGTTGATGGCGATTTGCGCAATCTGGCGGCCGGTCTCGCCGGCAATCTGTTCCAGCACGTCGAGGACGTTGAACAGATGCTCATCGCTGACCGGCGGCGCGAAGCCGGCGGTATCGTGCAGGCGGCTGGTGGCCGGCAGCGGTTGGCCGCGGCGCAGCTTGCCGGTCAGCCGGCCCCAGCCGAGGGGGCTCCAGACCACCGCGCCGACCCCCTGGTCGATGCCCAGCGGCATCAGCTCCCATTCGTAGTCACGTCCAATCAGTGAGTAATAGGTCTGGTTGGCGACGTAGCGCGACCAGCCGTGGTGTGCCGACACGTCCAGCGACTTCATCAACTGCCAACCAGAGAAATTGGATACGCCGAGGTAGCGGACCTTGCCGGCACGTACCAGATCGTCGAGCGTCGACAGGGTCTCCTCGATCGGCGTCATCGCGTCGAACGCATGCAGCTGCAGCAGGTCCAGGTAATCGGTGCCCAGCCGCCGCAGCGACGCATCGATCGCCTTCAGCAGCCGCAGCCGGGAACTGCCGGCATCGTTGGCGCCGTCGCCGAGCCGCAGGCCGGTCTTGCTGGACAGGATGACCTGGTCGCGGCGGCCGCGGATGGCCTGGCCGAGGATGGATTCGGACTCGCCGTCGGAATAGACATCGGCGGTATCGAAGAAGTTGACTCCGGCCTCCAGCGCCAGGTCGATCATGCGCCGTGCCTGCACGGCATCGGTATCGCCCCAGGCGCTGAACAGCGGCCCCTTGCCGCCAAAGGTGCCGGCACCGAAGCCGAGCGCGGAGACCTGCAGGCCGGAGCGGCCGAGGGATCGGGTTTCCATGAGGGGTCCTTGCGAATAGTCGGGAAGAGGGAGGTGCAATCAGGCGCAGCTGCTGGCGATGTCCTGGTCGCGCGCCTGGCGCCGGCTCAGGGCCAGGCTCCACAGCGCGACGGCCAGTGCCGACAGCGGGATCAACGCGGCGACCCAGGGCAGTGCCTGCAGGCCCAGCCCATGGGCAATCACCACGCCGCCGAGCCAGGCACCGAGCGCATTGCCCAGGTTGAAGGCACCGATATTGAGACTGGAGGCCAGGTTCTGCGCGGCGCCGGCCTGGCGCAGCACCATCAACTGCAATGGTGAAACCGTGGCAAACGCGGCGGCGCCCAGCAGGCCGGTGAACAGCACCATCGCCCAGCGCAGGTGCAGGACCAGGCCCATCGCCGCCATCACCAGCGCCAGTGCCAGCAGGGTGACCAGCAGCGCCCTGGTCAGATTGCGATCGGCCAGCCGGCCGCCGAGCAGGTTGCCGGCGATCATGCCGACGCCGAACACCAGCAGGATCGGCGACACCGCACTGTCGGCGAAACCGGTGACCTGGGTCAGCAGTGGCTGGATGTAGGTGTACACGGTGAACATGCCGCCGAAGCCGAGCACCGTCATCAGCAGCCCCAGCATCACCTGCGGTTGCGCCAGGGCCCGCAGCTCGGTGGCAAACGCCACCGGCGCCGGCCGCTCGCGGTCGGCCGGGACCCACAAGGCAATGATCACGGTCGCCAGCACCCCAATCAGGCTGACCGCCCAGAAGGTCGAACGCCAGCCGAAGTGCAGGCCCAGCCAGGCACCGGCGGGCACGCCGAGCAGGGTCGCCACGGTCAGCCCGGTGAACATGATGGAAATCGCCGACGCCTTGCGATCCTCGGCGACCAGCCCGGTCGCGACCACCGCGCCAACCCCGAAGAAGGTGCCGTGCGCCAGTGAAGTGATGACCCGCGCCAGCATCAGCACCGCATAGTTGGGCGCCAGCGCGCACAACAGGTTGCCAAGGGTGAATACCAGCATCAGCGCCACCAGCACGGTCTTGCGTGGCAGCCGGCTGCTGGCCGCGGTCAGCAGCGGCGCACCGACGAATACGCCCAGTGCGTAGCCGGAAATCAGCAGCCCGGCCTGCGCCAGTGACACCTGCAGATCGCCGGCGACCTGCATCAACAGACCCATGATCACGAATTCAGTGGTGCCGATGCCGAAGGCGCCGGCGGTCAGCGCGTACAGGCCGATGGGGAGCGGAGATTTGGCGGATGCCGTGGAACGGGCCATGGTCGGGTCTCATCAGGGAAGCGCGCAGCTTAGGCACTTCCCATTCCGGCAAAAACCGGGTAAATCGACAATGACTTTCAACAGAATATTGAATATAGATGCAACATCTGGACGACATCCGGCTGTTCCTGGCCGTGCTCGACCAAGGCTCGATCAGCGCCGCCGCACGCAGCCTCGACGTGTCGGTCGCGGTCGCCAGCCAACGGCTCAAGCGGCTGGAACGCGCGCTCGGCGTGCGCCTGTTCCACCGCACCACCCGCCGCCTGCACGTGACCGCCGAGGGCGAGGCGCTGGCCGAGCGCGGCCGCGGCCCGGTCGAAGAACTGGAAGCACTGGCCAGCGGCCTGCGCCATGACGCCAGCGAAGTGGCCGGCAACCTGCGGGTGACCCTGTCGGCAAGCTTCGGGCGCCAGCACGTATCGCCGCTGCTGCCGGCGTTCCTGGCCCGCTATCCGCAGGTCCGGCTGAGCGTGCACCTGACCGACCAGGTCGTCGATCTGGTCAGCGAAGGTTTCGATCTGGCGATCCGCATCGGCGCGCTGCAGGACTCGGCGCTGGTCGCCCGCAGCATCGCCCCCAACCGACGGGTGTTGTGCGCATCGCCGGACTACCTGCGTCGCCGTGGCCAGCCACGCACGCCGCAGGATCTGGCCGCTCACGATTGCCTGCAGTTGTTTGGCAGCCAGGGCCGGCAGGACAGCTGGCAGTTGCTGGACGCCGATGGCCGCAGCCACTCGGTGCGCGTGCACGGGCGCTTGGAAAGCAACTTCGGCGAACTGCTGCGCGATGCCGCGGTGGCCGGCGAGGGCATCGCCGTGCATTCGGTCTGGCATGTGGCCGAGGATCTGCGCGCCGGCCGCCTGCAAGTGGTGCTGCCCGACTATCCGCCAGCCACCACCAGCATCAGTGCGGTGATGCCGCAGCGGCGGCTGGTGCCGCCACGGGTGACCGCATTCGTCGACATGCTGGTGGATGCGTTCGCCGATGATCCACCATGGGAACGGACGCTGCAGGCCGGCAAGCGCTGAGCCCGGCGTGCTTGCCTGCGGCAGGCCGCCGCCAGCGCGTCCGGGGCCGGGGACGGACGCGCCACAGCCGGGCGAACGCCACCCGTTCGCAGCTCGCGAGCCAGACGACCCGGAAAGGACGACCGCTCGTCAACCTTGGCGTGGACTGCCATTGGTCTGGCAAAATGGGCGGGTTTCTTTCCCCATGAGTGCGCCATGAGCCATCACGATATCCGTTCCACCGTCCGTCCCGACCCCGACCAGCCGATGGTCGACATCGCCGATTACGTGGTGGACTACCAGATTGAGTCGCAGGAAGCCTACGACACCGCGCGCTACATGCTGCTGGACTCGCTCGCCTGCGCGATGCTGGCGATGAAGTTCCCGGATTGCGTCAAGCACCTGGGCCCGGTCGTGCCCGGCGCCGGCATGGCCGGTGGCGTGCGTATTCCGGGTACCAGCCACGAACTGGATCCGGTGCAGGGCGCGTTCGCGATCGGTGCGCAGATCCGCTGGCTGGATTTCAATGACACCTGGCTGGCCGCCGAATGGGGCCATCCGTCCGACAACCTCGGCACCATCCTGTCGGTCGCCGATTACCTGGGCCGCAAGGCGCAGCGCGAAGGTGGCCAGGCGATGACCGTGCGTGATGTGCTGACCGCGGCGATCAAGGCGCACGAAATCCAGGGCGGGTATGCGCTGCTGAACTCGTTCAACCGGGTCGGTCTGGACCACGTGATCCTGGTCCGGCTGGCTTCGACCGCGGTGGCCACGCAGATGCTCGGTGGTGGCAAGCAGCAGATCATCAACGCGGTGTCGCACAGCTGGATCGACAACGGCGTGCTGCGCACCTACCGGCACGCGCCGAACACCGGTCCGCGCAAGAGCTGGGCGGCCGGTGATGCCTGCCGGCGTGCGGTCACCCACGCATTGAATGCGGTCAATGGCGAGGTCGGCTACCCGAGCGCGCTGTCGGTGCCGACCTGGGGGTTCTACGACATCGCCTTCAACGGCAAGCCGTTCCAGTTCGAACGTCCGTTTACCAGCTACGTGATGGAAAACGTGCTGTTCAAGATCAGCTTCCCGGCCGAGTTCCATGCCCAGACCGCGGTCGAATGCGCGCTGCAGCTGCACGACCAGGTCAAGGACCGCATCGACCAGATCGAGAAGGTGGTCATCCACACCCAGGAAGCCGGCGTGCGCATCATCGACAAGACCGGGCCGCTGGCCAACTACGCCGACCGCGACCACTGCCTGCAGTACATGGTCGCCGTGCCGCTGATCTTCGGCCGCCTGACCGCCGCCGACTACAGCGACGAAGTGGCCGCCGATCCGCGCATCGATGCCCTGCGCGGGCTGATGGAGGTCAAGGAAAACCCGCAATTCACCGCCGACTACTTCGATCCCGACAAACGGTATATCGGCAATTCGGTGCAGATCTTCTTCAAGGACGGCAGCAAGACCGAGCAGGTATCCATCGATTACCCGATTGGCCACCGCAAGCGTCGTGCCGAGGGCATCCCGGTGCTGATGGCCAAGTGCGAGGCCGCTTTGCGCGCTCACTTGCCGTCGACACAGGTGGATCGCATCATGGCGCTGGCGGCCGAGCCGGCGAAACTCGACGCGCTGCCGGTCAGCGAATTCATGGATCTTTACCGGGTGGAAGGTTGACCGCCAAACTGAATAGGGCAGTCCCGGCTGCCGGCACGGGCGGACTTGTTATGGTAACGTTAACACTGTCTTCACCTGCTTCAGCATAATCTGTTCAGGATGACATGCGGCTAGCGTCGTCTGGATAAGAAGAAATTGGAAAGCTGGAACCTGCAAGTCGAGATACTTCGGTTTTTCACACAACTGAATTTTTACAAGGAGCTGCAATGAACAAGAAACTTCTTTGTGCCGCGCTGGTTGGCGGTCTGGGTCTGGCGCAAGCCGCCTCCGCACAGGATTTTGATGACCGTTGGTACCTGACTGGTTCCGCTGGCATCAACATCCAGGACAATGATCGCAATACCGAAGATGCACCGTTCGCCACCCTGGGTCTGGGCAAGATGGTCAGCCCGAACTGGTCGATCGACGGTGAACTGAACTATCAGAATCCGGATTTCGAAAGCAACAGCAACTTGAACTGGAGCCAGTACGGCATCTCGTTCGATCTGCGTCGCCACTTCTGGCTGAGCAACGACTCCTGGCACCCGTACCTGCTCGCAGGCCTGGGCTACCAGCAGGTCGAAGAAGAGTACGACAACTTCCCGAACCCGGACTCCCCGGGCAATCGTGAAGACGGTACCTTCGCCGTCAAGCTCGGTGGTGGTCTGCAGGCCGACGTCGGCCGCGTGAAGGTCCGTACCGAACTGGCCTACCGCATCGACTTCGACGACAACGCCATTGGCCCGTCGTATGACGGTTCGATTGACGACGGCGACGACTTCGCCGACCTGCTGGCCTCGATCGGCGTCGTGATCCCGCTGGGTCCGGAACCGATGGCCGCTCCGCCGCCGGCACCGGTTGCCAGCTGCGCCGACATGGATGACGACGGTGACGGCGTCAACAACTGTGACGACAAGTGCCCGGATTCGCAGGCTGGCCAGACCATCGGTCCGGACGGCTGCCCGGTCCCGGTCGCCATCGACCTGAAGGGCGTCAACTTCGACTTCGACAAGTCGACCCTGCGTCCTGACGCGGTTGCGATCCTGAGCGAAGCCACCGAAATCCTGAAGCGCTACCCCGACCTGAAGGTTGAAGTCGCCGGTCACACCGACTCCGTCGGTACCGATGCCTACAACCAGGGCCTCTCGGAACGCCGCGCTTCGGCCGTGTACGACTACCTGACCTCCAACGGCGTGGACGCTTCGCGTCTGGTCGGTCCGAACGGTTACGGCGAAAGCCGTCCGATCGACACCAACGACACCGCCGAAGGCCGTGCCAAGAACCGTCGTACGGAACTGAACGTCCAGAACTAATCGGACGCTTCAAGCAATGCACAAAGCCCGGCCCAGTGCCGGGCTTTGTTTTTCTGCGCGGATCGGAAAATCTGTTTCCACCTGCGGGCAGTCGGCGCATGCGCCGGCAGATGAATGCGGCGCGATTTCGCATTGCCGGCAATGCAGCGGCCAGATGCGGCCGCTTTCCTTGCCATCGTGACGCCGGCTTCTTACACTTCGGCGCTATATCGACCGACGCAGGAACCGCCCGATGCAACGCATTCTCTTCGCAAGCCTGATCAGTCTTGCCGCGATTCCCGCCGCCCATGCCGCCGCCGACTGCACCGCACTGGTCGCTTCGCAGCCGTCAACCAGCAAACCGACCGTGCTGTCTCCGGTGTCCGATGAATTCAGCGCCACCGTGACCCAGCTCGGCGCGCCCAGCGGGGTGTTGTCGCAGGGCCTGGGAGAAGCCCAGACCGTGGACCGGGTGCTGGCACGCATCCAGCTGGCCAAATGCCAGAACCAGGCCGCATTGCCGGCGGTGCCGGCGGTCAACGCCAATGATGCGGCGGCCTACAAGCCGAAGACCGAATTCGACAACACGCCCTGGCGCTTCGACATGAGCCAGAACGGCAAGCGGATGACCGCCGAGGAATTCGACGCCTGGATGAAGTCGCGCGGCGTGCGCGTGGCCAAGGGCGCCGCCAAACCTGCCGCTGCGATCGCGCCGGTCGCGGCACCCGCCGCCGCCGACGCACCGGCCGCGGCTCCCGCGGCAACCCCGCCGGCTGACACCAAGGAATGATTGCCGCCGGCCCGCGTCCGCGGGCCGCGTGGTCGTGCAGGACAGCACTGGGCGCTCGCTGACGCGGCGCCCGTGATCCGTTTGCAGACAGGCATCGAGCAGGCCCAGTGAATCGTCGTCTTCCCGCCGCGCCTCGACATGGGCTGGCCCGCGTGTTGTCCAAGCAGGGTCTGTGTTCGCGCAGCGAAGCCGCGCGCTGGATTGCCGAAGGCCGGGTCCGTGTCGACGGCAAGGTGGTGCGGGATCCCGAGTTTCCGGTGCAGCGCGAGCGCCAGCGGGTCGAGGTCGACGGCCACGCCGGAAGCGACCGCGTCGAGCGGATCTTCCTGATGCTCAACAAGCCACGTGGACTGGTCACCAGTACCCGCGACGAACAGGGCAGGGACACCGTGTACCGCTGCCTGGATGATGCAGGCCTGCCGTGGCTGGCGCCGGTCGGTCGGCTGGACAAGGCCAGCGAAGGCCTGCTGCTTTTCAGCAATGACCCGCAGTGGGCCGCCCGCATCACTTCGCCGGGCAGTGGTCCGCTGAAAACCTACCATGTGCAGATCGACTGCATTCCGCCGCCGCCATTGCTGGCGATGCTGGAAACCGGCGTGGCGTGCGAAGGCCAGCACCTGGCGGCGCACTCGGTGCGCCTGTTGCGCGCTGGCGGCAAAAACGCGTGGCTGGAAGTGATGCTGGATGAAGGTCGCAACCGGCAGATCCGGCGCTTGCTCGCTGCCTTCGACATCGGCGTGTTGCGATTGCTGCGGGTGGCGATCGGGCCATTGCAGCTTGGCGATCTGGCCAAAGGCCAGTGGCGCCTGCTGGGCAGCGATGAAGCCGCCAGCCTGGCGCCGCTGGACTGACACCGGCGCAGCGCGGCGCCGGCGCGGGGCTCAGCCTTTCAGCACACCCAGTTCCTTGCCGATGCGAATGAACGCATCAATGGCGCGGTCCAGTTGCTCGCGGCTGTGGGCGGCGCTGATCTGGGTGCGGATGCGTGCCTGCTGCTTGGGCACCACCGGGAAGAAGAAACCGATTGCGTAGATGCCTTCTTCCAGCAGGCGCTCGGCGAACTTCTGCGCCAGCGGCGCGTCGTACAGCATCACCGGTGAAATCGGGTGCACGCCCGGCTTGATGTCGAACCCGGCGGCGGTCATCCGCTCACGGAAGTAGGCGGTGTTTTCCTGCAGTTGCCTGCGCAGGTGGCCGGCCTGCGACAGCATCTCGAAGGCCTTGATGCCGGCCGCGACCACGTGTGGTGGCAGTGAATTGGAGAACAGGTACGGGCGCGAGCGCTGGCGCAGCAACTCGATGACCTCGCTGCTGGCGGTGGTGAACCCGCCCAGCGCGCCGCCCATCGCCTTGCCCAGAGTGCCGGTGATGATGTCGATCCTGTCCAGCACGCCCTTGACCTCAGCCGAGCCCTTGCCGTGTTCGCCAAGGAAACCGGTGGCGTGGCATTCGTCGATATGCACCAGCGCGCCGTACTTCTTCGCTAGCGCGGTGATTTCATCCAATGGTGCGATGAACCCATCCATCGAGAACACGCCGTCGGTGGTGATCAGCTTGGTCTTGCAGCCAGCGGCATCGGCGGCCTGCAACTGCGCTTCCAGATCCGCCATGTCGCAGTTGGCGTAGCGGAATCGTTTGGCCTTGCACAGGCGCACGCCATCGATGATCGAGGCGTGATTGAGTGCGTCGGAGATGATTGCATCGTTCTCGCCCAGCAGCGGTTCGAACAGGCCGCCATTGGCATCGAAGCAGGCCGCGTACAGGATGGTGTCCTGCTTGCCGAAGAAATCGGCAATGGTCCGCTCCAGTTGCTTGTGCAGGTCCTGGGTGCCGCAGATGAAGCGCACGCTGGCCATGCCGAAGCCATGACTGTCCAGGGCATCCTTGGCGGCGGCGATGATGTCCGGGTGATCGGCCAGGCCGAGGTAGTTGTTGGCGCAGAAATTGAGCACCGTGCGACCGTCCGCGAGGGTGATTTCGGCCGACTGCGGGCTGGTGATGATGCGTTCGGACTTGAACAGGCCGGCCTCGCGGATGGCATCCAGTTCGGCGGCGTAGTGCCGGGTCAGCGAGTGAGCGGGGGTAACTGCGTTGGAGGATTCCGACATCGGCACGGCCTTGCGAAAAAAAGACAGTTTAACGGGCGGCGGTGCAGAGGTCGCGGCGCGCGGCCGGCGGTCCCCGGCAGGCCCGGGCATGACCGGTCGGACAGGCCAGGCGCCAGCCGATGGCCGGGACTTGACTCACACGTTTGTTGCATCGCAATATCAAGACGGTTAAAAAACCGTGAATCCGTGACCTGGCGCTTGTCCTGTCCACCACAGGCCGGCCGCTGCCGAAATACCACCCCATGTCGAGCAGGAGAATCAGGATGAAGTCAGTCAACCGTCGTGCCGCGCTAGTTGCTTCGTTGTTGCTGGTCTTGCCGTTTGCCACCCTGGCCCAGGATGCCGAAGCAGAGGCCGAAGCCGAAGCCAGCTCCCCGATCAGCTGGTCGCTGGGCGCCACCACCGATTACGTATTCCGCGGCCTGTCGCAGACCGACGAAGGCCCGGCGTTCCAGGCCGGCGCCACCTACACCGCGCCGTTTGGCATGTATGCGGGCGTGTGGGGCTCCAATGTCGATTTCGGACCGGGTGATCCGAACTACGAACTTGATACCTTCATCGGCTACAACACCGACTTCGGTGACGTGGTCAATTTCGACATCATGGCCAACCGCTACAACTATCCCGATGCCGGCAAGTCCAACTACTGGGAGTTCATCGCCAAGACCAGCTTCTGGGAAAACTACTCGGTCACCGTCGGCTACACCGATGACGTGTTCAATTCCGATACTGATGGCTGGTACTACGCCGTCGGCGCCAGCTTCCCGTTGCCGGCCGACATCTCGCTGGACCTCAGCGCGGGCAAGAGCGAGTTCGAGGACGGTGAGGTCGGCCGCGACTACATGGACTGGTCGGTCGCCCTGGGCAAGAGCTTCGGCCCGCTGACGGTGACCGCCGCCTATATCGGCACTGACGGCGACGGCCGCGATGCCTATGGCGATATCGCCGATGACCGTTTCGTGCTCAGCGCCAG
Organism: Pseudoxanthomonas dokdonensis; assembly: GCF_001431405.1. Classification (GTDB taxonomy): domain Bacteria; phylum Pseudomonadota; class Gammaproteobacteria; order Xanthomonadales; family Xanthomonadaceae; genus Pseudoxanthomonas_A; species Pseudoxanthomonas_A dokdonensis. The sequence goes on from NZ_LDJL01000016.1 coordinate 55,395, forward strand.
CGTCGGCATGTAAGCCAAGGCCACAACAGCAGCAAAAAAAAAGGGCGCCGCAAGGCGCCCTTTTTCATCGGCAATCGATCCCTGTCAGTTCCAGCTCAGCACGACCTTGCCGGCCTTGCCTTCTTCCATCAGGTCGAAGCCTTTCTGGAAGTCGTCGATGTGCATCTGGTGGGTCAAGACCTTGCCCAGCGGGAAACCGGACAGCACCAGCTGGGTCATCTTGTACCAGGTCTCGTACATCTTGCGGCCGTAGATGCCGTGGATGGTCAGGCCCTTGAATATGATCTTGTCCCAGTCGGCACCGGCGCCGCGCGGCATGATTCCGAGCATGGCGATCTTGCCGCCGTGGTACATGCAATCGAGCATGTCGTTGAAGGCACGCGGGTTGCCGCTCATTTCCAGACCGACGTCGAAGCCTTCCATGTGCAGGTCGCTCATCACGTCCTTGAGCGAGGTGTTGGACACGTTGACCACGCGCGTGGCGCCCATGTCGGCAGCCAGCTTGAGGCGGAAGTCGTTGACGTCGGTGACCACCACGTTGCGCGCACCGATGTGCTTGCAGATGCCGGCGGCGATGATCCCGATCGGACCGGCGCCGGTGATCAGCACGTCCTCGCCGACCACGTCGAATTCAAGCGCGCAATGGGCGGCATTGCCGTAGGGATCGAAGAACGCGGCCAGCTCGCTGGGAATCTGGTCGGGAATAGGCCACAGGTTGGAGGCCGGCATCACCATGTACTCGGCAAAAGCGCCGTTGATGTTGACGCCGATGCCGACCGTATTGGGGCACAGGTGCGGGCGGCCGCCGCGGCAGTTACGGCAGTGGCCGCAGACGATGTGGCCCTCGGCGGAGACCCGCTGGCCGACCTGGTAGCCGGTGACCGCCGAACCGAGCTCGGCGATGCGGCCGACGAACTCATGGCCAATCGTCAGGCCGGGGGTGATCGTGCGCTGACTCCACTCGTCCCACAGGTAGATGTGCAGGTCGGTGCCGCAGATCGCGGTCTTTTCCAGTTTGATCAGGACCTCGTTGGGGCCGGGGGAGGGAATGGCCACGTCCTCCATCCAGATGCCCTTGCCGGCTTCACGTTTGACCAGCGCTTTCATGGTGTTTGGCATGCACAGGGCCTCTGACCCGTCGGAACAAGGCGCGAATTATACGCGGGGCGGTCAGGGCGCCGATGAGGATGCCATGACCGACAGGCCCCGCAGCGGCCGTGAAGGTTTCGTTACAATCGGGGCTCGACCACTGCCGGACTGAACGATGCGCCTTACCCTGCTTGCTGCTTCGATTGCCATGGCTGCCGCCACCACTTCCCATGCCGCCCACGCCGGCGAGGGCATGTGGGTTCCGCAACAACTGCCGGAAATCGCCGGCCCGCTCAAGAAAGCCGGGTTGAAGCTGTCCGCGCAGCAGCTGTCCGATCTGAAGGGTGACCCGATGGGCGCGGTGGTGGCGCTGGGAGGCTGCACCGCCAGTTTTGTCTCGCCGCAGGGCCTGGTGGTGACCAACCATCACTGTGCGTATGGTGCGATCCAGCTCAATTCGACCGCCGACAACAATCTCATCGTCAACGGCTTCAATGCGCCGACCCCGGCCGATGAACTCAGTGCCGGCCCGAATGCGCGCGTCTACGTGCTGGATGACATCCAGGACGTCACCGCGCAGGCCAGGGCGGCGATTGCCGGTGCCGGCGACGATCCGCTGGCACGCACCCAGGCTTTGGAAGCGTTCGAGAAGAAACTGGTGGCCGATTGCGAAGCCGAAGCCGGTTTCCGCTGCCGCCTGTACAGCTTCTCCGGCGGCAACAGCTATCGCCTGTTCCGCAACCTGGAAATCAAGGACGTGCGCCTGGCCTATGCACCGCCGGGCAGCGTCGGCAAGTTTGGTGGCGACATCGACAACTGGATGTGGCCACGGCATACCGGTGACTTCTCGTTCTACCGTGCCTATGTGGACAAGAACGGCAAGCCGGCGGCGTATTCCAAAGACAACGTGCCGTACCAGCCCAGGCATTGGCTGAAATTCGCCGACAAGCCGCTGGGTGCCGGCGATTTCGTGATGGTCGCCGGTTATCCGGGTTCGACCAACCGCTACGCGCTGGCCGGTGAGTTCGACAGCACCGCCAGCTGGACCTATCCAACCATTGCCAGGCATTACCAGGCGATGATCGACCTGATTGCCGCGGCCGGCGAGAAAGACCCGGACATCAAGGTCAAGTACGCCAGCACCATGGCCGGCCTCAACAACACCAGCAAGAACTATGAGGGCCAGCTGGAAGGCTTCCAGCGCATCGATGCTGCCGGCCAGAAGCATGCCGAGGAAGACGCCGTGCTGGCCTGGCTGCGTTCGCAGGGGCAGCAGGGCCAGGCCGCGTTGCAGGCCCACCAGCAACTGGTGGCGTTGAACCAGCAGGCGCAGGCCACCCGTGAGCGCGATCTGGTGATGCGCATGTTCGACCGCACCTCGGTCGTCAATGCCGCCACCGAGCTGTACCGGTTGGCTATCGAACGCGGCAAGCCCGATGCCGAACGCGAATCCGGCTACCAGGATCGCGACCTGCCTGGCATCGAAGGCGCGATGAAGCAGATGGAGCGCCGCTACGTGCCGGCCATGGATCGCCAGTTGCAGGCTTACTGGCTGAACCAGTACCTGCAGTTGCCCGCCGATCAGCGGGTGGCCGCGGTCGACAGCTGGCTGGGCGGCAATGACGCCAAGGCCGTGCAGCGCGCCCTGGACCGGCTGGCCAGGACCGGACTGGGCGACACCGATACCCGCCTGAAGTGGATGCAGGCCGATCGCGCTGCGTTCGAGGCCAGCGAGGATCCCGCCATCCAGTACGCGGTCGCGGTCATGCCGACCCTGTTGAAGCTGGAACAGGAGCGTAAGGTCCGCGAAGGCCAGTCGCTGCTGGCGCGGCCGACCTATCTGCAGGCGCTGGCCGATTACAAGAAGAGCCAGGGCGAGTTCGTCTACCCGGATGCCAACCTGTCGCTGCGCATCACCTTCGGCAACGTCATGGGTTACGCGCCGAAGGACGGCATGCAGTACACCCCGTTCACCACCCTCGAAGGCGTGGTCGCCAAGGAAACCGGCAAGGATCCGTTCGACTCGCCCAAGGCGCTGCTTGATGCGGCCAAGGTCAAGCGTTACGGCGGCCTGGAGGATGCGCGGATCGGCTCGGTGCCGGTCAACTTCCTGTCCGACCTCGATATCACCGGCGGCAACTCCGGTTCGCCGGTGCTTGATGCGCAGGGCAAGCTGGTCGGCCTGGCCTTCGACGGCAACTGGGAATCGGTGAGCTCCAACTGGGTGTTCGATCCCAAGCTGACCCGGATGATTGCGGTCGATGGCCGCTACCTGCGCTGGATCATGCAGGAGGTCTACCCGGCACCGCAGTTGCTGAAGGAAATGGACGTCGCCGCGCCCTGAGCGCGGCACCCCGGTCCGTAGCAGCAGGCGGTCGCGGCGGCACGGAGGCAGTATGATGCGCCTCCGTGTCGTTCTGTCCTGCGTCACTTTCCATTCCCCACACTGGATTCCCCCGCATGCGCATCCTGCTTGCCCGTCATGGCGAAACGCCATGGAATGCTGAAGGCCGTTACCAGGGCCAGATCGACATCCCGCTGTCCCCGATTGGCGAAGCGCAGGCCGCGGCACTGGGCAAACGGCTGCAGGACCTGACCATCACCCGCGCGGTGGCGTCGCCGCTGTCGCGCGCGCAGCACACCGCACGGCTGGCACTGGGCGAAAGCCGCGCCGGGATGCTGGGCAGCGACATCGACCTGCAGGAAATCGCCCACGGCGAATGGGAAGGCCTGCTGGCCAGCGAAATCCATGACAAGGACCCGGTGCGCCTGAATGCCTGGCGTGAGGAACCGGACACGGTGCTGATGCCGGGCGGCGAATCACTGCGCCAAGTGCTGCAGCGCTCCTGGCAGGGGCTGGTCCGCGCCAGCGAAGGCCTGGGCGACGACGACACCTTGCTGGTGGTCGCCCACGACGCGGTCAACCGGGTCCTGCTGTGCAGGATCATGGGCCTGCCACTGGGCCGGCTGTGGTCGTTCCGGCAGGCACCGACCACCCTCAACCTGCTGGAAGGTGCGACGGTCGACAGCCTGGAAGTGGTGCGCCTGAATGACTGCGCCCACCACACCCCGTTCTTCGGCGAAGCCAAGCACCGCGCGCTGTGAGCTGAAGATGGCGCGCACGCTTTCCGAGTGGCTGGCGTACATCGAAGGCCAGCATCCGCGCGACATCGAGATGGGGCTCGAGCGCGTGCGCCAGGTCGCCGACGCGCTGCAGCTGCCGCGACCGGCCAACCACGTCATCAGCGTTGCCGGCACCAACGGCAAGGGCTCGACGGTCGCCTTCATCGAAGCCATCGCCCGCGCCGCCGGCTACCGCGTCGGCAGCTACACCTCACCGCATCTGCTGCGCTACAACGAGCGTGTACGGATGGATGGCGAGGAGGTCGATGATCACGCGCTGGTGCAGGCTTTCGAAGCGGTCGAAGCCGCGCGTGGCGACACCGCGCTGACCTATTTCGAATTCGGCACCCTGGCCGCGCTGTGGTTGTTCGCCCGGCAGCCGCTGGATCTGGCGGTGCTCGAAATCGGCCTGGGCGGGCGCTTGGATGCGGTCAATCTGGTTGATCCGGACGTGGCGGTGATCACCACTGTCGATATCGATCATGTCGACTGGCTGGGCCCGGATCGCGAATCCATCGGCCGCGAGAAGGCCGGCATCGCCCGCGCCTGGAAGCCGCTGGTGCTGGGCGAAGTCGATGCACCGTCCAGCGTGTTGGCGCACGCGTATCAGATTGGCGCCGGCGTCATCCAGCAGGGCAATGATTTTTTCCATGAGCGTATCGACAGCCAGCACTGGCGCTGGCGCGAAGTCGGCAGCGAGTTGACCCTGCCGTATCCGATGTTGGCGGCACCGGTGCAACTGGCCAATGCCGCCACCGCCATCGCTGCGCTGCATGCGCTGCCGCTGGACATCGATGCGCATGCGTTTGCCGATGGCGTGGCCACGGCGCGGATTGCCGGCCGCCTGCAGGCGCTGCAGCGCGATGGCGTCGATATCGTGCTCGATGTCGGCCACAACCCGCAGGCCGCGGGCGAGCTCGCGCGCTGGTTGCGCCAGCAGTCACCGCGACGCTGGCATGTATTGCTGGCGGTGCTGGCCGACAAGGACGCTGCTGGCGTGGTCGAGGCGTTCGACGGCATCGCGCTGGATTGGCAACTGGCGGGGTTGCTGCCGGGCCAGCCGCGCGGCCAGTCGGCGCAGGCATTGGCCACACGCCTGGCCGGCACCGCCGCCGGAGATGCCGAACAGCATGCCAGCGTCGCCGAAGCACTGGCGGCGCTCCGCCGCCGGGCCGGCACCGGTGATGGCATCCTGGTGCTGGGTTCTTTCCATACCGTCGCCGAAGCCTTGCTGGTCCTGCATTCAGGCCAATGACGGATAGCCCCGGGCGCTGCCCGTATAATTGCCGCAGCATTTTTGCCGAACGTTTCGCGGGAATTGAATGGATACGTCTCTGAAGCAGCGTCTGATTGGTGCGGTGGTGCTGATTGCACTGGCGGTGATTTTCCTGCCCATGCTGATCAAGGGCCCGGCACCGGACAGCGGAGTTTCCGACGTTCCGCTGGACATGCCTGACGCGCCCAAAGGTGATTATGAAACCCGCGAGCTGCCGCTGGTGACGCCTGGCGCGACCCCCGGCAACGGCGCGGTTGGCATGGCCAACACGCCGGCCAGCCAGAGCGACACCACCCCGGCACCGGCCGGCAACGGCATCCAGCCGGCCGCCGCCGGTGGCGAATATGCAGTCACTTTTGGCGCCTACGCCAGCAGCGACGATGCCGACACCGTGATCGCCAGCGTCCGCCGCGAAAAACTCAACGCCTACAAGGAAGCGGCGACCATCAACGGCAAGCCGGCGTACCGGGTGCGTATCGGGCCGTTCCCGGATCAGGCCAGCGCCGAATCCGCACGCCTCAGCGCGGTCAAGATCCGCAGCGACGTCAATGCCAAGGTGATTGCCTTGGATGCGCCTAAGCCGCAGGCCAGCAGTGCCCCGGCCGCCGTGCCGGCGTCGTCGCCGGACGCCGCCACCATCCGTACCGAACAACTGCCGCCGGAGCCGGCCAAACCGGCGCCCGCGGCCAGCACCGCTACCGCGACGGCAGCACCCAAGCCGGAAGCACCCAAGCCAGCAGCTCCGAAGCCTGCGGAAGCGAAGCCAGCAGCAGCCAAACCCGCAGCAGCCAAACCCGAACCGGCGCCCGCCGCGGCGGCGGCTGCCGATGTTGGTTTCGCGGTTCAGTTGGGAGCCTTCTCCAAGGTGGCCGATGCCAATGCGCTGCGTGACAAGGCACGGGGTGCCGGCTTCAGCGCGTTCGTCGAACAGGTCAACACCGACAAGGGCACGTTGAGCCGGGTCAAGGTCGGGCCGGTGGCCAGCCGCAGTGATGCCGAGGCGCTGAAAGCCAGGGTCGCGGCCAAGCTGGGCGTCAATGGCATGGTGCGTTCGCATCCGTGATGCATCGCACTGCCCGCGCCAGCCGGCAATGACTGATGATTGATCTGATCCTGCTGGCCATCGTGGTGGTATCGGCGCTGCTGGGGCTGATGCGCGGGTTCGTCGGCATCGTGGTCTCGATAACCGCCTGGTTGCTGGCGGCCTGGGCCAGCTTCCGCTTCGGATCCGATGCCGCACACATGATGGGCAGCCCGGATCCGTCAGCCACGCACCTGTTTGGTGGCTACCTGGTGGTGTTCATCGGCACCTTGATCGCGGTCCATGTGGTCGGCATGTTGGTGAAGTCGGCAGTGCGGGCGACCCACCTCGGCGGCGTGGACCGGTTGTTCGGATTCGTGCTCGGCGTGCTGCGCGGCGCATTGATTGCCTGCCTGGTAGTGCTGGTGGCCGGGTTCACCCCGCTGACCAGGGAGCTGGCCTGGCGCCAGTCGCTGCTGCTGCCGGTGTTCGAGCCCGGTGCCGGCTGGATGCGCGCGCAACTGCCTGAATGGCAGCCCAGCCTGCCGCAGGTTCCAGGCGTGGAACTGCCTGATTCGCTGGAATCGCTTCGCAACGGCGTGACGAGCGGCGATAATGTCGGTCTTCAGGATTTGTCCGCGTTGCTCCCCGGTGGCCTGCCGCCGCGGGACAGCCGGGAGCGTCCGGCGCTGTTGCCAGGCAACGCGCTGCCGATGCCGGGCGCGCTCCCGGACAATATTGAAAACACCGGACAGGATCCGGTGGAAGCCAGGCCGGACCCGTCGGATCCGGCCAATATCGATGCAGGCGGCCAGGCACGGCCCCGGTCGCAACAGTCCTAGCGGAGTACGCGAATCATGTGCGGTATTGTCGGCATTGTGGGCAACCAAGACGTTGCCGGGCAGCTTTATGACGGGCTGACCGTCCTGCAGCATCGTGGCCAGGATGCCGCGGGCATCGCTACCGCCGACGGCACCCGCCTGCGCGTGCAGAAGGGCAATGGCCTGGTCCGCGATGTGTTCAATCCAAAGACCATGAGCGTGCTGGATGGACGCGTGGGCATCGCCCATTGCCGCTATCCGACCGCCGGCTCGGAAGGCATGGACGAGGCGCAACCGTTCTACGTCAATTCGCCGTACGGTATTGCCCTGGCCCACAACGGCAACCTGATCAACACCGAGGCACTGCGCCAGGAAGTGTTCGCGCAGGACCGGCGTAATGTGAATACCGAATCCGACAGCGAAGTGCTGTTGAACGTGTTCGCCCACGAACTGGATACCCAGCGGACGCTGAGCCCGGAATCGGCAATCCGCGCCGTGGCCGGCGTCTATCGCCGCTGTGAAGGCGGCTACGCCGTGGTCAGCGTGGTGCTGGGCCTGGGCCTGGTGGCATTCCGCGATCCGAACGGGATCCGTCCGCTGGTGCTGGGCAAGCGTGAACACAACGAAGGCATCGAATACATCGTCGCTTCGGAATCGGCCGCGCTCGACATCCTCGGCTTCCAGCGGGTCCGCGACGTGCGCCCGGGCGAGGCGCTGGTGATTACTGCCCGCGGTGAACTGTTCAGCGAGATCGTCGCCGCGCCGCGCGAACACGCGCCGTGCATCTTCGAATACGTGTATTTCGCCCGTCCCGACTCGATGATCGACAACGTCTCGGTGCACAAGGCGCGGATGCGCATGGGCATCAAGCTGGGCGAGAAGATCCTGCGCCTGCGCCCGGACCACGACATCGACACCATCATCCCGATTCCGGATACCTCGCGTGACGCGGCGCTGGAGATTTCCAACGTGCTGGGGGTCAAGTACCGCGAAGGTTTCATCAAGAACCGCTACGTCGGCCGCACCTTCATCATGCCGGGGCAGGGTGAGCGGGTGAAGTCGGTGCGCCGCAAGCTCAATCCGATCCACCTGGAATTCCGCAACCGTGTGGTGTTGCTGGTCGATGATTCGATTGTCCGCGGCACCACTTCCAAGCAGATCGTGCAGATGGCCCGCGACGCCGGTGCGCGCAAGGTCTACCTGGCATCGGCGGCACCGCCGGTGCGCCATCCCAACATCTACGGCATCGACATGCCGGCGGTCGACGAGCTGATTGCCCACGACCGCAGCGTCGAGGACATCGAAAAGCAGCTCGGTTGCGACTGGTTGATCTACCAGGACCTGGAAGATCTCGAGGCCGCGGTGCGTGAAGGCAATGAAAGCCTGACCCGCTTCGATTCGTCGTGCTTCAACGGTGAATACATCACCGGTACCGAAGCCGGTTATTTCGAGCGCATCCAGCAGTTGCGTTCGGACGAAGCCAAGCAGCGCCGCGTCTCCTGAGCGGGTGCGGCCTGATCCGTCGTTCGCCGTGCCGGCAACCGAGTCGCTGTTCGCCGCCGCCGATGCCTGCCTGCAGGCCGCGGACCCGGCGGACAAGGTCGCGCTGACCCAGCGCTACGCGGCATTGTTCGATGCCGGTGCGCTGGTCATCAACGCTGATGAGGCACCGCCACGGCCGATCCGCATGCCGGGCCGGCCAGCGCTGCCGAAACTGGTGCATCCACGCCAGGTGTCCAAGCGTGGGTTGGGCAGCATCGAGGGCCGCGCCGCCTTCATCCACGCCATTGCCCATATCGAGTTGAACGCCATCGATCTGGCCTGGGACGCGGTCTATCGCTTCCGTGGCCTGCCGGCGTCGTTCTATCGCGACTGGGTCGGCGTGGCCAACGACGAATCACGGCACTTCGTGTTGTTGCGAGACCGCCTGCGCGCACTGGGTTTTGATTACGGCGACTTCGACGCCCATAACGGGCTGTGGGAAATGACCGAGAAAACCGCGCACGACGGCATGGCGCGGATGGCGCTGGTGCCGCGGGTGCTGGAAGCGCGTGGACTGGATGTCACCCCGGCGATGATCAACAAGCTGCGCGCGCTCGGCGATGACGCCACCGCCGATATCCTTGAGGTCATCCTGCGTGAGGAAGTCGCCCACGTGGCCGCGGGGTCGCGCTGGTTCCACTGGTACTGCGAGCGCGACGGCGTCGATTCGCGGCAGCGCTTCCGTGAACTGCTGCGCGAATACGCCAGCGGTTATCTGGCTGGCCCGTTCAACATCGAAGCACGGTTGCTGGCTGGCTTCGACGAGGATGAACTGCTGGCGCTGCAACAACTGGCGCCACCCCGGTAGAGCGGAGCTGGATCCGCTGCGAGCAGTCAACGTCCGTATGACTGCCACACGATATTTTCTCCAGCGGAGTCCCGAGAATGGGATGCAAGCACAACTCCGCTCTACGCGAGCGGATGCAGCGGCCGGCAGGGTTCAGGCCAGTGCCTGCAAATGCATGCCCTGCGCGTCGACCCGCAGCACCGAGCCTTGCTGGTACCAGTCACCCAGCACCACCCGGGTGCAGGCGCGGCCATCGACATCCAGCGCATGTACCGCCGGTCGATGGGTATGGCCGTGGATCATCGTGTCGACGCCGTAGCGCTGGAAGGTGGCGCGCACCGTTGCCGGGGTCACGTCGGTGACGGTTTCGAACTGCGCCTGATCGGTCTGCTTCATGCCGCCCTGGTGGGCAGCGCTGGCCGCGCGTGCCTGCGCCGCGAACGCCAACCTTGCTGGCAATGGCTGGGCCAGGAACTGCTGCTGCCAGTCCGGGTTGCGGGTCTGCGCGCGGAACGCCTGATAGGCGAGATCGTCGCTGCACAACAGGTCGCCGTGGCCCAGCAATACGGGTTTGCCATACAGGTTGATGACCGCCGGATCCGGCAGGAGGCGCATGCCGCAACGGTCGGCGAACCGGCCGCCGAGCAGGAAGTCGCGATTGCCATGGATGAAATACAGCGGCACGCCGGCACTGGCGACCGCGTGCAGCGCCTGGGCGACGCTGGCGCCGAGCTCCGACGGATCGTCGTCACCGACCCAGGCTTCGAACAGGTCGCCGAGGATGTACAACGCATCGGCGCGACGTGCCTCGCCTTCAAGAAAGCCGATGAACAGCGCGGTGATTTGCGGACGGCTGGCATCCAGGTGCAGATCCGAGATGAATAACGTAGTCATGGCGCCATTGTAGGCCGCCCGGCAGCCGTGGTCAGGGTCCGGTAAAATCAGGCTCTTCCAGTCCGTACCCGCTCGAGCCGTCCATGACCTGCCGCACCCGCTTTGCCCCCAGCCCCACCGGTTACCTGCACATCGGCGGCGCCCGTACCGCGTTGTACTGCTGGCTGGAGGCGCGCCATCGCGGCGGCGAGTTCATCCTGCGCATCGAAGACACCGACCGCGAACGCAGCACCCAGGCCGCGATTGACGCCATCCTCGAAGCGATGGACTGGCTGGGACTGGATTACGACCAAGGCCCGATCTACCAGACCCAGCGCCTGTCGCGTTACCAGGAAGTGGCCGAGCAGCTGCTGGCGCAGGGCAAGGCCTATTACGCCTACGAAAGCCGGGAAGAGCTGGACGCGATGCGCGAAGCGGCGATGGCCAGGCAGGAGAAGCCGCGCTACAACGGAGCGGCGCGCGATCTCGAACTGCCGCGCCGTGACGACCCCAACCGGGTGATCCGCTTCAAGAACCCGCTGCAGGGCAGCGTGGTGTTCGAGGATCGGATCAAGGGCCGCATCGAAATCAGCAACAGCGAGCTGGATGACATGGTCATCTTCCGTCCGGATGGCTACCCGACCTACAACTTCGCGGTGGTGGTCGATGACATGGACATGGGTATTACCGACGTCATCCGCGGCGACGATCACATCAACAACACCCCGCGCCAGATCAACATCTACCAGGCGCTGGGCGCAGCGGTGCCGCTGTTTTCGCACATGCCGCTGATCCTGGACGAACAGGGCGCCAAACTGTCCAAGCGCACTGGCGCCGCCGACGTCAACCAGTATCGCGACGCCGGCTATCTGCCGCATGCGCTGATCAATTACCTGGCCCGGCTGGGCTGGTCGCATGGCGATCAGGAACTGTTCTCGCGGCAGGAACTGATCGATCTGTTTTCGGTCGAGAACGTCAATTCCAAGGCCGCCCGCCTGGACATGGCCAAGCTGGGCTGGGTCAACCAGCATTACCTGAAGAGCGATGACCCGGCCAGCATCGCCCCGCAACTACAGTGGCAACTGGAAAAACTGGGGCTGGATGTCAGCCACGGCCCGCAACCGGCCGACGTGGTGATAGCGCTGCGGGACCGGGTGCAGACGCTGAAGGAGATGGCTGAACGTGCGGCGGTCTGGTATTTGCCGCTGGAGCATTACGACGAGGCCGCGGTGGCCAAGCACTTCACCGCCGCCGCGCAGGCGCCGCTGGCCAAGGCCCGTGAGGTGCTGGCCGCGCTCGGCGAGTGGTCGGCTGAATCGGTATCGACGGCGCTGCACGATGCCGCTTCGGCACTGGCCATTGGCATGGGCAAGGTCGCACAACCGCTGCGGGTGGCCATCACCGGTACCCAGGTGAGCCCGGATATTTCGCAGACGGTCTACCTGGCCGGGCGCGAGCAGGCCTTGAAACGCATTGATGCAGCACTCATCAAGATAACCGGGACCGCCTGAGAAACCATCGCATGCCCAGCAAGCACGCCTGCATCGATCCGCAGCACCACGTCAGCGACGCCAGTGCGTTCGTGCGCGCGGTCGAGGCGGCGTGCCACGAGCGCGGCCTGCGGCTGACGCCGATCCGCGCCCGCGTACTGGAGCTGATTGCGCGCACCGGCAAGCCGGTCAAGGCCTATGACCTGCTGGAAATGGTCCGCGCCAGCAAGGGTGCCGGTGCCGATGCGCCGCCAACGGTGTATCGCGCGCTGGATTTCCTGATGGCCAATGGCTTCGTGCACAAGCTGGAGTCGGTCAACTCGTTCGTCGCCTGCCATCACCCCAGCAGCGAACAACACTCGGTGCCATTCCTGATCTGCGACAAATGCCACAGCGCGGTCGAGCTGGAGGATCTGGAAGTGGTCAGCCAGCTGGAAGCACGGGCCAAGGCGCTGGGCTTCCAGCCACAGGCGCAGACCCTGGAAGTGCATGGCCTGTGCGCGCGCTGCGCCAGCGCCTGAACCAGAGCGTCTATTCGACCGCGTAGCAGCGCAGGAACATCGAGACCGCGCTGCTGATCAAGCGCTTTTCTTTGGCCTTGCTGAGTGCAGGCTGGCCGAGGCTGATCTGCGGCCAGAATGCGAACCCCTTGATCAGCGCCTGCAGCTGCTGGGCGGCAAATTCCGCATCATCGATGCGCAGCTTGCCGCTGGCGGCGGCCGCACGTACCCAGCTCAACAATCCTTCTTCCTGATTGCCGAGGCGCTCGAAGATCGCTTTGGCCCGCCCGGGTGAGTGGATGCTCTCGGCGATGGCGACCCTTGCCAGCTCAATGAAGCTGGGTTCGCGCAGCAGCGCCAGCTTGGCCGCCAGCAATTCGGCCAGTTGCCCGTCCAGCGGGCGGCTGGCATCGAACTGCACGTCGCTGGCTGATTCGGCGCGGCTCCACAGCTGCCGCAGGACGGCCGCGAACAGCGCTTCCTTGCTCGGGAAGTGGTTGTAGACCGTGCGTTTGGAGACACCGGCGGCGGCGGCGATGCGGTCCATGCTGGTGGCTTCGAAGCCGGCCTGGCGGAACTCGTCGGCAGCCGCGCGCAGGATGCTGTCCTGCTTGCGTTCGCTGAGGGTCTGACGGCGGGGTGCGGGATTGGAGTTCATGGCCGGTTCAACAAAATTACACCTGTGAGTGTACTTTTCTCTTCTGAAACTATACCGTGCAGTTTACCCGATGCGTGTGCATCATCGCCGACGGTGCCGCATGACGTTCCGAAGGATCTTCCGTTACAGCCTGCTCACAGGATTAATTGCCGTGTCTCTGCTCACCGCCTTCAGTGCCCGCCGGATAGCCGGCTCCTATCCGGATTCGCCGCAGTACCAGGCCGATGCCGGCAAATTCCATAATCCAGTGCCGCAGCCGCGTGATGGCGTCGGCAAGATGCTCGGCATCATCTGGAACATGTTGTGGCACAAGCCGCGTGATGCGACGCCACAGCACCCGCCGTTGCCGTTGCAGCCGCTGACCCGCGCCGATCTGCTGGCGGCACCGGATCGCAGTCTGTTCCGGCTTGGCCATTCGACGGTCCTGTTGAAGTTGCGCGGCCAGTTCTGGCTCACCGACCCGGTGTTTTCCGAACGTGCGTCACCGCTGCAGTGGATGGGGCCGAAGCGCTTCCATGCACCGCCGATCAGCATCGAGGATCTGCCGCCGCTGCAGGCGGTGATCCTGTCGCATGACCACTACGACCATCTGGACCAGGACGCGATCACGCAACTGGCAGGCAAGACCCGGCAGTTCGTCACTCCGCTCGGGGTCGGCGACCGGTTGGCCGAGTGGGGCGTGCCGCGCAGGCAGATCCGGCAACTGGACTGGTGGCAGCAGGTCGATATCGAAGGACTGCGACTGCTGGCGACGCCGGCGCAGCATTTTTCCGGGCGTACGCCGTTTGATGGCAACCAGACACTGTGGGCTTCGTGGGCGATCATCGACGACGATTTCAAGATTTTCTTCAGCGGTGACAGCGGCTATTTCGACGGTTTCAAGACCATCGGTGAAAAGCTGGGGCCGTTTGATCTGACCCTGATGGAAACCGGTGCCTACGATCCGCAATGGCCGTACGTACATATGCAGCCGGCGCAGACCCTGCAGGCGCATCTGGATCTGCGTGGCAAGTGGCTGCTGCCGGTTCACAACGGCACCTTCGATCTGGCCATGCACGACTGGTATGACCCGTTCGAGAAGATAGCCGCGCTGGCGCGGCAGAATGAGGTGTTGCTGGCGACCCCGGAAATGGGCGAACGGTTGGACATGCAGCAGCCGCAGGCGACCCGCGCATGGTGGCGCTATGCCGATGACGTCGCCGTCGCGGAACCCGGTCTGGCTGGGACCACCCAACCGTCGCGCTGAGGCATCGACACCGGTCTGCCGGCCTCAACCGGACAGCCGTGCCATCAGCCACGCGGACAGGTACAGCCCGAGACCGAATACCGAGTGGGTCAGCAGGCTGCGCAGACGCGCAGCCCCTGGCCGTGGTGTCCGGCGCGAGGCGATCCCCGCACCGAGCGCAGGCTGCAGGATCAGGAAGGGCAGCAGCACCGTGGCAATGCCAAAGCCGAGACTGGCCGGCAGGGTAGGGGACAGGCGCCAGCCCGGACCGACGATCCAAAGGAAAACAGCCGCCAGCACCATGCCGGTCAGGTAATGGAAGCCCCAGCCCAGCAGGGCCTCGGCACGAACCGGCGATGCATCGGTGATGCGGCGGTGGCGCAGCCGGCCATGGCGAAGGTGGCCGATCCATCGGCCGACCAGCGCCCAGTCCAGCGTTGCGATGCCAAAGACCCTGCCAAGCAACCAGGCCCACAGATCCACCAGCGCGGTGGATCCAGCTCCCAGTGCCACAATCCACGGCAGCGCAAGGCCTTCCATCAGAAGAACGCGCGAACCCCGAATGCCACGCCGCGGCCGGGCAATGGCGCCAGTTCCTTCAGGAACGAAGTGTGCACGCGGGCCTCCTCGTCGAGCAGGTTGCTACCATCGACAAACACTTCCCACGCATTGCCGTTACTGGTGTCGACGTGCCAGGCCAGGTGGGCGTCGACCAGGGTGTAACCGGGGGTGCTGCTTTCATTGGCGGCGACATGATCCTGATCCGCGTAGCGCACCGCGCCCAGCGAGGCACGCCAGCCGCCACGCGCCCAGTTGATTTCGCCACCGAGGCGTGAAGGTGCCATCCGCGGCAGGTATCCGCCGCGTTGCAGCTCGACCGTGTAGTCGTGGTCGTGGTCGCCATGCGGTACCGCGACGTCGATGTCGCGGCTGCCGCTGCCACTCAGTTCGCCACGCACGACGTCGCCGAACACGCGCAGATCCCAGCTGCCGCTGCTGTTATCGGCGATGGTCCAGTTGACCTCGGCCTCGGCGCCGTTGAATTCGGCGTCATCCTGGGTCCAGACACGCACCGGGCCGCCATCGTCGATGCCGGTATCGGCCTGGTAGATGAAATCGTCGAAGCCGACGTGGTAGATCGAAGCGCTCAGGCGCACCGGGCCGGCATGCCAGTGCATGCCAAGTTCGGCGCGGTTGGCGGTTTCAACATCCAGATTGGGCTGGCCGATTTCGACACTGCCGGTGGCGACGTGCAGGCCGCTGGAATACAGCTCTTCGGCGGTAGGCGCGCGTTGCGCGCGATCCAGGCCGAACGACAGGCTGAAATCATCGGTGATGCTCCAGCGCATCGACGCCGACAGGCTGTTGGTATCGAAGTCGCGATCCGGTGCGGCGGTGACGGCGTTGTCGACATCGATCTCGTTCTGGTCATGGCGGGCACCGAGTTCCAGCTTGACCGGCCCGAACTGGCGATCGGCGATCCAGAACACACCCGCATCGGTGGATTGCGAAGGCGGCACGAAGGCTTCGTCGCCAATGGCCTCGAAATCGCGGTTGCCCCATTGCACGCCCACCGCGTTGTTCCAGCCGTTCCACGGCTTGAACACCCCTTCCAGGCGTGCTTCGTCACCGGTGTTGTTGAAGACGGTGCCGACTTCGCTGCCTTCGTATTCGGTATGGGTGTATTCGGTATGCGCGGCTTTCAGGCGCAGGGTGCTGAACACGCCGGCATCATCGAGTCCGGCACGCAGTTCGCTGCGGCGCTGGTCCATGTCGATGCGGACCGGGCCTTCTTCCTCGTGCTCCTCGTGGTCATCGTCGTCACCGGCGATGGGGTCGTGATCATGATCTTCCTCGCCATGTTCATGGCTGTGCCCGGGCACGCCGTAGCGGGTATGGAACATGCTGTAGCTGGCGCCGATGAAGCCGCGGTCGCCGACCCACGACAGGCCGAAGGCGCCGGCATCAGTGCGCACCGCGCTGTTGGGCAGGGTCCCGTAAGCCTCTTCACCTTCCTCCTCGTGTTCGCCGTGCTCCTCGTGTTCCGCGGCTTCCTGTGCGCGCAGCGTGGCGCTTTCGGCATAGCCGGGGATGTCGTAATCGCCGGTCTCGCGATGCAGGCCATCAAAATGGAATACCAGATGACCATCGGCGGAGGTGCCGTCCACACGGACCATGCCGGTCTTCTCGTCATTGACGGTACCGCCGCGCAGCTCGGCACGCCCCTGCAGCGGCTCAGCGGTCGCCGCCTCCGGGATGCGGCCATCGATCACGTTGACCGCGCCGCCGATGGCGCCGCTGCCATACAGCAATGTCGCTGGTCCCTTCAGCACTTCGATCTGGTCGGCCAGGAACGGCTCCACGCTGACCGCGTGATCGACGCTGACGGTGGAGACGTCACCGGTGCCGAGGCCGTCGCTGACCACCTGCACGCGGGCGCCATCGAAGCCACGCACGATCGGACGACCGACGCCGGGGCCGAAATAGGACGACTGCACACCGGCGACCTTGCCGAGCGTCTCGCCAATCGAGCTGGCCTTGACCTTGTCCAGCGCCTCGCCGGTCAGGACGGCGACCGGGCGGGTGAGGTTGTCGACCGTAGACGGCAGCGGGCTGGAACGGACCTCCACCGCATGCAGGTCGACTGGCTGGTGATCGTGGGGTGTGGTTTCCGCAGCGGGGCCGGCACTGGCGGTGGCCTGCTCGGCATTGGCTGGCGCGACGCCTGGTCCGAGGGCGACCCCCAGGGCCAGGAACAACAGGGTCTGACGGGGATGACGTGGGGCGATCAGGGGCATGGGCGATCCGGAGTGGATGAATGAATTCGAATGTTATAATATACCAATTACATTCACTTCCACCCGCCAGAAGTCATACTTCACCCATGTCCCCCCATTTCCGTCGCTTGCTGGATCGCCTGGGTGCCACCGGATCCATGATCTGTGCGGTGCATTGCGCGCTCACTCCACTGTTCTTGGCTGCGATTCCATCGCTGGGGCTGTCGTTCTGGCTGGGTGATGGTTTCGAGCGTGGCTTCGTGCTGTTCGTGACCGTGCTTGGCCTGTTCAGCCTGATCTGGGGCTATCGCCGCCACCGTGCCTTCCGCGCGCTGAGCATGCTGCTGGTCGGGCTGGCCACGCTGTGGCTGGGCGTGCTGTATCCGCCGTTCCATGAAGCGGCCGTGCCACATGCCATCATCATGACCATCGGCGGCACCCTGGTCGGGCTCGCGCACGTGGTCAACCTGCGCCTCAACCACTGGCACGTGCACGACGCCAGCTGCGCCCACTGAAACCGGTAGAGCGGAGCTTGCTCCGCTGCAGGGCTGGGTAGCGGAGCAAGCTCCGCTCTACGGGAGGGGGCTGGTAGCGGAGCAAGCTCCGCTCTACGGGAGGGGCTGGGTAGCGGAGCAAGCTCCGCTCTACGGATGGGGCTGGGTAGCGGAGCAAGCTCCGCTCTACGGGAGGGGGCTGGGTAGCGGAGCAAGCTCCGCTCTACGGGGCTGGGTCAGGGGCAATTGGGCCCCGCTGTGATAGGCTTTGCGACCTTGCATGAGGCCGTCCATGCCGCGTTTCCGCGGTGGGGCAGGGCCCGGCAACCGAATCAATCAAATATCAGGAGAACACAATGGGCAAAGGTGATCGCAAGACGGCCAAGGGCAAGCGCTACAACTCCAGCTACGGCAACGCACGCAAGCACGTCGTCGCCAAGGCCACGGTAAGCGCCACCGCCACGGCCAAGAAGTCGGTGGTCAAGGCGCCGGCCAAGAAGGCCGTGGCCAAGAAGACCGCTGCCAAGGCATAAGTCGCTTCGACTGGCCACTGGCCTGAACCACAAAACCCCGGCGATGCCGGGGTTTTTCGTATCCGCGTCGGATCAGATTGTGCCGTCAGCCGCGGTTGAGGTGGCGTGCCGCCGACACTGTCGCTACGCCACGCGCACACCACCGGCGTAGGCCGAATGCAGCAGCTGGCCACCGAGCCAATAGGCCAACTGCGCCGGCTGGCTGATGTCCCACAACGCGAAATCGGCGCGCTGGCCGACCCGCAGTCGTCCCCGGTCCGCCAGCCCCAGCGCCTGCGCAGCGTGGCAGGTCGCACCGCGCAGCGCTTGTTCCGGGGTCAGCCGGAAATGGGTGCAGGCCAGCGACATCGCCAGCCGCAGTGATTGCAGCGGGGCCGTGCCTGGATTGCAGTCGGTGGCGACTGCCATCGGGACATTGTTCTCGACGAACGCCTGCAATGGCGGCAAGCGGGTTTCGCGCAATACGTGGAATGCACCCGGCAACAGCACCGCCACGCAGCCGGCCTTGCCCATCGCCGCGGCGCCTTCGGCCGAGGTGTATTCGACATGATCGGCGGACAGGCCGTTGAATTCGGCCACCAGTGCGGCGCCATCGCTGTCACTGAGCTGGTCGGCATGCAGCTTGACCGGCAGGCCCAGGCTGCGGGCGACTTCGAACACGCGCCGGGTCTGCGCATTGCTGAAACCAATCCGCTCGCAGAATGCATCGACCGCATCGACCAGGCCTTCCGCGTGCAGCCGTGGCAACCAGTCGCACACCGCATCGATGTAGCCGTCGGCATTGCCGGCGTACTCCGGCGGCAATGCATGTGCGCCAAGAAACGTGGTGCGCACGCAGATGCCGAGTTCGTGGCCGATCTGGCGTGCCACCCGCAGCATCTTGCGTTCGTTGTCGAAATCCAGGCCGTAACCGGATTTGATCTCCAGCGTGGTCACGCCATCGGCCACCAGCGCCCGCGCGCGCGGCAGGGACTGCCGCAGCAGTTCCTCTTCCGGGGCGGCGCGGGTGGCGTGGACGGTCGAGACAATGCCGCCACCGCTGCGGGCGATGTCCTCGTAACTGGCGCCCTGTAGCCGCTGCTCGAACTCGCCGGCGCGATCACCGGCAAACACCACATGGGTATGGCAATCGATCAGGCCCGGCGTCAGCCAGCGGCCTTCGGCATCGATGACCTCGCTCGCCACGGCCTCGGGTGCACCGTTCAACTGCGAACGCGGGCCGACATGGGCCAGCTGGCCGTCGCGCCAGCCCAGCGCCGCGTCTTCGATGATGGCGTAGCCGTGTTCGCCATCCAGGGTCACCAACTGGGCGCCGACGATCAGGCCGTCGAAGGGGCGGCTCTGGCCTGGACTCATGCGCCAGGACCGGGTGGGGTGGGCTGGCCGGCTTCGCCGGGTGTTGCCACGGCAGGGGCGGCCGGCGGCTCCGGCAACGGGGGCATCGCCGCTACCAGCCGATTGGCCAGGCCCTTGTAGATCGGCGTCGGGCAGACCAGCGAGGACGCCGCCTTGGCCAGCAACGCGGTGGCCAGGATCGCCAGCATCATGTTGCTGTTGTCGGTCAGTTCCAGCGAAATCACCGCCGAGGTCAGCGGCGCCTGGGTGACGCCGGTCAGATAGCCACACATCCCCAGCAGCACGATTGCGGAAGGGTCCACACCCGGCAGCAGCACCGACAGGTTGTGGCCAATGCCGGCGCCTACCGCCAATGCCGGCGAAAACAGGCCACCGGGTATGCCGGCGACATAGGAGACCAGATTGGCGGCCAGCTTCATCAGGCCGAATTCGTGGCCGACTTCGGCATGGCCCTGGACCAGGCTGCGGGCCTGGTCATAGCCGGTACCAAATGCGCCGGCACCAAAAATGATGCCCAGCAAGGCCAGCAGCAGTCCGCAGCCGGCGGCGAACAGCACCGGATTGGCGCCGCGCATCCGCCCCAGCCAGCGCGGCTTGCCATCGACCGCCGCCAGCACGGTGCGGCTGAAGAAACCGCCCAGCATTCCGGCGATGACGCCGCACAGCAATACCGCCAGCCAGCTCATGCCCAGCGGCAGCAAGGCACGGACCTTGCCGAAATAGGTGTAGTTGCCAATCAGCCCCAGCGACACCACGCCGCCAACGATGACCGCGGTCAGCAGGGTGCCGGAAAAGCGGTTCTCAAATCGATCACCAAGCTCTTCGATCGCGAATACCACGCCGGCCAGTGGCGCATTGAACGCGGCGGCGATGCCGGCGGCGCCACCGGCGAGCAGGAAGCGGGTGGCCTCGCGCGGGTCGACGAAGCCGAACTTGCGGCCGATGACATACATCAGGCTGGCACCGACGTGCACGGTCGGGCCCTCGCGACCGACCGATGCACCGCCCAGCAATGCAAGCACGGTCAGGCCCAGCTTGCCGGCCGATACCTTGAGTGAAAGATTGCTCTGCCGGAAGGCATGATCCTGCACGTGCATCGCCGCGATCACCTGCGGGATGCCGCTGCCACGGGTCGCCCGCAGGCCCTTGCTGGTCAACCACGCCAGCAGCGCGAATACCGATGGCGTCAGCAGCAGCGCCCACCAGGGCGAGGCATCGATGACGCCGCGGAATATCCCGAATGCCGCATCACTGGCCTTGGCGAACAGCAATGCCACCAGTGCCACCACCACCGCACCGCCCCAAAGCGCGGTGCGGCGCTTCCAGCCATCCTGCGACAGCAGTGGGCTCAGCGCGCTTGGCGTGTTGTCGGGCGAAGACATGTCGTCATTATTGCATGCAACGCCAGGGCTGTCCGGGCAGAATGGCGGCATGGACAACGACAGCAACGCGGCCAACGGCCCCTTCCCACAGCGTGACGACCACGGCTGGCGAATCCCCGGCATCGCCAACCTGCACTCGCATGCATTCCAGCGCGCCATGGCGGGACTGGCCGAACGCCAGACCCATCCCGAGGACAGTTTCTGGACCTGGCGCGAAACCATGTACCGCTTTGCCGAGCGGATGACGCCGGAGCGCAACTACGCCATCGCCCGCCAGTTGTACGCGGAAATGCTCGAAGCCGGCTATACCCGGGTCTGCGAATTCCACTATCTGCACCATGCGCCGGATGGCCAGCCGTATGCCGATCCGGCGGCGATGTCGCGTGCACTGATTGCCGCTGCTGGCGATGTCGGTATCCGCATGACGCTGTTGCCGGTGCTGTACATGACCGGTGGTTTTGATGGCCGGCCATTGTCGGCACGGCAGCGGCGGTTCGGACATGACGTCGACGGCTTCCTGCGGTTGCTGTCTTCGCTGCGCGGCGAACAGAGCGAGATGCTGCGCATCGGTTGCGCATTCCACAGCCTGCGCGCGGTACCGGAAGCGGCAATGCGCGAGGTGTTGGCGGCATTGCCGGCCGAGGCCCCGGTGCACATCCATATCGCCGAGCAGATCGGCGAAGTCCAGGACTGCCTGGCATTGCGCGACGCGCGGCCGGTTGAATGGCTGCTGGACAGGATGCCGGTCGACGCGCGCTGGACACTGGTCCACGCCACCCATCTGACCGCCGCGGAAACCGCGGGCATTGCCGGTAGCGGTGCCACCGTGGCGATATGCCCGACCACAGAAGCCAACCTCGGCGACGGCCTGTTTCCGCTACGCGATTATCTGGACGCCGGTGGCGCCTGGGGCATCGGTTCGGATTCGCACATCTCGGTGTCGCCGGTGGAGGAACTGCGTTGGCTGGAATACGGCCAGCGCCTGATCACCCGCCATCGCAACATCGCCGTGCGCGCCGACAGCCCCAGCGTGGGCCAGACACTGCTGGCAGGTGTGCAGGCCAGCGCGGCGGCAGCTACCGGCATGGACATCGATGATGATCATCTGCTGCTCGACGCCGACTCGGCGATCCTCGCCGGCGCGCACGCCAGCGACCTCGCCGACCGCTGGATCTTCAGCGGTAATCGCAACCTGATCCGCGACGTGCATGTGGCCGGCAGACAGGTCGTCGCGAATGGGCGACATCGCGACGCCGATGAGATCGGCGCGCGATATCGCGAGGTGGTCAACGAACTGCTGGCGTGATCCGCGGTCGCGACATGCTCGCGATCAATCGACTGCGGCGCTCGGGCGGGCAAACAGGGCGTTGATCTCGCCGTAGCCGAGTGATGGATGTTGGCTGTTGCTGCCTTCACCGCCGGCAAGGTTGCCGCCAAGGAATTGCCGGACCATTGTCAGACCTGTATTGAAAGCATGTTGGAACACGCCGGGGCCGGCACTGACCCGGCGTACCCCGGCCGTTTGCAGTGCCGCCAAGGGTGGCAGTCCGGGCACCGTCATCACGTTCAACGGTAGCTGGCAGCGCGAGGCGACTGCGGTGATTTCATCAATGTTGCTGATACCGGGAACGAACGCGCCGTCGGCGCCGGCCGCGGCATACTGCTGCAGGCGTTCGACAGTCATCGTCACGGCCGCAGCGCCGCTGGCCATGCCGCGCAGATAAACGTCAGTGCGGGCGTTGATGAACAGCGGCGTGTCGCCGAGAACGCGGCGGATGGTTTTGATCTTGGCAACCAGCAGGGACGGAACCGCGCCACCGTCCTCGATGTTGATGCCCACCGCGCCCGCTTCGGCGACCTGTCGCACCAGCGCGGCGACGTCCTCGGCATCGTCACTGTAGCCGTCTTCCATGTCGATGCTCACCGGCACCGAGGCGACGCGGACGATCTCGGTAACTTTGTGCAGCAACGCAGCGGCCTGCAGCGGACCGCCGTCGGCATAACCACAGGCCCAGGCCAAGGCCGCACTGCTGGTGCCGATGGCTGGAGCGCCGGCATGCTGCCACAACACCGTGCTGGCGGCATCCCAGGCATTGGCAATCAAAAGCGGCGACGCGGCCTGGTGCAGGCCGAGGAATGTGGCGTAGTGCTGATCGCGCATGGGCTGCTCGCAATGTGGGAGGGTGGTTATACAGGCAGGGCTGCTGCATTCGGCAGTGGCTGTCGTCTTCGGTAGCGTGTGCAGATAGCAGGCAAAAATTGAATCTGGCGATGGTTTTCCTTTGCCGGGGACTCCAGGTCAAGCGTTGCCAACGAGCATCGCCGTCAGTGGGCAAACAGATCCGCGGCCGGCTGGCTGCGCGGCAGCGCGCCTTCCAGTTGCAGCAGGAACTGCTTGGTCGGCAGACCGCCACCGAAACCGGTCAGTGAACCATCGGCGCCAATCACCCGATGGCAAGGCACCACGATCGGCAGGGGATTGCGGCCATTGGCGGCGCCGACCGCACGCATTGCCTTGACGTTGCCGATCCGTTCGGCCAGTTGCCGGTAGCTGATGGTCTGCCCGTAACCGATATCGCGCAGGCTCATCCACACCTGCTGCTGGAAGGCCGTGCCTTCTGGCGCCAATGGCAGATCGAAGCGTTCGCGCTGGCCACTGAAATACTCATCCAGCTGTCGGCGTGTTTCCACCAGCAGCGGATGTTCACCAGACTGCCATTGCTCCGGCTTGGCCATCGGATGACGGGGATCGGGGAATTCGATCAGGCGCAGGCCGTGGTCATCGGCGGCGATCAGCAGATCACCGACCGGGCTGGGGATGGTCTGGTAGTAAATCGTCATCGTGCTGTCCTCCTGCTCGCGGCAGCGCCGCCGATAGGCTTTCTGGTCTTGGTCTTGGTCTTGGTCTTGGTTTGTTTGGCACTGCTGGTGGCGTTCTGAGCCGCTTTCCTGCCGCGTTTTGACAGTTGTTTGTCGTCGCCGTGGGAGGTGATTGCTGGCAATGCCGGCATGCTGTCGCGCCACAGCTGGATGACCGCATAGCCACGCCACGGTCGCCATGCCTCGGCGTGTTCGCGCAGCGCCTTCGCGCTGAGCCGGCCGCCGTCGTTGGGCAGGGCACGTTGCAAGACCAGGTCTTCGGCGGGAAACGCATCAGGATGGCCGAGTGCGCGCAGGGCCATGTAGTTGGCGGTCCACGGTCCGATGCCGGGCAACGCGACCCAGCGGGCGACGAACTCGTCCAGGGTCTGCTCCGGGCGGAAATCCACCGCCCCCGACAACAATGCCCGGGCCACCGTGCGCACCGTCTGCGCGCGTGCCCGGGTCAGGCCGACATCGGATAGATCGGCATCGGCCAGCGTCTCGGCGGTCGGGAACAGATGGGTCAACCGGGCTGAAAAAGGCGACGTGATCGCGGTGCCGAAACGCTGGGCGACGCGGGCGGTGACGGTGCGCGCGGCGGCCACGCTGACCTGCTGGCCAATGACCGCCCGCACCGCGATCTCGAAACCGTCCCAGCCGCTGGGAATGCGCAGTCCGGGGCGTTGCAGCAGCAATGGCCGCAGCCGTTGATCGGCGGCCAGGGCCTCGCCGATGGCTTGCGGATCGGCATCCAGATCGAACATCCGTCGCAGCCGCTGGACAATAGGCAGCAGCATCGGCGCGGCGACGTTGTGCAATTGCAGCTGCAGTGCGTTCACGCCATCGCCGGCCCCTGGCCAGGCGCTCACCCGCAACCAGCCGGGCGCCGCGGCGCTGCCGATGATCCGGCTGTAACTGTCGCCGTCGACATGCTCGACGCCCGGCAGTGCGCGGCCACGCAGGAAGTCGAGCATGGCCGCCAGGTCGTACGGTGGCCGGTAGTTGAGGCGCAATGTCAGTACCTCGCCGGTGCTGGTCTTTTCCTGCTTGCGCAGTTCGCGCGGGGCCATCCGGTAGGCCTCGCGGAAGCTGGTGTTGAAGCGGGTCAGGCTGCCGAAACCCGCCGCCAATGCGACTTCGGTAATCGGCAGGTCGGTTTCGGTAAGCAGTTGCTTGGCGAACAACAGCCGATGAGTGCCGTGCACGCCGACCGGGGTCGCGCCGAGGCGGTCATTGAACAGGCGTCGCAGCTGGCGCTCGCCCAGATTGACCCTGGCCGCCAGTTCGGCAAGCGACAACTCGGCCAACGCGCCGCCTTCGATCAACTTCAGTGCACGCGCCATCGCCGCATCGCCACGCCGCCAGCTGCCATCGGCTGGCGACAGTTCCGGCCGGCAGCGCAGGCAGGGCCGGAAACCGGCGGCCTCGGCAGCGGCGGCGTTGCGGTAATAGACGATATTGGATGGCTTTGGCGGCGGCGCCGGACATACCGGGCGGCAATAGATGCCAGTGCTGGTGACCGCAGTGAAGAACAGCCCGTCAAAGCGCACGTCGCGGCTGAGGCGGGCCTGTTCGCAGGTCTGGATATCCAGCATGTCGGGGGCGGGCGAACGGGGCATGGACACAGGCTAGCACCGCCCCGTGGCCCCGACTAACCGTTTCCGGACATCAATGCTGGATGGAATCGGTGTTGCCGCCGTCGCGCAACGCCGGCAGCAGTGTCCGTGGATTGCCGTCATTGCTGGCCGGTGTGATGCCAATCAATCGCGCCAGCAGCGGATACACATCGACATTGTCGAACGGCGGCAATGTGGCGTCATGGCGGAAGGCAGGGCCGTGGGCGATGAAGATCGCACGCATTGATGCCAGATCCGGGTCATAACCGTGCGAGCCGCCACCGCGCCAGCCGGCGGCACGCTTCTGTTCGATCATCTCGCGGTGGTACACCAGCCAGCCTTCATCGGCCTGGCAGACAAACGGCGGCACCCGTGGATGCGTGCCGGCGTGCCAGCGTGCGGGCAGGTCATGCGCACGCCAGCAGCGCAGATGTGGATGCGGCGCCAGCAGTTGCCGGGCGGTGGCCTGTTCGTGCCCGGGCAGCGGGGTCAGGCCAATCACCTGGCCGGTGCTGATCGCGGTGGCATCGGTGGGAGGCACCAGGTCTTCTATGGCGATGGTGCGATCAATCGCGGTCGCGGCCATGCCGTGGTCCGAGACCACGATGATGTTGACCTGGTCCAGTTGCCCGCGTTGTTGCAGGGTCCGGGTCAGTTGGCCAATGGCGTCATCGACGTCGGTGATCGCCGCGTCGACCTGGGCCGAATCCGGGCCGTGTGCGTGGCCCTGGGTATCGACATCGTCCAGATACAGGGTGATCAGGCGCGGCCGGGTGGTCGCCGGCATGGCCAGCCAGTCCAGCGTCTGCTGCACGCGTTGCCGCGGCGTCACCTGCTTGTCGTACTGGAACCAGTAACGCGGGCGCACGCCCTGGATGGCGGCTTCCGAGCCCGGCCAGAACATGGTCGCGGTCGGCAAGCCGGCTTTTTCCGCACCGACCCAGATCGGCTCGCCACTCCACCAGCGGCCATCACCGACCGCCTCGCGGTTGCCGAGGCTGAAGTCGCCAAGTTCGGCATCCAGCATGGTGTTGTTGATGATGCCGTGGTGATCCGGTCGCAACCCGGTGACGATGGTGTAGTGGTTGGGGAAGGTCAGTGACGGATACGAGGGATTCATCCACTGCGCATGCACGCCGTCGTTGATCATCGCCTGCAGGTGCGGTGTCAGTCCGCGCTGCAGATAGTCGTTGCGCATGCCATCAATGGAGATCAGCAGCAGCGGCGCGGGCTCGGCGGGTACATCGGACCCAGCGGAACCAGGCTGGGTGGCACAACCGGCAACAAGCACGAGCAAGGCCAGCCATGCCGTCTTCATTGCAATCAGACGCATTGGCAAGTCAACACAACGGGAACCGGGCAAGTCTGTCAGAAACAGGTCACCGTTGCATGACAAGGCGGCGCGGACTGCCGCCAAAGCCCGGGAAACAGGCGCATCGCAGATCCCGTCTGCTCAGCAGCGGCTTGAACTGCCGGTTGCGAACGCAAGCCCGCGCGCCAGATGGCGCCGGAATACCGGGTCCGCATACAGCGCGGCATCGTGGCCCAGCCCGGTATACCAGCTGCGGCCACCCTGCCAGGGTCGGCACCAGGCAATCGGGTGATCGGCACCCATCCGGCCACCCTCGTAGCGCGATTCGTCGAGCGTGGCGATCACCTGCAACTGCGGTTGGCCGCGCGGATTGCGCTTGTAGTTGTAGAACTCGTCGGTGACCGGCCAGGGCTGGCCGTCATCGGTCATGCCGGCATCGGCAAATGTCACCTGGCTGCTGCGCAGGCCGTCGGGCGGGTGGTTGGCGAACCACGCGCCGACCAGTTCGCCATACCAGGGCCAGTCGTACTCGGTATCGGCGGCCGCATGGATACCCATGAAGCCCCCTCCATCGCGGATGAATGCCTGCAATGCCGCCTGCTGGGCATCGTCCAGCACATCCCGGGTGGTGCTGGCGAATACCACCGCCCGATAGCGCGCCAGCGATTGCGGCGTGAACAGCCCCGGATCCTCACTGGCGTCCATCTGCAGTCCCTGCTGCGTGGCAAGCAGGCGCAAGGTCGCGATGGCGGTGGGGATGGAGTCGTGGCGCCAGCCGCGGGTGCGGCTGAACACCAGGATGCGCGGCGACTGCGCCGATGCGATCGCTGTCGCGTCGCTGCCAGCGTGCGCAGGGGCCGCTGAAGCAGCTGGCTGATGCTGGCAGCCGGCCACGGCTGCGCCGCACAGGGCCAGCCACATGCCAATGCGCAGAAAGTCAGATTTCATCGACCGCTCCCCTGTACCGGTGCCAGTTGGCGATAATACGACACTGTTTTCAGCAAGGTGTCCGCCATGTCTTCAGCGCCCAGCGCTTCGCGTAACGACCCGTCCCGCGTCATCCGTGCCCCGCGCGGCAACCAGCTCAGCTGCAAATCCTGGCTGACCGAGGCCCCGTACCGGATGCTGCAGAACAATCTCGATGCCGAAGTCGCCGAGGATCCGACTGCGCTGGTGGTCTACGGCGGCATTGGCCGTGCCGCGCGCAACTGGGAATGCTATGACGCCATCCTCAAGAGCCTGCGCGAGCTGGAAGACAACCAGACTTTGCTGGTGCAATCGGGCAAGCCGGTAGGCGTGTTCCCGACCCATCCCGACGCACCGCGGGTGCTGATCGCCAATTCCAACCTGGTCCCGCAATGGGCGACTTGGGAACACTTCAACGAGCTCGATAAAAAGGGCTTGATGATGTACGGGCAGATGACCGCCGGCAGCTGGATTTACATCGGCAGCCAGGGCATCGTCCAGGGTACCTACGAAACCTTTGTCGAGATGGGCCGCCAGCATTACGACGGCAACCTGACCGGCAAGTGGATCCTGACCGCCGGGCTTGGCGGCATGGGCGGCGCGCAACCGCTGGCCGCCTCGCTGGCCGGCGCCTGCAGCCTCAATATCGAATGCCGGCAGAGCAGCATCGATTTCCGCCTCAAGACCCGCTATGTCGATGAGCAGGCGGAGGATCTGGACGATGCGCTGGCGCGGATCGAAAAATACACCCGTGCCGGCGAAGCGAAGTCGATTGCATTGCTGGGTAATGCCGCCGAAATCCTGCCGGAAATGGTCAAGCGCGGAGTGCGCCCGGATGCGGTCACCGATCAGACCAGCGCGCATGATCCCGTCCACGGTTATCTGCCGATTGGCTGGACCGTCGAGCAATGGCTGGCCGAACAGAAAACCAACCCGGAAAAGGTCCGCGATGCCGCCAAGCGGGCGATGCGCGTGCATGTGGAAGCGATGCTGGCATTCGAGAAGCAGGGCATTCCGACTTTCGATTACGGCAACAACATCCGCCAGATGGCCAAGGATGTCGGCTGCGAGAACGCCTTCGATTTCCCCGGCTTCGTGCCGGCCTATGTGCGGCCGCTGTTCTGCCGCGGTATCGGCCCGTTCCGCTGGGTCGCGTTGAGCGGCGATCCGGAAGACATCTACAAGACCGATGCCAAGGTCAAGGAACTGATCCCCGATGACGCCGCGCTGCATCGCTGGCTGGACATGGCCCGCGAACGGATCAGCTTCCAGGGCCTGCCTGCGCGCATCTGCTGGGTCGGCCTCGGCCTGCGCCACAAGCTTGGCCTGGCCTTCAACGAGATGGTTCGCAATGGCGAACTGAAAGCACCGGTAGTGATCGGCCGCGACCACCTCGACAGCGGCAGCGTCGCCAGCCCCAACCGCGAAACCGAATCGATGATGGATGGCAGCGACGCGGTCAGCGACTGGCCGTTGCTCAACGCCATGCTCAACGTCGCCGGTGGCGCCACCTGGGTATCGCTGCACCACGGCGGCGGCGTCGGCATGGGTTACAGCCAGCACAGCGGCGTGGTCATCGTCTGCGACGGCAGCGAAGCCGCCGACCAGCGCATCGCCCGCGTGCTCTGGAATGACCCCGGCACCGGCGTCATGCGCCATGCCGATGCCGGCTATGACATCGCCAGGCAATGCGCGAAGGAGCAGGGGCTGGATTTGCCGATGCTGTGAAAAAAATCAGCCCTGCGTTTACACGCAGGGCTGATATCCCAACTTACTGGCTGACTACAAAACTCCAACTACCATCAACCCCAGTCCCCGCGAGAGCGGTATTGGTTCGCAGCAGAAAGTCCTGGTACTGGCTTTTCCCATCCAGAATATGCACGGCGGTCTTGTTTCCACTGGATTCCCGCAAGACAAAATAGGCATCAGGGTAACCGTCGGCATTATAGTCCGCTATGTCAGCAACCCAGGCTTGGTCTGAGCCCATGCTTCCAAATGGGGTGTTCGTACGAAGGGAGTAGGTGGTAAATGACGTCGCCCCGTCAAGGACATGAATCTGTGTGCCTTGATTTTTCTTAATGGCATAAACGTCGTCAACTCCATCGCCGTCATAGTCTGCAACCCTGAAGCTCCAGGAGTCATCTGAACCTGTGGAGCCCAGTGGGGTTGCCTTGTGCAGTAGATATGATGCGAATGAATTTGAGCCGTCCAGAATATGCACTTCTGTATACCCGGTTGTTCCATTCTTCCGGATACAGTAAAGGTCAAGATGACCATCCTTGTTGAAGTCGCCCATGCCAAAGTTCCAGCTCAGATCCGCATCGACGGCTGCTTGCGCCGTAGCCTTGTGCAATAGGAATGTCTGATAATTGGTGGCGCCGTCAAGGACGTGGATATCTACCTTTCCGCTGCTTCCTTGCTTGTCGATTGCAATCAGATCCCGGACGCCGTCATTGTTGTAGTCAGCTCCGTCGAATGTCCATTCGTTGTCATATCCAGTCTTGTTGAGCGCGGTAGCAATCTGGTGCAGAAATGTCGTGTACTTGTTTGGTCCGCTCATTACGTGAGTTTCTGTTTTTCCTGAGCTGCCATTCTTCTTAATGGCCACGAGCGCAGGAAACTCTGGGTTTCTAGTAATTACCGTGGTATCAGATTCAGATGGGAGAGAGAAATAACTCTCGCCTGAATATTTGGCGAATATGTATTCGCGAGAAGATGGTCTGGGCGGAGTGTATGTGAAGTTTGTTTGCGCCTTGCTTGC
Source organism: Pseudoxanthomonas dokdonensis (assembly GCF_001431405.1). Lineage (GTDB taxonomy): Bacteria > Pseudomonadota > Gammaproteobacteria > Xanthomonadales > Xanthomonadaceae > Pseudoxanthomonas_A > Pseudoxanthomonas_A dokdonensis. Next base: position 85,859 of record NZ_LDJL01000016.1, read on the forward strand.
AAAATAATAATAAACCCAGGTTGGCCATGCAGGGTCCCAGCTGCGATATTCTCCTGTTATTGGGGCAAATGATGCTGTCGAAGTGATTCTGTAGCCGGATACTATTTTCGATCCGGTAAGATTGTAAACATCAAGATAGCCTCCGATGTTTTTCTTTTCGGGTGGTGGAATATGGTAGATTCCGATCCCTTTGTCGCCGCTAACTTGAATTGCATAAGATATGTCTTTGGTGGGGAGGAAGTTTCTCGCCGATAGAACCTTTGTTTCTGTCGGCCACTTGTAGTTTGGGGGCGTGTCGGTGGGGCCGGTGATTGAGTCGTAGGAGAATGCAGAAAAGGACGTTGTCAATAACAAAATGGTGAGTGTCTTGCGCATATTAATTCCTTTGCATGGGATGTTGCCCTATGTCTTGGGCCTCTTGAGCATATAAGATGAAGTATTGATGAATGCAAATCCATGCACAGTTATTTGTTGTTTGTGCGACGTGGTTGGCACTTCACTATGCCTGCGCACTATAGTGGTCGAAGAAGTCTGTCCTGGAGAATTATTTGACTAGTAATCGAAGTTTGAGCTACCTAACACGGTCGCTGGTTCTACAGGCGTTGCTGTTGTACTCCTCGCCAAGTATTGAATTGTTTGACAGGCGACCTCCGCAGTTATCTGAGTCGGGCTGCCACATGGCAGGCCCCTGAGAGAGGCTTGGAGCGGGCAGCGGCGGATGGCACTATGCGGCGCACGGCGGTCAACTATCCAGCGAGGGGCAGGTGATGAAAAAGTCGACAGGGGTTTCCACAAATCCGGCGGACGGACAATCGGCTTCGGCGCAGATCGATGCCAGGATCAATGCGTTTGACGATTGGCGCGGCAAGACCCTGGCCAGGATCCGCGCCATCATCCATAAAGCCATCCCGGAAGTGGTGGAAGAGGTGAAGTGGCGAGGGGTGCCGGTATGGTCGTTCGAAGGCATCCTGTGTACCGGGGAGACCTACAAATCAGCGGTCAAGATGACGTTTGCCCACGGCGCCGCGCTGGACGATCCGGCGGGCCTGTTCAACAGCAGTCTGGAAGGCAACACCCGCCGTGCCATCGACTGGCATGAGGGTGACAGGATTGACGAGCGGGCACTGCGGGCATTGCTCCGCGCGGCCGCCACCTACAACGTCGGCCGCAGCGCCGAACGCGCGGCGCGGGTGCGCAAGGGTGCCAGCGAGTCCAAGGAAAACAAGGCAACCAAAGCGACCAAAGCGACCAAAGCGAGGTGACGGCGCTGATGCGCGGAGGTCGCTGGTCCCGGGTCGGGGGCGCTCACGACGTTCTCACACCGGCTCCGATAGCGTGAGCCCCCATCAACATCGATAAGGACCGAACGACATGATCAAGTGGGCCATCATCTTCGCGATTATCGGCGTAGTCGCCGGCATCCTCGGCTTCGGCGGCATTGCCGGTGGTGCCTTCGGCATTGCCAAGTTCCTGTTCTGGGCCGCCATCATCATCGCCGTGGTGTTGTTCATCCTCGGCCTGACGGTTTACAAGAAAGTCACCTGACCAGGCGTCATCGCCGCGAATCGCAAAACAAAGGCGGGCTTCGGCCCGCCTTTTGCATGTGCGCTGCCCATTTTCCGAGCGTGAGCCGGACCCGGCCGTTGCCTTGTCGATCCGGCGGGCCCTGCGGCGTCGTGGACTATTATGCGCATCTTGATGCGCGCGTAGCTTCCCACTGGAACCCTGCCGATGACCGCACCCGACCTGAGCAGCACCCCCGCGCGCGTATCGCTGTGGAGCGAACTGCGCGATGCCGTCCGCGGCACCGGCGCCGACTACACCCGGATTCCGTTGCGCCGCGCGGTGTTCCTGCTGGCGGTGCCGATGGTGCTGGAACTGGTGCTGGAGTCGACCTTCGCGGTGGTCGACATCTGGTTTGTAAGCCGGCTGGGGTCATCGGCGGTGGCCACCGTCGGTTTGACCGAAAGCTATCTGTTCCTGATGTACTCGATTGCGATGGGCCTGGCGATGGCAGTCACCGCGGTGATTGCGCGACGCATCGGCGAGCAGCGCCAGGACGAGGCTGCGGTCACCGCGGTGCAGGCGATCCTGATCGCGCTGCTGGTCTCGCTGCCGTTCGCGCTGATCGGCATCGTCTTCGCCCATGACCTGCTGCGCTTGATGGGCGCCGACGCCTGGACACTGCAGCACGGCGTCGGCTACATGCAATGGATGCTCGGCGGCAATGCGGTGATCATGTTGCTGTTTGTCATCAATGCCATTTTCCGTGGTGCTGGCGACGCCTCGATAGCGATGCGGGTGCTGTGGCTGGCCAATGCGCTGAACCTGGTGCTGGACCCGGTTTTCATCTTCGGCCTGGGCCCGGTGCCGGCGATGGGCGTCGAGGGTGCGGCCATCGCCACCAACATCGGCCGCGGCGCCGGGGTGGCGCTGCAGCTGTGGGTACTGTTCCGCGGTGGTGGCCGCCACATCCGGGTACTGGCGTCGGAGTTACGGGTGCGCGGCGACATCATGCTCAACATCATCCGCACCTCGCTGGGTGGCATCGGCCAGATGATCATCTCGATGACGTCGTGGATTTTCCTGATGCGGATCCTGGCCAGCATCGGCAGCGAAGCGGTGGCAGCGGCGACGATTGCCATCCGCATCATGATGTTCACGCTGATGCCGGCTTGGGGCATGTCGAATGCGGCGGCTACGCTGGTGGGGCAGAACCTGGGTGCTGGCCAGCCGGGCCGTGCTGAAGCCTCGGTGTGGCGGATCGGCTGGTACAACATGGTGTTCACGCTGGCGGTTTCGGTGCTGTTCTTCCTGTTCCATGACCGCCTGGTCGGCTTGTTCAGCGATGATACGGAGGTCATCGCGATTGGCGGCCAGTGGCTGCGAATCCTGTCGTACTCGTACTTCGTCTATGGCTGGTGGATGGTCGCGGTGCAGGCGTTCAATGGCGCCGGCGATACGGTCACCCCGACCCGCATCAACCTGGTGTTCTTCTGGCTGATCCAGATCCCGCTGTCGTACCTGCTGGCAATCCCGCTGGACTGGCAGCACAGCGGGGTGTTCTGGGGTGTGTTCGTATCCGAGACATCGGTTGGCTTGTTCACACTGTGGCTGTTCAGCCGCGGCAAGTGGAAGACCGCCCAGGTCTAGTACCGGGATGAATGCAGGCCGGTGAAAACGGGCCGTGGCCCGTCTTCGCCGGTAGCGGGTTAGCGGGTCAACTCCATCACCGGCACGAAGCCGCCGTAAATCATGCGCTTGCCGTCGAACGGCATCGGGTTGGTCGCCGGGTCCATGCGCGGGTCCTGCATTTCCATCACCTTCTGCATGCCGGCGTCGCGGGTCGCCTTGTCGGGCCACTCGATCCACGAGAACACCACCGTCTCATCATCCCTGGCCTGGACCGCACCGAAGAAATCGGTCTGCTTGCCGTGCGGCACGTCATCGGCCCAGCACTCGACGACGCGCAGGGCGCCCAGCTCGATGAAAACCGAATCACCCAGTTTGGCGTGATCGACGAACTTCTGTTTGTTGGCGGTGGGGACCGCCAGTACGAAACCATCAATGTATGACATGACCTGCTCCTGGTGGGTTGGATTGCGCCCGCAGGCGCCCGCAGCGTGCGCGGCACGTGCTGATCTTTCGACGAACCAGCATCGCGACATTCGACATTGCACCCGGGCCGGCAGCCGGTCCAGAGACAGCCGCCGTCAATGCACGTTAATCCGACCAGCGGCAAGCGGTCATCCAAATCGGCTTGAGGCTGAGCTAGGATTTGCCCTCCGCCATCGGGAATCACGCATATGGAAACCATGCAGTTGCATCGCGGCAGATTGATAGACCACATCCAGCTGGTGGTCGCCGACCTGCAGGCCAGCCGTCGCTTCTACCAGGCGCTGTTCGATGTCCTGGGCATCCCGCTGGGCGGCGAGGGCGATGGGTATTTCTGGGTGGACGAGTTGTTTGTGTCCAGCAGGGACAGCCAGGCCGCGCAGGGCGTGCTGACCGGCCGCCACCACCTGGCCTTCCAGGCTCGCGATGCCGGGATGGTGCAGGCTGCCTATCATGCGGCGCTGGCTGCCGGTGGCCGGGACAACGGCGCGCCCGGCGAGCGGCCCTATCATCCAGGTTATTACGCCGGATTCATGCTGGATCCGGATGGCAACAATATCGAAGTGGTGTACCACGGGCCGGCCAGCCGCAGCGCGCCGTCTGTGCGGATCGACTTCGATGCCTGAGGACTGCGCCAGACAAGCGTGCGGCTACGTCGATCTGTTCCCGGTCGCCAAGCTGGTTGCCCTCCTTATTCGGTGACGCACCAGCGCCGTTTGCGATCCGGCGGCAGCTGCTTGACCGCGTACTCGGCCTTGCTGGCACTGGAACGGTCGGCAAACGCGCGCGCACCGAGCAACCGTACCGGCGGCCGGGCGCGCGTGTAGCGGGCGCCGGTGCCGGCGACATGCTGGGCGTAGCGACGGTCGACATCGGTGGTGATGCCGGTATAGACACTGCCGCCGCGGCATTCGATCAGGTAGACGAACCAGCTCATGCCATCCACATCCGGCAGTTGCGGGCACAGCTCAAAACGACACGTCCCACTGCAGCCGTACCCGCACATCGTGGCCACTGCCTGCATCGTCGCGCACTTCCAGCAGCGAGCTGTCCAGGGTCAGCTTGTTGCGATGGTTGTTGAAGTACCAGTTGCCGACCGCGGTCAGTTCGGACTGCTCGCTCTGCTGTGGCACGTTGCCATCGACATGGGCCACCCGCAGTGCCAGTTCCAGTGGTTCCGGAAACGCCGGCCAGCGCTGCGAAGGGAAGTAACCGGCCTGGGCGTATGCGCCGTGCAAACTGTGCGAGCCACCATTGATGCGGTCTTCGACCTGTTTGTGGTGGTATTCCTGCTGCCAGGAAAATCCGCGCCAGCGGAATGCGGTCTCGAACACCCATTGCCGCAATGCGTACTGGTCGACCTGGCCGATGCTGTAGCCGTCCAGCGCGCCAGCCCCGGATGAAGAGAAGCGGGTGTAGCGGCTGCGATTGTCGGCGAACGCCATCGCCACCGATCCGGTTGGCAGTTCGCGGCGTTCCAGATCGCCCTGTTCGAACGCCAGGACCCGGCCATTGGGGTTCCACTGCACCCGGGCCATGCCCAGGCCACGACCGCCATCATTGAAGTGACCACGGCCTTCGCCACCAAAAATACCGGCCCACAGGCTGAAGTCGGCGCGCGTGCCCTTGCCGACCCGGCCGAACACCATCGCCCCCTGTTGCCGGTCCAGGGTGAACGGGCGGGTGACGATGGAGCGTTCGACAAACTGCTGTTCGCCGGACGAGTCGCGTCGTTCGCGGTTGTATTCGGGTTTCCACTGGCCAACCCGCAGACCCAGCCGGTCGCTGGACTGGGCGGTGATGCGGAAATCGAGTTGCCGCGGCCCCTGCATTTCGGTTTCCGAGTACAGGCTCAGCCACGGCAGGCCCAGTTGCACGTCCAGTTTGAAGCGGGCCCGGTGCAGGTCGAACTCGGTTTCGCCGGGTGCGGACAGCGCCGCGCTGCTGCGCGGATCGTCATCGAACGGATGGGTCTCGCGGAACTGCAGCCGCATCTGCGGATGGAATTCCCAGGCGCGCTGCGGCGAATGGATCCACCAGCCTTCGTCATTGTGCTCCAGTTGCCATCCACCGTCGCCATCGCTGGACTGGGCAAGCGCCGGGGCCGCGACGGTGGTCGCGGCGGTGCTGATCAGGGCTGCGGCCAGCCAGTGTCTGGGCCGCAGCCATCGTTCCTTCGAAGTCTGGTCATTGTTGCTGTGCATGCCCGCATTTTGCCCGCTTCGCGGCTCAGCTCCCAGTCCCGTCGACGGCCTGCTGCTGGAACAGCACCGGTTGCGGCTTGTGCAGCTCGAAACCCTGGCCCATGTCCACGCCCAGATCGCGCAGGGTCTGCAGGATGGACGCATTGCTGACCCATTCGGCGACCACCTTCTTGCCCAGTTGATGGCCAATCTGGGTGATGGCGGTGACGATGGTGCGGCTCATCGGCGCGTGATCCAGGTCCTGGATGAAACTGCCGTCGATCTTGATGATGTCCGCCGGCAGGTTCTTCAGGTAGCCGAACGAGGACATGCCGGCGCCGAAATCATCCAGTGCGATGCTGCAGCCGGCGGCGCGCAGGCGCTCGATGAACTGCACCACCTTGAGCAGGCTGCGGACCGCCACCGTTTCGGTGATTTCGAAACACAGCCGGGCCGGTGGCACCTGGTGGCGGCGGATCAGATCCAGGATGAAGTCGGCCAGATCATCGTCTTCGATGCTGGCCCCCGACAGGTTGATGGCGCACAGGCCGGGCAGGGTGCCGCTGGCATGCAGGCGGCTGAAGTTGGCCAGTGCCTGCTGGATCACCCAGCGATCGATGGTCGGCATCAGGCCGTAACGCTCGGCCGCCGGCAGGAAGAAGCCGGGCGAAATGATCCGTCCATCCTCGTCGCGCAGGCGCAGCAGCAATTCGAAATGCGGCTCGCCACCGGCGCCGTCCTGCAGCGGTTGAATCTGCTGGTATTCCAGCAGCAGCCGGTTTTCCTCCATCGCCCAGCGGATCTTGTTGGCCCACTGCATCTCGCTCTGGCGGCGCGAGGTGGCATCGTCCTCGCGGTAAACGTGGACGCGGTTGCGGCCGCTTTCCTTGGCCTGGTAGCAGGCGGTATCGGCCCACGCCAGCAAATGCTTCAGGCTGATGCCACCGCGCTCGACCATGACCACGCCGATGCTGGCGCTGACCGTGTAGGTGCGGCCATCCCAGACGAACATCAGGCCTTCGATGCAGCGGCGCATGCGGTCGGCGACCTGCAACGCTTCTTCCTGGTCCAGGTCGTAGGCGACCAGGCCGAACTCATCGCCACCCAGCCGTGCCAGCACGTCGCCTTCGCGCAGTTGCTGGCGCATCGCGAAGGCCAGTTGGGCCAGCAGCTGATCGCCGGCCATGTGCCCGGAAATATCATTGATCAGCTTGAACTGATCGAGATCGATGTACAGCAGCGCCCACGGCCGCCGGCCGCCCGGACGCACCAGGGCCTGGCTGACGAAGCGTTCGAACTCGCGCCGGTTGTAGAGGTCGGTCAGCGCGTCGTGGGTGGCCTGGTAGCTCAACAGATCATTGAGCTTGCGCTGCTCGGAGATATCCGAAGCCACCATCAACAGGCTTTCGCGATCGACCACGTTGACCCGGGCGATGGCGGCATTGGCCCAGAACGTGGTGCCGGACAACGATGACAGCAACGCCTCGATATTGCCCCAGTAATCGCCACCGGCGCAGAACGCATCGGCCTGCGCACGCAGTTGCGGGTCGCTGAACAGCGCCGGCAGCGGCCGCTCCGCCGCCACCACGTCGCCCAGGCGTTGCCGTGCCGCCTGGTTGGCATAGTGGATGACGCCGCTGCGGGTATCGGCGACCAGTACCAGTGCCGGTAGCAGATCGTTCAGGACCCGGAAGCGCTCCTCGCTCTGCTGGAAGCGCTCGCTCATCTCGGTGCCCAGCACCACCGCCCGCCGCCGGGTCGAGGCCAGCGACCACAGCAGCATCGAGAACAACAGGCTGATCAGCCCGCCGGCGGTCAGGATCAGCGGCAGGTTGTCGCTGGTGCCGGTCGCCATGCGCGGTTGCAGCTCGATGTTCCAGCGCTGGCCGCCGTACGCCATCTGTCGATGCAAGGCCGATTCGCCGGCCGCGAATCGGCCACCGGAGTCGTAGAAATAGCCGCCTGCGGGCTCGGCCGCGTTGGCCAACCGTATCCGGAAGGTCTCGAGCATCGTGCCGTGCAGGGTTTCCTGCAGCAGCGGCTGCAGCCGCAGGGCGATGGCGAGTGCGCCAATATCGCGTGCGCGGCGCTCGGGGACGGTACGCGGATAGGGCCCGCTGGAATACACCGGCAGGCGCACGGTCACCCCCAGCGGATGGCTGCCCTGGCTCAGCTGGCGCACCCGGAACGGCGCCGACAACACCGGCGTGTCGGCATCGCGCGCGGCCAGCAGGGCCTGCATGTTGGGGCGCTGGCGGGCGATGTCGAACTGCAGCAGGCTTTCGTTGTTGCGTTGGGGTGTGACCAGTTCGTAGACATAGCGTGGCCCCGGCATGCGGCGGGCGAAGCCGGTGCTCAAGTGGCTGCCGAGCCGGTTGGAGCGCATCAGGTTGTCGTTGTAGCGCGCGAACTGCGCTTGATCGATCCTGTCGTTGGCCAGGAACACCGTCTGCATGGCACGCAACTGGGCGGCGGTGCGTTCAAAAGGCGACTGCAGCTGTCGCGGCACCCGGTCCGCCAGCGCCTCCCATTGGCCCCGCAGGTGCTCGCGCTGGACCAGCATGTCGCGATACGCCAGCAGCCCGGTCAGGACCAGGCCCAGCAGCAACGCGGTCAGCGCCCAGGCCGGGGGCGAAATCCCCCGCAGACCGAGCAGGGCATCCCCCGGTGATACTGCGGTATCCGGCTCGCTATAAAGTGACATCCTTCCACTCGAAGATAGAGGCGTTCGCTGGGTCTGCATCTGCAAGCATAGGGGCCGGTTGTGGACGTGTCATCAAGCGTGGGCCCAGACGGCACGTTGGCCGACGCCGGGGGCTCATGTCTGGTATCGGCAGCGGTCGGCGAAACTGTGATGGACTCGGCGGCAACCGCAGACAATCCTGAACCCTCACACATTTTCTTCACGCCACACAGGGTGTTCGATATTTGACCGGCAGCGCTTTCATTGAACGATAACAATGACTGCCGCGGCGCGCTGCCATTGCGCGACGGAAGATACAGCATGGCCAGCGGATAGCCCCACAAGTCGCTTCCGGGGATGGGTTTGCTGGCGGTGGCACTGGCCGGCTGCTCCAGTTACCTCAAGCGTGCCGGGTTTGACAGCACCATCGCCGACCTGCGGGCGACCGACCAGCAGCACTTTTGATGCTGCGGCCAGGACGCCGCTCGCCGGCATCGTGGCTTGTGGCCCAGCCGGCGTCCGTTGTTCACTGCGCGGTCGTCCGCGGCCGCGGGCAGCCGTTAGACTGGACCCACTCCCCCGGCTTATTGTTTCCAATGCCTGTACGCATCGTCGTTTGTGTTGCCCTGATTCTGCTGTCGGCCTGCAAACCCGCGCCTCCGGCGCCGGCGCCGGCCGTGGTCGCGGTCGAGACCGCCAACGGCAGCGAGGAGAGCGGCGCCATCAGCGTCGGCAAAGCCGCGACCCGAAAGGAAAAGATCGACCTCAGCAAGACCACCGAGTGGCCCAACGTGCCGCTGACCGCCGGCGTCACCCAGGTCAGCTGCGAGCTGGATTACAGCCAGGGCGACGGCCAGCCGCTGGACAGCCTGGATTTCCTGCAGCTGGCCGACGCGATCAAACCCTGCAAGCAGACCGGGGTGGTGCGGCTGCGCTACACCGGCAAGATCAATGCCGAATTCACCGCGTTGATGGAGCGGGTGTCGAATATCGCCCAGCGCATGGACATCCAGGAACGGGTGCTGGACATCAGTTCCAGCGGCGGCCAGGTCGAAGACGCGATTCGTGCTGGCGACATCATCGGCGCTTCGCAATGGACGCTGTGGGTGCGCGAGGACGCCATCTGCCACAGCTCCTGCGTGCTGATCCTGGCCGCTGGCGACCAGCGGGTGATTGCCGGACGCGTCGGCATCCACCGGATGATGCGGATCAACTCCAAGGCCACCACCCGCGCCGAACTCAGCCAGGAACTGCGCGAGGTCTACGCCCAGCTCAAGGATTACCTGGAACGCAACGGCGCGGCGGTGACCATCGCCGATTTGATGATGACCGTACCCAACCGCAAGCTGCGGCTGCTGGATAATGGCGAACTGATGGAATACGGCCTGCAGGGCGCCAATGCCGCGCAGGACGATCTGGACCGGATTCGCCTGACCCGCGATTGCGGCGAGGATTTCGTCCGCCGCCGTGATGAATTCCTGCTCGCCTTCACCCGCCGTTGCGGCGCGCCCGGATTCGCGGTCGAAGAGATGAATGCCTGCGGTCTGGCGCTGCGTGGCGATTACGGCTTCCCCGACCAGACCTGTCCGCACGAAAGCCCGCTGGCCGAATTCGACCGTCGCCTGTCGGCACGCGGCGAACGCGAAAAAGCCGAATCGCTGGCCGCGCCCGCGGCGGCCGGCTCGGCCGCGCTGGTGCCACAGGAAACACTGGAGCCGACCGGCCCGGAAGATGGCTGAGGCACTGTCGGCCGCTGCCGGCATTCAATCCCGCTCGAAGCGTGCCAGTTCGTCCAGCGCCTGATTGGCGCGAATGATGCTGGCACCTGCCAGTGGTATATCCGGAGTCTGGCCTGGACCCCGTTGCCTGGCCATTTGCGCACGGCGCTGGATGGCCCATGTCAGCAGCAATGCGGGAATTCCGATTGCCACCGCCCAACCGACAACGCCCGGTCGGTGTGCGTAGATGTCCACGCCCACCAGCGCAGCCAGGGCCATAAAAAAGGGGATCCAGAGCAGGCACCAGCTCGCCCCCAGCCACATACCGCCGATCGCGTACATGCGGCTCAATTGCGCCAGCTTCTTCTGCAGCAGCAGCACCGGCAGCGACGGATCGACGCGGCCCAGCGCCATGGTCATGCCGCCCAGTGCAATGGCCAGGATGCCGTAGATGTGCAGGATGATGCCGGCCACCAGCAGGTGTGGCACATCGGCATGGGCGCTCCAGCAAGACACTCCCAGCACCAGCATGCCGATGCCCAGCAGGATTTGCAGGCATTGGCCCCAGAACAGCGGACGCAGACTGGATCGGGCACGGTGCAGCTTTGTCTCTCTCAACAGTTCCAGATTGATGGCGTTCTGCTGTTGCAGCTGTTGTCCCAGCGTTTGCCAGCTAGCTTTGAAGTCGTCGAGTTCCATGCGTTGTTCCCAATGAGTCGAGCGAGGCGAGAAGGTCAGAAATCAGCGCGCAGGCGTTGTTTCAGTCGATGGATACGGGTGGCGACGTTGATTTCGGAGATGCCGAGAATGTCGCCGATTTCCCGGTAGCTGTGACCGTCCAGATACAGCAGCATCAACGCGCGCTCCATCGGTTCCAGCTGCTGTATGCACTGCTGCAGGCGTTGCAGCTGATGTTCGGTCTCGGCGTCGCGGCTGTTGTCGTCACTCAGGTGCTGCAGTTGTTCGTCCATTGGATCGGCCAGTTGCCGGCGCGGAACGTCATGACGCAGATGGGAAATGGCTACGTTCAGCGCAATCCGGTAGGCCCAGGTGGAAAAGCGACGTTGGCGGTCGTAATCGGCGAACGCGCGCCAGAGCTGCAGCAGGATGTCCTGGACCAGATCGGCGCGATCCTGCCGATGGCGGCTGTAACCATGCGCGACTTTGAGCACGATGCCTTGATGCTGGTGAATGAGTTGCGCGAACTCGGCTCTGGCGTCGACCAGGGAGGGACCCATCGGCTCAGTCATGGCGGGCATCGGTATCGGCTTTTGCGGGTTACAGGGATGATTCGCGGCAGTGGATGTTTCCTTGCAGGAACTTTCATCTATTGCCGGCGGCCAGCGGGCGGCAACTGCGCCGCGGGACAATCGCTACACCGGCACAAGCCCTCGGCACCCCGCACCGGCGGACAACGAAGAGCGCTTTGCCGCTTTACCGGGAACTACTGGACTCAACCGTTCAATTGCCGGAGCAGCCGACCACGCATAAACGTTGTGGAGCGCCGGTGACCACGCGGTCAGCGATGATCGGCAGCCACCACCTGGATGTCGGTGTCCTCCAGGGTCACCACCTGGCCGGCGCGGATCTTGCAGGTCTTGCGCAGTTCCTGCTGGCCATCAACGCTGACCGCGCCGCTGGCGACGATCGCCTTGCCGGCGCCACCGCTGTCGCACAGGCCGACCAGTTTCAGCAGTTGGTTGAGTTCGACATGATCGCGGTCGGGTTCGAGTTCGAATTGCACGGTTTGCATGGATAGACCGGGGGATGGGGCAGATGGTGATTATCGCTGTTGCGGGGCGGAACGGGCATGCGCTGGCATGTCCGCTCACCCCGGTGGCTGACAAGGTCGCCGGAACCGGCCGGCGGTCACTGATTGACACCGCCCGTACGCTAGCGAACGTCACATCCGCTCGCCGACAATCGGGCATTGCCGGGAGAATCACTTGAGCGCCGTCCAACCCATCGCTGACGCCAGTCAGCTGCGCAAGTTCTGCGCCCAGTTCGCCAAGCCACGACTGGGGCCGGCCATCTGGCAACTGCTGAACACCTTGCCACCGCTGCTGGCGCTGTGGACGCTGATGGCATGGAGCGTGGTCGCCGGCTGGGGCTACGGCTGGACCTTGCTGATGGCGGTGCCGGCGGCGGGGCTGTATGTACGTCTTTTCATCATCCAGCACGATTGCGGCCACGGCTCGTTTTTTGCCAGCCAGCGCGCCAATGACCTGGTCGGCGGCTGCCTGGGCCTGATTACACTGTTCCCGTACGGCTACTGGAAGAAGACCCACGCCATCCACCATGGCACCTCGGGCAACCTGGACCGGCGCGAGATGGGCGATATCGACACCCTGACCGTGGCCGAATACGAGGCGCGTTCATGGCTGGGACGGTGCTGCTATCGCTTCTACCGCAGCACCCCGGTGCTGCTGGGCATCGGCCCGCTGTACCAGTTCGTAATCAAGCACCGTTTTCCGTTCGACCTGCCCTTCAGCTGGAAAAAGGAATGGGCCAGCGTGATGCGCAACAATCTGACCCTGGCGGTGGCGATCGTGGTGCTGGGGTTTGCGATTGGCTGGCACACCGTGTTCATGGTCCACCTGCCGATCGTGCTGCTGGCCGGTGCGGTGGGGGTGTGGCTGTTCTATGTGCAGCACACCTTCGAAGGTGCCTACTGGTCGCGGCGTGAAGACTGGGATGCCGGCAAGGCGGCGGTTGCCGGCAGTTCGTATTTCGACCTGCCACGGGTGCTGCACTGGTTCACCGGCAATATCGGCTATCACCACATCCATCACCTGGCCAGCCGCATTCCCAACTACCGCCTGCGCGAGGCCTTCGAATCCAGCGAGCTGCTGCGCCAGGCACCGCGGGTGACGCTGTTTTCCAGCTTCCGTTCCGCCGGCCTCAAGCTATGGGACGAAGAAAAGCAGCGGATGGTCGGATTTGGCCGGCGCCGCCGGCCGCCGGCGCCCTGATCCGGCGCAAACAGCGTCCGGGCAAGGCCGTCGTGATGCCCTGTTCATGTTGCAGGGGGACAGCCACCTGTATGTGAGCGCACAATAGCGTGCTTGCGTGCGCACTCCGCGACGCCCGGAGTTCCCCATGTCTGAATCAACCCCTTCCGAATCCCTGGTCTTTGCCGATCTCGGCCTGTCCGCGCCGGTCATGGCCGCGGTCACCGAAGTCGGCTACGAGTCGCCGTCGCCGATCCAGGCCGCCACCATCCCGGCACTGCTGGCCGGCCGTGACCTGCTGGGCACCGCCCAGACCGGTACCGGCAAGACCGCCGCGTTCGCGCTGCCGGTGCTGTCCAACCTGGACCTGTCGGCGAAGAAGCCGCAGGTGCTGGTGCTGGCGCCGACCCGCGAACTGGCGATCCAGGTCGCTGAAGCCTTCCAGCGCTATGCCGCCAAGATCCCCGGTTTCCATGTGCTGCCGGTGTATGGCGGCCAGAGTTACTACCCGCAGCTGCAGGCGCTCAAGCGTGGCGTGCACGTGGTGGTGGGTACCCCGGGACGGATCATCGATCACCTCGAGCGCGGTTCGCTGGATTTGTCCGGCCTGACCACGCTGGTGCTGGACGAAGCCGACGAAATGCTGCGCATGGGTTTTATCGACGATGTCGAGACCGTGCTCAAGAAGACCCCGGAAACCCGCCAGGTGGCGCTGTTCTCGGCGACCATGCCGGCGGCGATCCGGCGCATCGCCCAGACCTATCTGAAAGACCCGGCCGAGGTCACCATCGCGGCCAAGACCACCACCTCGGCCAACATCAGCCAGCGCTACTGGTTCGTCAGCGGCATGCACAAGCTGGATGCGCTGACCCGCATCCTCGAAGCCGAAACCTTCGACGCGATGATCATCTTCGCCCGGACCAAGGCCGCGACCGAGGAGCTGGCTGAAAAGCTGCAGGCGCGTGGATTGGCGGCGGGCGCCATCAATGGCGACATCCAGCAGGCGCAGCGCGAGAAGATCATCCAGCAGCTCAAGGACGGCACCATCGACGTGCTGGTGGCCACCGACGTGGCCGCACGCGGGCTGGACGTGGAGCGCATCAGCCATGTGCTCAACTACGACATCCCCTATGACACCGAAAGCTACGTCCACCGCATCGGCCGCACCGGCCGTGCCGGTCGCAGCGGCGAGGCGATCCTGTTCGTCACCCCGCGTGAGAAGGGCATGCTGCGTGCTATCGAGCGTGCGACCCGCCAGCCGATCCAGGAAATGCAGCTGCCCAGTGTGGAAGCGGTCAACGACAAGCGCGTGGCACGCTTCCTCGGCCGCATCACCGATACCCTGGCCTCGGGCGAAGCCGGCGACTATCGCAGCCTGATCGAGAGCTACGAGCGCGAACACAACGTGCCGGCGGTCGACATCGCCGCGGCCCTGGCGCGACTGGTGCAGGGCAAGACCCCGTTGCTGCTGTCAGCGGATCGTCCGCGTCCGTCAGCGCAGGACCGCGACCGCGGCGCGCGCAACGAGCGTGCTCCGCGCGAGGATCGCTTCCCGCGCCGTGACGGCGCCGGCAGCGAACGTCCGCGCAGCTTTGACCGGCCGCCACGCGAGCAGGGCAGTGAACGCCCGCGCCATGAGCGTCCGCCGTTCGAGCGTGCCGGCGAGCGGCCACGCGCCGAGCCGCCACGTTTCGAACAGCCCCGTTTCGAGCAGCCGCGCTTCGAGCAGCCCCGTTTCGAGCAGGAGCGTGGCGAGCGCCCGCGTTTCGACAAGCCACCGCGCGGCGAACCCGAAGTCGGGATGGAAACCTTCCGTATCGAGGTCGGCCACCAGCATGGGGTCAAGCCGGCCAACATCGTCGGTGCAATCGCCAACGAAGCAGGACTGGAAAGCCGTTACATCGGCCGCATCGACATCCACGACGATCACACCGTGCTGGACCTGCCCGACGGCATGCCGCCTGAAATCATGAGCCACCTGAAAAAGGTCTGGGTTTCGGGGCAGCAGTTGCGCATCCACAAACTGGGTGATGGTCCCGGCGATGCGCCGCCGCGCCGCTTTGGCAAGCCGGCGCCTGCCGGTGGGCCGCGGCCACACGCGGGCAAACCCGGCGGCGGCAGGTTTGCCGGCAAGCCGGGCGCTGGTGGCAGGCCGGGTGGCAAACCGATGGGCGCGCGCGATGGCGGTGGCTTTCCGCCCAAGCCACATCGCAAAGGCCCCGGCAAGCCCGGCAACTTCTGATCCGCCGGCTGCCGCTGCGACCGGCGACGACGACTGTCGTGCCGGTCGATAAACCTGTCGGCCGATAAACGCGCCGTGCAGCCCTGGCCTGCGCGGTGCAGACATCCGATGATGCATCCATGACCACACGCCTCAACAAACACATCGCCGAAACCGGCTACTGCTCGCGCCGTGAAGCCGACCGGCTGATCGCCGCGCGCAAGGTCACCGTCAACGGCCAGCCCGCCGGCACCGGCGCGGTGGTCGGCGAGGGCGACGAAGTGCGCATCGACGGCCAGCCGTTGCGCGCGCGCGCGCTGATCAAGAGCAGCGGACGCCGGCATGTCTATATCGCGCTCAACAAACCGGTGGGCATTACCTGCACTACCGAGAGCGCGGTCAAGGGCAACATCGTCGACTTCGTCGGCCATGAGCAGCGGATATTCCCGATCGGAAGGCTGGACAAGGATTCGGAAGGATTGATCCTGCTGACCAGCAACGGCGATATCGTCAACCAGATCCTGCGCGCGGAAAACCGCCACGAAAAGGAATACATGGTCGCGGTCAATCGTCCTGTCACCGATGAGTTCCTGCGTGGCATGGCACGTGGGGTGCGCGTGCACAACCAGATGACGCTGCCGTGCCGGACCAGCAAGCTGGCCAAGTTCGGCTTCCGCATCACCCTGACCCAGGGTTTGAACCGGCAGATCCGGTTGATGGCGGCGGCGTTTGATTACCGCGTGACCCAGTTGCGCCGCGTGCGCATCGACAACATCAAGCTGGGCGCACTCAAGCCCGGGCAATGGCGCAACCTGACCGAACAGGAACTACGTGGCCTGCTGCCGCAACAGGCGCAATGGTAGCCCGCGCCGGTGCGGGCGGCGGTGTCGCCGCCAGGACGGTGAAGCCCATCACGGCGGATGCATGCCGCAGCGGCTAAGGTGCGCGCTGGAGGCCTCATGATCAAACCGCCAAAACCCGGCAACGAAGCGCAACGCCTGGATGCCCTGCAGCGGCTGGACATCCTCGATACCCAATCCGAAGCCGCCTTCGACGATCTGGCGTTGATCGCCGCGGCCGTCTGCGATACCCCGACCGCACTGGTATCGCTGATCGATGCCGAGCGCCAATGGTTCAAAGCGCGGGTGGGGCTGGATGTCAGCGAAACCTCACGCGACATATCCTTCTGCGGCCACGCCATCCTGCAACCGCAGGCGGTGATGGTGGTACCCGATGCGCTGCTGGACGAACGCTTCCACGACAATCCACTGGTCACTGCCGCGCCGCACATCCGCTTTTACGCTGGCGCACCGTTGAGCGATCACGACGGCTTGGCGATGGGCACCCTGTGCGTGCTCGACACCCAGCCCAGGTCGCTGGACAGCCGCCAGATCGCCGGCATGCAGGCGCTGGCGCGGCGTGCGTCGCAGGCGATGCAGATGCGCCTGGCCTCGCGCGAGCTGAGCCTGCAGATGCGCGAGCGGCAGTGGTACGAGCAACAACTGGAGGCGTACCAGCAGCAACTGGAGGACGCCAACGCCGAACTCACCGAGCAGACCCGTACCGACGTGCTGACCGGCCTGCCCAATCGCCGCGCCTTTACCGCCGCGCTGAGCCAGGCCCTGGAGCGCGCCGTCGGCAACGGCATGTCGCTGGCGGTGGCGCTTCTGGACGTCGATCATTTCAAGATCATCAATGACCTGCATGGCCATGACGAAGGCGACCGCGTGCTGCTGGCGCTGGCGCGGATGTTGAACGCGCAGCTGGCAGGCAATGGACTGGCGGCGCGTTACGGCGGCGAGGAGTTCGTGTTGCTGATCCCCGAAGTCGGCAGCGACGCGGCACGCTTGCAGTGCGAATTCATTCGCCAGAATGTGGCGACGCTGCCACTGGGCCTGCCGATCACGGTCAGCATCGGCCTGGCCTACTATCGTCGTGGTGACAGTGCGGAACAGCTGCTCAAGCGCGCCGACCTGGCGCTGTACCAGGCCAAGGGCCACGGTCGTGATCAGGTGCGCGAAGGCTGAGCGATAGGACGGCGCAGGCGCTGGATCAGTCCAGCAGGTTCCTGGCTTCGGCGGTGCCCAGTACTTCCGGTGGCTGCACCGGTACCCGCGCTTTGCTGCGACCGAGCAGGGGATGCAGGAATACCGCGGTCAGGATGATCGCCACGCCCAGGTAGAACAGCGGCGTCAGTTCGTGCTGTTCGCCCAGCAGCAGGATCGCCAGGATGATGGCGTACACCGGCTCCAGGTTGGTCACCAGCTGCACGCCATAGGCGCTCATATGGCGCAGCGCAACCAGCGACAGCGCGAACGGCAGCAACGTGCACAGCAACGACAGCAGCAGCAGATAGCTGCCGTCACGCAGGCTGGGCCAGACGTACAGGTCGCCGGAAAAACTGTTGAACAGCATCGGCATCAGCGGCGCCAGCAGGCTCAACAACAGGGTGCCGGCGCCGAGCTCCAGCGCGGTCACCGTCAACGGATCGCCATGTTCGACCATGCGCTTGTTGAGCGAACCGAACAAAGCCACCAGCAGTGCCGAGATCGCACCGGAGACGATCCCGGCGCGCATGCCGTCGGGCACGCCGCCGACCACCAGCGCCACCCCTGGCAGCACCGCCAGGCCGAACACCAGTTCGCGGCGGGAGAACGGGCGCCGTGCCAGCCACGGCTCGATCACCGAGGTGAACGCCGGCGCCAGGGCGATGCAGGTCGCGGCCACCGAGGCATTGGCCAGTTTGATCGCGCCGTAGAAGGTCAGCCAGTGCAGCGCGACC
Source organism: Pseudoxanthomonas dokdonensis (assembly GCF_001431405.1). Classification (GTDB taxonomy): domain Bacteria; phylum Pseudomonadota; class Gammaproteobacteria; order Xanthomonadales; family Xanthomonadaceae; genus Pseudoxanthomonas_A; species Pseudoxanthomonas_A dokdonensis. Next base: position 104,012 of record NZ_LDJL01000016.1, read on the forward strand.
AGCGCGCCGATGCCGGCATAGGCCAGCAGCAATCGCGGCGACATCCCGCGCAGGCCGCGCCAGACCCGTGGCAGCAACGCCAGGGTCGCCACCACCAGCAACATGCGCCACCAGACCAGTGGCAGCGCCGGCAGACTGATCAGCTTGCCGAGGATGGGCGTGAACCCCCACAACAGGACGCAGAAATGGATCTGCAGCAGGGCTTTGTTCGAAGGCGATATCGGCATCGGCGAATTGTCGCCGAAGTCGTGCCGTTACGGGAGCTGCCGGACACGGTCATCGCCGGCATGGACGCCGGCGCGGTGGCATGCGATGTTCAGCGCCGGTTTTCCGCTCCGCGCAGACAGGTAACGATGCAGGACACGTCCGACAGCCCC
>NZ_LDJL01000017.1 GCF_001431405.1 Pseudoxanthomonas dokdonensis
CTCCCCCGTGCACGGGGGAGGGTTGGGGTGGGGGCGCGGTACGCCGGCCGTCAGCCGGAATGACGATAGGCGTAGGCGGCCAATGCCAGTGCGGCGATCAGCCGCTTTACGATCATCGTGACGAAGTGATTGTTCGGCTCCCTCCCCTGTTCACGGGGGAGGGCTGGGGTGGGGGCGCGTTACGCCGGCCGTCAGCCGGAATGACGATAGGCGTAGGCGGCCAATCCCAGTGCGGCGATCAGCCCGGCCAGGATCAGAAAGCCATAACGCAGGCGAAACAGCAGCGGATGCCGGGGCAGGTCGCGTTCGGTCTGGCGTGTGTCGAGGATCCAGCCATGACCGCATTGTGGACAGGCCAGTTGATAGCGTTTGTTGTAGACGAAACCGAACAGCAGATCGAATTCGCCATAACTGTATTTCAGCTGTGGCACGAAATCGGTCTGCTGCTGGCAACGCGGGCAATCGCGTGGCTCGGCCGGGCCGATGGCGACGGTGCGCTCACCCTGGCCAATCATGAACATCATCGGCATCCTCCCGGTACCATTCCGTTGCGGTAAGTGTGGCTTAGCGGACTCTGGCATGCCAGCAGCCAGCAGCCAGCAGCCAGCAGCCAGCCGTCAGCGGCCCGGGGTTAGTCGACGCTGCGGGCGCGGAACACCACGCTGATCCGTGGTGGCTGCTCGCGGCGGGACTTGGGAATACCGTGCTCGTGGCTCAGTTGCGAAGCATGGCTCATCCGCAGCAGGCTGCCCGGTGCCAGATCCACGGCAATGGTGTCGTCGCGACCAGCCAGCCGGCCCCGCGCCTGGCGCCGGATCAACATGCGTCGTGGCGCGCCCAGTGACACCAGCGTAATCGGCTGGCCTGGCTGCAGGTTGTGCAGCTTGTCGTGATGCATCGCCACGCTGTCATCGCCGTCGCGATACAGGTTCATGCCGATCCGGTTGTAGGGCGCCGGCGCTTCGGCCTGCACCCGTTGCAGGATTTCGGCCAGGGGCAACTCCGTCGGCAGCGCATCGGTGGCGTAGTGGGCCAGCAGCCGCGGTACGTCGACGATGCGCTGGTACATCGGCCGCTGCAGGTGGGTCCATGCCGCGTGGGCATGCAATTGCTGGAACCAGCGCCGGGCCAGCTGTGCATCGACAAACCGCGGCCAGTAGCGCACGCCACCTTCGGCGTCATCGACCAGTTGCAGCACGCGCGGTGCGAACAGATCATCAGCGGCAGCGGAGAATGCGCGCACCGCGGCCCTCAATGGAAATCACGCGAGCTGGTCTGCAGGCCGCCGAGCAACGGACTCAGGTCCTGCAGGTGGCGGGCGATCAGATGCTGCACGCCGTCGACCTGTTCCCAGCGACCGCGCACCGACAGCAGTCGCGCGCCCAGCAATGCCTTGCGCTGGCGCATGGCCAGATCCGGCCAGACCACCACGTTGACCATGCCGTGCTCGTCTTCCAGGGTCACGAAGATGGTGCCGTTGGCGGTGCCCGGACGCTGGCGCTGGGTGACGATGCCAGCGGCGTGCGCGCTGTGTCCATGCGCCAGTGCCTGCAGCTGCCGTGAGTCCAGGATCCGCTCTTGCCGCAATCGATCGCGCAGCAATGACAACGGGTGCGTGCGCAGGGTCAAGCCGACCGCGCGGTAGTCGGACAGGATTTCCTCGCCCAGATCCGGCGCCGGCAGCTGGATTGGCTGTTCGTCGGGACTTCCGGGCAACAGTGGTCGTTGCCGTTCGATCCCGGCGACTGCCCAGCGTGCGGCATGGCGATGACCGGCCAGTGATTGCAGGGCACCGGCTTCGGTCAGCGCGTGGCGCGCTTTTTCATCAAGGCCGGCGCGCAGGCACAGGTCGTGGATGTCGCGGAATGGCTGTTGCCGGCGCGCAGCGACCAGTGCAGTGGCCATTGTTTCGGACAGCCCGCCGACCTGGCGCAGCCCCAACCGGATGGCGGCCTGTCCACTGTCATCGCCACGCCGGTCGTGGCCGCCTTCCAGGCTGTTGTCCCAGTCGCTGCAGGTCGCGTCCACCGGCAGGATCTCCAATCCCCGGCGGCCGCCCTTGCCGCGTCGCGCATCCTGCACGATCTGGCTTGGCGAATAGAAGCCCATCGGCTGCGAATTGAGCAGCGCGCAGGTGAAGGCCGCCGGTTCGTGGCGTTTCAGCCAGCAGCTGATGTAGACCAGCTTGGCGAAGGAAGCCGCATGGCTCTGCGGGAATCCATACGAGCCGAATCCCTTGATCTGTTCGAATACCTGATCGATGAATTCGGTTGAATAGTTCCTGGCTTCCATCAATTCGCGGATCCGCTGCCGATGCGGCTGCATGTCGCCGCCGCGCCCCCATGCGGCCATCGAACGGCGCAGGCCATCGGCTTCCTCCGGGCTGTAACCGGCATGGATCACCAGTTCCATCACCTGTTCCTGGAACAACGGAATGCCCAGCGTGCGGCCAAGGATCTGTTCGATCCCCGTCGAGGGATACACCACCGGCTCCTTGCCCTGGCGGCGACGCAGGTAGGGATGGACCATGCCGCCCTGGATCGGTCCGGGGCGCACGATCGCCACTTCCACCACCAGGTCGTAGAAATCCGCCGGTTTCAGGCGTGGCAACATGCTCATCTGCGCGCGTGATTCAATCTGGAACACACCCACCGTGTCAGCCGCCTGGATCAGATCGAACGTCGGCCGGTCGTCCATCGGCAGCCGCGCCAGGTCAATGCGGTAACCGCGATGCCGTTCGACCAGTTGCACCGCCTTGCGGATGCAGGTCAGCATCCCCAGGGCCAGGCAATCGACCTTCAGCAGGCGCATGGTTTCCAGATCGTCCTTGTCCCACTGGATGATGGTGCGTTCGGCCATTGCCGCGTTTTCGACCGGCACCACCGTGCTCAGCGCTGCATCGCTGATGACAAAACCACCGACGTGCTGCGACAGGTGACGCGGATGGCCGTGCAACTGCCCGGCCACCGCCAGCACCTGCTGGATCAGCGGGTTGTCCGGATCAAAACCGGCTTCGGACAGGCGTTGCGGCATCGGTGTCTCGCCATTGCCCCAGCCATGGCATTCGGCCAGCAGGGCAATCTGATCCGGCGGCAGGCCGAACGCCTTGGCGACATCGCGCACCGCGCTCTTGCCGCGGTAACGGATCACGGTGGCGGCCAGTGCCGCGCGCTGGCGGCCATACTTGGCGTAGACGTACTGCAGCACTTCCTCACGCCGCTCATGTTCGAAATCGACGTCGATGTCCGGTGGTTCGTTGCGCTCCCTGGACAGGAAGCGCGCCATCAGCAGTCGGCTTTCGGCCGGGTTGACCACGGTGATGCCCAGCGCGAAGCACACCGCCGAATTGGCCGATGATCCCCGACCCTGGCAGAGGATGCCCAGCGACCTGGCATGGCGGACGATGTCCTCGACGGTCAGGAAGAAGGCTTCGTATTGCAGCTCGGCAATCAGCGCCAGCTCGCTGTCGATCTGGGTAGCAATGGCCGCCGGAATGCCATCGGGCCAGCGCTCGCGGCAACCAGCCTCGGTCAGCTGCCGCAACCAGCTGCTGGGGGTGTGGCCAAGTGGCACCAGTTCGGCTGGATAGCGGTAGCGCACTTGATCGAGGTGGAAATCGCAGCGGCGCGCCAGTTGCACCGCGTTGTCGAGCAGGGCCTGGCCGCCGGCCACCGCAGCGTAGATGTTGCCAAGAGCCCGCCGCGTGCGCAGATGGTGCTCGCCATTGCGGAACAGGTAACGGCCACAATCGGACAGCGTGCGGCCATGGCGGATGGCGGTCATCGTGTCCTGCAACATGCGCCTGCGGCGCACGTCCATGTGCACGTCACCGCTGGCCAGCGCGGTCATCCGCAAGCGGGTGGCCAGCTGCAACAGTTGTTGCAGGCGCAGCGCATCATCCTGTTCGCGATGCAGCTCCACCGCGAGGAAGGCCCGTTCGCCGAACACGCTGGACAACCATTGGCCCTGGCTTTCATCGATGACCATGGCCGGCAGCCACAGCGCGAACAGGCCGCATGCCCGCGCATCGTCGCCGATCGCCTGCTGCAAGTCCTGCCGGCTCAAGCGGTACTGGCCCTTGCCGGCAGCGCGACGTGCGGTGGTGATGATTTCGCACAATCTGGTGTAGCCAGCATGATGCTGGACCAGCAGCACCAGCCGGGTGCCGCAGGTCAGGGTCAGTTCGCTGCCGACGATCAGCTTGAGGCCGGTCGCGCGCGAGGCTTCCAGTGCGCGCACGATGCCGGCCAGCGAACACTCGTCGGTGATCGCCAGCGCTTCATAGCCACAGGCCCGGGCACGCAGGAACAGGGCCTCGGCATCGGATGCGCCACGCAGGAATGAAAAATCCGACAGGCAATGCAGCTCGGCATAGGCCGGCAGATCGTCGCTGGCAGCGGCGAGGTCATCGTTGGCTGCCTGCAGGTGCATCCGCTGCGCTACCTCCCAGGCACGCGGTACCCGTGCCCCGGGATGATCGGGACGTTGCTGGTCACGGCTCACGCGAACCACCCGTGCAGCATCCAGCCGCTACGCTCGCCCGGCGCGGCGAATGCCCAGGCACGCTGGCCTTGTGATGTTTCCAGCAGGTAGTAATCACGACGCGCGTCGGCGCCGTCCCACCAGCCACTTTCCAGACGTTCGGGGCCGTGGACGATGCGCGGGCGCGGGTCACGCAAGGGAATCGGTTGCGGCAACAGCCAGCATGGCCGGGCTGGACGCGGCGGTGCATCGTCGATGGCCTGCTGATCGGTCTGCAGCCGTTGCCAGGCATGCTCCGGTCGCGGGTCGCCCGATGGCGCCACCCGGTACACCGACGCATCGCCCAGCCGTGCGCGCAGGCGTTCACGCAGTTGCGGCCACGGCAATGTCTGCTGCGCGCGCTGGTCGAACAGATCGCGGCTGGCCGGCACGAATGACGGCAGCTCTCGCGCCAGCAAGCGCAACGCCAGCACTGGCTGCGATATCCGCACCCGTTCCAGGCGGTTGCGGGTGAGCTCGAACAGCATCGCCGGATCGCGCTCGGCAGCCAGCAGGCCGACTTCGACATCGGTATGTGCGCCTTCGTGCTCCAGTCGCAGCAGGAAACGCTGCACGCCGCCATCGCGGATCGACAGGCAGGTGCACAGGTCGCCAATCAAACGCCGCAACGGGAACAGCAGCGTCATGTGGTTTTCCACTTCGTAACCCAGTTCGACCCTGGCATCGAAATGATCCGGCGGGGTGTAATACGCCAGCGGGTCATCGGCCTGGCCATACAGGCGGTCCAGATGCTCCAGCAAGGGCAGGCCGAAGCGCCGGCGCAGGCTGTCGCGTGGCAATCCGCGTAGCGCATGCAGATCGCAGATACCCATCTGTTGCAGGCGTTCGCCAGCGCCATCGGGCAGGCGGGCGCGGCGTACCGGCACCCGATCCAGCCAGTCGGCCATGGCACCGGGGTGTGGCAACGCCATGCCATCGCGCAATCCCGCCAGTACCTGGGCCGCACGCGCGGTCGGCGCCAGGCCGATGCGATGGCTGAAGCCCAGTGCGGTCAGTTCCTCGCGCAACTGGGCCTGCAGGCGCGGCCACGGCCCCAGCAGACGGAAGCTGGCGCGCACCTCCAGCACGATGCAGCCAGGCCACTGCGCACTGACCAGTGAACTGTGGCGATAGGCCCAGGCGGCCAGGAAGCGTTGCCAATGCGCCTGGGCCTGCGGGTCGTGTTCGACCAGGCGCAGCTCCGGCAACAAGGCGTGGGCGGCGGTCAGGCGCATGCCAGGACGCAGGCCGGCCTGTGCGGCTGTTGCATTGACCGCATGCAGACTGCGCAGTTGCGGCGCACCGGTGACCAGCGCCAACGGCGCCTGCGGATCAGGCAAACGGCGGAGGACGGCGTCCAGCGCCAGCTGCGGCAGCAATACACAGGCCCACAACATGCGCGTGCCTCACCCGGCTTCGATGACGAAACGTTGCGCGGGAGCGGGACCGCCGCGGCATTTGAGGATCTGCCAGGCCGGCGTGCCCGCCGCCGGCGCCGTGCGCAGCAGGCGCAGGGCCGCTGGCGAAGGATTGGCCGCATGGGCGTGGTCGCGGAACGCGAAACCCAGGCAATCGCCGCTGTCGGCGGCCACCTGCAGGCGCCGCAATGAAGGCGCGCTGGCCTGCTGCGGCCAGCCCAGTACCGCCGCGCAGGCGCCGCTGCGCAGGCACTGCTCAAACGCCCACAAGCCATCGCGGGGCGTGGCGTCGATGATCTGCAAATGGGCCAGATCGATGCCGGCGGCCTGCCAGGCCGGTGCATACGGCAGATAGGGCGGGGCAATCACCGCCACGGTCGCCGCGGTCTGGGTCAGCCGAGCCAGGGTCGGCATCAGCAGCGCCAGCTCACCGACGCCATCGGCCGGCAACAGCAGTTCGGTCAGTGCCCGCCGTGGCCATCCGCCCTGCGGCAGCAGCCGATCCAGTGGCGCATGACCGCTGGGCTCGCCGTCGTCGGCAACACTGGCCTGACGCCCGGCATGCCACAGGGTGCGGGCATCCAGCAGGGTCTGGATGGTGGCGACGCTGCCGATGTCAGCCACGTCGCACCAGCCCGCAGTAAACGCCTTCGATGGCGAAATCCTGGCCGGCTTCGACCACGATCGGCGCATAGGCCGGGTTGCGCGGCAGCAACCGGATCCGGCGCTGCTGGTATTGCAGGCGCTTGATGGTCAGTTCGCCATCAATGCGCGCGACCACGATCTGTCCGTCACGGGCGTCGGGGCTGCGATGCACGCCCACCAGATCACCATCGAGGATGCCGTCGTCGATCATCGAATCGCCTTCGACCTTGAGCAGGTAATCCGGTGCCGGCGAAAACAACCGCCGGTCCAGCCACAGCTGCTGGTCCAGGCCGATGTCGGCGCCAATCGGTTGGCCGGCGGCAACCCGTCCCAGCACCGGCAGCGGCAGCAGGTCGGCGCTGCCACCGGGCAGGCGCAGACCGCGTTTCTGGCCGGGGATGGCTTCCAGCAGGCCATCGGCAATCAGCGCTTGGACGTGTTTCTGCGCCGCATTGCGCGAGGAAAAGCTGAAGGCGGCGGCGATTTCGGCCAGGCTCGGGGCTCGTCCGGCAGTCAGCTCGCGGCGCAGGAAAGCCAGCACCGCGGCACGTTGGGGGGGCAGGGAAGGCAGCATGTCCATAGGTGTACATTTGTACACCATTCGGTCGCATCAGGCGAGATTTTCATTGCCCGTCCGCCGTTCAGGCAGTGGCCCGCTAGGACTGTTCCAACTCCAGCCGGGTCAGGTACAGGCGCAGATCGAATTCGAGCTGGTGGTAGTCGGGCGCCATGTGCGTGCACAGCTGGTAGAACGCCTTGTTGTGCTCGGCTTCCTTCAGATGGGCCAGTTCGTGGACGACGATCATCTGCAGGAATTCCGCCGGTGCGTCGCGGAAGACCGTGGCGATGCGGATCTCGCGACTGGCCTTGAGCTTGCCGCCATGGACCCGGGAAATGCTGGTGTGGGTGCCCAGCGCGTGCTTCATCACCTGCAGTTTGCTGTCGTAGACGACTTTGCCCAGCGGCACCGAACGGCGCAGGTGGCGATCCTTCAACGCCTGCACGTATTCATACAGCTGGTCATCGCTGCGCACCGCATGCGCCTGGCTGTAGCGGGCGCTCAGCACCTCGCCCAGGCGACCCTGTGCAATCAGTTCGCGGACTTTTGCCTGCAGCTGCGGCGGATAGCCGGCGAGGTATTTCAGCGGGTCCATCGGTGCGCGGGTGGTGGTCACGGCAGGTATCATGGACCGGAAACCATCGGCAAGAAACCGCGACATGGCAAAGGCCAACCCACTCCAGGAACAACTGCTCAAGGCCGGCCTGGTCAAGAAATCGAAACTGGCCGAAGTCACCCGCGAGCAGCACAAGGCCCGGCATGGCAAAGCGCCGGCGCCGTCCAGCGAAATCCAGCGGGAAGCCGAGCGCGCACGTGCTGAAAAAGCCGAGCGCGACCGTGTCCTGGCCGCGCAACACAAGGCCCAGGTCCGGATCGCCGAACTGCGTGCCCAGGCCCGGCAGATCATCGAAGACCGCAAGCTGCCACGTTCAGGCGATATCGAATACCGCTTCAGTAGCGGCGGTGCCATCCGCAGCCTGCTGGTCAATGAGGATCTACGCCGGCAACTGGCCTCCGGCGCGCTGGTCATCGTCAGCCTGGATGGGCGTCACGAGCTGTTGCCCCGGGTCGCCGCCGACAAGGTGCGAGAACGCGATGCCAGGCTGATCGTGCTTGATCACGGACGCGATGGTGAACGCCAACCGGCAGCGACCGATGCCGAAGATGATGCCTATTACGCGCAGTTCCAGGTGCCCGACGATTTGATCTGGTAAGCGTCGCCCACAACTGCGCGGGTTCTCCTTGCGTTGCGGGTGGTCATCGTCAGGCCGTTGAATCCGGTTTGCCGAAGGCTTCCTCGATGATGGCCAGTTGCTGGACCGCCTCGGCATGGCCCTCGGCGGCAGCCTGGCGCACTTGATCCAGGCTGGGGTGGGGAATGATCAGCAACAGGCTTTCGCAGCGGGGACAGGCAAAGTCGGTGACCTCTTCCTGCAGGTCCATGGCCATGTCGGCGGACGCACCCTGCCAACCGCAGGCACAGTCGATGACGCGCTGTCGCCAGTCCGGAGTGAAGTAGGGCTGGATCAGTCCGCTCATGTCATGGCTGCCGTTGCTGTTGCCACATCCACTGCCACAGCTGTGGGTCGGCGTAGGTGAGATCCCAGGAATTATGGTTGGCCTGCGGCCATTCGGTGTAGTGCACGTCGGCGCCGGCGGCCTGCATCGCCGCATACATCCGCTGCGATTGTTGTGGTGGCACCACGTCGTCCTTGCCACCGTGGAAAATCCAGGTCGGGATGTGCTTGAGCCCGGCCGCGGCGGCGGCAAACGGATCCGGCGAAGCGGCCACCGCATCGACCACCAGTGGCGTGTCCACGTTCGGTTGGGTGATGCCGCCACAGACCGGTGCCAGCGCAGCGAAACGTCGTGGCTGCATCAAGGCCATTTGCCAGGTGCCGTAGCCACCGCGTGACATGCCGGTCAGATAGGTACGTTGCGGATCGCCGTTGAACTCGCCAGTGGCGGCATCCAGCGTGTCGAACGCCATCTGCGCGATGTCGCCGTCCCACGACCGCTCCAATGGTGATTGCGGAAACACCACGATTGCCGGAAAGCTGTCGGCATGGCTGCGCAGATAAGGTCCCAGCCCGGCCTGCGTCTGCAGCGCGCCATCGCTGCCGCGCTCCCCGGAACCATGCAGGAACAACACTACCGGCGTCCTGCCATGTCGCAACGCGGCTGCCGGCACGAATACCTGGTAGCGATAGGACTTGCCGCCGGATTCAATCTGGCGTGACACGAACGTGCCGGATGATGTGTCGGGCATTGATTGGCAGCCTGCCAGCAGCGAGATCAATACCAGTATCGACAATCGTGGCGGGAAACGGAAAAGCGGTGACAGACAGCGTGGAATGCGCATGGCAATGAGTCGGCAACACGAACCAGACATGAGATAGGACACATGTTTCAGTGCTGCGTCAACAGCCAGCCGGCCACCATGGCCAGATTGAGCACGACCATGCTCCAGAACGCGCGCCGGTAGCTCGGCTTGAGTGTCTTGTGGCGCAACAGGCGTTGTGCGATCCACGCACCGGGCCAACCGCCGAGCAGTTCCAGCAGGTGCAGGTTGTTTTCCGCGATCCGCCAGCGTCCGGACTGCGCCGCATGCTTGTCCAGCGCATAGGCGATGTAGGTGATGACGGATACGGTGACGGCCCACATCCCGGCTTCCAATGGCAGCCGTTGTCGATGGATGGCCCAGGCCAGTCCACCTAATGCGGTGATCAGCACCATCCAGCCTGCCAGCGACCGGTCATGACCGCGCTGGTTGCCATTGCCGTGCTTTGAGCGCGGCCGATGGGTGGCTGACGGCGATGCCGCCCGCCTGACCTGGACAGCACGCCATTTCCCATCGGCCTGCGACTGTGCGCTGAACTTGACCAGCTCACCGGGCTCCGGTCGCCGCCCCTGTTGCTGATAGTCGCGGATGTGCAGGAAATAGCGTGGATGCGCTTGTTCAAGCGCGACGATGAAGCCGAAGCCACGCTGGTCATCCCATTCGACAATCCTGCCGAGTCTTTGCATATCGCGCACCGCTGGAATTTGAACAACGGCAGAGCCGGACATGGCCGACCCTGCCTTGCCACGGAAGGATCAATGCAACAGCAGCAGCGTGGCCAGGCCGAGGAAGGTGAAGAAGCCCATCACGTCGGTGACCGTGGTCAGGAAAATACTGCTGGCCAGGGCTGGATCGTAGCCGAAGCGCTTCAGGGTGACCGGCACCATGACCCCGGCCAGCGCGGCAAACAGCAGGTTGGCGGTCAAGGCGATGAAAATCACCGCCGACAAGCCCGCGCTGTGGAACCAGAAAAACACGATTACCGCGAGCAGTGCACCCAGTACCAGGCCGTTGAGCAGACCGACCCGCGCTTCCTTCCACAGCAGCGTCTTGACGTTGGCCGCACCGACCTGGCCCAGTGCCAGGCCGCGAATCATCAGTGCCAGTACCTGGGTACCGGCATTGCCGCCCATGCCGGCGACAATCGGCATCAACACCGCCAACGCCACCAGCTTGTCGATGGTGCCTTCGAACTGACCGACCACGCTGGCGGCCAGGAACGCGGTGCCGAGATTGATCGACAGCCAGATCAGGCGCCGGCGCATGGCGCGCCAGACCGGGCTGAACAGATCTTCTTCCTCGTCCAGACCGGCCGCGCCCAGGGCCTGGTGCTCGGCCTGCTCGCGGATGATGTCGACCACGTCATCGATGGTGATGCGGCCGAGCAGGATGTTGTTGTCATCGACCACCGGTGCCGAAATCCAGTCGTGATCGGAGAACTGGCGGGCCACTTCGTCATCGGACTCATCGACATCGATCGCCGGCTGCTCGTCATCGATCAGGCGATTGATCGGGGTGCTGTCCTCGTGGGTGACCAGCGAGGCCAGCGACACCCGGCCCAGGTACTGGTGACGACGACTGACCACGTACAGATGATCGGTATGTTCGGGCAGTTCGCCGCGCAGGCGCAGGAAGCGCAATACCACGTCGACGTTGACGTCGGCGCGCACGGTCACCACGTCAGGGTTCATCAGGCGACCGGCGGTGTCTTCCGGATACGACAGCACCTGCTCCAGCCGCTCGCGGTTGTCGCGGTCCATCGACTTCAGTACTTCGTCGATCACCGTCGCCGGCAGGTCCTCGACCAGATCGGCCAGATCGTCGATATCCAGATCTTCGACCGCGGCGATGATTTCGTCGGTGTCCATCGCCGCCAGCAGGCTTTCGCGGACTTCATCGCCGACGTGGACCAGCACTTCGCCGTCGTCCTCGGCATCGACCAGGCCCCATACCACCTCGCGCTTGCCCGGTGGCAACGATTCCAGCAGGTTGCCGATCTCCGCCGGCGCCAGCGTGTTGACCAGGCGCCGCACCGGCCCCAGGCGCCCGCTGTCGAGGGCGTCGGACAACAGACGCAGCTGACGGGACGTCTTGTCGTGGCGGACGGCTTCGGCCATGGAGTGCTCCGGTAGGGGCCAATCCGTTGGACCGAATTGACCAGGGCATCAGATGTTCATCGCGACATTATCGCCCGCCTTGACAAGGATGGACAGCGTTGTCGGAGGATGTGAGATGGCGCCGCGGCCGCGGCGCGCGTTTCAGGCGCTGTTGCGTTTCAGCCAGCGCTCGATGCCGCTGCGACTGCGTGCCTGCAGCAGCTTGCCGGCATTGTCGCGCAGTTGTTGCAGATGGCTGGCGCGGATGCAGCGGCGCACTTCCAGCAGGGTCGCCGGATGCAGGCTGAATTCGGTCAGCCCAAGCGCCAGCAGCAGCGGCACCAGCCGCGGGTCGCCGGCAATCTCGCCGCACACCGACACACTCTTGCCGTGTTCGGCCCCCAGCCTGATGACATGCGCCAGCAACCGCAGCACGCCCGGATGCAGCGGTGAATACAGCTCGCCGAGGGCTTCATTGTTGCGATCCGCCGCCAGCAGGTACTGCACCAGATCGTTGGTGCCGACCGAGACGAAATCGACCAGACCGATGAAACCGGCCATGCCGATTGCCGCCGCCGGTACTTCGATCATCGCCCCCAACGGCAACCGCTGCGCGACCGGATGGCCCTGCTCACGCAGCTGCGCGGCGACCTTCTTCAGGCAGCGGCGCACGGCGATGATCTCCTCGCGGCTGCTGACCATCGGCACCAGGATGCGGACCGGGCCGTAGTCCGATGCGCGCAGGATGGCGCGCAACTGGGTTTCGAACACCGGCGCGTGCGCCAGCGACAGGCGTACGCCACGCACGCCCAGCGCCGGGTTGCCCTCATGTGGCAGGGTCAGCCCACTGCGATCGACCTTGTCCGAGCCCAGATCGAGGGTGCGGATGGTGACCGGACGGCCGTTCATGCCGAGGATGACATCGCGATAGGTCTGGAACTGTTCCTCTTCGTCCGGTGGCTGGTTGCGCTGCAGGAACAGGAATTCGGTCCGGTACAGGCCCAGCCCGGCGGCACCCAGCACGTGCGCCCTGGCGACGTCGTCGAGCGATTCGGCATTGGCGTACAGGGCGATGTCGCTGCCATCGAGGGTGCGGCTGGGTTTGCTGCGCAGACGGCCGAGTTCGCGTTCTTCGCGTTCGGCCTCGCGCAGGCGCAGCTGGTAGGCGCGCAGGTCTGACGGGTCGGGATTGACGATGAGCGCGCCGCTGGCGCCATCCACGCTCAGCACATCGCCGTCGTTGATGCGTTGCAGGGCATGCGCCGCGCCGACCACCAGCGGCATGTGCAGGCTGCGGGCGAGGATGGCGCTGTGCGAGAGCGTGCTGCCGGCGGAGGTCACCACCGCCACTACGCCCTGCGATTGCAACTGCGCCAGTTCGGACGGGGCGACGTTGTCGGTGACCAGGATCTGGCCGGCCACGCCCTGGGTTTCGACCGCGCGCTGGTGCAGGTGCAGGTGGATGCGGCCAATGACGTGGTCCAGGTCATCCATGCGACTCTTGAGGTATGGATCGTCCATGCCCTCGAACACCGCCGCCAGGCGATCGCGCTGCAGGCGCAGGGCGTAGTCGGCGCTGTAGCGCCCGGCCTGGATCAGCTGGTCCAGGCCCTGCAGCAGTTCCGGGTCGTCCAGCAGCAGGGCATGCAGATCCAGGAACTCGCCGACTTCCTTGGCCAATGCCCCGTGCAGGCGCTGGCGTAGCGCATGCATCTCATCACGGGTGGCGGCGATCGCCGCGTGCAGGCGCTGCAGCTGCTCTGCAATCTGATCCTGGGTGATGTGCTGTTCGGCGACGTCCAGTACGTGCGGAAGCCGCAGGTGGGCACGGCCCAACGCGCTGCCGCGGGATGCACCATGGCCCGACAGCAGCAGCCGCATCAGCCGTCCTCGTCGAAACGCCGTTCGAACAGCTCGACGACGGCCTGCATCGCTTCCATCTCGTCATCACCGTCCATCCGCACCAGCACCGACGTACCCTGTCCGGCGGCCAGCAGCATCACGCCCATGATGCTTTTCGCATTGACCTCGCGTCCCTTGGCCGCCAGCGTGCAGCCGCAGCGGAACGGTGCCAGCGTCTGCACCAGCTTGGCCGTGGCCCGTGCATGCAGGCCCAGGCGGTTGGAAATGGTGAGTTCGCGTTCAAGCATCGTCGTGTATGACTCCATTGCGTGCGCCAGCGGCGGCGGTCGCGGGCAGTTCGTTCAATCCCTGTTCCGAATAGTTCATCACCCGCAACAGCATCGGCAGGCTCAGCGCGGACACCCGTCTGACCGGCGTGCCCAGCTGGGCTACCCGTGCGGCCAGGTTGCTGGGGCTGGCGCCGTACAGGTCGGTCAGCACCAGCACCCCCTCGCCATCATCGACGCGGCGCAGGGCAGCTGACGCCAACGGCAACAAACTGTCCAGATCCGCGTCGAACGGTACTTCCAGCGCTTCGGCTTTCAGCGGCAGGTTGCGCAGCAGTACGCCCGCCACCGACAGCATCGCCGTGCCGATCCCCGGATGAGTAATGAGAAGAATGCCACAGGCCATGGGCAAACGTTAGCAGAAGTGCGTGCAGGGAATTAAGCCGGCAGACCGGGACGGTCTATTCCAGCTCGCGATGATAGGTCGCCACCTCGTCCCAGCCCTGCTGCCGGGCATGGCCGGCGATGACCTCGGCCAGGTATACCGAACGGTGCTTGCCGCCGGTGCAGCCGAAGGCGATGGTCACGTAACTGCGGGTCTCGCCCTGCAGGCGCGGCAGCCAGGTGTCGAGGAAGCGGGTGACCTGGTCCACGTATTCGGCTACTTCCGGCTGCGAAGCCAGGTAGTCGCGAACCTTGCCGTCGCGGCCGGAATAGGGCCGCAGTTCGGGAATCCAGTGCGGATTGGGCAGCACCCGGGCGTCGAACACGAAATCGGCGTCGCCGGGCACGCCGCGCTTGTAGGCGAACGATTCGAACAGCAGCGACAATACGTTGCCGCGCTGGAATGCGAATTCCGAGATGATGCGCCGGCGCAACTGGTGCACGTTGAGCTTGCTGGTGTCGATGACTACGTCGGCCTCGGCCAGCAAGGGCGCGGTAATCCTGCGTTCGCTGAGGATTGATTCGTGCAGCTGCAGGCCCGAATGGGCCAGCGGGTGCCGGCGCCGGGTATCGGAGAAACGCCGCAGCAGCACCTCGTCATCGGCATCGAAGAAGATCAGCTTGCCGTCCAGCCCCAGTTGCGCCAGCGCGCTGCGCCACTGCGCCAGCTTGCTGAGGTCACTGTGGCGGTTGCGCACGTCGATGCCAACCGCGACCTTCTGCGGCAGCACATCGTCGCGCATCAGGCTGCGCACGAACGACGGCAGCAGCTCTACCGGCAGGTTGTCGACGCAGTAGTAGTCCAGATCCTCGAAGGTCTTCAGGGCGACCGACTTGCCGGAACCGGACAGCCCGCTGACGATGACCACCATGGGCGGACTGGCGGTGCTGCCGTCTTCTTCCAGTTCGTGCCGCGGATCCGTATTCATGGCCGGGTCCGTTCCAGCAGATTGGTATGGCGGGCGATGAACATCGCCGCCGGGTCGATGCCCTTGGTGCGCAGGATATGCAGCCGGGTCGCCGCTTCGGTCAACACCGACAGGTTGCGCCCCGGCATCACCGGCAGGGTGATCAGCGGCACATCCAGATCCAGTACGTGGCGGGTGCCGCTGTCACCGGTAAGACGTTCGTAGCCGTGCGGGGTGGGTTCGGTCATCGGCCGGGTCAGGTGGACGATCAGGCGCAGATACTTGTTCTTCTTGACCGCGGTATCGCCAAACATCTCGCGTACGTTGAGGACGCCCAGTCCGCGCACTTCCAGCAGGTCCTGCAGCAGTTCCGGGCAGGTGCCGTCGAGCACGTCCGGTGCGATCTGGGTGAACTCGGGCGCGTCGTCGGCGACCAGGCGGTGGCCGCGGGTCAGTAGTTCCAGCGCCAGCTCGCTCTTGCCCGAGCCGGCTTCGCCGGTGATCAGCACGCCGATGGAATAGATCTCCATGAACACACCGTGCAGGGTCACCCGTGGCGCCAGCGTGCGGGCCATGTGGTACGAAAGATGGTTGAGCAGCTCGTGGCCGCGCTTGGGCGATGACCACAGCGGCGTGTCGGTCTCATTGGCCGCTTCGCGCAGATCCTCGGGGCAGGGCTGGTTCTTGCTGATGACCAGCGCCAGCGGCCGGAACTGGATGATCTTCTGGATGGTCTCCCAGCGTTGCCGCGAGTCCAGAGTATCCAGCCAGGTCAGTTCCTCGGTCCCGAGAATCTGCACCTTGTTGGGATAGACCGCGTTGAGATAGCCGGCCAGCGACGGACGCCGTGACTGGGTGTCGCCGGCATCGACCACGCGATGATCGCCCTTCTGCCCGGCCAGCCAGCGCAGGACCAGTTTGTCTTTCTGTTGATCGAACAACTCGCGGGCAGTGATGCTGGTGTTCATGCAATACCGGAAAGGACAGAAGAAAAACACGCCGGTCGCGGCGTTCCCTATGTCCGCAGTGTAGTGTGCCGGCGCCGTCGACGCGACCGTCGCGGCCGCTCAATCGGTGATGGGTGCGCTGGCGCTCATTGCCATTGCCGGATGCCTGGGCGGGTCGCTTCCCGCACCTGTGTGCCGGTGGTCCCGGACCGAGCCGGGACCACGGGACTGCGCGTGCTGTTACTCAGCCGGGGATTTCGGCGGCGCGCACGCTGTCGCGCTGGATGGTGTTCTTCTTGTCCTTGTACTTCAGCAGGACGCGGTCGAGTTTGTCGGCCAGCACATCGATGGCGGCGTACATGGTCGGTGCGCTGGCATCGGCGTGCAGGGTGCGCCCAGCGACGGAGATATTGGCTTCGGCCAGATAGTCGGGTTTGCGCGTGCCGAGTTGCGCACGTACCTCGAAAGGTTGATCGAAGTGCCGCTCCAGCTTCTGCAGCTTGGTTTCGACGTATTCGCGCAATGCCGGGGTGACTTCGATTTCATGGCCGTAAGTCTCGATACGCATCATTTCATCTCCTTCGGTCGATGGGCCGCGGTCTGCGCCGCGGTGATTTTGTTGCCTGGGTTGGGACAACAAAAAAAGGCTCTGGGTTTCGGCGGCTCTCCTTCTGGTTCAGGCGGGGGTACGTCACGGCCACGCTTGCCGCGATTGCCAAGCATTCGGCGGCATCCGGGCTTGCTAGCAAGATGGCGCTTTCGCGGCGGGTAATCAAGTGTCCACTGCCGCTTTACGACGAGTGTTGCGGCGGCCTCATGTTCATGAGGCGGATGTTGGCCTGGCGATGCCCGCGCGCATACATCGCGCGAATTTGATGTAAAAAAAGCGTTGCAGGATTCCGCCCCTCGGCCGCGCCGTCTCAGTCCAGGCGCACGCGCTCGTGCGAGGACAGGATGTTGAGGGCTTCGCGGTATTTGGCGATGGTGCGGCGGGCGACCGCAATCCCGGCATCCTTCAGCAGCTCGGCCAGCTTGGCGTCGGACAGCGGCTTGCGCGGGTTTTCCTGTTCCACCAGTTGCTTGATCATCGACTGGATGGCGGTGCTGGAGGCGCCACCACCGCCCTGGGTTTCCACGCCCGAGGCGAAGAAGGCGCGCAGCGGCAGGGTGCCGCGCGGGGTGCGCACGTATTTGCGGGCGACCGCTCGCGAGACGGTGGACTCGTGCAAGCCGACCTCGGTGGCGACTTCGCGCAGGGTCAGCGGTCGCAGTGCGCGCTCGCCGAATTCGAGGAAGCCGGCCTGCTCGCGCAGCAGGCACTGGACCACCTTGAGCAGGGTCTCGCCACGTGCTTCCAGGCTTTTGAGCAGCCAGCGGGCCTCCTGCAGGTGACCACGCAGGTAGCCGGCATCGCTGTCGCCGCAGCGGCTGATCATGCTTTCGTAAGCGCGATGGATGGTGATGCGGGGGGTCGATGCGCGTGACAGGGCGACCCGCCAGACACCACGCTGGCGCCAGATCACGCAGTCAGGCACCACATAATTGTCATGGGCCAGCTCGCCAATCTGCGCGCCGGGTTTTGGGTCGAGTCCGCGCAGCAGCTGGATCGCGGTTTCCACCTCCGCCAGCGGCTGCTTGAGTTCGCTGGCCAGGCCGGCGGCGCCGCTCCGGGGCAGGCGTTCCAGCGCGGTGCCGGCAATCAGCAGGGCCAGCGCCTTGCCCGGTGTGTCATCGCTGAGTACGCCGAGCTGCAGTTGCAGGCATTCGCTGAGGCTGCGCGCGGCGACGCCGACCGGGTCGAAGCGCTGCAGTTGATGCAGCACCACCAGGACTTCGTCTTCGTCGGCCAGGATTTCCGGACGCAGGCTGTCGGCGATGTCCGACAGTGGCACCCGCAGATAGCCATCGTCTTCCATCGCATCGATCAGGGTGGCGCCAATCCGGCGGTCGCGTTCGCTCAGGTGCGACAGATGCAACTGCCACAGCAGGTGGTCATGCAGGTTGTCGACTTCGGCCATGCGCTCGGCGGCGCTGCCGTGTTCATCATCATCGAATGAGCCGCCGCTGCCACCGCTCCATTGACTGTCCTCGGGCATCCAGTCATCGGCGGGGCCGTCGCTGTCGCGCGGGTCAGCGTCATCGGCTGGTGACGGTTCGCCGGCGGCTTCCCCGGCTGGGCTGTTTTCGCCACTGGGACCGCCGGCCTCCGACTCATCCGCCCAGTCCAGCAACGGATTGGTCTCGACAGCTTCACTGAGCTCTGCTTCAAGCTCGGTGGTGGACATCTGCAGCAGGCGGATGGCCTGACGCAACTGCGGCGTCATGACCAGCTGTTGCCCCAACGATGTCTGCAGACGTGCTTTCATTTCAACCCAGCGCTCCCCGGAGCCTGTCGTGTGCGGTGAACCACCAGCGATGGCGGCGGCGACTCCGGATCACGCCGGCGTCGCCGGCCGGTGCCAAGATTGCCACCGGCGGCGTATCGGTGATGTATGTATTCCCCGGGGCGGTACCACGCAACCGGCAGCATCGTTGCCGGCCGCGGATCATTCCGCCGTGGACGGCGCACCCCGCATCGCGGAGGCGCCGGCGCACTTCACAGACGGAACGCTTCGCCCAGATAGACGCGGCGCACGTCGGGATTGGCCAGCAACGCGTCCGGCGCCCCCTGCGCCAGTACCGTCCCTTCGTTGAGGATATACGCACGGTCGCAGATTCCCAAGGTCTCGCGCACGTTGTGGTCGGTAATCAGCACGCCGATGCCACGATCCTTCAGGTGTTTGACGATGCGCTGGATCTCGCCGACCGAGATCGGATCGACCCCGGCGAAGGGCTCGTCGAGCAGCATCAGCCGTGGCTTGGCCGCCAGCGCCCGGGCGATCTCGCAGCGGCGGCGCTCGCCGCCGGACAGGCTGGCGCCCATCTGGTCGGCGACATGGGTGATCTGCAGTTCGTCCAGCAATGAGGCCAGTTCGCGCTCCTGGCCGGGGCCGTCGAGGTCTTCGCGCAGTTCCAGGACCAGCCGGATGTTGTCGGACACGCTGAGCTTGCGGAATACCGATGGCTCCTGCGGCAGGTAGCCGACCCCCAGCTTCGCCCGCCGGTACATCGGTTCGCTGGTGATGTCCTGGCCATCCAGTTCGATCTTGCCGGCATCGGCACTGACCAGGCCGACGATCATGTAGAAGCAGGTGGTCTTGCCGGCACCATTGGGGCCCAGCACGCCGACGACTTCGCCGGCATCCAGGGTCAGGCCGAAATCGGCCACTACCTTGCGCTGGCGATAGCTCTTGCGCAGTCCCTGGGCGATCAGCATCAGTTGCCCCCGGTCTTTTTGGGTTGGATGACGGTGCGCACGCGGCTGCCATCGCCGCCGCTCTGCATGTTGCCGGATTTCAGGTCATAGACCATTTTCTGGCCACTGTTGGAGCCTTTCGGTGACTTGACGGTGTAGTCGCCGATGAAGGTCACCACGTCGGCCAGCAGATCGTATTCAACCCGGTTGGCGACGGCGGTCATCGGGCTGCCGTCATCGAGCTGCTGTTTCATGGTCACTGGCGAGCCGGTGAAAATGGCCTGCGAGAGATCGCCGTTCTTGCGGATGATCTCGCCTTTGTCCGCCTTGATGTCCAGCGTGCCCTGCTTGAGCGCCACGTTGCCGCTGAGGACGGTGGAACCATCACCATCGACGACGCCGGACTGATGGTCCGACTCGATTTCCATCGCCTGGTTGCGGTCGCTGGACTTGGCCATTGCCAGTGCCGGCAGCAACATCAATATCAGCGCGGCCAGCAACAACGGGGCGTTAGCGGGAGTTCGGTTCATAACGTGTCCTTACCTGCGACTTGAGAGTGTATTGGCCGGTTTCTAGATTGGTCTCGAATCCGCGGCCGGTAAGCGTGGCACCGGGCTGCGACATGCGGACCACCTGGTCGGTCACCGCCAGGTTTTTTTGCGGAAAGATGTTCAGGCGCTGGGTTTCGAAGCTGGAAGGCCGCTCCATGGCGCTCGGGCTGACGCCCTTGACGTCTTTCAACAGGCGCAGCTCGTCGCCCTTGGCACTGACCCAGCCGGTCTGCGAAGTGACGTGCCAGTGCTGGCCTTCGGCATTCGGGACCAGGAACAGCGGGGTGGTGATGCGATAGGTTTCGTCAGCCGGTTCGCGGTGCATCTCCGGCGCGCGCAGACTGACCGATTCCTTGCCCTGTTTGTCCAGCGCAACCATCTCGAAATCGTACATGACGTAGTCGGAGCGATCGGTTTCAGCCAGCGTCGGTGCTTCCTTCTTGCGCTGATCCCAGGCCGACCAGGCACTGAAGATCGCCGCTGCCAGCAGCACCACGCCAATCAACGCACGCCAGTTCATGAGCGGCTCCCGTCAAAGAATTCCTCGACCCGGCCCTGCGCGGCCAGGATCAGGTCGCAGGCCTCGCGGACTGCTCCCTGGCCACCGTTGGCGGTGCTCTGCCAGTGCGCGGATTGTGCCGTCCACGGGTGCGCATCGGCCGGAGCCAGGGCAAGGCCAACCGCCCGCAATGAGGGCAGGTCGGCCAAGTCATCGCCCATGAACGCGACCTGAGACAGGGTCAATCCCTGTTCGGCGGCCAGCGCCTGCACCTGGCTGAGCTTGTCCTTGACCCCATCCATCACCGCTATGCCCAGTTCCTGTCCGCGCCGATGCGCGACCGGACTGTGGCGGGCGGTGATCAGCACGACGTCGATGCCGGCGCGGCGCAGCAGCACCATGCCCTGGCCATCATGGACGTGGAAGGCCTTGCTTTCGCACCCTTGCTCGTCAAGGTACAGGCGGCCGTCGGTCAGCGTGCCGTCGACATCCAGGCACAGCAGGCGGATGGCGGCCGCGCGTGCCTGCAGATCCGGCGAAAGTGAGGTAAACGGGAAGCGATTCATGAGGTACGGTTAGACCACGCGCGCGCGCAACAGGTCATGAATATTGAGCGCTCCCAGTGGACGATGATCGCCATCGACGACAATCAGGCCGCTGATTTTGTGGGTTTCCATCAGGCGGGCGGCTTCGACCGCCAGTTGATCGGCGTCGATGGTCTTGGGCTGCCGGGTCATCACCTCGCCGATGGTGGCCTGGCGGACATCCAGTGCCGGATTGTCCAGCGTGCGGCGTAGATCACCATCGGTGAACAT
This sequence comes from Pseudoxanthomonas dokdonensis, assembly GCF_001431405.1. GTDB lineage: Bacteria > Pseudomonadota > Gammaproteobacteria > Xanthomonadales > Xanthomonadaceae > Pseudoxanthomonas_A > Pseudoxanthomonas_A dokdonensis. Next base: position 21,169 of record NZ_LDJL01000017.1, read on the forward strand.
CCCGACCAGGCGTCCATCGTCATCGACCACCGCGGTCATGCCCAGGCGCTTGTGGCTCATTTCCATCAGTGCCTGGCTGAGGCTGGCGCTGGCCGGTACCGATGGCACCTCGTCGCCGCTGTGCATCACGTCGGTGATATGCAGCAGCAGGCGCCGGCCGAGGCTGCCGGCCGGGTGCGAACGGGCGAAGTCGTCGGCGGTGAAACCGCGCGCATCCAGCAACGCCACCGCCAGCGCATCGCCCATCGCCAGCGAGGCGGTGGTGCTGCTGGTCGGCGCCAGATCCAGTGGACAGGCTTCGGCTGGCACACTGACATCCAGATGGATATCGGCTTCGCGGGCCAGGGTCGACTGCGGCTTGCCGGTCATCGCGATCACGGTATTGCCCTGGCGCTTGAGCACCGGCAACAACATCAGGACTTCGTCCGACTCGCCGGAATACGACAGCGCCAGCACCACATCGCTATCGGTGATCATGCCAAGGTCGCCGTGGCCAGCTTCGCCCGGATGCACGTAGAACGCCGGCGTGCCGGTCGAAGCCAGGGTCGCGGCAATCTTGCGCGCGATATGGCCGGACTTGCCCATCCCGGTCGCCACCACCCGGCCGCCACCGGCAAGGATGCGCTGGCAGGCGGCCGAGAAGCTGCCGTCCAGCCGCGCGGCCATTGCCTGCAGGGCTTGGGTCTCGATATCGATGACCCGCCGGCCGCTGGCTAGCAGGCTGTCGACATCGGGGGCAATCCGGAGTGTGGTCTGGGGCATGAGCAGCCGTGCCAAGGGTAGAATAGGCTGGCATTTTATTAGGAAAAGCCTGTTGGACGCTGAAACCATCCGTAATCTGATCGAAACCGGCCTGCCGGACAGCCAGGCCCAGGTGCAGGGCGAAGACGGGGTGCACTTCGAGGCCACCGTCATCTGCGCGGCATTTGCCGGCAAGCTGCCGCTGGCACGGCACCGCATGGTCTACGCCACACTGGGCGATCTGATGGGCGGGGCGATCCACGCGTTGGCCCTGAAAACCCTGACCCCGGACGAAGTCCGCTGAGCATCGCCTCGCGCAGCAGCGTCCGTTCTTTCCGCCTTCCCATTGCAGGCCACACATGCAGAAAATCGTAGTCACCGGCGGTCATCCGCTGAACGGTGAAGTCACCATCTCCGGCGCCAAGAATGCGGTATTGCCGATCCTGTGCGCGACCCTGCTGGCCGATGGGCCGGTTGAAATCAGCAACGTGCCGCATCTTCACGATGTGGTGACCACGGTCAAACTGCTGGGTGAGCTGGGTGCCGGCATCAGCATCGACGAAGGCACCCTGGCCAAGGGCAGCAGCATCATCGTCGACCCGCGCAGCGTCAACCAGCATGTCGCACCGTATGAGCTGGTCAAGACCATGCGTGCCTCGATCCTGGTGCTGGGCCCGTTGCTGGCCAGGTTCGGCGCTGCCGAGGTCTCGCTGCCTGGCGGCTGCGCAATCGGCTCCCGCCCGGTCGACCAGCACATCAAGGGGCTGCAGGCACTGGGTGCGGAGATCACCGTCGAAAACGGCTTCATCAAGGCCAAGGCCGGGCGCCTGAAGGGCGGTCGTTATGTATTCGACATGGTCAGCGTGACCGGTACCGAAAACGTGCTGATGGCCGCGACCTTGGCCGAAGGCACCACTGTGCTGGAAAACGCAGCGATGGAACCGGAGGTCACCGATCTGGCCGATTGCCTGATTGCGCTGGGCGCGCGCATCGAAGGCGCCGGCACCTCGCGCATCACCATCCATGGCGTTGAACGCTTGAATAGCGGCCGCCATGCGGTGCTTCCGGATCGTATCGAGACCGGTACCTTCCTGGTGGCCGCGGCGATGACCGGTGGCCGTGTCACCGCGCGCAAGGCCCGCGCCGACACCCTGGATGCGGTGCTCGACAAGTTGACCGAAGCCGGCGCCGTCATCGAAACCACGGCCGACAGCATCACTCTGGACATGCAGGGGCGGCGGCCCAAGGCGGTCAGTTTGAGCACTGCTCCGTACCCGGCGTTCCCGACCGATATGCAGGCCCAATTCATGGCCTTGAACTGCGTCGCTGATGGCGTTGGCATCATCAACGAAACCATCTTCGAGAACCGCTTCATGCACGTCAACGAACTGCTGCGTCTGGGCGCCGACATCCGTGTCGAAGGGCATACCGCCGTCGTCCAGGGCGTCAAGCAGCTGAGCGGTGCGCCGGTGATGGCGACCGACCTGCGCGCGTCGGCCTCGTTGATCCTGGCTGGCCTCGTGGCCGAAGGCGACACCACCATCGACCGCATCTACCACCTCGACCGCGGCTACGAAAACATCGAAGAGAAGCTGGGTGCGCTGGGTGCGACGATCAAACGTGTTTCCTGACGGGCAAAGCTGCCCCATGTGTTCGACGGAGATTGACTGATGAGTCGCCATCGCCGCTTTACCGGCAAGCGCAAGGCTTTGCTGATCCTGGTTGCGCTGCTGCTGGCATTGGTTGCCTACCTGCATTTCACCGGTTCGGCCGGTACCCGTGGCCTGGAAACCAAGGACATGGACTGGGATGGCAATGGTCAGGTGACCGAGACCGAGATCATGCAGGCCTATTACGCAGTGGTGGTCGAAGAACAGATCGACGGCAACCGGGTCTGCAAGAGCTACGAATGGCGCGACGGCCACAAGCTGATCCGGGTCGATTGCGTCACCCGCATGCAGCCGGCGGCCAAGGCGGAATGAAAAAAGCCCGGCTTGGCCGGGCTTTTTCCTGGGTGGGCGCCGCAGGCGCGCAGCTTACTTCCAGGACTGGATATGCAGGTCGATGGAATCCTCGCCATCCTCGCGTTGCAGGATGCGCACCGGCACCGGCACGTCCGGTACCACCCACACCACCATCTGCTTGTCGCCATTGTTGTTGACGACCTTGGTCGCCTCGCGCGACTTGCCGCCGACGTTGATGGTTTCCTTGCCTGCCACCTTGTAGCTGACCATCTTGGCCTTGCCGTTTTCGATCATGCGGTAATTCAGTGGTTTGCCGGCGCTGACATCGCGCACGATGGCCAGGTTGACCAGTAGTGCGTCCATGTCGCCCGGCTTCAACGCCACCGGACCGGCACGGTCGGCCTTGACATCGCCACTCCAGGTCGCCTGGGCCTTGTCCCAGTCGTACTGGGTGTTGACCGACTTCTGCTTGACCAGCACCCTCGATACGTCGCTGCTGCTCAACGGACGCAGCGTACCACCGGCTTCCTCGAACACCGTCTTCTGGCTCAGATCGACCAGGTTGTTGCGGATGCTGAGCGCATATTCCCAGCGATTGTTGCCCTGTGCGCTGAGTACCATCTGGCCGTTGCCCTGCATGCCCATGGCGCTGGCCTGGTAGGCGGCGCTGAATGCTTCCATCGCGGAAGCCGGTGCGCAGGCGATGGCGCTCGCCAGGCCAATGCCGAGCAGCGAAGTCTTGCGGTGAGTTGGCTGATTCATCAGTTACTGCACTCCTTGGTAGTCCGAAAGCCGCAGGTCGATGGCGTCCTCGCCATTGTCCCTCTGCAGGATGCGGACGGGGGTAGGGACGCCGTTGGCGACCCAGAAGATGGTTTCGTCATTGCCACCATTGGTGCGGGCAATGCGCATCGCATCGTAGCTGAGGTCGTCAACGGCCACGATTTCAGTCTCCGCGGCCACGGCATACTGATACTGGCGCACCTTGCCGTTGTCGACCACCCGGTATTGCAACTGCTTGCCAGGTTCGGCGTCGCGGATCACGGCCAGGTTCATCAGCAGTGCGCTCAGGTCACCGTCCTGCAGAGGCAATGGCTGCCGCCGTTCCTTCTTGATGTCACCCTGCCAGTGCGCCTGGCGGGTCTGCCAATCGTAGACACCGGTCATCTTCTTGCCGGTGAACAGCGCATGCTTGACCGTGGCCTGGGTCAGCGGGATGTAGCGATCATCGCGGACGTCGAACAGCGTGCTCTGCTCGATATTGAGGCCGACGATGCGGGCAAAGCCCTTGGTGCCCTTGACCGCCAGATCGATCTGCCAGCGGCCGGCGTTGCCCTGGGTCACCCGCATCGTCGCACTGCCGGCCAGTTTGCCCTTGTTGAAGGCCTGGTAGGTGGCGACAAACGGCTCCAGCGCCGCCGCGGGCAAGGCAACGGCCAGCAATGCCAGCGTCAGGCATGGCGCCAGGTAACGGCTCATCGTCGGCAACACCCGTGGGGTCAGGAAAAACGTCCCGTCGAATCTAGGTGCAACGGTTTTAATAGCGGCTGACCGTCCAGTATCGCCATGTCGCCCTGTTCAGAAACCCGCCCGGCGCAGACCAGTTGCAGACTGGCGACCAGCAGCGAGTGCTCAAGCGGCAGCAGCCGCTGGGCGAGGCTGTCCGGGCTGTCCTGTGGCTGTACCTCGATGCTGGTCTGGGCGATGACGGTGCCGGCGTCCAGTTCAGGCACCAGGAAGTGCACGCTGGCCCCGTGCTGCGCATCACCTGCCGCCAGGGCGCGGGCGTGGGTGCGCAGGCCGCGGTACTTCGGCAGCAGCGACGGGTGGATGTTGAGCAGGCACCCGCGGAAGCGATCGATGAAACTGTCGCTGAGAATGCGCATGTAGCCGGCGCAGACGACCCAGTCGGGACGAACCGCGGCGACCGCATTGCCCAGTGCTTCGTCAAACGCCAGTCGATCCGGAAACGATTTGCCTTCCGCGCTCCAACGCAGCGCTGGCGGCACTCGTTGCAATGCCGGCGCGTCGTGCTTGTTGGAGAATACGCCGACGATTTCGGCATCCAGCGTGTGGTTGGCGATGGCGTCCAGGATGGCCTGCAGGTTGCTGCCGCGACCGGAGACCAGTACAGCGATACGGGATGTCATGGGCAGATGTTATCGAGCGTTGGCGTGAGGGAAGGTGAGCAGGTGGCAATGGGGCCGGCCAGCAAAAAGCCACGCCGTGGAGCCAGCTGGCGACGGCGCCACGGGTGCGCCTGCAGCGCCCGCTGCCGACCAGACTCAGCCAATGTGGACGCGTTCGCCGCCGCTTGCCTCGACCACCTGGCCAATCGACCAGTGCTCCAGGCCCAGGCGCGCGAGATCCTGCTGCAGGTCCGGCAACTGCTCGGCTGCCACCACCAGCACGAAGCCGATGCCGCAGTTGAAGGTGCGCCACATTTCGGTGTCTTCGACCGAACCTTCGCGCTGCAGCCACTGGAAGACCGGCGGCAGCGGCCAGCTGCCGGCCTTGATGTCCAGGCCCAGGCCTTCCGGAATGACCCGGATGATGTTCTCGGTCAGGCCACCGCCGGTGACGTGGGCCATTGCGTGCAGATCGTGCCGGGCCAGCAGTTCCAGCACCGGCTTGACGTACAAACGGGTCGGCGCCATCAGCGCGTCCTGCAGGCTGACGCCGTCTTCCAGGACCACATCGGTGGGGCTGCCGGCACGTTCGTAGATGCGCCGGATCAGCGAGTAGCCATTGGAGTGCGGGCCACTGGAGGCCAGCCCGACCAGCACATCGCCGCTGCGCACCTTGGCGCCATCGAGCAGCTGCGATTTTTCCACCGCGCCGACAGTGAAGCCGGCCAGGTCGTACTCGCCGGGGCCGTACATGTCGGGCATTTCGGCGGTTTCGCCCCCAATCAGTGCGCAGCCGGACAGTTCGCAACCCTTGGCGATGCCACCAACCACCGCGGCGGCGGTGTCGACATCGAGCTTGCCGGTAGCGAAGTAATCAAGAAAGAACAACGGCTCGGCGCCCTGCACCAGCACGTCATTGACGCACATGCCGACCAGGTCGATGCCGATGCTGTCATGCCGGCCCCACTGCTGGGCCAGCTTGAGCTTGGTGCCGACGCCATCGGTACCCGAGACCAGCACCGGTTCGCGGTACTTGCCGGAGAGATTGAACAGCGCGCCGAAACCACCCAGTCCGCCCATCACTTCCGGCCGGAAACTGCGCTTCACCAGCGGTTTGATGCGCTCGACCAGAGCGTTGCCGGCATCGATGTCGACCCCCGCGTCGCGGTAGGTCATGGGGGTGTTGGCAGGTGCGGTGGGCTGGGTCACGGGCGGTCGTCGCTGGGGCAAGAGCGACAATTTTAAAGGAATGCGGCCGGCACGTGGCGCGCGGCATGGAGGGCGGTCGAAGATTGGCCACCGCCAACCCGCGCCAGCCGCGGCCAAGCCACGGCAGGGGTGCGCCAGCGCGTTACTGGCGACGGGATTCGTGCCCCTGGCAGGCGGTAGTTCGAGCGTCCTGAACAGCCGGCGTTGGCTTGGAGGGGCCATTCGGGCAACAATTCACCTGATTTGCTGAGCACAAGGACGCTCGATGCGCCGGATTTCAGGTTTTTCCTTCGCCGCGGTCATGTTGCTGCTGACTGCTTTCTTCCTCCCGGGCATGGCCTGGGCGCAGTCGTCTGCGCGTACCGAAGGCGATGCCGCGGCCGCGCAGGGGGTGTACGAGGCCGAGGTCCCGGTCAATGGCCAGGCCGAATCGGACCGCAACAGCGGCTTCGCGCGGGCGATGGGCATCGTGCTGGGCAAGGTCTCCGGCGACCGTGCGGCGGCGACCAAGCCGCAGGTGCGCAGCGAGCTGCGCAACGCAGCCAACTATGTCGAAAGCTACGACTTCCGCCAGGACGAGGGCACCTCGGCCAGTGGTGCGCCGACCTTCCGGACCACCCTGGTGGTGCGTTTCGATCCTGCCCGCATTGATGCCATTGCCGGTGCGCTGGGGCTGGCGGTATGGCCCCAGCCGCGGCCGAAGCCGGTGATGTGGCTGGCGATCAACGACGGCAGCGGTCCGCGCCTGGTCGGCCTGCAGCAAGCCAATGCCGCGCGACCGGTGCTGGACCGTGCGATCCAGCGCGGCTACCGCCTGGGCCTGCCGACCGGCAGCGCTTCCGAACAGGCACTGGCCGGTGCCATCTGGCGCCAGGACACGGCGGCGGTGGCGCGTGCATCGGCACGCTACAGCCCGCCGATGCAACTGGTCGGCAAACTCTATCGCGCCGATGGCGGCTGGCAGGCCGACTGGGTGTTCGTAGACGGCGGCAAGGTACTGTCGCGCTGGTCGTCCAGCAATGCCGATCCGCGCCAGGCCATGGCTTCTGGTGCCGATGGCGCCGCCGATGCGCTGATGAAGCGCTATGCCAAGGCCGGCACGGTCGGTACGCCGGGCGTCTACCGGGTGGTGTTCAACGGCATCAACAGCACTGCTGATTACATCCGCCTGATGAGCGCCCTGCAAAGCAACGTGGTGGTGCGCAACATCACGCCGGTCAGCGCCAATGGCAGCACCCTTGAGCTGGATCTGGATCTGGTTTCCGGGCTGCCGGGCTTCAAGCAGATGCTCGGCAATGACAGCATCCTGGTCGGTGGTGAAGGCGAACCTCCCGTATTCTTCCTCCAATAAGCCGTCGGCAGGAGCTCAACCGCATGGAACAAACCCCTACCCCGGTCAGCACGCTGGCCAGGCGCTGGCAGTGGCTGCTGATCGCCGGCATCGTCGGTTGGCTCATCTATATGCTGTCGCCGGTGCTGACCCCGTTCGTGCTGGCGGCGCTGCTGGGCTGGCTCGGCGATCCGCTGGTCGATCGCCTGCAGCGCGCCGGGCGCTCGCGGCCGGTGGCGGTGACCCTGGTGTTCACCCTGATGGCGGCGCTGCTGACCCTGGCGTTGTTGATCCTGGTACCGATGATCGAGAAGCAGATCGGCACCCTGTTCGAATCATTGCCGGTCTATCGCGACTGGATGGTGCATACCGCGCTGCCATGGGTGGAGCGGCGCACCGGGCTGGAACTGGTCTCGTGGCTGGATACCGACCGGATCATGGAATGGCTGCGCGGCCACTGGAAGCAGGCGGGCGGCGTGGCGGCGACATTCTTCGGCCACCTGTCGCGTTCCGGCTTCGCGGTCATGGCCTGGGTCGCCAACCTGGTGCTGTTGCCGATCCTGACGTTCTACTTCCTGCGTGACTGGGACCTGCTGGTGGCCCGGGTGGCGGCGCTGGTACCGCGCGACCAGGTCAGCACGGTCAACCGGCTGGCGCGTGAGTCCAACGATGTGCTGGGCGCGTTCCTGCGTGGCCAGATCCTGGTCATGCTGGCACTGGGCGCCATCTACGCGATTGGCTTGTCGGTGGTAGGCCTGAAACTGGGACTGCTGATCGGCATCATCGCTGGTCTGATCAGCTTCGTGCCGTATCTGGGCACCGCCACCGGCATCGTGCTCGGGCTGATCGCCGCCGCTGTACAGAGCCAGGGCGACTGGAACCTGATCGCGCTGGTGCTGGGTGTATTCGTGGTCGGGCAGATGCTGGAAGGCTACGTGCTGACCCCACGCATCGTCGGTGACCGCATCGGCCTGCACCCGGTGGCGGTGATTTTCGCGATCATGGCGGGCGGCCAGTTGTTCGGCTTCCTTGGCATGCTGATCGCCCTGCCAGTGGCGGCAGTCACCAACGTCATGCTGCGCTACGCCCATGAGCGCTATACCCACAGCCATCTGTACGCAGGTGACGCGGCCGAGGTGGAGCCCGCAGCGCCGGTGGCGACCATCGTGATGCCTCCCAGTGACACGGAGCAACCGGGTCCGTGACAGCGTCCGCCGGCAACCATCCAGGTGCCAGTCCGCAACTGCCGCTGGCATTGCGGTTTCCACCGGATCAGCGATTTGAAACCTATATCAATGCCCCTCCGGGGGCATTGCCGCAATTGCGTGCATTGGCATTGCAGCCGGCGCAGGACTGGGTATTCCTGAGTGGTCCTGGCGGCGTCGGCAAAACCCATCTGTTGCTGTCGACCTGCGCTGAAGCCAGCGCCGCTGGTCGCCGGGTAGCCTATCTGTCGCTGCATACGGCTGCAGGCCGGCTGGGTGATGCCTTGCAGGCGCTTGAAGGCAATGATGTGGTGGCATTGGACAACGTGCAGGCGATCGTCGGCAATCGCGATGACGAAATCGCTTTGTTCGACGCTCACAACCGTGCTCGCACGGCTGGCACCGGGATTCTGTACGCATCGCGCGAAAACCCCGCAGAGCTGCCGTTGCTGTTGCCCGATCTGCGTTCGCGTCTGTCGCAATGCGCGCGTATTGCTTTGGCGCCACTGGACGATGACGGTCGTCGCGAAGTGCTGGCACAACGGGCGCAGCGACGTGGTCTGATTGTCGATGATGCAGCCTTGGACTGGCTGTTGCGACGCACCGGTCGGGATCTGGTCGGTCTTACCGGCATGCTTGAACGGCTCGACCGTGCATCGCTGGCCGAACAGCGCAAACTGACGGTGCCATTCCTGCGCAAAGTACTGGGCAACACGAACGAGGGCTAGGCCCGGTCCCGCGTGGTTGTTCAGACGCTGGTGTTGTCGCCCAGTTGCCGGTCCAGTAGTTGCAGCCGCTGCGGGGTGCCGACATCGGTCCAGCGGCCGCGATGGTGTTCACCGCTGACGCGCTGTGCGTTCATCGCGCTTCGCAGCAATGGCGCGAGCTTGAAGCGGGCAGGGCCATCTTCCAGTCCAGTGTCCGCTATCGGCCGGCGTTGCAGCAGCTCGGGCCGATAGACACCGATGCCGGAAAACGTCAGTCGCGGCGACCCGTCACTGGCCAGCAATGACGAAGCCGACAGATGGAAATCCCCCTGCGGGTTGTGCGGCGGGTTGTCGACCAGCACCAGGTGCGCCTCGCCGATGGGAGTCGATGGCAGGTGGGCGAAGTCGTAGTCGGTCCAGATATCGCCATTGACGGCAATGAACGGTCCGTCACCCAGGATCGGCAGCGCATGCTGCATGCCGCCGCCGGTTTCCAGCGGCGTCGGTCCTTCATACGAATAGTGCAGTCTCAGACCCCACCTGCTGCCATCGCCGAGCACCTGCGGGAACTGTCCGGCCAGCCAACTGGTGTTGATGACGACATCGCGGATGCCGCGCGCCGCCAGTTTTTCAAGATGCCAGACGATCAGCGGTTTGCCACCGGCCTGCAGCAGCGGCTTGGCGGTATGGTCGGTCAGCGGGCGCATGCGTTCGCCCAGCCCGGCGGCGAATATCAGGGCCTTCATGTATCGGCCTGCAGGCGTGCCATCGCCGGTTTGATGCGGTTCTCCAGCAGTATCTGCAGCGCCGACAGCTGGGGGTGCCTGGGCAAAACTTCCTCGAGATAACGGATGAAGCGCGGTGCATCCTGCAGGTAGCGGGACTTGCCATCGCGATAATGCAGGCGCGAAAAGATCCCCAGTATCTTGAGATGGCGCTGGATGCCGGACCAGTCCGCGTCGCGCAGGAAGCTCGTCCAGTCCGGTACCGGCAGACTGGCCTCGATGGCCATCTGGTGATAGCGCGCCAGCCAGCCGTCGACCCGCGCCAGTGGCCAGCTCAGGAATGCATCCTTGAACAGGCTGGCCGGGTCATAGGCAACCGGTCCACGCACGCAATCCTGGAAATCCAGCAGCGCCGGTGTCGGCAGTGTCGGCATCAGGTTGCGTGGCATGAAATCGCGATGTACCAATACCTTTTTCTGGCCCAAGGCATTGTCCATCAGCCGCCGCTGTGCCAGTTCCAGCTGTTCGGCACCTTCGCAGTCCAGTTCGATGCCGAGATGGCGGCGCAGAAACCATTCCTCGAACAGACCGGCATCGCGTTGCAGCAGCGCCTCGCCGAATATGCCGGCATCATCCGGCACCGGCAGCGCCTGCAGGCGCAACAGCTGGCCAAGCGCGCGATCGAACCACTCATCGGCATTGTCATCGCTGATGATCTGGGCCAAGGTCGGGCCACCGAGATCCTCCAGCAGCAGGAAGCCTGCGTCGAGGTCACGGGCCAGCACCTGCGGGACGCGCACGCCACCGGTATCCAGGCGGTCGCGCCATGCCAGCCACGGTCTGACGTCATCGGTGTCCGGCGGTGCATCCATGACGATAAGGCTCGGGTCGACGCTGTCGGTCCGCCAGTAACTGCGGAACCCGGCATCGACCGACGCACGCGACAACTGCAGGCCAGCACTGCCGGTCACCGCGCGCGCCCATTGCAGGCGTTGGGCTGCACGTGCAGTGTCGTCCTGAAGCGAAGATGTCATGCGCAAATCGCACCTGGGTAAGTAGTCCGTGGCACAGGGTAAACTGAGCCCTGGCGACTTGCGAGGACTCCATGGCACATCTTCAGATTGTTCTGCTGTCCGGAGGATCCGGCACCCGTTTGTGGCCTCTGTCGCGCGAGGGCTACCCCAAGCAGTTCCTGCCGCTGGTGGGCGACAAGACCATGCTGCAGGAAACGTGGCTGCGGGTGGCGCCCTGTCCACTGGCGCGCCGATCGTGGTCGCCAACGAAGAACATCGTTTCCTGGTCGCCGAGCAGCTCCGGCAGCTGGGTGCGCCAACACCGGCGATCGTGCTGGAACCGGTCGGCCGGAATACCGCGCCGGCCATCGCCGCGGCTGCACTGCAAGCCAGTCTGGTGGGGCAGGATCCGATCCTGCTGGTGTTGCCGTCCGACCACGTGGTGGCGGATGCGGCTGCGTTCCGTGGAGCGATAACCCAGGCAATACCGGCGGCGGAAGGCGGTGCGCTGGTGACCTTCGGCATCGTGCCCGATGCGCCGGAAACCGGTTTCGGCTATATCCAGGCCCAGCCAGGACATGGCATCCGTCCGGTGCAACGATTTGTCGAAAAACCTGATGAAGCCACCGCCGAGCGCTATCTGCGGGAAGGTGGTTATTACTGGAACAGCGGCATGTTCCTGTTTCGTGCCAGCGCCTATCTGGCGGAGCTTGGCAAATTCCAGCCGGCCATGCTGGAGGCGGTGCGCGATTCGCTGCAATCGGCGCGACAGGGCGGCGATTTCATCCGCCTGGACAAGGATGCGTTCGCTGCCAGCCCGGCCGATTCGATCGACTACGCGGTGATGGAAAAGACCGGCGAGGCGATGGTGTTGCCGGTCGATATCGGCTGGAATGACGTCGGCAGCTGGTCGGCTTTGTGGGACGTGGCCGAGCGCGATGAGGATGGCAATGCGCACCACGGTGATGTCATCGCGGTGGACAGCCGCAACAGCTATGCCTATGCACAGCGCCTGGTTGCCCTGGTCGGCGTCGATGACCTGGTGGTGGTGGAAACCGACGATGCCGTGCTGGTGGCGCGCAAGGATCGGGTCCAGGAGGTCAAGCAAGTGGTTGCCCGCCTCAAGCAGTCACAGCGCAGCCAGGCCATCCTGCATCGGGAAGTGCACCGGCCTTGGGGCAGCTACGATTCGGTCGATATCGGCAGCCGTCACCAGGTCAAGCGGATCAAGGTCAAACCAGGCGCCCAGTTGTCCCTGCAATCGCATCGGCACCGTGCCGAACACTGGATCGTAGTGAAAGGCGTTGCCCGCGTCACCCGTGACAATGATGTGTTCGAGCTGTACGAAAACCAGTCGACCTACATTCCGATCGGCGCCAAGCATCGACTGGAAAATCCCGGCAGCCAATGGCTGGAGCTGGTCGAAGTGCAGTCCGGTGACTATCTGGGCGAGGACGACATCGTCCGCTATTCCGACATCTACGGTCGTAGCGAATAGCCTGGCAGCGTGTCCCGCGGTAGTGGCCGCGCCTGTTTCGTTCAAGCATGGGTGGCGGGCGATCCCGCAATGCACTTCCGTAATCAGGCAAACAAAAAAAGCCCCGCAATGCGGGGCTTTTCTGTTCGATTAAGCAGCTTCAGCAGCAACCATGGTCGCCGTGCTGCTCGCCGCCCGCGACCGCCGCCACGCCGGCCGTTTCGCCGCGGACGCTGGCGGCATGATGCTCGGCCAGCACCCGGGCCACACAGGCGGTGACCTTCTTGCCCATCGGGATGTGCAGGAACTCGTTTGGACCGTGAGCGTTGGAATGCGGACCCAGCACGCCCGTGATCATGAACTGCGCACCGGGGAATTTCTCGCCCAGCATACCCATGAATGGAATGGTGCCGCCTTCGCCCATGTACATCGCCGGCGCGCCAAAGAATTCCTGGCTGGCGTCGTCGATGGCCTTGGACAGCCAGGGTGACATCGCCGGCGCATTCCAGCCGGTGCTGGCTTTTTCCAGTTCCAGGCTGACATGGGCGCCATTCGGCGGGTCCTTCAGCAGCAGGTCCTTCAGCAGTTCGCCGGCCTGCTTGCCATCCAGCGTCGGCGGCAGTCGCAGCGACACCTTCACCGAGGTATGCGGGCGCAGCACGTTGCCGGCCGATGATAATGCCGGCAGGCCGTCGGCACCGGTGATCGACAACGCCGATCGCCAGGTCCGGTTGAGCACCAGTTCGGTCAGATCTTCGGCCATCGGGGTCATCCCCGGCAGGAACGGAAATTTGTCGAACACCGCCGTATCCAGCACCTGCGCGGCCTGCTGCGCCTGGGCCAGGCGTTCGGCGGGGACCTCGACCTGCAGACCCTCAGGCAGGATGCGGCCGGTGTTTTCGTCCTCCAGGCGGGATAGCAACTGCCGCAGCAGGCGGAAACTGGAGGGCACGACGCCCGAGGCATCACCGGAATGCACGCCTTCCTCCAGCACCTTGACCGTGAAGTTGCCGCCGGCCATGCCGCGCAGGGAGGTCGTGCACCACAGCTGGTCGTAGTTGCCGCAGCCCGAGTCCAGGCATACCACCAGTGACGGCTTGCCAATCCTGTCGGCCAGATGATCGACATAGGCGGGCAGGTCGTAGCTGCCGGATTCCTCGCAGGCTTCAATCAGGATCACGCAGCGGGCGTGCGGGACGCCTTGTTCCTGCAGCGCCTGGATGGCGGTCAGCGAGCCGAAGATCGCATAGCCGTCATCGGCGCCGCCGCGTCCGTACAGCTTGTCGCCCTTGAGCACCGGCTTCCATGGACCCAGGTCGTCGTCCCAGCCGGTCATTTCCGGCTGCTTGTCCAAATGCCCATACAGCAGCACGGTGTCCTGGCCGGTATCGGCGCCGCTGGCGGCAATTTCGATGAAAATCAGCGGGGTGCGCTCAGGCAGGCGGATGACTTCGAGGGCCATGCCCTTGACCGGCTGTGCCTTGGCCCAGTCCTGCATCAGGGTGACCGCCTGCTCCATGTAGCCGTTGGCCACCCAGTCCTTGTCGAACATCGGCGACTTGTTGGGTATGCGGATGTATTCGACCAGTTGCGGCACGATTTCCTGGTCCCATTTGTCGGCGACGAACGCATCGACTTTGGCGGTGTCCATAACATCTCCTCGGGAATTGTGAGGACATTCTACGCCGGTCGCCAAGGGTAGGAAATTTCCTACGAGGGGCAACGGCCTTTTCCGGCAGTTTTTGTGGATGCCAAGGGATATCTTGTGGCCATGGCAACAAGCAGACTGTTTCCACCGTTCCTCAGGATGAACAGGAACGGAAACTCCGGGGCCGCCGGGTGAATCCTGGCAGCCGCGAAGGACCAGTCAAATACAAGGAGAGTTGCCATGGAATCGATCGCCAACCTGCTGAAAGCCCTAGCACTGTCGCTGGTGCTGGCCACCAGCGCATTTGCAGCCGACAAGGTGAACATCAACACCGCGGATGCAAGTCAGCTGCAGGCAGACCTGATCGGAATAGGCCCGTCCAAAGCGGAGGCCATTGTTGACTATCGCAAGACCAATGGACCCTTCAAGAGCCCGGAGGAACTGGCGATGGTCAAGGGAATCGGATTGAAGACAATCGAGAAGAATCGAGACCGTATTGAACTTCGCACTCCCGCCGTACCGGCCAAGCGCGCAGGTGCCAGTAAACCGGTTGACAAGAAGCCGGCGGCACTGACACGTCGCTAAACAGAACCCCCGCCTTGGCCATCGCAGGATGCGTGACCAGGACGGAAAGGGGCAGGAAGCCGTAGGGGGAGAGGGAAGGATGCCGACAGGGACGTACTAATCAACAGGATGCACCGCACGGATGGGTAGCACAGCAGGCAGGACGTCTGCAGACAGGCAAGGAGCCAACACGGAAGTATTGACCGCCCGGAGCATGGATATGCTGCCGGGCGGTCGTCTTTTGTGGCCGACTGAAGTGGGTCTCTCACACCGATGTACAGTCGCGGGAGATGTATTTGCTGAAAAGCGCTCCGCGGGCGAATGCATCATTCAGTGGGCCATGAACATTACCTGCTGGCCAGCCGCGCTGGCCATGCCGCCGATGGCGGCGACGCAAGCATCAACCTTTGCTAGCTGCCGACGCGTCGCGTCGGCAGCTAGCCCGGCAGCTAGCCCGGCAACAAGCCCGGCAACAAGTCCGACAGCAGCCCGACAGCAAGCCCGACAGCAAGTCCGACAGCAAGTCCGACAGCAAGTCCGACAGCAAGTCCGACAGCAAGTCCGACAGCAAGTCCGACAGCAAGCCAGTCGCGACTTCAGCGCTGCGTGGGTGGTTATCAGTGAAATGGAACCCTCCCCTGACCCGGAAGGCATAGCAGGATCTAAACTGCTTGCTTTGGCGAGAGAGTCGGTGATGGAAGCAGCAAGCCGTGTAATCAAAGCCGCCGAGTATCGGCGCGAGCGCTGGAAGAATGGCCTGGGCTGGACCCGCGAAATCATCCGCGGCCCCGCTAACGCGACGACTGACTGGCACTGGCGGGTGTCGATTGCCGAGATTGAACAGGATGCGGCGTTTTCACGCTTCCCGGGTATCGAAAGAGAGTTGGTACTGTTGAGCGGCAATGGCATGCGGCTGGTGTTCGATGATGGACAGCAGGCGCTGCTGGAGCCGCCTCGCGGCAAGCTGCGGTTTTCTGGCGATCGTGTCGTGAGAGCCGTGTTGACCGATGGCCCGACGCAGGACTTCAACCTGATGTGGAATCCAACCCACGTCCAGGCGGAGCTGGCGGTACGGCCGCTGACGGGGTCGATGGTGTTCTTCGTTGAGCCGGGCGTTACCTGGATGGTCCACATGGTGGCCGGTCAAGCCGGATGGAACGAAGATGCCGGCCTGCCATCATTGCAGAGCGGCGACACTGCCATCCTGGCCTCGGCGACGAGCAGAAGCCGTTTCGCGCTGGAAGGCGGGGGCAGCCTGATCGTGATCAGGCTGCCGGCAGCAGCAACAAGCAGGACCATCGCGTGAACAATGCCGAAAGCGGCAACAGTTCGCCCAGCGCGAAGCATGTCGCGCAGCAGCTGATGCCGAGCTGCCAAAGCAATGATCACGACCACGACAACAATCGCCTTCGGCGCTGCGGCGACAGACGGGGGTCATGAAAGCAGGGACAAAACACCATAATCCCATTCCCCCGAAACGCTGGTAACGCGGGCCAAATGCAAGCCTGCGTCTGCAAGAGCCAGCGAAAAGCCGACACCTGCGTTTACCTGACCAGCCGCGATGCATCGCTGAAGGCACGGCGGGAAGTCTCTGTTTCGCGCCTCTGCTGTGCCATCGATGCAGTTCACCCGGGATTCCGGGGGGTGCTTCGTGTGGCGCAGCTTGTGGTGTTGAGGGAGCGAGAGAGAATTCCGTCCAGCGTCGCGCATGCGATCGACGTAGTACAAAGATCCAAGGATCCCATATTGATCAGAGCGCACAGCTGGCTGCGACGACCAGGCGGTTGTAAGTCCACGCACTGTGTTGCCGATGTTTCCGTTGGCGCAGGTCCTTCTGGGGTTATACAGCCGCTTGCCTCGGATTGACGTTTGGCAAAGCCATGCCAATCCTGCATCGCGATGGCAGAAGATGGGCCGCCGGGTGACCGCTGTAACCTCAGCGTTGTCGCGGATTGCAGAGCGCAGCTTGCAGCGCGGTCGCAGTCGCGGTCGCAGCAGCAGCCGTCTATGGGCGCACCGCAAGCCGTGCCGGCTTCGTGCCGTTGGCGCGACCAGCCAGGTTCATATGGAGTGTTGCGGCCGTCAGCCGAGGGACACGGGCTGGACCTGGCCCTGGATTGATCTGTAGACGTCATGGACACCAAACAGGCACGCGCGAGCAGCTATCGCCGTTGCCGTTCGAAGTGGGTCGAATCAGTACACGTCGCGACGATAGCGGCCACTCTCAATCAGCTGTTCGACCTGTGCGTCGCCCAGAGTCGCACGCAGTACCGCGTCAACCGACGGCGCCATCCCGTGCAGACTGCCGCAGACCAGAATGACGGCACCGTCCTCGACCCATTGCCGGAGGACGCCGGCCGCTGCCCGCAGCCTGTCCTGTACGTAGATGCGGTCGGTCTGGTCGCGTGAGAACGCGGTATCGAGCCGTTCGATGAAACCCGCCTGCTGCCAGGCGAGCAGCTCTTCAGAAAAGAAAAAATCGATGTCCCGCTGGCGTTCGCCAAGCAACAGCCAGTTACGCCGACTGGACTGCCGGATCCGGTGTTTGAGATGAGCACGCAGGCCGGCGATACCGGTGCCGTTGCCAATCAGGATCAACGGCGCAGCGTCGACGGGCGGTTGGAAATTGGGATTGCGGCGCACGCGCAGATCGATGGTGGCGCCGATGTCGGCGTGCTGGCAAAGCCAGCCGCTGCCGAGCCCACTGCTGCCATCCTCATGCCGCGTCAACCGGACCAGCAGGCGTGCACTGCCTTCACTGGGCAATGTCGCAAGCGAATACTCGCGATGCGGCAACGGTTTGACTCTGTCCGCCAGCGCCTGCTCGTCCAGCGTCCGGATCTCGCTGGGTGCCGGCAGGTGAGCGGCGACCATGACATCGAGCAAGCGTCGCGCCTGTCCGTCCACCTGTACCGAGGCCTCTGGATCCAGGGTCGCCTGCCGTAGCAGGGCGACGACGCTGGCTGACGGATGACGAGGGCCGATTTCGACCAGGTCACCGGCGTTCCAGTCCGGCAGAGCGCCGTCGGCTGGCACCAGATCCAACTGGAATACCGGTTGCCCGACGCTGCCGGGATTCAACAGCTGCCGTCGTTGCAACCGCCAGGGTTGATAATCGACCGGCGACCAATCGGGAAGGTCGGTCACCCCGCTGAGCTGGCCCAGGTGATGTTGCCAATGGCGCAGCGCGCCTTCATCGGCATTGTCCACTTCCACCAGATCGAACAACGGTTGCGCGCCGGCATGCCGCAACCAGCGATCCAGCTGATGGCCAAAGGCACAGAAGTTCGCGTACTCGCGATCACCCAGCGCCAGCACCGCGTATTGCAGTCCATGCAGGTCTGCTGCCTGTGGCATCAACTGGCGGACGAACTTCAAGGCGTGGTCGGGTGGGTCGCCTTCTCCGGTGGTGCTGGCAATCAGCAACAGGCGCCGGGTAGCGCCCAGACGTGCATGGTCCAGCCGCTCCAGGGCCACCAGCTGGGCGTCGATACCTGCATCGTTCAACGACTGCGCGGTGCGTTCGGCCAGATCCAGCGCAAAACCGGTCTGACTGGCGTAGGCCACCGTGATTGTCGCCCCGGTGGTTGCCGAATTTCTGGCCTCGGCGAGGTGGCGCTGGTTTCGAGTGAACCAGGCCGACAATGCCAGGTACGCCAGCAGTGCGGCGACGGCCCAGACCCAGTGCGACATCGTTGGGGTGGCAATCCACCAGCTTCCCCGCTGCAGGCAGAACGAGATCGCGGCCAGCCCCACCAGCACGGACACGACCAGTCCGTGGCCCAGCCACGGTCGCCATGATGATGAGGACGAGGCGCCAACGGTCATCAGGATACGAACGCGTTGAACGCGGTTGTGGCCATGGCCGGCGTGCCAGCATCGCTGGCAACGAAGCGTGCGGCCAGACCCTGGCTCTGGGCGAATGCCAGACCGGCCTGCATGCCCATGACGGTCAAGGCCGTTGCCCAGGCATCGGCCTGCATCGCCTGCTGGCAGATCACGGTGACCGCGGCCGGCGCATCGAGCACTGGCCGCCCGCTGCGGGGATCAATGGTGTGCGAAAACGACTGGCCCTGCTGTTCGAACTGATGCCAGTGCAGTCCCGAAGTCGCGACGGCAACACCATCAAGTGCCAGCAACAGTGGATCATCGTCGTTGTCGGCATCATCCGGTGAGGCTTCCACCAGCACCTGCCAGCACTGGCCATCGGCCTTGCGTCCGTAGCCGGCCAGTTCGCCGCCGATTTCCACCAGGGCGGCGGGAACCTGTTGGTCGCGCAGATGGGCCAGCACGCAGTCGACGGCATAACCTTTGGCAATGGCCGAGAAGTCCAGATGCAAATCCCCGGGCTGCAACAGCAGCAGTGGTTCGATGGTGGTCTGTATCCGTTGCCAGCCGACCCGCGCGCGCGCCTGTGCCAGCGGTTCCGGTGCTGGAACCGCACGCGGGCCGGCATCAGCACCAAATCCCCAGGCCGCGACCAGCGGTCCGACAGTAGGGTCAAACGTACCGCCGCTGCGACGGGCGATGTCGAGCGCGCAGTGCAGCACGTTGCCAAAGTCTTCGGGCAGCCGATGCCAACTGCCCGCGGGGGCATGGTTGTAGCGGCTGATGTCGGAGCTGCTCCACCATGTACTCATCTGCGCGACGATGCTGTCCAGGCGCGCCTGCACGCCGTCGTGCAACGCGTGCAGATCATGCTCGCCAGGCAAGCGCAGGCGGACCGACCAGGTGGTGCCCATGGTCTGTCCCAGCAGGCTGTGCAGATGGGTTGTACTCACGTCGATAGGCATCGGCAGTCCGCAGGCAAGCGCACGCCTGGCGGCGTGGCTGGCCCCGCGTGGGATCCGTGTTTACTACTGCGGCAGCACTTCCAGGGTGGCGACATAGCTCAGGCGGCGCTTGCCGGCTTGCGGCAGCGACGTCCTGTCGTCTTCATAGGTGGTCTCCAGCCAGTACATGCCGGCCTCAGGCCAGGTCACGCTGAACTGCCCTTCGGCGTCGGTGCTGACATGGATCGATTCCTGCGCATTGCGGTAACGGGTACCGCCGCGGGTAATCTCGAATTGCAGCCCGCTCGCCGGTTTGCCATCCAACAGCATCCTGAAAGTAGCGCTTTCGCCAGCGAACAGATCGTTGGGATGGGTGACCGCGACCAGTTCCAGCCCCTGGCCGGTCGCCGCCAAGGCGGTCTGGCTGGGCGAACCATTGGTCACGAACGTCTCGATGCGTCCCGTCGATTGCGATACCTGCAGATCCTTGGCGTCCTTCGGCACTTCGCTGGCAAAGCTGGCCGGGCTGCCACGCCAGCGTTTGCGCTGGCCGTTTTCCTCCCAACTGCCAAACAATCCATTGTTGACCACGGCGATGCGATAGGTGCCGGTCTGCTTCAGTTCGACGTCGAACACGGTGCGGTACTTGCCGGTGGCGACGTTCTGCGCTTGCATCTGGCTGCCGTCGGGCGCGGTGATGACCAGTCCATCGGTACGCAAGGGCACATGGTTGAAGTAGAACAGGTCGTTGGACACGGCGGCATCCACCGTGATCCATGGGCTGTCACCGGCGATCACGGTCTGCGAAGGCAGCAGCCAGGTCTTGTGGGCCATTGCCTGCGACATCGGCAACAGGCTGGCCAGGGCGATGGCGGCAATCAGGGAACGCTTCATGTGTGTCTCCGGAGGGAATTGAGTGAATCAGGGCTTGACCGCCAGGCTGACCGCGCCCAGCTCGCTTTTGCCCTGGGCCTTGCCAGTGGAAGCGGCCGGCCAGGTAAAGGGAATCTTCAGCAGCTCGCGGCCGCCGACTTCGCGGGCGGCTTCCACCACCAGCGTGTACTGACCCGGTGCCAGTCCGGCCAGTTGCGGTTGCGCATCGCCAAAGGAAAGCGAATGCCTGCCCGCCGGGCGGGTCGGGCCGGTAACGCCATCTACCGGCAGTTCCAGGGTGCGACCGGACTTGCGCCACCATTGCCGCAGATCCGGCAGCCACTTGGTGCCATGGCCTTCCTTGGTGTCGGTGTTCTGGTACCAGACTGAAAGATCGGCGGCGGTCTTGTTGTCGGCGCCTTCAATCCAGATGGCGACGTAGGGGCGGTGATACTCGGCCACGTTCAACTTCGGCACTTCCACCGTGACGTCCAGCTGCGCGGCATAGACCGGTACGCCCAGCAAGCCGCTCAAGGCGATCGTCAGGCTGGTGGGAATGATGGTTCGTTTCATGGATGACGCTCGCGCTATGAAGGGAGTCAATGGATGAAAAGCAGGGCAATCAACAGCGGCACGATCAGGCCCAGCCCGACCATCGGCCAGGTCATCCGGCGCTGGCGCGCATGCAGCTGCAGCAGGAACAGGCCGGTGATGCAGAACACCAGGCAGGCGACGGCGAACAAGTCCAGGAACCAGCCCCAGGCCGGCCCGGCATTGCGACCTTTGTGCAGATCGTTGAAGTAGGAAATCCAGCCACGCCGGGTGGCTTCATACTCGACCGCGCCACTTTCGCGATCAATGCTCAGCCACGCGTCACTGCCGGGCCCGGGCATCGACAGATAGATTTCGTCTTGCGACCACTCGGCCGGCTTGCGGCCGATGGCGACGGCCAGCTCCTTGCCCAGCCAGGATGCCGACGCCGATGGCAGTGGTGCATTGCCGTCCGCATGTCCGCGCAGCCCGGCAAGCAGCGGCGCCGGCAGCTGCAATTGCCGGTTGTCGATTTGCGGCTCGGCTTCGATGCGCGAAGCATGATTGAGGGTGATGCCGGTGATGGCGAACAACAGCATGCCGATCAGGCATATCGCCGAACTGATCCAGTGCCACTGGTGCAGCGTGCGCAGCCAGAAGCCGCGACGCTGTTGCTGAATGGCGGCAGTGGAGGTACGCGTGGCGGCCAAGGAAGGACACTCGAAGAGGAGAATCGTGCCATGCATTTAAGCACGAATGAGAATTACTCTCAATTAGGGTGCCTGCCCGCGCGGCCATTGCTGGAAGCGACCGAGCGGGCAGGAGGCGGGCTGCGATGGTCATCGGCCACCGATTGCAGCCAATGGAACGGCTAGACTTCGGCCCAGCGCCGAAGCAGGTTGTGGTAGATGCCGGTGAGTTGCAGCACCGCGGCGCTGTCGGCGCCGGTGCGGGCCAGGGTCTGCACGCAGGTGTCCATTTCGTACAGCATGCGGCGTTGGCTGTCGTCACGGATCATGCTCTGCACCCAGAAGAATGACGCCAACCGCGCACCACGGCTGACCGGCTGCACCCGGTGCAGGCTGCTGGATGGATAGATCACTGCGTCGCCTGCCGGCAGTTTGACCTCGTGCTCGCCATAGGTGTCACTGATGATGAGTTCGCCGCCGTCATATTCGTCCGGCTCGCACAGGAACAGCGTGCAGGATACATCCGAGCGCAGCTGGCTGGCGGCGCTGCCGGCGGTCGCGGCCAGTTGCATGACCGCGCCGTCAACGTGGAAACCATACTGGCCGCCACCCTGGTATCGATTGAAACGTGGCGGCAGCAGCCGCAGCGGCAGCGTGGCGGCGAAAAACAACGGATTGCCCAGCACCGCGGCTTCGATCTGCGCGCCCAGTTGCTGGCGCAACGGTGAGTGATCCGCCAGTTGCTGGTTGCGCTTGACCTGCGCACCCTGGTCGCCGACGGTCTGCCGGCCGTCGACCCAGTCGGCGCCGTCCAGCCGCTGGCGGATGTCGGCGAGCTGTTGCGGAGTCAGGACATCGGGAATGTGCAGCAGCATGGCTAACCTGTAATCCTGCGGTCGGAAGCGGGGCGATGGCGCTCGCCCCGCATGGTACTCAGAAGCGGAAGTCCGCGGTCAACAGCAGCGAACGCGGCGCACCCGGGTTGTAGCGATAACCGCTCTTGTTGATCGACGCGACATAGTCTTCGTCGAGCAGGTTGTAGGCATTCAGGCGCAGATCGAAGTTGCTGCTGAAGGCGTAGCTGACCACGGCATCCAGCACCCAGTAATCCTCGGTGTAGGCCGGGGTGCCGATGGCACCGTCGCTGCCGCGCTTCATCGGGCCCGAATAGCGGGCACCGCCGCCGACGGTCAGGCCGGACGGAAACGCGTAGGTGGTCCACGCGGTAAAAGCCTTGTCCGGGGTGTAGGTGAGCTGGTTGGTACCGTCGGCGGTGATGGTGCTGCCTTCGACCACGCGGGCATCCATGGTGGTGTAGCCGGTGGAGAGCGACCAGTTGTCGGTCAGGCGGCCGACCGCGGAAATCTCGATGCCCTGCACCCGCTTCCTGCCGGTCTGGTAGTACAGCGCGTCAATCGGGTCCTGGACGATCTCGTTGGTCAGTTCGGTGCGGTAGATGGCGGTGCTGAGCAGCAGCTTCTCTCCCAGCAGGTTCCATTTGCTGCCTATTTCGGCGGTGCGTGCTTCCTGTGGATCGAAGTTGGGATTGTTGGCGTTGTTGGCTGAGCTGCTCAACTCCAGGCTGCTGCCCCCGGGCGGCTGCAGCGAGATGGCGTAGTTGGCGTATACGCTTACATCCCTGGAGGGTTTGAACAGCGCACCGACTTTCCAGTTGAACAGCGTGTCGGAGTCATCGGCATCGACACCCGGCACGATGGTGCCGGCGGGCAGTGTGCCGCAGGTGGGTGCGCCACGTCCGCCGCAGGCGACCGTGCTGCGGTATTCGGTTTCGTAGCGTTCCAGGCGCAGGCCGGCGTTCAATTCAAAGAATTCATTGAACTTCATGGTGTCGAACGCATATATCGACGCCGTATCGGTCTGGCCCTCGCTGTGGGCGCCGGTCGGTCCCCAGACCAGACCGCTGACGTCCGGGTCGGGATGGTAAAGGTTGACATCGGGCCAGGTGCTGCCGTCGAGCGCGGCCATGCCGGTGGTTTCCAGCTTCTCACGGGTCAGTTCGACGCCGCTGCTCAGACTGTGCTCGACACGGCCGGTGTCGAACAGCGCGGTGATGTTGAACTGGTTGGTGATGATGGTGTTCTGCTGGTTCTTGAACGTCGGCAGGCTGCGGGCGAAGGTCCAGCTGTCGATGTCATCCGGGTCGGGAATGGTCGGTGCATTGAGCCTGTAAGCGGTCAACATGTAGTCCTGTCGGGTCTTGCCCCAGCGGGTAATGTTGTGCAGGCGCAGACGCTCGTTGAAGTCGTGCTCGAGCCTCAACGTGGCCATGTCGGCGGTGACGTCGTCGTAGTCCGACAGCGTGCCGTAGAAGTTGCTGCTGTCGACCCTGGGGGCTTCACCGATCTGCGGATAGGCCGGGTCCGGGCTGGTGTAGCCGGGCAGGCCGATGGTCGGCACAGCGCCATCGGGCACGTTGTCCTGGTCCACGTGCAGCAGGTTGATGTAGAAGCGGGTCGCGCCATCCAGGCCGAATGCAAGCGACGGCGCGATGCCCCAGCGCTTGTTGTTGACCACATCGCGGCCGGGCACGTCGCTGTCCTGCCACATCGCATTGAGCCGGAATGCGCTGCCGGTCTGCGCTCCCAGAGTCTGGTTCCAGTCGGCGGTCACCCGCTTCTGGTCGTCACTGCCGACCGATACGCCGGCGCTGCTGTGGTTGCGCAGCTGCGGTTGCTTGCTGACCATGTTGATGGCGCCAGTCGGCGACGTACGACCGTTGTCCGGCCCGGACGGGCCTTTGGTGACTTCGACCTGTTCGATGTTGAACACATCGCGTGAAATCGAGCCCAGGTCACGCACGCCGTCGACGAAAATGCTGCTGGAGGCGTCGAAGCCGCGCATGTAAATCGAATCGCCGGTGGTGGTGTTGCCGTTCTCACCCGCATAGAACGTACCAACGCCAGGGCTGTTGCGCAGCACCTCGGTCAGCGTGGTCGCGCCCTGCTGGTTGAACAGCTCGCTGGAGAACACATTGATGGTCTGGGTAGTGTCCAGCAGTGAACGGGTGAACTTGGGCGAGGACAGGCGTTCGGCGCCATAGCCATTGACACCCTTGACCTGCAGCTGGGGCAGGGTGGTGGCATCGGTGTTGGCGTCGTCATTGGCCTGTGCGACGGTTGGCAGGGCCAGCGCCAGGCCGGTCAACAGCGAGGCGGTGGCCAGGCCAGAGGATGCATGCTTGCGCGATTTGATGAGGCTCATGGGATATCCGTTGAAGAGAAGTCCCAGTGGCGATGGCTGTGGGAGGAGAGGGAAGCGTCGGCCGTCGAGCGCCGTGACTCAGCTGCCGCCAAAGCGGCGCGGCCGCGATGTCGGCATGCGCGCAGCCGGGCAGACGGTGCATGGCACGCGGACCGGAATGGCAGCAGACAAATCGAGCACGGGATCAACGACCAGGCGGAGCCAACTGGCCCCATCAGGCTCGCATTCTAGATGAGAATGGTTATCTTTCGCAATCCATGGCGAAGCTGGCCGGCAGGCTGGCACAACACCTGTGCGGGAATCCGCTCAGCCGCGGTCGTCGCGGGTCCACCAGCCGCCGTGTTCCTGCTTGACCGGGAATTTGGCCACTGGCTGGTAAGCGGGAGCGCACAGGGCACGGCCGTCACGGACGTCGAATCTGGCGCCGTGCAGGACGCACTCGATGGTGCCGGCAGTGGCATCGAACTCGCCGGCGGAAAGTTCGAACTCTTCATGGCTGCACTGGTCTTCCAGTGCGTACACCTGGCCATCGAGATTGAGCACCAGAATCGGGGTGCCGGTGACTTCGTCGAAGACGGTTTTCATTTCACCCGGCAGCAATTCTGCGCTGGCGCAGACGAAGGTCCATGATTCGCTCATGCCGGTTGCTCCGCGAATGCGTGGCGAAGATCTTTTTCCAGCACCTCGAAGCGCAGGTCGTCGCGCCTGGGAATGCCGTAACGCTCGTCGCCGTAGGGAAATGGCTTCTTGATGCCAGTGCGGACGTAGCCACGGCGCTGGTAGAAAGCGATCAGCTCATCGCGCACGTCGATCACCGTCATCCGGACGCTGGGCAGTTGCCATTGGCGGGCGACGATGCGTTCGGCTTCGATCATCATCTGCTTGCCGATGCCGTTGCCCTGCTGCCCGGGCCGGACCGAGAACATGCCGAAGTAACCGGCGCCGTCCTCGATCGCCAGATGCGCGCAGGCGAGTATTTGCTGCGCGCCAGCGGGGTCCTGACCATCGCCAGCGCAGCCCAGCAGGATCAGGCTGTCAGGGCGCTGGATGTCGTGGGCCAGGCCATCGGCATCGATGCGCTGGCCGTCGAGCAGGTCGGCCTCGGTGGTCCAGCCCTGGCGACTGGCGTCACCCCGGTACGAGGATGTGACCAGTTCGATCAGGGCAGGGATGTCATCCAGGGTGGCGGTGCGGAAAGTCAGATCGTTCATGGATCGAATTCTAGAGCGTGTCGTGGTCTTTACAATCGCTGTCAAGGCGGGCCGTCTGGTTCTGACGCCCGGGCGGTTCACACCAGCAATCTGCGGACCTTGTTCAGGGCGGCGATGAACTGCTCGATTTCCTCGTGGGTGTTGTAGAACGCCAGCGAGGCACGGCAGGTGGCGGCCACACCGAAGAACTGCAGCAAGGGATGCGCGCAATGCTGGCCGGAACGCACGGCGACCCCTTCCAGGTCCAGCAGCGTCGCCAGGTCATGGGAGTGCGCGCCATCGATCACGAACGACAGGACAGCGGCCTTGTCGGCGGCGGTGCCGAACAGGCGCAGGCCGGGGACCTTCAGCAGTTCCTCGGTCGCGTGTGCGAGCAGCGTGCTTTCGCGTGCCTGGATCGCCTGCATGCCGACCGACTGCAGGTAGTCGACCGCCGCGCCCAGGCCGATGAAACCGGCAATGTTGGGAGTGCCGGCCTCGAACTTGTGTGGCGCGTCGTTGAACACGGTGCCGCCGAAGCTGACTTCCTTGATCATCTCGCCGCCGCCCAGGAACGGTGGCATCGCCTGCAGGTGTTCGCGCCGGGCCCATAGCGCGCCGGTGCCGGTCGGCCCACACATCTTGTGTCCGGTGAAGGCATAGAAGTCGCAACCGATGGCGGCGATGTCGACCGGCCGGTGTGGCACCGCCTGCGAGCCATCGACCAGGGTGGTAATGCCATGCTTGCGCGCCTGCCGGCAGATCTCGCGCACCGGATTGGTGGTGCCGAGCACGTTGGAGACATGGGCGATCGCCAGCAGCTTGACCTGCGGCGTCATCGCCGCATACAGCGCCGGCAGATCCAGCGAGCCATCAGCCAGAACCTCGGCGACCTTGATCACCGCGCCGGTACGTTCGGCGACCAGTTGCCAGGGCACGATGTTGGCGTGGTGTTCCATCCGCGAAACCAGGATCACGTCGCCAGCCCGCAACCTGGGCAATGCCCAGGAGTAGGCGACCAGATTGATCGCGAAGGTGGTGCCGCTGCACAGCACCAGTTCGTTGCCGCGCACGTTGAGGAAGCGCGCCAGCTTGTTGCGTGCGGCCTCGTAGGCTTCGGTGGCTTCGGTGCCGAGGGTGTGCACGGCGCGACTGACGTTGGCGTTGTGCTGGCGATAGAACGCGTCGGTGGCCTCGATCACCGGGGCTGGCTTCTGCCCGGTGTTGGCGCTGTCGAGATAGATCAGCGGCTTGCCGTGCACCTGCCGCGACAGCAGCGGGAAGTCAGCACGTATGCGCGCCCAGTCGATGGCATCGGCGGCGACCGATGCCTGCGCGCTGGCGTCCGTTTGCGGCTTCATGCGCGTTCCAGCCCGGCCAGGGCGACGTCCAGCTGTGCGTCCAGCCATTCGATGATGGCCGCCTCGCCGGTCATCGCCACCGGCTCGCGGCAGAATGCACTGGTCAGCAACTGCTTGGCCTGCTGCTCGCCCAACCCGCGCGAGCGCAGATAGAACAGGGCATTGGCATCCAACTGGCCGACCGTGGCACCGTGCGCGGCCTTGACCTCATCGGCATGGATTTCCAGCACCGGCTGGGTATCGACTTCGGCATGCTCGGACAACAGCAGGTTCTTGTTCGACAACGCCGCATCGGTGCCGTCGGCGCCTTCACGGATCAGGATCCCGCCGCGGAACACGACCCGGCCACGCTCGGCACCGATGCCACGCCAGGTCAGTTCGCAGCAGGTATCGCGGCCGACATGGTCGATGCCCAGCCGGGTATCGATATGGCGGCGGCCATCGGCGAGCAGCACCCCATTGGCCAGCAGGCGCGCGTTGTCACCCTGCAGGCGTACGTTCAACTGGTGGCGCGACAGTGCCGCGCCCAGTTCAACGTCGATGCGGATGTACTGGCTGTCGTTGCCCAGGACTGCGTCAGTGCGTAGTAACTGGGTCGCGCGGGCGCTGTCGCGCTGGCTGCGTGCGTGCGCCAGGCGTGCGCCGTCGGCGATCGTGATCCGGGTCGTGCTGTTGCCCAGGTGGGCATGCTCACCGAGCGCCAACTGATGTTCGACCAGCACCAGTCCGGCGCCGGCACCGATGTCGATCCGGTTGCGCAGGTGCCAGGCCAGGTCGCGTGTTTCTTCACCGTCCTGCGCGCTGACGAATACCAGGTGCAATGGCCTGCTGGCGTAGACCCCGGGCTCGACGTGCAGCAGCAGGCCTTCGCTGGACAACGCCGCGTTGAGACGGGCGAATACGTCATCGCGTTCGAACGCCGTCTGGGCCTTGGCCGCGTCGTCTTCGCCACTGGCCAGCGACTCGGACAACAGGCGCAGGCTGATGCCGTCGGCCAGATCCTTCAACAGCGAGTGCGCGGCCGAGAAGCGACCGTTGATGAACACCGCGCGCGGCGCCGGGATGTGGGCCAGCGCCAGTGGATCCACATGCGGGACGCGTTCGACCGCGGCAAAGCGGCGGCGCTCCAGTGCGCGCAGCGAGGTGTACTTCCAGGCTTCGCTGCGTGGGCCGGGCAGGCCATCGGCCAGCGTCGCATCCAGCAGTTCGCGCTGGCTGGCGTCGCCATCGAAGCCTTCGGCCAGCGATTGCAGTAGTTCACTCATCAGGCGGCCTGCTCCGGAATCACGCGGTCCTTCAACCAGGCATAGCCATGGGCTTCCAGTTGCAGGGCCAGTTCCGGGCCACCGCTTTCGACGATGCGACCGTCGGCCAGCACGTGGACCACGTCCGGCTTGATGTAGTCGAGCAGGCGCTGGTAGTGGGTAATGACCAGGAACGCGCGATCCGGCGAACGCAGCGCGTTGACGCCTTCGGCCACGCTCTTCAATGCGTCGATGTCCAGGCCGCTGTCGGTTTCATCCAGGATCGCCAGCTTCGGTTCCAGCACCGCCATCTGGAAGATTTCGTTGCGCTTTTTCTCGCCACCGGAGAAGCCTTCATTGACACCGCGATGCAGCAGTTCGTCCTTCAGGTGCAGGACCGCCAGTTTCTCGCGCACCAGCTTGAGGAACTGCATCGAATCCAGTTCGGCATCACCGCGTGCCTTGCGCTGCGCGTTCAGCGCCGCGCGCAGGAAGTAGGTGTTGTTGACGCCGGGGATTTCCACCGGGTACTGGAAGGCCAGGAAAACGCCGGCGGCGGCGCGCTCTTCCGGCGACAGCTGCAGCAGGTCGATGCCGTCGTAGGACACCGAGCCGGCGGTGACTTCGTAGCCTTCGCGGCCGGACAGCACGTTGCCCAGCGTTGATTTGCCGGCGCCGTTCGGACCCATGATGGCGTGTACCTGGCCGGGCTGCAGCTGCAGCGACAGGCCCTTGAGGATTTCCTTGCCGGCGACGCTGGCGTGCAGGTTTTCAATGTTCAGCATGATGGTGATCGTCTTTGGAATAGGGGGCGGGAAGCGGGTGCGAGGTCAGAGGTCGTACTCGCCGCGTTCCAGGAACTGTTGCCGCAGGTAGCTCGTGCGCGCCCGGGTCAGCGCGGTTTTGGCGTTGGCGTACAGCATCGGATACATCGAGCCGTACAGCACGCGTGGATTCTCGTCTTGGCCAAGCGGATAGCGCGCCGCCAGATCGGCATCGCGCAACTGTATCCACAGCCGTTGCGCCGACTTGATGTTGGCCAAGGCCACACTCTGGCCGGCATGCCGGTCCATTATCTGCCGGTAGACCTCGTTCAATTCGGCATCGGCCTGGGCCAGCGCCTGGCCGGCACAGGCGTTCAGCTCCATCTGCGAACCGGCGGGATTGCACGCGATGTCGCTGGCGAACACTGGCAGGGTCGTGGCCAGCAACACGACGGCTGGCAGATATTTCATCCGACCGATCCTTCCAGCGACACTTCCAGCAGCTTCTTGGCCTCGACCGCGAACTCCATTGGCAGCTCACGGAACACCTGCTTGCAGAAGCCGTCGACGATCAGGCTGATGGCGTCTTCCTGGCTGATGCCACGGGCGCGGCAATAGAACAGCTGGTCGTCGGAGATCTTGCTGGTGGTGGCTTCGTGTTCCAGCGTCGCGGTCGGGTTCTTGACCTCGATATAAGGGAAGGTATGCGCGCCGCAGCGCTTGCCGATCAGCAGGCTGTCGCACTGGGTGTAGTTGCGCGCGTTGGCGGCGCCGCGTTCCATCCGGACCTGGCCGCGATAGGTGTTCTGGCCACGGCCGGCGCTGATGCCCTTGCTGATGATTTTGGACTTGGTGTTCTTGCCGATGTGGATCATCTTGGTACCGGTATCGGCCTGCTGGCAGTGATGGGTCAGCGCGACCGAATGGAATTCGCCGGCCGAGTCGTCGCCGAGCAGGACGCAGGACGGGTACTTCCAGGTGATCGCCGAACCGGTCTCGACCTGGGTCCAGGTGACCTTGCTGCGCGCACCGCGGCATTCGGCGCGCTTGGTGACGAAATTGTAGATGCCGCCACGGCCTTCCTCGTCGCCCGGGTACCAGTTCTGCACGGTGCTGTATTTGATTTCGGCATCGTCCAGGGTGACCAGTTCGACCACCGCCGCATGCAGCTGGTTTTCATCGCGCATCGGTGCCGTGCAGCCTTCCAGGTAGGACACGTAGCTGCCTGCCTCGGCGATGATCAGGGTGCGCTCGAACTGGCCGGTGTGGCCGGCATTGATGCGGAAGTAGGTGCTCAGCTCCATCGGGCACTTCACCCCCTTGGGAATGAACACGAAGCTGCCATCGGAGAACACCGCCGAGTTGAGCGCGGCGAAGTAGTTGTCGCCGGTCGGCACCACGCTGCCCAGGTACTGCCTGACCAGTTCCGGGTGCTCCTTGATGGCCTCGGACATCGAACAGAAGATGATGCCTTTTTCGGCCAGTTCCTTGCGGAAGGTGGTGCCGACGCTGACCGAGTCGAATACCGCGTCCACCGCCACCCCGGCCAGCCTGGCCCGCTCGTGCAGCGGCACGCCCAGCTTGTCGTAGGTGTCGAGCAGTTCCTGCGGCACTTCGTCCAGCGAGGCGTACTTGGCCTTGGGCGCGCTGTAATAGCTGACCGCCTGGAAATCAATCGGCGCGATCTTCAGCTTGGCCCAGTGCGGCACCGGCATGGTCAGCCAGTGGCGATAGGCGGCCAGGCGCCATTCAGTCATCCACTGCGGTTCTTCTTTCTTGGCCGACAACGCACGCACGACGTCCTCGTCCAGGCCCGGTGGCAGCGAGTCGGATTCGATGTCGGTGATGAAGCCGGCGTCGTAGCGGCGCCCGAGCTGCTCCATGATCTGGGCATTGCGGGGCTCTGCGACGGTCGCTGCATTGGGAGTTTCTATCGGGGTATCGGTGGCCATGGGGCTGCCTGGTTCAGCGGGTGGCGACGTGGACGGCGATGGAACGCTTGCCGTGTTCGTCGGAAAAGGTTGCGGCCGGTTGCAGCATCTGCGCCAGACTGACCCGGCGCAGGGCATCGCCGACCACGTCGTTGATCAGTCGCCAGTTGCTGCGCACGCCACACTGGTGGGCGATGCCGCACTGGCTGTCGTGCTGGCTGCATTCGGTCATCGCCAGCGGCCCTTCCATGGCTTCGACGATTTCAATCAGTGAGATCCTGTCGGCGTCGCGCGCCAGCCGGTAGCCGCCATGCACGCCGCGCAGGCCTTCGACCAGTCCGGCCTGGGCCAGCGGCTTGAGCAGTTTGCTGACGGTGGGCGGTTCCAGGCCGGATTGTTCGGCCAGATCCGCCGCGCTCAACACCTCGCCCGGGCGCGCGGCGAGCACGGTCAGCACGACCGTGGCGTAGTCGGTCAGTTTGGTTACACGCAACATGGGACAGGCCGCATTCGGGAATCATTCTTAAAACGTACCGAAATTGTACTCTTTTACGCCGGGCAGGCCAAGCCGGGTGATTCAGTTGCCATTGCTCGCGGCCACGGTGGTGTTCGACGCCACGGCCGCGCCAGAATCAGGCAGAATCCCTTTTTCGAAATCGCGACGGACGCCCCATGCCCAGCAAAGTTGAAGCCCGCAAATCCGACATCCATGGCAATGGCGTGTTCGCCATCGCCCCGATCAAGAAGGGTGAGCGGGTGGTCGAATACAAGGGTGAACGCCGCACCCATGCCGAAGTCGATGCCGATGTCAGCGGTGACGTCGATTCCGGCCATACGTTCCTGTTCACCCTCAACGACAAGTACGTCATCGATGCCAACTACGGCGGCAACAAGGCGCGCTGGATGAACCACAGCTGCAAGCCCAACTGCGAGGCCGTGATCGAGGAGCATGATGGCAAGAACCGCAAGAAGGACCGGGTGTTCATCGAGGCGATCCGCAACATCAAGCCGGGTGAGGAGCTGACCTACAACTACGGCATCACCCTGGAAGAGAAGCACACCGCCAAGCTGAAGAAGATCTGGGCCTGCCGCTGCGGTGCAAAGAACTGCACCGGCACGATGCTGCAGCCCAAGCGCTGATTGGCGGCTGAAGCCGCGCTGGATACGGCATGGGGATGCCGCAAACGACTGAAAGGTTGCCATGACCAACGACGGTCGTGGCGACGCGACGCGGTCGCTATGGTGCCTGCCATCGATTAAAGGACTGGCAACGATGGGCATCGGCTCACCCACTATCACGACAATGCTGGCCCTGGCCGGGCTGGCGTTGCCAGCCGCGGCTGGCGCGGTCGACATCGATGGCCGGATCGACCCGGATGAATGGGCCCAGGCCCGGCATGTCACCGAGTTCCGCAAGGTCCAGCCGTTCTCCGGAGATCCCGCCTCGCAGGCGACCGAAGCCTGGATCCTGGCCACTCCCGAGGGCCTTGCCATCGCGTTCCGCAACCGCCAGGACGCCAGCGCGCCACGCACCCGCCAGCGCGTGCAGCGTGATTTCGGTGATCAGGTCGATCGGGTCAACCTGATGATCGATTTCGATGGTGATGGCCGCACCGGCTACAACTTCGTGCTGGCCTCGACCGGCGGCATCGGCGATGCAGTCATCACCAACGAGAACAATTTCAACGACGACTGGGATGGCAACTGGCAGCACGCGGTTTCCGAGGACGAGCAGGGCTGGTCGGCGGAGATGCTGATCCCGTGGTACATCGCGCCGATGCAGAGCGCCGATGGCCAGACCCGGCGGATGAAGATCTATCTGGATCGCGTGATTGGCTCCAGTGGCGAACGCGCGGCCTGGCCGCAGGCCAGTTACGAGCGCTCGCGGTTCCTGTCCGAGTTCGAGCCGATTGAAGTGATCAAGTACAGCCAGTCGCTGACCGCGATAACGCCGTATGTCTCGGGTCTGTATGACAACGTCGGCGGCGGCAGCGATTTCGAGGGTGGCGCCGACATCTTCTGGAAGCCCAACGGCCAGTTCCAGGCCACGGCGACCCTCAACCCGGACTTCGGCCAGGTTGAAAGCGACGACCTGGTGGTCAATTTCAGTGCCACCGAAACCTTCATCAGCGACAAGCGGCCGTTCTTCACCGAAAACCAGGGCCTGTTCGAATACACCACGCCATCGGATTTCAGCCAGCTGCTGTATACCCGCCGGGTTGGTGGCCCGGCCGATGATGGCAACGGCGCCGGCGACATCACCGCCGCGGTCAAGCTCAACGGCAGCATCGGCCAGGCCAAGTACGGTGTGTTCTATGCCGACGAAGGCGACGACGCTGGCCGCTCGTTCGCTGCGTTGCGGATGGTCCGCGACTTCAGCAGCCAGAATCTGGGAGTGATGCTGACCCAGGTCGATCGGCCGTACCTGGACCGGCAGGCCACCACCTGGGGGGTGGACCATGACTGGCGACCCAGCGCGCGCTGGAACATCCGCTCGCGGCTGTTCGGCAGCCGCATCGATCAGGCTGGCCAGCGCAGCGACGATACCGGTGCCACCATCTGGGCCGATTACCAGATGGATCACGGCTGGCGCCAGCAGTGGATTGCGATGCATTTCGGCAATGATCTGCAGATCAACGACGCCGGTTATCTGTCGCGCAACAGCCTCAATTACCTGCACTGGGAGTGGCGCAAGCGCTTCGACCAGCTGCCCGAGCGCTCGCGCTACGCCTCCAAGCAATGGCGCTGGCGCGCCAGTACCACCTACAACGATCACGGCCAGCGCCTGAGCAACCAGTTCCGGATGAGCCGCGAAGGCAACCTGCGCAACGGCAGCCACGATTACGCACAGGTCAACGTCAACAGTGCCGGCGTTGACGATCTGCTGACCCGTGGCAACGGGGTGCTGGCGCTGCCACCCAATTTCAATCTGCATTACGAATACGAACGGCCACGCAAGGGACGCTGGGCGCATGAAGTCAATGCCGATCTGGTCACTGGCGGCCTGGCTGGCAACGACGAACTGGGCTATGCGCTGGAGTACGAAGCGACCTATTTCATCAGCGATGCCTTCAGCCTCTACGGCGGCGCCTATGCCGATGAAACCCCGGACTGGCTGGTGTGGCAGGTCGACAATCTGATCGGAAGTTTCCGTGGCCGTGAATGGCATCTCAATGCCGGCATCAACTGGAACATCAGTGCGCGCCAGGAACTGCGGCTGAAGATGCAGGCGCTGGCCCTGGATGCCGACAACCGGGCGGCTTACCGGGTGGCTGGCAACGGCCGGGCAGTGGCCAGCGACGACGCGGTGGAGGATTTCAGCATCGCCAACCTCGGCTTCCAGATCCGCTATCGCTACGAACTGGCGCCGCTGTCCTACCTGTACGTGGTCTATGGCCGCGGCGGCTATGAGCGCAATGATTACGCCGATGATGCGCTGCCGTTGCTGCAGGACAGCTTCGGTCTGCGCGATGACGAACAGTTGCTGGTCAAGCTGTCATACCGTTTCGAGCTGTAGCGGCTTGGCTGACGGACGTGGGCGGCAATGGCGCGATGGTCCCCAGGCCGCTGGCTGCAGGCCCGGCGGTGCGCAGCGGGACTAGGACCACAGGCTGCGACGGGAATGGCTAGCGCGTCGCGTCCAGGCCCAGGCCGCGGATGAATTCGTCCAGCTGCGGCCGCAGCTTGGCGAACATGTCCGGCTGTGCCTGGCGATGCCGGTGCATCAGACCCTGCAGCAGTTGTACCGCCACCACCAGCGCTGATCGTTCGTCGCCACTCAGGCCACGGCTGCGCTGGTTGCTTTCCAGCAGGCGCATCCAGTCCTGCTCGCAGGCCTGGTCGAATTCAATACTGCAGCG
Source organism: Pseudoxanthomonas dokdonensis (assembly GCF_001431405.1). GTDB lineage: Bacteria > Pseudomonadota > Gammaproteobacteria > Xanthomonadales > Xanthomonadaceae > Pseudoxanthomonas_A > Pseudoxanthomonas_A dokdonensis. The sequence continues at coordinate 56,318 of NZ_LDJL01000017.1, forward strand.
CCCGCTGCATGGGAGCCCGTCGGTTTCGACCGGGGTCACGGTGATGCGGTAACGACTGGGTTTGCGGGGCAGGGTCGACATGGCGGCGGTCTGGCGGGAGTGTGCCTACACGATAGGACCGGCCCGCGCCGGCTGCGAGTGGCGTAGCCGCGACGGAGTGTTCCAGCGCCGCCGCGGCGCTGGCTTCAGCCGCCAGCCAGGCAAAAAAAACGGGACGGCAAGCCGTCCCGTCTTCAACACATGTCGCTGGCGCGCAGATCAGGCTGCGGCGTCCTTCAGCTTCTTCAGCGGACGGACCTTGACCTTGACCGAAGCCGGCTTGGCAGCAAACACCTGCTCTTCCTTGGTGAACGGGTTGATGCCCTTGCGCTTGGGCTTGGCCGGCACCGCCACGGCGGTGATCTTCAGCAGGCCCGGCAGGGTGAAGGAACCGGCGCCTTTCTTGTGCACCGAAGCGTGCACGGCCTGTTCCAGCGATGCCAACACTGCGCGGACGTCCTTTGCAGCCACGGAGGTGGCTTCCGAAATGTGGGCGACCAGCCCGGACTTGCTGAGGGCGTCCTTGATCGGCTTCAGCGCGGCCGGCTTTGCAGCGGCTTTCGGTGCAGCTTTCTTGGCGGCCTTTTTGGGCGCTGCTTTCTTGGTGCTCTTTGCCATAGTGTCCTGTCTCTACGCTAGTAAGTGGGTAATCGTGAGCAACTGCTCCGGGCCGGAAACATCCGGCATGCGAAATGTAGGGCAAAGCCCGCGTGTCGCCAAGTCCAAAACGCAAAAAAACCGGCTTTTTCGTACTTTTCATCCCGAACATGACATCGCGGGCGCTTTTTTTGCCTTCGCTGCCCGACCCATGTGATGTCCTTGCTGCAAGACAGCAGCGTTCAATCGTCATCCGCACGCGGGCGATACTGGCTTGTCAGTCGCTGCTGTACCGCCGCCGGCACCGGCTCGTAATGGCTGAATTCGATGGCGTAGCTGCCCCGGCCGGCGCTGATCGACTTGATCTCGGTGGCATAGCCATCCAGTTCCGACAGCGGCACCTGCGCCCGCACCACGATGTCGCCGCGTTCGCTGTCGGTGCCATTGATGCGTGCACGCCGTGCCGCCAGGCCGCCGGTGATGTCACCGACCTGGGCCTCGGGTACCCGCACTTCCAGGTCAACGATCGGTTCAAGCAGTTGTGGCCTGGCCTTGGCAATCGCCTCCAGGAACGCTTTGCGACCGGCCACCACGAACGCGACTTCCTTGCTGTCGACTGGATGGTGCTTGCCGTCACGTACAGTCACGCGCACATCCTGCAGCGGGTAACCGGCGATGGCGCCGCTGTCGAGCACCTGGCGCACGCCTTTCTCCACCGCGGGGATGAATTGCCCCGGAATGGTGCCGCCCTTGACCGCGTCGATGAACTCGAAACCCTGGCCACGCGGCAGTGGTTCCACGCTCAACTGCACTTCACCAAACTGGCCGGCACCGCCGCTCTGCTTCTTGTGCCGGTGCTGGCCATCGGCGCTGGCGGCAATGGTTTCACGGTAGGCGATGCGCGGCGGATGGGTAGTGACCTCAACGCCATGTCGTTCCTTCAGCCGCTCCAGCATGACCCGCAGGTGCAGGTCGGACAGGCCGCGAATCACGGTTTCGTTGAGCTCGGCATTGTGTTCGACGACGAAGGCCGGGTCTTCCTCGGCCAGCTTGGCCAGGGCGAGCGCCAGTTTCTGTTCCTGGCCCTTGCTGGTGGCCTCGATCGCCAGGCCGAACATCGGTGCCGGCAGCTCCAGCGGGGCCAGGTGCACCTGGTCCTCGTCGTGGCTGTCATGCAGCAGCGCATCGAAATGCAGATCATCGATGCGGGCGATGGCGGCGATGTCACCGGCGATGGCGGCGTCGATTTCCTCGTGATCCTTGCCGCGGATGCGGTAAAGGTGCGCCACCTTGAACGGTTTGCGGGCCTCGTCCAGCAGCAGCGAGGCGTCCTTGCGCACCGAGCCCTGGTAGACCCGGAAGATACCCAGCTTGCCGACGAACGGATCGTTGATCAGCTTGAACACGTCGGCGATGACATGGCCATCGGCGGTGGCGTGGGCGCTGAAGCGGACGCTGCCGGTACCGTGGCCACGGACCAGCGCCGGCGGATTGGCCTCGGTCGGATTGGGGAACAGTGATTCGATGATCGCCAGCAGTTCGGCCACGCCGGTGCCAGTGCGCGCGGAGACGAAACACACCGGCAGCAGATGGCCTTCGCGCAGGCATTGTTCGAACGCGTCGTGCAGTTGCTGGCCTGACAGAGCCTGTTCGCCGGCATCCAGGAACCGCTCCATTACGCTCTCGTTGACTTCGACCACCTGGTCGATGATGTGCTGGTGCCAGCGGGCGACGTCTCCCAGATCGCAGTCACCGTCGGACTGGCGGAAGCAATCGACCACCCGACGGCCGTTGTCGGCGGGCAGATTGAGCGGCAGCGCTTCCGGCCCCAGTTGTTCGCGCAGCCCGGCCAGCACCCGCGCGCAGTCGGCATCGTCCTGATCAATCTTGTTGACCACGATGGCGCGGCACAGGCCACGCTGGCGGGCGCGCTCCAGCAGTCGGCGGCCACCATGGGTCAGGCCGCTGTCGGCGTCGATCACGATTACCGCGGTGTCGGTGACCGACAATGCCGACAGCGCTGGACCGCGGAAATCCGGATAGCCCGGGGTATCGATCAGATTGAGGTGGATGCCGCCGTGATCGAAGCTGGCAATGGCGCTGTCCAGCGAATGGCGCCGGCTCTTTTCCATCGGATCATGGTCGGACACGGTGTTGCCGCGTTCGATGGTGCCTGTCGCTTGCAACTGGCCGCCGGCATGCAGCAGGGCTTCGAACAACGTGGTTTTGCCGGTGCCCGCATGGCCTGCCAGGGCGAGGTTGCGGATGTCTTGGGTGGTGTATGACATGAGGCCGGACTCCTGATCGTGATCGAGGAAGTGCCTGCGCGGGGCAGGTGGCCGTCACGGCGAGCCGGGCAACGCATGCGGACACAGCGGCGCATGCACGGGCGGCAGCCCGGCCGGTGGTCATGGCGGGCAGACAGCATCGGCAGCTGCGTCGCGGCGGTCAAGCCGCAGTGCGGTATCGGCTATGCCGGCGATGGCCTGGCCCGGATCATCAAAAAAGCACGGGGCGCGTTCTACACTGCGGATTCCTTGTCCGATTATTTTTTTCTGGGAGGGTATCGAGATGACACTCAAACGCTACGCCGAAGCGGTCTGGACGGGCGACCTGCAAAGCGGCCAGGGCGCATTGACCACGCCGCAAAGCGGCCTGTTCGACGCCCAGCCGTATTCATTCAAGACCCGCTTTGGCGATGCCAAGGGCACCAATCCGGAGGAATTGCTGGCTGCCGCGCATGCCGGTTGTTTCAGCATGGCGCTGTCGGCGATGCTCGGCCAGCAGGGCTTCGCGGTCGAGGCCATCCAGAGCCGGGCCGAAGTATCGATGGATCCGGGCATGCAACCGGGGCCGACCATCACCGGCATCCGCTTGATCGTATCGGCCAGGGTCCCGGGCATCGACGTCGCCCGCTTCGAGGCGATCGCCGGGCAAGCCAAGGCCGGCTGCGTGATTTCACGCGCGCTGTCGGTGCCGGTGACGCTGCAGGCCAATCTGATCGAATAAGCCATCCCGGCCTGACCTGATGAGCTGGCCAGCATCAGCGGTTGTTGCTCGCTGCTGCAGCAGGCATAGTCGCGGCAACCAGAACAACTGGCACAGCCGGGGAGGCTTGCATGCGTCGTGGTCTTTTGCTGATGGTGTGTTGCAGTGTCTGTGCGCTGGCGTCGGCGGCCGACACGGTGACGGTGCTGACCGCCGAACGCATCCACACCCTGGATCCGGCCCAGCCGCTGGTGCAGGCGATGGCCTGGGACGGCGAGGGCAAACTGCTGGCGCTGGGCAGCCGTGAACAGCTGCTGGGCCGTTTTGCCGACGCGCGTCGGGTTGAGGCGAATGGCAGCACGGTGATTCCCGGTCTGATCGATGCGCACGGCCACATCATGGGGCTGGGCTATGCGCTGACCCGCGCCGATCTGACCGGCACCGCCAGCAAACAGCAAATCGTCCAGCGGCTGCGCGACTATGCCGCGCAGTTGGCGCCGGGTGCGTGGCTGCTCGGCGGCGGTTGGGACCAGAACGACTGGGCGCAGAAGTCCTTTCCCGATGCCGCCGACCTGGATGCGGCATTCCCGGATCGGCCGGTCTGGCTGGAGCGGGTGGACGGCCATGCCGGTTGGGCCAACAGTGCAGCCCTGCGTGCGGCCGAAGCTGGCGCGGGCAAATCGCTGGCCGGCGACTGGCAGCCCGACGGTGGCCGCATCGAACGCATCGATGGCCAGCCCAGCGGCGTGTTGATCGACGGCGCGATGGCGCTGGTCAATGCGGTGGTGCCGGCGCCGACCGCCGCACAGCGCGAACAGGCATTGACCACGGCGTTGCAGGCGGCGGTCAGCAATGGCCTGACCGGCGTCCATGACATGGGCGTGTCGCGCGAGGATCTGGCGTTGATGAAGCAGCTGGCGGATCAGGGCCGATTGCCGTTGCGCATCGACGCCTATGCCGACGGCGACCATGCCGCGCTGGACGATCTGTGCCACAACGGACCGTACCGTCATCCGGGCGGGCGTTTGCAGATGGATGGCGTCAAGCTGTATATCGATGGTGCGCTCGGCAGTCGTGGTGCGGCTTTGCTGCAGGATTACAGCGACGATCATGGCAACCGCGGCCTGCTGGTCACCGATCCACAGACCTACGCGGCCGACGTCGCAAAAGCCCGTGCCTGCGGCGTCCAGGTAGCCACCCATGCGATCGGCGATCGTGGCAACCGGATTGTGCTCGACACCTACCAGAAGGTGCTCGGCACGCATGCCGGCGACGACCACCGCTGGCGGATAGAGCATGCCCAGGTGCTGGCCCCGGAAGATCTGCCACGGTTGGCCCGGTTGGGCGTGATCGCCTCGATGCAGCCGACCCATGCGACCTCGGACATGCCATGGGCGCAGGATCGGCTGGGGCCGGAGCGGATCCACGGCGCCTATGCATGGCAGGCGTTGCTGGACAGTGGTGCGCGGTTGGCGCTGGGTTCGGATTTCCCGGTGGAATCGCCGGACCCACGACTGGGCCTGTATGCGGCGGTCACCCGCCAGGATCGCGATGGCCAGCCACCGGGCGGCTGGTTGCCGGAGCAGCGATTGAGCATCGCCCAGGCGCTGGCCGGTTTTACCCGTGACGCGGCGTTTGCCGGTGGCGATGAAGACGTGGTCGGCACCTTGGTTGCGGGAAAACGCGCCGATTTCGTCATCCTGCGCCAGGACCCGCTGACCCTGGAGCCGGCGCAGCTGGATGCGATGGACATCGAATCGACCTGGGTCGACGGTGCGGCGGTCTACCAGCGCAAGTGAGCGAGGCCGGACGGCAGCGTGCGCGGGAGGGCGACCATGAAACGTTCGCTCACCAGTCCAGCTGCCCGCTGACCACGGTCTGCACGCAGCCGCCGGACCAGACGTCACCTGCGGCGTCGACGTGCAGTACCAGCCGCGCATCGTGGCCGACTTCGCGACCCTGGCTGACGGTGTAGGTGTCGCCGCCACCGGGCATCGCGCCGCGCGAGGCCAGCCATGCCGCCAGCGTCGCATTGGCGGCACCGGAGGCGGCATCCTCGAAGGCCGCGGTGGCGCCGACAAACGCGCGCACCGCCAGATCGTAGGGTTGTCCGTGGCAACGCGCATACGCGCACACGCCCATGCTGTCAGTGGCCTTGGCCAGCGCCATGATGGCAATCCAGTCCGGCTGGGCCGCGCGCAGGCTGGCTTCGTCGCGCAGTTCGGCCAGCCACCAGCGGCGGCCGCCGTCCATCAGCACCGGCGGCAACGCCCCGGCCGGCATGCCCTTGAGCGCATCGCCCAACACCGGCAGTGTCGCCACATCGCCCAACTGCACGACATGCGCGCGCGGCGTGCGCACCGCAATGCTGCGGTCCTTGCCGCTTCCGGTCACCCGTAGTGGCAACAAGCCGGCGATGCCCTGCTGGACCAGCATGCCATCAACCGCGCTGGCGATACCGGCATCGAGCACCGCGTGTGCGGTACCGACGCTGGGATGGCCGGCAAACGGCACTTCCCGGCGTGGGCTGAACATCCGGATCGCATAGCTGGCACCGGCTTCGCTGGGCGGGAACACGAACGTGGTTTCCGGCAGCCGGGTCCAGCGCGCGATCGCCTGCATGGTGGCGTCGTCCAGGCCGTCGGCCTGCAGCACCACCGCCAACGGATTGCCGGCACCGGGCTGATCGGCAAACACGTCCACCTGGACGAAACGGCGTGAGGTCATGACGGAACACTCGAAAGGGCTGGGCAGCTTACCAACTGAGCGTGCCCTGGATGACCAACTGCACCTGACCGCCGATCCAGACCTCGCCTTGCGCATCCACCCGCAGTTGGATACGGCCGTCGCGTTGCAGCTCGCGTCCCTGGCTGGCCAGATAGTGGTCGTGGCCACCCGGCAGGCGGCCGGCCGCAGCCAATGCATGGGCGATGCAGGCATTGGCGCTGCCGGTGACCGGATCTTCAGGCACGTTGTCGGCCGGACAGAAGGCGCGGGTAACCAAGGCTGCCTGCCCGGCGTCGGCGGCAGCGGTCAGCGCGAACACGGCCAGCCCGACCGCGCCGGTATCGCGGCTCAACGCGGCGATCGCGGCCAGGTCCGGTTGCAACCGGCGGACCTCGCTGGCATCGGCCAGTTCCACCAGCCACCAGCCTGGGCCGTTGTTCCACAGGGCCGCGCCCAGCTGGCCGATGCGCGCGCCAGGCAGCCAGCGCGAGCAGGCATCGCCGGTCGCGGCCGGTATCGGCATCCGGCGTGCGGCCGGTGTGCGCAGCTCGATGATGCGGCTGCCCGCGAGCACGCTGTTGCGGACCGGCAGCACGCCGGCGGCGCACTCCTGCTGCAGTTCCGCAACTTCGTCGACCAGGCCCGCATGCAGGGCCGCCCAGGCCGCACCAACGCTGGGATGGCCGGCGAATGGCAGTTCCTGGCCGGGGGTGAAGATACGGATGCGGTAGCGCTGGCCGGGTTGTTCGACCGGCAGGAAAAACACCGTTTCCGACACGTTCAACCAGGCCGCCATTGACTGCATCGCGGCACTGTCGAGGCCGTCGCTGTCCAGGATCACGGCGAGCGGATTGCCGGCGCCGGGGCGGTCGGCGAACACATCCAGTTGCAGGTAGCGGCGGGTGGTCATCGAATGGTTGCTCATGAAAGGAGTTGCGGGGCGGTGTGGAGACACGCTGAAGCAGGTTTTTCAGGGCGATTTACCGGTGGCGCATCGTTTAGAATCGACGGTTCTCGCCCAAGGCCGGGCTTTCCCCACATCCATCTTCCATGTCTTCTGCCAATCCTGCATCTGATCGTTGGGTCGTACTCAAGTTTGGCGGCACTTCGGTGTCGCGTCGCCATCGCTGGGACAACATCGGCCGGATTGCGAAAAAACGGGCGCAGGCGCAGGAGGCGAGGGTGCTGGTGGTGGTGTCGGCCTTGTCCGGGGTTACCAATGAACTGACCGCGATCGCCGATGGCGCCGCCGACAGCAACCAGCGGGTCCAGCAACTGGTCCAGCGCCACCGCGATTTCGTCAGCGAACTGGAACTGGATGCCGAGACGGTGCTTGGCCAGCGGCTGGCGGCGCTGCAGGCGTTGCTGGTCGATGAGCGCGCTGGTCCCCGCAGTCTCGACTGGCAGGCCGAGGTGCTGGCACAGGGCGAACTGCTGTCCTCGACCATCGGCGCCGCCTACCTGGCCGCGCAGGGACTGGATTTTGGCTGGATGGATGCGCGCGACTGGCTCGATGCCACCCTGCTGCCCAACCAGACCGCGTGGGCGCAGCGGTTGTCGGTGTCGTGCCAGACCCGGCGCGACGATGACTGGCGCGCGCGTTTCAACCAGCAACCGCATGGCCTGCTGCTGACCCAGGGCTTCATTGCCCGCCACCCCGAACACGGCACCTGTGTGCTCGGCCGTGGCGGCTCGGATACCTCGGCCGCTTACTTCGGCGCCCTGCTCGGCGCGCAGCGGGTCGAGATCTGGACCGACGTGCCGGGCATGTTCACCACCAATCCGCGCGAAGTGCCCGACGCACGCCTGCTGACCCGGCTGGACTACCACGAGGCACAGGAAATCGCCACCACCGGCGCCAAGGTCCTGCACCCGCGCTCGATCAAACCATGCCGCGATGCTGGCGTGCCGATGGCAATCCTCGATACCGAGCGTCCTGAACTGCCCGGCACCAGCATCGACGGCAACGGCGTCACCGTGCCGGGGGTCAAGGCGGTCAGTCGCCGCAACGGCATCGTGCTGGTGTCGATGGAAGGCATCGGCATGTGGCAACAGGTCGGCTTCCTTGCCGACGTGTTCGCGATGTTCCGCAACCACGGTCTGTCGGTGGATCTGATCGGTTCCTCGGAAACCAACGTCACCGTGTCGCTGGACCCCAGCGAGAACCTGGTCAATACCGACGTGCTGGCGGCGCTGTCGAATGACCTGTCGCAGATCTGCCGGGTCAAGGTGATCGCGCCGTGCACCGCGGTGACCCTGGTCGGCCGCGGCATGCGCTCGCTGCTGCACAAGTTGTCCGATGTCTGGGCGATGTTCGGCCGTGAACGCGTGCACCTGATCTCGCAGTCGTCAAATGATCTCAACCTGACCTTCGTCATTGACGAGGCCGACGCCGAAGGACTGTTGCCGGTGCTGCATGCGGCGCTGATTGACAGTGGCGCGATGCCGACCGGCGACGCCAGCGTGTTCGGCCCGCGCTGGCGAGAAATCGAAGGCCAGGTGCGTCGCCGCGAAACGCCCTGGTGGCATGCGCCCGAGCAGCGCGAACAACTGCTGGCGCTGGCCCAGGCCGGCACACCGCACTACGCCTATCACCTGCCGACGGTGCGCGCCCGTGCCCGCGCGCTGGCGGCGATCAGCGCGATCGATCGCCGCTTCTACGCGATCAAGGCCAACTCGCACCCGCACATCCTGCGCACGCTGGTCGAAGAAGGCTTTGGCCTGGAATGCGTATCGCAGGCGGAGCTTGAACGGGTGTTGCGGGAAGTACCGGCGCTGGCGATGGACGACATCCTGTTCACCCCGAGTTTCGCACCGCGTTCGGAGTACGCGTTCGCGCTCGACAGGGGCGTCAACGTTACCCTCGACAATGTCGAGGCGCTGCAGCGCTGGGGCGAGTTGTTCCAGGGCCGGGCGATCTGGCTGCGGGTCGATCTGGGCCGCGGCGATGGCCATCACGAGAAGGTCAACACCGGCGGCAAGGCCTCCAAGTTCGGCCTGCCGTTGGCGCGCCTGCCTGAATTCGTCAATCTCGCACAGCGCCTGCAGGTACGCATCGTCGGCCTGCACGCGCACTTGGGCAGCGGCGTTGAGACACCGCAGCACTGGCGCCAGGTCTGCGACGAACTCGGCGGCATCGCCGAGCAGATTGGCAGCATTGAAACCATCGACATCGGTGGCGGTTTGCCGATTCCGTACACCGCCGACGACGAGCCGTTCGACCTCGAGGCATGGGGCGCCGGACTGGAGGAAATCAAGGCGGCGTACCCCGGTTACCAGCTGGCCATTGAACCGGGCCGTTTCCTGGTGGCCGAGTCCGGGGTGCTGCTGAGCCGGGTCACCCAGGTGGTCGACAAGCAGGGCATCCGCCGGGTCGGCACCGATGCCGGCATGAATGCGCTGATGCGACCGGCGCTGTATGACGCCTGGCATGACGTCGCCAACCTCAGCCGACTCGCGGATCACCAACAGGATTATTTCGACGTGGTCGGGCCGATCTGCGAATCCAGCGACGTGTTCGGCAAGCGCCGTCCGTTGCCGGCCGCCACCAGCGAAGGGGATGTGTTGCTGTTCGCCGATGCCGGCGCCTATGGCTTCTCGATGGCCAACCAGTACAACCTGCGCGCGCTGCCGGTCGAAGCGATCATCGATGGCGGCGGGCAGGCCGAAGTGCGGGCCGGTGTGGCGCAAGCCGACGTGGTTGCACGATGACACCGGCGTCGCGGTTGACCGCCACCGACGCCATTATTTTTCCCCGCCCGGCATGCGCTGCGGCGGTGACGCAAGACTGACGGAACCTGCATGAACCATTTTGACAAAACCAGCATCACCACTTTCCACTTCGTCCGCTGCACGTTCGATGCGCAGACCGGCGTGGCACGGCTGGTCTATGCGTTTGACGACGGTCCGGAACTGACCGAAACCGTGACCATTCCCGGCGCTCCGTTCGTCCTCGAGCAGGCGCTTGCGGACGCGGTCGAGCAGGCGTTGCGGCTGCTGCACCTGATAACCGGCGTCAGCTATTACAAGGCAGCGATCCCGCCGACCATCGCCATCGACAGCTACCGCATCGATGCCGCCACCGCGGCATTCATGGAGCAGGTCTACCTCAACGGGCTGGGCGAGTTTGCCTACCGCAACGAACTGGATCTGCATGGCCACATCCGCTTTCCGGTCGATGAGTCGTTGCCAGCGGCGTCGGCCCAGGTCCAGGGCCTGGACCAGCACGCGCTGGTTGCCATCGGTGGCGGCAAGGATTCGCTGGTCAGCATCGAGGCGCTGCGTGCGGCCGGCGTCGCCCAGACGGTCAGCTGGATTGGTGGCTCGCAGTTGATCGCCGCCTGCGCCGCGCGCACCGGCCTGCCGCTGCTCAACATCCAGCGCTCGCTGGCGCCGGAACTGTTCGAGTACAACCGCCAGGGCGCCTGGAATGGACACATTCCGGTCACCGCGATCAACTCGTCGATCCTGCTGCTGGCGGCGCTGTTGAAAAATGCCAACCAGGTGGTGTTCTCCAACGAGCGCTCGGCCAGCTACGGCAGCCTGATTCCCGGTACCGGCGAGGTCAACCACCAGTGGTCGAAGGGCTGGGCATTCGAACAGGCACTGGCCGCGCACGTGCACAGCCATATCGCCAGCGATCTGGATTATTACTCGCTGCTGCGGCCGTTCTCGGAGCTGGCGGTGGCCCGCCAGTTTGCCCGCAACGATCATTACGACGCGCATTTTTCCAGTTGCAACCGCAATTTCCACATCCTCGGCGAGCGCCCTGTCAATCGCTGGTGCGGGGTCTGCCCGAAGTGCCACTTCGTGTTCCTGGCGCTGGCGCCGTTCATGCCAAAGCCGCGACTGGTGCGGATATTCGGCCGCAACCTGCTCGACGATGCTAGCCAGGTCGATGGCTTTGACGCGTTGCTCGAATACCAGAACCACAAACCGTTCGAATGCGTCGGCGAAGGCCAGGAGTCGCGCGCGGCGATGGCCACGCTGGGCGACCGGCCGGAGTGGCGCGAGGATGCGCTGGTCAGCCGTTTCAACCGTGACATCCGCCCGCAGCTGGATCCGCAGGCGCTGGCGCTGGCACCGCTGCTGCAGATTGCTGACGAACACAACATCCCGGCTGGCCTGTGGGAACGCCTGCGTGCGCATTTCGCAGCTTGAAGGCCAGCGGGTAGCGTTGTGGGGCTGGGGCCGTGAAGGCCGCGCTGCCTATCACGCGATCCGCGGGCGTTTGCCGTTGCTCCACCTGAGCGTGCTGTGCAACGCCGACGAAGCGGCTGAAGTCGCAGCGCTGGATGATGCCCTGATCGAGATACGGACGCAGATCGACGGCGAGCTGCTGTCCGGCTTCGACGTGGTGGTGAAATCGCCGGGCATCAGCCCGAACACGGCCCCTGTACGGATGGCCATCGCCGCTGGAACCCGTTTCATCGGCGGCACCGCGCTGTGGTTTGCCGAACACGCCAACCCAGAGGGTTACGTGGCGCACAGCCTGTGCATTACCGGGACCAAGGGCAAGAGCACCACCACCGCGTTGCTTGCGCACCTGCTGCGTGCCGGCGGTCAGCGCACCGCACTGGTCGGCAATATCGGCGTGCCGTTGCTGGAAGTGCTGGACCCGCAAGCGGCGCCGGATTACTGGGCGATCGAGCTGTCCAGCTACCAGACCGGTGATGTCGCTGCCAGCGGCGCGCGCCCGGACATCGCCGCGGTGCTGAACCTGTTTCCCGAACACCTGGACTGGCACGGCAGCCAGCAGGCCTATGTACGCGACAAGCTGTCGCTGGTGACGGCTGCCAGGCCACGCATCGCGGTGTTGAACGCCACCGATCCGCAACTGGCCGGGCTGACGCTGCCCGACAGTGAGGTGCGCTGGTTCAACCATGCCGATGGCTGGCATCTGCGTGGCGATGATCTGTATCGCGGCGATGAGCGGGTGATGGACACTTTGAGCGTACCGGTGCCTGGCCGGCACAACCGCGGCAATCTGTGCGCGGTGCTGACCGTGCTGGAAGCGGCCGGCCTGGATGCACGCGCGCTGGCGCCGGCGGCGGTCGACTTCACCCCGCTGCCCAACCGCTTGCAACGGCTTGGCCGCCATGAGGGCGTGCTGTACGTCAACGACTCGATCAGCACCACCCCGCATGCGACGCTGGCGGCGCTGGAATGCCATGCCGGCCAGCGCGTGGCACTGCTGGTCGGCGGCCATGATCGCGGCGTCAGCTGGGACGATTTCGCCGCACGAATGCACAGCCAGGCACCACGCGCGATCATCACCATGGGCGAGAACGGTCCCCGTATCCATGCGCTGCTGGCGCCGCTGGCCGCGCAGGGCCTGTTGCGCCTGTCGGCGGCCACTGACCTGGCCGATGCGGTAGCGCAGGCGCGCCAGCAGTTACAGGGCGAGGGCGTGGTCCTGATGTCGCCGGGTGCACCGAGTTTCGGGCCGTATCGCGATTACGTCGCGCGCGGCCGCGATTTCGCCCGCCTGGCCGGCTTCGATCCGGACCGGATCAGCCATATCCAGGGGCTCGGCATCCGCTGACAACGGCGGCGCGATAGACTGCGGGCTTCCACACAAGCCGGAGCGGGACATGCGCGGGATCCTTGGTTGCTGTGTTGTGTTGCTGATGATGGTGGCGGAGCCGGCGCTGGCCGCCGTGCAGGCAAAACCGCTGGAATGGCAGGTCGATGGCAAGACCTTTTCAGGCTTTCTGGTCTACGACGACGCCAGTCGCGAACAGCGCCCGGGCCTGTTGATGGTGCCGGACTGGCTGGGGGTGACCGATGCGGCGGTGGCCAAAGCCAAACAGATCGCCGGCGACGACTACGTGGTGCTGGTGACCGACATGTACGGCAAGGGCGTGCGCCCGGCCAACAAGCAGGAAGCGCTGGCCCAGGTCAAGCCGCTGTACGCGGATCCGGCCAGCATGCGCGCGCGGGTCAACGCGGCGCTGCAAGCGCTGCGCGCACAGGCCGGGCAGGCGCCGCTGGATGCGAACCGGATTGCCGCCTTCGGTTTCTGTTTCGGCGGCTCCAGCGTACTGGAACTGGCCCGCAGCGGCGCCGACATCGCCGGCGTGGTGACCTTCCACGGCGGCCTGAAGACCGGATTGCCGGCCAAGGCGGGTGCGGTCAAGGCCCCGCTGCTGATTCTCAACGGCGCCGATGATCAGGGCGTGGCGCCGGACATCGCCGGCTTCGAGCAGGAAATGAACACCGCAGGGGCTGACTGGCAGTTCGTCAATTTCAGCGGCGCGGTACATTGCTTCGCACTCGAGAACGCCAACGATCCACCGGGTTGCGTCTACAACCCGCGCGCCGCCAGACGCGCCTACCGGATGATGGACGATTTCCTCGACGAAGTACTCGATCAGGATTGATCACCGCAGCCACTCGACCCCCGTAGAGCGGAGCTTGCTCCGCTGTGGTCACCCGACGCTCGCGCAGTGCTTGTGGTTATGTGGAGACAGCAACAGCAGCCGAGCAAGCTCGGCTCTACGTGCAGGGTCACCCGGATCAGTGCACCGTAGAGCGGAGCTTGCTCCGCTGCAGTTACCGAACATTCCCGTAGAGCGGAGCTTGCTCCGCTGTGGTCACCCGACGCTCGCACAGTGCTTGTGGTCATGTGGAGACAGCAACAGCAGCCGAGCAAGCTCGGCTCTACGTGCAGGGTTACCCGGATCAGCGCACCCGTAGAGCGGAGCTTGCTCCGCTGTGGTCACCCGACGCTCGCGCAGTGCTTGTGGTCATGTGGAGACAGCAACAGCAGCCGAGCAAGCTCGGCTCTACGTGCAGGGTTACCCGGATCAGCGCACCGTAGAGCGGAGCTTGCTCCGCTGCGGGTCACTCGACGCCCGCGCAGTGCTTGTGGTGATGGCGTGATAAAGCAACAGCAGCCGAGCAAGCTCGGCTCTACGGAGGGGGGCGACTGCAACGGGACGCGGGCAGGGAGGTCGGATTCCGGCCGCTGTCCCGCTGATTCAATGCCGGCGTTCGATTGCGTAGCGTGCCAGCCCGCGCAGGGCGGCGACGGCTTCGTTCTGCGCAAGATCCTGCAATGCGCGTTCGGCGGCATCGGCATATTCGGCGGCGCGCTGCTGGCTGTACTGCAGGCCGCCGGTGGCGTGAATCGCGGCCAGCACTTCCGGCATCGCATCGCCTTCGCCGTTCTCGATGATCTGTTTCAGCCGCGCCGCGGTGGCGGCGTCGGAATGACGTACCGCGTGGATCAGCGGCAGCGTGGCCTTGCCTTCGGCCAGGTCATCGCCCAGGTTCTTGCCCAGGTCGGCGGCATTGGCGGTGTAATCGAGCACGTCGTCGGCAATCTGGAACGCATAGCCCAGGTTCATGCCGTAGTCGTACAACTGCTGCTGCACGGCCTGGCTGGCACCGGCGGCCAGCGCACCCAGCTGGGTGCCGGCGGCGAACAGCACCGCGGTCTTGCGCTCGATCACGCGCAGGTAGGCGGCTTCGTCGGTGTCCGGGTTGTGCACGTGCAACAGCTGCAGCACTTCGCCCTCGGCGATGCGGTTGGTGGTGTCGGCGAGGATGCGCATGACGTCCATGCGGTCTAGTTCGACCATCAGCTGGAAGCTGCGCGAATACAGGAAATCGCCGACCAGCACGCTGGGTGCATTGCCCCACAACGCGTTGGCGGTGCTGCGGCCGCGACGCAGGTCGGATTCATCGACGACGTCGTCGTGCAGCAGGGTCGAGGTGTGGATGAACTCGATGATCGCCGCCAGCTGGTGCTGGGCCGGGTTGACCGGCCCGCAGGCACGCGCGGCCAGCACCACCAGCATCGGCCTCAGCCGCTTGCCGCCGGCGGAGACGATGTGGTCGGCAATCTGGTTGATCAAGACCACGTCCGAGGCCAGCCGGCTGCGTATCAACGTGTCCACCGCCGCCATGTCGGCGGCGGCCAGGGTCTGGATGTGGTCGAGAGCCAGTGGGGACGGGGCAGGGGAGGCGACGGACATGGGCAGGCGAGTGGCGGAGTACCACCGATTATACGGCCCCGGCCACGGAGATTTCCTACCTTGCCGCGGTCGCGGCTCTGATGGCGCGGGCCATGGCGGTTATACTCCACTGGTCAATGCCCGCATCTGGCGGGCGCCCTTACTGGAAGAGAAATATGGCCCGCGGCATCAATAAAGTCATTCTGGTTGGCAACCTGGGCAACGACCCGGACACCAAGTACACCCAAGGTGGGATGGCCATCACCCGTATCAGCCTGGCGACCACCAGCGTGCGCAAGGACAAGGAAGGCAACCAGCAGGAACGCACCGAGTGGCACCGCGTGGTGTTCTTCGGCAAGCTCGGCGAAATCGCCGGCGAATACCTGCGCAAGGGCAGCTCGGTCTATGTCGAAGGCTCGCTGCGCTACGACAAGTACACCGGCCAAGATGGCGTCGAGAAATATTCCACCGACATCATCGCCGACGAAATGCAGATGCTCGGCGGTCGTGGTGATGGTGGCGGCGGTGGCGGTGGCGGCGAACGCCAGTCGCGTCCGCAGCGCCAGGAATACGGTTCCTCGTCCGCACCGCAGCGTCGCCAGCCGGCCCCGGCCCAGCAGGCGCCGATGAATGACTTCGAGGACGACGACATCCCGTTCTAGCGAACACTAGATCAAGAGTGGTGATATAGATTCAAGGAGAGCCCCGTTTTTACGGGGCTTTTCTTTTTTTCAACGCTTCTTGCACGGCTAAAAATTTCGTATATAGTCCTACACATGTAGAAACAGTAAAAGAAGGGCAATGCCCATGCTGTCAGTTCACGTGCTTAGCGAAGGGGAGCGAGTCCCAATGCTCCACGATGAGCAGGGCGTGCCTCTGTTCTATCCGACCCTGTTCGCTACCTCCCAGCTTCGGAATGCCGGAGCGGCCGTCAACACGATCCGAAACAAGCTTGCTGATCTCGTTGTGCTCCTGCGATGGGAGCAAGCCAATGGCAGAGACCTGATCACAGAGTTCCGCAACGGCCGCTTTCTTACGGTGGCAGACATAGTCTCGCTTCGAGATTTCGCCAAGCTCGACATGCGGGAGTTGAGTTCTGTTGGAGACGGTGAAAAGGAACGGAGCGTCGTCGTAGATTTCCTCGAGGCGCGAGTTGCCTCATGTCAGGCACTTGCCACCATTGGTGGGCAACAACACTTCAATCGCATCAGCACGTTCGCCGACTACCTCGAATTCACGGCGTCAGTCGTTACACAGCACCAGAACTCATCACGGATCGCACAGGAAATCGCGCGGATGGCCAGAACCATCCGCAAGCACCGACCGCGCGGGTTGGCAAAACAGAGGGATGACGATTCGGATCTGCGCTCGCCACCATCCGAGTTAGTCGAACGATTCATGGCGATAGGCGCTGAGGGTGATCCGCGCAATCCGTTCCGGCACCCGGAAGTCCAGCTACGCAATGCCATCATCTTCGGGCTGCTAAGACACACCGGAATGCGGCGAGGGGAGTTATTGAGTTTGCGGCTCGACCAGTTCGACTTGGGCCATGAACCGCACGTCTGGGTTCGGCGCAATCAGGATGATAGGCATGACCCGCGACCCTATCAGCCGGTAACCAAGACCAAGGAGCGGCCATTGCCGATACCTGAGACGCTCGCCAATCAGATCGACCGTTACATGCTGAATGTCCGCCCCAGGATCGGCCCCGCTAGACGGCACCCCTACCTGCTTGTCTCGCACAGGAAGGGCGGCACATGGGGCAAGCCGCTCTCCGCCTCGGCTCTGAGCAGTCAGATCTTTTCGCGGATGCGCTCGGTGGACTCCGCCTTCGAGGCTATCCATCCCCATGCCTTACGACACCACTTCAACTACGAGCTTTCCGTCAGCATTGACAAGCACAACGCCAAGATCCGGTCGGCAGAAAATGCTGAGGCATCGCCGATCAGCGAGGCTAGGGAGCTGGATGTTCGTGCTTTCCTGAACGGTCATCGCAGCAAGGCATCGGGAGCAACGTACAACCGGCGCCACATCCGTGAAGTCAGCGACAAGGCCGCTCGTCAGGTGCAGGCCGCTCATCCCAAGCGTAGCGATAACTCCAAGGAGGGTGGTGATGATCCGCGCTAATCCAAAGCAGACCGATGCTGGGAGGAAGTCGACTATCCAGGTAGTGTCTAAGGATGGTTATCCGTTCAAACCTTCGGATGACCATTGGCGATTGAATAAGGACGTGCAGATTGCACTGGCGCTTCCGGGGACTATCGACGTTAGAACCGAGGTTGGCTTTCGCTCAACGTTGTTGCGCTATGCGGAAGAGGCATCTGCTCGTCATACGCGAAATATGGAGACGCGTTTCAAGCGCTACCTGCGGGACACAGGAGCGTCGCAGGTTACGGTGGTCGACCTCATCAACTGGCGCGCCAGCCTTGCGGCAGACGAGCAATATCAGTTGGGCGGCTTGAAGGGCTTTCTGCTTGCCTGGCACGACTACGGGTTTGAAGGTGTTACCAGCGAAGTCGTTGATCTTCTTCAAGGCTGGCGAATACAGGGGAACGAAAAGGGTGCGGCCGTCGCCAGTGGTTGCCCGGAGAGTGGGCCTTACACCGACCTCGAGATGGCTGCGCTCTTGGATTGGGCTAACCTCGCGGTGGCACGCAAGGACATCGCATTCGAGGACTACGCTTATCTGCTCACCTTGGCGATGACCGCACGGCGTCCTGTCCAGATTGCAGCGCTCAGGGGGCGGGACCTGGATCGTGAGGCAGGTGATGGCGCGCCCATGTTCAGGCTCAATATTCCGCGAGCCAAGCAACGCGGCCTCGCGTTTCGGGGTGCCTACCGGTCTCTTGCCATCCTTGAAGACCTTTATCTGGTGCTTCGGCAGCAGCATCGACAGTCCGTTGCCGCAGTTTCCGAAGCCATCGGAGGGGCGGTTGGTCCTGCGCTGGCAGGTGAAGTACCAATCTTTCTCAATCGCAACAAGCTTGAGGATGTCGGAAATGTCGACGAACTCACTGACTACCTGATGGGTGGCGCGCCAGATCAACTGCACGCAAAGATTGACTCGCTCGACTCCGCTCTACAGCGTTGCGCGAAGGCGTCGACTGCGCACTCGGAGCGCACTGGTGAATTCATTCGGCTTTCGGCACTGCGATTCCGACACACACGAGGCACAAAGCTTCGCCGAGAGGGATTCGGTGCAGTCATCATTGCCGAGTTGCTGGATCATTCTGACACCCAGAACGTGCGTGTGTACACGGAGAACACTGCTCAGGAGGCGGTAGTCATCAATGAGTTGGTGGGTGCCAAGCTTGCCCCCTTCGCGCAAGCCTGCCTCGGCAAGCTTGTTCGCTCTGAACGTGAGGCAATTCGCGGTGACGATCCACGGAGCCGTGTGCCGAATGACCGTCAACACGCGGTGGGAACCTGCGGGAACTATGGATTCTGCGCTAGCGGCTACCGCGCCTGCTACACCTGCTTTCACTTCCAGCCGTGGGTCGACGGGCCGCACGAAGAGGTGCTGGTGGACCTATATGCCGAGAAGGAGCGCATCCGGGAGGCAGGCTGCTCTAACGTCATTGTTAATGCCAATGACCAGCTGATCCTTGCCGTCGAGCACTGTGTTTCGATGTGCAAGGATGCGAGGGCTGAGATGCTTGACGCGAATTTGTTGGAGGCGGGCGCCCATGGGTGATGTCGTCCAGTTCGTGCCCCGCGCTGAGCGCGAAGCCAGCGAAAACCTTGCCGAATTCATACGCTTGGCAAAAGAGGACCTGACTGCCTTCGAGAATGGTGGTGCTTGGGATCGCGACAAATGGCAGCAAAACGAAACCGTAGTCGTCTTCGCGACGAAGACAGCACATCTGGATTCATACTCTTTCATGCCCTTCGCCGAACCATACATGCAGTTCGCAAAGGCATACATTCGATACCAGTATAGCCACAGGCCGGTGAAGAGCTTGGCAATGATGCTCCAGGCGCTTCGCTGCGTGGAGGCAGGATTGCTGGCGGCTTGTGGCCGAGCAGATGTCGGTCTCCTGAGCGGTGCGGTAATGGACGTTTGCGCCAACAAGTGCAAGGAATTCTACTCCAGCGAAGACGTGCACCACAAAACCGGGCTGCAACTTCAAGCTATATTCAACTTCTTGCGTGAGAAGAGCCTTGTCCCGTCGTTGCCAGCTTGGAAGTCTCCTTTCAAGAAGCCGGTCATCCTGACCGAGGATCTCGGCGAAGCGGGGCAGGCCCATCGTGTGGCAAAGCTCCCCTCTAATGAGGCAATGCTCGCAGTTGCCGACGTGTTCGCGCAGGCTGAGGATCGGGAGAGTCAGTTCTACTCATCAATCTTCATCCTGCTTATGGCTGCGCCAGGTCGCGTCTCCGAAGTCCTGAAGCTTCCTGTTGACTGCATTCAGTGGGAGGAAGATGACGATGGGGTTCTTCAGATGTTCCTGTGCTGGAATGCGGCCAAGGGCAAAGGCGCGACGAAGAAGTGGGTCGTGCCTGTCATGCATGACGTCGTGAAAGAGGCCGTCCGGCGCTTGGTCGAAATCGGTAATCCCGCACGTGAGGTAGCCAAGATGACGTTCGAAGGCTCAGCGTCGTCGTCGAGAGATGTCAGCACGTCCAATCTCATCAAGGAATTTGGCGGCTTCTACTGGCCCTTCCTTGATGAGAAGAGGGTGCTGAAGGCCTGGAGCGCGCTGTGCTTGCATCGAGAGAATGAGTTCAGTCGCGAAAAGGAAATCAGGCCAGACTCATGGCGGATTCCAAGCGCTAACGAGGTGAATAAGCGCCTGGGCGCTGGCAGCGGCCACGGTGAATCTCTTTTTGACCGCATGGGTCTGCGGAATTCGGATAGCACGCGAATCACGTTGACATCGAACCAGCTCCGTCATTGGCTCAGCACGATGTCAGAGCGAGCGGGCATGGACGACTACACCTTGGCGCAATGGGCCGGCCGTGCAAAGGTTTCCGACAACCGTCATTACGACCATCGTTCGCCCGAGGAGCGCCTAGAGGCAGCCCGAGAGCTACTTCCGATGCAGCCAGCGCCGTTGCTTGAGCGAATCAAGCATCGTCAGCCGGTGACATATCAGGAGCTCGGGGTTGATCGGCTGGGAACGGCCAAAGCAACGCTCTATGGTATGTGCGTACACGACTACGCCATGGCGCCGTGCCAGAAACAGCGCGAATGCATGACCTGCAAGGAGCATGTTTGCATCAAGGGCGATCACATTACGCTGGACCGGATTCGTCTTCTGGAGGCGCAGACGGAAAATCTGCTCCAGCAGGCCATGAAAGCTCATAAGGATGGCGACTTTGGTGCCGATCGTTGGGTGGACAATCACAAGTGGAAGCTCGCGCACGTCAAGGCGATGCGGATGGCGTTGGAGCATCCCAATGTTCTGGAGGGAGCGATCCTCAGGATTCCGGATGGGCACGATCCCTCTCCGGTTCGCCGTGCCCTCCTGGATCTTGGCGTGGTGGAGGTGCCCTCCATGGAGGCGCTTGGTCCGGAGATAATTCCCTTGGCCCTGACCTGACCCACCATGCCAAAAAAGATCATCACCAAGGCAACTTTGCCAAAGATCATGCGTGAGCTAGATCGCTGGGAAGGCAAGCTCACTTGGCCGCTTTTCTGCGATCGTGTCGCAAAGGTGCTGAACGTGGCCTCGATTTCGAAGCACACGATGTACCTTTATCCTGCCATTAAGGAGCGGTTTCAACAGCGTCAAAAGGACTCGCGTGAGGTGCGAAGCGCGCTGCCGAGAGATTTTACACTGGATGCGGCTACACGCCGCATCGCTGACCTTGAGGCTCAAGTGAAGCGCCTTGAGGAGACGAACCGTGTATTGCTCGATCAGTTCCGTCGTTGGCAATACAATGCCTACGCGAACAACGTCAGGATGGATTTTCTAACGTGGGATAAGCCGCTGCCGGAAGTGGATAGGTCTGGTCACCGTCGAACAAAGAAGGAACCGAAAAAGGTCAAGCCTAAGGAATGATCTCTCAGTTTGAGTGCTTCCGTTGGCATCGATGCTGTAAATCTCTGCGGAAGTACCTGAGGAATAGAAAGCGCACGAAAGTTTTAGGTCTTTCGCTGACTGCGCCAGTTTTGATTATCTAGCCGGTTCGGCACTCTGGTTTAGTAGAAGTCAGATGCGCATCGCTGATAGATCTGGAAAGCAGTCTGACATGAAGCTTCGGTAATTTCGTTCGGTTTGACGATCCCTTTCTTGGCAATTTTCAAGGCAACCGGATACCAAGCCCGGAACTCCTCGAGTGTCAGTCCCGGTCCGTGTCGCGCAGCTTCGTATTCAGGCCCGGAATATCGCTCGTTGTCGATATCCAGTTCGCGAAGCTGGCGGATAGCCTGGTCTGCCAATCTGATTGCATTGGCCGGATCGCTTGCCAGGGATGCGTAAGAGGAAGCCCAGACAAGTTGCTCCCGTTCGGTCATTTGATGCCAGGGGATTGCTGGGGTCAGCATGCGTCACTGTCGCTTGAGGAGCCGGCTTTCATCTTCTTCGCAACAAGCGCCTGCGCTTTCTCAATTTCCACCGTGTTTTTTGGGGGAAGCTTTGATATCTCCGTCCGGTACTGCTCGTTGTAGGTATCAATGAACAGCGCCATGTGGAACCGATACTTCATGGCCTCTGACGGTATTGATACGTCCAGTTTCCTGCTGATGAGCGCGGCGTAGGACGCCTGTGCAGGGGTAGGTTCCTTCAGGTCCCAGTCCATGCATTCGGCTATAAGGCGCTCAAGCTGCTTCTCGAGCTTACGGACAAAAGTCTGCCGGATGGCCTTGTCCTCGACCCGCTCCCACTGGATGCAAACGGCCTCCTCCATCGTGGGGGCTATGTAAAGCTCCAGAGTGAGATCCACACCGGGATTGACGAGGTAGAGGGCCATGTCTCGGCGGCGGCAGAAGGAACAGGCAAGGACACAGCCCATCTTACCCGATCCCACACAAAATTCATGTAATCGGTAGTCGTGCCATAGATTCATTGATCGCCCATTTCGGTGCGGTCATGGCTACTAAGACTATTTATTCCACGGCTTATCGGCGGCTGGTTACCCAACTGCGGGAGACCCGCGAAGCTGCAGGATTATCCCAATCCGCCCTTGCTGCGACGTTGGGTTGGCCGCAGCAGCGCCTCTCGGCTATTGAGGCGGGAGCCCGCAGGCTGGACGTCATGGAGTTCCTGCACCTCACGGGGGCGCTCGGCCTGTCCCCGGAGGTGGCCATCCAGTTGGCAGTTCCCAAGGCAGGCCCGACGACCAGATCGCGCCAGGTCCGGAAGAGGGGCTGATTCGGGTCTTGTCCCAATGGGTGCGACTGCCTTGCTCTAGCGTGCTGCCTCCAGCGTCGGACGATTGATCGCCTCCACTGGCGGTGTACGCTCAAGATGCAGTACATTGGCAGTACATTCCGGCTTTGGGGAGGCCGCATGAAGCGCCTGAAGAACGAGACTCTGTCGATCCGTACATCGCCGGAGATCAAGGATCTGCTTCGGCTGGCTGCCGAGCGTGAGCGCCGTTCGGCCGCTTCGATGGTCGAATCCCTGGTCCTTGAGTACGCGCGGGAGCACGGGATTACCCAAGCCAAGCCGGCCGCCAAGGGCAAAGCGGGGAAGGCGTGAACAAGAAGGCCCTGTCCGAGCGAGACATTTGTACCAAGTTCATCACCCCGGCGCTCGAAAAGGCTAGCTGGGACATCGTCACCCAGATTCGGGAGGAGTTCCCGCTGACCAAGGGGCGGGTGATCGTGCGCGGGCAAATGCATACCCGTGCCCAGCCCAAGCGCGCCGACTACGCGTTGTTCCACAAGCCTGGCCAGCCGATTGCGGTGATCGAGGCCAAAGACAACAAGCACAGCTTGGGCGATGGTATGCAGCAAGCGCTGGCCTATGCCGAGATGCTGCAAGTCCCCTTCGTGTTCAGCAGCAATGGTGATGGCTTCCTGTTCCATAACCGCATCGCCAAGGATGGGGTAATCGAACGCGAGTTGGCCCTAAGCGAATTCCCCAGCCCGCAAGCCTTGTGGCAGCTCTGGGCGGAGCACCAGGGCCTGACTGAGGCTCAGCAACAGGTTGTCACCCAAGACTACTATAGCGACGGCAGCAACAAGACCCCACGCTACTACCAGCTGCTGGCAATCAACAAGACCATCGAAGCCATCGCCAAAGGGCAACAGCGCCTGTTGCTGGTCATGGCCACCGGCACCGGCAAGACCTATACCGCCTTCCAGATCATCTGGCGCTTGTGGAAGTCGCGAGCCAAGAAGCGAATCCTGTTCCTAGCCGATCGCAACATCCTGGTCGACCAGACCATGACCAACGACTTCAAACCGTTTGGTCCGGCGATGACCAAGATCGTCAAGCGCCAGGCGAACAAATCGTATGAGATCTATCTCTCCTTGTACCAAGCAGTGACCGGCACCGAGGAAGAGAGGAACATCTACAAGCAGTTCAGCCCGGACTTCTTCGATCTGATCGTGATCGATGAATGCCATCGCGGCAGTGCAGCCGAGGATTCCGCCTGGCGCGAGATCCTCGAATACTTCTCCAGCGCCACCCAAATTGGCTTAACCGCCACACCGAAGGAAACCAAGGACGTTTCCAATATCGATTACTTCGGCGAGCCGGTGTACAGCTACTCCCTTCGCCAGGGCATCGAGGACGGCTTCCTCGCCCCGTACAAAGTCGTGCGTATCGATATCGACAAGGATCTGACCGGCTGGCGACCCGACAAGGGCATGCTGGATAAGCACGGCAATGAAATCGAGGATCGCATCTACAACCAGCGTGATTTCGATCGCAGTCTAGTGCTCGAGCAGCGCACCAACCTCGTGGCGAAGAAGATCAGCGACTACCTGAAGGCAAGCAACCGCTTCGACAAGACCATCGTCTTCTGCGACAACATCGACCACGCCGAGCGCATGCGTCAGGCACTGGTGAATGAGAATGCCGACCTGGTCGCCCAGAACGCCAAGTACGTGATGCGCATTACTGGCGACAACGAGGAAGGCAAGCAGGAACTGGATAATTTCATCTTCCCAGAGAGCAAGTATCCCGTCATTGCCACTACCTCCAAGCTGATGACCACTGGCGTGGATGCGCAGACCTGCAAATTAGTGGTACTGGATCAGCGCATTCAGTCGATGACCGAGTTCAAGCAGATCATCGGCCGTGGCACCCGGATCAATGAGGATTACGGCAAGTACTGGTTCACCATCCTCGATTTCAAGAAAGCCACCGAGCTGTTCGCCGATCCGGCCTTTGATGGCGACCCCGTGCAGATCTACGAACCAAAAGGCGACGATCCCATCGTGCCGCCTGAGCCGCCAACCGTCGATGGCGTCAGCACGACGGCAGGTTCGAGCCTCGATCCCGATGGCAACTACCCGCAAGGCTCGGGTTACAGCTCGCATCCGGTTAATGACCGCGATGACGACCCCGACGACAAGCCACGGCGCTACGTAGTGGCGAATGTTGAAGTCAAAGTGCTGGCCGAACGCGTGCAGTACTTCGATGCCAGCGGCAAGCTGATCACCGAGTCTCTGAAGGACTACACCCGCAAGACCATCGGCAAGGAATTTTCCACCATCAATGATTTCCTCAAGCGCTGGAACGGCGCCGAGAAGAAGCAGGCGGTGATCAACGAGTTGGCCGAACATGGGATCTTCTTCGACGCGCTGGCCGAGGAAGTAGGCCAGCAAGGGAAAGCCTTCGATCCCTTCGATCTGCTGTGCCATGTGGCTTGGGGTCAGCCGCCGCTGACCCGGCGCGAGCGCGCCGAGAATGTGAAGAAGCGCAACTACTTCGGCAAGTATGGCGAGCAAGCGGGACGTGTGCTGGAAGCCCTGTTGGACAAATACGCCGATGAGGGCGTCGGCCCGATCGAAGAGCCACAGATCCTCAGCATTGCTCCGATCAACCAGCTCGGCACCCCCATCGAGCTAATCCGCGCCTTTGGTGGCAAGGAGAAATACCAGCAGGCCTTGGCTGAGCTGGAACAAGCCCTTTATAGCGCCTGATGCGCTGACCCATTCAAAAAAGACTCACGCAACATGACCATTACCACGCTTATCAAGTCCATCCAAGACATCATGCGCAAGGATACGGGCGTCGACGGCGACGCCCAGCGCATCAGTCAGATCTGCTGGCTACTGTTCCTGAAGATCTTTGACGACAAGGAGCAGGAATGGGATGCCATCCAGCCCAACTATCGTTCCCCGCTGCCGAGCCGCTTCCGTTGGAGCAACTGGGCCAAAGATCCAGAAGGCATCACCGGTGAGGAGCTGATCGACTTCGTCAACAACGACCTGTTTCCTGCACTGAAGGCACTGGCTACCCGTGCCGGGGTGTCCCGTCAGGGCAAGGTAGTGGGTGCGGTGTTCGAGGATGCCTACAACTACATGAAGT
The DNA here is from genome assembly GCF_001431405.1 of Pseudoxanthomonas dokdonensis. Classification (GTDB taxonomy): domain Bacteria; phylum Pseudomonadota; class Gammaproteobacteria; order Xanthomonadales; family Xanthomonadaceae; genus Pseudoxanthomonas_A; species Pseudoxanthomonas_A dokdonensis. Next base: position 82,059 of record NZ_LDJL01000017.1, read on the forward strand.
CGGGCACCCTGCTTCGGCAGGTCGTCAACACGATCGAAGAGGACGTGGACTTCAATTCATCCAACGATCGCCATCTGTTCAATGACATCTACGAGAAGATCCTGGCCGACCTGCAGTCTGCGGGCAATGCCGGCGAGTACTACACCCCACGTGCCGTCACCCAGTTCATGGTGGACGTGATCAATCCGCGGTTGGGCGAAAGCATCCTTGACCCGGCCTGCGGAACCGGCGGCTTTCTGACCTGCGCCATCGAGCATTTGAACAAGCAGGTGAAGACCCCGGAAGACAAGGAGCGGCTGCAGGAAAGCATCCACGGCGTGGAGAAGAAACCCCTGCCGCACATGTTGGCCATCACCAACATGATGCTGCACGGCATCGACGTGCCAACCAATATCCGGCACGACAACACACTGAGCCGTCCGTATAAGGACTACTCACCGCGCGAGCGGGTGGACGTCATCATCACCAACCCGCCGTTCGGCGGCATGGAAGAGGATGGCATCGAGAAGAACTTCCTGGCCAAGCATCAGACGCGCGAGACCGCGGATCTGTTCATGGCGCTAATCATGCATTTGCTCAAACACGATACCGGCCGCGCTGCCGTAGTGCTACCGGACGGCTTCCTGTTTGGCGAAGGGGTGAAATCCACACTCAAACGCGAGCTGCTGGAAGAATTCAACTTGCACACCATCGTGCGCCTGCCCAAGGGCGTGTTCGCCCCCTACACCAGCATTGCAACCAACATCCTGTTTTTCGACAAGGGAGGTCCGACCAAGGACGTGTGGTTCTTCGAGCATCCATACCCGACTGGTTACAAGAGCTACTCGCGCAGCAAGCCGCTAACGATTGGCGAGTTCGATCTGGAAAAGAAGTGGTGGGGTGGGGCCGCGCGCAAGGGTCGCAAGGTAACCGAGCAGGCCTGGAAGCTTAGCGCGACCGAGATCGTGGCGCGCAACTACAACCTGGACTGCAAGAACCCGCATCAGGTGGACGTGGTCCACGCCGAGCCGGAAGTTCTGCTAGCCGAGTACATGGAGCTGGCGAAGCAGGTACAGGCCGCGCAAGCGACGCTGAAGGCCGAATTGTTGTCGGCAATGGAACACGGTGCATGAGCGCGGTGTTGGCCGAATCTGACTGCCACATAGCATGGCTGGAGCCTTTGTTCGACGTGGCCTTCGATGCACCTGACGGCATCGCGCGCCTCCGTCAGTTGGTTCTGACGCTAGCCATGCAGGGCAAGCTAGTACCGCAAGACCCGAAAGACACATCGATTTCCGAATTACTGAATCAGATCACTGAGGAGAAATCGGAACGCGGGAAGGCCGGGAGAATCCGTTCGCCAAGAATCCTTGTTCCGGTTTCAGAAGCTGAAAAGCTCCATGAGATTCCCACGAATTGGAAGTGGGTTAGGCTCGGTGAATTTGCTGAATACAACGGCAGGGAAAACATCGAACCGGAGAAGATAAAGAAGAACGCTTGGGTTCTCGACCTCGAAGATATAGAGAAGGAAACTTCCAAGCTATTGTATCGAGCAACCTATTCTGAGCGTGAGTCAAAATCCACGAAATCGACCTTCAAGGCCGGTGACGTACTTTATGGAAAACTTCGTCCCTACCTGGACAAGGTGATCGTTGCGGATTCGGATGGTGTCTGCACGACGGAAATCGTACCGATTGTTCCAAGCAAGGCGGTAATACCTGAATTTCTACGCTGGCTTCTGAAAAGGCCAGCCTTCTTAGCACATGTGAACAACCTAATGTACGGCGTGAAAATGCCACGTCTCGGCACGGATGATGCAATCAACAGCGCTCACCCGCTGCCTCCACTGGAAGAACAAAAGCGCATCGTCGCCCGTATAGAAGAGTTGATGTCCCATTGCGACGAGCTCGATCGTCTGCGCCAGCGGCAAGCCGAAAAACGCGCCGCCACCCGCGCCGCAACCGTGCGCCAATGGCTAGCCGGCGACGATGCCGCCGCAGCGCTGCTTCGCAAGAACTTCTCCACACTCGTCAGTACCCGCGAAGACGTGGCCGAGCTCCGCAAGGCCATTCTGCAACTGGCGGTGATGGGCAAGCTGGTTCTGCAAGACCCGACGGAAACGCCCGCCTCTGTATTTCTGAAGCAAGTTGAAGCCGAGAAGGCGCGTCGTGAGAAGGAAGAAGGATTGAGAACGAGCGCTGAACCAAGCGTTGGCGCTGACGAGCAGTATTGCGGGACGCCAGATGGCTGGTCATATGGTCGCCTCGGAAATCTCGCGAAGTTCATCGATTATCGCGGCCGAACTCCTAAAAAAGTAGGCGCTGGCATTCCGCTGATTACAGCGAAAAACGTCCGTTTCGGTTACATCAGCCGTGAACCGCGCGAATACGTTTCAAATTCTGAGTACAACGAATGGATGACGCGCGGATTTCCGCGTGTCGGCGATATGTTATTTACTACCGAAGCGCCGCTCGGAAACGTCGCGATCATCGACATCCCAGAGAAATTTGCTCTGGCCCAGCGCGTCATTTGTTTCCAATTTCATGCTCCAGCGATGGCAGAATTCCTCAAGATCGTGATGATGTCCGAGATACTCCAGAGCCGACTTCTGACCGATGCTACTGGCATGACTGCGACAGGCATCAAAGCTTCCAAGTTGAAGGAAATCCCGGTCCCAATCCCGCCGCTGAATGAACAAAAGCGTATCGTCGCCCGCGTCGACGCCTTAATGCGGCTGTGCGACATGCTAGAGCAGAGCATCGACGTCGCTCAAGCCAAGCAAGCCGAACTTCTGTGTGCAGTGATGGCGAGGGTGTGAGATGGCGGTTACATTCAAAGTCCTTTCGCCAAAAGCGTACGTCGACCACAAATTGCGTGGCGTGGCTCAGCTTATCCCAGACAATTGGGACGACTTTTCGTTCAAGACGCTATTTGTCTTGCACTACATCGACTCAGATGGACGTCACGTTGAACTTGGTGCGGTAAAGATTGGCTTCAAAGGTCAGAAGACTGGAAGAACTACCGACAAACTTTCGCCTCAGTTCGACAGGCTCACAGATGAGTGGTTCTCGGTTGGCCAGGATGTCGAGTACTATGAGAATGCTTTCGGGAAGCTTTCTCCGGAAGATCGCGATGAAATCCTGAATGGGTTGCGCGATGTCGCCTTCGTCGAGGATGCGCTCGAAGTTGCGGAGAACGAGGAAGTATTCACGACATCCTTGCTGCGCAATGTCAATGAGCTGACGGTGCATGCTCAGTTCCGCCGCGTCCTTCGCGGTGAGGCTGTTCTCAGCGATTTCAAGTTTGCGTATGAGGATCCGGGGAGTGAGAAGCGATCCAAAGTCGATCTGCAGTTCCAGGTCGATGCGGGCTCAAAGCCCCCGACCAATGTGCATGTTTTGATCGGCCGTAACGGGATCGGCAAGACAACTGTGTTGAATGGAATGGTCAAAGCGGTGCACCCCGAATATGGTGAGGAACGAACTGGGAGGTTCGTCTCAGGGGAATCCTTCAGTGCAGGGGACGAACTTTCCGATGGTTATTTCGGAAGTGTTGTCTCGGTTTCCTTCAGTGTGTTCGATCCGTTCGTGCCACCGCCAGACAATGACGAGCCCAAGAAGGGACCAAAGTACTTTTACATTGGCATGAAAAAGGGGCGGCTCGGAGCGGTTGCAGACCCAGACTCTTCGCTGAAATCAGAGGCCGATCTGATTGACGACTTTGTTTCAGCCTTCGGTCAATGCATGAGCCAGGAAACGAAGGCAAGGCGTTGGTTAAAGGCTATCGAAAGACTGTCTTCGGATGCGAATTTTGCGTCCATGGAGCTTCCGATACTTGCGGAGATGGCGCGGAAACGTCATGAAAAGACGGAAGAGGCTGCAAGAAAGGTTCTGGGGCGGATGAGTTCAGGACATAAGATCGTCCTGATAACTATCACGGCTCTGGTGAATCTTGTCGAAGAAAAGACGCTCGTTCTGTTGGACGAGCCAGAGAGCCATCTGCACCCGCCATTACTGTCTGCGTTCACTCGATCTCTCTCGGAACTTCTTCATGATAGAAATGGTGTGGCCATTGTCGCCACGCACTCGCCGGTTGTGGTTCAAGAGGTTCCGAGATCCTGCGTATGGATTTTAAACAGATCAGGATTGGAGTGGCGAAAAGATCGCCCGGTTCGTGAGACCTTTGCGGAGAATGTTGGTGTTTTGACAAAAGAAGTCTTCGGGCTGGAAGTTTCCAAGTCCGGATTCCATGCGATGCTACAGGATGCAGTCGATTCCGGAGCTGCCTTCGAGGACGTATCCCGATCTTTCGGGGACAGGCTTGGAATGGAAGGCAAATCAATTCTGATGGCCATGATTGCCTCTCGTGACAGCAAGAGAGGCGGAGGTGGCACTTGAGGCGCTTGACTAAGCCCAATCTTACGCAAGCGGCTGTATATGCTGCCTGCGTTCAGGGCATTGGCGACGGCAACGTGCGAGCCAGGTTCAATGCAATTGCCCAGCAGGTTGATCAGAACGAGCTCGTTTATGACCAGTTGGCTTCAGCTGGACACCTCTATCAGTGGGTTTCACATGCGCGTGGAGAAAATCATGTTGCCGCGCTTGGGCAGGTAACTAGAGGTGAATTTAAGCAGCTATACAAAAATCATATGGCGCGTGCTGGGAAGCCAGCAAGACCAATTTATGATCAGATTCGAATGTCGGCACCAAACAATATATGTCCATATTGCGGTTTTGGGTCGGTGGAGACAGTGGATCACTTTCTTCCGAAAGGGCGTTATTCCTCATTGTCCGTCCTGCCTTTAAATCTCGTGCCAGCTTGCCGTGACTGCAATGGGGGGAAACTTGATTCAATACTTATGGCGGACAACGTTCATTCGCATCCGTATTACGAACAGCAATACGTTTTTGATGATGAGTGGCTGTACGCTTCGATCGTTCAAACACAAATTCCATATATTGAATTTTTATTAGTAGTGCCGGCCGCATGGCCTGCTGATGTATCTCACAGGGTTGCTAATCATTTTCAAGAGTTTGATCTTCAGAGGCGCTTCGCAATACAGGCCTCGGAAAGGTTGGTATATTTTGCGAATGTGATTCAGGGGTCGGTCGCCGATGGTGCCACGGCAATGATTGCTGAGACTCTTCAGCAGCAAGCACGGGCAGAACGTGTCGCGCATGGAGTGAATTCATGGCAGTCCGCCCTCGCCAAGACTGTGGCCAATGATGCTTGGTTCCAAGCTGTCGGCTATACGCAACTTCTATAGGGGGGAGAATGACTGATACTGCGGTTCAAAACTCCCTCTTTGAGGACGACTATCTGCTGCGTGAACTTGGGCAGGTGGGGCATGTGCCTCAGGTTGCACTAACCGAGCTGGTTGCAAATGCGTGGGATGCCGGTGCCTCCAAGGTCGAGTTAGTACTGCCTGGCGAGTTGGATGGCATGCTGACTATTACGGACGATGGACATGGCATGTCATCGGACCAGTTCAAGAAGCGCTGGATGACACTTCGCTATGATCGGGTTAAACATCAAGGAAAGAGCGTCGAGTTTCCAGCATCGCGCCAAGGTCTGAAGCGTACGGCATACGGCCGCAATGGCGTTGGACGCCATGGTCTACTGTGCTTTTCTGATGAATACCAGGTTGAGACTTGGCGCGATGGCGTTCTCGGCACTTTCAACGTAAGCACCGGGTCCGGTGAAAGTCCGTTTGTTTTGCGTAGCGAAGAGACGGGGAAAAGAGCTGGGAGCGGCACGCGCCTAAGCGTTCATGTTGGTCGGAATATGCCCAAGGCGGATGAAATTCGCTCTGTTCTGGCCGCGCGGTTCGTTCATGATCCAACGTTTGAAGTACTCGTCAACGGTGAAAAGCAGCCGTTTCAAGAAATCGGCGGCAGAGTTAGTGAAGTGACTATTCCGCTTGCTGGCGGCAAGAAAGTGACGGTCGTCGTCATCGATACAACCAAGCTGAACCACACATCCATTCATCACGGAATTGCTTTCTGGGTCCAGAAACGGCTAGTTGGTTCTCCCAGCTGGATGGTTGGTACTGCGGGTAGCATCGATGGCAGGACTCGATTTGCACGACGCTACACGGTAATTGCTGACACGGAGGGTTTCGAGCAGCACGTCGAGCAGGATTGGACAGCCTTCAAGGACGACGCAGATGTCAAAGAGCTCTTTTCTGTCGTTTTAGAGCATGTAAATACGGTTGCCTTTGACCTGGCCTCCGAGGTGGTCCTGGAAACCTCCGAAGATGCGCTCACTCAAAATCGAGACGGGCTCGAATCGCTGGGGCGCGGTGCCCGTGCGGAGGTTGTTGAATTCACCAAGGCTTTGGTTCAAGAACATCCGACCATGTCGCCGGATCTACTTGCTACCGCGGTAAAGGCCGTTATTAATCTCGAGAAGTCCAAGAGCGGTGCTGCGCTTCTGCAAAAGCTGACTTCGCTTTCGCATGACGATATCGAGGGGCTCGATCGTCTGCTGGACGAGTGGTCTGTCAAGGATGCTCTACGAGTTCTCGACGAGATCAATGATCGGCTTAGCGTCATCGAAACCATAAGCCGTCTTTCTAATGACCCGGAAGTCGATGAATTGCATACGTTGCACCCGCTCGTTTTGAGGTCGCGCTGGTTGTTTGGGCCAGAGTTTGAGTCTCAAGAATATTGTTCCAATCAGTCGCTAAAGACGATTGCTCAACAGATCTTCAAGAGCAAGGACGCGAAATTCATCAACGAAAGGAATCGACCAGATGTCGTTGTGCTGGGTGAGAATTCCTCCTTGCAGCTAACTGGGGTTGAGGGGTTTGATCCTGCTGATCCGTCCATAATCGCTTTGCAGTATGTGCTTGTCATCGAATTGAAGAAGGGTGCCTTTCAGATCGGGCGAGATGAAATCTTCCAAGCGGATGGATATCTTCAGGATCTGAAGACTTCCGGCGCCATGTCAGGCAGTCCCTTCATCAATGGTTGGGTCGTGGGCAAGACAATTGATTCCAAGGCGGAGCGCAGTAAGAAATTGGGCGATCCTCAGTGGGGTACTCTCAAGGCAATTACCTTTGATCAATTGGTCAGTACTGCCAACGCCAGATTGTTCAAGCTCAGGGAGAAGCTAAAGGATCGTGTGGATGGGGTGCCGACCGACAGTCTTTTGGAAAAAGTCTTTGCCAGTCCTGTCCAGCCGAAGCTGGTTGCTTAGGCTGAGATGCGAACTGTCCGCTGAGCTGAGCGGTCAATAAGTGTCTGTGATGCTCTGGCCGATCCACTTTTTCCCGGCAAACCAAGCCGTAGAGACCGTTGAGAAAGCGGTAGAATTGATCCCGCAAAGGGTCTTTAATCACCTCTTCGAATAGAAAAGGGTGAAATATGGAACGAGGAATCACATTGAAAAATATTTATAATCAATCAGTTACGTTGAATCTCTTGATGGCTCTTGTGCCCGCTATGTGTGCACAACCCTTCTGATACGGCACTGCGCGCGGATCAGCGCATTGCGGTAATCCACCCAGGCCCTCGCAGACGAGGGCCTGTTGTTTTCCGGGTCCGCAAACGTTGATTTGCCGGTGCCAGGACGCCGTTCCCGCGACGTATGCGACCGCGTGAGCTACCTGCCGTGCGCCGCTCCGGTCAACGTTGATTGCCGTCGTCGCGATTGTTGCTGTCGGTCGGGGTTGGCGTGCGGTTGCTGGGGGCGGCCGGGTCGACCGGTGGCGGAGTGGGTGTCGGATTGAGCGGATCGTTCTGGGTCGGTGGCATGGTGGCATCGGTCGAATCATAGGGTTCAACCGGGTCGCTGCCGCCGGCGCCGATGCGTTCCGGGCTGGTCTGCGCTGCAGCGCCGTCCTGCGGCGTGGTGTCGACGGTTTCGCCCGGCGGATTCACCGTGCCGGTGCTCGCCCGGTCGACGTCGGCATCATCACGGCGGTCGCAGCCGCCCATCAGCAGCATCGTCAACACCGCGGCCAGTGGCACGGTCAGTCGTGGCTTTGCGTTCATTTCATCTCTCCTGTAGTGGCCGCCTGGCCCGCTGCCTGGCTGTGCTGGTCGGCGTGCTGAAGCCTGTTGGCAAGATGCGCTTCCAAAGCAGCCGGCAAGCGGAATCGGGGGCTGGCTGAATTGCAGCAGCGACCTCGACGTTCGAGGGAATGAGTCGTCGAAGTCGCGGCCTTGAGCGGGCTGAGCGGGCAGCAGCTTGCCCGCCCAGGGCCAACGACACGTACCGCTCAGTGCGGACGGCTGTGCTGCAGGGTGAAGGCGTCGGCGACAGCGTCCTTGGCGTGCTCCCAGCTCAAACGCGACTCGCCCTTGATCCGATCCCAGCCGGAGGCAAGCTCGCTTTCAAGATCCGGATCCCATTCGCGATCGACGTACTGGTGGCGGGCGTAGGTGCCGTAGCGGTAGGCCGGGCGGTAGTCATCGAAGGTATAGCCATCGCCGCGATAGGGCGCGCGCTCGAAGCGGCCTGCATAGTAGTCATCGCTCCAGCGGTAAGCCTGATGTGTGCGGTCGGTCCGGTCCCAGGCATCGCGTACGGCCGGGCGCGCATCCTCCCAGTCCAGCGTCGAGGCGCCGCGCAGGCTGCCCCAGTCGCGATGCAGGTGCGGCTCGATATCGTTCCAACGGAGGTTCGGCTGCTCTTCGCGTGCGCGGCGGCCCGCGTCGTAGGCGCTGACGTAATCGCGGTCGAAGTCGCGTGATGCGTCGTGGTACGGACGGGTCTCGTGCTCGCGCCGCCAGTAGTCGATGTCGGTAGTCGGATCGATGCGCTCGGCAACGCCCTTGCCAGCGGCGGCGCCGGCAACAGCGCCGGCGGCTGCGCCGATCAGCGTGCCGATGGGGCCGAAGAAAGTGCCGGCGACCGCGCCGGCCGCGGCCGCACCGGCGACGCCGCCAACGCCCACGCCGAGCGGGTGCGAACCGGGTGCGCCGGTGATGGGGTCGGGGTTGCGGTCGGGAATGTCGTTGTCATGTGCCATGTCGATGATCCTTGTTCTGGTGATGATTGTTCTGGTGATGGCAGCCGCGGGGCCGGTTGAAATCGCTACGGCAATCAGGCGCTGGCGCGCCCGGCCATGTCATCGAGGCTGCTGCTGCCTGCGTGATGAGGATGTGCAGCGGATGATTTCGAAATGAACGCGACGGCGCGGCCACCCATGCGCCGCGAACAACGCATCGAAGGTGCGCACGGACGCTGATCGATGTCGTTGCCTTCACGCTCGCGTTGACGCGTTGCTTACCTGCGCCTGACTAGCGTCGCCGTGGATCCCCCCTCGTCCAGGACAACTCATGGCCAGCAACAGGAAATCGTCGCCCGACCAGGCCGCCATCGCGGCGATGGCGGCGGCACGCAACACCGACAGTGGTCCGGCTGGTGAACCGCCGGCGGTTGAAAGCGACGCAGCGGCGATGAAGATGCATGACACCGCGAGGACTGCGGCGGCGTTTCCGCACAACGCGGCCAAGCCATCCGAACACGGCGAGGACAGCCGGCAGCCGGCAACCGGCCAACACCAGGCGATGTCGCTGGGCGCGGCCGCCAGCAGCCTGTCGGAGAACAACGACAGCGGCAAGTCCGGCGAGCCGGCGCGCGACGGTTGCAATCCCACCGTGGGCGCGATGGATCGGGTCCGGGTTGATTCGGCTGGCCGACCGCTGACCACCAACCAGGGCGTGCAGGTCGCCGACAACCAGAACTCGCTGAAAGCCGGTCTGCGCGGCCCGGCACTGCTCAAGGATTTCATCCTGCGCGAGAAGATCACCCACTTCGATCATGAGCGTATTCCCGAGCGCGTCGTGCATGCGCGCGGGTCGGCGGCGCACGGTTACTTCGAAGCGTATGACTCGTTTGCCCATCTGACCTGTGCCGCACCGTTGCAGCAGAAGGGCAAGCGGACCCCGGTGTTCGTGCGCTTCTCCACGGTGGCCGGCGAGCGTGGCAGCAAGGATACCGCGCGCGACGTGCGCGGCTTCGCGGTCAAGTTCTATACCGAAGATGGCAACTGGGATCTGGTCGGCAACAACATGCCGGTATTTTTCATCCAGGATGCGATGAAGTTTCCCGACCTCATCCACGCGGTCAAGCCCGAGCCGCACCATGCGATGCCACAGGCGGCGTCGGCGCACGACACGTTCTGGGATTTCGTGTCGCTGATGCCCGAGTCCACCCACATGCTGATGTGGCTGATGTCCGACCGCGCGATACCGCGCAGCTACCGGATGATGCAGGGTTTCGGCGTGCACACGTTCCGGCTGGTCAACGCGCAGGGCGAGTCGGTACTGGTCAAGTTCCACTGGACACCGCTGCAGGGCGTGCATTCGCTGACGTGGGACGAGGCAGTGAAGATCAGCGGCGCCGACCCCGATTTCCACCGCCGCGATCTGTGGGAGGCGATCGAAGCCGGCCAGTATCCGGTCTGGGAGCTGGGACTGCAGGTGTTCAGTGATGCCGATGCCGAAGCCTTCTCGTTCGACGTGCTGGACGCGACCAAGCTCGTGCCCGAGGAACTGGTACCCATTGTCCCGGTTGGCCGGATGGTGCTGGACCGCAATCCCGACAACTTCTTTGCCGAGACCGAGCAGGTTGCGTTCTGTACCGCGCACGTGGTGCCGGGCATCGACTTCACCAATGATCCACTGCTCGCCGGGCGCATCCATTCCTATGTCGATACCCAGATCACGCGCCTGGGTGGACCCAATTTCCACGAGATTCCGATCAACGCGCCGATGGCACAGGTGCACAACAACCAGCGCGACGGCATGCATCGGCAGGCGGTCAACCGTGGCCGGGTCGCCTACGAACCCAACTCACTCGGTGGCGGCTGCCCGTTCCAGGCCGGCAGCGCTGGATTCACCTCGTTCCCGGAGCCGGTCGCCGGCGAGGAACGGCGTGGCAAGCCGGAGAAGTTCGCCGAGCACTATGCCCAGGCGCGCCTGTTCTACCAGAGCCAGAGTGCGATCGAACAAGCCCATATAGCCGCCGCGTTCCGCTTCGAACTGAGCAAGGTCACGGTGCCGGCGATCCGTCGCCGGACGTTGTCACTACTGGCCAGCGTCGCCGATGATCTGGCCCAGCAGGTCGCCGACGGTCTGGGCATGCCAGTGCCCGAAGCTTTGCCGCCGTTGCCAATGGCTGCCGAATGCGCGCCGGAAATCACCGAGTCGCCGGCGTTGTCGCAGCTGGGCATGCCGGGCGAAGTGGGCATCGCCAGCCGCAAGATCGCGATCCTGATCGCCGATGGCGTCAATGGCGAGACCGTCAGCGTGCTGCAGAAGGCGTTGCTGGATGCAGGCGCGGTGCCGCGGCTGGTCGGGCAGCGACTGGGGGTGGTCAACAGCCAGGGCACCGCCGTGCTGGACGCCGATGCCTCGCTGGAAAACAGCCCTGCGGTGCTGTTTGACGGCGCGGTGGTGGCCGATGGCAGCCTGGCGCAGACCCTGGCCAGCGACGGTCGCGCCGCGGAATTCCTCAAGGACCAGTTCCGGCATTGCAAGACGCTGCTGGCCGTGGGCGAGGGCGCAAGCCTGCTGGAGGGCGCCGGCATCCTGCGCGATGCCGACGACGCCGGCCTGTTGATCGTCGATGAGTGCGATGACCGGGCCATCGAGTCCTTCATCGAGGCATTGGCGCGACATCGCCACTTCGAACGCGAGCGTGACCCGCCGCCGGTCTGACGTTCAGCAAACGGTTGCCAGCAGCAGCCTTGAAGATGGCGCAATGATGATCGGCGGCCTCACGCCTCTTTCACGCCCGTTGTCACCGCTCCTTTATCCGGCAGCCGATATAACCGTTCCATTCCCATCCCTACCCGACGGCAAGGAGAATACCGATGGCACGTAGTTCACTCACCGACCAGCCCTATGTCCACGAACTGCTTTTGCAGGCGCTGGAAACCGAGCGTGGCGGCATTCAAATCTATACCGCGGCGATCAATGCGGCGCAGAACGAGGATCTGGCCGAGGAATGGCAGAAATACCTCGACGAAACCAGGCATCACGAGAAGATTCTGCTGGGTGTTTTCGAGGAACTTGGCAAGGATCCCGAAGAAGCCAGCCCCGGTCGCGAAGTCGTCGCCCACCATGGCAAGTCGCTGGTGGCCGCGATCAAGATGGCGATGCAGAGCGGGAACGCCGCGGGCGCCGAACTGGTCGCCGCCGAATGCGTGGTGCTGGCCGAAACCAAGGACCACCAGAACTGGGAGTTGATTGGCAAGGTCGCCGAAAAAGGCGGCAAGGAAGGCAAGATCCTGCAACAGGCCTTCGACGAGGTCGAGCAGGAAGAAGATCACCATCTCTACCACACCAAGGGCTGGGCACGGGAACTGTGGATGCAATCGCTTGGCCTGCCTGCGGTGTTGCCGCCGCCGGAAGAGCAGAAGAAAGTCGAGACCGCGATTGGCGCCGCCCGCGCGCAGAATGCACGCGAGGACATGCTGTAAACGATTATTCGGTCTGTTCCGTCGGTTCCTCCCGGCATCTGCCTCGGCGGAGGCCACGGGCGGGCAAAGATGATGGCCGCTGCGACCTGCAGTTTGTTCATGCAGGTCGCAGCGGCTTTTTGCTACAGCCCTGACCAGCGCGCTTTGCAGTCGACTGGTGGCGACATTGGATATATCCCGGTTGCGCTACCCGCGACATGCATAAGCCGTGTGTCAGCTGCGGCTATCGCGCCGGCAGCGCATAGGCGATGACGAAGTCGCCGGGTGCGGTCTCCATGAAGTGATGGCCAGCGGCGACGATGACCAGGTACTGGCGACCGTCCACCGAGTACACCATCGGCGTGGCCTGGCCGCCGGCCGGCAGCTTCGCGTGCCACAACTCGTCGCCGCTATCCAGATCCACCGCACGGATCAGGTTGTCGGTCGCCGCGGCGATGAAGATCAGGCCGCTGGCGGTGATCACCGCGCCGCCATTGTTGGGCGTGCCAATCTCGACCGGCAGGTGCGAGGCAATGCCGAACGGGCCATTGCCGCGGGCGCTGCCGAACGGCCTGTCCCACAAGGTCTTGCCGGTCGCCAGTTCGATTGCACGCAGTCCGCCGTAGGGCGGCTGCTTGCACAGCAGGCCGGTGAAGTCGAGCCGCCAGCCGGCGTTGACGTTGACCGCGTAGGGAGTGCCGGCCTGCGGATCGCCCGCGCCTTCGGCGCCACCCATCTCGCCGCGTACGTCCTCGCGCGGGGCCCAGCCACGGCGGTCAGCCTCGGCGCGCGGCACCAGTTGATTGTAATTGGGCATGTCGTTGTAGTTGGCGACGATGATGCCGCGGCGTGGATCGATAGCGATGCCACCCCAGTCGGTGCCGCCGTTGTAGCCGGGATATTCGATCCAGTGGCGCTCCGATTCGGGCGCCGTGTAGAACCCGTTGTAGCTGGCCTGCTTGAAGCGGATGCGGCAGTACAACTGGTCCAGCGCGGTCATCCCCCACATATCGCGTTCGCTGAGGTCAGGCTTGCGCAGTGTGTGGTAGCGCGACATCGGCTGGGTCCTGGCGCGGCGTTCGGGTTCCACGCCACCGCCGGGCACCGGCCGCTCGTCGACCGCTACCAGCGGCCGCCCGCTGCGACGGTCCAGCACATAGATGTCGCCCTGTTTGCTGGGCAGCACGATGGCCGGCACCGGACCATTGCCGGTCGGGAAATCGATCAGCGTGCCCTGTGCACCCAGGTCGTAGTCCCAGACATCGATATGCGTGGTCTGGAAATTCCAGCGCGGCTTGCCGGTGGTGACATCAAGCGCCACCAACGAGGTCGCGTACTTGTCTTCAACGGGTCGCCGCGAGCCACTCCAGTAATCGGCTGCCGAGTTGCCCATCGGCAGGTACACCAGGCCCAGGGTCTCATCAGCGGTCGCGGTGGTCCACATGTTGGGCGTGCCACGCGAGTATTCGTCATCACCTTCCGGCAGGCCATCGCGATCCGGGCGCAGCATGTCCCAGGCCCAGCGCAGTTCGCCAGTCACCGCGTCATAGCCCTGGATCACGCCCGACGGCGCCCAGCGGCGTTGCCCATCGAGGACCTGGTGGCCGGTGACGATCACGCCGCGGACGATGGTGGGTGCGGCCGTGATCGATACGTAGCCCGGTGGGGTATCGCCCATGCCCTGGGTGATGTCGACCTGGCCGTTTTCGCCAAAGCCCGCGCACGGCTGGCCGCTGCGGGCATCGACCGCCAGCAGGCGGCCATCCAGGGTCGGGCCGATGATCCGCTCCTGGCAGTCGCCCGCTTGTTCGGACTTGAAATAGGCCACGCCGCGGCAGGCAGCGGTGTAGGGGATGTCGCTGTCCTGCACACCGGGGTCGAAGCGCCATTTGATCTTGCCGGTGGTCGCCTCCAGCGCCAGTATCTGGCTGCGCGCGGTGCACAGGTACAAGGTCGAGCCGACCTTCAGCGGGGTGGTTTCCGCGCCCCAGCGATGCTTCGGCAGGTCGCCGGTGCGGGCCATCCATGCGACCTGCAGCGTGTCCACGTTGTGCTTGTCGATTTGTTGTAGCGGCGAATAGCGCAACGCATCGTAGCCGCGGCCGTAGGCGACCCAGTCCCCGGCGGGCTGCACGGTGATCGAATCGGCCGAGGCCACCGCCGGCACCGACGCAGCGCGCACCGGGCTGTGGCCATGCGGCAGGAATGCCAATCCAAACGCCACCACCAAGCAGGCCACCAGTGCCGCTGCCAGCCAGCGCGAGCCGCGTCGCGACAGCAGATGCAGCCGCCATTGCACCAGTGCCACCGCCACGGCAAGCGCCAGCATCAGGTCCATGCGCGGCACCCAGCGCCAGTAATTGCTGCCACTTTCCCACCATGTCCAGGCGACGGTTGCCACCAGCAGCAGCCAGAACAGCCACACACCTCGCCGTCTCAGGTGCCACATGTCCCAGGCCGAAACCCACAGCACGACACCGCTGATCAGGTAATACGGTGAACCGCCCAATGCCGCCAGCCAGGCACCACCGGACACGAACAGCGTACCCAGCAAACCAATGGCGACAGCGACCGCACGCAGCGGCAGGGGAGTGGTGGCGGACATGGGCTTCCTCCTGCGGTTGGCATGCCATTGGGGCACGCATCGACAGGTCGCGCCTCGCGCGACAAACCGGCACAGCCTTGCACGGCAACCGTCGTGCATGCGTGAATGGTCGGGAGCCACCCGCGCCGGAATGGGCCCCGCCGCCTGGCCATCAACGACGTCGAACCAGCATGCCAGCCGCTGATGCCATGTCCAGCCGGCCGGATGGAAAGACGCGTGTGAAAACGTTGTCGTGTTCACAGAACAGTGCTGCTGGCGTTGACCCCGGCCCGGGCGCGGCGTATGACGGGACGGGCACCTTCGCTTGTCGTCCGGCGCCGCGCAGGCCGCCGGCAGTCCCCCGCTGCGAGACACCCCTATGAAACGGAATGATGGTGGCCAGGCCGGCCCGCTGGACGGTTTGTCGGTGTTGCTGATAGAAGATGACCCGCTGTTGTCGGACATGGTGGCCGACCTGCTGCAGGATCAGGGTGCCCGCCAGGTCACCACGGCCAGCAGCGTGGCGGCGGCGCTGAAAATGCTGGCCGGTTCAAGTGCTTGTGACGTGGCCGCGGTGGATGTCCATCTTGGCGGCGAAGCAGCATGGCCGCTGCTGGAGCGTCTGGCCCAGCTGCAGGTGCCGCACTTCATCATGACCGGTTACGACATTGGCGAGATTCCAGCAGCGTTCGGGCATGTGCCGGTCGTGCGCAAGCCCTACCAGCTGCACAATCTGGTCAGTGCGTTGGCAGCTGCCAGCGTTGTTTCCTGATCACTACCCCAAGCAGCGCGGTCATCGTTTGCCGGGCGCCGGCACCCCGGCGTCAGGATAATCGTCGTCGGGGTCGCGACCGCTGGGTCGTGGCTGATCGGGTTGATCATGGTCCTTGCGAACAGCGTCATTGTTGCGCAGGCGATCCGGGGTGAGCGACTTTTCCTGATCGCTTTCAGGGTTGCGCTCCGGGCTCTTCGGCATGGTCGTGTCCTCCTGACGACAGGGTGGCGGAACAGGCGTGATGGCGGTGTCGGCAGGCGTGCGCGTGGTGTTGACGTGGTGTTCGCATCGGCGGCGCTATAAATCATGGGTCCCGGTCCGCTTGAGCGCATCGCTCCTCGGCCCGTGGCATCCACTTCGGGCCGCTAGGTTGCCTGGCTACAGGTGACGCGACGGATTCATGGCGATATGGCAATGATCTTCGATGACGACGATGAGGTATCGCAGGGCTGGCAACGGCGCTTGCGTGAGTTGCTTTGCGGGCAGCACGACCCGTTGCTGCGGCAGGCGCTGTACCGGCGGGTCGAGCAGTGCATCCGTGAACACGACGATGGTGGTGCCGATCACGCGTTGCATCTGCGTCAGTTCCAGCTGGTTTATCTGCTGACCGCCGAGCGCGGGGCGGCTGCATTGAGTTGATGGCCGCCCGAGCCCGACAGTGCCTGGCTGGCATGGCGCTTGCGCTGCCGGCTGCGCTGCTGCATGCACAAGCTCCCGTCTTGCCGTCCGCCGAACCGGTGCCGACGCCTGCGCCGCTGGAGCCGGCATCGCTGGCCACGCGCATGCCGTGGCGCGAGATCGTGCGCGCAGTGCGACAGTTGCCCGATGCGGTCGCTGACGCCACCGGCGGTTGGCGCGATGCGCTGACCCAGGCAGCGCCGCATTGGCCGCTGCTGTTGGGCGCGTTGTCGGCCATGCTGCTGGTGATGGCGGCAGCGCGCTGGTGGGCGGAGCCTGCATTGCGGACCCGCATGCAACGGCGTTGGCCGGCGCAGCCGTTGGCGCAGTCGTTGCCTGGATTGTCCGCCCTGCTGTTGCAGACTGTGCTGGCGTGGATGCTGGGCTCACTGCTGCTGCAGATATTCAACTGGGCGGCGCGTCCCAGCGGACAGGTCTTGTCGGTGGCCCGCATGCTGGTGGTCATCGTCACCCTGGCGGTGCTGGTCGCCGCGCTCGGACGTGCCTGCCTGCGGCTGCTGGCATCGCGCAATCCAACCCTGTTCAAACCCGGCCTGCTGCGCAGCGCTCCGGTATGGCTGGCGTTGAGCCTGGTGGCCGTTGCGCTGCTGGATCAGCACGCCATGCAGGCCAGCGCAGCCGGCGGTTCGGCGCTACGGACGCTGGCACCGCTGCTGACCGCCGCCTGGTGGGCATTGCTGATCGGACTGCTATTGCTCAATCTGGCGGCTGCGTTGCAGAGCGCCAGCGTATCGCTGCTGGCGTTGCCCGAGCGCCGCACCCTGCATGTCCTGCGGGCAGTGCTGCTGCTGGGTTGGCTGCTGGTGGCGGTGCTTGCCGGCAGCCTGCTGGCCGGCTATGTCGACGCGGCCGCGTTGCTGGCCAAGCAGGCGGTCTGGAGCGTGCTGGTGCTGGCGTTGCTGTACCTGTGCTGGCAAGTGCTGCGCGATGCCACCGATGCGCTGATCGGTCGACGCGAAGCGCTGCTGCAATGGTCGCGGCGGCTGGGCATGGGCACCCGCCGACTGCAACAGGCGCTGGTGCTGGCCAGCGGCGCCTTGATGCTGACGCTGGCCTGCTTCGCGACGATGCTGCTGACCGCCGGGTATGGCCTCGGTCCGGCCGACGTGCTGGGACGCGTGGTCGACAACGGCGGCCGTCTGCACGTCGGCAGCATCAGCCTGAGCCCGATGCAGATCCTGCGCGCCGCACTGGTGTTGGCGGTGGCGGTAGCGGTCACCCGCCTGCTGGCGCGCTGGCTGGCACGGCGGCTGCTGCCGACCACCCGTATCGAAGCCAGTGTTCAATCATCGCTGACCACGATTGTCGGGTACATCGGCGTGGTCATCGGCATAGGCCTGGCGTTGGCCGCGCTGGGCGTGCAGGCCAGCCGCATCGCCTGGGTGGTCAGTGCGCTGACCGTCGGCATCGGTTTCGGCCTGCAGGCGATTGTGCAGAACTTCATCTCAGGCATCATTCTGCTGGTCGAACGACCAGTGAAGGTTGGCGACTGGGTGGTGGTCGGCGATGCCGAGGGCGACGTGCGCCGGATCAACGTGCGCGCGACCGAAATCTCGCTGCCTGACCGCACTACCGTGCTGGTACCGAATTCGGAATTGATCACCAAAGCGGTCCGCAACCGCACCTTCGCCGCCAGCGACGGGCTGGTCAAGATACTGTTGCCGGTGGCCGCAAGCGCCAGCATCGAGCAGGTGATGCCGATGCTGCAATCGGTATTGCAGGCACACCGCGAAGTGAAGTCGGCGCCGGCGCCGCGGGTCCAGGTGGAAGACATCAAGGACAACAAGATCTGGATCGGCGCGTCGGCCTATGTCGACGGCCCGCGCCAGGTCGCACGCATCCGCGGCGAACTGCTGTACGCAGCGTTGCAGAAACTGCAGGCCGCTGGCGTGGCGCTGGGTTGAGCAGCGATTGGGATTGAACTGAACAGACGCCGGCGCGGCCGCGACGCCAGCGGCACGGCGCTGCTCCTTGTATTCAGCGGCGCGCTGTCGGCGTCTGCAGGCGAGGGCGGGATGTAGGGCGGGGTGTAGTGCGCGCTGAGCGGAGGTCGTGCACACCTGCCAGTGCTCGAGTGCATGCGCTGCTTGCCCCTTGTGAGGCTACTGCCTGTGCTGCCAGTTTCAGTCCGGTGCTTTGGCGGGCACGAATGGCGAGACCGGATCACTTGCCGGGAATGTCTCCTCCAGGGCTTCGTCGGTATTCTCGCTTTCGTGTTGCTTGCGCTGGCGGCGTTCGCTTTGGGATTCCGTTTGCTCGTTCTTTTCGTCGGCGGCCGGTGGGTCTTTGCGATCTCGGTTCATGATGGTTCTCCTGTGCGGCAAAGTCTGTGCAAGCAGACGTAGCGAATCCGTGAAGCCGGCGATCAGGAACCGTTGCCGGTGTCGCTGCGTCGGAGCAGCGATTCAGGATCGACAGGCAGCGCCTGCATCGGCGCGCGTGCCACGATCCGCGCTGCCGGCTTACCCGCAAGCTTTGCAGACCACGTTGTTGTCCAGGTCGTGCCCCGCCAGGGCCATCTCGCTGCCGGCGGGAAACTCGCTGACCGGCCGGCCAGCGAAATCGGCCTCGGTGCCCGCCCCATGACGGTGATGCCTGCCGTCATGGGCATGTCTGGCGTGGCTCATGGCGACGTCCTGCCACCAGTGCCGCCAGTTGCGGCGCCCTCAGCTTGCTCCAGCGGGCGCCCCAACGCATGCCGGCGGCCGGAGAGCGTACCGCGACCATCGGCGCCGGTAGCTGCGAATCGTTGAGGTGTACCTGGACCACCCAGCCACCGCGTTGCTGGCGTACTTCCAGGACTTCGATGTTATGCAGGAACAGCCGCTGCCGGCCGGCTTCGTCTTCAACCCAATGGAAGCAGTCAGGGAGTTTCGAGGGCATCGCTCTGGTCATGGCAGTCTCGTGGGTGGCGGTGTTCCGCGACGTGGCCGCCGCTGTCGTGAGGTGGTCGAGCCCTGGTCACTGACGATCGACCATGCCGCTGTCGCCGGCCTGCTCGGCGCAATGGGCGCAGCAGTAGATCGCATCGGTGGTTTCGCTGCCGTGGCCGATGATCCGGCAACCGCAGTGGGCACAGGTCGGTGCAAAGGCGTGGATGGCGCATTCGAACGAATCGAAGGTGCCGGTATTGCCCTGCTGGTTGATGGTGAAGGATTTGTCGTACTCGTTACCGCATACATCGCAGCGCGCCATGAGCGTCTCCTGTTCTGTGTCGTGTCGGATGGAACTATGGTTCCGTCCATCGCCCTGAGGGTCGTTGCAGCTGGCGTGGCCGGTCGCCTTGCCGGTGGCAGTGATGGATTACCGCAGCCGCCCCGACCAAGCCGTGTTCCACACCGCAGCGGGCGACGTAGACCGACAACGCAGCCGGCTGCGCCGCCGGACTCAGTGATTGCCGCTGCTGGCATTGCCGCTCGTGGTGCCGGTGGCACTGGTGCTGGACTTCTGCTGACGCGCGGCGCTGGCATCGGCCGTCGTTGCCGCGGCGGTATCGCTGGGCGCGCTGGCGCTGGTGGTGGTTTGACCCTGGCGAGCACTGATGCGGATTTCGTTGCGTACGTCCTTGACCCCGCTGCAGCTGTCGGCGACATCTTCGGCGCGATGCTTCATCCAGCGGTTTTCCACCGAGCCCTGCAATGTGGCCACGCCTTCCTTGACCGACACCGTGATCTCGCTGGCATCAAGCAACGGATCTTCAGTCAGCTTCTCATTGAGGTCTTCGCTGATGCGTTCGTCCGAGCGCTTGTAGCCTTTCGGCCCGCGGCCGCGGTGGTGGCCGTAGTCACCCTGTGCCTGCCAGGCGCGTGTTTCATCGACGCCACCATAACCGGGCTGGCCGTCGCGACCATAGCCGTATTGCCCATCGCGATGATGCTGGTCGTCCGACTGACCATCACGACCATAGCCGTAGCCCCGCGGTCGTGAGTCGCCTTCGTCGCCGCGGAAGCCGTGGTCGTAGTTGTCCCGGCGCAGCGGTTGATCGAAGCCGCCGCGACCCTGGCGGCCAGCTTGCTGCCAGCCTTGGCCACTGCCACCTGGATTGAAACCGCGCAGTTCGTTTTCGTCGTCACGATAACCGCTGCGGCCACTGTAGTAGGCGCTACCGCGACCGGAGCGCCCCATTCCGGCCTGGTCACCATAGCCGCTGCGGCCGCTATAGGACCTGCCACCGCGGATATTGTCTTCGGCGAACGGCGACCCTGGCCGGCTATCGGCGCCAGCGTACTGCCTGTCCGTGTCGAATTCGTCGCCATGTGCGTGCTCGCGGCCGGGTTGCGGGCCATACAGCCCACTCCTGCTGCCGCGCAAACCCGAGGCCTCCCGACCCGCACGGTGAGCGCTGTCCGCGTCCTGCCACGTCTCGGTCTGCCAAGGGCCGCGCCGGATGTCTTCGTCGCCGTGGTCACCGCTGGTCTGGCGCACTGCTGCGCGGCTGTCAACGTCGCGGTCCTGCGGATAGCGCCCCTCTTCATTCGCCGGGGCGCGTGGAGCGCTGCCGCCATGGCGTTGGCCATAGCCACCTTCGTATCTGCCGTCCCGGTCTGCCTGGTCACCTCGATATTGATTCATGTCCTCGCTCCGATTGTTCAACCATTCGCGGCTGCTGCTGGCCAACCGCGTTGCCAAAGCCTGCAGTTCGCTGAAGGCGGCCTTCAGCTCGGTGCCTACGTGTTTGTCGGTCACGGCTCCTCCCGAATCGATGTTGTCTGTCCGGACGTCGCAATTAGCGTGCCAGTGTCCGGAAGCCGTCACAGCGGCACATACCGGCGCGGCGCGCGCGGCTGCCCTGCAGCGATTGCAGGGATATGCATTTTTTTCACTATCGGCACTCAGCGACCGAGGCTGGCGCCGCGGCGAGCAGGCTGACTTGGCCGCGGCAACGCGCCGGTTGCTTCATGCCGGCATCCGTCATGTAAAGAGTCGAGAACGGGCAGCCACTGTCGGATGCCGGGTCCCTTCAGTCGCGTGCGGACGCACCAATGCCGGTGGGTGGCATACGCACCAGTGTCGTGCAGCGGTCCGCCGCCTGCTCCAGCTTGTCCAGCGCCAGCTGCGCTTCCGCTGGCGCATCGATCGGCATGCTGGTGCGCAGCATGATGATGCCGACGTTGATCAGGTTCAGCTCATTGCGCAAGGCGTGCAGCCAGCCTTCATCCATCATCGCGTCTCCGCGCCAGATGGTTGTGCACGGTGCGCACACTGACACCCAGGCTGCGCGCGGTCGCGGTCTTGTCGCCGCGATGATGGGCCAGCGTCAGTTGCAGCATTTCATCTTCGATTTCCTCGAAGGTCATACCCACATGGAAGCGCACGCCATCGTCATCGCCACCGTGGCCGACGGCTGCCAGTGGCACCACGTCCACCAGGCGCGAGCCGGAGCGGATATAGGCACGTTCGACCGCGGCGTGCAGTTCGCGCACGTTGCCTGGCCACGGGTGCCGCAGCAGCCTGTCCAGGCAGGCCCGGTCCAGACTCTTGTCAATGCCGGTCTCATGGTTAAGTTCGGCAATGAAGGCGTGTGTGAGGCGCTCGATATCGGCACCCCGCGCGCGCAGCGGCGGCAGCTGGATGGGATAACGGGCCAGGCGGTAGTAAAGGTCTTCGCGCAGGTAGCCGGTACCAGCACCATCGAGTTGATGGGTGGCGGCGATGACGCGCACGTTGACCGGAATCTCCTCGCTGCCACCGACACGGACGATATGACCAGTCTCCAGCACACGTAACAGGTACACCTGCAGTGCCTGCGGCATCTCGCCGATTTCGTCGAGGAACAGGGTACCGCCCGAGGCCTGTTCGAAAAATCCGGCATGACGCTGGACCGCACCGGTAAAAGCGCCGCGTTCGTGGCCGAACAACTGGCTGGCCAGCAGCTCGGGTGCAACCGCGCCACAATTGACGCTGATCAGGCGTCCGCTGCGGCCACTTTGGGCATGGATGGCACGCGCCACCAACTCCTTGCCGGTGCCGGTTTCGCCGCTGATCAACACGCCAAGGCGCGTTGGTGCGACGCGCATGATGTCTTCTTTTACCCGCAGCATACAGGCGCTTTCGCCAATCAGTGGATCGCATTGCCGGCGTAGCAGCTGCAGACGATGCTGCACGCGCTGCTGGGTCTGATCGAACAGGCGTTCCAGGGTGTCGCGTCGCAATGGCTTGCCGATGAATTCACTGGCATGGGTGGCGACCGCGCGGCGGATGTCGTCGGCGTTGTCGGTACCGGACACGAATACGATCTGCGCGTGGCGCGACGACGGTATGCGGTCGATCACATCAAGCCCGCTGCCGTCAGGCAACGCCATGTCGAGCATGGTCAGGTCGGTGTCGTTGCTGGCCAGCCATGGAGTGGCGTCGGCGACGCTGTGAAACCGTCGCGCGGCGAAGCCACGGCGCTCGGCGAAGTGCATCAGGAATGCGCTGAAATCCTGATCATCATCCACGATGGCCAATGTTGGTGAGTTCACTCGGTGTCTCCTGCACCAGGATGGAGCGAGCGTAGTCGGCGCGCCGTTACTTTGATGCGAATGACTGTCGGTGCGTCATCACGATGCCTCCACCCGGCGTGGCACAACCTTGCGCTGACTGATGGTGGCAGTGGGCGCTGCGCCGACCCTTGCCGCCGCCATCGCCGTGCGTATTCATGTACCTATCTGGAGACACGACAATGCGGACTTCATGGTTGCTCGGCTGCATCGCGCTGTGCCTGGCATCGACCGGCTGCGGCAGCGATTCCACTGCGTCCGGCGACGGAGACGGAACAGAGCAGGCGGTGCGCCCGCAGCAGACCCCGTTGCAGGCGCCACCGACGGCGACGGCCGAGGAGGGCACCGCACTCGAGGGCGGGCCTGATGCCGCCGGCGCCACACAGGCGCGAGTACGCTTGTCGCAAGGCAGCCCCTCGTACCTGGTCGATGCCAGTGGCGCGTCGTTGTACTTCCTGCAGGACAACAAGGACGGCAGAGGTTGCGATGCGGTATGCGAGAACGCCTGGCCGCCGGTGCTGAGCGCAGGTGCGGCGGCGGAAACCGGTGTTCATGGCGAGCTGCTGGGGAGGCTGCAGCGGCGGGACGGCCGCCAGCAATTGAGCTACAACGGGCACCCACTGTATCGCTACGCCGGTGATGCCGGCGCCGGGCGCACCTCGGGCCATGATGTGCAGGATCGATGGGGGCATTGGCAGCTCCTGGCCCCCGACGGCAACGCTCTCAGCCACGAGCCGCCGCTGGAGAACGCCGCCGAACGCGCGGTCCCCGCGCAGGCAAGCCAGGCGAGCCCGACCCGATGACGCCGCTCGACCGCCCATTGCGCAGGGAGGTCGCGATTGATGGCGTTGCCTACACGCTGGTGCTGGATCCGGAAGGCCTGAGCCTGACCCGCAAAGGCCATCGGCGTGGGCTGGCGCTGCGCTGGCAGGATCTGGTGAACGGCGACGCCGCACTGGCCGCCGGGCTCAATGCCTCGCTGGACCAGCTGGCCGGCCACGGCGACTGAGGCATGTCGGAGGCGGATTCCCCCGGCTTCTTCAGGCGCAACGGGCTGTCGCTGGTCCTGTTGCTGCTGTTCGTGGTCTTCCTGATCGGCCAGGCGGAGTCCGGCTTCGCCTCGTTCAATGATGAAAGGACCGCGCGGCAACAGCCGACGCTGACATTGGACCAATACCTGCACAGCGGGCACTTCATATCGGCCACCTTCGAGAACTGGGAAAGCGAATTCCTGCAGATGGGCATGTACGTGCTGTTGACCGTGGGGCTGCGACAGCGCGGGTCGGCAGAATCGCGGCCATTGGATCCGGCCAGCGAGAGACAGCGCATCGACCCGGGTCCAACGCCGTGGCCGGTTGCTGCTGGTGGGGTGTGGCGGGCGCTGTACGCGCACTCGCTGGCGCTGGTGTACGCGGTGCTGTTCGCGCTGTCGTTCAGCCTGCACGCCTATGGCAGCTGGACGATGGAAAACGAGCAGCGGCTGCTGGAAGGTAAAACCGTCATATCGCTGGCGCATCATCTGCGGGGCCCGCAGTTCTGGTTCGAGTCGCTGCAGAACTGGCAAAGCGAGTTCCTGGCCGTTCTGTCGATCGTGGTCCTGAGCATCTACCTGCGGCAGCAGGACTCGCCGCAATCAAAGGCGACCGCGGCGCCGCATTCGCAGACCGGTGGCTAGGGACCGGTGCGGCACGGCGGCATCGGCGGTGGCGGGCTGAGGGTGGGGCGGAAAGCGGTTAGAATCCAGCGCTTGCCTGTTTCGTCGGCCCGGCAAAGAACCTGTTTTCCCGCGGGCAATCGGGAAAACAAAGTAAAATCATGATTTTGATACAGGCTGGATGATTCAGCCACGATCAGTCTGCGGGCGCTTGCCTTGCGCATTGCTGACACAAAGGCATGAAGGGAGAAGTTGCGTGGCGACATGGTTGGTGACCGGCGGGGCAGGATTTATCGGCGGTAATTTCGTTTTGCGTGCAGTGGAACTCGGCCACACGATCGTCAACCTGGATGCGCTGACCTACGCAGGCAACCTGGATACATTGTCATCGCTCGAGGGCAATCCCCGGCACATATTCGTCCATGGCGACATCGGTGATGCGTCGCTGGTTGGGCGGTTGCTGGCCGAGCATCAGCCGGACGCGGTGGTCAACTTCGCCGCCGAAAGCCATGTCGACCGTTCGATTGACGGGCCCGGCACCTTCGTCCAGACCAATGTGGTCGGTACCCTGGGCCTGCTTGAGGCCGTGCGCGACCATTGGAAAGCCCTGCAGGACCAGCCCCGCGAGGATTTCCGCTTCCTGCACGTATCAACCGATGAGGTCTATGGCTCGCTGGGTGATACCGGCAAGTTCACCGAGACCACGCCATATGCTCCCAACTCGCCGTACTCGGCCTCGAAGGCGGCGTCGGACCACCTGGTGCGCGCGTTCCACCACACCTACGGGTTGCCGGTGCTGACCACCAATTGCTCCAACAACTACGGGCCTTACCATTTCCCGGAAAAACTGATTCCACTGATCATTGCCCGTGCTTTGGCCGGTGAGCCGTTGCCGGTGTATGGCGACGGCAAGAACGTGCGTGACTGGCTGTATGTCGGCGACCACTGCGCCGCCATCCGTCGCGTGCTTGAAAAAGGCCGCGTTGGCGAAACCTACAATGTCGGCGGCGATGCCGAGCGGCAGAACATCGAAGTGGTACGGACCATCTGCGAACTGCTGGATCAGCGCCGCCCGCGTGAGGATGGCCAGTCGCGTGCCAGCCAGATCACCTTCGTTGCCGATCGTCCCGGCCATGACCGCCGCTATGCCATTGACGCTTCCAAGCTGAAGAGCGAACTGGGCTGGGAGCCGCAGCATTCGTTCGAACAGGGCATCGCCGAAACCGTCGACTGGTATCTGCAGCACCAGGACTGGGTGCAGCGGGTGCTGGACGGCAGCTATCGACTGGAACGCATCGGGACAGCCGCATGAACGAAGTCAGCAACACGGCCGGCCAGCATCGGCGCAAGGGCATCATCCTCGCCGGCGGGTCTGGTACACGCTTGTATCCGTTGACCCAGGCGATCAGCAAACAGCTGCTGCCGGTGTATGACAAGCCGATGATCTATTACCCGCTCAGCGTGTTGATGCTGGCCGGGATCCGCGAGGTCCTGATCATCAATACGCCGCACGAGCAGGCCCTGTTCAAGCAGTTGCTTGGCGATGGTTCGCAGTGGGGCATGCAGATCGAGTATGCGGTGCAGCCAAGTCCTGATGGCTTGGCGCAGGCCCTGCTGATCGGCCGCGAGTTCCTCGACGGCCATCCCAGCTGTCTGGTGCTGGGCGACAACATCTTCCACGGACATGGATTTACCGAAATCCTCAAGCGCGCCGACAGTCGCCAGCAGGGTGCCACCGTGTTCGGTTACTGGGTCCGTGATCCCGAACGCTACGGCGTGGCCGAGTTCGACGCCAGCGGCCGGGTCGTTGGCATCGAGGAAAAGCCGGCCAGGCCGCGTTCCAACCACGCCGTCACCGGCTTGTATTTCTACGATGGCCAGGCCAGTGACTACGCGGCTTCGCTGAAGCCATCACCGCGTGGCGAACTGGAAATCACCGATCTCAACCGCTGTTATCTGGATGCCGGCAACCTGCATCTGGAAGCGCTGGGGCGCGGTTACGCCTGGCTGGATACCGGCACCCATCAGTCGCTTCTGGAGGCCTCGACCTTCATCGAAACCATCGAAGCGCGGCAGGGCTTGCGGGTCTGCTGTCCCGAGGAAATCGCCTTTGGCAACGGCTGGATTGATGCCGCGCAGATCGAAGCCCTGGCCGCGCCGCTGTTGAAGAACAGTTATGGACAGTACCTGATGATGTTGGCCAAGCGCGGAGTGCCGCGATGAAGGTTATGGAGACCGGTCTGACCGGTTGCCTTGTCATCGAGCCGGCGGTATTCGGCGATGAACGTGGTTTCTTCATGGAGACCTGGAACGCCGCGCGCTATGGCGAGCAGGGTCTGCCAACCTCTTTCGTGCAGAGCAATGTTTCCTCCTCAGCCAAGGGCGTGCTGCGTGGCCTGCATTACCAATGGCCGAACCCGCAGGGCAAGCTGGTCAGCGTCCTGGAGGGCGAGGTCTATGACGTGGCAGTCGACATCCGCCGCGGATCACCGCATTTCGGCCAGTGGGCGGCGGTCGTGCTGAGCGCCGACAACAAGCGCCAGTTCTGGATTCCGGAAGGTTTCGCGCATGGCTTCGCGGTGCTGTCCGAGCGGGCTGTATTCAGTTACCTGTGTACCGCACAGTACGACAAGGACGCCGATGCCAACGTGCGCTGGGATGATCCGGCGATTGCCATCGACTGGCCGGTCAGTGCCCCTTCGCTGTCGGCCAAGGACGCGGCTGCCCCGTTGCTGCAGGACGTGCCGGCAGCACGGTTGCCGGAATACCAGCCATGAAGCTGCTGGTGCTGGGCGCGACCGGCCAGGTCGGGCATGCATTGCTGCCTGCGCTGCTGCCATTGGGCGAAGTGGTGGCGGCCACCCGCTCGGGACGCCTGGCCGATGGCCGTCCGTGTGAGCGCATCGATCTGGCGTCGGCGGATTCGTTGCGGCAAGGCGTGTCCGCGATCGCGCCGGACGTTGTCGTCAACGCGGCCGCTTACACCGCGGTCGACAAAGCCGAAGACGAGCGTGACCTGGCGTATCTGATCAACGCCACCGCGCCGGCGATCCTGGCCGAGGCCTGCCGGGAAGCGGATGCAATGCTGGTGCATTACTCAACCGACTATGTATTCGACGGACAAGCCAGCAGCCCTTACCGGGAAACCGACCCGACCGCACCGATTGGCGTATATGGGGCGTCGAAGCTGGCCGGCGAGCAGGCCATCCGTGACGCTGGCGTGCGCCATTTGATCCTGCGCACCGCTTGGGTGTATGGCAACCATGGCGGCAATTTCATGCGCACCATGTTGCGACTGGCGGCCGAGCGGGATCAGTTGAACGTGGTCGCGGATCAGTTCGGTACGCCGACGCCGGCGCCGTTGATCGCCGAGGTCACCGCGGCGATGCTGGCGCTGCCAGTGATACCGCAGGGCACCTTCCATCTGACCGCCAGTGGTGGCACCTCCTGGCACGGCTTCGCCGAAGCCATCATGCGCACCGCGCACACCGCAGGCCTGCTGGCGAAGCCGCCGACGGTGCTGCCTATCGGCACCGCCGACTATCCCACCCGTGCCCAGCGTCCAGGCTATTCGCGGTTGGACAACCGGTCCATCCAGGACGCCGCGCAGTTGCAGCTGCCGGATTGGGAAATCGCACTGCAAGCGGTCATCGACAGCGCCAGACCTTGAACTGAGTCACATTACTAGTGACTCATGTCGCGGTTTTCCGGGCGACTGGTTTGCTTTATCTTTGCAGCGGGGAGCCCGCACGGAAGCGCGGTGTTCGCCTCAATCGGATGAAGCAAACAAGGGGAGTCATGAGAAAGCTGATACTGGCCACGCTGCTGGCCTTGGTGGCACCTGCCTACGCACAGGTGGATCTGGACCCGTACCTGAAGAACAGTGAGTTTGGCGACATCGTCATCTCGCCCGACGGCGACTATTACGCGGTCACCATACCGTTCGAAGATCGGACTGGCATGGCGATACTGCGGCGCGCCGACCAGAAGGTCATGAGCTCGTTCACGCTGGGCCCGAACAAGCACGTGGTCTATTTCGAATGGGCCAACAAGGAGCGGCTTCTGATCCGGATCAAGGAGAAGTTCGGCTTCCTCGATCAACCGCAGGGCAACGGTGAAGTACTGGCGATGGATGTCGGCGACACCTTCCCCGAGCCCATCATCGGCTACCGCGCCACCTCGGACCGCGCCACGGGCACGATGATTCGTGGCAAGGGCGACAATGACAAAGTGGCCGCGCTGGATTTCGCCACCATCCCCGGCGACGACCGCAACGTGATCGTCACCGTGATGCCGTATACGGACAAGGAGTCATGGCAGCGTGCTGATCGGATGGATATATACAATGGCCGCCGGACCACGGTGGCGCGGGCGCCGGTCAAGGGCTCGTCCTTCCACATCGACAATGCCGGCCAAGTCAGGTTCGCACTGGGCTCGGAATTGGACAACGCCAGCAAGCTCTTCTATCGCGACAATGACCAGAGCGAATGGAAGCTGATCAACAGTGAGTTGGACAGTGGCCATGCTGAAGTGCCAGTTGGTTTTTCCGACGACAACCAGATTGCCTATCTGCGGGTCGAGCAGCCCAAGGGGCCGGATGCCATCGTTGCTTTCGATACCCGCAGCGGCACCCGCAGCGAAGTGCTGCGTGACCCGGTGGCGGACCCGGCCGCGATCATCTTCGCCTTCGATGGCCATGGCCCGGTCGGGAGCATGTATACCGATGGCAAGCTCTCCACCCGCTTCTTCGATGGCAAGGGCAGGGAAGCAAGACTGTATGCGATGTTGCAGGAAGCGTTTCCCAACGAAGCCGTCGTCGTCACTTCCACGACCGATGACGGCAAGCTGGCGGTGGTCGAAACCTATTCCGATCGCGACCCGGGCAGCTTTTACCTGTTCGATACCCAGAGCAACCAGGCCGGCTATCTGCTGAGCCGTCGCAGCTGGGTAGAGCCCGAAATGATGGCCGTCACCAAACCGGTTGAACTGGCGGCGCGCGATGGACTGGCCATGCGCGGATACCTGACCCTGCCCAGGCAAAGCACCGGCAAGAACCTGCCGCTGGTGGTATTGCCGCATGGCGGACCTTTCGGCATATATGAAGCATGGGGTTATGACGCCGAGCCGCAGATCCTGGCGGCGGCCGGCTATGCGGTATTGCAGGTCAACTATCGCGGCTCGGGCAACTACGGCCGGGCGTTCATGCATGCCGGTGCACGGCAATGGGGCGGCAGCATGCAGGACGACCTGACCGACGCGACCCGCTGGGCCATCAACGAAGGTATTGCCGATGGCAATCGCGTGTGCATGGTTGGCGCCAGCTATGGTGCGTACGCGTCATTGATGGGCGTGGCCAAGGAACCGGATCTGTATCGTTGTGCCGCGGGCTATGTCGGCGTCTATGACCTGGCGATGATGCGCGACGATGACATTCGCAAGAGTGATCGCATGAAGACCTGGACCAGCGAATGGATAGGCTCCGATCCGCAGAAGCTGGCCGCCGCTTCTCCCAACCTGCTGGCCGACAGGATCAAAGTACCGGTATTCCTGGCCGCCGGTGGCAAGGACGAAACCGCGCCATTGGCGCAGTCGCAGAAAATGGAACGCGCGCTTAAGGCGGCCGGCGTGCCGGTGGAGACCCTGTACTACTCGACCGAAGGCCACGGCTTCTACACGTTCGAGCACCGCAAGGCGTACTACACCCAGTTGCTGGACTTCCTGTCACGCAACATCGGTGGGCAGAAGGCGAAGTAGCCGTGCCTGACGGGAGTCCTGATCATCCCAGGCTCCCGTCGTTGATTGAATTCCGTGCAAGCAAACCACTGCCCTGGTGTCGCAGCGGCACCGTCACCGGTTTTCGGCGTCGCTGTGGCAGGGGCCCCAATGCAGGTTCAGGACGGACCCATGCCAAGCGCCATCAATTCCCGACTCTTGTCCACCATCGTTGCCGTGTCGTTGATGCTGGCGGCCGCGGCGGCCCAGGCCGCAGTGGATCTCGCCGGTTTCCTCAAACATCCGACGTTTCTGGACCTGAAGTTGTCGCCCAGCGGCGAGTACTTCGCCGCCACCGTGCCGCATGAAGACCAGGTCGGCATGGTCATCATCCGCCGCGCCGACAACAAGGTCGTCAGCAACTTCAGTCTGGGCAAGGATACCGCGGTCACTGCTTTCTACTGGGTCAGTCCGACCCGGGTGGTACTTTCAGGCGCCGAGAAGTTCGGTTCCCTGGAAGTCCCGGTCGCGACCGGCGAGCTGTATGCGGTAAGCGTGGATGGCAGCAAGCCCACGCTGCTGGCCGGGTTCCGTGCACCGCGCGCGGAGAACCGTGAAGTGACGTTCCTGGCCGATGACCTGCCCGGCGATGACCAGCACATGATTGTCTCGGTCTGGTCCTATTCGTCTTCGGGCAAGGCCCGCGCCGACCGCATGGATGTGGCCACCGGCAAGAGCAAGCGGGTGGCCCGCGCGCCCATGCAGGATGCCAGCTTCAAGGTCGACAATGCCGGCGAAGTCCGGTTTGCCCAGGGCGAGGAAGACGACAACAGCACCCGGCTGTACTACCGCCAGGGCAGCGATGAGGACTGGGTGCTGGTAAATGACTCGAATCAGTCCGATGAATCGCTGTACGTACTGGGATTCTCCGCTGACAACGCTCGCGCCTACCTGCAGGTCGAAAATGCGTCCGGCGCCGACACTCTGGAAACGATGGAGATGGAGACCCTTGTACGCTCGCCACTGCTGGCCGGGTCGGACGTGGATCCGTCGACCATCATCTATTCGCTGCAGTCGCCATCGGTGCCGGCAGGTGCGATCTTCATGGATGGCAGGCCAAAGGCGGTGTTCTTCGACGAAACATCGGCAACGGCACGGCTGTATCGAAGCCTGGAGGAGGCGTTCCCCGGACAAGCGGTGTTCATCACCTCGCACACCGACGACGGCAGGTTGGCACTGGTGCAGGTGCAGTCCGATCGCAACGAAGGCGACTTCTATGTGTTCGATACCGTCAGCAAGAAAGCCGACTACCTGGCCAGCCGCCGCCAGTGGCTGGATCCTGGCAGCATGGGCGTGACCACCCCGTTTGCATTCAAGGCCCGGGATGGCATGCAGATACATGGCTATCTCACACGGCCCGCCGGCGCCTCTGATTCGCCGTTGCCGATGGTGGTGATGCCGCACGGCGGGCCATTCTTCGTGCAGGACGACTGGTTCTTCGACGATCAGACCCAGCTGCTGGCCGCCGCGGGCTATGCGGTGCTGCGGGTCAATTTCCGTGGTTCCGGAGGTTACGGCCAGGCGTTTGCCAAGGCCGGTGCCCGGCAATGGGGCAAGGCGATGCAGGATGACCTGACCGACGCCACCACCTGGGCTGTGCACCAGGGCTTTGCCGAGCCTTCGCGG
The DNA here is from genome assembly GCF_001431405.1 of Pseudoxanthomonas dokdonensis. GTDB lineage: Bacteria > Pseudomonadota > Gammaproteobacteria > Xanthomonadales > Xanthomonadaceae > Pseudoxanthomonas_A > Pseudoxanthomonas_A dokdonensis. The sequence continues at coordinate 114,045 of NZ_LDJL01000017.1, forward strand.
ATCTGCATCTACGGTGCGAGTTATGGCGGCTACGCCGCGCTGATGGGAGTTGCCAGGGAACCTGATCTGTACCGCTGTGCGGCAGGATATGTCGGCGTTTACGATCTTCCCACCATGTTCAAGCGTGGCGACATCAAGGAAAGCAAATCAGGGCGGAACTATCTGGACGAGTGGATTGGTGACGGCAAGGGTCTCGAGCAATTCTCGCCCACTAATCTGGCCGACCGGATCAAAGTGCCGGTTTTCCTCGCCGCCGGCGGGTCCGACAGCCGGGCACCCATCAGGCATTCGCATCTGATGGCGCGTCGTATCAAGGATGCGGGTGGTGAGGTGGAGACGCTGTACTACGATACCGAGGGCCACGGCTTCTACACACTCGAGCACCGCAAGGCGTACTACACCCAGCTGCTGGACTTCCTGTCGCGCAACATCGGTGGGCAGAAGGCGAAGTAAGGCAAATCTGATGCGTCGGCAAAACGACAACGGCGCGAAAGCGCCGTTGTCGTTACTGGTGTGCACCAGGCGGCAAGCGGATCAGTGCGCGCCGTGCATCATCCGTTTCAGCAGCGGCGCCGCGAGCAGGGCCAGCACGCCGCAGCCCAGGCCGAGGAACATCATCAGCCAGAACAGGTCGGCGTACTTGCCGGCAGCATCGGCCAATACCAGGGTTTCACCGTGCGGCACTTCGATCGCTGCCAGTTTGCCGAACAGCGCAGCCAGGGTTTCCGAGAACGCGGTGGCGAGGAACCAGGTGCCCATCATCATGCTGACCACGCGCGGCACCGACAACTGGGTCACCGCCGAAAGGCCGACCGGCGACAGGCACATCTCGCCCATTTCCAGGATCAGGTAGGCCAGCACCAGCCACCACACGCTGGCCATCTGCCCGCTTGCGCCGACCTGTTGCGCGGCCAGTGCCATTGGCACGAAGGCAACGCCGGCCAACACCAGCCCCAGCGCCGACTTGAATGGTTTCGATGGATCCCGGCCGCGCCTGCCCAGTGCCGCCCACAGCACCGCGAACACCGGCGCCAGCAGCACCAGGAACAGTGCGCCGAGATAGGTCAGTGATCCTGCGGTCTGCGGCAGGATGACCGAGTCGCGGACCATGAACAGCAACATGATCGCGACCACCGCCACGAACAGGAACTTCGGCAGGCGCGATTGCGGATAGCGGTCCGACAACTCGGCCGCGACCACGAATGACACCGGCGCCAGCACCAGCGAGTACATCGACCACGGCGCATGGGCAAAGAACTGGGCGACATTGGCCATCAATCCCGCACCCCAGCTGACCGGTTCCTGCGCCCGAACCAGTGACGGGAAAATATCCTTGGTCAGCAACCGGTCGGTGAACGTCACCCACGACCCGTAGGTCTGCTCGTAGAGGGTGAAGAAAATCAGCGCCATGAAGATCAGCGCCATCAGCGCCAGCATCTGCTGGCGCTGCACCGGGGTGCACTGACGGGTGATGAAGAACCCGAACCAGACCAGTACGCAGGCCAGCACCACCAGCATCAGCAGCAGCGCCAGGCTGACTTCGCCAGCAAGCGCGAAACTGCCATTGGCCGCTGCCCACATCAGCCATGCCAGCGGTACCACCGCGGCGATCGATGCGGCATAGATCAGCCCCTCGCGCGGCACGCCCCAGAACCGTTGCCGCAGGGTCTCCGGTGCGTGCGGATCAGCGTGGCCGTGCAGGTACTTCTGGCCCCACAGGAACAGGCCAAGTCCCAGCAGCATGCCGATGCCGGCGGCGCCAAAGCCATACTTCCAGCCCAGGGTCTCGCCGAGGTAGCCACAGACCAGCGACGCGAACAGTGCGCCCAGATTGATGCCGGCGTAGAACAGTGAAAAGCCCGAATCGCGGCGCGGGTCATCAGGCGCGTAGAGCTTGCCGACGATGGTCGAGATATTGGGCTTCAGAAAGCCGACGCCGACGATAATCAGCGCCAGCGACAGATAGGTGATCCGCAACGTGCCTTCGTCGCGGCTGACGATGCCGCCGACGCTGCTGGCGGCATGACCTTCGAATGCCATGCCGATGTGGCCCAGCACCAGCAGCACGCCGCCGAACACCACCGCCTTGCGCATGCCCAGCCAGCGATCCGCCAGCAGGCCGCCGATGACCGGCACGCAGTACACCAGACCGCCATAGGCGCCAAGCAGATCCAGCCCGGCCTTGTCGCCAAACAAGTGGTACTTGGTCAGGTACAGCAGCAGCAGCGCCTTCATCCCGTAGAACGAAAACCGCTCCCACATCTCGGTGAAGAAGCAGACGTAGACGCCTTTCGGGTGGCCGAGGAAGTCCTCGCTGGCGGGCAGGGCGGCGGCGGTCGGGTTCATCGGCGGGGTCGGTTCGGGACGGAACCGCGGAGTATAGCCGCGGCGCCTGCCGCCGGCCCCGCGGGCGCCGCCACGACTGGACTTGCGCAGGGCTTGTCGCTAGCTTGTCCGGTTTCCGTCTGCAGAGAAATCCGATGAGCCAGGCCGCCACGCCGCAACTCACTTTCCGTGCCGTCGTGCTGGCCATCGTGCTGGCGATGGTGCTGGCTGCCGCCAACGCCTACCTGGGCCTGTTTGCCGGCCTGACCATCGCCACCGCGATTCCGGCGGCGGTGGTGTCGATGGGCATCCTGCGCCTGCTCGGCGGCGGCACCATCCTCGAAAACAACATCGTCCAGACCGGCGCCTCGGCCGGTTCCTCGATCGCCGCCGGGGTCATCTTCACCATCCCGGCGCTGGTCATCATGGGCTACTGGCCGGACTTCAAATACTGGTGGGTGCTGGGCATTGCCGGCCTCGGCGGGCTGCTTGGGGTACTGTTCTCGGTGCCGCTGCGGCGCTCGATGATCGTCGAGGACCCGCTGCCGTTCCCGGAAGGCAAGGCCGCGGCCGAAGTGTTGAAGGCCGGCGACAATCCCGGTCCGGGGCTGAAGATCCTGGCCTTGTCCGGGGCCATCGGCGCACTGGTCAAGCTGGGCGCGGCCAGTGGCCTGAAAATGATTCCCGACGCCTGGGCCCAGGCCGCCTACCTGGGCAGCGGCCGGGTCATCGGCTACATCGGCACCAACCTGTCGCCGGCGCTGCTGGGGGTGGGCTATATCGTTGGTCTCAACGTTGGCATCGTGGTCCTGTCCGGCGCGGTGTTGTCCTGGCATATCGCCATTCCGCTGTACCACGCGTTCTTCCTTGGCAGCGACCCGGCGTTGGCGCAGAGCATCGCCACCGCGCCGGCTGCTGACGCGGCGTTTGCCATCTGGGGCGCCAAAATCCGTTATCTCGGTGTCGGCACCATGCTGGTCGGCGGCGTCTGGACGCTGTTCTCGCTGCGCAATTCGCTGGTGTCGGGGATCAAGAGCGGTTTTGCCGCCGCCCGCAAGAGCACCGGCAAGGTCGAGATTGCCGAGACCGAACGCGACCTGCCGATGAAGTGGATGCTGATCGCGCTGGTCGCCTTCGTGGTCCCGCTGTGGGCGCTGTACCATGCCATCGTCGGCCTGTGGGGCGTCAGCCTGACCATGACCGTGATCATGATCGTCGCCGGTTTCCTGTTCGTATCGGTTTCCGGTTACCTGGCCGGCCTGATTGGCTCATCCAACAATCCGGTCTCCGGCATCACCATTTCCACCATCCTGTTCGCTTCTGCGGTGCTGGTGCTGTTGCTCGGCCGTGACTCGCCGATTGGCGCGGTGGCCGCAATCATGATCGGCGCAGTGGTGTGCTGCGCCGCGGCGGTCGGCGGTGACAACCTGCAGGATCTGAAAGCCGGCTACCTGGTCGGCGCCACTCCCTGGAAGCAGCAGCTGATGCTGGCCATCGGCGCGTTCTCATGCGCGTTGATCATGGCCCCGGTGCTCAACCTGCTGGCCCATGCCTACGGCATCGGCGCGGCCACCCCGGAACACCCGCAATCGCTGGCGGCGCCACAGGCGACCTTGATGGCCTCGGTTGCCAAAGGCCTGTTTGGCGGTCAATTGCCCTGGAACATGATTGCCGTCGGTGGCGTCATCGGCGCGGTCATCATCGCCATCGACGAATGGCTGAAGTCGCGCGGCGCCCGTTTCCGGGTGCCGGTGCTGGCCGCGGCCATCGGTATTTACCTGCCGCTGGAGCTGATGGTGCCGATTTTCCTCGGTGGCCTGATCGCCCACCTGGTCGAGCGCTACCACAAGGTCAAGGCCGACGACGAGGAAGCCCGCGACCGCGTGCATCGTCCGGGCGTGCTGTTCTCGGCCGGCCTGATCACCGGTGAAGCGCTGATGGGCATCGCCATCGCGATTCCGATCGTGGTCTCGGCCAATGCCGACGTGCTGGCACTGCCCGAGTCGTTCCATTTCAACCAGTGGATCGGCCTGCTGGTGCTGGCGGTGGTCGGCTGGCTGCTGTACCGGACCGGGCGCAAGGGCGAGGTCGCGGCCAAGCCGCCGGCCGGCGGCTGACGCCCGCCCGCCGGCAGTGCTGAGCGGGGCATGACTTCATGCCTTTGCGCTGGATGTCGATTGCGGCCTAACATCGGGGTTTCTTTTGCCGGAGCCCCGGATGAACCTGCGTTTTGCCCTGCTGCCCCTCTGCCTGCTGGCCAGCGTGCCGGCACTCGCTGCCAATCGCGGCCTGGATGTCCGCGACATGGTGGCGCTGGACCGCTACTCCTCGCCAGTGCTGTCGCCGGATGGCAGCCAGCTGGTGTTCGCCAAGCGGGTGATGGACCAGGCCCGGACCAAGGCCAGCACCAGCCTGTGGCGCCGGAACCTGCTGACCCGCGACCAGCGCCCGCCCAGCCGGCTGACCCCGGACGGCTGGAACGTCAATTCACCGTCGTTCTCGGCCGATGGCAAGACCGTGTACTTCCTCAGCAGCCAGTCCGGCAGCCAGCAGCTGTATGCAATGCCGGCCGAAGGTGGCAAGCCGCGCCAGCTGACCGACATCGCGCTGGACGTGGGCAGCTACAAAATTTCGCCGGACGATGGCCGCATCGCGTTCACCGTCGACACGTTCGCCGACTGCGGCGCCGACTTCGCCTGCAGCAAGAAGAAGCTGGATGACACCGAAGCCTCGCCGGCCACCGGGGTCGTCTTCGACCAGTTGTTCGTGCGCCACTGGGATACCTGGAACGATGGCCGCCGCAGCCGCCTGTACGTGGCCGACATGCCGGCCGGCAAGGCCATGGCCAAGGCCGCGACCGGGCTGAGCCAGGCCCTGGTCGGCGATCTGCCGTCCAAGCCGTTTGGCGATGACAGCGAATACACCTGGGCACCGGACGGTGCGTCGCTGGTGGCCAGCGTGCGGGTGGCCGACAAGAGCGAGCCGTGGTCGACCAACTTCGACCTGTACCAGCTCGCCATCGATGGCAAGAGCGCACCGAAGAACCTGACCGCCTCCAATCCGGCCTGGGATACCGGTCCGGTATTCAGCGCCGATGGCAAAACCCTGTACTACCGGGCGATGAAGCGTCCGGGTTTCGAGGCTGATCGCTTTGCCCTGATGGCGTTGGACCTGGCCAGCGGCAACAGCCGCGAGATCGCCGCCGACTGGGATCGCTCGGCCGACGGCATCACCCTGGCCGACGATGGCAACAGCATCTACACCACCGCCCAGGACCTGGGCGAGCACCCGTTGTTCAAGGTCGACATCGCCAGCGGCGCGGTACAGAAGATCATCGGTGACGGCAGCGTCTCCAGCATCGACATCGCCGGCGACACGCTGGCCCTGTCGCGCAATTCGTTGACCAGCGGCGACCAGCTGTTCACCACCACCCTGGCCGGGCAGCCGCTGCGTGCGATCACCCCCAGCGCCGGCGAGATGCTGCCGGAGGTCAAGTTCGGCGACTTCGAGCAGTTTTCATTCAAGGGCTGGAACAACGAAACCGTGCACGGCTACGTGGTCAAGCCCTGGAACTACCAGGAGGGCAAGACCTATCCGGTGGCGTTCCTGGTCCACGGCGGCCCGCAGGGCAGCTTCGGCAATGGCTGGAGCTACCGCTGGAATCCGCAGACCTATGCCGGCCAGGGCTACGCGGTGGTGATGATCGATTTCCACGGCTCCACCGGCTATGGCCAGGCGTTCACCGATGCCATCAGCCAGCACTGGGGCGACCGGCCGCTGGAAGATCTGCAGAAGGGCTGGGCCGCGGCGCAGCAGCAGTACCGGTTCCTGGATGGCGACAAGGCCTGCGCACTGGGCGCCAGCTACGGTGGCTACATGGTCTACTGGATGGCCGGCAAATGGAACAAACCGTGGAAATGCCTTGTCGACCACGATGGCGTATTCGACAACCGGATGATGGGTTACAGCACCGAGGAACTGTGGTTCAGCGAGTGGGAAAACGGTGGCACCCCGTACGAGAACCCGGAAGGCTACGAGAAGTTCAATCCGGCACTGCACGTGGACCAGTGGAAAGTACCGATGCTGGTCATCCATGGACAGATGGATTTCCGCATTCCGGTCGAGCAGGGCCTGGCCGCATTCAGCGCGCTGCAACGCAAGGGCATCGAATCCAAGTTGCTGTATTTCCCCGACGAGAATCATTGGGTGCTCAAGCCGCAGAACAGCATCCTGTGGCATGACACCGTCAACGACTGGTTGAAGCAACACATCGGCGAGTAAGTTGTGTGATGGCACGCCACCGCGGTGGCGTGCCTTTTTTTCATCCGGAGGGGATGCCGATGGCGATTGCCGAAACCAGCCAGGCGCTGATTACCAATGACAAAGTGGTGTTCGGCCTGCTGGCCGCCACCCTGGGCTTCGTGTTCTGGAGCTCCTCGCGGCCAACTGGCCTGTGGCAGCGTTTCTACACCTTCGTACCGTCGATCGTACTGTGTTACCTGCTGCCGGCGGCCTACAACACCTTCGGCCTGATCGATGGCCACGCCTCGGGCCTGTACCCGATGGCGCGCGACTACCTGCTGCCGGCGGCGCTGGTGCTGTTCTGCCTGTCGATGGACGTCAAGGGCATCATCCGCCTGGGACCGAAGGCGATGATCATGTTCGTGGTCGGTACCCTCGGCGTCATGGTCGGTGCCTGGGTCGCATTCGAGGCGATGAAGGTCATCCACCCGGCCACCGTGGCTGGCGAGACCTGGCGTGGCATGACCACGATCGCCGGCAGCTGGATCGGCGGTGGCGCCAACCAGGCGGCAATGAAGGAAGTATTCGAAGTCGACGCGACCCTGTTCGGACAGTTTGCCGCCGTCGACGTGCTGGTCGCCTATGTGTGGATGGCGGTGCTGTTGTTCATGGCCTCGCGGGCCCCGGCGATTGATCGCTGGAACAAGGCCGACACCAGCGCCATCGAAGACCTGAAGCAGCGTATCGAAAGCTACCAGGCCCAGCATTCGCGCATTCCGACGCTGACCGATTTGATCCTGATCCTGGCCATCGGCTTCGGCTTCACCAGCCTGGCGCACTTCCTGGCCGAGCCGCTGGTGGCGTGGATCACCTCACTGCCGGCCGAGTGGCGCCTGCGCGATTACAGCCTGGATTCACTGTTTTTCTGGCTGGTGATCCTGGCGACCACCTTTGGCGTGGCACTGAGCTTCACCCGCGCCCGTGAACTGGAAGGCGCCGGTGCTTCCAAATTCGGCTCGGTGATGCTGTACGTGCTGATCGCCGCGATCGGCATGCAGATGGATCTGAAGTCGCTGGCCGACAAGCCGCTGCTGTTGCTGCTTGGCTTGATCTGGATCTGCGTGCATGCGGCGGTGATGTTGCTGGTGGCGAGGTTGATTCGCGCACCGGTGTTCTTCATGGCGGTTGGTTCGCAGGCCAATATCGGCGGCGCTGCCAGCGCGCCGGTGGTGGCCAGTGCATTCCATCCGGCGCTGGCACCGGTCGGTGTGCTGCTCGGCGTCTGTGGTTACGCGCTGGGCACCTACGGCGCGTACATCACCGGCATCGTGCTGCGGATGCTGGCCGGCGGTTGATCATCGCCACGCTGTATCGAACGCAGCAGCGGGCGCGATGGCAGCGTCCATCGCGTCCGCTGATGGCAGCGTCGTCAGCTAGCTCTTGCCCAGCGTCAGCAACAGGGCCTTGGCGGCATTGAAGCGATCCGGCGCTTCCGGCAGTGGCACCTTGATCCGCAGTTTGTCGGGACCGTCCATTGAATACAGCTTCGGCTGCTTCTGGATCATCTGGATGATCGCCATCGGATCGATGTCGGGTTTGCTTTCGAAGACGATGCGGCCGCCATTCTCACCCAGTTCCAGCTTGCGCAGGCCCAGCGCGGTGGCGTCGAGCTTCAGTTCGGCGGTGGCGAACAGATATTTGACCGGGTCCGGCAGGATGCCGAAGCGATCAATCATTTCCACCTGCAGGTCACGCAGCTCATCGCTGTCGCGGGCGCTGCTGATGCGCTTGTACAGGGTCAGGCGGGTGTGCACGTCGGGCAGGTAGTCGTCCGGGATCAATGCCGGCACATGCAGTTCGACTTCGGCGCCGCGGTGTTCCTGGCCGGCATCGACATCCGGCAGTTTGCCCTGCTTGATACTGCGCACCGCGCGTTCCAGCAGCTCGGTGTACAGGCTGAAGCCGATCTCGGCCATCTGTCCGCTCTGGTCCTCGCCGAGCAGTTCACCGGCGCCGCGGATTTCCAGATCGTGGGTGGCCAGGGTGAAACCGGCGCCCAGTTCGTCCATCGAGGCAATCGCTTCCAGCCGGCGCTGCGCATCGGCGGTGATGCTGCGTTTGTCCGGCACCACCAGGTAGGCATAGGAGCGATGGTGGGAGCGACCGACGCGGCCGCGCAACTGGTGCAGCTGGGCCAGGCCGAAGCGGTCGGCGCGGTTGATGATGATGGTGTTGGCATTGGGAATATCGATGCCGGACTCGATGATGGTGGTGCACAACAACACGTTGAAGCGCTGTTTCTGGAACGACAGCATCACCTGTTCCAGTTCGCGCTCGGGCATCTGTCCGTGGGCCACGCCGATGCGTGCTTCCGGCACCAGTTCGGCCAGATCCCGCTGCATGCGGCCGATGCTCTCGACATCGTTGTGCAGGAAGTAGACCTGGCCACCACGCGCCAGCTCGCGCTGGAAGGCTTCGCGCAGCAGCGCGCCATCCCAGGGGGTGACGAAGGTCTGCACCGCCATCCGGTTGGCCGGCGGGGTGGCGATGATGCTCAGATCGCGCAGCCCGGCCATGGCCATGTTGAGGGTGCGCGGGATCGGGGTGGCGGTCAGGGTCAGCAGGTGGACGTTGGCGCGCATCGCCTTCAGCGCCTCCTTCTGGCGCACGCCGAAGCGTTGCTCCTCGTCGACGATGACCAGGCCCAGATCCTTGAACTTGACGTCGGGCTGCAACAGACGATGGGTGCCGACGATCACATCGATGCTGCCATCGGCGGCTTTTTCCAGTTCGGCCTTGATCTCCTTGTTGCTCTTGAAGCGCGACAGCACTTCCACCTTCAGTGGCCAGTCGGCGAAACGGTCACGGAAATTGCGGTAGTGCTGTTCGGCCAGCAATGTGGTCGGCACCAGCACCGCGACCTGCTTGCCGGCACTGGCGGCGGCGAACGCGGCGCGCACCGCGACTTCGGTCTTGCCGAAGCCGACGTCGCCGCAGACCACCCGGTCCATCGGCTGGCTGCTGGCCAGATCCCGGATCACCGCCTCGATGGCGTGGTGCTGATCCGGGGTTTCCTCGAATGGGAAACCAGCCGCGAACGGCTCGTACATCGCCCGGTCCAGTTGCAGCGCCAGCCCGGCGCGGGCCTGCCGGCGGGCCTGGATTTCCAGCAGTTCGGCGGCCACGTCGCGGACTTTCTCGGCCGCTTTCTTCTTGGCTTTGCTCCAGGCTTCGCCGCCGAGCGAATGCAGCGGCGCGGTTTCCACCGATGCGCCAGAATAGCGGCTGATCAGATGCAGCTGCGCGACCGGCACATACAGGCGGTCGCCCTTGGCGTATTCGATTTCCAGGTATTCGGCCGGGGTGCCGCCGGCTTCCAGCACCACCAGCCCGCGGTAACGGCCAACACCGTGATCCTCGTGGACGATCGGCGCGCCTTCGCTGAGTTCGCCGAGGTCGCGGATGATCGCCTCCGGCTCGCGACCGGTGCGCTTGCGGCGATGCGCCTGGGTGGCGCGTTCGGGGAACAGCTGGCGCTCGGTCAGCACCGCGATCGCCGGCGCGTCCAGGGCAAAGCCGTCTTCCAGCGGCGCGACCGTGATCGCAAAGCGGTTGCCGGCCTCGTCACTGCTCAGGAAGGCGTTGAAGCCGGCTTGCGGCGCCGGGTGCAGGTTGGCGGCCTGCAGCACTTCCAGCAGCGCTTCGCGGCGGCCGGCCGAATCTGCGGCAATCAATACCTTGCCCGGGTAATGCTGCACGAACGAGGCCAGCGCATTGGCGGCCGGGCCGTCCTTGCTGGCGACCGGCAGCGGCGGCAGTGGTTGTTCCGGCAGGGCGTGGGCCTCGCCATGGCGCGGATGCTGCGGGCCGCATACCTCGACGCGCGGCATGCCGTTGAGGATTTCGCGCAGCCCATCCGGCGGCAGGTACAGCTCCTGCGGCGGCAGCAGCGGACGCTCGACATCATGGCGACGCTGTTCGTAACGGTTGAGGGTCTGCGCCCAGAATGCTTCGCTGGCCTCGCTGCTGCCATCGGCCAGCAGTGGCAGTGCGTCGGCGTCGAGATAATCGAACAGGGTCGCGGTCTGGTCGAAGAACAGCGGCAGGTAATACTCGACCCCGGCCGGCACCAGCCCGGACTTCAGATCCTGGTACAGCGCGCTGCGGCGGGTGTCGACGTCAAACCGTTCGCGCAGCAGCTTCATGGCCCGTTCGAGTGCCGCCTCGTCCAGCGGCACTTCGCGTCCGGGCAGCATCTGGATGGCGTCGGTCTTCTCCAGCGAGCGCTGGGTGTCCGGGTCGAATTCGCGGATCGAATCGATGCTGTCATCGAACAACTCGATCCGCAGCGGCGCCTGCGCGCCCATCGGGTAGACATCCAGCAGACCGCCACGCACGGCGAAATCACCCGGGTCCTGGACCTGCGGCACGTGCCGGTAGCTGGCCGCCTCCAGCCGGCGCTTTTCGGCGTCGAAATCCAGGGTCTGGCCGACCGCGTAGTCGAAGCTGCCGCCGGCGATATGGCGCAGCGGCGGCAGCCGTTGCATCAGTGTCTGCACCGGCACGATGACGATGCCGCGCTTCAGCGTTGGCAGGCGATGCAGGGCCGCCAGCCGCTGCGAGATGATGTCCGGGTGCGGACTGAACTGGTCGTAGGCCAGGGTCTCCCAATCCGGGAACGGCACCACCGGCAGGCTGGCATCGGCCCCGAGCAGGGTATGCAGATCGGCCTCCAGCTGGTGGGCATCGTGGTTGTCGCGGGCGACCACCAGCAGCGGCCCGGCATGCGCGTCGGCGGCGCGGGCGATGAACCAGGCCAGCGCGCTCGGCGAGGCAGGGGCGCGCCACCAGGCACGGGGCTGGCCGCGCTTGGGCAGGGGAGGGCTGGGAAAATCGTTGGCTTGGGTCATGTCAGGGCAAATGGACGACAGCGCCGGCGAGCCGTGGCCCGCAGCGCAGAACAATGGGTGGGCAGTTTAACGCTGTTGCGGTAACCGGTTGGTGGATGCGCGATGGCGCTGCCGGAGGCAAAGACAGGTGCAGGCCGCAACGCGCAATACGCGCAGGCACGTTGGCCAGGCGGGCCTGAGCGCCAAGGCATCGGACACTGGCGAGGGTCAATTCCGGATGGGCACGCGGCGCCCGGCGACAGGTGTGTTTACGCGCCTTCGTTCAAGTCCAGCACGACCCGCACCAGGCCAGGTGTGTCCAGCTCGCGCACGCGCTTGAATCCCAGCGATTGCGCCAGTTGCAGCATCGGCAGGTTGCTGTCCAGCACGTCGCCATACAGGCGGTCGAGCTTCTTGGAGCGGGCCCATTTGACCAGTTTGCGCATCAGATGACGGCCGAGGCCCTGGCCGGCGATGAAATGGCTGACCAGGATGGCGAATTCGGCATCGCGGGTCCGCGGCGAGATCGAGGCACGGGCCACGGCGCCGACCAGGGCTTCACCCGGTGGCAACGGCTCGGCACCAACCAGCGCGAACTCGGTCTGCGGATCCGGTTGCGCCAGCCGTTGCGCCATTTCCGGGGTCAGTTCCTTGATCGCATACAGGAAGCGCTGGCGGATTTCGTCCGGGCCCAGCAGGCTGAAGGCGCCCTGGATGGGGCCGGCGTCTTCCGGGCGAATCGGGCGGATCAACAGCTCACGGCCGCTGGGAAGGCGGAAATGCTCATGCCAGGGTGGGAGGCGTTTGGGAGCGGTCATTGGGTCATGTTCGCACGAAAGTTAATCGTGATGGAGTGAATACCTGGCGAGGGCTGCTGGCGGGTTCAGTTGGGGTACGCCCGGCAGGCCACTAGTGCGCCGTCCTGCTGCCGCGCAGGCGTCCGATCAGCTTGACCACCACCAGCACCACCGCGCCAGCGGCCAGGCCGACCAGCGCATTGAACAGCAGCGACCACAGCCACGCCCAGCGGCCCTGTGCAAGCGGTTCGATGATGTGGTGCAGCCACGGCACTGAATGGACCAGGATGCCGCCACCGACCAGGAACATCGCCGCGGTGCCGACTACCGACAGGGTTTTCATCAGCCAGGGCGCGCTGTACAGGATGCCGCGGCCGAGCTTGCGCTTGAAGCCGGCCCAGCCGCTGTCACGTTTGTCCGCATTCAATGCCAATCCGGCGTCATCCAGCTTGACGATGCCGCCAACCAGTCCGTACACGCCCACCGTCATCACCAGCGCGATCGCGGCCAGGGTCAGCAGCTGCTCCAGCAAGGTGCCGCCGGCCAGGGTGCCCAACGAGATGACGATGATTTCCGCCGACAGGATGAAGTCGGTGCGCACCGCGCCCTTGATCTTGTTCTTCTCGAACGCGACCACGTCCAGCTGCTCATCCTGCAAGGCCTGCTTGAGCTCGCTCTTGCGCTGGTCTTCGGGCGTGTCGTGGGCAATGAATTTGTGCGCCAGTTTCTCGGCACCCTCGAAGCACAGATAGGTACCACCGGCCATCATCAAAGGCGTGATCAGCGGGACGTCGTGGCCTTTGCTTCTGAGCCAGCCTTCCAGCGCACTGATCCCGAGTGCCGCCGGCACCAGGATGACCTTGTTGAGCAGCGAGCCCTTGGCCACCGCCCATACCACCGGCAGCTCGCGTTCGGCGCGCACCCCGGTCACCTGCTGCGCATTGAGTGCCAGATCATCGCCCAGCACGCCGGCGGTTTTCTTCGCGGCCACCTTGGTCATCAGCGAGACGTCGTCGAGCAGGGTGGCGATGTCATCGAGCAGCGCGAAGAAGCTGGAACCGGCCATGAACGCATCCGTGTGGGGTGGAAGCGCCGATTCTCGCACAGACCACGTGCCCGCCAGCGTATAGGCCGAGGCACGCCGGAGCAGTGTCACTCCGGTAGGGACAACCACTCCAGGCGGGTGGTGGCACCGGCTTCGCCCAATGCCTTCTTCAACACCGGCAGCGCTGGCGCCAGTGCCTTGTCCAGTTGCCACGGTGGGTTGAACATCAGCATGCCGCTGCCGTTGAGGCGCAGCGGTGAATCGTCCGGGCGCACCTGCAGCTCGGCCAGCAACAGCGATTTGGCCGGCAACGCCGCGGCCTTGCGCAAGAACGGTTGCAGGCTGCGCCGCAGCTTGATCGGATACCAGACCGCGTAGCAGGCATTGGGCCAGCGGCCCAGGGCTTCGCGCAGGTGACTGATGATCTGCGGATACTCGGCGTCCTGGGCTTCGTAGGGCGGGTCGATCAGGACCAGGCCACGGCCGTAGCGGGTATCGCCGATCCGCGGCGGCAGCATCGCCTTCATCGCCGAATAGCCATCGCGCGCGTGCACCGCGACCCGGCTGTCATGCGCAAACAGCGACTTCAGCGCCTGCGCTTCGTCCGGTTGCAGTTCGCAGGCGGCCAGCCGGTCCTGCGCGCGCATCGACTGCGCTGCCAGCAGCGGCGAGCCGGGGTAGGCCACCAGTGCGCCGACCGGGTTGCCGGCCTGCACTGCGCGCAGGTAATGCTCGATCACATCCGGCATGCTGGCTTCGCCCATCAGCCGGAAGATGCCCTGTTCGGCCTCGGCGGTCTTGCGGCTTTCACCGCTGGCCAACAGGTAATTGCCGCGGCCGGCGTGGGTGTCCAGCACGAAGAACGGGCTGTCCTTGAGCTTGAGCGCCTCGATGATGGCCAGCAGCACGATGTGTTTGAGCACGTCGGCATGGTTGCCGGCATGGAAGGCGTGGCGATAATTCATGGCCGCAGCATAGCCGCTGGCCGGCGCGGCGACTATGCTTGGCCGATGCCGACCATCCTGATTGTCGAAGACGAGGCCGCGATCGCCGACACCGTGCTGTACGCGCTGCGCAGCGAAGGCATGCAGGCAGAGCACGCCTGGCTCGGCCAGGCCGCCCTGCAACGGCTGCGCGAGGGCGGGATCGACGTGGTGGTGCTGGATGTCGGCCTGCCGGACATCAACGGCTTCGAGGTCTGTCGCCAGCTGCGCGGGTTCAGCCAGGTGCCGGTGATGTTCCTGACCGCCCGCAATGACGAAGTCGACCGCGTGCTGGGCCTGGAACTGGGCGCCGATGATTACCTGGCCAAGCCTTTTTCGCCGCGCGAGCTGGTGGCCAGGGTGCGCGCCCGTCTGCGCCGCAGCCAGCTCGACGCTGCGGCAACCGAAGTCGAGCCGGGTTGGCTGCCACGCGGCCGCTTCGCGATCGACGTGCACGGCCACCGGATACGTCACGGCGGCCTGCTGCTGGATCTGACCCGTTACGAGTACATGCTGATGGAAGCGCTGCTGCAGCGCCCTGGCGCCATCCTCAGCCGGGCGCAGTTGATGGACCGTGGCTGGGACGCCGATGCCGACAGCAGTGACCGCACCGTCGACACCCACATCAAGACCCTGCGGGCCAAGCTGCGCGCGGCCGGGGTGCAACCGGATCCCATCCGCACCCATCGCGGACTGGGTTACGCGATCGAGATCTGAGATGCGCCTGGGCCTGCGACTGTTGCTGGGCTTGTTCCTGATTGTCGGCCTGGCGACGTTCTTCGTGATGCGGGTGTTCGTCAACGAGGTCAAGCCGGGCGTGCGCCAGGCGCTGGAATCGACGCTGGTCGATGCCGCCAACGTGCTGGCGGTGATGGCGGCCGATGACATGAAAGCCGGCCATATCGCCGACGGTGCATTTGCCCGGCGCATGGCCCAGGCCAGCCGGCGGGACCTGGATGCACAGGTGTGGGGATTCCCCAAGCGCAACCTGGACTACCGGGTGACGGTGACCGATGCGCGCGGCATCGTCGTCTACGACTCGCAGGGCCGGGACATCGGTCGCGACAACTCGCGCTGGAATGACGTCTACCGCACGCTGCGCGGCGAATACGGTGCCCGTTCAAGCCCGGAACTACCGGGCGACAAGACCCTCACGGTGATGCACGTGGCCGCCCCCATCCGCGACGGCGAGCGCCTGATCGGGGTGCTGACCGTCGCCCAGCCGAACCGCACCATCGAGCCGTTCATCCAGGCCAGCCAGCGCAGCATCCTGAGCAAGGGTGCCTGGTTGATCGGTCTTTCGGCCCTGATCGGCGTGCTGGTCAGCTGGTGGCTGGTGCGCGGCATCACTGCGCTCAACCGCTACGCCAAGGCGGTCAGCGCCGGCCAGCCGGTAGCACCGCCGCCGCCGCGCCGCGACGAGATCGGCGATCTCGGCCAGGCGTTGGAAGCGATGCGGCGCAAGCTCGAGGGCAAGGCCTACGTCGAGCAGTACGTGCAGTCGTTGACCCACGAAATGAAGAGCCCGCTGGCAGCGATCCGCGGCGCCGCCGAGTTGTTGCAGGAACCCCTGCCCGAGGCCGAACGGCAACGCTTCGCCCGCCACATCCAGACCCAGGAACAGCGACTTACCGGCACCATCGACAAATTGCTGGCGCTGGCCTCGGTCGAACAGCACGGCTGGTTGCAGCAGACCGGGCCGGTATCGGTCAGCACATTGCTGGAGCAGGCCCGCGAAGCAGTGGCCGCGCGTCTGGCCGCCCATGATCTGCGGCTGTCGGTGGTAACGGATGAGTCCGGATGCAGCCTGCAAGGCGATGCCTTCCTGCTGCAGCAGGCGCTGTCCAACCTGCTGGAAAACGCGATCGCGTTTTCACCTGCGGGCGCTGAAATCCGCTTGCAGGCGCACACGGATGCGGAGCAGCTGCGTATCGATGTCGAAGATCAGGGGCCGGGCATTCCCGGGTTCGCGCTGGAGCGGATATTCGAGCGCTTCTACTCGTTGCCACGCCCCGACGGCGGCGCGCGCAGTTCCGGCCTGGGGTTGCCGTTCGTGCGCGAAGTGGCGCGCCTGCATGGCGGCAGCATCACGCTGGAAAACCGGACACAGGGCGGTGTCCGCGCGAGCCTGGTATTGCCGCTGCGCCGGCAGGCGAACGCGGGATAAGGTCTTCGGATTCATCCCGAACTCGCGAGTCACAACGTCGTCATCCCGGCGAAAGCCGGGTTTCCAGGCAATGAATGTTGGGTCGCTCGTCATTCGAACTCAACTAAGCCCCAACAGGTCGTCATCCCGGCGAAAGCCGGGATCCAGCATTTTGAATCCACTGACCGCATGCGGATGAGTGGTAAACAACAGCTGGATGACCCAACATTCGTTGGTTGAAAACCCGGCTTTCGCCGGGATGACGAAAATGAAGATGGAGGCTCAGCAATGGCTGATTGAAAGTTCCAGCTGATCAGGTATTTGACTGCTGAAACAGTCGGGATGACGAGGCGGAGGTTGAGTCAACTTGTATGTGTCGGCCCGAAGATATGACTTGTGCCGAAACCACTTCACCCCGACTTCATCCAGCACTCAAACGCGACACACAGAGGACCGCCACGCTATCCCGGTCATTCATACGGGGCAAAGCGATGAAATCCTGGAAGTTGTTGTTGCGGTTCATGACAGTGGGCGGAATGGTAATGCTGCTGTTGATTCCACTGATGATGATCAACGGCACGGTCAAGGAGCGGACCCACTACCGTGACCAGGCGGTGGCACGGGTGTCGCAGAGTACCGCCGGTGCCCAGCAGTTGCTCGGACCGTTGCGGGTGATGCCGTACCAGCAGACACGGCTGGTGCGTGACAAGGACGATGCCGGCCAGCCACGTGAGCGCGAGGAAATCGAGCACGGCTATCTGTTCCAGACCCCGAAGAACATGCAGGTGGACGGCAAGCTGACGCCGTCGACCCGGCGCGTCGGTCTGTTCGACGTGCCGATCTACCAGTGGCAGGCCAGGCTGGCCGCCGACTATGCGCCGTTGGCGTTGCCAGCGGTCAGTGGCAGGACCTATGCCAGACCTTATCTGGTGGTCGGGTTGTCGGACGTCCGCGGCTTGCTGGGTACGCCGGTGCTGCGCAGCGGCGAGCAGTTGCTGGAACTGCAAGCCGGCAGCGCCGACATGTCCGGCTATATGAAAGGCGTCCACGCGTTATTGCCGGCGGTCGACGGCAATAACGCGGTAACCACGGCGTTGCCAGCGGTCGCGGTAACGATGGATTTCAGTTTGGCCGGCACCCAGAGCCTGAGCGTGGCGACCATCGCCGACAACAACCAGGTGTCAATGAATTCGAGCTGGCCGCATCCGTCATTCTCCGGCCGCTTCCTGCCTAACCAGCGCGAAACAGGTGAGGCTGGTTTCAAGGCCGACTGGCAGGTGTCGTCGCTGGCTTCGGATGCACAGACCCAGCTGCAGGAGCTGGGCTCGCCGGACCAGGTCGACAGCGTGCAGGTCAGTCTGGTCGACCCGGTCGACATCTATACGATGGCCGACCGTGCCAGCAAATACGGCATCCTGTTCGTGGTCCTGACCTTTGTCGGCTTCGCCTTGTTCGAGCTGCTCAAGCGGCTGCCGATCCATCCACTGCAGTACCTGCTGGTCGGGCTGGCGCTGGCGATCTTCTTCCTGTTGCTGCTCAGCCTGTCGGAACACATGCCGTTCCTGGCCGCCTACCTGACCGCCGCGGCGGCCTGCATCGGCCTGCAGTTCGTTTACCTGTCGGGGGTGTTGCGCAGCGGCTGGCGGGCGGCCGGCTTTGCCGGCATGCTGACCCTGTTGTACGGCATGTTGTACGGGCTGCTGATCTCGGAAGACAACGCACTGCTGATGGGCTCGCTGATGCTTTTCGGCATTCTGGCCGGGATCATGTGGATTACCCGCAAGGTCAACTGGTATGAACTTGGCAGCCAGTTGCGCTGAGGCCGCACGCATCTCGGCGCAGCTGCGGCAACGATTGCACCGGCGCGCGGCGCGGGTGTTGCCGGAGGTCGTGTTGACCTCCGGCATCCTGCTGCCCGATGGCGACAACTCTACCCCGCTGCGCTGGCTGATGCCGGTGCGCCGGCCGCGTCGGGGTTGGATAGGGTTCCACCTGGCTGCCAGCACCGTCAGCACTTTGCGCAACGCGCCGGATGCATTATTGGAGCGGGCCTGCCAGGCACGCGCAGGCCTGGCCCGCGACGCGTTGCCGATCCGCTATCGGGGTTGGCGCGGCGCGCGATTGTCGGAGCTGTTGCTGGACGATGCCGCCATGCAGGCGGCGCTGCCGGTAAGGTCGTTCGACGAAGCGGTTTACTTCAGCCTCAGCGCCGACCGGCGCGCGTTGCTGGCATTGCTGCCGATGACGGCGGTGGCGGTTTATCGCTGGCGTGATGATAGCTCAGGCGAGCAGGCTGACGCCGGGCACCAGCCACAACGACAACGCCGCCAGCAGCGATCCAATCCCCATTGCAGCCAACACGTCGCTGGGATAATGCAGGCCCAGGATGACTCGTGACGCGGCCACGCAGGCGGTGAAAGGCAGCAGCAATGGCGCCAGCAGCGGGTAATGCGCCAGTGCGACCAGGGTGAAGGCGACCGCGTGCAACGTATGGCCGGAGGGGAAACTGAACTCGTCCAGCGGCGCGATCCAGGCCTGGATGCGGACGTCGGAGGCAAAAGGCCGTGGCCGCCGCGTCCAACGCTTCAGCCACTTGTACAGCGTCAGTGCGATGGCGCCGGTCAGCGCCATATGCGCCGATGCCGCCACCCCGGCCATGCCATCCAGCAGCACCATCGCCGCCATCAGCAGATACCAGAACAGCCCATCGCCCAGCCGGCTGACAACGCGGAAGAATCCGCGTACCGAAGACCACTTTCCCCATTGATTGGCGCGCAGGCACCAGCCGGCGTCACGTGAACGGATGGCATCAAGCGGCGGCGACGTTGGCATGTTCGCTCCCGTGCCGGGCAAGCCGGACCAGAATGCTTTCGAACTCGGCCGCCACCTGCTGCGGCGACAGCGACTGCACTGACTGTTGCGCACTGGTCCCCATTCGCCTGCGCAGCTCGCCGTCACCGGCCAGGCGCAGGCTGGCGGCGATGAAGCCGGCATCGTCGCTGACCGTGTGGCCATGCACGCCGTCGCGCAGGTGTTCACGCGCGGCGCCATAGTCGAAGGCCACGGTCGCCACCCCGCTGGCCATGGCTTCGAGGGTGACGTTGCCGAAGGTTTCGCTGTGGCTGGGAAACAGGAACAGATCGCCGCTGGCGAAATGCCGCGCCAACGCCTGGCCGCGCTGTACGCCGGTGAAGATGAAATCGTGATTGTCGCTGGCCAGCTTTTCGCGCATCGGGCCGTCACCGACCCAGACGTAGCGGGCGTCGGGGTGTCGCGACTGGATCTGCCGGAATGCGGCGACCGCCAGATCGAGGTTTTTTTCCGCGGCGATGCGACCGACGTGGATCACTGCCAGCGCATCGTCGGCGACACCCCATTGCCGACGCAGCTGCAGGTCGCGATGGGCGGGGTCGAACTGCTGGTGATCGACCGCACGTGCCAGTCGGATCACATGCTGGAAGTCTTGTTGCTGCAGGAAATCACGCAGCTCGGTGGTCGGCACCAGGGTGGCGGCGGCGCCGTTGTGGAAGCGCCGCATCCAGCGCAGCGCCACGTGTTGCAGAAACGGCGCGCCGTAATCGCGCATGTACTGGTCGAAGCGGGTGTGGAAGCCGGTCGCCACCGGGATACCCAGGTGCCTGGCCGCGCGCAGTGCCGACCACCCCAGGGGGCCTTCCGTGGCCACGTAGATCGCGTCCGGCGGACAATGCTTCCAATGACGGGTCAGCCTGCCGGTGGCCGGCAGGCCGAATTTCAGCCCTGGATAGCGTGGCAGGCTGGCGCCGCGCAGCAGCAGGGTGTCAGCATGTGTCGCTTCGCCATCGCTGTGCTGGCGCGGACGCAGCACCGAGACCTGATGCCCGCGCTGGCGCAGGCTTTTCTCAAGTCCTTGCACGGTCAGGGCAACGCCGTTGACTTCGGGCGGGTAGGTTTCGGTGACCATCGCAAAGCGCATGCACGTCTCCTGTTCGGACGCATGCTGAGCGATCGCGATGACCCCCTTGTTGCAGCACGATGACGTCGTGATGACAACGTGCTGGGCCGCAATGGGTTATGGCACGGGCGCGCCACGGGCAAGGGTGAACAGGCGGTACCAGTCTTCCCGGCTCAATTCGAAGCCGTCGGCCTGGCAGGCAGCCTGCAGACGCTGGCGGCGGGTGCTGCCAACGATGGGCTGGATCCCGGCCGGGTGCCGCAACAGCCATGCCAGCAGGATCGCCTCGGCACTGACCTCGTACTGCTTGGCGACGCGTTGCAGACCAGCGATCAGCGCGTGCGTTTCCGGCATCACCGGCACCGCACCAGTCAGTCGGCCACCGGCCAGCGGCGCCCAGGCCTGGACCAGAATCCGCTGCTGCCGGCAGTAATCCAGGGTGCCGGCAGCGGCAGCGTAGGGCGCGCCGGTGGTGTTGGCGATGATTGCTTCGTTGATCAGATGATGGTGCGGCAGGCTCAGCTCCAACTGGTTGATCACCAGCGGCTGCGTCACGTGCTGTTGCAGCAGCGCCAACTGGCTCGCGCTGTGGTTGCTGACGCCGAAATAGCGGACTTTGCCCGCGCGCTGCAGATCGTCGAATGCGCGTGCCACCTGCTCCGGCTCACCCAGTGGGTCTGGCCGGTGCAACAGCAGGATATCGAGGTAATCGGTCTGTAGCCGGCGCAGGCTGGTCTCGACCGAGCCGACGATGTGATCATGGCTGAAGTCATACCGGCCGGGCACGCCGGCATCGGGGTCATTGGCGAAGCGGATACCGCACTTGGACTGCAGCACCATCCGCTGGCGCAGCGACGGTTGCCGCCCCAACACCTCGCCAAAGAGGATCTCGGACTTGCCGCGGGCATAGATATCGGCGTGGTCGAACAGATTGATGCCTTGTTCCAGCGCGGCCTCGATCATTTGCTCGGTGGTGCCGCGTTCCTGTTCGGTCAGCGCTGTCTGGTCCCAGGCGCGGCTCAGGTGCATGCAGCCGTAGGCAATGCGCGAGACGCTGAGGTCGGTGCGGGCAATCGGATACTGTTTCATCCGCGCATATTGCCGCAGCGATGGCCGCGCGCCAATGGCCTGTGCGCGCACGCGGCTGATCGTCGGCGAGGCCTGGCGACCACCTCGCCGCAGGTCACGCGACCAGCGGTTTGAAGGTGACCCCCAGATCGCGCATCGGGTCCGGCTCGCCCAGCAGATCGGCGCGAAGCAGCGGCCGCGCCTGGATCCAGTCCCTGGCTACCACCAGATCCAGCTGTTCACCGTGGGCCAGCAGATCCAGGGTCGGGATCGGGGTCGCGTCATGGGCCCGATGCAACAGCACCGCCAGCCGCAGCAGGACCGCCTTGCGACGCGTGGTCAGCAGCAGGCGGTCGGGCAGGGCGTCGAACGCCGACTTGGGAATGCCGCGGCGATGGATGCGCACCAGTGCCGCAAGCACCTGCTGCTCCTGCCGCGAGAAGCCGGCGATGTCGGAGTTCTCCAGCACGTAGGCGCCGTGTACGTGGTACTGGCTGTGGGCGATGGCCAGGCCGACCTCATGCAACCGCGCGGCCCAGCCGAGCATGCGCGCATCATCGTCGTCCATCGACCAGACCGTACGCACCTGCTCGAACAGGCGCAGGGCAGTGGCTTCGACGCGCGCTGCCTGCACTTCGTCAATGCCGTAGCGGGTGGTCATTGCCGCAACCGAAATATCGCGCGGATCGTTTTCGCTGCCGCGGCCCAGCATGTCATGCAGGATGCCCTCGCGCATGGCGGCCTTGCTGACGAACATGCGCTGCAATCCCAGCGCCTGGAATGCGGCCTCCAGGATCAGCACGCCACCGGCGATGATCGGCCGACGGTCCTTGGACAGCCCGGGCAGGTCGATGTCCTCGATGCGGTTGGCCAGCAGCAGTTGATCCCGCAGCTTGGGCAACGCTTCGGCGGTGATCGCGCCCTTGGTCAGTTTCATCGCCGCGCAGATCTCGCCGATGGCCTTGTGGGTGCCAGAAGAGCCGAGGATTTCCTGCCAGCCGAGGGCGCGGTATTGACCGGCGAACTGCTGGAACTCCGAGCCCAGCTCGGTCATCGCTTCCTGCCAGCGCTTGCGCGACAGCTTGCCGTTGGGAAAGAACCGGCGGGTGCTGGCAATGCAGCCGGCCTGCAGGCTTTCGCGCTCCAGTGGTTCCATGCCACGGCCGATGATGAACTCGGTGGAACCACCACCGATGTCGACCACCAGGCGCAGCTGGCCGGCCTTGGGAGGCTGCGCCTTGGCCACGCCCAGATAGATCAGGCGCGCTTCCTCGCGTCCGGACACCACTTCAATCGGCCTGCCCAGCGCGGCCTCGGCGGGCACCAGGAAATCCTGCGGCCGTGACAGCTGGCGCACCGTATTGGTCGCCAGTGCGCGCACCTGCAGGCGTGGGATATTGCGTATCCGCTGGCCGAAACGGGCCAGGCATTCCAGTCCGCGATTGCGCGCCTCAATGGAAATACCACCCTTGCCGTCGAGGCCATCGGCCATGCGCACGGTTTCGCGCAGGCGGTCGATGACCTGCAGCTGGCCCAGCGAATAGCGGGCCACGATCATGTGGAAGCTGTTGGAACCGATGTCGACGGCGGCGAACTGATCGCCGTCGTGGATGGGCTGGGAGGCGGAAGCGGGGGGCGCCATGCGGTCTAGCCTGAGGGTTATGCCGGGTATTCTCGCAACGAATCGGCCGCGACGCGAATCGGCACCCCGCTAGACCTCGGACAACAGTTGCGACTGCGCCGAATAGGGCAGCTCGCCTTCCAGCGGTTCGACCTTGTGGTAACTACCGTCGGCATTGAGCTGCCAGGCATTCTGGTTGTCGAGCAGGTAGTTGTGCAGTGCCTCGTGGTAGACGCGCTTGGCCAGCTTCGGGTCGTCAATCGGGAAGCAGGTTTCGACCCGGTGCAGCAGGTTGCGTTCCAGCCAGTCGGCGCTGGCGCAGTACAGTTCCGGTGAATCATTGTTGCAGAACCAGTAGATGCGGCTGTGCTCGAGGAAGCGGCCGACGATCGAGCGCACCCGGATGTTCTCCGACACACCCGGCACGCCGGGACGCAGTGCACAGGCACCGCGCACGATCAGATCGATCTGCACGCCGGCCTGCGATGCCGCATACAGCGCACGGATGATGCGCTGTTCGTTGATGGCGTTGATCTTGACGATGATCCGCGCTGGCTTGCCGGCGCGTGCATGGCGGGCTTCGCGCTCGATCTTCTTCAGCAGCCCGGCGTGCAGGGTGAACGGCGATTGCAGCAGCCGCTTGAGCCGGGTCGAGGGCGCCAGTCCCGACAACTGCTGGAACAGCAGGTTGACGTCATTGCCGATGTCCGGGTCGGCGGTGAACAAGCCGAGATCGGTATAGGCGCGCGCGGTGCCGCTGTGGTAGTTGCCGGTGCCCAGGTGGACGTAGCGCCGCAGTTTGCGCCCCTCGCGGCGTACGATCAGCAGCATCTTGGCATGGGTCTTGAAGCCGACCACGCCGTACACGACCTGTGCGCCGGCTTCCTGCAGGCGGTCGGCGACACCGAGGTTGGCATCCTCGTCAAAGCGCGCGCGCAGTTCCACCACCACGGTGACGTCCTTGCCATTGCGCGCGGCCTGGATCAGCGCATCGACAATCAGTGAATCCTTGCCGGTGCGGTACAGGGTCTGCTTGATCGCCAGCACGTTGGGGTCCAGCGCCGCCTGCTTGATCAGCTCCTGCACCGGCGCGAAGCTGTCGAACGGATGGTGCAGCAGCACGTCGCCGTCACTGATCTTCTCGAAGATGTTGTCGACGCCGCGCAGCGTCCGCGGATTGAAGGCCGGGTACTTGAGGTCGGGGCGATCGGCCAGATCGTAGACCTGGATGACCCGGTTGAGGTTGACCGGGCCATCGATCGGATACACCGCGTTTTCCGGCAGATCGAAATTCTGCAGCAGCGTGCGGACGATCGGCTTGGGGCAGTCCTGGGCGATTTCCAGCCGCACCGCCGGCCGGTAGCCGCGTCCGACCAGTTCGTCACGCAGGGCCAGCGCCAGGTTTTCCACTTCGTCCTCGTCGACCACCACTTCCGAGTTGCGGGTGACCCGGAACTGGTACGAGCCCTGGATTTCCATGCCGGGAAACAGTTCGCCGACGAACGATGACAGCACCGAGGACAGCAGCACGAAGTCGTTGGGACCGCCGGAGACCCGCGCCGGCATGTGGATGACCCGTGGCAGCGAGCGCGGCGCGCGGACGATGGCCAGGTGGCCGGTACGGCCGAACGCGTCCTTGCCCTTCAGCACGACCACGATGTTGAGTGACTTGTTGAGGATCTTCGGGAACGGATGCGACGGGTCCAGGCCCAGCGGCGACAACACCGGCATGACTTCGTTGCGGAAGTAGGCGCGCAGCCAGCGCGCCTGGCGCGGGGTCCAGTTGCCGCGACCGAACACGCGCACGCCGGCTTCGTTCATCGCCGGGCGCAGCACGTCGCGCCAGCAGTCGTACTGGGCCTGGACCAGTTCGGCGGCACGGTCGTGGATCCTGTTGAGCACGCTGGCCGGGCTCAGCCCGTCCGGTGCCGGCGGCAGGCCGAAATCCAGCGCATGGCGCACGGCGGCGGTGCGGATCTCGAAGAATTCATCCAGGTTGGTGCAGGAGATGCACAGGAAGCGCAACCGCTCCAGCAATGGCACCTGTGGATCCAACGCCTGCGCCAGCACCCGGAAATTGAAGTCCAGCTGCGACAGCTCGCGATTGAGGTACAGCGCGGGATCGCGCAACGCCTCCTGGTTCTGCGCGTCATCGAAAGCAGCGGCGGCGTTGTGCAGGGTCATGCGATCTGGTTGTCCGATGGCGTATGGGTGGGATGGCGGTCCCGGGGATGCACGCGTTCGGGGCCGAAATGCACGGCAAAGGTACTACCGCGGCCGACCTCGCTGTGAATCTCCAGCCGGGCCTGGTGCAGGCTCAGCACGTGCTTGACGATCGACAGGCCCAGGCCGGTGCCACCGCTCTCGCGTGAGCGGCTGGTGGAGACACGATAGAAGCGTTCGGTGACCCGCGGCAAATGCGCGGCGGGGATGCCGTAACCGGTATCGCTGACACTGAGTACCACGCCGTCGTCCTCCTTGCGCTTCCAGCTGACGGTGATGGTGCCATCGACCGGGGTATAGCGCACGGCGTTGCTGACCAGGTTGGAGAACGCGCTGTGCAGTTCCTTGTTGGAGCCCCACAGATCGACCCCGGCGTGGTCTTCGATGATGACCTGATGACGATGCTGGCTGATCGCTTCGGCTTCGCGTCGCAGCGTCGCCAGCATCGGCGCCATCGCCACGCTTTCGTCCGGCAGGCTGTCCTGCGCTTCCAGCCGTGACAGGGTCAGCAGGTCCTCGACCAGTTGGGTCATGCGCTGCGACTGCTTCTGCATTTCCGCCAGCATCGGCGTCCACTCGGGGAATTCCTGCGGGTCGAGCATGTCCAGGTAGCCATGGACCACGGTCAGCGGCGTGCGCAGCTCGTGGGAGACGTTGGCGACGAAATCGCGGCGCATCTGCTCCAGCCGCAACAGCTTGCTGACATCGCGCGCGACCAGCAGCCAGTGATCGTCGGAGTAGGGAATCAGGCGGATGTTCAGGCGCAGGTTCGGATCGACGGGCGAAGCGGCGTCGAGCATCGGTTCGGCATTGCGACCCTCGGCCAGCCAGCGTGGAATCGGCAGCGGTTGCAGCCGGGTCCCGATGGGGGCGCCGATGTCGTTGGGGTAATCCAGGCCCAGCAGATGGGTCGCGGCCTTGTTGAACCACTGCACGCGCTGGCTGTTGCGTTCGACCACCACCACCGCATCCGGCAGCGCGGCGGCGGCGGCGCGATAGGCACGCAGCAGGTTGACCAGTCGCCGCTTGCGCCGGCGCATTTCGCTCTGGCTGCGGTGCAGCAGGCGGTCAAGTTCGTTCCACACGCCGTTGCCGCGTGCCGGTGCCAGTCGTTCGCGCGCGGTCAGCCGCAACAACACCTTGCGCAGGCGCCAGTAGTGCCAGGCCACCACCGCCAGCGCCGCGACGGTGACGAATGCCCAGACATGGCCGGCCACCCAACCCAGCAGCGCGGCCAGCAACAGCAACAGCAGCAACATGCCAAGAGTGCGGAGCCAGGCGGAACGGATGTGGGAGGGCATGCGTGGATTGTGTCAGAGGGAGGAAATGCCGCCGGCTGGCGACTCAGGTCGCGGCCGAGAACCGGTAGCCGGAGCCGCGCACGGTCTGCACCATGTTGTCGATGCCGTGCGGCTCCAGGGTCTTGCGCAGGCGCCGGATATGCACGTCGACGGTGCGCTCTTCCACGTAGACGCTGCCGCCCCACACGTGATCCAGCAACTGGGTGCGGCTGTACACGCGCTCGGGATGGGTCATGAAGAAATGCAGCAGGCGGTATTCGGTCGGACCGATAGGCACCGCGCTGTCGCCGGCGAACACCCGGTGGGCGGCACCGTCAATGCGCAGGCTGCCGACGCTGACGCTGCCGTCCTCATCGTCTTCGCGCGAGCGCCGCATCACCGCGCGGATCCGGGCCAGCAGCTCGCGCGCGGAAAAGGGTTTGACCACGTAGTCATCGACCCCGGCTTCGAGGCCGCCAACACGATCATTCTCCTCGCCGCGAGCGGTCAGCATGATGATCGGGATGTCGCGGGTCATCGCATCCTTGCGCCAGCGCCGGGCCAGTTCCAGGCCACTGGTGCCGGGCAGCATCCAGTCGAGCAGGATCAGATCCGGCACCCGGTCGGCGATCGCGTTCTGGGCTTCGCGGGCGTCGCCGGCATGGACCGGTTCGTAGTCGCCCTTGCGCAGGGCGAAAGCCACCATGTCGCGGATGGCTGGTTCATCGTCAACGATCAGGATGTGCTTCTGCACGCGGTAGCGTCCTTGGAGGAGTGCGCCCAGTAGACGACAATTTTATGACGAAAACATGACACCGCCGCCGGCAAAGGTCGCGACGGACAGGGAACGATGTCAACGGCGTTGCAGATCCGGGTCGCGGATGCCCTGGCGGCGCAGTTCCAGCACTTCCGGGGTGATGGCGGCAATCCGCGCATCAATGCGTGCGCGGGCGTAATAATCCAGATCTCCGCGTTTCTTGAGATTTTCGAGCTGGGTCAATGCCTGTTCCGGCCGACCATTGAGATAGGTGGTTTCTGCATAGGCTTCACCGGCCCGGGCCAGGTCGCCAGCCAGCTCGTTGGCGCGGGCGTACTGCTGCTGGAAGGCCGGATCATCGGCGGCGCTGGCCATCAGCGGCCGCAGTACCGCCTGCGCGCGCCGGCCTGCTTCTTCGCCGCCTTGCTCGTTGAGTGCGGTGGCAAAGCTCAGCACGATGGCACGGTTGTTGGGGCGGCGCTGCAACAGCTGCGAATAGCGTTGGTTGGCGGCGTCCTTGCGACCCAGCCGCGATTCGGCCTCGGCCAGCGCCAGCGCCACCCACAACTGGTCCGGCTCGTCGGCGGCCAGCTGGGTCAACAAATCGTACGCCTCCACGGTCTTGCCGCCATTCAAGTAGGCCACGGCCAGGCCGTAGCGCTGTGGGTCGGTCATCTTGCCGCCGGCGCCGCGGCGGATCGCGTCGTATTCGCGCACGGCCGCACCGGGCGTGCTGGCGCTGAGCGCGCGCAGACGTTCGCGGGCCCAGTCG
Source organism: Pseudoxanthomonas dokdonensis (assembly GCF_001431405.1). Taxonomy (GTDB): domain Bacteria; phylum Pseudomonadota; class Gammaproteobacteria; order Xanthomonadales; family Xanthomonadaceae; genus Pseudoxanthomonas_A; species Pseudoxanthomonas_A dokdonensis. The sequence continues at coordinate 142,127 of NZ_LDJL01000017.1, forward strand.
AACTCGCCGGTCGCGCCGCCGTTGACGATATCCGCCGGCAGGGTGACCGACAGCGGCAGCAGCGGATTACCGCTTGGTGCCTCGGTCGCACTGATGGCCTTGGGATCGAAGCTTTCCACCCGTTTGCCGCCGCCCGGCACGCTGGTCACCAGTTGCACCTGATCCTTGCGGATCTGTTCGGCGCGCTGCTTGGCCTCGCTGATGCGGGTGGTGGTGACCGGGTGGGTCATCAGGTAATCCGGCGCCCGCTCGCGGTCGCCACCGCGGTTGGCGCGGGTGGCCTTGTCCATGCGGCTGAAGAAATCGGCCATCGCATCGACGTCGTAGCCGGCACGCGACAACGTGCGGATGCCAAGCCGGTCGGCTTCCGATTCGTTGGAGCGGGTGTAGTCGATCTGGCGCTGGGCCATCAGCCCCATCGCCGACGCCAGCGCCGCCTGGCTGGCCTCGCCACTGGAACTGCCGCCGGCGCTCTGCGCGACCAGGATGGCCCCCAGCATGCCCAGCAGGATCGGAATCTGGTCGCGCTGCGCACGCTCGGCGCCGCGCAGCACATGCTGCTGGGTGACGTGGGCGATCTCGTGCGACAGCACCGCGGCCACCTCGTCCTCTTTTTCGGCGGTGAGGATCAGCCCGGCGTTGGTGCCGATGTAGCCGCCGAGGGTGGCGAACGCGTTGATCTGGCGGTCACGCATCAGGAAGAAGGTGAATGCCTGCCGCGGCGAATCACTGTCGGCGCCCAGATGGCTGCCGAGGTTCTGCAGCCATTCGTCGAGCAAAGGGTCTTCCAGCAGGTAGCCGTAATTGCGCAGCTCGCGCAGCATCATCCCGCCGTACTCGGCCTGCAGCGCTGGCGTCAGCATCTCGCCGGCCGACGAACCGATGTCCGGCAACGTGGAGGCTTGTTGTGATGTCGCCAACGGCGCAGCCAGTGCCAGGGTTATCGCAGCGATGAGGGGCAGGACGCGCAAGCAGGTCTCCGGGTGGGCGATCACCCCGAAGAATGACCGGTTGCAGGCGGCAGGGCGTGAACATGCGGTTAATCGAGCCAGCGTATGGTCGCATCCGCCGGTGATGCCTGCCAGCGCTTTCGGCAGGCGGTGACGCGAACCGGCGGCGCTGGAAATATCCCGTTTCGCCCCCATACCATGGCGGACACGCAACCGTCCGGAGAGCCCCCTTGAGCGATACCCCAGTGGCAGCCAACGCCCCCGAGATCACCATCTACAGCACCGCCATCTGCCCGTATTGCGTGGCGGCCAAGAATTTCCTGAAGAGCAAGGGCCAGTCCTGGACTGAAGTCCGCATTGATCTGGACCCGGCCGAGCGCGAGAAGATGATGGCACGCACGCGTCGCACCAGCGTGCCGCAGATTTTCATCGGCGACACTCACGTGGGTGGTTACGACGACATGGTCGCGCTGCATCGCGCCGGCAAGCTGGAGCCGCTGTTGAACGGCGGCAGCGCATGAGCGGCGGCGAAGCCGGCGACGCCGGTGCGGCCCGGGGTGATCGCATCGCCGAGTTCACCGCGTTCCGCCAACGCATGAACCAGCGCATCCTGGATGAGCCGAACCAGGTGGTGCGACGCTTCTTCGCCCTCGACACCCAGACGTACCAGGCCGGCGCGCTCGACGTGAAGACCAAGGAACTGCTGGGGCTGGTGGCGTCGATGGTGCTGCGCTGTGATGACTGCATCAGCTATCACGTGGCCCAGTGCAAGGAGGCCGGGGTCAGCCGCGAGGAGTTCTTCGAGACATTCTCGGTCGGGCTGGTGGTCGGGGGTTCGATCGTCATCCCGCACCTGCGCCGGGCGGTGGATTTCCTGGACCAGCTGGAGGCCGGGCAGGGCGGCAGCGTAGCCCCGCACGCGCACGACGCTTGAGCCGCGCAGGAGCGCTGGCCGGCACCGGTTTGATGAACGCGCGCTGTTCGTGATGAGGCCGGGTGGCGGCTTCGCGTTTGGGAACGCAAGCCGCGATCGGGCATAATTGCGCCACTGACTTTCCCTTGCGCCCCTGGTCCGGCCCCGGCCGAAATCCACGCGCCTCTGTTTGGAACCCCAATAATGACCCAGACGATTACGGTCATCCGCGGCGATGGTATCGGCCCGGAGATCATGGATGCCACCCTGTACGTGCTGGAAGCACTCAACGTCGGCCTGAGCTACGAAGAAGCCGACGCCGGACTGGTTGCACTGGAAAAGCACGGTGACCTGCTGCCACAGGCGACGCTGGATTCGATCCGCAAGAACCACGTCGCCCTGAAAAGCCCGCTGACCACCCCGGTGGGCGAGGGCTTCAGTTCGATCAACGTGGCCCTGCGTCGCCACTTCGACCTGTACGCCAACGTGCGCCCGGCCAAGTCATTCCCCAACACCAAGTCGCGGTTCGGCGAAGGCGTGGATCTGATCACCGTGCGCGAGAACACCGAAGGCGCCTATCTGGCTGAAGGCCAGGAAGTCTCGGCCGATGGCGAAAGCGCGTTCTCGGGTACCCGCATCACCCGCACCGGCTCCGAGCGCATCGTGCGCTACGCCTTCGACCTGGCCCGCAAGACCGGCCGCAAGAAGGTCACCGCGGTGCACAAGGCCAACATCATCAAGTCGACTTCGGGCCTGTTCCTGAAGTGCGCGCGTGACGTCGCTGCCGAGTATCCGGAAATCGAATTCCAGGAAATGATCGTCGACAACACCTGCATGCAGCTGGTGATGCGTCCGGAGCAGTTCGACATCATCGTCACCACCAACCTGTTCGGCGACATCATTTCCGACCTGTGTGCCGGCCTGGTCGGCGGCCTCGGCCTGGCGCCGGGCGCCAACATCGGCAAGGACTGCGCGATTTTCGAAGCCGTGCACGGCTCGGCCCCGGACATCGCCGGCCAGGGCAAGGCCAATCCGTGCGCGCTGCTGTTGGGCGCGGCGCAGATGCTCGACCATATCGGCCAGCCGGAGAACGCCCAGCGCCTGCGTGCGGCGATCGTCGCCACCCTGGAAGCCAAGGATTCGCTGACCCCCGACCTGGGCGGCAGCGGCAACACCATGAGCTTTGCCAAGGCCATCGCCAGCCGCGTGTAAGCGCTGCTGACATCGAGCCGAGTCACCCGACGGGACGCTGGCAACAGCGTCCCGTTTTTGTTGCAGGCTGTCCTACCGGCGAGCTTTGCCAATCCCGTCACCACGGCGACAATGGCGGCAATTGTCCGCAGGATTGCCCATGACCGTCCGACCCAGCGCGCTGGCGCTGACCCCCATCTTGCTGTTCCTGGCGTTGTTCTTCGGTTCCGGCATCTATTACACGTTGCAGGGCGAGCCGATGGGCTTCTACCAGTTGCACGCACCGGTGGCGATCCTGCCGGCGCTGGCATGGGCGGCCTGGCTGGCCCATCGCCGCAGGGTGCCGGCTTCGCAGACCCTGCTGGCCGGCATGGGTGACAGCAACATCATGCTGATGTGCCTGATCTTCCTGCTGGCAGGCGCGTTCGCGACGGTATCCAAGGCCATTGGCGCGGTCGATGCGGTGGTCGCGCTGGGACTCGGGGCTTTGCCGGCCAGCCTGGTGTTGCCGGGACTGTTCCTGGTGGCTGGGTTCGTTTCGTTGGCGATCGGCACCTCGATGGGGACGCTGGCGGCGGTAGTACCGATTGCGTTGGGAGTATCCGATGCGGCCGGACTGGACCGGCTGCTGGTGGTCGGCGCGGTGCTGGGCGGGGCGATGTTCGGTGACAACCTGTCGATCATTTCCGACACCACGATTGCCGCCACCCGCAGTCAGGGGGCGCAGATGCGCGACAAGTTCCGCGAGAACCTGTTGATTGCGGTGCCGGCCGCGGTGTTGACCGTGGCATTGCTGGCCTGGCTGGGCACCGACAGCGCACCGGTGCAGGCACCCGAAGCCGCCTCGGCGTGGCTGGTGCTGCCTTATCTGCTGGTGTTGGCGCTGGCCCTTAGCGGCCTGGACGTGGTGCTGGTGCTGGCCATCGCGGTGGCGGTCTCGGGCATCACCGGCATGCTGTTGAGCCCGGACTACGACCTGCCGGCTTTCAGCGGCGACATCTACGCCGGTTTCGAAAGCATGGTCGAAGTGATCCTGCTGTCGATCCTGATCGGCGGTTTGGGCGCGCTGATGAAAGCCAGCGGTGGACTGGACTGGCTGGCCCAGGCGATTGCCCGTTTCGCGCGTGGCCACAAGGGCAGGCGCGCGGGCGAGGCCAGCATCGCCGCACTGGCCGCCGGCACCGACGTGCTGACCGCCAACAACACCGTGGCCATCCTGATCAGCGGCAGCCTGTCGAAGGATATTGCCGAACGCCATGACGTCTCGCCGCGCCGTGCGGCCAGTCTGCTGGATGTCTTCGCCTGCGTGATGCAGGGCGTGCTGCCCTACGGCGCGCAGATCCTGCTGGCGTCATCGCTGGCGGCGATATCGCCGATTGCCCTGGCCGGCAGCGTCTACTACTGCTGGCTGCTGGCGCTGGTGGCGATCTTCTTCATCGTCTGGCCGGCCCGGCGCAACGCCGGTCCGGCAATGGTCGATGGCCAGGTGCCTGCCGCGGATTTCGAGGTGGACTAGCACCGCGTCACGTCGCGGGCGCGTGCACGGGGACGACGAAGCCGCTTTGACAGGGATCGGGCAACGCTGAGCAGCACGAAACCGGCGGCCAGCAAAAAGGGGCGCAGTGCGCCCCTTTTTTCTTCCTGCGCGGCGCGGTCAACGCTGCTGGATTTTCGACAGCAGGCGCAGGAACTCGATATACAGCCACACCAGGGTGACCATCAGGCCAAACGCGCCATACCACTCCATGTACTTGGGTGCGCCTTGTTCGACGCCGGTTTCGATGAAGTCGAAGTCCAGCACCAGGTTAAGGGCCGCGATCACCACCACGAACAGGCTGAAGCCAATGCCAATCAGGCCGGACTCATGGATGTACGGAATGTTGATGTTGAAGAAGCCCAGCACGATGGTCGCCAGGTAGATCAAGGCGATGCCGCCGGTGGCTGCGACCACCCCCAGCTTGAAGTTCTCGGTCGCCTTGATGACGCCGCTGCGGTATGCCATCAACAGCGCGAACAGGGTGCCGAAGGTCAGGATGACCGCCTGGAATACGATGCCTTCGAAGCGCAGTTCGTACATCGCCGAAATCGAGCCGAGGAAGAAACCTTCGACCAGCGCATACAACGGTGCGGTGATCGGCGACCAGGTCTTCTTGAAGATGGTCACCATTGCCAGGATGAAGCCGCCAATGGCGCCGCCCAGCATGTAGCCGGTCACGCCCGGGGCCACGGTTGGCAGGCCATCGGCACCGATGATGATTGACTGGTGCCAGGCGAATGCCGCGGTGATTACGCTCAGCAGCAGCAGGAAACCGGTCTTGTTGACCGTCCCGCCCAGGGTCATGGCGCCTGCGTCGCGGGAAACGACGGTGCCGCTTCCCAGGTCCAGGAACGTGGATTCTTTCAGTGCCGGATTGCCACTACGCATTAAGCCCTTCTCCCTTGGGGTACCGATGTTGGTGCGAAAGGTGGGACTCGAACCCACACGGGGATTACCCGCCAGAACCTAAATCTGGTGCGTCTACCAATTCCGCCACATTCGCGATTCGCCCGCATTCTACCCTCCGCCGGGCTTGGCCGGGGGCAAAAGCGCCGGTGTCGTGACCGGCAATGAAAAACGCCCGGCAGGGCCGGGCGTTCTGGAGATGGTGGGCTGTCAAGGATTCGAACCTTGGACCTATTGATTAAGAGTCAACTGCTCTACCAACTGAGCTAACAGCCCTGAAACTGGCCGCATAGTATATGCGGTTGTTGCCAGCATGACAAACACGAATTTGCCCTGCTTCAAATCAATGGGGTGGAAGACGGGATTTGAACCCGCGACCCCCGGAATCACAATCCGGTGCTCTAACCAGCTGAGCTACATCCACCACTGAAAACCTGCTCCTGCCGTACCCGCCAATGGCGCGCCCGACAGGAATCGAACCTGTAACCGCCGGCTTAGAAGGCCGGTGCTCTATCCAGTTGAGCTACGGGCGCCCAACCGGCATTGTCGCATTACAACCAGATTCTGGCACCTGTGCTGCATAGTCCAGAATGGTCGGGGCAGAGGGATTCGAACCCCCGACCCTCTGCTCCCAAAGCAGATGCGCTACCAGACTGCGCTATGCCCCGACTTAGGGCCCCGGCGGCGCGGTCAGCACTGCAGGGCCGCGTATTGTCGGAAGCCCGGGCGCACATGTCAACGCCCGAGTGTGATTGACTGGCAGTCAGGGCGATGATCGGCGAAACTAGTACGTTCCGCCGGGCAGCCGGGGCCGGGCAAACGCCCCTCCAGCGCCTGACAGCCAGATCATCAACATCATGTCGCGGCAGACCGTGGCATCAGGAGTCAGTAAGTATGCAAGTGTCAGTGGAATCGGTTGGCAACCTTGAACGCCGCATGAGCTTCAGCCTGCCGGCTGAACGCCTGGAAGCCCACATTGGTGGTCGCATGCGTGAAATCGCCCGTACCGCGCGCATCAAGGGCTTCCGCCCGGGCAAGGTGCCGGCCAAGGTCATCGAACAGCGCTACGGCCAGCAGGTGCGTGCCGAAGCGATGGACGGACTGCTGCGCGAAACCTTCGCCAGCGCGATCCGTGATCAGGCCCTGCAACTGGCCGGCAGCCCCCGCATCGAGAAAGCCGGCGACGGTGAAATGGATTTCGTCGCCACCTTCGAAGTGGTGCCGGATTTTGGCGACGTCGACGTGGCCAAGCTCAACGTCACCCGCCATACCGCCGAAGTCACCGAGGCCGATATCGATCAGATGATCGAGAACCTGCGCCTTCAGCGCCGTACCTTCAACATCGTCGAGCGCGCCGCGCAGGACGGTGATCGCGTCGAACTGGAGACCTGGTCGCAGGCCGGTGACGAGCGCATGCCCGCCGAAGGCGTGGAGAAAGGCGCCACCCTGATTGGCTCGGGCGTCATGTACCCGGATATCGAAAAGGCACTGATCGGCCTGGCCGCCGGCGAAGAGAAGTCGATCACGGTCAACTTCCCGGAAAACTGGCGGGTGCCGCAGCTGGCCGGCCGCGAGGTGCAGGTCTACGTCAAGGTCACCCAGGTGGCCGAGTCGGTGCTGCCGGCGATCGACAAGGACTTCATCCGCAGCTTCGGCGTCAAGGGTGGCAACGATGAACAGTTCCGCGCCGACATCCGCTCCAACCTGGAGCGCGAATTGAAGGGTGCGCTGATGACCCGCCTGCGCCGTGAAGTCGGCGAGCAGCTGATTGCCGCCTATTCCAGCGTCGAAATGCCGCCGCGCCTGGTCGAGAACGAAGCGAGGGCGATGCTGCAGCAGCAACTGGAGCAGGCCCAGCGCCAGGGCCAGCGCCCGCAGGTGCCGGACAATGCCCATGAAGGCTTCATGGATGCGGCGCGCAAGCGCGTGCTGGTCGGCCTGCTGGTCGGCGAAGTGGCCCGCCGCAATGAACTGCGTCTGGACCCCAAGCGCCTGAACGAAACCCTGCGCCTGATTGCCTCGACCTATGAGCAGCCTGAACAGGTCATTGAGTTGTATCGCAACGACCCCCAACTGATGAACAGTCTGCAAGGCCGTGTGATGGAAGAGCAGGTGATCGACTGGATCGCCGAGCGCGCCCAGCACACCGAGCAGGCGCTGAGCTTCCAGGAAGCCATCCGCAACTGAGCGCACGCAACTGAAGTGCGTTCCCCGCTCGGGGTGCGGTAATGGCACCTTACTGGCAGGGCTCCCGGCAGCGGGAGTCCCTGGCCGAACCCCGATACATCCTTCGACAAGGCGCGATCACTGATGAGCATTCCGACCCAAGCGTTGAACCTGGTACCGATGGTGGTCGAGCAGACCAGCCGTGGCGAGCGCGCGTACGACATTTACTCGCGCCTGCTGAAGGAGCGACTGATTTTCCTGGTGGGACCGATCGACGACCACATGGCCAACGTGGTGGTGGCGCAGATGCTGTTCCTGGAAGCGGAAAACCCGGAAAAGGACATCAGCCTGTACATCAACTCGCCCGGTGGCGTGGTCACCGCCGGCATGGCCATCTACGACACCATGCAGTACATCAAGGCCGACGTCAGCACCATGGTGATTGGCCAGGCCGCCAGCATGGGCGCACTGTTGCTGGCCTCCGGCGCCAAGGGCAAGCGTTATGCGCTGCCCAATTCGCGGGTCATGATCCACCAGCCGCTGGGCGGCTTCCAGGGCCAGGCGACCGATATCGACATCCACGCCCGGGAAATCCTGACCCTGCGTTCCAAGCTGAACGAAATCCTGTCCAAGCACACCGGCCAGTCGCTGGAAACCATCGCCAAGGACACCGAGCGCGACAATTTCAAGAGCGCCGCCGATGCCCAGGCCTACGGGCTGGTGGACCAGGTGCTGGAGCGTCGCCCGGATGAGTCCATCCAGGCTGGCTGAGTCCGCGCCAGCTGTACCGGGACGCGGCCCATGCCGCGTTCCGTCCACGACATTGCGGCCGCGCAGACAACGCGCGGCCGTATGTTATTCTGCGAAACAAGGCCCGTTTGGCGGGCAGGGTGACCGAGTAACCGAAGTATGAGCGAAGACCGTCAGGGCCGTTCCGGCGACAGTACCAAGATCCTGTATTGCTCGTTCTGCGGCAAGAGCCAGCACGAGGTCCGCAAGCTGATTGCCGGCCCCAGCGTGTTCATCTGCGATGAATGCGTGGAGCTATGCAACGACATCATCCGCGAGGAACTGGAAGAAAAAGCCCAGTCCGCGCGCAGCAGCCTGCCCAAGCCGCGTGAAATCCTGGAAGTACTGGATCAATACGTCATCGGCCAGCAGCGCGCCAAGCGCACCCTGGCGGTGGCGGTGTACAACCACTACAAGCGCATCGAAAGCCGGCAGAAGAACGACGAAGTCGAGCTGTCCAAGTCCAACATCCTGCTGGCCGGTCCGACCGGCTCGGGCAAGACCCTGCTGGCGGAGACGCTGGCGCGGTTGTTGAACGTGCCGTTCACCATCGCCGACGCGACCACGCTGACCGAAGCCGGTTACGTCGGCGAGGACGTCGAGAACATCATCCAGAAGCTGTTGCAGAAGTGCGATTACGATGTCGAGAAAGCCCAGCAGGGCATCGTCTACATCGATGAAATCGACAAGATTTCGCGCAAGAGCGAGAACCCGTCGATCACCCGCGACGTGTCTGGCGAAGGCGTGCAGCAGGCGCTGCTCAAGCTTATCGAAGGCACCGTGGCCAGCGTGCCGCCGCAGGGCGGCCGCAAGCACCCGCAGCAGGAGTTCCTGCAGGTCGACACCAAGAACGTGCTGTTCATCTGTGGCGGCGCGTTTGCCGGTCTCGACAAGATCATCCAGCAGCGTTCCACCGAAGCCAGCGGCATCGGCTTCGGCGCCAAGGTCAAGAGCACCGAACGCAAGGCCGAGATGGGCAAGATCCTGTCCGAGGTCGAGCCGGAGGATTTGATCAAGTTCGGCCTGATTCCCGAATTCGTCGGTCGTCTGCCGGTCGTGGCGACACTGGAGGAGCTGGACGAGGCGGCGCTGGTGAAGATCCTGACCGAGCCGAAGAACGCGATCACCAAGCAGTTCAAGCGTCTGTTCGACATGGAGCACGTCGAACTGGAATTCCGTCCGGATGCGTTGTCGGCGATTGCGCGCAAGGCGCTCAAGCGCAAGACCGGTGCCCGTGGCCTGCGGACCATCGTCGAATCGGTGCTGCTGGATACGATGTACGACCTGCCGTCGCTGGAGAATGTCAGCAAGGTGGTGGTCGACGAATCGGTTATCGAACACAAATCCGAACCGTACCTGATCTACCAGAATCCGCCGATCCAGAAGGTCGGAACAGACGAATAACCGGTCTCGCCGCGGGCCGCCAAGTCATTGAGCGGAAAAGGTTTTTTGCCCGCCCCTTGCATCATCAAGCCAATGGCCCCATAACGGGGCCATTGGCGTCTTTGCACCGCGAGAAAAGCGCCCGACACCTCTTCAGCTGGAGCCCCCATGCCCCGAACCCCTTCCCCGATGCTTGACCTGCCCGTGCTGCCATTGCGCGATGTGGTGGTATTCCCGCACATGGTCATACCCCTGTTTGTCGGCCGCGACAAATCGATGCGCGCGCTGGAGCAGGCAATGGAATCGGACAAGCGCATCCTGCTGCTGGCGCAGAGGGCGGCCGAGACCGACGACCCGACCGGCAACGACCTGTTCAACATCGGCACCCTGGCGCAGGTGCTGCAATTGCTCAAGCTGCCGGACGGCACCATCAAGGTGCTGGTCGAAGGCACCACCCGCGTCGAGGTTTCCCATGTCGAGGAACGCGACGGCTCGCTGTACGGGCAGGGCGTGGAGCTGGAAGCCACCGAGAACCGCGAACCGCGTGAAGTCGAGGCGATTGCCCGCTCGCTGATGAGCCTGTTCGAGCAGTACGTCAAGACCAACCGCAAGCTGCCGCCGGAACTGCTGCAGACGCTGAGCGGGATCGAGGAACCGAGCCGGCTGGCCGACACCATCGCCGCCCACCTGGGCGTGCGCCTGAGCGACAAGCAGCGCTTGCTGGAAACAGTCGGCGTTGGCGAACGGCTGGAAATGCTGGTCGGTTTCGTCGATGGCGAAATCGACGTGCAGCAGCTGGAAAAGCGCATCCGCGGACGGGTCAAGTCGCAGATGGAGAAGAGCCAGCGCGAGTACTACCTCAACGAGCAGATGAAGGCGATCCAGAAGGAACTGGGCGAGCTCGACGAGGCGCCCAACGAACTGGAAGACCTGGCCCGCAAGATTGCCGAAGCCGGCATGCCCAAGCCGGTAGCGGCCAAGGCCAAGGCCGAGTTGAACAAGCTCAAGCAGATGTCACCGATGTCGGCTGAAGCGGCGGTGGTGCGCAACTATCTTGATTGGTTGCTGGGCGTGCCGTGGAAAAAGCGCAGCAAGGTCCGCAAGGATCTGAAGGTCGCGCAGGAGACCCTGGACGCTGATCACTATGGGCTTGAGAAGGTCAAGGATCGCATCCTCGAATATCTGGCGGTGCAGAGCCGGGTCAAGCAGATGAAGGGCCCGATCCTATGCCTGGTCGGACCGCCCGGCGTCGGCAAGACTTCGCTGGGGCAGAGCATCGCCAAGGCCACCAACCGCAAGTTCGTGCGCATGTCACTCGGTGGCGTCCGCGACGAGGCCGAGATCCGCGGTCACCGGCGCACCTACGTCGGCTCGATGCCGGGCCGCATCGTGCAGAACCTCAACAAGGCCGGCAGCCGCAATCCGCTGTTCGTACTCGATGAAATCGACAAGATGTCGATGGACTTCCGTGGCGACCCGTCATCGGCGTTGCTGGAAGTGCTGGATCCCGAGCAGAACAACGCCTTCAACGATCACTACCTGGAAGTGGATCTGGATCTGTCCGAAGTGATGTTCGTGGCCACCTCCAATTCGTTGAACATCCCCGGCCCGCTGCTGGACCGCATGGAAGTCATCCGCATTCCCGGCTATACCGAGGATGAAAAGCTGCACATCGCCGAGCGTTACCTGATTCCGAAGCAGCTCAAGGCCAATGGCCTGAAGCCGGAAGAACTGGCGATCAACGAAGCCGCCATCCGCGACATCGTCCGTTACTACACCCGTGAGTCGGGGGTGCGCAATCTGGAGCGCGAGATTTCCAAGATCTGCCGCAAGGTGGTCAAGGAACTGGCCCTGGCCGGTCCGCAACCGGCCAAGCGCAAGAAGAAGTCGGCTGCGCTGGTCGAGGTCGGCGGTGACAACCTCGACAAGTACGCTGGCGTGCGTCGCTATGATTTCGGTCGTGCCGAGGAGCAGAACGAAATCGGCCTGGTCACCGGCCTGGCCTGGACCGAAGTCGGCGGTGATCTGCTGCAGATCGAAGTGACGCTGGTGCCGGGCAAGGGCAACATGATCCTGACCGGCCAGCTTGGCAACGTGATGAAGGAATCGGCCACCGCGGCGATGTCGGTGGTGCGTTCGCGCGCACCGCTGCTCGGCATCGACAGCGAATACCTGCAGAAGCATGACGTGCACCTGCACGTGCCCGATGGCGCCACCCCCAAGGACGGTCCGAGCGCGGGTATCGCGATGGTCACCGCGCTGGTTTCCAACCTGACCCGCAACCCGGTCAAGGCGGAAGTGGCGATGACCGGCGAGATCACCTTGCGTGGACGCGTATCGGCCATCGGCGGCTTGAAGGAGAAGTTGCTGGCAGCGCTGCGCGGCGGCATCACCACCGTGATCATTCCGGAAGAGAACCGCAAGGATCTGGCCGATATTCCCGACAACGTCACCCAGGGCCTGAAGATCATCCCGGTACGCTGGATCGATGAAGTGCTGGATCTGGCATTGGAGCGACCGCTGGCTCCGGCGTCCGCGCGCAGTGGCAAGACGCGTCCGGCAAGCAAGCCGAGGAAGGTTCCCACGCAGCCGGATGTCAAGCATTAAACCGGCTCCGCGATAACCGTAAAAACCGTTAAAACCCGCGTCATTATTGGGTTTTCGGCTTGCGTGACCCATGCCCCGCTGCTATAAAGACTCACCCGTGCACGTGCCGATGATCCATCACACGCATGCGTGGACACCGACCGAAGGGTCCATCGCCTGGCTGCGATGGATTCCGGTTACTTATTCCGCGGTCCAGCCGCAAAGGGAGTTTATTAATGAACAAAACCGAATTGATCGATGCCGTCGCCGACCTTGCCGATCTGTCCAAGGCCGATTCCGGTCGTGCCGTCGATGCCGTCGTCGCTGCTGTCACCAAGGCCCTGAAGAAGGGTGACACCGTCACCTTGGTCGGCTTTGGTACCTTCCAGGTGCGTGAGCGCGCCGCCCGCACTGGCCGCAACCCCAAGACCGGCGACGCCATCGCCATCGCCGCATCCAAGAATCCTTCCTTCAAGGCTGGTAAAGCCCTTAAGGATGCCGTAAACTAATCTGCTCGCTAGGGTGCTTAGCTCAGCGGTAGAGCGTCTCCCTTACACGGAGAGGGTCGGGGGTTCGAAACCCTCAGCACCCACCAGCACCAGATGGTTCAAGACGTTTCTGCGGAGTGGTAGTTCAGTTGGTTAGAATGCTGGCCTGTCACGCCGGAGGTCGCGGGTTCGAGTCCCGTCCACTCCGCCATTAACATCGAAAATCCCCGGGAAACCGGGGATTTTTTTGTCCCGGGGCCGACCTTGCGATAGTCGCCTGGAGCGCAAATAAATTTTAAAAAAGTCGCAGTCACCCCTAGCCGAAGCGGAATGCAGTCGCTATACTTTCGCTCCTTCGCGGAGTGGTAGTTCAGTTGGTTAGAATGCTGGCCTGTCACGCCGGAGGTCGCGGGTTCGAGTCCCGTCCACTCCGCCATTACATGCAACAAGCAAAAGCCCGCCTTCCGGCGGGTTTTTTGTTTCTGGCGCCGCCACGGAGACTACCGCCGCCCCCCGTAGTGAGCCGCCACAGCGCCGCGAAGCGCGGTAAACTTGGCGGCTAGACGAAATCAGGCAAGTGCGCCCATGCTGCAAAAACTCCGCGACAAGACGACCGGCTGGATAGCTACGCTCATCCTCGGCCTGCTGATCATCCCGTTCGCCTTCGTAGGCGTGAACGAATACATGACCGGCGGCAACGCCGACGAGGTCGCTACCATCAAGGCACCGCCTTCCTGGTGGAAGTCCGCGCCGGCATGGTGGCCAGTGTCGCTGGCATGGCAGCATGAAGAAGTCACCATCGACGAATTCCGTACCCGCCTGGAACAGGTGCGCCAGCAGCAGCGGCAGGCGCAGGGCGACGATTTCGATGTGCGTGCATTTGAAAGCAAGGAAAACAAGCTCGCCATCCTGCAGCAACTGATCGACCAGAAAGTACTGGCGCTGGTGGCGACCCAGGAAGGCGTGGTGGTCGGTGACGCGGCGGTGCGCGACAGTATCGCCAGCGTTCCGGCGTTCCAGGTCGACGGCAAGTTCAACAACGAGCGCTACCAGATGCTGCTGGCATCGCAGGTACCGGCGATCCAGCCGTTGGCATTCCAGGAGCAGGAGCGCGAGCGCCTGAAAATCTCGACGATTCCCGAAGGCATCGCCAGCTCGGATTTTGTTACCCAGGGTGAGATGGACCGGCTGCTGAAACTGATGCTGCAGACCCGCGATGTGACCCTGGCGGTGTTGCCGCCGGCGACCGCCGCCGATGCGCCGGTCAGTGACAAGGACATCACTGCCTGGTACGAAAGCCATGCCAGCGAATACGTGCGCCCAGAAACCGTGCAACTGGAGTATCTGGACATCAACACCGGTGCAGGCGCCGGGCAGGCGGTTGTCGCCGACGAAGCCACGTTGCGCAAGCGCTATGAAACCGAGAAGGCTCGCTTTGCCAGCCCCGAGCAACGCGTGGTGTCGCACATCCTGATTGCCGCGCCGGCCGATGCCGATGCCGCAACCCTGAAAAAGGCCGAGGACAAGGCCAGGTCGCTGGCCGACCAGGCCAGGCAGTCGGGTGCCGATTTCGCGGCGCTGGCCAAGGCCAATTCGGAAGATCCAGGTTCCAAGGACAATGGTGGCGAGCTGCCGCCTTTCGCCAAGGACGGATCGATGGTCAAGCCGTTCGAGGATGCAGCATTCGCCATGCAGAACGTCGGTGACATCAGCGGACCGGTCAAGTCCGACTTTGGTTACCACGTGCTCAAGCTGGATGCGATCCATGCCAGCGCCGGCAAGTCGTTCGAGGAAGTGCGTGACGAACTGGCGCGCGAGCAGGCCGAAGCCGATGCCGAACATGCCCACAACGATCTCGCCGGTCGCGTAGTCAATGAAGTATTGAAGAACCCGACCTCGCTGGCATCGGCGGCCAAGGCCACCGGCCTGCAGGTACAACGCACCGAGCCGTTCTCGCGCAACGCACCGAGCGGCATCGCTGCCACGCCGGCGGTACTGCGCGCGGCGTTCTCGGATGCGCTGGTCCAGGACGGCACGGTCAGTGACCCGATTGAAATCAGTCCGAACCACAGCGTGGTGATCCGCGTGGTCAAGCACACTCCGGAACAGGCATTGCCGCTGGCCCAGGTGCGCGATGCGGTCAGCGCCGCGGTTCGTGCCGATCGCCAGGACAAGGCTGCGGAAAAAGCCGCCGACGCGCTGATGGCTCGGGTACAGAAGGGTGAGTCGCTGAAGACGCTGGCTGAAGCACAGCAGCTGCAGCTCAGCGAAATGCCCACCGTGCAGCGCGGCATGCCGATGCCGACCGCCGAGGCCAATGCGGCAATCTTCGCGGTGCAGCGTCCGGCCGAGGGCAAGGTAAGCACGGGCAAGATCAAGTTGGGACCGGCGACGTATGCGGTATTCGCGGTCAACAAGGTCAGTGACGGCGACCTGGCCCAGTTCCCTGAAGCGCAGCGCCAGGGCATGCAGCAACAGCTGGCGCAGCTGAAGGGCAACACCGCCACCCAGGCGTTCGTCGACAGCACACGCAAGCAGTACAAGGTAACCGTGATGGAAGACCGCCTGTAATACGGTGCCCATCGCTCCATCGAAAAAGCCCGGCAACGCCGGGCTTTTTTGTAGCGGACAAATTGTCGATACTCGATCGATACACGCCCGTGCTATTCCGTGTGGCGTATTGCCATGCACGGGCTGGCCGGAGGGCATCACACTGGAATTACCGATGATGACGACCAGTCACGGCAAGCCCGGATCGAACAGATAACCCGAAACCAGTATTACCGCCGCTGGCCCAGGCTAGCGAGCAGCGATGCCCCTAGGGAAGATCTGAACAAATCAACTGTCTTTCGTCATTCCGGTGAATGTCAGGTTATCCATCCTCTACCAATCGATGAGTACCCATGCTGGATCCCGGCTTTCGCCGGGATGACGACATTGTTCAGACGTTCACCAGCGTGTCTAACTGTTCGCCACGCGGCAACTTTCGCTGCAGCACGGTAGCCAGCAACAGGACCGCTGCCAACAGCGCAGGCGCAGCGACCCAGCCAGTCACTCATGCCTCTGGGAGATTATTCTTCACCCAGGCCGGTCATGCCGACGATGTTGTAGCCGGCGTCCACATACGTCACTTCACCGGTGACGCCAGCAGCCAGATCCGAACACAGGAAGGCGCCGACGTTGCCGACGTCCTCGATGGTGACCGTGCGGCGCAGTGGGGCATTGGCTTCGACATGGCCGAGGATCTTGCGGAAGCCGGCAATGCCGGAGGCGGCCAGGGTCTTGATCGGGCCGGCGGAAATGGCGTTGACGCGGATGCCTTCGGCGCCCAGGTTGAGGGCCAGATAGCGCACGGTGGCTTCGAGGCTGGCCTTGGCCACACCCATGACGTTGTAATTCTGCAACGCGCGTTCGGCGCCGAGGTAGCTCAACGTCAGCACTGCGCCCTTGCGACCCTGCATGGCCGGTCGTGCGGCCTTGGCCAGCGCGGCCAGCGAGTAAGCAGAGATGTCGTGCGACAGCGCGAAGTTTTCCCGGGTCAGGCCATCGAGGAACTGGCCGGCGATGGCTTCACGCGGGGCGAAGGCAATGGCGTGGACCAGGATGTCGAAGCCATCATTCCAGCGCTGGCCCAACTGTTCGAAACAGGCGGCAATCTGCGCGTCGTCGCTGACGTCCAGCGGCAAGACAATATCGCTGCCGTATTCGGCGGCGGCTTTCTCGACGCGACTCTTGAGTTTGTCGTTCTGGTAGGTGAAAGCCAGTTCCGCGCCTTCGCGGTGCATGGCCTCGGCGATGCCCGAAGCAATGGAACGTTCGCTGGCGATACCGGTGATGAGCGCGCGCTTGCCTTGCAGAAAACCCATGTTGTTTCTCGCTGGTTGAGCAATCCGGCTATTTTGCCATGGCGCGGCCCATCGCGTGATCCCGTCACGGGTGCCGTGCCACGCCTCAGTTCAAGTCATCCAGCGCCAATACCATTCCGGGGCGCAACACGCTGCTGGCCGACAAGCCGTTGCGGGTCAGCAGCTGGCTGGGCTTCATGCCGTAGCGGCGGGCGATCAGCCAGACCGATTCGCCGGGACTCACTGTGTGTGAGCGGCGGTTGCTGGTGGTGGAAGCGCCAGCCGATGAAGCGGCAACGGTGGTGGCCGCAGCGACCGCGGCCGACGCATTGTCGGCCGCTGCCGGGGTGACGGCGGCGCCAGCCATGGCCGTTGCCAGCGCAGGGCTGCCAGCAACCGGAGAATTGGCCGGTCCCGCTTCGGCCAGTACCCGGATCGGCTTGCCAGCCGGAATCCGCTCCTTCAGCGCCGGATTGATCCGGGACAGGAAACCGGCGTCCTGCTGTTGTGCGGCGGCCCACGCCTGCAAGCTGGAGACATTGGCTGGCAGCGGCTGGGCGACCAGCTGCGGCACCGTGCGATTGAGTTGTTGCGACCACTCTTCGCGTTCGCCAGCCTGTTGCAGCAGGCAGCTCAGGGCCTGCAGTTTCTGTACGTAGGCGTAGGTAATCTTTGACAGGCCCGGCAATTCGGCGGGTCTGGCGTTCTGCGCGTTCATCCCGGCCCGGCGCATCGACTGCAGGACCCGGTACTCACCGGCGTTGTAAGCCATTACCGCCAGCCGCCAGTCGCCGCCAAACATGCCATGCAGGGTCTTCAGGTAGCGCACCGCCGCCTGGGTCGAATCCACCGGCGACAGCCGGCCGTCGTACTGCTTGCCGACAGGCACGCCATGGTTGCGGGCGGTCAGGGAGATGAACTGCCACAAGCCCGCCGGTCCGGCGGAACTGCGGGCGGCCGGCTTGTAGCCGCTTTCGACGAAAGGAATCAGCGCGTATTCGGTCGGCAGGTTGGCGTCGCGCACCGCATCGACCACGTAGCCGAACAACGGCAGCAGATCGTCATCCTCCCGCGCCAGCCGGGCCGGCGCCTGGCGGAAGTGCTTGCGCCAGACACCACCCTTGACCGGTGGCGCGCAGACCGGTTCGGCCAGGCCTTCTTCGAAATGCTGGTAGATATCCAGACCGGTCAGCGCGGCCGGCGCGGCGACGTCGGTGGTTGTCGGCTCGATGCCTGGTTGTGTCGTGGCGGGGGCCGCCAGCAGGCTGGTGGGGCAGGCAAAGGCCAGCCCGAGCGCCACAAGCGCACGCCGGATCACGCGCGGAAACCGTCTTTCCAGCGCCGCAATTCGGCGAATGCCTGGACCCGGTCGCCCGGCTCGGCGCCCAGTCGCTGCTGCAGCGAGGCGCGGATGGCGGGGTCGTCGATGCGCAGGAACGGGTTGGTCTGGCGTTCCAGTGACAGCGGGGTCGGCAGGGTCGGTTGGCCATTGCGGCGCATGATCTTTGCTTCCTCGGTTCGTTCCCGCAATGCCTGGTTGCCGGCATCCACGGTCAGGGCGAAGGCCGCATTGGCCAGCGTGTACTCATGGCCGCAACATACCCGAAGATCGGCGGGCAGGGCGGCCAGGCGGTCAAGTGATTGCAACATCTGCGAGGCGGTACCTTCGAACATCCGCCCACACCCCAGGCTGAACAAGGTATCGCCGGTGAACAGGTGGCGTACCGGTGCCGGGTCCTGCTGGACCATGGCGATGTGGCTGCGGGTATGCCCCGGCACCTCCAGAACCTTGAACTGCCAGCCTTTCAGCTGGATCAGGTCGGCTTCGCCCACCCACTGGCAGGGCCCGCTGATCCGTTCGTCGGAAGGGGCGTAAACCGGCAGCCCGGGCCAGCGCTCACGCAGCGCCGGCAGGCCGCCGGCATGGTCAGGGTGGTGATGGGTGATGAATACCGCCAGCGGGCGCAGGCCATCGCCGGCCGCTGCCAGTACCGGCGCGGCATCGCCGGGATCGACGATGATCGCATCGCCTTCTTCGTCGGCCAGGGCCCAGATGTAGTTGTCTTCGAAGGCCGGAATGGCGTGCAGGGGCATGGCATCACTCACAGGAGGCGGACGCGCGGGAGGGCCGTCCACTACAATCCCGACCATGCCTCCCCCAGTGCCACACCGTCAACCCGATGCCCTGGGATGGTTCGCCACGCCTGCCGGCAGCCTGCTGGCCGAGGCAGAGGCGACGATGGTCGCGAAGCTGCTGCCGGCCTGGTCCAGCCAGCCATGGCTGTGGCTGGCACCCGGACCGACGCAGGTCCGCCAGCCCGCGGCCGTCGAGCATCCGCGCGCCTTGCTGCTGCAGGCCGACGGCAGCGGCTTTTCCGGCAGCGTGCGATGCGGGCTGCCGCTGCCACTGCCGACCGAGTCACTGCGCCATATCGTCGTCCAGCATCTGCATGAGACCGGCTCGCCGACCTTGCTCGAGGAATGCGCGCGGGTGCTGGAACCGGGAGGACGACTGTGGCTGTTCAGCCTCAATCCCTGCAGCCCCTATCGCTGGCGCTGGCGGCACAGTGATCTGCGCAGCCACGGGTTGGCCCATTGGCAGCGCCAGTTGCATTCGGTCGGCCTGCAGCCGGTGGTTGGTGCCACGCGGTATCTGGGCCCGCTTTGGAGCACCAGCGGGCACTCATCGGCCGGGCTGTTGCGATTGCGTGCGGCATGCCTGCTGGAGGTGGAAAAGCGGGTAGCGGGATTGATTCCGCCGGCGGCCGTGCCTGCTTGGCGCAGCAACGCCGCCCAGGCCGGGACCGGTCTGGCCAGTTGGCCGCACATGCGCCAGAAGAAAAGCATCCCCACTCGGAGAAGTTCCTGTCCATGAAGCAAGTAAGCATCCATACCGACGGCTCGTGCCTGGGCAATCCCGGGCCAGGCGGCTGGGCGGCGTTGTTGCGTTACCAGCAACGCGAGCGTGCCATCTCCGGTGGTGAAAGCCAGACCACCAACAACCGGATGGAGCTGATGGCGGCGATCATGGCATTGGAGACCCTGACCGAGCCGTGCGACATCACCCTGCACATCGATTCGCAGTACGTCCGCCAGGGCATCACCGAGTGGATGCCGAGCTGGGTACGGCGTGGCTGGAAAACCGCCGGTGGCGGGCAGGTCAAGAATCGCGACCTGTGGGAGCGCCTGCATGCGGCCTGCCAGCGCCATCAGATTGATTGGCGCTGGGTGAAGGGCCATTCGGGCGATCCCGACAATGAACGCGTCGACACGCTGGCGCGCACCGCCGCTCTCGGTTTCCGAGACGCGGCCGTCGTACGCTGACGCCATGCCCGAAGTTTCCCTCCCGCCGACGCCGCGGTTGAAATTCCAGCGATTGCGTGCCGAGTCGACCGCCGACCAGGTGTTCATGCTGCGTCTGCTCAACGAACCGGCGTTCCTGAGCCACATCGGCGATCGAGGCGTTCGTACCCTGGATCTGGCCCGCGATTACATGCATGCGCAGGTGGTACCCGACTACCGCCACCCCGGTCAGGGCTTCCATCGGCTGGCATTGGCCGAGGGCAACCAGCCGGTTGGCATCTGCGGCATCATCCAGCGCGGCTGGTTGCCACACCCGGACCTGGGCTATGCGTTGCTGCCCGAGTTCAGCCGGCACGGCTATGCGCGTGAAGCCGCGCGTGCGGTCCTGGAATACAGCCGGGCCGCGCTGGGACTGGGCAGGGTGCTGGCCATCACCCATACCGACAACCAGCCCTCGATCCGATTGCTGGAAGCCCTGGGCTTCCATTTTGAAGGCACCACCCAGGCCCCCAACAACGATCGCGAACTGAACCTGTTCGCGTCAGACCCCACTGCTGCGAGGTAATCCATGCGTCAAATCATTCTCGACACCGAAACCACCGGCCTGGAGTGGAAGAAGGGCAACCGCGTGGTTGAAATCGGCTGCGTCGAACTGATCGAGCGCCGGCCCAGTGGCCGCACCTACCACCAGTACATCAACCCGCAGCGCGAGTTCGAGCAGGGCGCAGCCGAAGTGACCGGCCTGAGCCTGGATTTCCTCAGCGACAAGCCGTTGTTCGCCGACATCGCCGATGAATTCCTGGCGTTCGTCGATGGTGCTGAAATCATCATCCACAATGCCGCGTTCGACGTCGGCTTCCTCGACTACGAGTTGTCGCTGCTGGGCGAGCATTACGGGCGGCTGCGCGACCGTGCCAGCGTCGAGGACTCGTTGCTGATGGCGCGCCAGCGCTTTCCCGGCCAGCGCAACTCGCTGGACGCGCTGTGCAAACGACTGGGCGTGGACAATACCCATCGCCAGCTGCACGGCGCGCTGCTGGATGCGCAGCTGCTGTGCGAGGTCTATCTGCACCTGACCTCGGGACAGAGCGAAATCGGCTTCGACGGCCTGGAGGAAAAGCCGGCCACGGTCGTGGTGGCGGTCAGTTTCGCCGATCTGCCGGCCTCGGCGCGGCCGCGGGTGCAGCCGACCGGGGCCGAACTCAACGCCCACGCGGCGCGGCTGGAGGTGCTGCGCAAGAAGGCCGGCGGCCGCTGCATCTGGGATGGGGTGGAAATCGAGGCCGCGGTCGAGGCCTGAGGCGCGTTGACCTGCGGGTGGCCGCGGTTGCTCAGTGGCAGCGCACCAGCACCGCGGTGACGTTGTCCGAGCCACCGCCATCGAGCGCCGCGGCTATCAGGGTATCGACGCATTCCTGCGCGCTGCAGTCATCCTGGCGCAGGGTCTCGGCAATACCGCGATCATCGACTTCTTCGGTCAGGCCATCACTGCATAACAGCAGCTGCATGCCCGGACGCAGTTCGCCGGTCATGGTTTCGACATTCAGGTGGCGCGGGTCGGTCACCCCCAACGCCTGGGTGACCACGTTGCGATGCGGATGCTGGCGGGCCTGTTCGTGGGTCAGGGCGCCCTGGGCAATCAGTTCCTGGACATAGCTGTGGTCCTGGCTGAGCTGGGCGAGTTGGCCTTCGCGCCAGAGATAGGCGCGGCTGTCGCCGACCCAGGCCACCTCGAAACGGTTGCCATGCACACGCACCGCGACCACGGTGGTGCCCATCGGCAGGCTGTCATTGCGCCGGCGCGAAGTGCGGATGATCTCCTCGTCGGCAATCCGGATCGCCTGTACCAGCGGGGTGCCATCACGGATTTCGCGGACAATCGTCTCCCGCGCCAGCGCACTGGCCACCTCGCCGCAGGCATGGCCGCCCATCCCGTCGGCGACCAGCCACAGCCCCAGCTCGCTGTCGCCGTAGTAGGTGTCCTCGTTGAGCTCGCGGCGCAGGCCGACGTGGGTGATGTGCCCGAATTCGATCATAGAAGGGGAGACTGGTCTGTTCAGTAACGTAAAACGTAATGATCCGGGCGCGGCGGACACAGGGCAAGCGATCCGGGCGAAGTGTCAACCCGGTCACGCCAGAGAGCGCCCGGCTTTACAGAAATCGGCGTTCGACGGCTTGTCCAGAACCACCCGGCCCCGTATCATGCACGGCCCCTGACCCGCGTCGGGGAACCACCGGAGAGGTGGCAGAGTGGTTGAATGTACCTGACTCGAAATCAGGCATACGTTAATAGCGTATCGGGGGTTCGAATCCCCCCCTCTCCGCCAGATACGCATGAGCCCGCGCAAGCGGGCTTTTGCGTATCTGGCGGAGAGGGATGGACCTCAAGAGAACCCCGGTTCGACAGAACGGCAGGATTGCCGTTCTGCACAGCCGCAGGCTGCCCGCAGGACGAGGGCCATGGATGGCCCGAGTGACAGAACGGCAGGACAGCCGTTCTGCACAGCCGCAGGCTGCCCGCAGGACGAGGGCCACAGATGGCCCGAGTGACAGAACGGCAGGACAGCCGTTCTGCACAGCCGCAGGCTGCCCGCAGGACGAGGGCCACGGATGGCCCGAGTGACAGAACGACAGGACAGCGGTCCGACAAAGCCGCAGGTTGTCCGCGGCGCGAGGACGAGCCTGCTCCGCTGAGTCTCACGACGTGGCGCCCTCGCCACCACCCCCCGCCGGACAGCGCGCCGCCGCCGCCAGTCCCGGCGCTGTTTCGTCAATCTCGCTAAACTGTCGGCCTCACACACAGCCGGTCTTCCCCCATGTCCGAAATCCTGGTCCCCGTTTCATTTGGCGAACTGCTCGACAAGATCGCGATCCTGCAGATCAAGTCCGAGCGCATGACTGACGAGACCAAGCTGGCCAACGTGCGCAACGAGCTGGCGGCGCTGGAGAAGACCTGGATGGCGCATCCCGCCGCCGGCAACAACATCGTCGAACTGCGCGCGCAGCTGAAAGCGGTCAACGAGCGTCTGTGGGTGATCGAAGATGACATCCGCATCAAGGAAAAGGCCCAGGCCTTCGACGATGAGTTCATCAAACTGGCGCGCAGCGTGTACTTCGAAAACGACGAGCGTGCCCGTATCAAGAAAGACATCAACGTGGCGCTGGGCTCAAGTTACGTCGAGGAAAAGTCCTACCAGGACTACAAGAGCGCCGGCACGCCCTGATCAATCAGGGAAACCCCGCGCCAGTTCGCGGGTCAATATCGCGGCTGGGATTGGCCGGCAACGGGCGGCGCTTTCGCCTGCCCAATGGGCTGAATAGTCGCTGCTGCCGCGTGCCTCGGCGGCCTGCCGCAATGGCGCACTGACCGCCGCCGCCAGCGGGAAATCCGGTACCGCCGGATTCAGCGGCCCCCAGGCACGCATCGCGTGATTGACGATGCCGCGCGCCGGGCGCCCGGTGAATACGTTGCTGATCGCGGTCTGCCGTGCCGCGTCCGATGCCAGCGCCTGGCGGTGCAGTTCGGAGGTGTCGGCTTCGGGGCACAACAGATAGGCGGTGCCGACCTGCACCCCGGCGGCGCCCAGCGCGATGGCCGCCGCCACGCCGTCGGCATCGGCAATGCCGCCAGCGGCAATCACCGGTACATCCACCGCCGCGCAGATCTGCGGCAGCAGCGCGAACAACCCCATCTGGGTGCTCACCTCATCCGTCAGGAACATGCCGCGATGGCCACCGGCCTCGGCACCCTGGGCGATGATCGCGTCCACGCCCCGCTGCTGCAGCCAGCACGCCTCGTCGACCGTAGTCGCGCTGGCGATGATCGTGCACGGCCAATGCCGCAGGCGGGCCAGCAGATCCGGTGCCGGCAGGCCGAAATGGAAACTGATCACGGGCGGTTGCAGGGTTTCCAGCACGCCAGCGGTATCGGCATCAAACGGCCGGCGTTCGCTCTGGGTGACGATCTGGCCAGGGTCCAGATCCAATGCCCGATAGTCGTCCCGCAGGTATTCCCGCCATGCCTGCAAGCGCGCAGGCTGGGCCGGCGGCGGTGGATGGCAGAAGAAATTGAGGTTGTACGGACCTTTGTCATGCACGCGCAGCGCCTGCACTTCCGCTCGCAAGGCGTCGGCTGACAGCATCGCGCAGGGCAGGGCGCCAAGGCCACCGGCGTGGCTGACCGCAGCGGCCAGGCGATGGCCCTGCACGCCGGCCATGGGCGCCTGCAACAGCGGAAACTCGATACCGAGCCGTTGCCGCAGACGGTGCATGGCTGCGCTCATCGCGCTGCCATCGGCGTGGGTTCAACGGCCATGGTCGTGGCGGTAGCGCTCGAAGGCGGCGATCGCATCGTTGACCGTCACCAGATCCATCACCTCATCGAATTCGATCTTGCTGCCCCATTTCAGTTCGCTGGCCGGCTTGCCGAGGAATTTACGCGCGGCGGCATCGTAGCGGTCCACGCAATAGGCGACGCTGCTGTACGGACCGCTGCGCAGCGGGTTGCTGGCCGCGTGCAGTCCCAGCACCGCGGTGCCGACGGCATTGGCAATATGCATCGGGCCGGAGTCCGGGCTGACCAGCAGGTCGGCGCGTTGCAGCAATGCCGGCAACTGTTTCAGGGTGTCCTTGCCGACCAGGTCCAGCACCGGTTGGCGCATGGCCGCGATGATCGCATCGCTGGTCTGGCGTTCCAGCTCGCTGCGCCCGCCGCACAACACCACCCGCCAGCCACGCTCGGCGGCGTGGTCGGCCAGCGCCGCGTAGCGGTCGGCATACCAGTTGCGGCGTACGTGGCTGGAGCAGGGTGAAATCATCAGCACCGGCGTGCCGTCCGCGGGCCATTGCGCGCTCGCCCATTCGTGTGCAGGTTCACTGATCGGGAAATCCCAGACCACGCGGTCCTGCTTGAACCCCAGCGGCTCGCAGAAGCTGCCGATCGCGTCCAGCACATGGATGCCAGGGCGGTCGGGGATGCGTTCATTGATGAACAGTCCATGCAGATCCTTGGACCGTGAGCGGTCATAGCCGATACGCCGCCGCGCCGGCACGAACGCCGACAGCACGTTGGCGCGGAACGCCACTTGCATCTGCAGCAAGGCATCGAAGGGCTGCCCGGGCAACTGCCGGCGCAACGCCCGCATGCCGGCCAGGCCGGTGTTCTTGTCGTAGACATGGAACTCGACCCCGGGCACGTCCTCCAGCAGCTTGTATCCGGCCCTGTCGATGATCCAGTGCATGCGCGCCTGCGGCAGATGCGTGCGCAGGGTGTGCAGCAGTGGCAGCACATGGGTGACATCGCCCAGCGCGGACAGCCGCAGCAGGCACAGGGAAGCGGGAATATGCGGATCGTTTGGCAACTGTTGATAGACTCGTTGGATGACCGGTTTTGATGCCACTGAATCTTTGACCCCATTCCGTGAAGGCGCGGGCTACGGGGCGATTCTGTTCGACCGCAAGCATCTGCGGCAAGTGCAGCCTGACTGGTTTGTACCGGAAAAATGGGGCGCGCGGGCACAACCGGTGCAGGCAGGCGGCCGCGGTGGCGCCTGGTTCATCGATGCGCCTTCCAGCCAGTGCGTATTGCGGCACTATCTGCGCGGCGGCCTGGCCGCGCGCGTGAGCCGTGACCGCTACCTGTGGCAGGGCAACAATCGCACCCGCAGTTTCGCCGAATTCAGGCTGATGCGCGCGTTGCAGGAAAAAGGCCTGCCAGTGCCGCGGCCGATTGCCGCCCAGTACGTGCACGAAGGCATGTTCTATCGCGCCGCGATCCTGATGGAACGGCTGCAGGACGTGCAATCACTGGCGACCCTGGCCCAGCAGCGCGGCAGCGACGCGCCGTGGGATGCGGCCGGCCGGCTGATTGCACGCTTCCATCGGGCCGGTCTGGACCATGCCGACCTGAATGCCGACAACATCCTGTTCGATGCCAACGGCAAGGGCTGGCTGATTGATTTCGACCGTGGCCGGCTGCGGATACCGGCCACCCATTGGCGCGAAGCGAATCTTTCGCGGCTGCGGCGCTCTCTTCTGAAGTTGCGCGGTGAGCGCAGCACGGAGGACGTGGTGAACGATTTTGCCCAGCTCAAGCGTGGTTATGACCTGGCCTGGTCGCGGGGGGTGTGATGCGGCATTGGCAGCTGCGGTTCCATGGGGTTGGCAACGCCAGTGCGGTCGAGCTGGGCTCGGCGATGGCGACCATCGAGCGCGATGGCGCGCCGTGGCTGACCATCGATTGCGGCGCCGAGGGCCTGGACCGCTGCCTGGCCGACTATGGCACGCCGCCAGCCGCGTGGTTCATCACCCATACCCACCTGGATCATGTCGGCGGCTTCGAGCGGCTGTTCGTGCACAGTTACTTCAACACGCCGCCCGCCAGCCGGATCCGCTTGTACGTACCCGCCAGCGTGGTGCCGTTACTGCACCAGCGGGTGGCCGATTACCCCAACGTGCTGGCCGAAGGCGGGGTCAACTTCTGGGATGCATTCCAGCTGATTCCGGTGGGCGCCGCATTCTGGCATGACGGCCAGCGGCTGGAGGTCTTTCCGGTACGCCATCACTGGCCGGAAACCGCCTACGGCCTGCGCCTGCCGGGCAGTCTGGTCTGGACCGGCGACACCCGGCCGATTCCGGAAATGCTGGCCAGATTCGGCGACCGCGATGAGTTGATCGCCCATGATTGCGCGCTGCATGGCAATCCTTCGCACAGTGGCATCGATGATCTGGAGCGCGAATACGCACCCGGACTGCTGCAGCGCTGCGTGCTGTATCACTACGCCAGCGCCGGTGATGGACAGGCGCTGGCGCAGCGCGGTTATCGGGTGGCGACGCCCGGTAGCATATGGCCGCTGACCGCACCGGATACCGGAGTGGGCGGGCCATGAACAAGCTTCCTGCCGTGCCATCGACAAGCACCGGTCCACTGGACCAGCTGCGGCGACCCCTGCGTGACCTGCGGCTGTCGGTGATCGAGGCCTGCAATTTCCGTTGCGGCTACTGCATGCCGGCAGACCAGGTGCCGGACGACTACGGCCTGGACAATGCCTCGCGGCTGTCGTTCGACGAAATCGAGACACTGGTGCGTGGCTTTGTCGAACTGGGCGTCAGCAAGCTGCGCCTGACCGGTGGCGAGCCGCTGTTGCGCAAGGGATTGCCGGCATTGATTGAACGCCTGGCGCGGATTCCGGGGCTGGACGATATCGCCTTGACCACCAATGGCTCATTGCTGGCGCGGCAGGCAGCGGCATTGCGTGATGCCGGCCTGCGGCGGCTGACGGTCAGCCTGGACGCGCTGGATCCCGATGTTTTCAGCATGCTGTCCGGTGGCCGCGGCAACGTTGCCGACGTACTGGCCGGCATCGATGCGGCAGTCGCCGCCGGTTTCGAACGGATCAAGATCAACACCGTCGTCCAGCGCGGCGTCAACGAACAGGAACTGCTGCCGCTGCTGGCGCATTTCCGCGGCAGCGGGCATGTGGTGCGTTTCATCGAGTTCATGGATGTCGGCAACTCCAACGGCTGGGCGATGGAAAACATGCTGCCTTCGGCGGAACTGCGTGATCGCATCGCCCAGCGCTGGCCCTTGCGCCCGTTGCAGCCCAACTATGTCGGTGAAGTCGCCAACCGCTATGCGTATGAGGATGGCGCCGGCGAGATTGGTTTCGTCAGCTCGGTCAGTGCGCCGTTCTGCGGCGATTGCCACCGCGCCCGGGTCTCGGCCGATGGCCGGCTGTTCACCTGTTTGTTCGCCGGCGAAGGTACCGACTTGCGTCCGGCGTTGGCGCAAGGGCGTGAAGCACTGGTCACCGCCGTCGCCGCACGCTGGCAACGACGTGACGACCACTACAGCGAACTGCGTGGCCAGGCCGCCGTGCGCAATCGCAAACACGTGGAGATGTATCTGATTGGTGGCTGACGGGGTCGTCAGCACCTGCAAGGAGAGAGCAATGAGCAACAGTCGTAGCCCCCGCAGCAGCAAGGCCGCCGGCAAGGTACTGGATCTGCCGCGCGCGCAGCTGACCCATATCGATGCCGGCGGACGCCCGGCGATGGTCGATGTGTCGGCCAAGGCGGTGACCACGCGTGACGCCACTGCACGGGTAAGGGTCAAATTTCCGGTTCGGGTGGCCGAAGAACTGCATCGCAACGGCCTGCGCAGCGCCAAGGGCGGCATCATCGATACCGCGATCATTGCCGGCACCATGGCGGTCAAACGCACCCATGAGCTGATTCCGTTCTGCCATCCGTTGCCAATCGAGGGTTGCCGGATTACCGCCGACTGGGAAAGCGACACCGCGCTGCGCATTGAATGCAGCGTGCGCACCACCCATCGCACCGGTGTCGAGATGGAAGCACTGACCGGCGCCAGCGTCGCCGCATTGACTGTCTACGATATGTGCAAGGCGCTCTCGCACCGGATCGTCATCGGCCCGCTGCAACTGGTCAGCAAGCACGGTGGCAAGCGCAACGTGGAGCCGGGCAAATGATCGAGGTCAAGGTCCGCTATTTCGCCAGCCTGCGCGACGCCGCCGGCACCGAGCAGGAAACCGTGCAGACCGATGCCGGCGATCTGGCCGGTCTGTACCGCCAGTTGCAGAGCCGGCACGGTTTCAGCTGGCCGCAGGCGCACCTGCGGGTGGCGGTGGCCGATGATTTCGCGCACTGGGACGACCCGCTGCGCGAAGGCAGCGAAGTGGCCTTCATTCCGCCAGTCAGTGGAGGTTGAGATGAAACGTTTTGCCTTGGCCGACAGCGCCATCGACAGCGGCGCACTGCGCCAAGCTTTGCTGCATCCGCAAGCAGGCGGCTTTGCCAGTTTTGAAGGCTGGGTGCGCAACCACAACGACGGCCGTCAAGTGCGGGGCCTGCGCTACGAATCGTACGTCGAACTGGCCGAGAAAGAGGGCGAGCGGATCATGGATGAAGCCATGCAACGCTTCGACATCCTCGACCTGCGTTGCAGCCACCGCATCGGCGATCTGGCGATCGGCGACATGGCCGTCTGGGTCGGCGTCAGCGCCGCCCATCGCGATGCCGCCTTCACTGGCTGCCGCTGGGTCATCGACGAGGTCAAGGCACGCGTACCGATCTGGAAACACGAAGGCTACATCGAAGGCGATGCCGGCTGGCTGCATCCGCGCCAGGCCGAGTGAACATGTCCGGACAGAGGTCGGGCAACGGCAACAGGCGGGCAATCGAAAGACATTGAACAACCCCGAGGGTCGTCATCGCAGCGAAAGCCGAACAACCCCGAAGTCGTCATCCCCGCGAAAGTCGAACAACCCCGAAGTCGTCATCCCGGCGAAGACCGAACAACCCCGAAGTCGTCATCCCGGCGAAGGTCGAACAACCCGAAGTCGTCATCCCGGCGAAGGTCGAACAACCTCGAAGTCGTCATCCCGGCGAAGACCGAACAACCCCGAAGTCGTCATCCCGGCGAAGGTCGAACAACCTCGAAGTCATCATCCCGGCGAAGGCCGAACAACCCCAAAGTCCTCATCCCGGCGAACGCCGGGATCCAGCTTTTAGAGGATAGCGATCGTGCTGCGTATTCTTAACCGCTGGCGTTGAAATGATGCCGTCGCCACGGCGGGTAGCAATGAATAGCCCGGCTTGAACCACCCGAAGCCCGGAAAAGGTGGCGGCCCCGCCGCGCCGTGTGTTCCTGCCGCTGGCGTTGAAATGATGCCGTCGCCACGGCGGGTAGCAATGAATAGCCCGGCTTGAAACTGTCTATTATACACATCTGAAGCTGCCACCGAGGCCCATTTGGTAGAATCCAGCGGGCACCAGAGACCCACTAAATAAATAA
>NZ_LDJL01000018.1 GCF_001431405.1 Pseudoxanthomonas dokdonensis
AGAAACTCGACTCCGGCCAGCGGCGGCATCTCCAGAATGTCCATCGCCAGCACCCGGCCGCTGTCGCCGAGCGCCTTGCGCACGTACTGCGACCAGCCGCCGGGGGCGGCGCCCAGATCGACCACCACCATGCCCGGCTTGAGCAGCCGATCCCGGGCCAGCACCTCTTCCAGCTTGTAGGCGGCGCGCGAACGCATCCCTTCGGCCTGGGCCTTTTTGACGTAGGGGTCGTTGAAGTGTTCGCGCAACCAGCGCTGGCTGCTTTTGCTACGGGTGGCCATGGGCGGTCTCAGCCGTTGCTGCGACGGCTTGCTGAAGGCAGGGATGGAAGGGACTCATGATACCCTGAACCACCTTCCCCACCCGCTCAATCCTGCATGACCGTTGCCCTGACCTCCGCCCAGACCCGCTTCCTGCGTGGTCAGGCCCATGACCTGAAAGCCCTGCTTCAAATCGGCGCCAAAGGGGTGACCCCGGCATTCATCGCCGAGCTGAACGAGGTACTGGAGCGCCACGAGCTGGTCAAGGTCAAGGTCGGCGGTGATGATCGCGAAGCACGCGCGGCCACCGTCGATGAGCTGGTCTCGCTGACCCAGTCGGCACTGGTGCAGCGCATTGGCCACACCATCGTCCTGTACCGCCCCTCGCAGGAGCAGCGTCACATCGTGTTGCCACGCGCCTGAGGCACGTAGCGCCAAACACGGCCTACCCGGGTTCCGCTTCCCCATGCAGCTCAACCACGAACGCCCCGACTACGCTTACAGCCTGCGCGCCGCCGACGGCAGCCATGCCAAGGTCAACGACGTGTTATTGCAACGCAGCTTCATCCTGGCGCCCAATGATCTGATCGCGGAATGGCGTCCGATGCGGGTCGCCGATCTACAGGCGGCGGATCTGGAGCCTTTGCTGGCGCTGCAGCCAGAGGTCATCCTGCTCGGTACCGGCCAACGCCAGGTATTTCCACCGGCGGCAATCATCGCCGCCGGGCTGACCCGCGGGGTTGGCATCGAAGTCATGACCAATGCCGCCGCCGCACGCACCTTCAACGTGCTGGCCAGCGAAGCACGCCGGGTCGTGGCCGGGTTCCTGCTGGCAGCCACGGACGACTGAACCGCACCGGCATCGGCGCGCTGCGCCGAGCCGGTGTCCATCACCACATGCGTTGCCGCGACTTACTTGCGCGGCAGGTACGACAGCGGGTCGACCGGCTTGCCGTTGTAGCGGATTTCGAAATGCAGCATGTCGCGGGCGGCACCGGTACTGCCCATTTCGGCAATCTGTTGTCCGGCCTTGACGCTCTGGCCTTCATTGACCAGTCGCTTGCGATTGTGGCCATAGGCCGACAACCAGGTCTCGTTGTGCTTGACGATGATCAGCTCGCCATAACCGACCAGGCCGGCGCCGGAATACACCACCACGCCATCAGCGGTGGCCCGCACCGCCTGGCCACTGCTGCCAGCGATATCGATACCCTGCTTGCTGGCATCGCCGGCAGCGAAACGACCGATGACCACGCCGTCGGCTGGCCACCGCCAGCTGATGCCACTGGCCACTGGCGGCGGTGCCGGCGTCGCCGGGACCGGCTTGGGAGTGCTGCCGGTGGCCGGTTTGCTGCTTGGCTTGGCACTGCTGGCAGTGCTGCTGGTGCCGCCGCCGGTGGACGGATAAAGACGCAGGCTCTGGCCGGGATAAATGGTGTACGGCGCGCTGATGCCATTCCACTTGGCCAAGTCCTGGAAGGCGATGCCGTTGCGGAAGGCAATGCCGTACAGGGTATCGCCACGCTGGACCCGGGTGGACGCGCCGTACTTGGGCTGTGAGGCCGGGCGCGAGGCGCCAGGACTGTCGCGTACCACCGTGCTGCTGCCACAGCCTGCCAGTACGGCCATCGCCGCGCAGCACAACAGGGTTCCGATGAGCTTGGTCTTCAACTGCAATCCTCCTTCAAGCGTAATTTGCCTTCCATACCAACCAGCCGATCAGCGCCACCACCAGCGCGCTCGCGATCCAGCCCAGCGGTTCGATCCAGCGCCGCAGCATGGCTTCGGCACGCGGACCGAACAGGCGGATCAACAAGGCCAGCAGGTACACGCGCTTGCCGCGGCCGATCAGCATGCTCAGCACGTACTGTGGCATGGGGACGCCGACGATACCCGACGCCCAAGTAAACACCTTCATCGGTATCGGCATGAAACCGCCCAATACCAGGAACCAGAACACCGCCCACGGCGACTGCGCCATCTTCAGCTGGACGACCTCGATGCCCGCTTCGATGCTTTCGAGCATGCCCAGCGCAGCGAACATCGGCTTGAGTGCCTCGAAGGCGAAGTGGCCCAGCGCATAGCCAACCAGCGCACCGGCCATCGATCCGGCCAGGCTCAGGGTCGCGAACCAGAAACCGCGTTTGGGCTGGGCCACGCACATCGGTGCCAGCATCACTTCCGGCATGATCGGGAAGATGATTGCCTCGAAGAAACTCAACACCATCAGATAGGTGGGCGCCCGCCGGTGCCTTGCCCACTGGATTGCCCGCTCGTAAAGCGGCCCGAAGAGTTTCATCGATTCAATCCAGGGTGCCTGAAAGCAGGGGAACGAAAACCACCGGTGCCAGATGCTCTTCATCGACACTGCCGTCTTCGCGCTTGGTCAGCTTGACCAGCGTCTGCGAACCAGCACCGCCGACCGGCGCGACCAGGCTGGCACCGATTGCCAACTGATCAATCAATGCATCGACCAGCGCCGGCGCCGCGGCGGTCACCAGGATGCCGTCAAACGGGCCATGCTCGGGCCAGCCAATGCGGCCATCGTCATGCTTGCTGCGCACGTTGAGCCCCAGATGGCGAAAACGCTTGCGCGCCTGCCGCAACAGATCGCCGATGCGCTCGACGGTGTGCACTTCCAGCCCCAGCGCGGCCAGCACGGCACCCTGGTAGCCGGAGCCGGTGCCGATTTCCAGCACCTTGCGCGGCCGGGTCTGCATCAGCACTTCGGTCATCCGCGCCACCACCCAGGGCTGGGAGATGGTCTGGCTGTGGCCAATCGGCAGCGCGGTGTCTTCGTAGGCGCGGGTCGCCAGCGCCTCGTCGACGAACAGATGCCGTGGCACGGTGCGAATGGCGTTGAGTACGTTCTCGTCCTGGATGCCGTTCTCGCGCAGCCGCTCGACCAGGCGATCGCGCACCCGCTGCGAGGTCATGCCCATGCCCACCGACTCCGGCTGCAGCCGCAGCCGCGGGGTCATGCCGCGCCTCCCGAAGACGCATCCTCGAGCGCCGCCGCCAGGCCGTCGACCCAGCCAGCGACCTTTTCCAGCGCCTGGTAGCGGGTCAGATCGACATGAATCGGGGTAATCGAGATATTGCCGGTGCGCACAGCATGGAAATCGGTACCGGGACCGGCATCCTGTTCGCGGCCAGCCGGGCCAATCCAGTACACCGTGTTGCCGCGCGGATCCGGCTGCGGCACGCACGGCTCGGAGCGGTGGCGATTGCCCAGCCGGGTGACTTCGAAGCCAGCGACCTGATCCCATGGCAGGTCCGGCACATTGACGTTGAGAATGGTGTCCGCCGGCAGCGGATCGGCATTCAGGCGGGCGACGATTTCCACCGCCGCGCGCGCCGCGGTCTCGAAGTTACGCGGGTCGTGATCGCGACTGACCAGCGACACCGCCACCGACGGCAGGCCAAGGAAGCGCCCTTCCATCGCCGCCGACACCGTGCCGGAGTAAATCACGTCGTCGCCAAGGTTGGCGGCATTGTTGATGCCCGATACCACCATGTCCGGCTCGAACTCCAGCATCCCGGTCAACGCCAGGTGCACGCAGTCGGTCGGCGTGCCGGCGACGCTGGCGGTGTAATGATCGATGCGTTTGAGGCGGATGGGCAGATCCAGCGTCAATGAATTGCTGGCGCCTGAGCGATCGCGGTCCGGCGCCACCACGAAAACCTCGTGGCCGGCCGAGCGCAGTTGTTGTGCCAGGATGTTGATGCCGGGGGCGTCGACCCCGTCGTCGTTCGAAACCAGTACGCGCATGAGCTTCCTCTAGGACCGGCCCATGATACCGGAAGCCCGCGGCAGGTGACCGGGCTTGCGTCCAACGGCAGGCGCGGTAGGCTGGCCGGTATGCACGATGCCGACGAAAAAGACGACGACGCTGCGCTGTTCCTGCAGGCGATCGGCGCGGTCAAGCGCCTGCCACAGGCCGACGCGCCGCCGAGCAGGCCACGGCCGGCGCCGCGCGCGCGGATGGCCGAGCGCGACGAAGCCGATGCCCGTGGCGAGTTCCAGCAGGCGCTGGATTCGATGGCGCTGGTGCAGGCCGGAGACGTCTTGTCCTACCGGCGCGACAAGCTGCCGGCGCGGTTGATGCAACGGCTCAGGCGCGGGCAGTTTTCAGCGCAGGATGAGCTGGACCTGCATGGCGCCAGCATGCAGCAGGCCGAAGCGCTGTTGCGGGCATTCCTGGCCGAGGCGCATGCGCATGAATTTGGATGCGTGCGCATCATCCACGGCAAGGGCGGCCGCGCTGGCGGCGAACGGCCGGTGTTGAAGAATCTGGTCGACCAGCTGCTGCGCCATCGCAACGATGTGCTCGCGTTCCATTCGGCGCCGCCCAACCAGGGCGGTACCGGCGCGGTACTGGTGCTGCTGGCGCACCGCTGAGCAGCGCCGCGGAATGACGATTGCCGGGCTTATTCGGTATCGGGTGTGACGGCGACGATACGCCGCGGCTGGTTGACCCAGTTGACTTCCACGCCACGCATGCGAGCCTTGCGCTCGACTTCGGCGACATAGTCACTGTTGACCTGCACGCGGGTCTGCGGCAACGGCTGATCCGGCTGCAATGACGCGGTCTGGGTACTGGCACAGCCTGCCAGCAGCAGCACGGATGACGATAAAGCGGAAATGACGGACCACGTTTTCATGGCGATCTCCTGGCGTGGTTGCGGCCCGCCGGCCCCTCCGACAGGTCAACCTGTAGTTCCGCTTATACGCCGCTGGTCGGCGCCCGCCAGTGCCCTCAGTGGCTTTCCGACGAGCGGCGCCCGGCCTGGCCGGCGTCACTGACCGCACCCAGTTCATGCAGTACGGTGGTCGCATAGCTACCCGGCGGCAGGGCCAGGCGCAGCACCAGCACGTCATCGGCCGGCCATTGCCAGTCCAGATCGCCGACCGGCAAACGCAGGCTGCGGCGCTCCTGTTTCAGGCCTTCTTCTTCCAGGCCGGCGCGCAGGCGCAGCGAGCGCTCATCCGCCAGCGCCTCGGTTTCCAGTTGCGCGCAGGCAGCCTGGCTGCGCAGCTCACCGACGCCCCACAGCGGTCCGCTGGGATGGATGTCGAAACGCGCCAACCTTTCGGCCAGCTCATCGCTCCACGGCTCCGGGCCGAACACACTGCGACTGCCCTCCAGTGACCAGACTTCGCCGGTCATGCCGCGATCCCACAAGTCGGCGGCCACGCGCGTCGCCAGCACCTGGTTGAACAGCTGCGAGCGCGCCGCCGACAGCAGGATTGAACGCTCTTCGCGCCGCACGCCGCGCTGGCCGGCAAACATCTGCAGGGCGGAATCGACATTGTCGCCATCGCGGCCGAAACGCTGCTCACCAAACCAGTTGGGTACACCACGCGCGGCAATCTGTCGCAGCCGCTGCTCGATGAGCTCACGATTGCCCTGCACCTCGCGCAGGGTCAACACGAACCGGTTGCCGGCCAATGCACCACGCGGCAACTTGCGGTTGTGCCAGCTGGCATCCAGCACCTGCAGATCGTCGGACTGCAAGCCGGCCAGATCCGGCGCCACCCGCTTCGGCAGATGCACGCTGAAACGCTGCACGGTGACCGCATGCCTGTCCTTCAACCCGGCGTAGCTGACTGCGTGCTCGGGCAGGCCGGCCCATTTGGCGATCCGCTTGGCCGCGAACACCGTGTTCATGCCACGCTTCTGCACGTTCAGCAGCAGGTGTTCGCCTTCGCCGCTGGCGGCAAAACCGTGGATCTCTTCGACCCGGAAATCCTCCGGCGAGCAGCGCATCAACGCCGACAGCGCCGCATCGCCGTACGCACGTGGCAACGGCATGCTCATGCCCGCACCAGCAGTACCACCGCCTGCGCGGCGATGCCCTCGCCGCGGCCGCAGAAGCCGAGTTTTTCGGTGGTGGTGGCCTTGATGCTGAGTGCATCGACCGGCACCTGCAGATCATGCGCCAGCAGCGCGCGCATGGCATCGGCATGCGGCCCGACTTTCGGCCGTTCGCAGATGACGGTGATGTCGGCATTGCCCAGCGACCAGCCGCGTTCACCGATCAGATGCTGGCAATGGCGCAGGAAGCTGCGACTGTCGGCGCCTTTCCACTGCGGGTCCGACGGTGGGAAATGGCGGCCGATGTCCCCCAGCGCCAGCGCACCGAGCATGGCATCGCAAAGCGCATGGATGACCACGTCGCCGTCGCTGTGGGCCAGTACGCCGCGCTCATGCGCCACCTTCACTCCGCCCAGCATGATGTGGTCGCCAGGCCCGAAGGCGTGGACGTCATAGCCCTGGCCGATGCGAAACGATGGTGATGCAGGCATGTGGTTTTTCCAGAAGTCGGGGCCGCGCTGCGGCAGGGTCGATCATGTCAGCGCTCAAGCACCGCGCTGTCGCCATGGCTCATGGCTGACGTTGTGAGAGCAGGAACTCGAAACGCGCCAGATCCGCCGGGGTGGTGATCTTGAAGTTGTCTTCGGCGCCTTCGATCAGCAGCGGCCGATGGCCCAGCCGCTCCATCGCCATCGCCTCGTCGGTGACCTGCAGGCCGTCCTGCGCCGCCGCCTGCAGCGCACGGGTCAGTTGCAGCCGGCGGAACATCTGCGGCGTGAACGCGCGCCACAGCCGTTCGCGCGGCTCGGTGCGGTCGATGCCGCCATCATCACCGGCGCGCTTGAGGGTATCTCGCACCGGCGCGGCCAGGATGGCACCGACCGGGTCGGCACGACCGCGCTCCAGCAACTGGTTCAAGTCGTGCGCCGACAGGTTGGGCCGCGCGGCGTCATGGACCAGCACGAAATCATCGGCACGTACGTCATCGGGCAAGGCATGCAGTCCGGCCAGTACCGAATCTGCGCGGCTGCTGCCACCGATGCAGCTCAGCAGCGGCTTGTCATTGATCCGCTCCCAGCCCGGCCAATCGGCATCATCCTGCGCGATCGCCACCACCGCGCCTTCAACTGCCGGATGCATCAGCAGGGCTTGCAAGGTATGTTCCAGCAGGCTGCGACCGGCGACAGACAGATATTGCTTGGGCAACGGGGCGCCGAACCGGGTGCCGCGGCCGGCAGCGGGAATCACCGCCCAGAGGCCGGCCATCAAAGCGGCTCCTCGATATCGGTTTCGTTTTCCGCATCCGCATCCGCCGCGCTGGCGGCGTCGTTGCTCGCTGCGGCAGTGGTCGTCGTGGTCGGCGTGCCACCGGCCGGCTCGACCACGCGGTAGAACTTCTCGCCCGGCTTGATCATGCCCAGCTCGCTGCGCGCACGGTCCTCGACCGCGGCTTCGCCGGACTTCAGATCCTCGACTTCGGCAGCCAGCGCGGCATTGCGATCACGCAGGCCTTCGTTCTCGCGTTTCTGGTATTCCACCTGGTTTTCCAACGCCGCCACCTGGCCCGAATTGCCCGGGCCGAACCAGAACCGGTACTGCAGCCATCCCAGCAGCAGTACCAGCACCAGCAATACCCAGCGCCAGTTGCGCATGGCTTACTGCTTCAGCGATACGAACGCGTTGCGACCGGCGTAACGGGCAGCGGCGCCCAACGCTTCCTCGATGCGCAGCAACTGGTTGTACTTGGCCACGCGGTCGCTGCGACACAACGAACCGGTCTTGATCTGGGTCGCAGTGGTCGCCACCGCGATGTCGGCGATGGTGGTGTCTTCGGTTTCGCCGGAGCGGTGCGAGACGATCGCCGCATAACCGGCGTGGTCGGCCATGGCGATCGCTTCCAGGGTCTCGCTGAGGGTACCGATCTGGTTGACCTTGATCAGGATCGCGTTGGCGGTGCCGGACTCGATGCCTTCCTTGAAGATGCGCGGGTTGGTGACGAACAGATCATCACCCACCAGCTGCACCTTCTTGCCGATGCGATCGGTCAGCAGTTTCCAGCCCGCCCAGTCGTCTTCGGCCATGCCGTCTTCGATGGTGATGATCGGGTACTGCGCGGCCCAGTCGGCGAGGAAGTCGGTGAACTGCTCGCTGGTCAGGCGCTTGCCTTCGCCGACCAGGTGGTACTTGCCGTTGTCGTAGAACTCGCTGGAGGCCACGTCCAGGCCCAGCTGGATGTCTTCACCGGCCTTGTAACCGGCCTTGCCGATGGCTTCCAGGATGGTGTCGAGGGCTTCGACGTTGCTGCGGAAATCCGGCGCGAAACCGCCTTCGTCGCCGACCGCGGTGCTCAGGCCATGGCCCTTCAACACCGACTTCAGCGCGTGGAAGATTTCGGTGCCGGCGCGCAGCGATTCGGCAAAGCTGTCGAAGCCGACCGGCAACACCATGAATTCCTGCAGGTCGACGTTGTTGTCGGCATGCGCGCCGCCGTTGATGATGTTCATCATCGGCACCGGCAAGGTCACCGCACGACCGTTGGCCAGATGCTGCCACAGCGGCATTTTCTTCGACGCCGCCACCGCGTGCGCGTTGGCCAGCGACACCCCGAGCAGCGCGTTGGCGCCCAGGCGGCCCTTGTTCTCGGTGCCGTCAAGTTCAATCAGGCGACGATCCAGGCCTTCCTGATCCAGCGCATCGAAGCCCTTCAGCGCCGTGGCGATGGCATTGTTGACGTTGTCGACCGCGGTACGCACCCCCTTGCCCAGGTAGCGGGTCTTGTCGCCATCACGCAGTTCCACCGCCTCCTTGGTGCCGGTGGAGGCACCGGACGGCACCATGGCCCGGCCAAAGGAACCATCGGCAAGGGTGACTTCGGCTTCGAGGGTCGGGTTACCGCGGCTGTCGAGGATTTCGCGGGCGTGGATCTTGGCGATATTGGTCATCGTGTCGTCAGTAGGAAGTCAGAGGGAGGATTCGAGGAAACCATTCTTCTTGGTAATGCTGTCCAGCGCCAGCAGTGTCTCCAGCAGCGCTTCCATCTTGTCCAGCGGCCAGGCATTGGGGCCATCGGACAGCGCCTTGGCTGGGTCAGGATGGGTTTCGGCAAACAGCCCGGACACGCCCACCGCAACTGCGGCGCGCGCCAGTACCGGCACGAACTCGCGCTGGCCACCGGAACTGCTGCCCTGCCCGCCCGGCAACTGCACCGAATGGGTCGCATCAAACACCACCGGACAACCGGTATCGCGCATCACCGACAGGCTGCGCATGTCGCTGACCAGATTGTTGTAGCCGAAGCTGGCACCGCGTTCGCAGACCATGATGTCCTGGTTGCCGGTGGATTTGGCTTTCTCGACCACCGGCTTCATGTCCCATGGCGACAGGAACTGGCCCTTCTTGATGTTGACCGGCTTGCCGGCCGAACAGACCTTCCTGATGAAGTCGGTTTGGCGAACCAGGAATGCAGGGGTCTGCAGCACGTCGACCACCGAAGCCACTTCGTCCATCGGGGTGTATTCATGCACGTCGGTCAGCACTGGCACGCCAATCTGCTGCTTGACCGCGGCCAGCACCTTCAGGCCCTCTTCCATGCCGGGGCCGCGGAAGCTGGTTCCGGAGGTGCGGTTGGCCTTGTCGAAGCTGGACTTGAAGATGAAGTTCATCCCCAGCTTGCCGGTGATCTCCTTGAGCCGGCCAGCCACGTCCAGCTGCAGCTGCATCGATTCGATCACACACGGGCCGGCAATCAGGAACAACGGCTGGTCGAGGCCGACCTTGAAACCACACAGATTCATGCGCTTGCTTCCTTCAGTAGGCGGCCGCCGGCTTTCTTTTCGCGGGCGGCGCGGATGAATCCGATGAACAACGGATGGCCTTCGCGCGGCGTCGACAGGAACTCCGGATGGGCCTGGCAGGCCAGGAACCACGGATGCTGGCTGCGTGGCAGCTCGACCATTTCGACCAGCAGGTCATCCATCGACTTGGCCGAAATGACCAGGCCGGCGTCCTCCAGCTGGGTGCGGTAGCGGTTGTTGAATTCGTAACGGTGGCGGTGGCGTTCGCCGACCACGTCCTTGCCATACATCTCGTGGGCCAGGGTACCGGGCTTGATGCGCTGGTCCTGCAGGCCAAGACGCATGGTGCCGCCGAGGTCGGAGCGCTCGTCACGGGTTTCGACATCGCCGCTGGCGGTGCGCCACTCGGTGATCAGGCCAATCACCGGATGCGGCGACTGCTTGTCGTTTTCGGTGCTGTTGGCGTCGGCCAGACCGGCGACGTGGCGGGCGTAGTCGACCACCGCCGCCTGCATGCCGTAGCAGATGCCGAAGTACGGCACCTTGTTGTCGCGGGCGAAGCGCGAGGTCAGCACCTTGCCGTCAAAGCCGCGATCACCGAAGCCACCCGGCACCAGGATGCCGTCGACGTCCTTCAGCGCGGACAGGTCGCTGCCTTCCAGTTCCTGGGCCTCGATCCATTTCAGCCTGACCCGGGTCCGCTGGCGCAGGCCGCCATGCTTGAGTGCCTCGCCGACCGACTTGTAGGCGTCCTGGTGGTCGACGTACTTGCCGACCACGGCAATGGTGACCTCGTCCAGCGGATTGAGGGTGGCATCGACCGCCGCTTCCCATTCGGACAGATCCGCCGGCTTGGGCGCGTCCAGCCGGAATTGGTTGATGATGATCTCGTCCAGGCCCTGGTCGTGCAGGCCCAGCGGGATCTTGTACAGCACGTCAACGTCCTGCACGGTAATGACCGCACGTTCGGAGACGTTGGTGAACAAGGCAATCTTGCGCCGCTCCGAATCCGGCAGCGGTTGTTCGCTGCGGCACAACAGCACGTCGGGCTGGATACCGATGGAACGCAGCTCCTTGACCGAGTGCTGGGTCGGCTTGGTCTTCAGTTCGCCGGCGGCGGCGATGTACGGCACCAGTGTGAGGTGCATGAACAAAGCCTGCTCCGGGCCGCGCTCGGTGCGGATCTGGCGGATGGCCTCAAGGAACGGCAGCGATTCGATATCGCCGACGGTACCGCCGATTTCCACCAGCGCCACGTCGAAGCCCTGGGTGGCTTCGTCGATGCAACGGCGGATTTCGTCGGTGATATGCGGAATGACCTGCACGGTGGCGCCGAGATAGTCGCCACGGCGTTCCTTGCGGATGACGTTCTCGTAGATGCGACCGGTGGTAACCGAATTCTTGCGTGACAGGCGGGTATGGACAAAGCGCTCGTAATGGCCCAGGTCCAGGTCGGTCTCGGCGCCATCGTCGGTGACATAGACCTCGCCGTGCTGGAACGGGCTCATGGTGCCCGGATCGACGTTGATGTACGGATCCAGCTTCATCATCGTGACCTTGAGGCCACGGGCTTCGAGAATGGAGGCAAGCGAAGCGGCGGCAATGCCCTTGCCTAGCGAGGACACTACGCCGCCGGTTACGAAAATCAGGGGGGTCATGGCAGATGCATGTCCTTGAAAGCCACAGTTTACCGGCATTGCCGGCGTTCTAAAAGTGCGACGCCCCGCACGGGCGGGGCGTCGGATGTCGCCGGTCTGGCTGCAGAGCCTGTGACGGCGGGGGTTTCAGGCCACTCAGGGCTTTTCTTCTTCTTCCTCGGCACGACCAGCCTTGTTGGCATCGCCGGCCTTGGCACGCTGCGCGGCGGCGGCCTCGTTGGCGGCACGACGCTGGGCCTTGCGGGCGGCTTCGGGGTCTTCGGAAGCACTGGCCTGGGCGTTGGCGCTGGCGCCCTTGCCGGTCGGTTTGGACTGGGCAAACGCCACCGTCGCGCTCAGCGCCATCACGGCCACGCCACCCAGCAGCAGGAATTTGGTTGTCTTCATCAGCAGTCTCCTGTGGTGATACGGCAGGGATGGAGACTGTACAGGCAGTATGCAAGCCGCCCCATCCATGCCCGTTCATCGTAGTGCCAGGCGCCCCGACTGCCCCTGAACGTGCAAAAAAAATGGCCAGGCCGCACACTTTCCCTCTAACCGCTGGAACCGTCACACATCACATGAGTAGTCGCTACAACGCCGCTGACATTGAAGTCCTCTCTGGTCTGGATCCGGTCAAGCGCCGGCCGGGCATGTACACCGACACCTCGCGGCCCAACCACCTGGCCCAGGAAGTCATCGACAACGCGGTCGACGAAGCACTGGCCGGGCACGCACGCGAGATCGAAGTCACCCTGTTCAAGGATGGCAGCTGCGAAGTCAGCGACGATGGCCGCGGCATGCCGGTCGACATCCATCCGGAAGAAAAAATCCCCGGCGTCGAATTGATCCTCACCCGCCTGCATGCCGGCGGCAAGTTCAGCAATCGCAACTACACCTTCAGCGGCGGCCTGCATGGCGTCGGCGTGTCGGTGGTCAATGCGCTGTCGAAGAAAGTGGAACTGTTCATCAAGCGCGAAGGCAACGAATACCGGATGGAATTCCGTGACGGTGACGCCGCCTCGGCGCTGGAGACCGTCGGCACGGTCGGCAAGAAGAACACCGGCACCCGGCTGCGCTTCTGGGCCGATCCCAAGTATTTCGACACGCCCAAGTTCAACGTGCGCGCCCTGCGCCACCTGCTGCGCGCCAAGGCGGTGCTGTGCCCGGGACTGACCGTCAACCTGTTTGACGAAGCCAGCGGCGAGCGCGACCGCTGGCATTACGAGGATGGGCTGCGCGATTACCTGCTTGGTGAAATGCAGGGCCGCGAAATGCTGCCGCCGGAATTGTTCGTCGGCCAGCTGAAGAAAGACACCGAAATCGTCGACTGGGCGGTGGCCTGGGTGCCGGAAGGCGAGATGGTCCAGGAGAGCTACGTCAACCTGATTCCGACCGCCCAGCACGGTACCCACGTCAACGGCCTGCGCAGCGGTTTCACCGACGCCTTGCGCGAGTTCTGCGATTTCCGCAACCTGCTGCCACGCGGGGTCAAGCTGGCGCCGGAAGATGTCTGGGACCGGGTCAGTTTCGTGCTGTCGCTGAAGATGACCGACCCGCAGTTCAGTGGCCAGACCAAGGAACGCCTGTCGTCACGCCAGGCCGCCGGTTTCATCGAAGGCGCCGCGCATGATGCATTCAGTCTGTTCCTCAACCAGCATGTCGAGATGGGCGAGAAGATTGCCCAGTTGGCGATCGAACGCGCCAGCGCGCGATTGAAGACCGAAAAGCAGATCGTCCGCAAGAAAGTCACCCAGGGCCCGGCCCTGCCCGGCAAGCTGGCCGATTGCATCAGTCAGGATCTGTCGCGCACCGAATTGTTCCTGGTTGAAGGCGATTCGGCTGGCGGCAGCGCCAAGCAGGCGCGCGACAAGGATTTCCAGGCGATCATGCCGCTGCGCGGCAAGATCCTGAATACCTGGGAAGTCGCCTCCGGCAGCGTGCTGGGTTCGCAGGAAGTGCACGATCTGGCAGTGGCGATTGGCTGCGACCCGGGCAAGGACGATATCTCCGGGCTGCGTTACGGCAAGGTCGTGATTCTGGCCGATGCCGACTCCGATGGCCTGCATATCGCGACCTTGCTGACCGCGCTGTTCCTCAGGCATTTCCCGACCCTGGTCGATGCTGGCCACGTGTTCGTGGCGATGCCGCCGCTGTTCCGCGTCGACGTCGGCAAACAGGTGTTCTACGCATTGGACGAGGAAGAAAAGCGCCTGCTGCTGGAGAAGATCGCCCGCGAGAAGATCAAGGGCGCGGTCAATGTCACCCGCTTCAAGGGCCTGGGTGAAATGAACGCCTCGCAGCTGCGCGAATCAACCATCCATCCCGACACCCGCCGGCTGGTGCAGCTGACTGTCGACGATGGCGACCAGACCCATTCGTTGATGGACATGCTGCTGGGCAAGAAGCGCGCCGGCGATCGCAAGGCATGGCTGGAGAACAAGGGCGATCTGGCTTCGCTGGAAGTCT
The DNA here is from genome assembly GCF_001431405.1 of Pseudoxanthomonas dokdonensis. Classification (GTDB taxonomy): domain Bacteria; phylum Pseudomonadota; class Gammaproteobacteria; order Xanthomonadales; family Xanthomonadaceae; genus Pseudoxanthomonas_A; species Pseudoxanthomonas_A dokdonensis. The sequence continues at coordinate 13,980 of NZ_LDJL01000018.1, forward strand.
GAGCGCACGGCCGGAAAGCGGACTGCGTCGCCTGTGTCTGCCAGGCAGGCGATTGCAGGCGTGGATGCCTTACAACCGTGGTGGCAAACACGCGTTCTCCGCTGCCCGGACCTTGCGGCTTAATCACCTGCACTAGCGCGCCTAGCGGCGCGTCACCAGCACCACCCCGGCCAACACCAGTACCGTGCCGGCCACCTGCCACGGCCCCATCGGTTCGCCCAGCAGCAGCACGCTGAGCACGATGGTCGAAACCGGACCGAGCATGCCGATCTGCGCCGCCAGTGCCGAACCGATCCGCGCCACCGCCATCATCACCGCCAATACCGGCAGCACCGTGCAGACGGTGCCGTTGATCAGGGACAGCAGGTAGACCTGTGGCGCCAGTTGCAGATCCGCCAGTGGCCGGGTCAGCAGGAACTGGCCGATGCACAACACGCAGGCCACGCTGCTGGCATAGGCGGTCAGGCGCACCGCGCCGACCAGCTGCACCAGTTCGCCGCTGCCAATCAGGTACAACGCGTAGGACAACGCACTGGCGAACACCAGCACGCTGCCGACCATCACGTTGCTGCCGCCGACTTCAAGGTCATGCCCCACCGCCAGCACAACGCCGGCATAACAGACCGCCATGGCCAGCAGCTGCCGGCGCGAGATCCGGCGCTTGTACAGCAACCAGCCCAGCAACAACACCAGGGTCGGATTGAGGTACAGAATCAAACGTTCCAGCGTCGCGGTGATGTGCTGCAGGCCGGCGAAATCGAGAAAACTGGCCAGGTAATAGCCAAGGAATCCGAGTACCGCAATCCGCCAGCGATCACCGCGGGCCAGCGGCGGATAGCGCCGGTAGGCCCATGCCGCCATCGCCAGGAACAGCGGGAAGGCCACCAGCATGCGCAGCGCCAACAGGGTGATCGCATCGACCGGATAGTGGTAGGCCAGCTTGACGATGATGGCCTTGCCGGAAAAGGCGATGGCGCCAAACGCGGCCAGCAGTACCCCACCGAGGTTGCCGCGTGCCAGGTGCGCGATCCGCGCATGGCCGCTGTCGAGATCCTCGGCGACTTCGCTGGGAGCCACATCCAGCGGCTGCGCCAGCTGGCGCTCCTGGCCCGCGTCATCAACCTGCCCGGCCGGCGGTTGACTCACAGCGTGCAGGCCAGCAGTTGCCGGATCAGCTGCTGCAGCGCCTGGGCCTTTTCCGGCTGGTATTCAAAGCTGTCTTCATCCATGTAGTTGCATTGCGCCAGTTCCAGTTGCACCGCCTGCACGCCCTGCGCCGGCTGCCCGTAATGGCGGGTGATGTAGCCACCCTTGAAGCGGCCGTTGAGCACATGGCTGTAGCGCTGCTGTGCATCCAGCACCTGCTGCAGGCTGGCCTGCAAGCGTGGCGAGCAGCTGTGGCCGGCGGCGGTGCCCAGGTTGATGTCCGGCAGGCGGCCTTCGAACAGGAACGGGACCACGCTGCGAATCGAATGTCCCTCCCACAACACCGCGCGGCCATGGGCGGCGCGCAGGCGTTCGAGTTCGGCGGCCAACGCCTGGTGATAGGGCTGCCAGTAATCACGGACCCGTTGTTCGACTTCCCGGGGCTCGGGCTCGGCGCCGGGCCGGTACACCGGTTGCCCGCTGAACTGCACGATCGGGCACAGGCCGGTGGTGTTCTGGCCCGGATACAGCGAGACATCATCCGGCGGCCGGTTGAGGTCGACGACGTAGCGCGAATGCCGGGGCACGATGATCGAAGCGCCCATGTCCCTCGCGAACGCATACAGCCTGGACACATGCCAGTCGGTGTCCGGCACCTTGCGCGCCGAGTCGGTCAGGCGTGCGGCGATGTCATCCGGAACGTGGCTGCCGTCGTGCGGCAGGCTGATCAGCAGCGGGACGCTGCCACGGTGCAGGTCGAAGATGGTGTCCATCGTTGCATTCTACGGCGCCGCACCCGGCCCGGCTAACGCTCACCGCTGTGCCTTGAGGTCACGCGATATCAGCGCAGCAGTACCACTTCCTCGGCCGAGGTCGGGTGGATCGCCACGGTCTCTTCCAGATCCCGGCGCCGGATGCCTTTCTTGATCGCCACCGCGAAGCCCTGCAGGATTTCATCGGCGGCCTCGCCCAGCAGGTGCAGGCCAACCACGGTTTCCTCCTCGCCCACGCAGACCAGTTTGAACAGGCTGCGCTGCGGTGAGTCGGCCAGTGCATCCAGCATCGGCCGGAACGAGGCCTTGAACACCTTGACCTGGTCGCCATGTCTTTCGCGGGCCTGTTTCTCGCTCAGGCCCACCGTGCCCAACGGCGGATGCGCGAACACGACCGTCGCCACGTTGGTGTAATCCAGGCGGGCGTCGGCATGTCCGGCGAACAGGCGATCCATCAACCGGCGTGCGGCGCCAATCGCGACCGGCGTCAGTGCCAGCTCGGACGCCACGTCGCCAACGGCATGGATGCCTCCGGCGCTGGTGTCCTGGTATTCGTTGACCTGGATGTGTCCGGAGCCGGTCAACGTCACACCGGCCGCCTCCAGTCCCAACTGGTGCGTATTCGGCTGGCGACCGGTCGCGAACAGTACCTGGTCATAGCGCTGCCGCTGGCCTTGCTTGTCCACTGTCTGTACGCCGCCGGCCGGGTGTTTTTCCAGCGCCTGCAACGAATAATCGAAGTGCAGGTGGATGCCGTGCTGTCGGCTGTTTTCCGCCAGCGCATCGGTCAGGTCATCATCGAACTCCTTCAACAACCGTGCGCCGCGCACCAGCATGTCAACGTGGCTGCCCAGCGCCTGCAGCACGCCTGCCAGTTCCACCGCGATGTAGCCGCCACCGACGACCGCCACCCGCGCTGGCGGATCGCACAGGTTGAAGAAATCGTCCGAGGTGCCAGCCAGTTCGGCACCGCTGATCGCCGGGCGGGTCGGGTAGCCGCCGGTCGCCAGCAGGATATGCCGGGCCCGCAGCAGGTTGCCGGTATCGGTCAGCACCTTGCCATCGCCCTGCAACTGCCCGCGGCAGGGCATCCACATGATGCCGCCTTCATCCAGCCGCTTGCGGTAGCTGGCATGGATGCCGCTGATGTAACGCTGGCGGTTGACGATGAATTCCTTCCAATCCAGCTGTGGTGGCCCGCCGCTGAAGCCCAGCGCCGGGCCCATCTGGAATTTCTGCGCCAGGCCGGCCGCCAGCCACATCGCTTTCTTCGGTACGCAGCCGACATTGACACAGGTGCCACCGAGCGGTCCCGGTTCCAGCACCGCCACACGGGCGCCATGACCGGCGGCACGAAACGCACCGGCAAGTCCACCGGAGCCGCCGCCAATCACCACCAGATCAAACTCGTTCATGCGCATCTCTCCACTCGATAGGGGCGCGGGTCGAAGGCCGGACTGCGACCGGTCATCAAGTCCGCCATCAACTGGCCACTGCCGGTACTCATGCTGATGCCCAACATGCCATGGCCGGCGGCGATCCAGAGCCTTGAATGGCCAGGCGCACGACCGAGCAGTGGCACGTCATCGTAGGTCATCGGTCGCCAACCGGCCCAGCGCTCCTGTACCTGGGTGCCGGCCGGTTCGCGTAGATACTCCTGCGCGGCCCGTTCCAGCGCGGCCAGCCGTCGCGGGTTCAGAGTGCTGTCGTAGCCGGAGAATTCCATCGTGCTGCCCAGCCGGAAGCCGCTGTCCCATGCGGTCACGCAGACCGAGCGGTCCTTCAGCACCATCGGCCGCCGCGGCACCAGCGATGGGCGCGAATAAGTGATCGAATAACCCTTGCCCGGCTGCACCGGCAGCGTCAATCGCAGCTGTGCCAGCAACGCCGGCGACCACGCACCCAGCGCGACCACGCAGTCACGTGACCAGAATCGTTCGGCCGAGGTGCTGACATCCACGCCAGCAGACTGCGGCTGAAGCGACTGTACTTTGCAGTGTTCCTCGATGATGCCACCGCGTTCGCGCAGCGCGCGCGCCAGTTCCGCCACGTAACGATCCGGGCGCAGTCGTGCATCATCGGGGAATCGGATCGCGCCGACGATACCGTCGCGCAACGCCGGCTCCTGGCGCAGGTAGTCATCGGCGGCGATGAATTCGCTGCGCACGCCCCACTCGCGCAGCGCTTCGCATTCGTCAAGATTGCGTTGCAGGTTGGCCGGGTCACGGAACACGTAGTCCAGTCCCTGTTCGGCGAACTCGCACTGCAGCTGATAACGTTCAATCCATTGCCGCAGTCGCTGCCGTGAGTCATTGAGGATCGCGGCGCGTGCCTGCGTGCTGTCGCGCCAGTCATCCGGATTGCAACGCCGCGAGAACTTCAGCAGCCAGGACCACAACGCCGGATCCACGCGCGGTTTAAGGTACAGCGGTGCATCCGGCGTCAACATCCAGCGCAGTGCCTTGCCGATGACGCCAGCTGCGGCCAGCGGTGGCGCATGGCTGGGGGTGATGGTGCCGCAGTTGCCATGCGACGCGCCACTGCCGACCGTCCTGGCTTCGAGAATGCGTACGGAGCGCCCGGCTTCGAGCAGGGCCAGGCCGGTCGCCAGGCCAATCGCACCGGCGCCGAGGATGAGTACGTCGTCTTGTTCTCGGGTCACGGCCACAGTCTAGAGGGTGTCATGCATTTTTTGCTGGAATGATGTGGCCCGCGCGACGCAACGGTTGCCAGGCAAGATAGGTCAGGCAACGCCACAACCACTCCATCGGCCCGAACCGGAATGCCTGCAACCACAGCCGGCTGACCACGACCTGCACGGCGAACAGCAGCAGCACCAGCAGCGGTTGCCAGAAACGCGGCAATTGTTCGTAGTAGCCCAGGCCGTAGCCGTTGAAGATCAACGTGCAGACCAGCGATTGCAGCAGATAGTTGGTCAGCGCCATGCGACCGGCCGGCGCCAGCCATGCGAACCTGTGGGCCAGCCACGGTTGCTGCAGGCCACGCAGCAACCACGCTGTGTAGCCCAGGCACATCAGCACGCCGGCCGCGGTCGACAACGAGAATGCTAGCGCCGAGGCCAGGTCCAGTCTGCTGTAATCGGCGGTCGGTTGCAGCCATAGCGAGGCCAGCATCAGTCCCAGCCCGGCGGGCAGCGCAAGCCAGCGCAGACGGCTGAAAAGCAGGCGATGTGCCGCCGGGTTGGCGATGACGCCGCTGCGCACGAACCACGCCCCGAGCAGGAACATGCCGAACACCAGCGGACCGGTGAAGGTCAGCCCGCTCAGGCTGACAACGACATCGTGCACACGTTGCAGGTTGGCCTGGGCATAGCTGCCACTGCCGTAGGCCAGTCGCTGGGCTTCGATCAACGCCGGCACGGTGCCGGCCTGCTCGGCCATCAATTGTTGCCATTGCGCCGCCGAGGCTGGATTGGCCTGCAACAGACTGCCCACCAGGCCCAGCGCCATCATCATCGCGATCGGCGCCAGCAGGCTCAGTACCGCGACCACCAGCAGGGTCCGCGTCGATGCATCGGCAAATGCCAGCAGCAGTAACGACAGCAAGGCATAGGTCAGCAGGATGTCTCCGGACCACAGCAGCAACCCATGCAGCAGGCCGATGCCGAGCAGCACCAGGCTGCGTCGCCAGTACAGCCCAGCCAACGGCCGGCGTGCCGCGGCGGCACGCTGGGCCATGACCGCGAAGCCCATCCCGAACAACAGCGAGAACAGGGTGAAGAACTTGCCCTGCACGAGCACGTAGATCAGCGCGTCCATCCAGCGGTCCTTGCCAGACAGCACAGGATCGACGCCACTGAAGGACGCGGCAATCGGTCCGACAAAGGCTTCGATGTTCATCAGCAGGATGCCGAGCAGCGCGAACCCGCGCAGCACGTCCAGGCTCTGCAGGCGTTGGCCGGAGGTCACTGGCGCAAGGGGCGCTATCGAGGTCTGTTGCATCCGCTGCCTTTGCGCATATGCGCACGAAAGGGGAACCGGATTAGACCATGCCGCTGCCGGCTGCGGACGCGGCCGGGTCAAACACGCCGCTCGGCGATGGCGGATGCGACGACGGCCTGCAAGCAGGCCGTCGCGGGTAAACATGGCAGTGGACGCGACTCAGTGCTGGTGGCCGCCTTCGCCGTGCACGTGGCCGTGCTCCAGTTCTTCGGCGCTGGCTTCGCGCACGTCGACGATCTCGACATCGAAATGCAGGTCCTTGCCGGCCATCGGGTGATTGAGGTCGACGTCGACCACGCTCATGCCGACCTTCTGGATGGTGACCGCGCGCGGGCCGAAATTGGTCTGCAGCACGACCTGCTGGCCCGGGCTCAGCTTCTGGTTGCCGAAATGCTTCTTCGGCACGCGCTGGCTCAGGCCCTCGCGCACTTCGCCGTAGGCATCGGCGGCGCCGACATCGACCGAAAAACTGTCGCCGGCTTCACGATCCTGCATCGCCGCTTCCAGGCCGGGGATGATGTTGCCGTGGCCGATCAGGATGGCCAACGGCTCGCGGTCCTTCGAGGTTTCCAGCGGTTCCTGGCCAACTTCGGAGACGGTGTAATGGAAACGGACGACGCTGTCTTTTGCGATTTTCATGCTCAACTCTGGGATGGGCTGCCGCTGATGGCAGACGGAAGCGGCTTGTCGGCCACCGGGAAATACGGCGAAGATGTGCCGCAATGGATATCGTGCATTATCGCGGCTCGTCCGCCCGGGTACCAGCGTTGCGCCACGGCCTCGTGCTGCTGGCGACGCTGGCGCTGCTGACCGCGTGTGGCAGCGAACCCAACGTGCGCCCGGCCGCGCCCGCCAGTACGCGGGTCTGGCCAACGGTGCAGCCGGCCGACCCACAGGCCGCCAATGCAGTGCTGATGCGGGCCCTGGGACTGGTCGGCACCCCGTATCGCTGGGGCGGCAACACCCCCGACTCGGGCTTTGACTGCAGTGGCCTGGTGACCTATGTCTACCGCGACATGCTGGATCTGCGCCTGCCACGCACCTCGACCGCGCTGGCCCAGGTGCAGGGGCCGAGGCTGCCGCCGCAGCAGCTGGCACCGGCCGATCTGGTGTTCTTCGGCAGCCGTGGCAACGTCAGCCACGTCGGCATCTATGTCGGCGAGGGCCGCTTCGTGCATGCGCCCAGCAGCGGCGGTACGGTGCGGCTGGACTATCTGGACGGTCCGTACTGGCGGGATCATTACAGTGGTGCCAAACGGGTGCTGAACTGAGACGGCCGTCACCCATTGGTAGCAAATTGGCCGTCTTAACGTAAAAATAACGATTCTTGAACATCGTGAAGATTGGATGACGGCATCATCGCCCATCACCCGCTCTTCACGAATCCATGTGACGACCCACGACCTGCCCTCAGGCCCTGCCGCCGCCACCCGACCCCCGCGGGTTTCCCTCCGTTTCCTGATTGCCGCCAGCCTGTTGTCGCTGGGCCTGCCTGCGTTTGCGCAGACCACGCCGGACATCCAGGCGCCCATGGCCACCAGCGCCACCGCCGATGTGGTGGTGGATGCCGCCCCGGCGACCGCCGAGGTCGAGCCGGCTTCGGTCCAGGCTCCGCAGAATTTCCAGTCCAAGGCCGCTGAAGCCGCCACTGCCACGCTCAGCGCGCTGATGCCGCGGTTGGCCGCCAGCGATGGCATGCCGCTGCTGGACCGTTCGACCATGGTCGCCGGCGATATCAGCCGACTGCTGGCCTCCTACAACCTGCCGCAGAACGGCGTGGTCAGCCAGCAACAGGGCAGCAAGGTCCAGGCACTGCTGCAACGTGCGCTGACGCTGATGGGTACGCCCTATCGCTGGGGCGGCACCTCGCCCGACAGCGGCTTCGATTGCAGCGGCCTGGTCGGCTATGTGTTCCGGACCGCGCTGGGCATCGAGTTGCCGCGCGTATCGGGTGACATGGCAGCCAAGGCCGATGCCCAGCTGATCAAGAACCGTGAAGAACTCAAGCAGGGCGACCTGGTGTTCTTCGGTCGTCGCGGCCGGGTCAACCATGTCGGCATCTATGTCGGCGAAGGCCGCTTCCTGCATTCGCCCAGTACCGGCAAGGACGTGCGCGTGGACAGCCTGATGAGCGGCTACTGGAGCAATCGCTTCATGCAGGCGCGACGGGTCGCGCTGTAACCGGGCAATAACCGGACAGAACCAAAAAACCGCCATCGACTGGCGGTTTTTTTTCGTCCTGTGCAGCCAATGGCTCAGCCCGGTGCGCGCCCGGTCGAACGCCGCAGCTTCAGCTCGTACGGGATCCTGACGATGCCGCCTGGCACTTTCTCGCGGATGAAGCGCAGCAGCTGCTCGGCGGCGACCTTGCCCATTTCCCGGCTGGGCTGGCGGATGGTGGTCAGGCTGGGCCAGACGTGGCGCGACATAGGGGTATCGTCGAAGCCGAACACCGACAGATCGCCGGGAATGGCCAGGCCGCGTTCCAGCGCCTCGCAGATGACCCCACAGGCGGTGTCATCGTTGGCGGCGAAGATCGCGGTCGGCGGTGATGGACCGTCCAGCAGCTGGCGCGCACCGGCCACCCCGGACTCGAACGAGAACTCGCCCTCCACCACCAGCGTACTGTCGAATTCGATCCCGGCCTGCTTCAAGCCGTCCAGATAGCCGTCCAACCGCCAGGCGCGGGCGCCGTGGGCCGGATGGCCGGTGATGTGGGCGATACGGCGGTGTCCGAGCGCGATCACATGGGCCATCATTTCAGCGACCGCGCAGCGTTCGTCGAGGGTGGCGCCCATGCTGGCATGATGGCTTTGCGCCGACACGCTGGCGTACGGAATGCCACTGTCGCGCAGCACCTCCAGCAAGCGTTCGTCGTCGGTCAGTGGCGGGGTCAGCACCAGTCCGTCGGGGCGATACTGGGCCAGCATCTCGCGCGCGCTCTCGACGTGATCCTCGCTGGTGTAATCCAGCGGCCGCAGCATCATCCCGTAGCGATGGCCTTCGCAGGCATCCAGCACGCCGCCGATGATTTCCATGACGTAGTTGGACGACGGATTGTCGTACATCAGGCAGACCTGGTACGAGCGATTGCCGGCCAGGCTGCGCGCGGAAGGATTGGGCCGGTAGTTCAGTTCCTCGGCTACCTGCAACACTATCTGGCGGGTGCGCTCACGCACGTTGGGCTCGCGGTTGAACACCCGCGACACCGTCTTCATCGAAACGCCGGCGGCCGCCGCCACGTCTTCAATCCTGGCGGGCATGCGGCTGTCTCCGGAATGATGCAGGCGAGAAGATTGAGATCATTGGCCCCCCTTGTCCGGCCGCTGGATGCATTGTCGGCCATCACCACGCTGGCGCCAAATCGCGCTGCGGCAAGACGGCCTGGCAACCTCGACAGGCACTGCTGGTCGATGCTACAGCAGGTGATCCTGGTAACTGGCGATGGTTTCCTCGATGCCCTTGCTCAAGGCCATGACCTTCTGTGCGTACTCGGACAGCTGGCAGTCTTCCTTGTCGACCGGCGTCCACGCCGGCACCGGCGTCGGCTTGCCCTCCACCCCGTCCAGCGCCACGAACACGATGATGCAATGCGTGCACAGCCGGCGCTTGCCACCCATCGGGTCACGAGCACGCACCTGCACCGCGAAGTGCATGCTGGTGGTGCCGGTGTAGACCAGCTTGGCCGATACCGTCACCAGGTCACTGATGCGGATGGGAGACACGAAACGAATACCGCCGACCGCAACGGTGACGCTGTATTTTCCGCTCCAGCCGACCGCCGCCGCATAACCGACCTGATCGATCCACTTCATCACCACGCCACCGTGGACCTTGCCACCGTAATTGACGTCCGTAGGCTCGGCCAGGAACCGGAACGTCAGTTCGCGTTGTTCACCACTCATTGCCACCTCCGCTCAGCAGACACGACAGAGTACGCCAACTTGCAGCGGCGCGGGGTTGGCGCGATGCTGCCGCATCTCCCACCGGCGGGCACGATCATGTTGCGCAGCATTCTGGCAATCCTGGCAGGCGTCGTCGCCGCGTTCGCCCTGATGTTCGTCCTGCAACTCATCGGCCTGCGGCTGTTCCCGCTGCCGCCGGGCAGCGTGCTGGACAATGAAGTGGATCTGGCCCGGCTGGTGGCCCAGTCCAGCCCTGGCCAGAAGACCTGGGTGGTGCTGGAATGGGCGTTGGCCAGCTTTGCCGGTGGCTGGGTCGCCGCCCGGCTCGGTCGCGATTACCGGCGTGGGTCGGCGCTGGTCGTCGGCGTGGTGATCACGGTCGGCGTGCTGATGAATGCCTCGGTGCTGCCGCAACCGCTGTGGATGAGCGCGCTTGGGCTGTTGCTGCCGGTGCCGCTGGCCTGGTGCGGATGGCGGTTGGCGACCCGGCCGCGATAACAACGGTCGCGCCGCGCGGCGTTGCCCCAGCGAACCGGGCCACTTAGACGGCAGGCGTCAGATCGACGAACGCTCGCCCTCTTCCACGCCGAGGTTGGTCGATGCGGCGTCATAGACCTTCTGGTCGAGCAGGCCGGTCTCCTTGGCCACCAGCACCGGCACCAGCATCTGCCCGGTGACGTTGGTCATGGTCCGCATCATGTCCAGCACCCGGTCGATGGCGACCACGAAGCCGATGCCTTCCAGCGGCAAGCCAGCCGCGCTCAGCACCAGAGTGACCATGACGATCGCCGTGCCCGGCACCCCGGCAGTGCCGAAACTGCCGAGCACCGAGGCCAGCAGGATCACGAAATACTGTGAAAACGACAGATCGATATTGAAGTACTGGGCGACGAACATCGAGGTCAGTGCCGGATAGATCGCGCCGCAGCCATCCATCTTGATGCTGGCGCCCAGCGGCACCGCGAACGCGGCGTAATCCTTGTCCACGCCCATGTTGTGGGTGACGCTGCGGATCGCCGCCGGCATCGAGGCGAAACTGGACGAACTGACGAAGGCCACCTGCATGCCCGGTGCCGCGCCGCGGAAGAATTTCAGCGGATTGAGCCCATGCAGCGCGACCAGGCCGCCATAGACGAAGATGATGTGCAGGGCGCAGGCCACATACAAGGCGAGCACGAAAGTGCCGAGCGGCAGCAGTTTCTCGAAGCCATAGGTACCGACCAGCCCGGCAATCAGGCCGAAGGTGCCCAGCGGGGTCATTTCCAGCACGAAACGGGTGACCTGGATCATCGTCTCGCTGGCCTCGCCGGCCAGCTTGCGCAGTCCGGCGGCGCGCTCGCCAATCTTGACCAGCGCGAAGCCGACCAGGCCGGCAAAGAAAATCACCTGCAGGATCTTGCCGTCGGCCAACGCCTTGAACGGGTTGGCCGGGACTACATCCAGCAGCACCTGCACCGGCTGCGGCACTTCGCGCACGGTGTAGTCGGCGGCCACCGTCAGCCCGCTCAGGCCCTTGCCCGGTTGCATCACCCAGCCGACTGCCAGCCCGACCAGCACCGCCAGTGCGGCGGTAATGGCAAACCACATGAACGTGCGCCCGCCGAGTACCGCCATCGACTTCTGCCCGTGCAGGCTGGCGACCGCATTGATGACCGCGAACAGCACCAGCGGTACCGCAATCATCTTGATCAAAGTCACGTATACCGTGCCCAGCGGGCCAAACCAGGTTTCCGCATGCGGCCCGAACAACCAGCCAGCCAGTGCGCCCAGCACGAAGCCCAGCAGCACCCGCTGCCAGAACGGAATTCTCAACCACGCGGAAACCAGCTTCATCGCACTACCTGACTTGACCAGCAGCGCACCATATCCCAGTCAGGGCGGACGCGCGAGGGCACTGCTGGAATGGCGGGTGTCATCAGCAGGACATTCAGCGCCAGCTAAAATGGGCGATTGTCTTTGCCGGATTCCATTGCATGTCGCAACGCTTTTCCTTCGCCCTGCTGCCGGGCGCCTGCCTGACCGCACTGCTGGCTGCCTGCGCCAGCCCCGGTGCTCCCTCCGTTGCCAGCGCCAGCATCAATGTCGAAGTTCCGACGGTGGCCCATCCCGCCGGCGAAACCCCCGCCTGGTGGTATCGCAACGGCGCCGCCCAGGCGGCCGCCAATGGCGCCATGCAGGGCCGGGCCAGGAACGTCATTCTGTTCCTCGGCGATGGCATGAGCCTGACCACGGTGGCGGCGGCACGCATTCTGGACGGCCAGCGCAAGGGTGGCAGTGGCGAAGAGAACCTGCTGGCGTGGGAACGCTTTCCGCATACCGCTTTCAGCAAGACCTACAACACCGATTCGCAGACGCCGGATTCGGCCGGCACCATGAGCGCCATCACCACCGGGGTCAAGACCCACATGGGCGCAATCGGGGTCAGCGCCGGCAGCCGCCGCGACTGTGCCGACAGTCTGTCCAAACGCACCCTGAGCTGGCTGGAACTGGCGTCCAGCGCCGGCCTCTCCACCGGCATAGTCACTACCGCCCGGCTGACCCACGCGACCCCGGCCGCGACCTACGCCCACAGCCCGGAACGCAACTGGGAAAGCGATGCCGATGTGCCCGCCGACGCCCAGGCACAAGGCTGCCGCGACATCGCCCAGCAGCTGCTGTCATTCAGCCGCTTCGGCCATGGCCCGACGGTGGCGCTGGGCGGTGGCCGCAGCGAGTTCCAGGGCACCGATACCCGTGATCCCGAATACGACGACAAGGTCGGCCTGCGCCTGGACGGGCGCGACCTGCCCGCCGAATGGCTGCAGGCCAACCCCGGAGGCCGCTATGTCTGGAACCGGGAGCAGCTGCAAGCGGCCAGCGATGCGCCGGCAATGCTGGGGCTGTTCGATCCGGATCACATGCACTTCGAACACGACCGTCCGGCCGACAAGGCCGGCGAACCGTCGCTGACCGAAATGACCCTGGCGGCGATCAAGACGCTGTCGCGCAACCGCGATGGCTACGTGCTGATGGTCGAAGGCGCGCGCATCGATCACGCCAATCATGACGGCAATGCCTTCCGCGCCCTCGACGAGACCATCTCGATGTCACGTGCGGTGCAGGCAGCGATGGACGCGACCTCGCGCGATGACACCCTGATCATCGTCACCGCCGATCATTCGCACACGCTCAATTTCGTCGGCTACCCGGTGCGCGGAAATCCGATCCTCGGCAAGGTCAAGGGCGTCGGCGGCGAAGATGGCCTGCCCGGCGATTTCGCCCGCGATCTGAGCGGCCTGCCCTACGCCACCCTGAGCTATGCCAATGGCCCCGGCTACACTGGCAAAAGCAATCAGCAAGCCGAAGGACCGAAGCGTCATCCGCACAGCCCCAGCAGCATCGAGCCTCGCACCGGCCGCGCCGATCTGACCGATGTCGATACCCAGGACCCGGACTACCTGCAGGAAGCCCTGGTGCCGCTGAAGGACGAAACCCATGGTGGCGAAGACGTCGGCATCTGGGCCAGCGGCCCCGGCAGCGATGCGGTCCGCGGCACCGTCGAGGAAAACACCATCTACCACTTCATCGTCCAGGCCACCCCGACCTTGCGCAAGCGCCTGTGCCAGGCCGGCACCTGCAATGCCGACGGCGTGCCGGTGCAGTTGCCGAAGCCAGTCGACTACATGCAACAGCCGACTGATTGACGGTGTACAAAAAAAGCGCGGCCAGGCCGCGCTTTTTTTTTGTTGCCGTTCCAGTGCTGGCTCAGAACGGTTTGGCCAGCACCAGCCAGATCACCCCCAGCAACAGCAGGACCGGCACTTCGTTGAAGATGCGCAGAGTCAGGGTCGATGGCAGCAGACGGCCTTTGTCGAGGCCTTTCAGCCAGCGGCCGGCGACGATGAAATGGGCCAGCAGCAGCACTACCAGCAGCAGCTTGACGTGGATCCAGCCCATGCCACGGCCCATGCCGAAGTGCAGCCACAGGGTCAGGCCCAGGATCACCGCCAGGCCGAACATTACATGGCCAAACAGGTACAGCTTGCGGCCCATCCTGCGCAGGCGGGTCTGCACGTCGATCTGGCCGCCGCTTTCCTCCAGGTTGATCAGGATCCGCGGCAGGTAGAACGCCGCGGCGACCCAGGCCATGACGAACAGCAGATGGAAGGTCTTGACCCAGGTATAGGCATTCATGATTGGCGTCCTGCGATGGTGATTGGCTCGCGATAGGATAGCCGACCCGCCCGCAGACCCCACCAATGACCAAGATCTATGACGCCGAATACTTCCAGCACTGGTACCGCCAGCAGGACATCGGCGGCCCGCAGCGGCTGGCACGCAAGGTCGCGCTGGCGGTTGCCACCGCCGAGTACTACCTGGAGCGTCCGATCCGCAGCGTGCTCGATATCGGCTGCGGCGAAGGCGCCTGGCGGGCACCACTGCGCAAGCTGCGTCCCAAGGTCCAGTACCTGGGTTTCGACAGCAGCGAGTACGCGGTACAGCGCTATGGCCGCAGCCGCGACCTGCACTTTGCCCGTTTTGGCGATTTCGAATACCTGCGGCCCTGCCCGCCGGTGGATCTGCTGGTCTGCGCCGACGTGCTGCACTACATCCCCAATGCCGAACTGAAACGCGGCCTGCGCGGGGTGTCGGAGCTGTGCGGCGGGGTTGCGTTCCTGGAACTGTTCACCGCGCAGGACGAATACGTCGGCGACCACGCTGGCTTCCAGCCCCGCACGGCACGCTGGTACCGGCAGCAGTTCGGTGCCCAGGGCCTGGTCCCGCTCGGTTCGCATTGCTGGTTGCCACGAGCGCTGGCCGAACAGCTGGCGGCGCTGGAAATTCCAGCGCGCTGACGCCGGCATCAGCGGCAACGAGCGGGCCGGGTGAGGCCGGTGTCATTGGCGACGCGCCCCGGCATCGTTGCTGAATCACTGCGCGGCCAATCGATCGCCAGCTGAACAGGGCATACCAGTGGCAGGCCAGTTCCGGTATGCTGCGGTGCAGCACCCTGCACCACGATCGGGATTCCCTTGCCTATGTCGCTTTATCAATTGCACGAACTCGGACGCGCCTGGATGGCCCCGCTGGCCTACATGGCGGAAGCCAACGCACGCATGTTCTCGATGCCCGGCAGTTGGCTGTCGGCGGTTCCCGGTGCCGACCGCATCGCCGCCGGCAACGAGCTGATCTACCGGATCGGCAAGGACTACGAAAAGCCGCCGTGGGAAATCCACAGGATTGAGATCAACGGCCTGCAGGTGCCGGTGATTGAACAGGAAATCATTTCCAAACCGTTCTGCCGCTTGCTGCGCTTCAAGCGCTACACCGACGACGCCAACAACATCGTCGCGCTGAAAGACGACCCCACCGTGCTGGTGGTGGCGCCGCTGTCCGGGCATCACGCCACCCTGTTGCGCGATACCGTGCGCACGCTGCTGCAGGATCACAAGGTCTACGTGACCGACTGGGTCGATGCGCGGATGGTGCCGACCGAGCTGGGTGACTTCGGCCTGGACGACTACGTTGCCTACATCGAAGAATTCATCCGCCATATCGGTGCCGAAAAACTGCATGTGATCAGCGTCTGCCAGCCGACCGTGCCGGTGCTGGCGGCGGTGTCGCTGATGGCCGGGCGTGGCGAGGCCACCCCGCAATCGCTGGTGATGATGGGTGGACCGATTGACGCCCGTCGCAGTCCGACCGAGGTCAACAGCCTGGCCACCCGCAATCCACTGTCGTGGTTCGAGAACAACGTCATCAACACCGTGCCGGCGCCGTATCCGGGCCAGGGGCGGCAGGTCTATCCGGGCTTCCTGCAGCATGCCGGCTTCCTGGCGATGAACCCGAGCCGGCACTTCATGTCGCACTGGGATTTCTATTCGGATCTGGTCAAGGGCGACGAGCAGGACGCGCAGGCGCACCGCAAGTTCTACGACGAGTACAACGCGGTGCTGGACATGCCGGCCAAGTATTACCTGGAGACCATCCACACCGTGTTCCAGGAATTCCTGCTGCCGCGTGGGCAGTGGACCATCAATGGCGAGAAGGTCAATCCGGCGGCGATCAAGAAGACCGCGCTGCTCAGCATCGAAGGCGAGCTGGACGATATTTCCGGTCTCGGCCAGACCGCCGCCGCCCACGATCTGTGCACCGGCATCGCCAAGGCCAAGCACCAGCACATCACCGTGCAGGGCGCCGGCCATTACGGCATTTTCAGCGGCCGCCGCTGGCGCGAGAAAGTCTATCCGCAGGTCCGCGATTTCATCGCCAAATACGACGCCTGAGTCGCAGGCAATGACAGGCCGGGCCAAGGCCCGACCTGTCCACGACACCACTTGGATGCCCGGCGCTGGCTTCAGACCAGCGCGCTGCGTACCAGCAGATGCTTGGCCAGCTGCGCGTGCAGCTTGCCCAGTCCGCGCGCCACGTGCAGGGTGACGAACAACAGCAGCACCCCGGCCAGCAGCATCAACGGCGCGACCCATGCCCACTCGGCGTAGATGTCGACACCATCCAGCCAGACGCCACTGAACTGGCCACCGAACAACTCCATGACTGGCGCCCCTATCAGCACGATCGAGGTGGTCAGCAAGGTCAGCAGCACGCTGAAATAGAACGTCCCCAGCGGCATCATCAGCAGCATGTACAACATCGCGGTCCAGGTGCGGCCATCGGTGAACATCTCCTTGATCCGGGTCAGCCAGGGCTTGTCACGCTGCGTGTACAGCGGCCGCCGCGGCATCCGTTCGCCCAGCAGTACCTCGACAATCCGCCCTTCCACCAGCGACATCAGCCGCACCGAAGCCAGGAACAGCAACAGCAGCGGGATGCCGATGATCAGGATCAGCAGGCTGACCGACAGGCTCATGCCGGTGACCACCCAGGTGAAGTAGAAGATACCGGTAGCCAGCGACAGCATCAGGTAGAACAGCGCGCCATAGGTGTGCGGGTCGGCGGCGACGCCAAAGAAGCGGCCGAGCCATGATTTGCGCTTGGCTGGCATCGGCGGGCGCAGTGCGCGGTTGACGGTGACTTCGGTCTGCCGGTAGATATCGGCCACTTCCTCCGGCGCACCGTAGCTGCCGGCGACCGAGGCGATCACCTCGGCCTCGCTGCGGCCGGATTGTTCGGCCAGTTCCGAGCGCAGGTATTCCTCGGCGTCGTACAGGGCATCCTGGATCATCGCCGGGTCGGCATCCTTCAATGCCAGCCGCAACTGGTCCAGGTACTGTGGAATCGTGGTCGGCAACACGGTGCTGTTCATCAGCCAATCCCCTTCAGGACGTAATCAACGGAGTCGCGGGTCGCACGCCAGGCCGCGGCCCAATCACGCAGGGTCTGCCGCCCTGCCTCGGTAATGCGGTAATAGCGTCGCGGCGGACCGGCCACCGAAGGCTCGACCGAGCTCTGCAGCCAGCCGGCGGCTTCCAGATTGCGCAGTACCGGATACAAGGCACTCTGCTTGCCGCTGAGCACGCCTTCGCCGTCGCGCTCCAGCTGTTTGGCGATCAGGTAGCCGTACATCGGTTCCGGCGCCTGCGCCAGCACCGCCAGCAGCGCCAGCGATACGGTGCCGCTGCTCAACTCCTTCTGGAACTTGCGCAAATGGGCGTCGGGCTCGGCCATGGAGGTCGCCTCGCAACTAGGTTGAAAGCAATACTAGTGTTTTGTTCGCTATAGCAGACGTGCTGTTAGTCATGGGCCGCAGGGTCGATTGACAGCCGAGGCGATTGTTTGCCCCAATCGGGCCTTCATTCACTGCCGGATCCCGCCATGAGCTTGCGCCCTTCCCTGCTGTTGCTGGCCCTTGGCCTGGCCTGCCCGCCGCTGCTCGCGGACGCGCAGACGCCGTACAAGAGCGCGCAGGAAATCCTCAAGGCCTCGCCGGACGCCGACTGGCGCACGCTGGACCCGGCCAACACGCTGTACATGGAACTGCCCGCCGGACGGGTGATCATCGAGCTGGCGCCCCGGTTTGCCCCCGCGCACGTCGGCAACATCCGTACCCTCGCCCACGAGGGCTACTGGAATGGCCTGGGGATCTATCGCTCGCAGGACAACTTCGTGGTCCAGTTCGGCGATTCGAGCGAGGACGAGAACCAGCGCAAATCGATTGGTTCGGCGCAGAAAAAGCTGCCGGCCGAGTTCGAGCGTGATGCCGGCGGCCTGAAGTTCGATGCGCTGCCGGACAGTGACGGCTGGGCGCCGGAAGCCGGCTTTGTCGATGGCTTTCCGGCCGCGCGCGATCCGCAGACCGGCAAGACATGGCTCGCGCACTGTTACGGCACGCTGGGCGCCGGCCGCGATACCGCGCCGGACAGCAGCAACGGCACCGAACTGTACGTGGTCACCGGCCAGGCGCCACGGCAACTGGATCGCAACATCACCGTCGTTGGCCGGGTTGTCCAGGGCATGGAACTGCTGAGCGTGATCCCGCGCGGACCGGAGCCAATGGGCTTCTACGACAAACTCGGACAGGCCACCCCGATCACCGCCATCCACCTGGCCAGCGACGTGGCCGAAGCCGAGCGCACCCCGCTGCAGGTGCTGCGTACCGATTCCCGGACTTTCAGCGCCGCCACCGAAGCCCGCCGCAACCGTCGCGATGGCTGGTACGTCCATCCGGCCGGCCACATCGACCTGTGCAACGTGCCGTTGCCGGTACGTCCGGCCAAGGCTGGCTGAGACGCAGCCTGCCGGCCCGCCCTCAGCGCGGGCCGCGCTGGCTGAAGGCCACGCTGCCCAGAATCATCGCACCTGCCAGCAGCATCACCGGGGTCACCGGTTCGCCCAGCAGGGCCCAGGCGAACGCGGCGCCAAACACCGGTACCAGATAGGTCACGGTGGCGGCGCGCGGCGCGCCGATGCGATGGATCAGCTGGTAGAACACCAGGAACGCGTAACCGGTGCAGATCACGCCGATGGCCAGCGCGCTGCCCCACGCCAGCGGCGTAATCGCATGCTGCGGCCAATGGCTGAGCGCCAACGGCAGCACCAGCAGCGCCGCGCAGCTCAGGGTGGCGGCGGCAGCGGCCGCTGGTGGAATGCCGGCCAGGTGACGGCGGACCAGGTTGACGCCGATGCCATACAGCAGCGCCGCGCTGGCACCGGCCAGTACCGCCGGTCCCAGGCTCAGGCCATCGGCCTTGCTGGTCGCCAGCACCACCACCCCGGCGAAGCCGATCAGCAAGGCGATCGATTTGCGGATGCCGATCTTCTCGCCGAAGAACAGGAACGCCACCAGCGCCGCGAACAACACCGTCATCGCATTGCAGATCGCACCAATCGCCGCAGGCGCCCGCTGTGCCGCCCATGCGAACAGCAGGAACGGCACCGCCGAGTTGATGACCCCGATGACCGCCAGCTTCGGCCACATCCGGCGATGAAAATGCGCCCGTTGCAGCCACAGGAACGGCAGCAGGACCAAGGCACCGAGGGCCAGCCGGATTTCCACCAGTGCCGCGGCACCGAACTCCGGCGCGGCGATGCGCATGAACAGGAACGAGCTGCCCCAGATCGCACCCAGCAACAACAACTCCAGCGGCGTGCGCCAGTCGCGCCGGGCGGCCGCCGGTTCGGCGGCAAGCGCAACGGCAGCGGCGCAGTTCGGATTTTCCATGTCAGTCATCCCGTTTGTGTCGAGGCAAAGTCTTGCCCCGCCAACCAGGCCTGACAAGCGCATATTATCGGGGCTTGTCACAAAAATGGCTCATGTCTGCGATGCATCTGCGCCCCTCCCTGCTGCCCGCCCTGGCGGTGTTCACCGCCAGGGCGGGCAGCAG
>NZ_LDJL01000019.1 GCF_001431405.1 Pseudoxanthomonas dokdonensis
AGATTTTTATAAGAGACAGGTTGTCCGATGAACCAGCTGGCGGCGCCGATGACGCCGAGCTGTCCGTGTTCGACGACCTTGACCGGGATGCGCTGCAGGGCCTGGCGCATGCTTCCCTTGTTGAGCAGGCGCGGCACGAACGGGCTGTCGGGCAGGTAGTCGCGCAGCGCCGGCAGGATGCCGCCGGCCAGGTACACGCCACCCTGGGCGCCGTACAGCAGCGCCATGTCGCCGACGGTGCTGCCGAGCAGGCCGCAGAACATCGACAGGGTCTGGACGGCCAGCGCCTCGCTGCCTGACAGCGCGGCGGCGGTGACCTGGTCGGGTTGCTGGCAGACCGGCGACTGGCCATTGACCGCGGCCAGTGCCCGGTACAGGTTCATCAGCCCGGGACCGGACAGGGCGTGCTCGACCGGCACGTGTTCACGGTCCTTGAGCAGCTGCCGCAGCACTTCCATTTCCAGCGCATTGCCGACCGCCAGCGCGGCCTGGCCGGCTTCGGTGGCCAGCACCACCGCGCGCGGCTGGTGCGGAATCCACACCGCCGCGCCCAGGCCGGTGCCGGGACCGAGAATCAGCGAGGGTCCGGGCACGGCGGCTTCGCGCGGGCCACTGAGCTGGATGAGATGGCTGGCATCGACCTGGGCGGCGGCGTGTGCCACGGCCTCGAAGTCGTTGACCAGCTGCACCTGCTGCAGGCCCAGGCGTTGGCCCAGGGCGGCCAGTGACAGCGGCCAGGGCAGGTTGTTGGTGATGACGGTGCCGTCTTCCAGCGCATAGCCGGCGCTGGCGATGACCGCGGCGCGGACGCCGGCCTGGCTGCCGAGGGTGGCCAGGAAGGCCTGGACGATGTCGACCAGGCTGGCGAAGTCGGCGTTGAGGTACTTCTGGTAGGCCAGCACGGCCACCGGCTGGGTCGCCAGTCCGGTCGGCCGCACCAGCGCGATGCGCACATGGGTGCCGCCGACGTCGGCGGCAATGAACGGACCGTCCAGCGCGCTCATGCGCGATACCGGCATTGGATTGGCGATGGCGACCACATGTCTCCCCA
>NZ_LDJL01000002.1 GCF_001431405.1 Pseudoxanthomonas dokdonensis
CGGACGAACCACCGCCCCAACCGCCGCCGCCGCCCCAGCCACCCCAGTCGCGATGGCGGGCATAGCGACCGCGGCCGCTGCTGGCCGGGATCAGCCCGAACACCAGCCCGCCGATGCCGCCGACCACGGCGGCCAGCCACAGGCCACTGAACAACAAAGCCACCACGCCACTGCCAGCACCGGTCAACAGGCCGCGAACACCCGCCGGCACCCGCGAGAACATCGCCCGCAACACACTGGCGGCGACGAAACTGGCAAACAGTCCGGCCAGCAGGCCACCCAGCCAGTCACCGCCACCGCCACCGCCACGGGCGCTGGCGCGGTTGTCGCTGACCGGCTCCGGCAAAGCCTCGCCGTCGATCAAAGTAACCAGAACCGCCGTCGCGGCGACGATGCCGCCGCCGAAGTCGCCGGCGCGGAAGTGGGGGACCAGATATTCCTGGATGACCCGGTTGGCGATTGCATCGGGAATCGCGCCCTCCAGCCCGTAGCCGGGCTGGATCCGCACCTTGCGGTCGTCCTTGGCCACCAGCAGCAGCACACCGTCGTCAACGCCCTTGCGGCCCAGCTTCCACTGGTCGAACACGCGCTGGCTGTACTGCTCGATGGTTTCGGGCTGGGTACTGGCGACCATCAGCACCTGCAACTGGCTGCCCTTGCGTTGCTGCAGGGCCAGCGCCTGCTGCTCAAGCTGCTGCTTCTGCGCGGCATCGAGGGTGCCGGTGGTATCGACCACCGGCGAATCCAGCGCCGGAATCGCGGCCAGCGTCTGCGCCGCTGCCGGCGCGGCCAGCCATAGCGACAGGCACAGCAGCAGCCAGACGCGGGCCAGCATGGCGATGGCGCGGCTCAATTGGCCGGCGTGGGTGCGGGCTGCGGCTGCGGCGCGGGTGGCGGCGTCGGCGCACCGAAATCAACCACCGGCGCGGTCGAAATCTGCGCCTCGTTCTGCACGCTGAAGTTGGGCTTCTGCTTGTAGCCGAACATCTTGGCGGTGATCACCTGCGGGAACGAGCGGATGAACGTGTTGTAGTCCTGCACCGTCTGGATGTAACGGCCGCGGGCCACGGTGATGCGGTTTTCGGTCCCTTCCAGCTGCGCCTGCAGATCCCGGAATGACTGATCCGATTTCAGGTTCGGATAGTTTTCGGTCACCACCAGCAGCCGCGACAGCGCGCTGGACAGTTCGCCCTGCGCGGCCTGGAACTGCTGCAGCGACGCGGCATCGTCGGCGTTGACCTGGATCTGGCCGACCCGTGCACGGGCGTTGGTGACATCGGTCAACACCTTCTGCTCGTGCTGGGCATAGCCCTGCACGGTCTTGACCAGGTTGGGAATCAGATCCGCGCGCCGCTGGTACTGGTTGATGACCTCCGACCAGCCGGCTTTCACCGCCTCGTCCTTCTGCTGGATGCTGTTGTACCCGCAGCCGGACAGCAACGCGACCCACGCCAACAACAATAACGAACGTACCCAGACACGCATGGCAGACTCCTTCTGGCAATCAGATGGCAGGGCCGTGCCCCGCCGACAACGCACTATGGGCAGGGCCGCATTAAGAATGCGTTTGCCCGGCCCAGGTGCTCACCACTGGCCGGCGCCGCTGACATGCCTGCGTGCGGCGCGACGGCGCATCAGCAGGTTGAGCCACTCGACCAGTACCGAGAAACCCATCGCGAAATAGACGTACGGCTTGGGCACGTGGACGTCCAGGCCGTCCAGCACCAGCACCGCACCAATCAGCACGATGAAGGCCAGCGCCAGCATCTTGATGGTCGGGTTGGCATCGATGAACTCGCCCAGCGGATTGGCCGCCAGCAGCATCACCGCCACCGCCAGCAGGATCGCCGCGACCATGATCGGGATGTGCTGGGCCATGCCGACCGCGGTGATCACCGAGTCCAGCGAGAACACGATGTCGATGATCGCGATCTGCAGGATGACCATGCCGAACACCGCCGAAGCCTTGGTAGTGGCCGGATCTTCGTCCTCGCCTCCGGTAATCAGCTCGCGGATTTCCAGCGCACCCTTGATCAGCAGGAACACACCACCCACGATCAGCACCAGATCGCGGATCGAGAAGCCCATCCCCGCCAGCTGGAAGACGTCGTCCTGCATCCGCGCCAGGAACGCCAGCGACACCAGCAGCGCGATGCGGGTGATGCAGGCCACCGCGATGCCGATGCGGCGCGCGCGCGGCCGCTGGTCGATGCGCAGCTTGCTGACCGCGATCGAGATGAAGACCAGATTGTCGATGCCCAGCACGATTTCCAGCGCGCTCAGGGTTACCAGCGTCAGCCAGGCGTTGGGATCGGTGAGAAGTTCTAGCATGCGGGGGAAATCCTTGGTTCAGATAGCGAGCGGATTGTTTCAGAAAAGCCGTGGACCGAGGATCACGCCCCAGCACAGCAACACGTTCATCATCAGCACGAACACCGCCGCCGAACCCATGTCCTTGGCACGACCGGCCAGCTCGTGGTGTTCGGGGCCGTAGCGTTCGATCACGGCCTCGACCGCGGAGTTGAGCAGCTCGGCGGCCAGCACCAGCAGCATGCTGCCGATCAGCAGCGCATGCTCGATGCCGCCCTGCCCCAGCCACACCGCGACCGGCACCAGCACGGCCGCCAGATAGACCTCCAGCCGGAACGAGGATTCATGCAGCCAGGCGGCCTTGAGTCCCTGCATCGACCATTGGGTAGCCTTGAAGATCCGGCCGGGTCCACGCGGTAGATGACCAAATTCGTCTGCCACACCTGCTCCTGATGATTCGTTTGCGCGCCGGGTCATGGCGGTCGCCGGATGGACACGCGCAGGACGCAGCGGGAATGACTCCGCGGTAGCGGCCGACGCCAATGGCCGCTGATTTTGCCACAAGCGCTACTTTTGCCCCGCTGGCGGGTTTGCGCGTATTGTCGGGGCTGGCCTGCATGCCACCTTTTTTTCATCCGGAAGCCCCCGCTATGCCCTTGATCGGGAACAGATTGCCATCATCAGTGTTGTGCGCCTCACTGTTGCTCGCGGCGCTGCTGGCGGGCGCCGCCCCGGCGCTTGCCGAGCGCACACCGCAGGTGCCGCAGCAGGTTTCCCAGCCGAACTGGGAGCAGGACATCCAGCGATTCGAGGCGCAGGACCGCGCCCGGCCACCGGCGCCCGCCGGCGTGGTCTTCGTCGGCAGCTCCTCGATCCGTTTCTGGGACTCGCTGGCGCGGGATTTTCCGGATGTGGCGGTCCTCAACCGTGGTTTCGGCGGTTCCGAAATCCGTGACAGCACCTGGTTCGCTGATCGCATCATCCTTCCCTACCGCCCGCGCCAGGTGGTGTTGTATGCCGGCGACAACGACATCAACAGCGGTCGCGATACGCAACAGGTCGCCGACGATTTCGCTGCCTTCGTGCAGCGCTTGCGCCAGGACCTGCCGGAAGTACGGATCGCCTACCTGGCGATAAAGCCCAGCCCATCGCGGATCAGCCAGTTGCCACGGCAGCAGCAGGCCAACGCGCTGATCGCCGCCAGCGCCGACCGGCTGGGCGTGGATTTCATCGATGTCGCCACGCCGATGCTCGACGCCGCTGGGCAGCCGCGGCCGGAGCTGTTCGTGGCCGATCAACTGCACATGAATGCGCAAGGCTATGCGTTGTGGCGCGAGGTGGTGACGCCTTTCCTGCAACCCTGAGCAGGCCCGGCGCCGGATAACGCGTCGCTAACCCGCCCTGGGCTACGGTGCCGGCTTGCCCCGGAGAGCCGCCATGCCGTCCACCTTCAAACCCGATGGTTACCACAGCCTGACCCCGTACCTGATCGTCGATGACGCCGCCAAGGCGCTCGACTTCTACCAGCGCGCATTCGCCGCCGAAGAGCTGTACCGGCTGCCGATGGGCGACAAGATAGGCCATGCCGAAATGAAGATCGGCGACAGCATCTTCATGCTGTCCGACGAATGGCCGGACATGAATGCGATGGGTCCGCATGCCCGTGGTGGCGGCACCACCAGCTTCATGATCTACACCGAAGATGCCGAGGCCGCGCATGCACGGGCAATCAGCGCCGGTGCCACCCTCGATCGGCCGGTCAAGCTGGAATTCTGGGGTGACCGGATCGGCACGGTGATCGATCCGTTCGGCCACAAATGGTCGCTGGCCACCCATGTCGAGGATGTGCCGCCGGACGAAATGCAGAAGCGGCTGGAACAGTGGTCGGCCGCGAACAGCTGAAAAGGCAGTTCGACACGCGGTCATCGATGACCTGCAGGTTGCCGCCGCGATCAGCGGCAACCTGCGGATGGCTCAACCGCGGCGCGGTCGATCAGCCGGCTGGTGCAGGCTGAGGACATTGCGGTCGGGGTCGACGAAATCCAGCGACCAGCCACCATCAGGCGCCTCGCTGACCGGCACCACAATTTCGACCCCGCGCCGGGCCAGCGCCTCGGCATAGTCGTCGATGCCGCCGTCCACGCTGAAAACCACCACCGGTGACTCACCCGGCCGCACGTCCTGGACGATGAACACCAGCGTCAGTTCGCCGATATCGGCATGCGCGAACGACCCGTCATGGCCATCGACGATGTTGACCGGCAACCCGAGCGCACCACGATAGAACTCGACACTGCGATTCAAATCACTGACAAAGAACACGATGGCGCCAACCTTGCATTGTGAAAGCATGGGAATCCTCCTTTTTGTGTAATCCCATCTACTGGTTGCCGCCGGGCCTCCAAGCGTGACCTCGCGGGCGGATCACCAGCAGATGGCCATCGCGGTCGTGGCTGGCCAGGCCCTGGTGGCCGGCCAACGCTGCCAGCAGCGCCCGCCGCACCAGGCCAAACTGCAGGTCAACCACGCGCGCGGGATCACGCAGATAGGCCAGTGCCAGCGCTTCCGCGCGCAGCGGCGGCGACAGCCCGGCCAGCAGACCGCGCAGGCGACCAAGCCGTTGCCGGAACGCCTCAGGCGTCAACTGCAGGATCCAGCGGATCTCCGCGGCCGACAATCCGTGCAGCGCCAGCACCGCGAGCCGACGCGAGGCGGGCGGCCAGTCCCGCATCCGCGCCAACGATCCGGCGGCGGCCGCTGACACTGCTTCATTGGCGCTGACATCTTCAATGTTCGAGTCATCGGCTTCAGCATGTGCGTGTGCGTGTTCGCGTCGGCGCCGGCGCACGGCGGTCCGCGCCTGCATCGCCGCCAGCTTGCGCAGGGCGCCACTCAACCACGGCAGGTCGCTGCGATCCGCTTTCACGCCGGCCAGCAATGCGTCCTGCACCAGGTCCTCGGCGTCGCTGTCGCGACTGGTCAGCCGCCGCGCCTGGCTGCGCAGGCGCTTGTAGGTATCCAGGTCCATGTGCCGAAGATGCCACAGAAGCCGGATGCCATGGGCGATCACTGCCCGGTCACGGCCTCAGCGCCGATGGCTTACTGCGAGCGCAGTGCCTCAATCGGATCCAGCAGCGAAGCCTTGCGCGCCGGGTAATAGCCGAAGAACAGCCCGGTGGCGACCGAGAAGCCGGCCGCCAGCGCCACCACCTGGCCGTTCAAGGCCACCGGCAATTCACTGAACCTGCCGACCAGCAGCGCACCGACCACGCCGATGGCAATGCCGATGACGCCACCAATCAGCGAGATCAGCATCGCTTCGGCCAGGAACTGCCGGCGCACGTCGGATGGACCAGCACCGACCGCCAAGCGCAGGCCGATTTCGCGGATACGCTCGGTCACCGAGACCAGCATGATGTTCATGATGCCAATGCCACCGATGATCAGGCAGATGGTGGCGACGGCACCGAGCAGTTTCGACATCAGGTTGGTGGTGGCGGTACGGGTGGCGACGATTTCGGAGATGTTGCGGACCCGGAAATCATCCTCTTCGCCCGGTCCTATCCGGTGCCGCTGCCGTAGCAGCGCTTCCACTTCGCCCTGTGCGTAGGTCAGATCCCTGGCATTGCTGACGGTCAACGCGATCTGCATGACCGCGCCAGCCGGCAGCCCCATCGCCCCCATCAACCGTCGGCGCGCGGTTTCCAGCGGCACCATGATCACATCGTCCTGGTCCTGGCCAAATCCACCCTGGCCTTTCGGCTGCAGGGTGCCGACCACGGTAAACGGCACCCGGCCGACGCGGATGGTCTGGCCGATGCCGCTGTCGTCGCCAAACAGCGTGCGGCGCACGGTTTCGCCCAGGATCACCTGCTTGCCGGCACTGGTGTAGTCCTGCGCTTCGAACGTACTGCCATCGGCAATGACCCAGCCGTTGATGGCGAAATAATCCGCCTGCACGCCCTGCCAGCTGGTGGAGGCGTTGTTTTCGGCATAGACCACCTGGCTGCTGCCGCGCAGTGCGCCGGCGACGTACTGCACTTCCGGGATTTCATTGCGGATGGCATCGACATCACCCTCGTTGAGGGTGAAGAAACTGCTGGCGCTCATCCGCGCGCCGCCGCCGCCACGGCTGGCACCGGGACTGATGTCCAGCCGTTGCGAGCCCAGGCCGGAGACCAGTTTGTCGATTTCCTGCTGCGTGCCCTGGCCGACCGAAACCATGACGATGACCGCGGCAATGCCGATGATCACCCCCAGCGAGGTCAGTGCACTGCGCATCCAGTTGCCACGCAGAGCATGCAAGGCGGTACGCAGGATGTCGGTGAAATTCATGCGTCGTGCTCCTGTGGATGCAGCTCGCCATCGCGCATGACCAGGATGCGATCGGCGTGCGCGGCGACATCGGCATCGTGGGTGATCAGGATCACGGTATGGCCTTCATCGCGCAGGCGCTTGAACAAAGCCAGGATCTCCTCGCCGGTCTTGCTGTCGAGGGCGCCCGTGGGCTCGTCGGCAAGGATGACCGGTGGTTGGTTGATCAGCGCGCGCGCGATCGCCACCCGCTGCTGCTGGCCACCGGACAGTTCACTGGGAGTGTGGCCACCACGCTCGGCCAGGCCCACCGCGGCCAACGCCTGGTCGGCACGTTCGCCACGTTCGGCCACCGGCACCCGTGCATAGCCCAACGGCATCGCGACGTTTTCGCGTGCGCTCATCCGCGGCAGCAGATTGAAGCCCTGGAACACGAAGCCGATCTTTTCCAGCCGCAGCTGCGCCAGTTGTTCCGCGTCCAGGGTGGACACATCGACGCCATCGCAGTGGTAGCTGCCTTCGGTCGGTGTGTCCAGGCAGCCGATCAGGTTCATCAGCGTCGATTTGCCCGAACCCGAGGGCCCCATGATGGCGACGAAATCGCCGGCATGGATGCACAGGTCGACGCCCTTCAGCGCCACCACTTCGGCCTCGCCGCCGGGCGAGTAGACCTTGACCATGCCGCGGATATCGATGACCGGTACCCGCGCGTCATCCATGGCCGCTGGGTTGGCCTGCGTCGCCAGATTCATGGCTGCGCCCGTTCGCCGGTCACCAGTTGATCACCGGCCTGCAGCCCGGCGCCGGATATTTCGGTGCTGGTGCCATCGCTGGCACCCAGCCGCACGTTGATCGCCTGCGGCTGTCCATCAAGCAGCTTGTAGACGGTGCTGCGCTTGGCATTGAGCAACGGTGCCAGCGCCGCATCCCAGTCTTGCTGCTGGCTGGCGTCCAGGCTGGCGCGGAACGCGGCGAAGTCCTGCTGCAGGCGCTGGCGCATGCGCTGGCGGACCTGCGCCTGCACGTTGCCATCGCCGCCACCGGCGGTGACCATGCGCGGGCCGCCGCCGGGACCGCCGAACATACCGTTGCCGCCGCTTGGCGCCTGCGCCTGGCGTGCCTGCTGGCGCTGCCTGATCGCGGTGATCGCGGCGTCGAACGCGGATTGCTGCGCCGGGCTGAGCTTGAGTTGCGCCGCTACCCGGCCCAGATCATCGGTGATTCCCGAACCACCCCGGTCGGCACGCGCCCCGCTTGCAGGTGCGGCCTGCGCCAACGGTGAATCCTCGGCTGGCTTGAAGCGCAATGCGGCATTGGCGACCTTGAGCACATCGTCACGCTTGCTGACTTCGATTTCGGCGTTGACGGTCAGCCCCGGCAACAAGGTGCCGTCACTGTTGTCGACCGTCACCACCACCGGATAGGTCACCACGTTGTTGGTGGTAGTCGCCGACAGCCGCACCTGTTCGACCTTGCCGCGGAACTGGCGATCGGCAAAGGCATCGGCGGTGAAGGAAACACTCTGGCCAACCTTGACCTGGCCGATATCCGACTCGTCCACCGCCAGCTCGATCTTCATCTGCGCCAGATCTTCGGCAATGGTGAACAGCTCCGGTGCCTGCAGGCTGGCCGCAACGGTCTGGCCGGGCTCGATGGTGCGGGTCAGGACCACGCCATCGACGGGCGAACGGATCACGGTGCGATCCAGATTGACCCGGGTGTTCTGGGTGGCGGCGGTCTGCTGGCGGATCTGCGCCTGCGCCGCGGCGACCTGCGCGCGCGCCTGATCGAGGCTGGCCCGGGCCAGATCCACATCGCTTTGCGCGACCAGTTGCCGACCGCCGAGATCCTGCTTGCGCTGGTAATCCAGTTCGGCGTTCCTGAGCGTGGCCTGGTACTGCCGCAACGAGGCCTGGGCGCTGGCAATCGAGGCGGCGCCCTGTTCGATCTGCGCTTCGTAGCTGCTGGGATCAATCCGCGCCAGCACCTGGTCCTTCTTGACCGGCGAATTGAAGTCGACCAGCACGTCGGTCACCTGGCCGGAAATCTGGCTGCCGACGGTGACCGTGGAAATCGCGCTGAGGGTGCCGGTGGCCGAGATCGCGACACGGATGTTGCCGCGCTCGACCGGCGTGGTCCGATAGCCGCTCTGGCCGCTGTCGGCAGCGTGCTGTTTCCAGTACCAGCCAGCCCCCGCCAGCGCCACCACGCCCAGCGCGGCGGCCAGCAGGGGTCCGCTCGGGAAACGTTTGGATTTACGGGCAGTACGGCGTGGCTGGCTCATCGGCGAGTCGGCTATGGAAGGGGAGTCATGTGATCAACGCGCCGTGGCGCCATTGGTTGACAGCTGCCGGCGGCGACGGTTCCCGCGACGCCGGATCAGGTCACGAAGCGGATGGTGGCACTGGTGCCCTGGCCGAGCACGCTGTCCAGCTCGATCTTCCAGCCGAAGCGGTCACACAGGCGGCTGACGATCGACAGGCCCAGGCCACTGCCGCGCGGGCGGGTCGGATCGGCGCGGTAGAACGGTTCGAATACCCGTTCCATCGACTCGGCCGACATGCCGATGCCGGTATCGCGCACGGTCACCCGATCCGGATCCAGGATCACGTCGATGCGACCGCTGTCGGTGTAGCTGCAGGCGTTGCGCAACAGGTTGCTGACCACTACCTGGAACACCCGGGGCGGCGCATGCAGGCGCGGCTTGGCGTTGCAGGTCACTTCCAGATCGACCTGCTTGCCGATCAACAGCGTGCGCGCGTTCTCGGCCTCGTCGAGCAGGATGTCGGAAACATCGAAGTCCTCGCGCTGCGGCTCGACCTCGGCCTCGCGGGCCAGGATCAGGAAGGCATCGATGACCGCTTCCATGTCGCGTCCGGCACGCTGGATGCGCTGCAGCGAGCGGGCCATCCGCGGCGAGGTTTCCTCGGCCATCGCCATGTCGGTGGCGACCCGGATCACGGTCAGCGGGGTACGCAGTTCGTGGCTGGCATCGCGGGTGAAATCGCGCTCGCGGGCGACATGCGCGCTGACCCGCTGCGCCAGCCCATGCAAGGCCGCTGCCAGCTGCCGGGCCTCGCCCTGCACTTCCTTGGGCAGGCGATCGGCGGCCAGGGTACTGACGTCGGGCCGCCGTGGGTCCCAGTCACCAACCTGCCGCGCCAGCCAGCTGACCGGTGACACCAGCCGCTTGGACGCCCGGTAGGTCAGCCAGGTCATCAGGTAGATCGTGGTCAGGGTGATGATCACCGGCACCGTGCCGAAATAGAACGCCAGCCGTTCGGCCTGCGAACGCAGGAACACCAGGTACAGGCGGCCGGGCGGTTGCTCGTCGACCAGCACCAGCATGTTGTCGTCCTTGAGCTCGTGGAAACCGGGCTTGAGGCCGCGCAGGTTCTCCGGCAACACCAGGTTGCTATGCCCTTTCAACACCAGATAGCCACGCAGGTTGTGGGTGTTCGGCGGCGGCTGCACACCGGACGCGTCGTACAACTCCCAGAAATGGGTCGCCTCTTCCTGCAGCGTGGTGTTCATCAGGCTGTGCTTGATCACCATCGAGATGACATACACGCCAACCACGATCGCCAGGCTGACGATCACGGCCTGCAGGATGAAGGCCACCCGTAGCTTGCGCGGTAAACCCTGCGGCATGGGAGTCCCTGTTGTCGGCCGGGCGAAAATAACCGGTCAACCAATATCGGCGATACGGTACCCGGCACTCTGCACGGTGTGCAGCAAAGGCTTGTCGAACGGTTTGTCGATCACTTTGCGCAGGTTGTACAGGTGGCTGCGCAGGGTGTCCGAATCCGGCAGCCCGTTGCCCCAGATCTCGCGCTCGATTTCCTGGCGGGTGACCACCCTTGGCGACTCGCGCATCAGGATGGTCAGCAGGCGCAGGCCGATCGGCGACAACAGCAGTTCGGTGCCATCGCGGGTGACCCGCATGCTGACCGGATCCAGCTTGAGGTCGGCCACTTCCAGCACTTCCGAACCGACCTGGCGGCGTTCGCGCCGGATCAGCGCGCGCAGGCGTGCTTCCAGTTCCTGGATCGCAAACGGTTTGGTCAGGTAATCGTCGGCGCCGGAGCTCAGCCCGCTGAGCTTGTCGTCCAGCGTGTCGCGCGCGGTCAGCATCAGTACCGGCGTCGATTTGCGCGCTTCGTTGCGCAGCTTCTTGCAGACCTCCATGCCGTCCATCCGCGGCAGCATCAGGTCCAGCACCAGGGCGTCGTAGCTGTTCTCCACCGCCAGCCGGTAGCCATCCAGGCCATCGGTGGCGTAATCGACTTCAAAGCCGCGTCCTTCGAGGTATTCCCCGATCATTTCCGAGATATTGCGGTTGTCTTCAACCACCAACACCAGTCCAGCCGTTTCCTGATTGTGGCGCATAAGGCCTCCGATGACTTCAGGTTTGTGAAGCTACCGGGCCGGCGGTTGACGCGGCGTGAAGATGGATTTGCCGGTTCAGCGCGCGTCTGCTTTGGCTACCCGGGGCGGCGCAGGAGGGGTGGCGCTGGCGGCGGCATGGCTCCCGCAGCAAGCCCAGCACCGCATAATTCGCCGCCCCCCTTCGATGATCTGATGCCATGCTCGCCCGACTGCTGCCGATCCTGCTTCTGCTCGGCTCCAACATCTTCATGACCTTTGCCTGGTACGGACACCTGAAGTACCGCAGCGCGCCGCTGCTGCTGGTCATCGTCGCCAGCTGGGCGATCGCCTTCTTCGAATACAGCCTGATGGTGCCGGCCAACCGCCTCGGCAGCACGGTGTATTCAGTGGTGCAGCTGAAGACCATCCAGGAAGTCATCACCCTGGTGGTATTCGCCGGCTTTTCCGCCTGGTACCTGGGCCAGCCGTTGAAGTGGAACCACTACGCCGCGTTCGTGCTGATCATCGGCGCGGCGTTCCTGATGTTCTATCAGGGCCCCGGCGCCGAGACCGCGTAGCGATCAGTTCTGCGAGTCAGTACTGGCCTGCTGCTGATCAGCAGGCGTTTAGCCACTGGTAACAGCTTCCATCCGGTTCAAGGATTACTGCCCTATCGTTCCCGGCGAATGCCGGACGTCCAACCGACGACTATCCGGTCATCCAGCAGCTATCGCTTTGCAGCCAGCGAAGGCTGGATCCCGGCGTTCGCCGGGATGACGAGGGAAACATCGCAATCTGATCAATGGTGCGGCGTTCCTGATGTTCTATCAGGGCCCCGGCGCCGAGACCGCGTAGCGATCAGTTCTGCGAGTCAGTACTGGCCTGCTGCTGATCAGCCGTCATTTAATCACCGGCAACAGCTGCCATCCGGTTCAAGGGTTACTTCCCTATCGTTCCCGGCGAATGCCGGACTTCCAGCCGACGAATACCGGGTCATCCCGGCAGCTATCGCTTTGCAGCCAGTAGAGGCTGGATCCCGGCGTTCGCCGGGATGACGAGGGGAGCGTCGCAATCTGATCAATGGTGCGGCGTTCCTGATGTTCTATCAGAGCCCCGTTGCCGAGACCGCATAGCGATCAGTTCTGCAGGTCAGTACTGGCCTGCCTGCTGATCAGCAGGCGTCTAGCCACCGGTAACAGCTGCCATCCGGTTCAAGGGTTACTTCCCTATCGTTCCCGGTGAATGCCGGACTTCCAGGCGACGAATATCCGGTCATCCCGGCAGCTATCGCTTTGCAGCCAGCGAAGGCTGGATCCCGGCGTTCGCCGGGATGACGAGGGAAACATCGCAATCGTCATCCTGGCGGCAGCCAACCATTGCTATGTCGTCCGCGGCGCCAGCATGATCACCAGCATGCCGAGCAGGCACAGGCCGCCGCCGAGCAAATCCCAGCGGCTAGGCGGCACCGCATCGACCTGCCATAGCCACAACAGCGCGCAGACCACGTAAACCCCACCATAAGCGGCATAGACACGTCCGGATGCCGTCGGGTGCAGACTCAGCAACCAGACGAACAGCATCAGGCTGAGCGCTGCCGGCAACAGCAACCATGCACTGCCTTGCTTGCGCAGCCATAGATAAGGCAGATAGCAGCCGATGATTTCGGCCAGGGCGGTGATGAAGAACAGCAACGTGGTTTTCATTGTCCTGGCCTGGCGGGGTCTGGGTCATGCCGGGGCGGCCCCGGATGACGGTTGTTCAGGGATTATCAATCGCGAGTGGGACATCGGCGACCATGCGTGGTCAGGCGATTGAGAGCAAGGCTGCGTGCCAGCCAGCCAACGGACTTCACTCCTGGCCATCCCCGCGAATGGCGGTCGTGCCCAGCAGCTCAAGCGACAAAGCGGGACGTTGCGTGGCTGGCAACGGAGCGATCTGCACTCTAGCTTGCAGCGCGCGTGGAATCCGAATCGGCGGCGACTTGTGCTTCGCGCTCGCGTTGCTTGACCTGTTGCCAATAGGCTTCCTGCGCGGCCAGATCCAGCGACTGCAAATCAGTCTGATGGTCGCTGGCCAGTTGCTCCATGGCCCGGAAGCGACGTTCGAACTTGTGGTTGGCGTGGCGCATGGCCGCGCCGACGTCGACCTTGGCGTGGCGGGCCAGATTGGCGGCGACAAACAGCAGGTCACCGATTTCATCCTGCAGCCGGTCCTGGTTGGCCTCGACCGGGCCGCGTGCGAATTCGGCCCGTACTTCCTCGATTTCCTCGTGCAGCTTGGCGATCACCGGTTCCGCGCCGGGCCAGTCGAAGCCGACCCGGGCCGCGCGTGACTGCAGTTTCAGCGCACGCTGCCATTCGGGCAGCCCGCGCGAGATGCCGGCCAAGGCCGAGTCGTCCTGCTTTCCGCTGGCCGCGCGTTCGGCCTGCTTGATCGCCTCCCAGCTGGCGGTCTGCGCCTGAGCGTCATCGACCTGGGCATCGGCGAACACGTGCGGATGCCGGCGCACCATCTTGTCGCAGATCGCAGCGACCACGTCGCCGAAATCGAATGCGCCCGCCTCTTCGGCCATCCGTGCATGGAACACCACCTGCAGCAGCAGATCGCCCAGTTCGTCCTTCAGATCGGCCAGGTCGCCGCGATCAATCGCATCGGCGACTTCGTAGGCCTCTTCAATCGTGTACGGGGCGATGCTGGCGAAATCCTGCTGCAGATCCCACGGGCAGCCACCGTCGGGATTGCGCAGCCTGGCCATGATGTCGAGCAGGGCCTCGACCGGGCGCTTGCTGCCGGCAGGGTTATCGCGATGCTGCACGCGGGGCGGCCTCCAGCCATTGCTGCCACGGCAGCGTCGGATCACCGAGGGCGATGAAGTCGCCGTTGAGCAGGGTTTCGCGGCGGTTGTAGCGGAATGCACGCCCATCCGGCGCCAGCAGGGCACCGCCAGCCGCTTCCAGCACGCATTGCGCCGCGGCGGTGTCCCACTCGCTGGTCGGGCCAAAGCGCGGGTACACATCCAGCGTGCCCTGGGCGATACGGCAGAACTTCAACGACGAACCGAGGCCGATGACCTCGATGTCGCCCATCCGCTCCAGCACCGACTGGGTCCGTGCATCACGGTGCGATCGGCTGGCCGCCACCACCAGCGGACCGGTTGCGGGCCGGCGGCTGCGGATGACGGTATCCACCTCGCCGGTGCGCAGATAGGCGCTGCGGCCCTGGCGGGCATGCCAGGTCTCGTCGGTCACCGGCGCATGGACCACGCCGAACACCGGCGCGTGGCGCACGATCAGGGCGATATTGACGGTGAACTCGCCGTTGCGCTTGATGAACTCGCGGGTGCCGTCCAGCGGATCGACCAGCCAGTAGGTCGACCAGCGGCTGCGGACATCCCACGGGATGCTGGCTGCTTCTTCCGACAACACCGGCCATTGCGGGGTCAACCTGCGCAGTCCTTCGTTGATGACCCGGTGCGCGGCCAGGTCGGCGGCGGTCAACGGGCTCTCGTCGGCCTTGTGTTCGACCGCGAAATCCCCCTCGTAGACCTTGAGGATGGCCTGGCCGGCCTCACGCGCGATGACCAGCACCGCTTCATGCAAATCGGCGCTGATCTCAGCCATGGTTGCCACGCAACCATTCGCGGGCAATGAACAGGGCCGCCAGCGAACGCCCTTCCGAAAAATCCTCGCGCAGCATCAGCTGGTCAAGTTGATCAAGTTTCCACGGCACTACTTCAAGCTCCTCGGGTTCATCACCGGGCAATCGCTGCGGGTACAGATCCTGGGCCAGCACCAGCCATGACAGATGGCTCATGTAGGTCGGCGCCAGGCTCAGCCCGCGCAGCACGGTCAATTCGCGCGCGCCGTAACCGGCTTCTTCCTGCAACTCACGGTCGGCCGCCTGCACCGGCGTCTCGCCGGCGTCGATACGACCCTTGACCAGGCCCAGTTCATAGCGGTGCATGCCGGCGGCGTATTCGCGTACCAGCAATACGGTGTCGGCATCCAGCATCGGCACCACTACCACCGCGCCGTGCCCCGGCGAGATCAGACGCTGGAAGCGCCGGCGTTCGCCGTTGCTGAATTCCAGGTCCAGTTCCTCGACGTGATCGGTGCGCCCGGCGCGCTCGGTGATGCCGTGGATGGTGGGCAGGCGACGGCTCATGCGACCTGTTGCGGACGGCGCATCGGGATCCGGCAGGCGGACGCGGCCGGTATCATGGGGGAATGGAAAATACGAATCATCAACGCTCTATGCTAGCAGAGGCCGAGCAGTGGCGGTCGCGTGATCTGCGTGTGTTATGGCACCCCTGCACGCAGATGCGCGAGCATCCCGGCACGCTGCCGTTGCTGCCGATTGCACGCGGCGAAGGGGTCTGGCTGCATGGTCACGATGGCCGCCGCTACCTCGACGCGGTCAGCAGCTGGTGGGTCAATCTGTTCGGCCATGCCGAGCCGCGGATCGGCGCGGCCATTGCCCACCAGGCCGGTCAACTGGAACACGTGATGCTGGCCGGCTTCGGCCACGAGCCGGCGATCACGCTGGCCGAGCGGTTGCTGGCGCTGGCGCCGCGGCAGGCCGGTCGCGAACCGCTGGGCAAGGTGTTCTTTGCCGACAATGGTTCGGCCGGGGTCGAGGTCGCGCTGAAGATGGCCTTCCACTATTTCCGTAACCGCGGCGAGGACAACCGGCGCAAGTTCGTCGCCCTGGAAAACGGCTACCACGGTGAAACCATCGGTGCCTTGGCGGTCGGCGACATTCCGCTGTACCGGCGCGTGTATGCACCGCTGCTGGCCGAAGCATTGTTCACCCCCTCACCCGATGCCTACCTGGCCGAGCCCGGTGAGTCGGCCGAGGACTACGCACTGCGCGCGGCCGACCGGCTGGCGGATCTGCTGGATCGGCATCCCGGCGAAATCTGCGCGATGATCATCGAGCCGCGTTTGCAATGCGCCGGCAGCATGCGCATGCATCACCCGGCATACCTGAAGCGGGTGCGTGAGTTGTGCGACGCGCATGGCATCTTCCTGATTGCCGATGAAATCGCCACCGGCTTCGGCCGCACCGGCACCCTGTTCGCCTGCGAGCAGAGCGGGGTGATGCCGGATCTGATGTGCCTGTCGAAGGGCCTGACCGGTGGCTTCCTGCCACTGGCGGCGGTGCTGACCACGCAGGCGCTGTACGACGGCTTCCTCGACGAGTCGCGCGAGCGCGCGTTCCTGCATTCGCACAGTTACACCGGCAATCCGCTGGCCTGCGCGGCGGCCAATGCCACCCTCGACATTTTCGAGCAGGACCAGGTGCTGGAGCGCAACCAGCGCACCGCCGCCCGGATGGCCGAACTGGCCGCACCGATCGCCGGCCACCGGCATGTCGCCGACAGCCGCCAGGCCGGCATGGTGCTGGCCTTCGAGCTGACCCGCGACGGCGACAAGCGCACGCCGTTCCCGGCGGCGGCGCGGGTCGGCCTGCATGCCTATCGCGCCGCCCTGCAACGCGGCGTGGTGCTGCGGCCGCTGGGCGACGTGCTGTACTGGATGCCGCCTTACTGCATTGACGATGCGCAACTGCAACTGCTGGCCGAGACCACCCTGGCCGTGATCGAGGAGGTCACCGCATGCGCGTGACCCGGTGCCACGTCGATCTGCCGTTGCAGGCTGGCCAGGTATTGGCACTGCCGGACAGCAATGCCAACCACCTGGCCCGGGTCCTGCGCCTGCGCGAGGGCGATGGCTGCGTGCTGTTCAACGGCGACGGCCGCGATTACAGCGCCGTGCTGGAGCGGGTCGGCAAGCGCGAGGTCATCGCCCGCATCACCGCGGTCAGCCAGGTCGACAACGAATCGACATTGCCAATCACCCTGCTGCAAGGGGTGGCCCGCGGGGAAAAAATGGACCTGATCCTGCAGAAGGCCACCGAACTCGGTGTAGCGCGTCTGCTACCGGTGATGGCCGAGCGCACCGAGGTCAAGCTGGATGCCGAACGCGCCGAAAAGCGCGTGCAGCATTGGCGCAACGTGGTGGTGTCGGCGTGCGAACAAAGCGGTCGCGCGGTGCTGCCGCAGCTGTCCATGCCACAGTCACTGGCCAGTGCCGCGCAAGACTGCGGGCCCGGGCTCAAATTGACCCTGGACCCGCTCGGCGAACATCGCCTTGGCAGCCTGTCGCTGCCCGCTGGCACCGGCATCATCATCGCGATTGGCCCGGAGGGTGGCTGGTCGCCACGTGACCGCGAAACACTGGCGGCGGCCGGGTTCCGCGGCCTGCAGCTGGGGCCACGGATCCTGCGCACCGAGACCGCCGGACTGGCGGCGATTGCGGCCTTGCAGTCGCACTACGGCGACATGGCTTGAAGCCACCGGCTTGAAGCAACCGTTGAGCAGGTGCGGCGATCAGCTGCCGGTCAGTGCCAGTTGGCCAACTCGGCAGCGGTGATGCGGCCATCATGGTTGACGTCGACCAGCTTGAATTCGCTCGCCAACGCATGGCCCGGCGGTACCTCGCTGGTGCTGATCACGCCATCACCATTGTTGTCCAGATCGCTGACACTGACCCGGTAATCAGCCGCGTTCGGCAAGGTCGCCGATTGTCCCCAGCGCACGGTGACGGGGCCATTTTCACCCTGCAACTGAGTGCTCTGTCGATGCTGGGCGTCGATATCGGACAGCGGCTCGCTGGCCACAGGCTGCACTTGCTGGGCCTGGGCGGCAGAGGCCAGCAGCATGCCGGCGAACAGGATTGCAGTGTTCTTCATAGGGAACCTCCATGCAGCGGATGATGGCTCACCGTGCCAGAGACGGCGGCAATTGGCGGTGAATGCGGCAGGGCGGGGACGCGGAATGACGTCCGCCACACGGCAACAATTCAGCTTTGTCCAATGCCTGTGCAGAGTGCGGCGCGTTGTTCCGCATCAGGCGCATGCGGCCAACGCCGCAGCGGCAATAGCGCGGCCGTCAGGCGGCTTGGGCGATGGCCTGCTGGATCATCCGGTGGATGGTTTCCATGTCGGGCAGGACCGCGGTTTCGTCGCCGAGCAGCACCCGTACCTGCACCCCGACCGGCAACTCCTGTTCGGTCGCGTCGGCCAGCAGACCGTCGCGCGGTACCGAGACCAGACGCGGGAACGACGGGGTCAGCAGGGCGAAATACGGCAGGCGCTCGTCGCCATCCAGATTCTTCAGCACCACGATTTTGCTCTTCTCGGGGGCGACATCACTGCCCTGCCCGCTGAGTTGCGAAAACGCGATCACCGGCACCTGCCAGCCATGCCAGTCGATGTTGCCGGGCAGCCACTCGGGCATGCCCTCCATCGCTACCACCGGTGCCCGCGACAGCACTTCGGCGACCGTGGCATTGGGCAACAGCAGGCGGTCGCTACCGGACTGCACCAGTACGCCGCGGATTTCATCATTCGAGTGGGCCATGGTTCTTCTTCCTTCAGCGCGACCAGTGGCCGGCGAGACGTTGGGCAATCACGGCCGGTGCGGCCAGGCTGGCGCCGTGCGCGGCCAGGGCCAGCGCGGCGCCGGGGTCGTAGCAGCCCTCCTGCGACTGGCCCATCACCAGTGCGCCCTGCCCGGCCAGGCTGGCGGCGGTTCCAACCAGGCCCTTGTCGCTGCCACTCAGCAGCAGCACGGCACTGTCGGCCGGCGGCAGTTGCAGCAGATCCTCGCGCAGCTCGCCGCCCTCGCGGAAAGACACCGCGCCGTTGCTGATATCAAGACCGACATCGTTGGGCAGCACGTAGACGTGTGCGGGCTCGGCAGGCTTGCCATGTTCGGCCAGCTGCACCGGCATCTCGGTTACCCGCGCCAGCT
The DNA here is from genome assembly GCF_001431405.1 of Pseudoxanthomonas dokdonensis. GTDB lineage: Bacteria > Pseudomonadota > Gammaproteobacteria > Xanthomonadales > Xanthomonadaceae > Pseudoxanthomonas_A > Pseudoxanthomonas_A dokdonensis. The sequence continues at coordinate 18,809 of NZ_LDJL01000002.1, forward strand.
GCTTGACCAGGTTGTCATAGCGGCCGCCATCGAGCTGCAGGTGGATCAACACCGGGCGCACGAAGTCCAGCGGCAGCGCCGCCAGCAGTTTGCGTACCGCATCGGGACCGCCGATGCCGGCGAACGCGATCACCGCGCCGCTGCAACGGGCGGTTGATGTCGAGACCGGTTCCAGCGGTTCCAGCGACAGCTCCCACTTGCCGGGCGCGGCAACCGCGGCGGCAGGCGTTTCCGGATGCGTGCTGCCGGCAACCTCGTCCGCGCTCGAAGCCGCATTGATGACTTCCTGCCCGGCCGGCGCCGGCTCGTCACCGGCGCTGGCCTGGCGCAACCACTGATCGGCATCGACCAGGGTGGTGTTGCCGCGGCTGGCCGGCAGGCTGAAACTGTAGTCGTCGCTGGGCAGGTCCAGGGCCAGTTCGTGGGCCTCGTCGACATGCACATCGAGCATGGCATCGACATGTTCCTGAGCGGGCTGGCGCGGGCGACCGGGCTCCAGTGCCGGCAGCGTGTCCTCTTCGCGACCCGGCGGCAACACGTCGGAATGACCGTGCAGCTTGGCCGACAGATGCCGTGCCCAGCGCTGTGCTTCCCAGCCTTCGCGACGCGCGGCCAGATCGGCCTCGTCGAAAATAACCCGCACGCTGGCGTCGTGCAGCAGCGGTTCCAGCCGCACCAGGGCGTCTTCGATGGCCGGTTCCAGCGCCACCAGCACCGCCTGCGGCGAGACGTCCTGCAGGGTCTGCAGGTCGATTGCAGCAGGGTCGTCCTCGAGCACGATCTCGGCACCGGCCTCGTGCAGGGCAAAACGCAGTTGTTCGCGGGCAGTACCCGCGCGGGCCAGCAGCGCTACCCGCTTGCTATCAATCGCGGACACGCGCCATCCCCAGCAGGTCGTAAACGTTGCGCATCAGGTCCAGCTCCTGGTACGGCTTGCCCATGTAGCGCTGCACGCCGATGTCGAACGCGCGCTGGCGATGCTTGTCACCGGTACGCGAGGTGATCATGACGATCGGGACATCCTTGAAGCGCGGGTCGTTCTTCATCGCCGTGGCCAGCTCGTACCCGTCCATGCGCGGCATTTCGATGTCCAGCAGCATCAGATCCGGGACCCGTTCGTCGAGGCGTTCGAGCGCTTCGACGCCGTCACGGGCCACCATCACTTCCAGGTTGTGGCGCTCCAGCACGCGGCTGGTGACCTTGCGCATGGTCAGCGAATCGTCGACCACCATCACCAGCGGCACATGACGCTGCTGCAGCGCGGCGCTGGGGCCGGTCGGCTGCTGCGGCGCGGCCAGGTGGCGGCGGACCAGCGGAGCGACGTCGAGGATGACCACGATGCTGCCGTCGCCGGTGATGGTGGCGCCATAGATGCCGGGAATCGAGGCAATCTGCGGACCAACCGGCTTGACCACGATTTCGCGGTTGCCGAGCACCGCATCGACCGCGACGGCGGCTCGCAGTTCGCCGGCGCGTACCAGCAACAGTGGTACCTGCGGCTGGCCTTCGGCGCGTGCTGGCGGATGCCCGACCAGGCCACCGAGGTTGTACAGGGTGTAATCCTCGCCGGCGTAGTGGTAGACGCCGCCGTCGGCTTCGAAACGTTCGCGGCTGATCCGGCCGATACCGCTGACCGCGGCGACCGGCACCGCGAACTGGGTGTCGCCGATCTGCACGAACACCGCCTGGGTGACCGCCAGCGTCTGCGGCAGGCGCAGGGTGAAGGTCGCGCCCTGGCCGGGATTGGAGCGGATGTCGAGCGAACCGCCAAGCTGGCGGACTTCGTTGTGGACCACGTCCATGCCCACGCCGCGGCCGGCCAGCTGGCTGACCTTGTCGTAGGTGCTGAAGCCGGACTCGAGGATCATCCGGTCCAGGTCAACGTCGGCCAGTTGCACGCCGGGCTGCAGCAGACCGCGCTGTTCGGCGCGCTTGCGGATGGCATCGCGGTTGAGGCCGGCACCGTCGTCGGTGACTTCCAGCACCATTTCCGAGCCTTCGCGGCGCAGCGTAACCTGGACGTTGCCTTCGGCCGGCTTGCCGGCGGCGCGCCTGGCCTGCGGTGTTTCCAGCCCGTGCGCGACCGAGTTGCGCATCAGGTGTTCCAGCGGCGCGGTCATCCGCTCCAGCACGTTGCGGTCCATTTCGCCGTGGGTACCGGACAACTGCAGCTTGACCTGCTTGCCGGTATCGGAGGCGGCCTGGCGCAGGACCCGGCGCAGGCGCGGCACGATGCCTTCGAACGGCACCATGCGCGCACGCATCAGGCCATCCTGCAGTTCGGAGCTGACGCGCGACTGCTGATGCAGCAAGCCGTCGTACTGGCGCGCGAGCTCGTCCAGCACGCCCTGCAGGCCGGTCAAGTCGGCGGCCGACTCGGCCAGCGCGCGGCTGAGCTGTTGCAGGGTCGAGAAACGGTCCAGTTCCAGCGGATCGAAGGTGGCATCGGGTTTTTCATGCTCGCGCTGGTAGCGGGCGACGATCTGCGCCTCGGTTTCCAGATCCAGACGCCGCAGCTGATCGTGCAGACGCGTGTTGGTGCGGTCCAGTTCGGACATCGCGCCACGGAAAGCACCCAGCTGCTGCTCGAGGCGGGCACGGTAGATCGCCACTTCGCCGGCGTGGTTGACCAGCTGGTCGAGCAGATCCGAACGAACCCGGACCTGTTCCTGCTGGCTGCTGGGGAAGAATTCCTCGTCCTGGCCGAAGTCGGTCTCCACCGGCGCCGACAGCGGTGCCAGTTTGCGTTCGGCGTCGGCCTGGGCGGCAGCCGGGCCGGCCTCGGGCAACGGCGCGACCGGTGCATCCAGACCGCGCGCGTGGGCATTGAACTCGGCCACCATTCCGGCCGGGATGTGCGCGGCCCGCTGGCTGCTGACCCGGCCCACCATCCCGTGCAGTGCGTCGAAACCGCGTTCCATCAACTGCATGGCGCGCGGATCGAGCTGGATGCGGTCGCCGACGATGGCCTCCAGCATCGACTCGATGGCATGGCCGAGGTCGCCGATGGAATGGATGCCGGCCATGCGCGCACCACCCTTCAGGGTGTGCAGATCGCGTTGCAGGCTGGTCAGCAGGGCACGGTCATCGGGGGTCTCGCTGAGCTGGGCCAGCAAGCCATCGGAATGATCCAGCAGGTCGTTGCCTTCTTCGACGAAGATGTCGACCAGTTCCAGATCCAGTCCGCTGGTATCCAGTGCGTCGTCGCCGTTGTCGGTTGCGTCGTCGTGCCCGGACTCGTCGAGATCGCGCGGTTCCCCGGCGTTCGCCTCGTCGATATCGTCGCTGTCCGTTGCCATCATCGGCTCGACGCCGGCATCGCCGACGGCAGTAACCGATGTTGATGCGTCGTCTGGGCTGGAATCGACGTCCGCATCGACACCGGCCAGCTCATCGCTGACAGCCGCTTCGGCTTCGATGTCCGCTTCGATATCAGCGCCGGTCTCTACGTCAGCCTGCTCTACGTCAGCCTGCTCTACATCAGCCTGCTGCTGTACGTCGGATTGCTCCTCGACCGCTGCTTCTTCCACCGCGGATTGTCCGGCCGCTTGCGTGCTTTCCGCTTCCGCGGCCTGCAGGTCGGCAGCACCGTCCATTCCAGCATCGGCGAGCAACGCGGTGTCGCCCGCCGCGTCGGTATCGGTATCGGTATCGGTATCGGTGTCGGTATCGGTGTCGATGCCGGTAGCGGCAGCCGGCATCCAGTCCGTCGTTTCCAGCAGCTCCGGCGGTGCCTGTTCGCCGAGGTCCGCGTCGGCCAGCACGCGGCTGTCATCGTCGCCGTCAGCCACTGCCTCATCCTGCAGCGACGGCACCTCGTCGGCATCGGTCGGCTCGACAGGCGCGGTGTCGCCGTCCAGGGTGATTTCCTCGATGTCGAGATCTGCGCCCGGATCGGCCCAGGCCGGGGCCTGATCCGATGTTTGGGTGTCGGAGTCCAGCTCAAGCGTGATCAGGTCGGCATCGGCATCGGTGCTCCGTTCGACAACCATCCGATCGTCGACCAGATCAGCGCCGGTGGATGCGGGGTCGCTTTCGGCGTCGGCCGCGATGTCGCTGATCGCCGGTTCAAAGCCGTCGGCGTCCTGCGCGGGCGGCTGCTCGACTGGCGGCTGCTCGACTGGCGGTTGTTCGGCCGGGGGTTCCTGCGCCGGCGGTTCTTCGGCCGGGGGTTCCTGCACCGGTGGTTGCTCGGCCGGCGGCTCCTCCATCGGTGGTTCCTGCGCAGGGGTTTCCTGCATCCAGGATTCGCTGGCATCCGCGCTTGCGGCCGCGTCATCATCCGACCGCGATTGCGATGGCATTTCCGGCGCCGTGGCTTCGCCACCGGTGTTGTCGTCAAGGCCTTCGCGCAGGGCATCGGCCAGCGGTGCGGCGCTCAATCCGGCGGCAGCTGCTGCCTGTTCGCCGTCGGCGATGATTGACGAATGCGCGCGCGGGGTGAAGGTGTATTCGACTTCGAAATAATTGACCGGGTTGGCTGGCGCCGGCGGTGCTGTACCTTCGCCCAGATACTGGCTGAGATCGTGGACCTGCAGCGTCGGTTCCGCCGCCGCATCGATGCTGGCGTCTTCGGTGCCGGCCAGGCCGCCGACATAGCTGCCCTGCTGGGCGCTGTTGACCAGCTGCGAATGACGCGCTTCGGGCAGTCGATCCTTCAGCGCCGCCAGCCGTGCCGACAGATCGGCGAACACCGGCACCCGCGGCATCGGCCGCTGCAGGGCGGCAATCGTGTCCTGGATGGCCTGCACCACGTCGCCGAGCGCGGCCACGCCATCGGCATCGGCGCTGGCCGATTGCGCCAGCAGGCGCTTGACGTATTGTTCGGCCGGGTTGGTGACCTCGGTGATCTCCGGAACATCGGCCATCGCGAATGCACCATTCATGGTGTGCAGCGCGCGCAGCAGTGCGTCGTCGACCGTCGCATCAGCGTCGGCCCGGGCCAGCCAGGCCTGCACGGTGCGCAGGTGGGTGGCGACTTCGACCTCGAGGATTTCGCGCAGCACGGCGTCGACCGACGCCGGCGTGCCTTCCGTGCTCTCCTGCCATGCGGAAGCCGGTTCGATCTCGTCTTCGTCCCAGGCGACGGCGGGAATCTCGTCTTCCAGCTCCAGCGCCGGTTCGCTGTCGAATGCCGCTGGCGGTGCCGGCTGGTAGCTGGCTTCCTCACCGGCGGCGAGCTGGTCGGCAACCTGCTTGAGTCCTTCAAGGTCAGCGCTGATCGTGCCTTCGCCGCGCAGGGCGGCGTTGAGCTGCGGCAACACGTCGCAGGACTGCTCGAGCAATACCACCACCGCCTCGCTCGGCGGCCGCGAGCCGTCCAGCACGCGGTTGAGCATGTTCTCGACTTTCCAGCTGAACTCGCCCAGCGTCTTCGCGCCGACCAGCCGGCCACTGCCCTTGAGGGTATGGAACACCCGGCGGATCGGGCGCAGGCGCTCCAGATCCTCGGGCGCGCTGCGCCAGTTCGGCAGCATCCGCTGCAGGTTGACGATCTCCTCGTCGAATTCCTCCAGGAACACCTCGCGGATTTCGTCGTCGATGTCGCCGGATTCGGAATCAAAGCCATCGACGCCACCGACCGCTGCGCCCTGGCGGGTCGGCGCCGCGACCACCGGCGTGGCATCGGCGACCGTGGTGGCCGCTTCGGCCATATGGCCTGCGGCCGCTTCCTGGCCTTCGAATTCGAGCGGCTGCAATGACAATGCATCGGCGGCCGTCTTGGCTTCCTGCAGCGCTGGCGGCATGGCCTCGGCTGGACTGGCGGCCACGTCCGGCGCCGGCTGCCCGGCTTCCTCGAAGCCAATCGGATCGAACGGATGGCTGCTGGCATCGGCGACCGGCGTTTCGCTGCTCGCCGGCTGCGCGTGATCCGCGGCATCGTTGGCCGGCGGGATGTCCGGGATTGCCGGGACGTCGACCATCGGGTCCGCCACCGACGGGGTGAACAGTTCTTCGTCTGGCAACGGCCAGTAGCGCAGCGTTTCCAGGCTGTTGCGGGTGATCTCGAGGATCTCCTCGCGGTTGGGCCGGCGTTCGCGCAGGGCTTCCAGGTAGTACTCGAGGCTGGCCATCGCGTCGGCCAGGGTGTCCAGCTGCTGGCCACCGGGGATGCGTTTCTTGTTGATCAGCTCGCTGCCGACATAGCGGCGCACGCCGACCAGGTAATCGGCGGCTTGCCCCAGCTCCAGCATGCGCAGCGCACCGGACACTTCGTCCAGCAGGCGCGGCACGTCAGCCAGTTGTTCGTGGCTCCAGTTGGTCTCGATGAAGGCGACGAACTTCTCGCGCGCGGCGGCGAAATTGTTGATCGCCTCCTGCGCCAGCACCTCGACCGTGGCCTGCGATTCGGCGGCACTGCCGGATTCGACATGGCTGGCGTCTGCATGGCCCAGGCGGGCGACCTGATCATCCAGCGAGGCATCGACATAAAGCAGCGCGCCGGCGATATCCAGCAACGTGTCTTCATTGGCGGCGCGGCGGCCTTCGGCGACATCGCGCAAGGTGTCACGCTGCTGCAGGACCACGCCGCGGGCGACGCCCAGCCCCATCATGCCGAGGGTATCGGCGACGTTGCCCAGTTCGGTGACCTGGCCGTGCAGCTGGGCCGCATCGGCGCTGGTGCGCAGGTGCAGGTCGAGTGCGTCCTTGACCCGCAGCAGCTCTTCCTTGACCGCGCTGCCAACGGTGTCCAGCAGGGCGCGGTTGCGCCCGCTCAGGCTGCCGCGGGCATGGTCGATTTCCTCTTCGGTCGGCGCATCCTGCTCGGGCGCGCCGGCCGGGAACAGCATGTTTTCGTTGAGCCCGGCGGCGCCGCGCGCATCGCGGATTTCGTTGAGCAGCGGCAACAGCACGATCGGGATGTCGCGATGACCGTCCTGCAACCGTTCCAGGTAATCGGGCAACAGCACCGCGCCGCGCATCAGTACCGCGCAGGCGGCGTCGACGTCTTCCACCTGCTGTTCCTGCAGCGCCTGCGCCAGCAGTTCCAGCTCCTCGGCGACCATCGCCGGCGCATACAGCTCGACCATCCGCAGGGTGCCCTGCACCTGGTGCAGGTAGCCACTGCAGAAACGCATGCGACTGGTGTCGGCGGGTTCTTCGACAAAGGCTTCGATTTCGTTGCGCACCTGGCGCAGCGATTCATCCAGCTCCGGTTTGACCCAGCCCAGCACGGCATGGCTCATCGCTTCGCGCAGCGCACTCATGGGTTCACCTTGCCGCGAAGTAGGGTCGTCGCCGGTGGCGACGATGGCTGGGAAATACGTGCGTTCATCCGTAATGCCCGTCCTCAGCCTGGCAGTTTGAAGTCAGCGACCGAGCGACGCAGGTCGGCGGCCAGCTGGGCAAGGTGACCGATTGACTCGGCGGTCTGGCCGGCGCCCAGCGAGGTCTGCGAGGTAATCTGCCGGATCACGCCCATGGTCTGGGTGATGTCGGTCGCCGCCGACGACTGTTGCTGGGCGGCGCCGGAGATGTTCTTGATCAGTTCGTTCAAGTCGCTGGACACGCGCTCGATTTCGCCCAGCGCGGTGCCTGCGTCCTCGGCCAGGCGTGCACCGGACACCACTTCGGCGGTGGTCTGTTCCATCGAGCTGACCGCTTCGTTGGTATCGGCCTGAATCGTCTGCACCAGCGATTCGATGCGGCGGGTGGCACCGGAGGTACGTTCGGCCAGTCGCTGCACTTCGTCGGCCACGACCGCGAAACCGCGACCGGCCTCGCCCGCCGAAGCAGCCTGCACGGCGGCGTTCAACGCCAGGATGTTGGTCTGTTCGGAAATGTCGTTGATCAGTTCCACCACCGAGCCGATTTCCTGCGAGGACTCGCCCAGGCGCTTGATGCGCTTGGAGGTTTCCTGGATCTGGTCGCGGATCTGGTCCATGCCGCGGATCGTCTCGCGGACCACGCCGGCGCCTTCGGTGGCGATCAGCACCGACTTCTGCGCCACTTCCGCCGACTCGGTGGAGTTGCGCGAGACCTGGTCGATGCTGACCGCGATTTCGTTGATGCGCTCCGAAGCCGTGTTGATCTGGTCGGACTGGTGGCCGGCCGCTTCGGCCAGCTGCAGCGCGGTCGCCTGGGTTTCCTGGGTCGAGGCCGCGACCTGCACCGAGGTGTCGTTGATCGTGGTGACCAGGTTGCGCAGCTCATCGACGGCGTAGTTGATGGCGTCTGCGATGGCGCCGGTCATGTCCTCGGTCACCGAGGCCTTGACCGTCAGATCGCCTTCACCGAGTGAGCTGATTTCGTCCAGCAGCCGCATGATCGCCTGCTGGTTGCGGCTGTTGAACTCGACCTGGGCCTGGTAGCGGACTTCCTGTTCGCGCTGGCGGCTGCGGTACAGGCTGTACAACAAGCCGATGATCGACACCAGCAGCAGTACGCCGGAGCCGACCGACAGCCAGAAATTCGGGAACAGGCGGGTATCGCGCACCGAGCCGAAAGCCGAGAACGCCTGGAACAGCTTGCTGCTGTCTTCCAGCATGCGGGTCGAGCCGTCGGTGAGCGCGGCAGCGGCCGACTGCGCGGCAAACAGATCCCTGGAGGTGCCGAGGATGGCGTCCAGATCCTTCTTCATCGCTTCCCACAGGGTCTGCGACTGGGCCAGTGCCTGCAGCGCGGCCGGGTTGCGCACGGCGGCGATGCCCATTGCCTCGTTGCCATCGCGCAGGCCGTCCATCACCTGGCCAAACACCACCGCGTCGCGGCCCAGCGCGTCGCCGGCGGTAACCGCACCGACGCCACCGGCGCGGATTTCAGTGACCCGGCGGGCCATCGTCGATGCCAGCACCACCTGCTGCAGTGCGCTGTAGATTTGCGAGGCCGGCGCGCCGCTGGCGGACATCGCGCGCACCACTTCGTTGAGCTGTGCCTGCAGCTGCGGCACCTGGTTGGCAAAACGGTTGGCGTTGCCGGACAGCGCCAGCACCGCCGATTCACTGGCGATGATCTGATCAGCGCTCTTGCTCAGCGGCGCCCAGGTCGCGCCGAGCTGGTTGAGCGGGCCGGCGATGGCCGCTTCGTTGCCAAACCGGCTGCGCAGTTCGGCAACGGTGGAGTCAATCTGCTGCTTGGTGGTCTTGAATTCCTTGAAAGTCTCGGGATTGCCAGCCACCGCCTCCCTGGCCTGGTTGGCCAGCTGCTGCGACAGCACGCGCATGTCCGAAGCGCCGGTGCTGGCGCCGGCCAGGCGGCTGCCCTGCCAGGTCGCGACACCGGTGTTGGCACCGAACACGATGACCGACAATGCCAACAGAACCAGCCAGAAGGTGCTTCCGAAGCTGCTGACTTTGGCAGCTGTTGGAGAATCCGTGGAAGTACTCATCATTCAACCCCTGAAAAAATTTTGAATTCCGTGCCTGGTGCGTGAAATGCACGCGTCAGCCGGCGGCCTGTCTGAATTCCGGCGTCCTGGCCAGCAAGGAAAGCGAGAACACACCCCAGTCGTGTTCGTCACTGTGGAACGCGCTGTCGATGAAGTTGGCGTAGCGACCTTCGGCCAGGCTGCCCGGCTCGGTGCGCTGGCTGTGCAGGAAGCTGCGCTGGCCATACAGCTCGTCGATGGTCAGAGCGACGTCACCGCCGGCCTGGCGCATGACCAGCACCCGCTGGCCCTCATGCAGCACGGTGCGCTCGCCCTCGAGGAACTGCTTGAGGTCGACCACCGGGAACAGGTTGCCACGCAGGTTGCCGATGCCCAGCAGCCACGGCTGCGCCCCCGGTACCGGGGTCATCGGCGGCAACGCCACGATTTCCACCACTTCGGCGAAATTGGATGCCAGCCGGCGCTGGCCGACCCGGTAGCCGACCCCGCGCCACTGGTCCGGCGCGGCTTCCTGCGCCGGCAGCACGACCGCGTGCTGCAGGCTGCGGCGCTCGTACTCGGCAAGGATGTCGAACGGCGTGCGGATCGGGTTCGCTTCAACGCCTGCGCGGCTGCGATCGATTGTGGATGGACCTGTCATGACTGTCGCCCCCCGCGATCAGATGCTGACGTGGGCGCGGATCGCGGCGAGCAGTTCTTCGCGCGTGAATGGTTTTGTCAGGTATTGCTCGGAACCGACGATGCGGCCACGCGCCTTGTCGAACAACCCGTCCTTGGACGAAAGCATGATCACCGGCGTGCTCTTGAAGACCTGGTTGTTCTTGATCAGCGCACAGGTCTGATACCCGTCCAGGCGCGGCATCATGATGTCGACGAAGATGATCTGCGGCTGCTGGTCGGCAATCTTGGCAAGCGCCTCGAACCCGTCCGTCGCCGTCACTACTTCGCAACCTTCTCGTTTTAACAAGGTCTCCGCGGTACGGCGGATGGTTTTCGAATCATCGATCACCATGACCCTGAGACCGGTCAGTTCCCCGGCCTGCCCTTCATTCTGCGTCATTAAGTTTTTCCCCATGCGCGGTGCTTCTGTGACGATCTGGCACCGCTGCGAAGTTACTTATATCCCAATCCAGTGGCAAACTGTCAAGCACGCCGCAACAATCGCAGCCAATCCGGAGCGGCGCTGCGAACCCGGTCGCAGTTGTGCGCGGATCCGCGCCGGCGGCGACCCGTGGGCCGGCGCATTCATCCTGCTACCATGCGCGGACCCTGACTGCCGCTACTGCCATGCCCCTCGACGTCGTCGTCATCATGGACCCCATCGGGTCGATCAAGATCGCCAAGGACACCACCTTCGCGATGCTGCTGGAAGCCCAGCGGCGCGGCCACCGGCTGCTCTACGTGGTGCCGAGGCGGTTGGCGCTGCGCGATGGCCGGGCGGTGGCGCAGGTCGCCACCCTGACCGTCAACGACGACCCCGGCAGCTGGTATCAGCTGGGCGACACCAGCGAAATCAGCCTCGGTCGCGGCCAGGTGGTGCTGATGCGCAAGGACCCGCCGTTCGACGAGGAATACCTGTACGACACCCAGATCCTGGGCATCGCCCAGCAGGCCGGCGCGCTGGTGGTCAACGACCCGCAGGGCCTGCGCGACTACAACGAGAAGCTGGCGGCGCTGCTGTTCCCGCAGTGCTGCCCGCCGACCGTGGTCAGCCGCGATCCGGCGCTGCTCAAGGCCTTCGTCGGCGAGCATGGCCGCGCCGTGCTGAAGCCGCTGGACGGCATGGGCGGCAAGTCGATCTTCCTGGTCGATGCCGGCGAGGCCAACCAGAACGTGATCCTGGAAACCCTGATCGGCCACGGCCGGCTGACCATGGCCCAGCGCTTCCTGCCTGACATCAGCGACGGCGACAAGCGCATCCTGCTGATCGATGGCGAGCCGGTCGACTATGCGCTGGCGCGGATACCCCAGGGCGACGAATTCCGCGGCAACCTTGCCGCCGGTGGCCGTGGCGAAGGCCGGCCGCTGAGTGATCGCGACCGCTGGATTGCCGGCCAGGTCGGCCCGGAAATGAAGCGCCGCGGGATGCTGTTCGTCGGCCTTGACGTGATCGGCGACTACCTGACCGAAGTCAACGTCACCAGCCCGACCGGTGTGCGCGAACTCGATCGCCAGTTCGGCATCAATATCGCCGGGCTGCTGTTCGACGCCATCGAGCGCCGACTGGCGGGCTGAAATGTCGGCCGAGGCCATTCCCGCCGGCGATGCGCCGGTACCGCCGAGGGTCGGCGAGAACGAGCGCCTCAGCGCAACCCTGGTGCTGTCGCTGGTGTTGTACGGGCTGTTGATCCTGGGCGTGGGTTTTGCCCTGGACGATGCCGCGCCGGTGGTGCCGACGCTGGACGTCATCCTCAGCCAGACCCAGACCCCGCTGACCCCGCAACAGGCCGATTTCCTCGCTGCCGCCAACCAGCAGGGCGGCGGCGATCACGACAAGGCCCAGCGGCCGCGCGACAACCAGGCCGGCTGGGTGCCGCAGACCGAAGCCGGGCTGGCACCGCAGCCGCTGCGCGCGCAGTCACCGGCGCCGGCGCCGCCACCGGAGTCGCGCATCATCAGCAGCCGCGACAGCGATATCCTGGTGCCGCCGCTGGATACCCGGCCGCAGCCGGATCAGGACAAGCTGCCGCCCGGCGAACAGAAAATCCAGCGTGATGCGGAAATGGCCCGGCTGGCCGCTGAAATCCATCTGCGCTCGGAGTTGTATGCCAAGCGGCCGAAGCGCAAGTTCGTCTCGGCCAGTACCCGCGAATACGCCTACGCCAACTACCTGCGCGCCTGGGTCGACCGCGCCGAGCGCGTCGGCAATCTCAACTATCCCGACGAAGCGCGTCGCAAGCGCCTGTCCGGTCGCGTCGTGATCAGCGTGGCGGTACGCCGTGACGGCTCGGTCGAAGGCAGCCGCATCATCCGTTCCAGCGGCATCCCCCTGCTCGACTCCAGCGCGCTGCGCATCGTGCAACTGGCGCAGCCGTTCCCGCCGTTGCCGGAGACCGAGGAAAACATCGACATCCTCCATGTCACCCGGACCTGGAACTTCCTGCCCGGCGGCGAAGTGCGCGACGAGTAGCCGCTCGGCGGACCGCCGGCGGGGACGTATCTACCATGGCGACAGTTGCCACTGGTCGACCTCCAGATGCAGGCGCGTGTCCAGCGCCAGCTGATCGAGGAAGACCGCGTCGTGGGACACCACCATCAAGGCGCCGGGGTATTGCCGCAGCATCTGTTCGAGTGCTTCCAGCGCGTCGAGATCGAGATGGTTGCTGGGCTCGTCCAGCAGCAGCAACTGCGGCGTCTGCTCCGCATACAGCACGCAGGCCATCGCGGTCTTCAGCCGCTCGCCCCCACTCAACCGGCCCAACGGTGTCTCGACCGTGGCCGCCGGCAGCCCGAGCAACGACAGCCGTCCGCGCAGCAACGCCGGATCCGCCGGTGGATTGGCCGCCTGCAATGCCTGCAGCGGTGTCAGTAGCGGATCCAGCTCCGCCAACTGCTGATCCAGTCGACGGCAGGCCACCTGCACCCGGCACTGGCCGCTGGCTGGGGCAACATCGCCGGCCAGCAGCTTGAGCAGGCTCGACTTGCCGCTGCCATTGGCCCCTGTCACGCCGATGCGCTGGCAACCGCGCAGCACCAGGTCCAACGGCGGTCGTGCGCCCTGGCCGTAGGCCAGCACCACCTGCTCGAGTTCGGCCACGTGGCGTTGCGCCGCTGACGCCGGTTGCGGCGCGAACAGCGCCAGTTCCACCGTGTCCGGCAACTGCCGGGCGGCCTCGCGAACCGCCAAATCCAGCTGTTCGCGCTGCTGCAGCTGCAGGCGTTGCTGGCGACCCGCGGTCTGCTCGCTGCGTTGCCTGGCCCCGCCCAGCAGGATCGGCGCCTGATTGGCCTGGCGGGCCTGCCGGTTTGCGTGCGATTGTTGCCGCCGCTGGCGGTCCTGCAATGCCTGCAGCTGCTGTTCGCTGTGCCGGCGTTGTTGTTTGACGCGTTCAAGTCCGGCCACCGCCTGCGCCCGTTCCTGATCCCGCAGCTGCCGATAGAACCGGTAATCGCCGCCGTAGCTGCGCAAGCCGCCGGGCGAGAGTTCGATGATGCGCTGCATCTGGCCCAACAGTTCGCGATCGTGGCTGACCACCAGCAGGCCACCGCTCCATTGCCGCAGCTGCCGCCACAGCGCCTGCCGTTGCCGGCGATCCAGATGATTGCTGGGTTCGTCGAGAATCAGGAAATCGGCCTGCGCCAGCCAGGCACCGGCGAGTGCCAGGCGGGTCAGTTCGCCACCGCTGAGCGCGTCCGCCGGGTACTCAGGCGACCGCTCCCCGAGGCCCACGTCACGCAGCAGTTCCTGCAGTTGCTGGCGGATGTTCCAGCGCTCGCCGACGCGTTCGAAATCGGCCTCGTCAACACTGCCGTGCTCGATCCGGGTCAACGCATCCAGCACGGTCCGCACACCAGCCACCGAGGCCAGGTTGTCGCCTGCGCCAGCGTGGATCTGCTGCGGCAGGTAGTGGACGACACCTGATGCCAGCCGGCGCCCGCTGGTGGGCGACAACTGGCCGGCAAGAATGCGCGCGAGCACGCTCTTGCCGACGCCGTTGCGCCCGACCAGGGCGGTTGGCTGCCGGTCCAGCACGATATCGAGATGGGAAAAAAGCGTCCTGCCATCGGGCAGTGAGAACGACACGCCTTGCAGCGCGAGCGAGCTGTCAACCATGGAACCTCCAGTATGCCGAGCCACGCACCATCCGAGCGATGGGCGATGATCAGGCCGTCACGCGGACGGCGGCATTACTGGCGCATTGGCGTAGTCCCTGCGAAAGAATCTGCCGCCTATTCTAGCGCCCGGCTGGCGGCCTTGCTGGCGCGCAGCGCCTGTTGTTCAGCCAAAGTCAACGCCACGTTGTTGCGCAGATAGGCCGGTTCGACTTTTTCCGGGGCCAGTATTTCGCCGCGGGCAAACGCCAGCGCGGCCAACCCGGCAACCGCGGCGGCGCGCGGCAACGCGGTTTCGTCGATACTGGCGAAACCTGCCTGGCAGCGTTGCCGCAACACGCCATCGACCGCGGCAAAACCGCTGCCCACGCCATGCCATCCATCAGCCGGAACGGGCAGTTCGACCGCGCCCGGCAACAGCACCTGCTCGGCGCTGATCGCCTGCAGCTGGCCGTCGCGCCAGTCGAAAGCACCGGTATAGATTTCGCCCATCCGCGCATCTATCGCGGCCAGCACCGGACCCTGCTTCGATGGCCAGGCCAGCGCGGCCAACGTCGACACCGCCAGCATCGGCCGGTCCAGCGCCAGGGCGATGCCCTGGCCGATGGCAATTGCCAGGCGGACGCCAGTGAAGGCGCCCGGGCCTTTGCTGATGGCGATCGCATCCAGTTGCGATTTGCGGATGCCTGCCTCATCCAGCAACGCCTGCGCCCATGGCAATGCCAGCTCGGCATGCCGGCGCGGGGCGATCTCAAAGCGTTCCAGCACGCGGCCATCGTCGTAAACGGCGACGGCGCAGGCTTCGGTAGCGGTTTCGAAAGCGAGCAGTTTCATGGCTGGGATTGTGGCGCAAAAAAGCCGGTCACGTCCTGCAGATCACGGGTGCGGGTGAATGGCGGCAGCGAATCGAGGAACACCCGGCCATACGATTTGCTGGTCAGGCGTGGATCGCACAGGACCAGCACGCCGCGATCGGTTTCGCTGCGGATCAGCCGGCCGACGCCCTGCTTGAGTGCAATCACCGCCTGCGGCAGTTGTTCATCACGGAATGGATTGCCGCCCTGGCGGCGTATCGCATCCAGCCGCGCCTCGAACACCGGATCATCGGGCGCGGCGAAGGGCAGCTTGTCGATGACCACCACCGACAGGGCATCGCCAACCACGTCGACGCCTTCGCGGAAACTGGCCGCGCCGAGCAGCACGCCGTTGCCGGATTCGCGAAAGCGCTGCAGCAATACCCCGCGCGGTGCCTCGCCCTGGACGAACAACGGCCACGGTGCATCGCGCAGTGCCTCGGCGGCCTCGCGCAGCGCGCGGTGCGAGGCGAACAACAGGAACGCTCGGCCCTGTGACGCTTCCAGCACCGGCATCAAGGCCGCAATCAAGGCGGTGCCATAGCCGCGCGCATTGGGTTCGGGCAAACCGCCCGGCAGGTAGCAGAGCGCCTGCCGTGGCCAATCGAACGGGCTCGGTTGCAGCAGGGTGTTCGGATCCAGCAGCCCGAGGCGCAGTGCCAGGTGATCGAAGTTGCCGCCGACCGCCAAGGTCGCCGAGGTGAACACCCAGGCCGCATGCGAGCGCTCACGATGTTCGCGCAACGGCGCCGATACATCCAGCGGGGTGCGCTGGCAGCGGAAGCCCCGCGCGGTCAGTTCGTACCAGAACACATCGCCGGACTCGGCCGGGGCCGGTTCCTCGAACTCCTGCCCGGCAGGTGCGTCACCCAGCCAGCGGCGCAACCGCGCCAGCAAGTCCTTGCAACGTGCCGCACAGGCATCCAGTCCCAGCGAAGCGTCGGCCAGCTCCAGCAGCGATTCATGCAGATCGGCCAGGCCATCGACCAGGCCGGTGAAGGCGGCATCGACCTCGGGCCTGGCCAGCGCACGATCACGGGTGCCACGGTTGGGCAGGCCTTCCAGGCCGGCGCGCAGCTCGCGCAAGCCCTGCTCCAGCGCCCGCACCGGTGGCTGCAACGCGGCCAGCGCACCGGCGACGTCCTTGCATTCGGCCAGGCAGTCACGGGCCAGTTCCTGCAGCGGCCGCATGCCGAAGCCTTCGCCGAAGAAGTTGGCCGCCAGTTCCGGCAGCTGGTGTGCCTCATCGATCACGAATGCCTGCGCACCCGGCAGGATTTCGCCGAAGCCTTCCTGCTTCAGCGCCAGGTCGGCCAGCAGCAGGTGATGGTTGACCACCACCACGTCGGCCGACTGCGCGCGCTGCCGCGCCTGCACCACGAAGCACTCTTCGAAGAACGGGCATTCGCTGCCCAGGCAATTGTCGACGGTGGAGGTGACCAGCGGCAGCAGCGGTGAGTCTTCCGCCAGCGATGACAGCTCGGCCATGTCGCCGAAGCGGGTGCGGCCACTCCAGGCGACGATGCGCTGGAACTGGTCGGCCTGCTCGCGACTGGCATGCGCGGCGCGGACCATCTGCGGCTCGCCTTTGGCCTGCTGCAGGCGATAGCGGCACAGGTAATTGGCGCGTCCTTTCAGCAAGGCCGATTTCAGGCCGACCCCGAGCGCATCGCGCACGCGCGGCAGGTCGCGATGGTAAAGCTGGTCCTGCAGGGCGCGGGTGCCGGTGGAGATGATGGTCTTCAGGCCGGACAACAGCGCCGGCACCAGGTACGCGTAAGTCTTGCCGGTGCCGGTACCGGCTTCGGCCAGCAGCACGTCACGTTGTTCGAAGGTCTCGGCGATCGCCGCGGTCAGCCGCAGCTGGGCCTGGCGCGGGGTGAAATTGTCCAGCTGCCCGGCCAGCGCGCCGCCATCGCTCAGCGCTTCGCGGCTGGCCTGGGAAAGTTGCGACATGATCGGTCAGTACATCCCGATTAGTAGCGGTTGAGACCGGCGACCGTGCAGGCATCGAACTGGCGGCTGGCGTCGGTGACGCCGGCCTTCAGCACCGCGATCCGCGCAGTACGTTCGGCGGCGGCGGTGTCCTTTTCGCGTGGCGGTACCACCGAGGCCACGTCCAGTTGCTTCTGCCGGACCTGGCGGATGGTTTCCCAGTGCCGGCGGCATAACGGACCCACCGCCGAACCGAGGTCGACCGCCTTGCCAGCCAGGCTTTCGGCCAGCGGCAGATTGCCCTGCAGCAATGCCAGCTCGGCGTTTTCCTGCAGCACCGCCGGATCCTCGGGGGTGATTTCAAGTGCTTTCTGCAGATCCGTCGCAGCCACGTCCAGTTGCCGCTGGCTGAGCGCGGCCATGCCACTGGCACGCAGATCCTCGACCTGCGGATCGCGCAGCGGCTGCACGTTGAGTTCGCGCTCGTCCTGGCCAGCGGCGGCGCGGACCAGCGCGTACATCTGTTCGGGGGTACGCCCGGCCTCGGCCACGACGGCTTCCGGGGTGCTGGCACAGCCAGCGACGATCACGGCCAGCGTGGCCAGCATCAATCTGGGGGAATGTTCGGGAATCATGGTTGGGTGGTTTCTTCCGCGGCCTGTTCGGCCGGTTCTGGTTTCCTGTCCAGGCCGAACCAGCTGCGCCAGCCACCGCTTTCCTGTTCCTGCGGTGGCGGTTCGATGACACAGCTGGCATAGGCCGGTGCGAAGCCGGCGACGAAGGCGAACCGGCGTGCGCCCGGGCAGGTCTGGTCACTGCTGTTGTTGCCGACCACCCACTGCCAGTCGATGCCCTTGCCGGAAACCCGCAGCGGCGCGCTGGGCAGACGGCTGAACAGTGTCGACCACACCCGCATGCCGCCGGTGGCGCCGTACAGGCCGGTCTGCTCGTTCTTGTCGTTGCCCATCCACACCACCGCCAGGTGGTCGCCGGTGTAGCCGGCATACCAGCTGTCGCGGCCATCGTTGCTGGTGCCGGTCTTGCCGGCCGACTGCAGCCGGCCGAGGCCATCGCTGAGCAGGCGCCGGCCGGTGCCGTTGCTGACCACGTCCTGCAGGGCGACGCTGATCAGGTTGGCGGCGACCGAATCGCCGGCCTGCGCCGGTGCCGGTGTCTTGTCGTAGCGCTTGAGCATGCGCCCGGACGGGTCCAGCACCCCGCGCACCGCATGCAGCGGCTGGATTTCGCCACCGGAAGCGAGGAACTGGTACAGCTGCGCCATCGCATAGGGACTTTGATCGGTGGAGCCGAGAATCAGCGATGGATTCGGCTCGGCCTTGATCCCGGCCAGCACCTGGATCAGTTCGGCCAGCCGCTGCGGATCGACACTCATGCCCAGGCGCACGGTGGCCTGGTTATACGAATGCGCCAATGCGTCGATCAGGCGCACCGTGCCGTGACTGCGATTGTCGGAGTTGCCGGGACTCCAGCGCCGGTTCTTGCCCAGTTGCACGGTGACCGGCGAGTCATCGACCCAACTGGCCAGCGAATAGCGATCCGGCTGTGCCAGCGCCAGCAGATAGACGAACGGCTTGAGCAGCGAACCGACCGGCCGTTGCGCCTCGATGGCGCGGTTGAAACCGGGCTTGGCGACATCGCGGCTGCCGACCACGGCCAGCACGTCGCCATTGTGGACGTCGGTCACCACCACCCCGGCCTGCAGCGGCGGCCGCTTCTTGTTTTCCAGCGACTTGATGGTGCGGGTGACCGCGCCTTCGGCATAGGCCTGCGCCGAGGGTGACATGCCGGTCATCACGCTCAGTCCGGCCCCCTGCAGCGCGCCTTCGGGATAGTCGCGGGCCAGCTGGCGGCGGACCAGATCGACATAGGCCGGGAAGCGGTTGGCGGCGGCGATGCCGGGATTTTCGCTGATGCCCAGCGGTGCGGCCAGCGCGCGCTGGTATTCGGCCTGGTCAATCAGGTTGCTCTGCAGCAGCTTGCCGAGGACGAAGTCACGGCGCTGCCTGGCCCGCTGCGGGTGCCGGCGCGGGTCGTAGAACGACGGGCCCTTGACCATGCCGATCATCAGTGCGACCTGCTCGGTGGTCAGCGCATCCAGATCGCGGTTGAACCAGAACTCCGAAGCCGCCGATACGCCGTGGATGGCCTGGTTGCCACGCTGGCCCAGGTAGACCTGGTTGAAATACGCCTCCAGCAGGGTGCGCTTGTCGTAGCGCGCTTCCAGAATCAGCGCGTACAGGATTTCGTTGAACTTGCGGCTGAGGGTGACTTCCTTGCCGATGCCGAGCAGGCCGCTGCGTGCCAGCTGCTGGGTCAGGGTGCTGGCGCCCTGGCGCGACTCGCCACCGGAACGCAGCATCACCCATGCGGCGCGGATCATGCCGCTGATGTCAATGCCATGATGCGTCTTGAAGTCGCGGTCCTCGACCGCCTGCAGGCCGGTCAACAGCAGTTCCGGCACTTCTTCCAGCCGCACCAGCCGGCGCTCTTCCTGCTTCTGACCGTACAGGGTGGCGATCCGCGCCGGGTCCAGCCGCGCGGACTTCAGCGCCTTGCGGCTGTCGGCCTGGCGCACGCTGGCGACCCGGCCGCCAGAGAGGCTGACATCCAGCTGCCGCGGCTCGATCCGGCCATCCAGGTCCATGTAGCCACGGGTGGCGATGCGGTAGCGGCTGCCTTGCTTGTGGTAGGTGCCGGGGATCTGGCCACGGCCATCGTCACGGTAGGCGGCCGCTTCCAGCTCGGTCTTCAGCATCTGCGCATCCATCGCCAGTCCCGGCGCCAGTTGCAGCGGACGCGCGTAGACCCGGGTCGGGATCTGCCAGCGCAGCTCGCCGAAGCGCTGGCTGACCTGGTGATTGAGATACAGCGTGTACGGAATCAGGAACCCCAGTCCCAGTCCCGCCGCCGCCAACAACAAGGTGAGCAGGTGACGACGCCACGCCGGCGTGGGTGAATCGCTGTCGTCGTGGTGGTCGTCGGAATGATCGTTATGGGCCACGGGGATGAGACAATGGAAGTTCCGGCCAGTCTAACGCAGGCACTCCCGCGCGGACCGGTCCGGGGTCCCACCGCTCAGCTGGAGTTGCAACCGGATGTCGATGTCGCTGGCCGAAGTGCGTTTCATGTTCGAACGCGCCCGCGGCCTGATCCAACGCGGATTGACCAGCCTGCGCACGCGTGGCTGGCAGGCCAGCTGGGAGCGGGTGAAGCGCCAGTTCGCCCGCCACACGCCACTGCCGGCCGAGGCACTCTATCTGCCAGCCAACGTGCCGTTCGCCGCGTTCGCGGTACCCGCCAGCAGCACCCCCAGCGCCAGCATCATCATCCCGGTCTACAACCAGGTCGAGCATACCCTGGCCTGCCTGCGTGCATTGGCCGCGCATCCGCCGGCGGCCAACATCGAAATCCTGGTGGTCGATGACGGCAGCAGCGATCAGACCGGGCAATGGCTGCCGCAGCTGCAGGGGCTGCATTACCACCGCCGCGCCAGCAACGGCGGCTTCATCGCCGCCTGCAACGACGGCGCCGCGCGCGCCCGCGGCGACTACCTGGTGTTCCTCAACAACGACACCGTGCCGCAGCCGGGCTGGCTGGATGCGCTGCTCGGCACCTTCAGTGATTACCCGGAAGCGGGCCTGGTCGGCGCCCAGCTGGTGTATCCCGATGGCCGGCTGCAGGAGGCCGGCGGCATTGTCTTCGCCGATGGCAGCGCCTGGAACTACGGCCGCTTCGAGTCACCGGAACATCCGCTGTTCGGCAGCGTGCGGGCGGCGGATTACTGCTCGGGCGCGGCTATCGCCGTTCCACGGGTTCTGTTCGAAGAGCTGGGTGGATTCGATACCCGCTATACCCCCGCCTATTACGAGGACACCGACCTGGCCTTCGCGGTCCGCCAGGCCGGTCGCCAGGTGCTGTACCAGCCACAATCGCGGGTCGTGCACATGGAAGGGGTGACCTCGGGCACCGACCCCGGCAGCGGCACCAAGGCCTATCAGTTGCGCAACCGCGCGGTATTCGAACAGAAGTGGCGCGCGGTCCTGCAGCAGCACGCGGCGGCTGGCGGCGTACCGGGCGCGGCGATGGCACACCGTCGCCAGCGCGAGATCCTGATCATCGACGAGGTAACGCCACGTCCGGACCACGATTCCGGCTCGCTGCGGCTGGTCAACCTGATGCGACTGCTGATTCAGGAGGGTGCGCACGTGGTGTTCCTGCCTACCTCGCTGCAATATGCTGGCCGCTACACGCAGGCCCTGCGGGCAATCGGAGTCGAGGTCTGGCACGAACCCTGGTGCCAGCGGCCGGCGCGCTGGCTGGCGAGCCACGGCCCACGTTTCAGCAGCGTGCTGATGTCGCGTCACTACGTCGCGTCGGAGTTCATGCCACTGGTGCGCCGTTACGCGCCGCAGGCGCAGCGGGTGTTCGACAGCGTCGATCTGCATTACCTGCGTGAGTCACGCGCTGCGGAATTAATCAACGACAAGGCCCTGCGGCGTTCAGCCGCGGCCACCCGCAGGAAAGAGCTGGCGGTAATCGCCGCCGCGCATGCAACGCTGGTGGTCAGCCCGACCGAAAAACAATTGCTGGCGAGGGATGCCGCCGACAGCCGGGTCGAGGTGGTGTCCAACCTGCACCAGCCGGCGACGTCGGCATTTCCGTTCGCACAGCGGCGTGATCTGTTGTTCGTCGGTGGCTTCCGCCATCCACCCAATGCCGATGCGGTGCGCTGGTTCGTCAGCGAAATCCTGCCGCGCGCGCGCCAGCTGCTGCCGGCGCTGCAGTTCCACTGCATCGGCAGTGATCCGGGCGCCGACATTCTGGCCCTGGCCGGGCAGCCTGGCGTCCACATCCATGGCTATGTCGAAGATCTGCAGCCGTATCTGGATGGCTGCCGGCTGGCCCTGGCGCCGCTGCGCTACGGCGCCGGGGTCAAGGGCAAGATCAACCTGAGCATGGCCCACGGACAACCGGTGGTCGCCACCACCTGCGCGGTCGAAGGCATGCATCTGGTTGATGGTCACGATGTGCTGGTGGCCGACGATGCGCAGGCCTTCGCCGACGCCATCGTGCGCCTGTATGGTGACGAGGATCTGTGGCAAGCGCTGAGCCGCAACGGGATTGAAAACGTCCGCCAGCATTTCTCGCTGGACTCGGCCCGCGCTGCGGTGCGCGCGGTGTTTTTCGCTGACTGAACCCGCTTCGGCGGTGTCAACGGCGGCCGCCGCCGGCGTTGGCGCTGCGCACGCGGCTGGCGAAATCCGCCACCCCGGCGGCATTGGCATCCAGCGCCATCGCCTCGCGCATCGCCCGGTTGGCGAACGCCAGGTCACCGGCACCGAGCTGTTCGTTGCCGACCGCGACCCATTTCTGCGCAAGCCGGCGCTTGCCGCTGGCCAACCCGGCGTCCATCGGCGCCAGCGATTGCCACGCCTGCAGGCAGGCCTGCGAACGGCCGATCCGGTTCTGCTGCAACTCATGTTCGAAACAGCCACGGATGTTCGGCAACAGGCGTGTGGCGGCAAGCCGTACCCGCGCATCATCGGGCGCGATCGCCTGCGCCGAACGCAACGCGTCGTACGCGCTCTCGCCTGGCGGTGACAACCAGTCGCCGCGTGCTTCGGCCTGTTGCATGCGCGCCAGCAACTGGTCCAACCGCGCAGGATCGGCACGCGGTACGCGTTGTTTCGCGCTGGCCTGCAGGCTCGCCAGTTCGCGCCTGCCCTCGGCAATGGCCGCCAGTCCCGGTGCCAGCTCCGTCGCCTGCTCCAGCGCCGCATTGGCCGCTTTGAACTGGAAGTCCGCCGCCAGCGCCTGCGCCTGTCGCACCTTCGCCATCGCCGCCCGCTGCAAGCCCTGGCGGGAGCCGCTGTCATTCGGGTCGACCGCCAGGATCGCGCGATAGCCGCTGGCCGCCTGCGCGATATGGTCCTGCGCCAGCTGCCGATCCGCCTGTTCGCGTTGTTGCTGGATCAGCGTGGCCAGTTGCGCCCGCGCTTCCGGCAGCGCCACGTGTCCGGGATCAAACTGCTCGACCTGGCTGATCAACGCCGCCGCTTCCGCCAGTTGCCCATGCTGCAACAGCCCATCAAGCGGCTGCAGCAGATCCGACAACGCGTCCTCGCGCCCTTCCAGCGCCGCCATCAGATCCGGCTGCAGGACCAGGATGCGCTGGTACAGCGGCAGCGCGGCATCGGTCGCGCCGACCAGCCGGCCCTGCTCACGCGCCTGATCCGCGCGCAGCAGCAGATCGTCGATACCGGCGGCATCGGCCTGCGCCCTACGCAGCTCGGCGGCGACGGCATCGGCCTGCTCACGCGGCACCTGCAGGTCACGCGCCAGCGCCAGTGATCGCTGGGCCTGCGCCAGGTCATTGCCGGCGAGCGCGGTACGTGCCTGCTGCAACGCCTGCACTGCGACCTCGGCCAGCCCGGCGCGGGCATCGCCGCGATCATTGTCCAGCGCCTGCGCGGCTTCGAAATACTGGCGCGCACCGTGGCCGGCCGGGTCATCCAGGCGGCCTTCGGCCAGCGCCTGCCGGCCCTGCACCAGCAACGCCTGGGCACGGGTCTGTGGCCACAGCCGATCCGCCAATGGCTGTCTCAGCAACACCACCAACAGCACCAGCAACAGCAGGATCGTGAGCGCGATCCAGCCACGGCGACGACGGCGCGGTGGCGGATGGCGGGTGGGTTGGTGGCCACCGATGTCGACGCCGGGATCGGCATCGATGTTCTGCCAGTCCACGCGGGGTTCGTGGCGTCGGTGTGGATCCGGTGGCAGGGATGGGCGGTCGCGCGTCACCTGCGCAGGATACCCAATCAAGCTGAACGTCTTGCTTCCTGCACCCCCGGCAACGCATCCAGTTTGCCGAGCAAGGTCGACAGCTGGCCGAAATCAGTGACCCGCAGCCGCACCCGGATCTGGGCCCGGCCGCTGTCCTGGCGGGTGTCACTGTGGATGCCGAGCAGATGCGCATCTTCCTGCGCAATCAGCGTGGTGATGTCCTTCAGCAACCATTTGCGGTCAAAGCCTTCGATCACCACGTCGGCTTCGTAACCGCCCTTGGCCTGCGCCCATTCCACTGGCAGCACCCGTTGCGGATGCTGGGCCGCCAGTCGTTGCAGCGACCGGCAGTGGCGGCGATGCACGCTGACGCCGCGACCGCGGGTCAGGTAACCGACAATCGGCTCGCCCGGCACCGGCTGGCAGCAGCGGGCAATCTGCACCAGCAGATTGCCGACACCTTCGACGGTGAAGGTACTGTCGCCTATCGCCTTCGGCTTGGGCGGCGGACGCTTGGGACCCGGCGGCGCCGCCGGCGCGGCACTGGCACGCTGTTCCTCATGCAGCGCACGCGACACCTGGTGCGGGCCGACATCGCCCAGCGCCACCTGGATGTACAGATCATCGATGCCGTCGGCGTGGAATCTGCGTGCCACCGCCGACAGGTCCGCCTGCTGCAGCCCCAGCCGCTTGAGTTCGCGATCCAGCAGCTCGCGGCCGGCCTGCAGGTTGCGCGCCCGGTCCAGTTTGTGGAACCAGGCCCGGACCTTGTCGCGCGAGCGGCCGCTGGCCAGGAAACCATTCGACGCCAGCAACCAGTCGCGGCGGGGTTCGCCGGTCTTGGAGGTCAGGATTTCGACCCGGTCGCCGCTGCGCAGCACATGGTTCAGCGGCACGATACGGCCGTTGACCTTGGCCCCGCGGGTGCGGTGGCCGACCATCGTGTGCACGTGGTAGGCGAAGTCCAGCACGGTGCCGCCGCGCGGCA
The DNA here is from genome assembly GCF_001431405.1 of Pseudoxanthomonas dokdonensis. GTDB lineage: Bacteria > Pseudomonadota > Gammaproteobacteria > Xanthomonadales > Xanthomonadaceae > Pseudoxanthomonas_A > Pseudoxanthomonas_A dokdonensis. The sequence goes on from NZ_LDJL01000002.1 coordinate 43,494, forward strand.
GATCGATCACCTCTCCCTTCGGCGTCAGCGTGTAGACGCGCTCCTCGACGAGGGCCGCATCGAGGCCACCGGCCAGCTGGCGATCGTTGTCGCCGTTTTCCTGTGACTGGTCCAGCAGCTGGCGCATCCATGCGATCTTGCGATCGAAGGCCTTGTCGGCGCCGCCTTCCTTGTAGCGCCAGTGCGCGGCCACGCCGAGCTCGGCCTGCGCGTGCATTTCATGGGTGCGGATCTGCACTTCCAGCGTGCGCCCTTCCGGCCCGATCACCGCGGTGTGCAGCGAGCGGTAATCGTTTGGCTTGGGGCGGGCGATGTAGTCGTCGAACTCGCTCGGTATCGGTGTCCACAGTGCGTGCACGATGCCAAGCACCGCGTAGCAGGTGGCAACGTCATCGACCGCTATGCGCACCGCGCGCAGGTCGTACAGTTCGTCGATCGAGGCCTGCTTTTTCTGCATCTTCCGCCAGATGCTGTAGATGTGCTTGGGTCGGCCGCTGACCTCGGCGGCGATGCCGTGGCTGGCCAGCGACTGCCGCAACTGCTGCAGCACCGCGGCGATGTAGGTTTCGCGGCCGGTACGCTTTTCGTCCAGCTGCCGGGCGATGCGGCGATAGGTCTCGGGGTCGAGGAAGCGGAACGCCAGATCTTCCAGTTCCCACTTCAATTGCCAGATGCCGAGCCGGTTGGCCAGCGGCGCATGGATGTCGCGGGTCAGTTGCGCCAGGGCGACGCGTTCGCCCTCGGCCAGGGCACTGGCATGGCGCATCCGGGCCAGTTGCCGGGCGAGCAGGATCGGCACTACCCGCAGGTCGCGCACGATCGCCAGCAACAACCGCCGCAGGCCCTCGCTGTTGGCCTGCCGCTGCTGTTCGGCGTGCAGGGTCCAGACCTGATTGGCGGCAGCCTGGCCATCAAGCAGGCCACCGATGCTGGGCGCCCACTGCCGGGCCTGGGCCAGCAGCGGTTCCGGCAACGGCAACCCGAACAGCAGCGCGGCGGCGACCACATCGGCGTCGGCGGACAGCATTTCCAGTGTCTGCAGGGTATCGGCCAGCACTGCCAGCGTCGTTTCATCCGGCACTGCGCTGGCCGCCAGCGCATCACGCAGGCCGTCGCGCAGCGGCGCCGGCACGCGTGCCAGCGCCGGTGAATCAAGCAGGCTTTCAGGGGTGGGGAGCGCGGTCGACATGACGCTGGAAGATCGGCAACAAAGCCCTACATTAACGGATGCCGGCGGACCTTGTTGTGCACATTCGGCACTGCGCCACCACCGCCGCCAGCGTGCGCGCCGCAGCATCATTGTCGAACCGCTGGCGAGGCGTTCTACACTAGCGCCTCATCGCCCCAGGAAAATCCCATGAAGCATTTCCGTGTTCTCTGCCTTGCCGCCGCGTTGCTGTGCAGCACCGCCGCATTCGCCCAGCAGGCTGCCGACGGCAATCCGCCGACCGATCTGAAGTCGCAGATGTCCAGCGAGCAGTTCAAGGCCGCCGGCCTGGACAAGCTGGATGCCTCCGAACTGGCCGCGCTCAATGACTGGTTGAACAAGAAGGTGGTCGCCCAGACCGCCATCGTCGCCGCCGCCGCCAAAGAAGAAGGGCGCAAGGAAGTGGTGCAGGAAAATCGTGGCTTCTTCGACTTCGGCACCAGTGAGCCGATCGAAAGCACCCTGACCGGCGATTTCAACGGCTTCGGCAAGGGCAAGACCTATGTGCTGGCCAATGGCCAGGAATGGCAGCAGACCGATGCCGCCACGCTCGCAGGCGTGCGCAAGAGCTCGCCGGAAGTCAGCATCAAGCCTGGCACCCTGGGCGTGTGGTACATGCGGGTCAAGGGCTACAACACCACCGCCAAGGTCCAGCGCATCAAGTAAGCCGCTGGGCCGACAGCGGCCCACCCAGCGGCAGCTGTTCAGCCTGCCGCCGACTCGCGCAATGCCTGCAGTCGTTGCGCGAGTTTTTTCGCCGAAATACCGCTACGGGCGCCCAGTTCCTGGGCGAACAGCGACACCCGCAACTCTTCCAGATCCCAGCGCAGGGCCTGCCATTCCGCACTGCCGGTCCTGCCCTCGTCGCTGGCCTGGGCCAGGGCCTCGATGAACGGGACCAGTTCCAGCATCCGCGCTTGGTCGCGGGCCGGATCACGTTTGGCGCGTTCGGCACGCAAGGCCATGCCTTTCAGATAGCGCGGCAGCTGGGCCAATGCCTCGGCCGGCGTCTCGCGCAGGAATCCCGGATGGACCAGCGCCTGCAGCTGCGCGCGCAGGTCGTCCAGATTGCCGGCCGCCCAGCCCATCAATGGCGATTCCAGTTGCGGTTTCAGATCGGCGACCGCGCCGAGGATGGTCTCGGCCAGTTGCAGGCGCTGCATCGCCTCCGGGAACAGTTCCCGGGCCGCCTTTTCGCGCCGCTGTTCGAACGTGGCGCGATCACGGATAGCGGCCACGTCCTGCGCCAGCACCGCATTCAGCGCCGCCTCCAGCAGGTCACCACGCAACCGTTCTTGTGATTCGATGGCCGCATACAGCAGACCGGTCTTCGGCGAAATCGGCAACTGCTTGCGCGCCTGCTTGAGCTTGTCGGCCAATCCGATATGCAGCAACCGGCGCACCCCTTGCGGATGCCTGCGCTCGGCTTCGCGGCGGTCGGCGAACATCCGCAAGGCGACGCTTTCGCCTTCATCGACCAGCGCCGGATAGGCCGGCACCCCGGCTTCGCCGGGAACCTGCAGCGGTATCGGCCCGGCCGGAAACTCGCGCAGGCCATCGGCGGCCATGTCGCGACCGGCACGGGCGGCGAATGCGTGGCCGGCACGCTCGCTGAACCGCGCTTTCAGCTGGTCCAGGTCGCGGCTGGTCGCCAGTATTCTGCCGTTGTCGTCACGCAGCCGCAGGTTCATCCGCAGATGTGGCTCTAACGCAGTTTCGTCGAAATCAATCGCCGCCACCGCGGCACCGGTGGTGCGGGTCAGGAAGCGCGCCAGCGCGCCACGGATGTCATCGGCGCCAGCGTGCGGATGGCTCTCGAAGAATGCACGGCCGAAGTCCGGTGCCGGCACGTAATTGCGGCGCTGCGCTTTCGGCAAGGTGCGGATCAGGCCGGCCGCCTTGTCGGCGACGAACCCCGGTGCCAGCCATGACAGCTGCGCCGGATCCAGCGCATTGAGCAGATGCAGCGGCACGTCGACGGTGACCCCGTCGTCTTCGCTGCCGGGCTCGAAGCGGTAATGCAGCGGCAACCGCGCATCGCCCAGTACCAGATACCTGGGGAAGCGGTCGGCTTCGCTGCCTTCCCCCGGCAGCAGATCGGTCAACGACCACTGCAGGGCGTGCCGGGCCTCGGGCGCCAGCTTCTTGTACCAGGCTTCCAGGCCGGCGGCCGAATGGATTTCGGATGGAATCCGGTCCAGGTACCAGCGTGCCTGCCAATCCTCATCGGCGACGATGCCGGCGCGACGCAGCTTGGCTTCTTCTTCATGGGCCTGCGCCAGCACCTTGAGGTTGTCGGCGACGAATCCGGCGCGCAGGTTGATTTCACCCGTCACCAGTCCCTGTCTGACGAAGATCTCATGCGCTTCCTGGGGTGCGATGCGGCCGTAATGGACCGGCTTCTTCGGCGCCAGCACCAGCCCGAACAGGCTGATCTGTTCCGACGCCAGCACATGGCCCTGGGCCCGCGACCAGTGCGGATCAAAATGCTTGCGCGCCAGCAGGTGCGGCAGCTCGGCGATCACCCAGTCCGGCTCGATCGCCGCATTGGTCAGGCCCCAGACCCGCTGGGTGTCGAGCAGGTTGGCACTGAGCACCCAGGGCGGTGGTTTTTTCGCCAATGCCGAACCCGGGAACAGATGATAGCGACGCTGGCGCGGACCGAGGAAATCGCCTTTCTCCGTGCGATGGCCGACCTGGGTCGGCAAGCCGGCAATCAGCGCCCGATGCAGCAACAGATAGGCTTGCTGGCGCTGCTTGTCGCTGCCGCCGTCTTCAACCAACGAGGCCTTGGCCGGGGCGGCCTCGGCAGCCGCCGGCTTGCCACGGCGCCGGCGGCGCGCAGGCTTGTTGCTGGCCGGCGCCACTGCGGCGTCGGACGATGGTGCCGCCGAGGCCTCACTGCCCGCATCCGGTTGCCAGCCCAGTTCGCGGCACAGCACCAGCAACTGGCGGTGCAGTTCGCGCCATTCGCGCATGCGCAGGAAACCGACGAAATGACGTCCGCACCAGTCGCGCAGTTTCGACTGGGTCAGTGCTTCATGTGCTTGCCGGTACTCGTTCCAGAGCTTGAGGATGCCGATGAATTCGGAACGCGGATCGGCGAATCTGGCATGTGCGTTGTCGGCTGCCTCACGCGCTTCCGGCGGCCGCTCGCGCGGGTCCTGGATACCGAGAAACGCCGCGATCACGGTCATGTCGGCCAGCGTGCCGTTGGCCTGTGCGGCCACCAGCATGCGCGCCAGTTTCACGTCCACCGGCAACCGCGCCATCTGCTTGCCGACCGCGGTCAGGCTGCGCTGGCCGTGCCGGTCCGGGGCGCTGACCGCACCCAGTTCGACCAGCTGCTGCCAGCCATCGGCGATGGCACGCTCGTCCGGCGGTTCCAGGAACGGAAAATCCTCGATCCGGCCCAGCCCCAGCGACAACATCCGCAGGATCACCCCGGCCAGGCTGGAACGGCGGATCTCCGGATCGGTGAATTCATCACGGGCCAGGAAATCCGACTCCGCATACAGCCGGTAGCAGATGCCTTCGGCAATGCGCCCGCAGCGGCCCTTGCGCTGGTTGGCGCTGGCCTGCGAGATCGGTTCGATATGCAGGCGGTCCAGCTTCTGCCGCGGGCTGTAGCGCTTGACCCGGGCATAGCCGGGATCGATGACGTAGCGGATGCGCGGCACCGTCAGCGAGGTTTCGGCGACATTGGTGGCCAGCACCAGCCTTCGTTTGCTGCCCGGGCTGAAGACCCGGTCCTGATCCCTGGCCGACAGCCGCGCATACAGCGGCAACACTTCGGTCTCGCGATACTTGCGCCGTTCCAGCGCCTGGTGGGCATCGCGGATCTCGCGCTCGCCGGGCAGGAACATCAGCACGTCGCCGCGCGGATCGATGCGGGTGATTTCATCGACCGCAGCGACAATCGCCTCGTTGACGCTGCGTTCGCCCGTGCGTGATCCACCTTCATCGGCGTCGCCGTCGCTGCCTTCGCCACCTTCCAGCGGCCGGTAGCGCAGCTCCACCGGATAGGTGCGGCCTTCGACGCTGATCACCGGGGCATCGCCGAAATGCCTGGAGAAACGTTCGGTGTCGATGGTCGCGCTGGTGACGATCACTTTCAGGTCGCGACGCTTGCGCAGCAGTTGCTTGAGGTAGCCGAGCAGGAAATCGATGTTGAGGCTGCGTTCGTGGGCCTCGTCGACGATGATGGTGTCGTAGGCTGACAACCAGCGGTCGCTGGCGATTTCGGCCAGCAGGATGCCGTCGGTCATGAACTTGATGCGGGTGTTGTCGCCAACCTGATCGCTGAAGCGGACCTGGAAACCGACCACATCGCCGATGCCGCTGTGCAACTCCTCGGCGACCCGCCGCGCCACAGCGCGCGCGGCAATCCGCCGCGGTTGGGTACAGCCGATCATGCCGGCCACGCCCTGACCGGCGGCCAGGCACAGTTTCGGCAGCTGGGTGGTCTTGCCGGAGCCGGTCTCGCCGGCGATCACCACCACCTGGTGGGCGCGGATCAACTCAATGATGCGCTCACTTTCGCGCGCAATCGGCAGGCTTTCATCCAGGGTCACCGTCGGCTGCTGGCTGGCCCGCTGCTGGCGCTGTGCCAGCGATGCCTGCAGCGCCTGCTCGAAACGCTCGCGGCTGCCGGCGTCATCGGGGCGGGCCTGCCAGCGCGACCACAGACCGTGCAGGCGGCCACGGTCGCGGGTCAGCGCCTGATCGATGTCATGGCGGCGCGCGGACGGAGACGGTATGGCTGCGGCGGAAGTGGATTTCATTGTTCTGTTGGCTGTGAAAAACGAATGAACACAAGATGCGTTAACGTGGGATATTGTGAGCCATCCCCCTCAGATAAGGAGATTCACATGCCCAAGACCAAAACCAGCAAGTCCGGCGCGGCTTCGGCCAAGGCCAAGCGCAAGCCGCAGCCGTTGAGCCCGGCCAACACCTCGCCCGGCATTGATATCGGGATCAGTACCGGTGATCGCAAGAAGATTGCCGAAGGTCTGTCGCAGTTCCTCGCCGACAGCTACACCTTGTACCTGAAGACCCACAACTTCCACTGGAACATCACCGGCCCGATGTTCAATTCGCTGCATGTGATGTTCGAAGGCCAGTACACCGAGGAATGGACCGCACTGGATGAGATCGCCGAACGCATCCGCGCACTGGGCTTCAACGCACCGGGTTCGTATGCCGAGTTCGTCAAGCTGACCTCGATCAAGGAAGAAACCGGCCTCAGCGGCGTGCCCGGCTGGCAGGACATGGTCCGCCAGCTGGTTGACGGCAATGAAGCGGTCTGCCGTACCGCACGCCGGGTGCTGCGCACCGCCGATGACGGCGGCGACGACCCGTCGGTGGATCTGCTGACCCAGCGCCTGCAGGTACACGAAAAGAACGCCTGGATGCTGCGCTCGCTGCTGGAATGAACTGACGGCAGTAGCGTTGGACAACGGAGCCCGGCCATGTGCCGGGCTTCTCTTATGCGCCCGCCGGATGCCGCCTGCACGGCGTGGTCACCCGTCACCAGCCGGGCCGCGCCTGCTACCCTATTGGCATGCCTGAATCTCCTCGGGACCTGCTGCGGCGGGTCTTTGGCCACGATGATTTCCGTGGTCCGCAACAAGCCATCGTCCAGCATCTCGCCCACGGCCAGGATGCGCTGGTGCTGATGCCCACCGGTGGCGGCAAGTCGCTGTGCTACCAGGTGCCCGCGCTGCTGCGCGACGGCGTCGGCATCGTGGTTTCGCCGCTGATCGCGCTGATGCAGGACCAGGTCGATGCACTGCGCCAGCTGGGCGTGCGCGCGGCCTTCCTCAACTCCTCGCTGGACGCCGAGAGCGCCAGCCAGATCGAGCAGCAGTTGCTGCGCGATGAGCTGGACCTGCTGTACGTAGCTCCCGAACGGTTGCTGACACAGCGCTTCATGTCGCTGCTGGACCGCAGCCGGCTGGCCCTGTTCGCGATCGACGAGGCGCACTGCGTGTCGGCCTGGGGCCACGATTTCCGCCGCGAATACCTGCAGCTGACGGTGCTGCACGAGCGCTGGCCGCAGGTGCCACGGATTGCCCTGACCGCGACCGCCGATCCACCGACCCAGCGCGAGATCGCCGAACGCCTGAATCTGACCGGGGCGCAGCGCTTCGTCAGCTCGTTTGACCGGCCCAACATCCGCTACACGGTGGTGCAGAAGGACAACGTCAAGCGCCAGCTGGCCGATTTCCTCAAGCCACGCCACGGCCAGGCCGGCATCGTCTATTGCCTGTCGCGCAAGAAGGTCGATCAGACCGCCGGATTCCTCTGCGAGCAGGGTTTCAATGCCCTGCCCTATCACGCCGGGCTGGACGCCGAGGTACGTGCACACAACCAGCGCCGGTTCCTGCGCGAGGACGGCATCGTGATGGTGGCCACGGTCGCCTTTGGCATGGGCATCGACAAGCCGGACGTGCGCTTCGTCGCCCACACCGACCTGCCCAAGTCACTGGAAGGCTATTACCAGGAAACCGGCCGCGCCGGCCGCGATGGCGAAGCCGCCGATGCCTGGTTGTGTTACGGCCTCGGCGACATGGTGATGCTCAAGCAGATGATCGAGCAGTCCGAGGCCGGCGAAGAGCGCAAGCGGCTTGAGCGCAGGAAGCTGGATCAACTACTGGGCTACTGCGAATCGATGCAGTGCCGGCGCCAGGTGCTGCTGGCCGGCTTTGGCGAACACTACCCGCACCAGTGTGGCAACTGCGACAACTGCCTGCATCCGGCCGCGACCTGGGATGCGACCGAGGCCGCGCAGAAGGCGTTGAGCTGCGTCTACCGCAGCGGCCAGCGCTATGGCGTCAACCACATCATCGACGTGCTGCGCGGCTCGGACAGCGAACGCATCCGCGATTGCGGCCACGACCAGCTCAGCACGTATGGCATCGGCAAGGATCTGCAGGCCTCGACCTGGCGCAGCGTGTTCCGGCAACTGGTCGCCTCGGGCCTGCTGGACGTGGACACCGAGGCCTACGGCGGCCTGCGCCTGACCGAGGCCAGCCGCGCGGTCCTGCGCAATGAACGCCAGCTGGTGTTGCGCAAGGAGCTGCCCAGCCGTCGCGAGCGCGAACGCAACCTGCCCGGCTCGGTGGTCGTCGCGCCAGCCGACCTGTCGCTGTTCGGCGCCCTGCGCGAACTGCGCGCGCAACTGGCCCGCGAGCAGAACGTGCCTGCCTACGTCATTTTCCACGACAGCACCCTGCGCAACATCGCCGAGCACCGGCCGCAGGATCTGGGCCAGTTGTCGAAGGTCGGTGGCATCGGCGGGACCAAGCTGGAGCGGTACGGCCAGCAGGTGCTGGAAACCGTTCGCGAAGCGGGTTGAGCCACCGGCAACCTGGTGCTGGACCTGTTCCGCCCTACGTGGGCTTGCGTGCCGCCTGGCCGGTGATGTCCTTCAGCATCTCGCCGGGGGTGACGGCTGCCGACGGGCCATTCCACTGCTCGCGCGGTACCACGATGGCCTGCTCCGGCTGGGCCTCGAAGTGCGGCGACATGATCTGCACGTTGGCGGCGTTGAACGCATCCTGGATGTTGGCATGGAAGTCCGACATCAGATGCGGTTTGCGCGCCAGTCCATCGGCCGGATTGGCGAGCGCGGCAAACACTTCGTACTCGACATAGAAATCACTGAGCCCACGCTGCAGCACGAACGGCGGCGGGGTGCTGGCAAAGCCGTCGGTGGCGGCAACCGCCTCCAGCAGGATCTGGTGCACCTGCCGCCACGGCGCGTCATAGCCGATGGTGACCTGGGCCGAATAGAACACCGGCCCCAGCGCGGCGCGCTTGCTGTGGTTGATGATGGCGTTGCCGATCAGCACCGAATTGGGCACGGTGATTTCCTGCTGGTAGCTGTTGACCAGCTTGGTCGCCAGGCCCCCGATCTCCTGCACCACCGCTTCCTGGCCATTGATGGTGACCCGGTCGCCACGTCCCAGCGCGCGCGAATAGATCACCACCAGGCCACTCATCAGCTGGCTGACCACGCCGGCCGATCCCAGCGACACCATCAATCCGAAGAACAGCGAAATGCCTTTGAAGGCCTCGCTCTTGGCGCCGGGAATATAGGGATAGGCCAGGCCAATGCCGACGCCCCAGACCAGCAGGCTCACCAGCCGCTTGGTCGCCAGTGCGGTTTCCGGATGCGCCAGCGGCACCTGGATGCGACCGGCGTGGACATTGTTGAAGAACAGACCGATGGCCTGGGCCACGCCATGGGTGATGAACAGGATCAACAGCATCGTCATCAGGCCCGGGCTGGCCTCCAGCGCGGCGCGGCCGAATACATGCAGCCGTTCGCCAAAGAAGCCGAGTACGCGCTGTCCCAGCGGCTCGGTCAGCGGAAACGCCTCCAGCACCGTCACCAGCGCCAGCACTGCCGCCAGCAGATAGCAGAACCAGCGCAGCAGCAGTGACACCCGCATCACCACCGGAATCGTGTATTCGCGCCAATGCATCTGACCGGCCTGGCGATGCTTGAGCAGGCGCCTCTGCAACCAGCCTTCCAGCAGCCCCCCGGCGCGCGACAGCAGCCAGATCAGCACAGCGGCCAACGCCAGCGCAGCCACGCTGATCGCCACCCCGCGGGCAATGATCGCCGGCCGCCGTTGCTGCTGGTCGACCGCCAGCGCCGCGCTCAGGCGCTCGGTGATGGCCCGGCTCTCGGCCTGCAGATCGGCGTCGGGATCAATGGCATCGCCCGGGAACAGGGCCAGGATCGCGCGGTCACCGACCATCACCACCGCGGCCGGCGTGTCCTGCAGGGTCAGCATCTGCGCACGCACCGGGTTGCGTCTTTCACGATCGGACAAGGCGCTGATCGAGGCAGCCGCCCGGTCCACCCGCTGCGCCGGCGACATCCCGTTCCAGTCACGGCGGAACTCGGCGATATCACGATTGGCCCAGCGCAGCAGCGCCGGCTCGTCCGACCGCTGCGGAGGGTCCTGTTGCGCCAGCGCCACGCCGGGGCCGATGCCCAGCAGCAACAACCAGAAGCCGAGGACGAGACGGCGAAGCAAGGCACCACGCATGTGCATACGCATTGTTCCCGGTAGGAGAAACTGCCTGTTGCCGGCGGCGACCGCCGCCGGCATGGCCGCCAACAACAACGAGGGCCGTCAGACGGCCCTCGTTACCTGCTTTGTTTACTTCTGCGGCTGCGCGGTGGCGCTGCCGGCAGTGAACGGATACTTGGCGAAGATCTGCGTCACCGCCGCATTCACCGAAGCACTGTTGGTGTCATCGCTGACCCGGCCAACGGCCACGCCTTCCCACACCAGCTGCTTGCGGGCCGGATCGACCAGATCGATGTTCAGGGTGCCTTCGTTGTACTGGTCGACGTAGGTTTCATTGCCCCAGCCGCCCCACGGTGCATAGAAGCCACCGCGATAACCGTAGTAACCACCGACCGGCGCGGCCGGCACCGTATTGACGTCGGTCTTCTGCTGGACCTTGGCGCCGAAATTGACCAGCAAGGTCGGCGAGCTGCTGCTCTTGACGTAGCCGCGGGCCTGCATTTCCCGGTCCACCGCCGACTTGATGGTGTTGGTCAGGATGGTCGAATATCCCTCGCTGTCGGTGCCCAGCGGAGAGAAATAATCGTAGGTGCGGTACTGGGAGAAATCAGCGCTGGGATCGAAGTCGGAACGGATGGTCGGGCTGCTGGCGCAACCGGCGACGACCGCGACCAGCGAGGCGGCGGCCAGCCATTGGAACTTTTTCAGGGACACGTTCATTGCGATAACTCCTTTTGTTCGGTGGACGTCCGTCCAGACTCATTGCGCGCGGGCGGAACGATGCAGCCAGTGTCGGCAGGCGGCACGATACTGTCAATCGACGCGGGCCGATGCCGGTGCCACCGCCCGCTGCTGGCAAACGTGCCTGCCAAGCGGTCGCCATGCATGCGCCGCCAAACCGTCGTTGGCGGCCGTTGCCCGCAGCGGGCCGCGCCCTGGCCGTCCGAGGGCCATGACCGCTCTGTGGCAGAATCATCCACATCCAGCAGAGCCGTGCCGTTGCCGATGAAGAAGCCTGTTGTTCCCGGAGTTGCCGACTACGACGCGGCCGCCGGCGGTTGGGGCGCGCTGGGCGCGGTGGCCAGGGCCCTGCAGGGGCAGATGGCGGTCGGCCGCGAGACCGCCGCGTTGCGCCGGGTCAACCAGCCCAGCGGCTTTGATTGCCCCGGCTGCGCCTGGCCGGATCCGCGCCACACCTCTTCGTTCGAATTCTGCGAGAACGGCGCCAAGGCGGTGGCCTGGGAAGCGACTGGCAAGCGGGCCACAGCGGAGTTCTTTGCCGATCATTCATTGGCCGAGCTGTGGCTGTGGAGCGATCACGCGCTGGAGAACCAGGGCCGCCTGACCCAGCCCATGGCCTACGATGCGGAAAGCGACCGCTACCTGGCGATTACCTGGCAGGACGCCTTCGATCGCATCGGCGCCGCGCTGCGGGCACTGCCACGGGCCGAGATGGCCGAGTTCTATACCTCCGGCCGGACCTCCAACGAGGCTGCGTTCCTGTACCAGCTGATGGTCCGCGAATTCGGCTGCAACAACTTTCCCGATTGCTCCAACATGTGCCACGAAGCGACCAGCGTCGGCCTGCCCGCGTCGATTGGCGTCGGCAAGGGCACGGTCACCCTCGCGGACTTCGAACACTGCGACGCATTGTTCAGTTTTGGCCACAACCCCGGCACCAATCACCCGCGCATGCTCGGCACGCTGCGCGAAGTCGCCCTGCGCGGGGTGCCGATCGTGGTGGTCAATCCATTGCGCGAGCGCGGGCTGGAGCGCTTCGTATCGCCGCAACACCCGGCCGAGATGCTGACCGGCAAGGGCACCACGCTGGCGCAGCATTACTACCAGGTCGGCATCGGCGGTGACCTGGCGTTCCTGAAAGGGATGATGAAAGCGCTGTTCGAGGCCGATGCCGCGGATCTGCAGGGCGGCGGCACCGGGCTGCTGGACCGCGGTTTCATTGATGCGCATACCGCAGGCATCGATGCGTTGCGCGCCGATGTGCAGGCCACTAGCTGGTCCAGCATCGAGCAGGCCTGCGGCCTGCCGCGCACCGAGATCGAAGCCGCCACCCGCCTGTACGCCAATGCCGAACGGGTGATCTTCTGCTACGGCATGGGCATGACCCAGCACCATCAGGGCACCCACAACGTGCAGCAGATGTGCAATCTGCTGCTGTTGCGCGGCAACATCGGCCGGCCGGGCGCCGGCATCGCGCCGATCCGCGGCCATTCCAACGTACAGGGCGACCGCACCGTCGGCATCACCGAAAAGCCGACGCCGGCCCTGGTCGACGCCATCGAGCGCCGCTTCGGTTTCCGTTTTCCGCTCAGTCATGGCCACGACTCGGTGCAGGCGGTCAAGGCGATCCGCGATGGTCGCTCGCGTGCGCTGATCTGCATGGGCGGCAACCTGGCCACGGCGATGCCGGACCCGGAGGCGACGATGGCGGCGATGCGCAAGCTGGATCTGGTGGTGCACGTGGCGACCAAGCTCAACCGCTCGCACCTGATCCCGGCGCGACAGGCGTTGCTGCTGCCGTGCCTGGGGCGGACCGAGCGCGACCTGCAGGCCAGCGGTCTGCAGTCGGTGACGGTCGAGGATTCGATGTCGATGGTGCATGCCTCCCAGGGCGGCCTGCCGCCGGCCTCGGAACAACTGCTGTCGGAGCCGGCGATCGTCGCCGGCATCGCCAAGGCCACGCTGCCGGACAGCCGGGTCGACTGGCAGGCGCGGATCGATGACTACGATCTGATCCGCGATGACATCGAAGCCGTGTTCCCGCAGTTCCAGGACTACAACCAGCGGATCCGGCAGCCGGGCGGTTTCCGCCTGTACGTCGGCGCGTCGCAGCGCGACTGGGGTGCGCTGGGCAAAGCCCGCTTCATCGTCGCGCCGGGCCTGCGCGAGGACCCGCCGGCGGCGGCGGAGCTGCTGACAATGACCACCATCCGCTCGCACGATCAGTACAACACCACCATCTACGGCTACAACGACCGCTACCGGGGCATCAGTGGTCGCCGCGACGTGGTGTTCCTCAATGCCGGCGATCTGCAGCGGCGCGGACTGCGCCACGGTGATCGCATCGACGTGCAGTCGTGCGCGCCCGGCTGCGACGGCAACGACGCCTATCGGGTCGCTGGCTTCACCGCGGTCGAATACGACATCCCGCCGGGTTCGGCGGCGATGTACTACCCGGAAGGCAATTGCCTGGTGCCGCTGGACAGCCACGACCCGCAATCCGGAACCCCCGCCTACAAGTCGACGCCGGTGCGGATCACCGCCGCGGCGGTTCCCGACCCGCCCGCGCAGTGAGCGCCACGGAGGATCCGCTGCGCGGCAAGGTCGCCCGGCCGCTGCTGGAATGGCGCGACGGAGTGACCAGCGAGCGCGTCGATCAGCTGGCCGAGGAGGTTCCGGTCGCAGTGCGGTTCAATGGCGAGCCGTTCGCAGTGATGCTGGCGACGCCGGCCGATCTGGAAGACTTCGCCCACGGCTTCGCGCTCAGCGAACGCGGCCTGCGGCCCGGTGACATCCGCCACCTCGAGATCCAGCAGGTGGTCGAAGGCATCCTGCTCGACATCCAGACCCACACGCGGTTGCCGGCGGATGGGCGCGGCCAGGACCGCGCAATGCCCGGCCGCAGCGGTTGCGGCGTCTGCGGCCAGCGCCTGCTCGAGGACGTGATCCAGCGACCGCCGCCGTTGCAGGACACGCTGCGCGTGTGTGCCGACGCCATCCAACGGGCACTGGCCAGCCTGCAACAGCAACAACCCTTGAATGCCGCCACCGGCGCCGTGCATGCCGCGGCGTGGGCGGACCCGCAGGGACAACTGCGGCTGGTGCGCGAGGACGTCGGCCGCCACAACGCGCTCGACAAACTGACGGGCGCAATGCTTCGCCAGGGCATCGACGGTGACAGCGGCTTTGCCCTGGTCAGCAGCCGGGCCAGTTACGAGATGGTGACCAAAGCAGCACTGGCCGGCATCGGACTGCTGGCCGCGATCTCGGCGCCGACCGCACTGGCGGTGCAACTGGCGGCGGATTGCCGGCTCACCCTGCTCGGCTTCGTGCGACCGTCACGCATGGTCATCTACAGCCACCCGCAACGGCTGCGATAAGCCGGCGCCGCTTGCCCTGCCGCCGATTACCCGGCGGCGGCAGCGAGCCGGCTCCGCCCGCGCAAGCGACGGTTCCGTTCAGTTTCGAGCGGGCTCAATGCCGCTGCCAGCATCCCGCTGCCTGCTGCCGGGCTCGCCCGTGGGCAGCGTCCGGCGGCCGCCACGATGGCTTGCGTTCGCTGCGATGCAACAAATATTTAACGGCTAAAAACCTTTCAAATCAATCATATACGGCATTGTCGCATTCAAGTTGACAACGCTGTCAATTGGGCGTCAAATGCCGCAGCACGATGGCTGTCCTGCGGACAACCAGTTCCACACAACTCAGATTTCGCGAATTCCGGGGAGGGAAGTTCCATGAACAAGCTGCACCACGTACCCAAGAAGCGCCTGCTGACCAGCGCCCTGATGATGGCCCTGGCCGGTCCGGCCTTTGCCCAGTCGGCCGATCCGTTGCAGGCCACGTCCACTGCCGAAACCGATGCGACCACGCTGGACACGGTGACCGTCACCGGTATCCGCGCCAGCCTGTCGCAGTCGATGAACCTCAAGCGCGACTCGCAGGGTGTCGTCGACGGCATCGTCGCCGAAGACATCGGCAAGTTTCCCGACACCAACCTGGCCGAGTCGCTGCAGCGCATCTCCGGCGTCTCGATCGACCGCGTCAATGGCGAAGGCTCCAAGGTCACCGTCCGCGGCATCGGCCCGGACTTCAATCTGGTGCTGTTGAACGGCCGGCAGATGCCGGCATCGACGATCATGGACGCCGGTCCGTCCAACTCGCGCGCCTTTGATTTCGCCAACCTGGCGTCCGAATCGATTTCCGAAGTCGACGTCTACAAGACCAGCCGCGCCAGCATCCCGACCGGCGGCATCGGTGCCACCATCGACATCCGCACCGCACGTCCGCTGGACACCCCCGGCATGCGCGCCAACATCGGCGTCAAGGGCGTCTGGGACACCTCCGACGACAACCTGCCCAATTCGCTGCAGGGCGAGGACGTGACCCCGGAAGTGTCCGGCATCTTCAGCAACACCTATGCCGACGGCAAGTTCGGCGTGGCGCTGTCGGGCAGCTACCAGGAGCGCGACTACGGTTTCAGCCAGGTCTCGGTCGGCAACGGCTGGAAGACCTTCCGTGGCGATGAGAACAACTGGGGTGCGATTCCGCAGCCGGGCGCACCGGGTTCGGAGAACATCACCAACCGCCCCGACCCGGATGATGTCTATTCGGTACCGCAGAACCTCAACTACAACATCAACGGCGTCCAGCGCCAGCGCACCAACGGCCTGTTGACGCTGCAGTTCGCGCCGACCGACACCCTGACCGCGACCCTGGATTACGCCTACTCGGAAAACAAGATCCAGACCCAGCGCAACGAAATGTCGGTGTGGTTCAACTTCGGTCCGTCGGTCAGCTCCTGGACCGATGGCCCGGTCGCCGGCCCCAACCTGTATTCGGAAATCATCGACGCCGCCAACAGCGACGCCGCGTACGGTGGCGGGCAGAATGCGACCAAGACCGAAGGCAAGTCGCTGGCGTTCAACCTCGAGTGGCGCCCCAGCGACAACCTCAACCTGTACTTCGACTACCACAACTCCAGCTCCGAGACCGGCGCCGACAGTCCGCTGGGTTCCAGCGGCGTGCTCGGCACCGCCGGCTTCTTCCGCGGCACCACCTCGGTCGATTTCTCCGGTGACCTGCCGTTGTTGAACATGGGCCTGCCGGCCGGCACCACCGCCATCGACGCGTCGAAGATGATGGTCAGCGGTTCCTCGTTCCGCAACAGCTACATGAAGTCGGAAGTCGAACAGAGCCAGTTCGGTGGCGATCTGTACTTCGAGGGCGGATCCAAGCTCGACTTCGGCGTCGGCTATACCGAAGTCAACAACCGTTCGGCCTACTCCAACGTGCAGCTCGATACCTGGGGCGGCGCGACCAATCCGGGCGACTATCCGGATGAAGTCTGGCAGCTGGATCACATGGGCCAGTACTTCGATCAGTTCTCCGGCCACAACGATCCGTTCTTCACCGATTCGTTCTTCATCTGGGACTTCGACACCGTCCGCCAGCTGGCCGAGGATGCCTGGGTCCGCGCCGGCAACGACGCCGCCGACTATCGCGCCTCGTCCGAGTTCACCACCGATCGCCGGGTCACCGAAAAGTCGAAGAGCGCCTTCGCCCAGTGGAGCAACACCTGGGACTGGAGCATGCCGTTCAGTGCCGCGGTCGGCGTGCGTTACGAAAAGACCAGCGTCAGCGCCGAAGCGCTGGTGCCGACCGCTACCGCCATCTCCTGGGGTTCGGCCAACGAGCTCAACCTGGTGCTGTCGGATCCGCAGTTCAGCCACCTGAGCGGCGAATACAGCTACATCCTGCCCAGCGTGGACCTGGCGCTGGACGTCACCGACACGGTCAAGCTGCGCGGCAGCTACAGCGAAACCATCGGTCGTCCGGGCTGGGGTGACATCCAGGGCGGCCAGACCCTGGACAGCATCGTCCGCGTCGATGGCGGCACCGGTTCGCTCGGCAACCCGCAACTGGAACCGCTGCTGTCGCACAACTTCGACCTGTCGCTGGAGTGGTACTACGGTGAATCCAGCTATATCTCGGCCGGCTTCTTCCGCAAGAACATCGACAACTACATCGGCACCACCCAGGTCATCGATGTCGGCGGCAGCGACGGCGCCACCCCGTTCAACCTGCACACGCCGGTCGGCGGCGCCTACTGGAACGAGGCGCTGGCCTCGGGTTGCGGCACTACCGACAACGTCTGCATCCGCAACTACATCTTCGACAACCACAACGGCGATCCGGGCGTGACCCAGACCGGCACCGACGATACCGGCGCACGTACCGGCACCATCGTCGGCCAGCCGGGCGATCCGCTGGCGGATTTCCGCATCAGCACCCCGGCCAACCAGAAGTCGGCGTCGCTGGATGGCTGGGAATTCAACCTGCAGCACGTGTTCGGCCAGAGTGGTTTCGGCTTTGCCGCCAACTACACCATCGTCGATTCCGGCCTGACCTACGACAACCGGATCATCGGCCAGCAGTTCGCGCTGGAAGGGCTGAGCGATTCGGCCAACTTCGTCGGCTTCTACGACAAGGGTCCGTGGCAGATCCGCGCCGCGTACAACTGGCGTGACGAGTTCCTGTCCGGCCGCTTCGACGGCGGTGGCCCGAACCCGAACTACACCGAGCCCTACGGCCAGTTGGACATGAACGTCAGCTACACGTTCAACGAGCGCCTGACCCTGTCGGTCGAAGGCATCAACATCACCGACGAGACCCAGCGCATCCACGGCCGCAACAAGAACCAGGTGCTGTACGCCACCCAGACCGGCGCGCGTTATATGCTGGGCCTGCGCTACAAGTTCTGACGGCAGGCAACAACCGTGCCCTGCGCGCGAGCGCATGGCACAAGGAGCCGCTGGAGGTTGCAGCGGCTCTTTTTTTGGTGGGTCGGGAGTTCGGCAAGTGGATGCAGTACGTTCTATCGTGATCGTCGGCGGCGGTACCGCCGGCTGGCTGACCGCCGCGGTGCTGGCCGCGCGGCATGGTCCGGCCGGCATCGGCGTGACCGTGGTCGAATCGCCGGACGTGGCCACAATTGGCGTCGGCGAAGGTACCTGGCCGACGATGCGCGACACGCTGCACAGCATCGGCGTGTCGGAAACCGATTTCCTGCGCCAGTGCGATGCCTCGTTCAAGCAGGGCTCGCTGTTCCGTGGCTGGGTCGATGGCCAGCCCGGCGATCAGTATCTGCATCCGTTCGTGCTGCCGCACGGACATACCGAAACCAACCTGGTTGACGGCTGGCTGGCCAGCGGTGGCGATGTCGCATTCGCGGATCTGGTCAGCTTCCAGCCGCATCTGTGCGCGCGCGGCAAAGCGCCCAAGCAGGCGTCGACGCCGGAATTCGCGGCGGTCGCCAATTACGCCTACCACCTGGATGCCGGCAGGTTCGCCACCTTCCTGCGCCAGCACTGCACCGACAAGCTGGGCGTGAGCCACGTCGCCGACCACGTGCTGGCGATCCACGCCGCCGACAACGGCGACATCGATGCGTTGCAGCTGAAATCCGGCGGCGCGCTGCACGGTGATCTGTTCATCGACTGCACCGGCATGCAGTCGCTGCTGCTCGGCCAGCACTACGGCGTGGCACTGATCGAACAGAAGCATGTGCTGTTCAACGACCGCGCGCTGGCGGTGCAGGTGCCCTACCGCGACCCCGGCCAGGAAATCGCCTCGCAGACCATCTCGACCGCCCGGCAAAGCGGCTGGATCTGGGACATCGGCCTGCCCAGCCGGCGCGGCATTGGCCATGTTTATTCCAGCGCCCATTGCGACGACGCCGCGGCCGAGCAGGCGCTGCTGCGCTATCTGCACGAGCACGGCGCGCCGGATGACCTGCCGACACCGCGCAAGCTGTCGTTCCAGCCCGGCTACCGGCAACGCTTCTGGCACCGCAACTGCGTCGCCATCGGCTTGTCGGCCGGTTTCATCGAACCGCTGGAAGCATCGGCGATTGCGCTGGTGGAACTGTCGGCGGCCATGCTCGCCGATCGCCTGCCGGCCGACCGCGCGGAGATGGATCTGCTGGCGCGGCGCTTCAATGACTGCTTCGAGTATCGCTGGCAGCGGGTCATCGAATTCCTCAAGCTGCATTACCTGCTCAGCCGACGCCAGGACAGCGATTTCTGGCGTGAAAATCGCCGGCCGGAGGGCATCCCGCCACGGCTGCAGGAGCAACTGCTGCTGTGGCGTCACCATCCGCCATCGCGACATGACTTCAACCAGGTCGAGGAAGTCTTTCCTTCGGCCAGCTACCAGTACATCCTGTACGGCATGGGATTCATGCCGCAGACCAAGGTCGATGCCTCATCGGCGGCGGTGCGCAAGGCGCAGGACTACTTCCGTGAAGCCGCGGCACTGGCCGCGCGCATGATCCCGGCCCTGCCGGGCAATCGCGCGCTGCTCGAGCACGTGCAACAGCAACGACTACCCAGGATCTGACCCATGCCCAACAGCGTTCTGCTCAACAACATCGATCACAAGGATCTGCGCGTGGTGACCCGCCACGGTGCTGGCCTGGGTGATGCGGTGATGTCCTCGATCACCTTTCCCGGCGAATTCCGCAGCGTGCAGACCCACTACCCGATCGTGTTCGCCAAGCAGGCCGACGGCAGCTTCCAGGCGCTGGCATTGTTCGGCTTCGAGCAGGGCCAGAACCTGTTCCTGCAGGGCGACCGCTGGGATGCCAGCTACCTGCCGATGGCGGTGGAGCGGCAGCCCTTCATGATCGGCCGCAACGGCGAGGCCCTGCAGGTGCACGTGGACATCGATCATCCGCGCATCCGCCAGGCCGATGGCGACGGCGAGGCGGTGTTCCGCGAACACGGCGGCACCAGCGAATACCTGGAACACATCAACTCCCTGTTGCTGGCGCTGCACCAGGGCCTGCAGGATTCAAGCGCGTTCGTCGCCAGCCTGCTGCAGCACGATCTGCTGGAATCGTTCGTGCTGGACGTGCAGCTGGATGACGGTTCCGATCATCGCCTGGCCGGTTTCTACACCATCAATGAAGAAAAGCTGGCGGCGCTGGAAGCGCAGGTGCTGGCCGAGCTGCATCGCGCCGGTCACCTGCAGGCGATCTACATGGTGATGGCGTCGCTGTCCAACTTCCGCCTGCTGATCGACCGCATGAACCATCGCCGTGCCAGCCATTGAGTCGCCAATAGCGGAAGTCCACGGCGTCGATGCCGCGGCGCTGCCGGACAGCGTGCTGACCTCGCCCACCCCGCTGGTGTTGCGCGGCGTGGTCAGGCACTGGCCGATCGTGCAGGCTTCGCTGCGCTCGCCCGGCGATGGTGTCGATTACATCCGCCGCTTCGCCCGTGATGCACCGATCGTGGCGATGGTGGCCAAGCCCGGGACCGGCGGCCGCTTCTTCTACAACGAAGATCTCAGCGGCTTCAATTTCCACATGGAAAAGCCGAAGCTGGTGGCGGTGCTGGAAGCGATGCTGCGGCATCTGCACGACGCCAATCCGCCAACCATCTACATGGGCTCGACCACGGTCGATACCTACCTGCCCGGACTGCGCGCCGAGAACGATGTCGTCCTCGGCCAGCGGGATCCACTTTTCAGTGTCTGGATCGGCAACCGCACCCGCATCGCCGCGCATCAGGACGTGCCGGACAACCTGGCCTGCGTCGCCGCCGGTCGCCGCCGCTTCACCCTGTTCCCGCCACAGCAGCTGGAAAACCTCTACATCGGGCCGCTCGACTTCACCCCGGCCGGACAGGCGATCAGCCTGGTCGATTTCCATGATCCCGATTACGACCGTTTCCCGCGCTTTGCCGAGGCGCTCAAGCACGCCCAGATGGCCGAACTGGAACCGGGCGACGCCATCTTCATTCCCAGCCTGTGGTGGCACCACATCGAAGCGCTGGAAGGTTTCAACGTGCTGCTCAACTACTGGTGGCGGCAGACGCCGGCGCACATGGATTCGCCGATGAACGCGCTGATGCTGGCGATCATGAGCGTGCGTGACCTGCCAGCGGAACAACGCGCGGCCTGGCAGGACATGTTCCGCCACTACGTGTTCGAAGCCGGCGACGACACCGCCGCGCATATCCCCGACGCCGCCCGCCGCGTGCTCGGCCCCATCGATGCCGATGCCGCCCGCAGCCTGCGCCTGCGCCTGCTGCAACGCCTCAACCGCTGATCCACCGAACGAGATCTACCGCCATGCCCGAGACCACCGACAGCAACGCTTGCAACCGCCCGATCCGACGCGTGGTCATCGCCGGTGGCGGTACCGCCGGCTGGATGGCGGCGGCGGCGCTGTCGCGCACGCTGGGCAAGGTACTGGACATCAAACTGATCGAATCCGACGAGATTTCCACCGTCGGCGTCGGCGAAGCGACGATTCCGACCCTGGTGACGTTCCATCGCCTGCTCGACATCAACGAGCAGGAATTCATGGCCGCCACCCAGGCCACGTTCAAGCTCGGCATCAGCTTCGAGAACTGGCGCGACGTCGGCCAGGACTACATCCATTCGTTCGGCATCACCGGCAAGGATCACTGGAGCGCCGGCTTCCAGCATTTCTGGCTGAAAGGCCGCGAGCGCCAACTGGCCAGTGACTACGGCGACTATTGCCTGGAGCTCAAGGCCTCGCAGCAGAACCGCTTCGCCCACCTGCCCAAGGGCGGCATGAACTATGCGTTCCACATGGACGCCGGCCTGTATGCGCGCTACCTGCGCCGTTTCAGCGAGGGCTTCGGCGCGCAGCGCATCGAAGGCAAGATTGTCGAGGTATGCAAGGACGACGCCAGCGGCCACATCCGCTCGCTGATGATGGACTCGGGCGAGGAGATCGAAGGCGATCTGTTCATCGACTGCACCGGCTTCCGCGGCCTGTTGATCGGGCAGACACTGGGTGCCCACTACCAGGACTGGTCGCAATGGCTGCATTGCGACAGCGCGATCGCGTTGCAGACCCGCTCGGTCGGCGAGGCGATACCGTTGACCCGTTCGATTGCACGCGAAGCCGGCTGGCAGTGGCGGATCCCGCTGCAACACCGGGTCGGCAACGGCATCGTCTTCAGCAGCCAGCATTGGGACGACGAACAGGCCCTACGGACCCTGCGCGACAACATCGAAGGCGAGGTGCTGACCGAGCCACGGGTGATCCGCTTCAAGCCCGGCCAGCGCAGCGAGACCTGGATTGGCAACTGTGTCGCGCTGGGCCTGTCCAGCGGCTTCCTGGAGCCGATTGAATCGACCAGCATCCACCTCATCCAGCGCGGCATCGTGCGCCTGCTGCAGATGTTCCCGGCCAGCGGCATCAGCCCGGCCGACGTGGCCGAATACAACCAGCAGACCCGCAACGAAATCGAACACATCCGCGATTTCATCATCCTGCATTACCACGTCACCCAGCGCCGCGACAGCGCGTTCTGGCGCGGCTGCCGCGAGATGGAGATTCCAGCATCGCTGCAACACCGCATCGATCTGTTCCGGCAGACCGGTCGCGTGTTCCGGGTGCCGAATGAACTGTTCGCGGAAAATTCCTGGGTCCAGGTCATGCTCGGCCAGGGCCTGGTGCCGGAGCAGCGGCATCCGGTCGCCGACCTGATGGACGACGGCGAGCTGGCCCGCTTCCTCGACGGCATCCGCGACCGGGTCAACAAGACCGTCGCGCAGCTGCCAGCGCACCAGACTTACGTGCAGACCTACTGCCCCGGCGAGCGCATCTAATCCGGCGTGGCCGACGCACTGGCCGGCACCACGCACGGCGCTAGGGCGCGTCCGCGGGCGCGGTACCGGCTGGCCTCGCACAGCCAGCAATCGCCTGGCCATCGTCGAAGGCAAGCTTGCCGGTGTATGGGAAATCGGCGCCGGACATGCTGTCCTGGCATGGCCTGGGGGTGATCCGCAGCATCACCCGACCGCTGGCATCGTGCGCGTTGACCAGGCGCCCGTCGGGCAGCAACTGGTTTTCGTCCACGCTCAGCGAGCGCTCGCCATCCAGCCCGCGCAACAACACCCGCCCGCCTTCCACGCTGCCCTGCCAGAACGGCTCATTGGTCGACAGCACGAAGTTGGCCGGCAGATCCGCGCCGGCCGTGTAAAGCGGCGCTGGCGGGTCGCTGGCGATGCGGTGTGGTGCCGCGGCGCACGCCGTCAAGCCGAGCAGCAAGATCGTGACGACAATGGATTGGCGCATGATCATGTTTCCTCCAGGCAATCCAGATGGCTGACGAGTATCACCAGCGCTCACCATCGCAGCGTGAACGCGTTGACATCCTCAGCGCGTAGCAGAAACATCCGCGGTGGCTATCGGCGCTGTCGTGGCCAGATCGAAATCACCGCCCAATGCCAGATGCAGACCCACGCGCCGGCTCAATCGTTCGCGCTGTACCTGCAGCAACACCACCTGCGCGGCGTACACGGCCAGTCCGCTCTGGGCCACGGCACGCATATCGATCTTGCCAACGCCGAATGCGCTCTGTTGCAGTTCCAGCGTGCGCTGGTTGTCTACCAAGGCGGCCCGCAGGATCCGTTCGCGTTCGGCCAGTACCTGCTCGGCGTCCAGCGCGTCTTCAACTTCCTGCACCGCCTGCAACGCCAGTCGCGCATAGTCGGCCAGTGCCTGCTCCTGCTCGGCATTGCGCAACTGTACCTGTGCCGACAGCGTGCCGCCGAGGAAGATCGGCGCGACCAGACTGCCGCCGGCACTCTCGATGCTGCGATCGCGGCCATTCTCCAGACCATTCAGATCGTCGGCGATACGACCGGCGTTGGCGCCCAGGGTCAGACCTGGCAGGCGCGCGGCCTTGGCTTCGCCAACCCGGTTGAATGCCGCCGCTACCCGGTGTTCGGCTGCAATCAGGTCCGGGCGCCGCTCCAATACCTGCGCCGGTATACCCGCGGGTACCGGGTCGGGCATGGTCGGTAGCGCGCCGGCTTCCAGCTCAGCGCGGGGGAATCGCCCTAACAGCACTTCCAGCGCCCGTGATGCCTGCCGATGGGCCAGGTCAATCTGCTGCACCGAGTCCTGGTACAGGGCCAGATTCGCTCTCGCCAGCGTCACGTCCTGCTCGCTGCCGGCGCCCACCTTCCAGCGTTGTTGGCTCAGCGTCACCAGCTGTTGGCCGCTATCGGCCATCGCCATTGCGATCTCGCGCTGCTGCGCGGTTTCGGCGACTAGGAACCAAGCGCGTGCCGTGGCCGCGGCAATCGATTGGCGGGCGAAGCGATAGTCGGCGCTGCTCGCATCCCGGCTGGCGACGGCGGCGTTGCGCGCATAGCGCAAGCGGCCCCACAAATCGATCTCCCACCAGACTTTCAAGACCGCGCCGCTGACCACCGCGACCAGATCGTCAATCGGCTTGCTGCTGGCACGTGCCAGTACTCCAATCGCCGGATACAACTGGCCTTGGGCAACATCAACCGCGGCATCGGCCTGTTGCACCCTGGTCGCGGCGATCCGCAGATCAGTGTTGTGGGCAATCGCTTCGGCGACCAGCGCATCAAGGCGCCGGTCGCCGAAGCTGGCGATCCAGGCGTCACTGACCTCGCCGGTGGCCGCAACGCTGGCCCACTGCGCCGGCGGCTGCGCGCCGCCGAGCGCCTGTGCCTGGATCTGCTGGTGATCCGGTGGCGACAGCGTCGCACAGCCACCGGCCAGCCACAGCCAAGCCAGCGCCAAGCCCAGCGAATGCTGCGAGGGTGCCACTGCTGGAGTGCCGGAGCGCGCCATCACCGCCTCAATGCAGCTTGAGCACAAGCCAGTCGAGCTTGGTGCCGACCCGCAGGATGACCCTGCGCACCATGTGCAGGATGGTGCCGTGATTGGTGTAGATCGCCCCCTGCCCCTGCGCGCCCATCGGAATGAACTGGTCGCTGTCCTTGCCGACCGGACGCAGGCGCACCGCGAAACGTCCTTCCGCTATCGGCGTGGCGCCCAATTCGGGCAAACGTCCACCAATGGGCAACTGTCCGGTGCCGGATGACCACACGATCGAATCGACCTTGCACTTGATGATGCGATTGGGATGCGTACGCAGGGCGATCTCGGCCTCGTTGCCAGGCTCGATGTTGGCCAGCTCGTTCTGGCTGAACATCGCCAGCACCCACTGCTCGTTCTCGACGAAACTCATCGCCGGAGCCAACGGCACCGCCACCGCGTACGAACCTTTGCGCAGCTGCAGGTTGACCACGGTGCCATCGGCCGGCGCATGGACCACTGTCTGCTGCAGCCGCCAGCGCGCTTCTGCGATCTGCGCCTGCAACTGGACCAGCGCCGCGCGCGCCTGCGCGACTTCGGACAGGTCGCCCTCCTCGGTCAGCGCCGACAACTTCTGTTCAACCTGCGCGCCCGCCGCGGAAATCGACGCCAGATCCGATTGCAGGTTCTCGACTTCGGTTTGGGCCTGTTCGAAATCGAATCGGGAGCCGGCACCGGTCGCGGCCAGTTCGCGGGTCTGCTCAAGCCGCTTGCGTGCCAGTTTCAACTTGCTGGCGACGGTCGCACGCTGCGAACGCGCACCGCCCAGTTGCTGGTCCAGTTCGCGCTGGTAGGCATGCGCACTGGCCAGTTTGGCCTCCAGTTCCGGCAGCTTGGCTTCCAGTGCCAGCGCCTGTTGCCGGTACGGCGTCGGGTCGATCCGGAACAGCACGTCACCTTTCCTGACCGGTCGGTTGGCCTCGACCGGGACTTCAATCACCCGGCCGGCAACGTTGGGTACGATCTGCACCACGTAGTTGGTCACCCTTACATCCGACGACGACGGCGCGACCACGTTCAGCATCAGGATCATCGCCACCATGCTGATGATCGGCAGCGTGATCACGATGACTTGGCTCACGATGTTCCAAGGCAGCCACTTGAGCTTGAAGAACACCAGCCAGACGAAGAACGAATATATCAACAGCAGCAGGATTTCCATCAGGCATCGCCTCCGACAGGCCCGCGCTGGCTGGCCAGCTGCGACTCAAGCGCCTGCAAGCGCAGGCGCAGCCGTTGCATCTCGGCTGCGGTATCGATCGCGCTGGCATTGGTGGCCAGCGCCACCGGCGCGGTTGCCGGTGGCGCTGCATCGGTAACCGTCAACGAGTCATCCGCAGGGTGTTCGGGTTCGACCTCGTCGGTTCCGTAGGCGAGCTTGTACAACACCGGCTTGCTGTAGGCCCACAGGAACGCGAACGGCCATAGCAGGCCGCCAAAGAACAGCGACATGATGCATAGCGCTTGGATGGCCTTGGCCTGCGGATGGCGCCGCTTCTCGGCGATCTTCTCCGGCATGATGTGCAGCAGCCAGAACGCGACAATCAACGCAGTCGGCGCGATGAACAACGCAATCCAGGAAATGACGTTGGCGATCGCGTCGGCGGTTTCACCACTGAACAACGATGCCTGCGCCGGCAGCGGCGCCACCGCCGCAATCAAGGCGCTGCTGGAGGCCACTGCCAGCAAAATCGCACGTCGATACCTCATGGAGCGGCCCATCTGCTCAACTATTACCGGCCATCGACGCCTCTCCGCGTCGCTTGCAGTTTCGCCGGACATCTTCGGAGAACGCATATCGCCCCCTTGCCAACGACCTCGATTCACGGAGTGGACTTCGCACCCAGGCGCGACGTCGCTTCAGTTCGCTCGACTGTTCCAGTTCGTCCCGCCGCTGTCACATTTGCCAGCGAAGTAAATACCCTTTGCCGTTAACTTTTGTTACGTATTTGTTAAATTCCGTGCTTCAGCTTGTGTCGTGCCGTCGCGCCAATACAGCACCAACGCAGCTCTTTTGTGTTGACTCATAACGCATCATCCGCCGGCCAGCGGACAGCGATTGCCGCTGACCGAAGAGCAGCTACCAACAGCCGCAGCGTCCTTGACGACGACAGCGTGCCGACTATCGACCAAGAATTCGAAACGGAGGGAGATGTAACAGGATGGTGGAGCGCGAAGAGTTCGAGCCTTCAGTAAAGAGATGGAACGCCACGCAAATTGTGCCTTTTCAACAAGCAGCCAGGGTCCCGGATTTCTCGGGTCGATTGCTTGGAACCGCGATAGCGGTGCACCAGTTTTCTATCTTTCCGACTCTGGCGCAGGGTGAGATGTGTCCATATAACCAGCACGGGGCCTTCGTTGGTCCGCTTATACCTCCGTTTGTTAGTCGCATCCGGGGATAACAGGCCATGCGTTACGCTATGGATACGTCGTATCACCAGACCCCTCTATTGATAGTTGGACCTCTACCTCAAGGAGTACGGGATGCTGAAAGAACCACTGCTTGCTGTTTGTTTGGCTTTCGCTGTGACCGCATGCGCAACGTCGGAAAACCCAGCCAGTCAGATTCGCCTCGATGCAACATCGGATGCGACAGCCATGAGCAGCTTTTCAGCAATGGCCGAAGCGCTTACGTCTGAGAATCGTCAAGAGCTGTTGGTCGCAATGCTCAAGCTTAATATGACTGGCGTAAACAGCGTCTATGAAGTTATTCAGAATCCTGATCTGCAATCACCTTCCATTGCACGCATAAAGGACAAAGTCGATGGGATGACTGCTCAGCAGATCATTGACCTGGCCAACCGCACATCTTCAGTTGAGGCTGAAGTAACGGCCGAGTGAGGCCTAATAACCGCCACCAGCGTGGTGCCCGAGCAGCGAACGGGTCGAGGATTCGGCCGCCCTCCTCGCAGATCCGCACCGATTCGCGAATAATCGCCGGGAAGCACCGGCGCCCTGCGTTGCAGCGGCATGTTGCCCTGCCCCACACCACGTGTTTGCGCACACGTCCTAGCCGAGGACTCCGCCCTCAGTCTCATACAGTGCGGGGACGAACTCAATCCGAGAAGAGAATCACCAGCGCCACCACAGTAGTTCGTACTACCTACCTGGAGCGTGCTACAAAAAAATTGAAAAGCCAGCGCCAACCATTCGGTGCACACACAATCGCAACGGAAGAACATGCCAGCGTGCCCAGCACCATCCAAATCGAAACGGATTTTTCGCCTCCCTCAGCACCGAGTCCGGGAAGAATTACACCAAGAATGATAGCTCCGCTCAGACTAATAGCGAAGAGAACGAACCAATAGGCCTTTGGCAAACTGTTGTTCGCGCTCATACTTGACTGGTTGTCCTGATTTGATTGGTGGGCCGTGAAGGATTCGAACCTTCGACCAAAAGATTAAAAGTCACGTGGATTTAGCCGTGGCAGCAAGCACTTAGCACCGACTATTTTACCGGTTTGATGCCGTGAAACCCGCAACTCATGGTGCACCAGCCTCCTAGTTTTACCGGGCCGAGATCCAGCTTCAGTGTCGGCCATCATTCGAGGACAGGCCACATCGTGTAACCGGTTGTGCATCAGCTTGTTAGTCGGACCCAGCCGCCATAAGATTGAGCTGCATCATGGGGATGGCGCACTGTATGCTGCACTTTGGGATAAGTCGTTTAAATGGATCCCGGGGTCTAGCTATCAGGTCGTTAGACCGCTATCAATTTGCAGGGGGAGCTGTGACATTCATCTCGTACATCATCGTGCTTGTTGGCGGGCCAATCGTTCTGACAATCAGCACGCTCATACTTGGTTTCCTAATCGCCTTGCTCTTGGCGTGGACATCTATCCGTTTCCGCGTGGCAGTTGCAGGCTTTGCATCTGGCGTTTTAGGGGTTGTATGCGTTTGGCTGTTCGGTAACTGGATCTTTGAGGGCTTCGCTCATGAGCCACGGGCTTCGCTACATCCAAGCATCGCTGTGGCTATAGCAATTGCCATCCCATTCTTCAATGACCTCAATCACACCAAGAAGGTCAAGGAAGCTACGAGCATGCTCCCAGCTCACCTCGATGAAGCTCATGCTCATGCTCAGGTCACAGGTCGCTATGCGCAATTGCTTGGGTACGTCGTTGGCGCTGTTATCACTTTCGGCTGGCTCGCGTCTCGTGTCGCGGCCTAACAGCGGACACCGCCTCGCGGCGCCGTTTAACTCGGGCGTTTGCGTGGAACATCCACTGCGTCTTCGAATACCTAAACGGGCTGTTTCGGTAAAATTCGCCGCAGCGAGGCGACGCAAAGAAGCCCACAAGGTGTTGATTTGATTGGTGGGCCGTGAAGGATTCGAACCTTCGACCAAAAGATTAAAAGTCTTCTGCTCTACCGACTGAGCTAACGGCCCACTGAAAACCCCGACGTTGCGTCGGGGTTGGCTATTCTACCCCAAGCCGTGGCCGGGGTGAAATGCGACTGGCTGAATCAGGGTACGTAGCGGGTCGGGTCGGCGACGCCGGCCTGGACGAAGCCGTCGGCGCGCAGGCGGCAGGCATCGCAGTGGCCGCAGGCGCGACCAGCGTCGTCGGCCTGATAGCAGGAGACGGTCTGCGAGAAATCCACGCCCAGGCGCACGCCTTCGCGGACGATGTCGGCCTTGCTGAGCATCTGCAGCGGCGCGTGGATGCGCAGTCCCGCGCCTTCGACGCCGGCCTTGGTCGCCAGGTTGGCCAGCTGCTCGAAGGCCTGGATGAAGGCCGGGCGGCAGTCCGGATAGCCGGAGTAGTCGACCGCGTTGACGCCACAGAAGATATCGGTCGCGCCCAGCACTTCGGCCCAGCCCAGCGCCACCGACAGCATGATGGTGTTGCGCGCCGGCACGTAGGTGACCGGGATGTGCTCGACGCCGGGGTCGGCATCCGGATTGGCCTGGGTATCCAGCGGCACGTCGATATCGGCGGTCAGCGCCGAGCCGCCGATGCTGCGCAGATCGACGTGCACGGTCTTGTGCTCGACCGCGCCCAGCGCCGTGGCGACGCGATCGGCGGCTTCCAGCTCGGAGGTATGCCGCTGGCCGTAACGCACGCTCAGGGCATGCACGGCAAAGCCCTGCTCGCGGGCCATGGCGACGACGACGGCGGAATCCATGCCACCGGACAACAGGACGACAGCTTTTTTCATGGGGTTTCTGACTTTACAGCGATAAAAGACGGTGGCCGCGGCGGTTCAGCGGCCGGGCTCATCATTCCACAGCAGCTTGTGCAATTGCATCTGGAAGCGCACCGGCAGCCGGTCGGCGACAATCCAGTCAGCCAGTTCGCGCGGCGACAGCTCGCTCTTGCTTGGCGAAAACAGCACGTCGCAGCGCTGCGGCAGCTGGTGTTGCTGCAGCATCTGCTTGGCCCATTCGTAATCGCCACGGCTGCAGAGCACGAATTTGACCTGATCGTGCGGGGTCAGCTGGGCGATGTTGTCGAGCAGGTTGCGATGCATCTCCAGCGAATCCGGGGTCTTCAGGTCAACGACCCGCGATACCCGCGTATCGACCTCGCTGATATCCAGCGCGCCGGAGGTTTCCAGCGAGACCTGGTAGCCGGCATCGCACAGCTTCTGCAGCAGCTGGATGCAGCGCTTCTGCGCCAGCGGCTCGCCGCCGGTCACGCAGACATGGCGCACACCGTGGCGGGCGACCTCGGCCAGGATGTCGTCGATATTCCACCATTGGCCGCCCTGGAAGGCATAGGCGGTATCGCAGTACTGGCAGCGCAGCGGGCAGCCGGTCAGGCGCACGAACACGGTCGGCCAGCCAGCGGTATTGGCTTCGCCCTGCAGCGACAGGAAGATTTCGGTCAGCTTGAGGCGATCAGCGGCCGGCGTGGCGACGGCGGGGGGGGCGACGGCATTCATGGGGGCAGCATTATGAGGCGCGCCACACCTGCCTGCCAGCATTCATTGCCACGCGGTTACCGCCGCGACAGGCGACGCAGGGGCAGAAATGGCGTTGGCAAGTGCGCCGGGGCTTCAGCGCCCGGGTTGCTGCGGCCAGGGCAGCGGAGCAAGCTCCGCTCTACCGGTCAGGGGTAGCGGAGCAAGCTCCGCTCTACGGGTCAGGGTCAGCGCACCTGTCCGAGTTGGATGGCCTTCAGGCGGTCGTCGGCGGTGCGGGCGATATCGCTGCCCGGATACTGGCTGATGACCTGGCCCAGGGTCTGTTGCGCGGCATCGACCTGGCCCAGTCCGTATTCGGACAGGCCCAGCTTGAGCATGGCGCCGGCAGCCTTGTCGTGGGTCGGATAGCGGTCCAGCAGGGTCTGGAACTGCTGCCCGGCCAACTGGTAGTTCTGGGTCACGTAATAGCTTTCGCCCAGCCAGTACAGCGCGTTGGGCGCATAGACACCGTTGGGGTACAGCTCGAGGAAACTGGTGAACAGCTGCGCCGAATCGGCGTAGTTGCCGGCCTTGAGCTGGTCGAAGGCCACGTTGTAGGCACTGCGTTCGTCGCCGGCCTGGGCAATGGCGCCGACATCGCCGTGGACGCTGGGCGCGGCCTCGCCAGCGGTGGCCGCCGCAGTGGCGCCAGCCGCGGCAGGTGCCACGACCGCGGCGGTCGGGGCAACGCTGCCATCGGTGGTGCCGGTGGTGCCGGCGGGAACATCCGGCAGTGCCGGGGCACCGCCTTCCAGACGATTCAGGCGGCTGTCCAGATCGATGTACTGATCCTTGCCACGCTGCTGCATCTGCTGCAGCTGGTGCTGCAGTTCCTCGACCTGCGCACGCAGGTTGCGCAGCTCATCCTGCTGCTGGTTGAGCTTGTCCAGCATCTGCAGGTTGGCGGCATTGCCGGTGCTGGCCTGGGCTTCCAGGGCGGTCACCCGGTCGGCCAGGCTGACTCGCGCCTGCGCGGGAGCGGCGGCCACCAGGGCCGCCGCCAGTACCACATGTAACGTCTTGAACTTCATGACGGCCGCTTACTTGGCGGTGTACACGATCTCGACGCGACGGTTCTGCGCCCAGCAGGATTCGCTGGATTCGGTGCAGACCGGGCGTTCTTCGCCGTAGCTGACCACCGACTGCTGGGTGCCGGAGCCGCCATTGGCCTGGATGGCCGACGACACGGCATTGCCACGGCGCTCGCCCAGGCCCTGGTTGTAGGCGCGGCTGCCGCGCTCGTCAGCGTGACCTTCCAGGGTCATGCGCGAGGACGGACGGTCACGCAGGTACTTGGCGTGGCAACCGACGATGGCCTGGAATTCCGGCTTCAGCGAATCCTGGTCCAGATCGAAGTAGACGACGCGCTGGCGCAGGCAGGCATCGGTATCCAGATCTTCCGGACCGTAGGCACCGGCGGTGGTGGTTTCGGTCGGGGTGGTCGGAACGGTGGTGGTGTCGGTCGGCGGGGTTTCCTTGACGGTCTTCTTACAGCCGGCCAGCACGGCCACGGACAACATGGAGAGCATCAAAACGCGGGTGGTGGTGTTCATGATCGTTCCTTGGTGAATACAACGGGGTTGATGACGTTAAGCGATGCACACGTAGTGAATTGTAGACAGTTTTTTAACGTTTGGCGCGATACGGCGACCAGGCCGGCTCGCGGACGTCGCCATCGGCCAGCACCAGTCGCTGGCGGACCCGCGCGTCAGCCGAAACCGCATACAGGACTCCCCGTCCGCCTTCGCGCGCAGCGTACAACACCATGCTGGCGTTGGGGGCGAAACTCGGGGTTTCGTCCAGCGAACCCGGCGACAGCGTCGACCAGCGCGGCGAACCCAGGCTGCGGTCCATCAGGGCGATGCGGTAGGTGTTGCCACTGCCCTGGGCGACGACGATCTTCTTGCCGTCGTAGGACACGTTGGCGGTGGCGTTGTAGCTGCCCTCGAAGGTCACCCGCGAGGCCGAGCCACCGCTCGCCGCCACCTGGTAGATCTGCGGCCGGCCGCCGCGATCGGAGGTGAAGTAGATGGTGCCGCCGTCGGGGCTCCAGGTCGGCTCTGTGTCGATGCTGGACTGGCTGGTCAGCTGGCGCAGCTGGCGGCTGCCGAGGTCCATCACGTAGATCTCCGGATTGCCACTGCGCGACAGGGTCATCGCCAGCTTGCTGCCGTCGGGCGAGAACGACGGCGAGCCGTTGATGCCGCGAAAGCCGGCAATCTTCTCGCGCGCGCCGGTGGTGATGTTCTGCACATAGATCGCCGAGTTGCCGCTTTCGAAGCTGACATAGGCCAGCTTGTTGCCATCCGGGCTCCACGACGGCGACAGCAGCGGTTCGGCCGAACGCACCACCACCTGCGGATTGAAGCCGTCGGAGTCGGCGATCATCAGCGCATAGCGCATGTTCTTGCCGCTGCCACTGGCGGTGATGTAGGCGATGCGGGTCCAGAACGCGCCGCGGACGCCGAGGATCTTCTCGTAGATGGCGTCGGCCATCTGGTGGGCGACGTCGCGCAGCGCGGTCGAACGGGCGGTCATCGCCAGGCCCAGCAGGCGCTCCTGCTTGGCGACATCGAACAATTCGTACTCGACCCGGTAGCTGCCCTCGCCGGCGTCAACCACGCGGCCGACGACGATGTAATCCTGGCGCAGGGTGCGCCAGGTCGGGTAGTTGATCTCGCTGCCGCGGACCGGGCGCTCGACGATATTGGCTTCCGGCAGGGTGCGGAAGGCGCCGGAGCGCTCGAGGTCGGCGCGCACCACCTGCGACACGTCGGTCGGCGGGGCGGTGCTCGATCCCTGGTAGGGCATCGGCACGATGGTGATCGGCAGGGCCGAGGCGTTGCCGCCGACGATGTCGATTTCCAGCCCCTGCTGGGCGCTGGCTGCCAGTGGCAGCAGCAGGAGGCACAGGAAGGCGAACCAGGTGCTGAGTTTGTTCATGGGCAAGCGGACACCAGTTGATGAAGTGAATAGGGATAACAGGATCAACGTGAACGTTTTCGCAAAAGTGAACGAAAGATCGCGTGAACCAGTGCCGATCAGCGGTCCTGAGCGGTGAAATTGAGGATCAGGGTGCGCGCGAACACCGGCTCGAAACCTTGATACGGCAAGGGCTGCGCCATCAATACCGCGCGCTCGACCGAGCGTTTGCCGGCCTCATCGAACGGACAGCCGCCCTGCACCTGCGCGTCGATGACCTCACCGCCGGGAATCTGGCGGATGACGATGCGGCAGCGGGTACCCAGCGGCACCGAATCCGGCCGCGTCCACTTGCTGAGGATGGCGGTCTGCAACGCCGACTGGTACTTGGCCAGCAGGTCATTGGCATTGCCGCCCTGCCCCGGCGTGGCATTGGCCTGGGCCGGCGAGGCGGTCGCCGCGGCCTGCGAACTGGCGGCCGCGGCGCGGGCCTGGGCCAGCTGGCGCAGCTTCTGTTCGGCCAGCTCGGCCTGGCGCGACGCCTGTTCGCGCTGGCGGCGGATGTCGGCCAGCTTCTTCTGCCGTTCTTCTTCCTGCTGCTTGGCCAGCCGTTGCTTCTGCTCGGCTTCCTGCTGGCGCTTGCGTTCGGTCAGGTCGATCTGTTCCTGGCGGCGCTTTTCTTCCTGTTCCTTCAGCGCTTTTTCCTGCGATACCGCCAGCGCATCGGCGGCATCCTGGTCTTCGCTGTCGGGAATGGCGATGCGTTCCTGCGCCTGCTGTTGCTGCGGCACCGGCGCGACCTGCGGCCGGGTTTCCGGAATCGGCTGCGGCGGCGGCACGGTTTCCTGCTCGGCGACTTCGGGCACCGGCTCGGGCAGCGGCTCGGGCTTGGGTGCGTCCTTCATCGCCTGCTCGGCCGAGCGGATGTCGGCGCTGGAAATCATCAGCGCGGCTTCGATCATCGGCGAACCGGCGGCCGACTCGATATGCCGTTCCGGCGACCACCACCAGGCCATGAAGAACAGCAGCGCGACCAGCAGGTGCACGGCCACGGCCAGGGCAATGGCAACCCCCAGGTTGCCATCCTCGCGCTCGGGCTGGCGATGGAAGACGTCCGCGTGCATCAATTACCCGGTTGGCTCATCAGGCCCACTTTCTTCACCCCGGCCTGCTGCAGCATGACCATGGTGTCCATGACCCGCTGGTAGTCCGAGGTGCCGGGCGCGGCGACGAACACCGGGGTGTCCTTGTTTTCGCTGACAAACGCTTTCAGCTTGGCCTCCAGCGTGGTGGCGTCGATCTGCTCGGGTTTGCCATCCTGCAGGGTCAGCGTGTAGCGGCCTTCGCCGTCAACGGTGACGATCACCGGGTCCTTCTTGCTTTCCAGCGATCGGGCCCTGGAATTGGGCAGATCGACGTCGACGCTGAGGGTCAGCAACGGCGCGGTGACCATGAAGATGATCAGCAGCACCAGCATCACGTCGATGTAGGGCACCACGTTGATCTCGGACTTGAGTTTGCGGCGCTTGCGGTTGCGCGAAATGGCGGCGGTCATGGTGGCCTCCGATTACTCGTCGGCCGAGGTCTGGCGCTGCAGGATCGAGCTGAATTCCTCGGCAAAGGTTTCGTAGCGCACCGAAATGCGTTCGACCCGGGTGGTGAAGCGGTTGTAGGCCCACACCGCCGGAATCGCCACGAACAGGCCGATGGCGGTGGCGAACAGCGCTTCGGAAATACCCGGTGCGACCGAGGCGATACCGGCCTGCTCGCCACTGTTGAGCATGTCGTGCATGGTCACCATGATCCCGAATACGGTACCGACCAGGCCGACATACGGGGCGGTCGAGCCGATGTTGGCCAGCAGTTCGAGGTTGCGTTCGAGCTGGTCGACTTCGCGGGCATAGGTCGCGCGCATGGCGCGCTGGGCGCCTTCCAGCTGGGCGCGGCCATCAAGCTTGCGCTTGTCGCGCAGGCGGGCGAACTCGCGGAAACCCGCTTCGAAAATCGCTTCCAGGCCATTGACCACGCGGTTGCGGTCGGTGGCGCCGGCGTACAGCTTGCTGAGATCGGTGCCGGACCAGAACCGTGACTCGAACTCGTCGGCATCGCGGTTGGCGCGCTTGAACACCGCCGCCTTGCGGAAAATAATCACCCAGCTGATCAGCGAACCGACCAGCAGCAGCAGCACGATTACCTTGACCGGCAGGCTGGCCTTGATCAGCAGCTCAAGGTAGTTGATGCCATTGTGGCTGGTGTTGGCGGCGGCTTCGACCACGGCGCCGGCCGCGTCTGGCGGCAGGGCTTCCACAACGGTCGCCAGTAGCGATGCAATCATCCGGTGTTCCTCAAAAAGATGCTGATTAGGTCAATGGTCGGGTTGCAGCTGCGTGAACTGTCGATACAACGGTTCAGGTAGCGGTTTGGGTTTGAACAGGCTCGCGCCGAGGCAGGCCACCTTGACCTGGGCGCTGACCAGCAACTGGCCCTCGCGCAGGATCCGTTGCCCGAACACCACGCTGGCACGCTTGCATGACTGGATGCCCACCTGCACCTGCAACAGGTCGTCCAGCCGTGCCGGCGCCACGAAGTCCAGCTGCATGGCGCGCACCGCGAATACCAGGTCATGGGCCTGCCGCAGGTCTTCCTGGGCATGGCCCATCGCCCGCAACCACTCGGTGCGCGCACGTTCCAGGAACGCCACGTACCGGGCATGGTAGACGACGCCACCGGCGTCGGTATCTTCCCAGTAAATGCGTGTCGGCCAACTGAATAGAACGCCGTTGTCGCCGTCGCTCATGCGCTGCTGCTCTCGATGCCGGGAACCGGCTCGAACAGACCGGCCGCATGCGGTTGCCGCGGTCGCAGTCCCAGGTGCAGATAGGCTTTTGGCGAAGCGATGCGGCCACGTGCGGTGCGGACCAGGAAGCCCTGCTGGATCAGATACGGTTCGATCACGTCTTCCAGGGTGCCGCGTTCCTCCGACAGCGCCGCCGCCAGCGACTCGACCCCGACCGGACCGCCATCGAAATTGTCGATGATGGTGCGCAGCATGCGCCGATCGAGTTCGTCGAAGCCTTCCGGATCGACCTTGAGCATTTCCATCGCGTCACGGGCGACCTGGTGGTCGATGTGGCCCTGTGCACGGACCTGGGCGAAATCGCGGACCCGGCGCAACAGGCGGTTGGCGATGCGTGGCGTACCGCGCGCACGGCGGGCGATCTCGGCCGCACCTTCGCCGACACAGTCGATGCCGAGGATGCGCGAGGAGCGCTGGACGATGCGGGTCAGCTCGTCGGGAGTATAGAACTCCAGCCGCTGGACGATGCCGAAGCGGTCCCGCAGCGGAGCGGTCAGCAGGCCGGCGCGGGTGGTGGCGCCAATCAGGGTGAATGGCGGCAGGTCCAGCTTGATCGAACGCGCGGCAGGGCCTTCGCCGATCATGATGTCGATCTGGAAATCTTCCATCGCCGGGTACAGCACTTCCTCGACCACCGGCGACAGGCGATGGATTTCATCGACGAACAGCACGTCATGCGGTTGCAGATTGGTCAGCAGCGCGGCCAGGTCGCCGGCCTTCTCGATCACCGGACCCGAAGTCACCCGCATGTTGACGCCGAGTTCGTTGGCGATGACATGGCTGAGGGTGGTCTTGCCCAGCCCCGGCGGACCGAAGATCAGGACATGATCAAGCGCCTCGCCGCGGCCCTTGGCGGCCTCGATGTAGATCGACAGCTGGTCGCGGACCGGCTTCTGGCCCAGGTATTCGTCCAGCCGCTTGGGCCGGATGCTGGCTTCGACAGCGTCGTCTTCGCCGGTGGCACTGGACGCAATGATGCGGTCTTGGGTCATGCCCGCATTATGCGTGAACGCCGCCGACAACACAGCCTCCGGCGCTTCAGCCGGCCAGCCGAGTTCAGGACCAGGCCAGCTGCGCTGGCCGGGCTAGATCTCGACCTGCGCGCCGAGCTCGACCAGGCGGTTGCCGGGAATGCGGAAGAAGCTGGTCGCCGGCACCGCATTGCGATGCATCAGCGCAAACAGCTTGTCGCGCCAGACCGGCATGCCGCGATGGGCGATGGCGACGATGGTTTCGCGGCTGGCGAAATAGGTCGTCTCCATCGGGTCGAAATAGATGCCGCCCTTGTCGCACGAGCGCATCAGCGCCTGTGGCACGTCCGGCGTCTCCATGAAACCGTACTTGACGATGACCCGGTAGAACTCGTCGCCGATCGAGGTGATCTTGAGCCGCTTCTCGGCGGCCACGAACGGCACCGGCATCGTATCCACGGTCAGGAACACATTGCGCTCGTGCAACACCTTGTTGTGCTTGAGGTTGTGCAGCAGCGCGTGCGGCACCATCCCGGTCTGCGCCGTCAGGAACACCGCCGTGCCCGGCACCCGCACCGGTGGCGCCAGCATCAGCCCGGGCAGGAACACGTCCAGCTGCAGGCCTTCCTTGCGGATTTCGGCGCCGAGCAGCTCACGGCCGCGACGCCAGGTGCGCAGCAGGGTGAATACCACCAGCCCCAGCACCACCGGGAACCACGCACCCTGGAAGAACTTGGCGCCATTGGCGATGACGAAGCCGACATCGACGACGAAGAACACCACGCACAATGGCAGCACCCAGCGCCGCCACTGCGGCCACAGCGCGTTGGCGACCAGCGCCAGCAGCAGGGTGTCGATCAGCATGGTCGCCGACACCGAGATGCCGTAGGCGGTGGCCAGGTTGGTCGAGCTGCCGAAGGCCAGTACCACCCCCAGCACGGCGATCATCAGGATCCAGTTGATGCCGGGGATGTAGATCTGGCCGATGGTGTCGGTCGAGGTGTGGACGATGCGCATGCGCGGGATGTAGCCCAGCTGCATGGCCTGGCGGGCGACCGAGAAGGCACCGGTGATCACCGCCTGCGAGGCGATGATGGCGGCCATCGTGGCCAGGATGATCATCGGGTACAGCGCCCACTCCGGCACCGATTCATAGAACGGATTGCTGACCGCCTCCGGATGCTTGAGCACCAGCGCGCCCTGGCCGAGGTAATTGAGCATCAGGCAGGGCAGCACCACCAGGTACCAGGCATAGCGGATCGGGCGCGGGCCGAAATGGCCCATGTCCGCATACAGTGCCTCGCCGCCGGTCACCGCCAGCACCACCGCGCCGAGGATGAACACCGAATGCCAGCCATGGGTGACGAAGAAATTGAAGGCCCACCACGGGTTGAAGGCCTTCAGCACTTCCGGATCATGCTGGATGTTCCAGATGCCGATGGCGGCCAGCGAGATGAACCACATCAGCGTGATCGGGCCGAACACCTTGCCGACTTTTTCGGTACCGAAGCGCTGGGCCATGAACACCCCGAGCAGGATCACCACGGTGATCGGCACGATGAACTGGTGCAGGCCGGGTGCCGCCACTTCCAGGCCTTCGACCGCGCCCAGCACCGAGATGGCCGGGGTGATCACGCCATCGCCGAAGAACAGCGAGGCGCCGAAGATGCCGAGGATGCCGACCACGTAGGCCGAGCGCGAGCCCTTCTTCAGGGTACGCTGAGCCAGCGCCATCAGCGCCATGATGCCGCCTTCGCCATCATTGTCGGCGCGCATGATGATCGCTACGTATTTGGTCGAAACCACGATGACCAGCGCCCAGAACACCAGTGACAGGATGCCGAGAATGGTGTCGTGGTTGCCCTGCAGGCCGAAATGCGGCGAAAAGGCTTCCTTCAGCGTGTACAGCGGGCTGGTGCCGATGTCGCCGAAGACCACGCCGATGGCACCGATCACCAGCCCCTTCAGGCCTTTGTTGCCGTGGCCGTGCGCGTCCTGCGGACCGATGCTGGAATGATTGGAATGTGGGGTGGCCATGGGCTGCCTTGGTGTTGCCAACAGGAATGCGTTGCCGGTGCGGAAGCGTCAGCGCAGGGCTGATTGCAGGGCTTTGCGGATGATGGTGGCGGCGTCATCGCCGCTGCTGGCCGAATCGCGCGCCATCCGGGCTGCGTCAGCGGGCTTGTAACCCAGCTGCTGCAGGGCGATGGTGGCTTCGGATTGCGGATCATAGGCCTGTGGGCCGGGTCCGGTTGGACCGCCAGTTAAACTGGCGGCGCGATCCCGCAGTTCCACGACCATGCGTTCAGCGGTTTTCTTGCCGATGCCGGGGATGCGGGTCAGCGCGGTGACGTCGCTGGACTGCACCATCCGCGCGAATTCGTCGACGCTGACCCCGGACAGCACCGCCAGCGCGATCTTGGCGCCGATGCCGCTGACCTTCTGCACGTCGCGGAACAGCCTGCGCTCGCTCTCGCGCAGGAAGCCGTACAGCGAGACGCTGTCTTCCTTCTGCGCATAGTGGGTAAACAACGAGACTTCGCGACCGACCTCGGGCAGATCGTAGAAGGTGCTCATCGGCGCTTCCAGCTCGTAGCCGACGCCACCGACATCAATCACCAGCCACGGCGGCGACTTGAACGCCAGCACGCCCCGCAAACGACCAATCATGGACACATCCTCACTTACGGCTCCAGGCCTGGCGCACGTCGATGCCCATCCGCGCCGCGGTTGCCCGCACGTGGCCATGGGTGATGGCGATGGCCAGGGCATCGGCGGCGTCGGACTGCAGTTTGCCGTGCAGCCCCAGCATCATCCCGACCATGTGTTGAACCTGTTGTTTTTCGGCGCCGCCCTTGCCGACGACCGCCAGCTTGACTTCCTTGGCTGCATATTCGTGGACCGGCAGATCACGCATGACCACCGCGCAGATCGCCGCGCCGCGCGCCTGTCCCAGCTTCAGCGCCGAATCCGGATTGCGGGCCATGAACACCCTTTCGATGGCGACTTCCTGCGGTTTCCATGTTTCGATGACTTCGGCCAGGCCAGCCAGCAAGCGCTTGAGCCGCTGCGGGAAGTCATCCGCCCCCAGTAGAACCAGCGGCGCATGGTACACGTAGCTGGGCCTGCCCGCCGCATCGACGTCGATGATGCCGACGCCGGTGCGCTGCGAACCCGGGTCGATGCCAAGGATACGGGTGGCGACGGGACCGGAGACCGGTGAGCGGGGACCGCTGGAGGCTGTCTTGAAAGTCACGGTTGCTCAGCTACGGACGCACGCCGACAACGTACTGGCATATGGCCCCGGGTCACGGACTCAGCCAGCGTAGGCATCGGCGCCCAGCGCTGCGTTGGAATAGACGTTCTGCACGTCGTCCAGGTCTTCCATCATGTCCAGCAGCTTGACCACCTGCCTCGCGGTGTCGCCTTCGACCGCGATGTCGTTGTCGGCACGGAAGGTCACTTCGGCCTGGTCGGCGGTGATGCCGGCGGCTTCCATCGCCTGCTTGACCTGCTGGAAATCCTCGACGCTGGTGACCACGTCGATCGAACCATCATCCGGATAGACGACGATGTCGTCGGCACCGGCCTCGATCGCCGCCTCGGTGATCTTTTCCTCGTCGGCGCCGGAGCCGAAGCTCAGCACGCCAAGCTTCTTGAACATGAAAGCCACCGAGCCTTCGGTGCCCATGTTGCCGCCGCACTTGCTGAAGGCATGGCGCACTTCGGCCACCGTGCGCACGCGGTTCTCGGTCAGGCAGTCGACGATCACCGCGACCCCGCCGGGAGCATAGCCTTCGTAACGGATTTCCTCGTATTCCACCCCTTCCAGCTCACCGGTCGCCTTCTTGATGGCACGCTCGATGACGTCCTTCGACATGTTGGCCGACAGGCCCTTGTCGACCGCCACCCGCAGCCGCGGGTTGTTGGCCGGGTCACCGCCTCCGGCGCGCGCGGCCACCCCGATCTCGCGGATGATCTTGGTGAAAATCTTGCCGCGCTTGGCATCGGATGCGTTCTTGCGGGCTTCGATGGAAGGGCCTCTACCCATGGCGTTTCCGGAACAGTGCTGTGGAGATCCAGCGATTTTACCCGCATTGCCCGGCGCCTGCCGCTGGCCGGCGTGCCGGCTCAGGCGGGCGGCGCAAAGCGGCCATGGCGGAGGAAGTGCGCCGCCTGCACCGCCGCCGGGCGCGAGAACACCAGCCCGGTGTGACTGGCGGCGACCACGCAATGGTCGGCCAGCCCCGGCAGCCGGGTTTCCCGCAACGCCACGGTGCCATCGGACGGGCCGTCGAAACGGGCCATCAGCCGGCCCATGCCGCGGGCGACATTGCCGGCGACCATGCCAACCTGCACGGGGCCCTGCCAGGGCGGGCAGCCGTCCTGCAGCAGCCGGCCACTGCGGCCAAGCAACGACGCCGACCATGATTGCCGGCCCAGATTGCGCGCCGCCTGGCTGCCACACAGTGGCGTGCCCAGGCATACCACCCGCGCCACCGGCAACTGCGGCTGCTGGCGCAATGCCTCCAGAGCCACCAGACCGCCCAGACTGTGGCCGACCAGGTGTAGCGGCGCCTGCTGCCCGCGCAGGTGTTCGATCAGGCGTGGCACCGCGATCTCCGGGCCGCCGACGATGCTGGGATAGCCAAACACCGACACCCTGAAACCCTGCGCGCGCAGCAGCCGCGCCAAAGGCGTCAGCCAGGCCTTGGCGTTCCAGATGCCGTGCAACAGCAGTATCGGGGTGTCGGTGTCATGCGGATGATCGTCCATGCCCCGTCATAGCATGGTCGCCCACGCCGGAAAACCCTGACCGCCCACACAGGCCACGGCGAGGCAATCGGGCGACAATGGCAATCTGTCATCCGGAGAATCACCATGCGATCCCACTCCTGTCGCCTGCTGCTGTTATTCATCTGCTGGGCCGGCTTCAGTACCGCCGCGGCGGCGCAGACAACGGCGGCGACCGACCCCAGCAGCGGCGAACCGGGCATCAGCGCGACACTGGATGACGGTCCATATGTGACATATGGCAACGATGAACTGATCGCGCGCTGGGTCTGCGACGGCAAGCCGATCAAACAGCGTTATCCGGCCACGCAATGGCCAGTCACCATTCCGGCACGCTGCGGCTATCCGCGCGATCTGCGGATCCGTGCACCGGCCAGCGCCGACGACCGGCTGCCGATCAGCGGCGTCGACACCGTGGTCGCGGTATCCGATATCCATGGCCAGTACGAGTTGCTGCTGCGACTGCTGCAGGCCAACCAGGTGGTCGATGCGCAGGGCAACTGGAAGATGGGCAAGGCCCATCTGGTCATCAATGGCGATGTGTTCGACCGCGGGCCGAAGGTCACCGAAGCCTTCTGGCTGTTGTACGCCCTGCAGCAGCAGGCCGCCGATGCCGGGGGTGGCGTGCACTTCCTGATCGGCAATCACGAAACCATGACCCTGTACGACGATCTGCGCTATCTCAACGACAAGTACTGGCGGGTGGCGCAGTTGCTCGGCACCAGCTATCCGGCGTTGTATGGCCAGGACACGGTGCTCGGCCAGTGGCTGCACAGTGCGCCGCAGCAGGGCCAGGTCAATGACATGCTGTTCCTGCACGGGGGCATTTCGCCCCAGTACCTGCAGCTGGGCCTGAGCCGGCAGCAGAACAATGATCGCTACCGTGCCTCGCTGGGGCTACCGCGTTACCGGGTCAAGAGCGATCCGCTGTATGCGCCGCTGTACGACGGCAAGACCAGTCCGATCTGGTACCGCGGCTACTTCCATCCCGGTGAACTGAGTCAGGCCGATGTCGATGCGATTGCCAGACAGTCGGGAGTCGAACACATCGTTGTCGGCCACACCTCGATGAACCATATCGGCAGCTATTTCAACGGCCGCGTGAT
Source organism: Pseudoxanthomonas dokdonensis (assembly GCF_001431405.1). Classification (GTDB taxonomy): domain Bacteria; phylum Pseudomonadota; class Gammaproteobacteria; order Xanthomonadales; family Xanthomonadaceae; genus Pseudoxanthomonas_A; species Pseudoxanthomonas_A dokdonensis. The sequence continues at coordinate 86,735 of NZ_LDJL01000002.1, forward strand.
CGCTGTCGACAGCAGCATCAAGCACGGCATCAACGGCGAACTGCTGTTTGTCGAACACGGCAGGATGAGCCGCGGCCTGCTCGATGGCAGCCGTGCCGTGCTGGAAGACCGCGAGTTGCCCGACAGCGACAGCCACGACGATTGATGTCGATTTGGCTGCACCGCCCCGCGCGTAGAGCGGAGCTTGCTCCGCTGCTTCCAAAGCGGAGTTCGCGCCACTACTTCCAAAGCAAAGCTTGCTCCGCTGCTTCGATTGATATCGCTGGATTCCATGACCGGGCCATGCCATCGCGGACAGCCGGGCAATAGCAACGGGGCAACAGGCAGCGGAGCGAGCTCCGCTCTACGGTTGCGTGATTGCCGGTCGGCGCAGGATGAATTCATCATCCAGGGTATTGCCGACCGGGAATTTATATTCGCCGACTTTCTCGAAGCCATGGCGGGCGTAGAAGCGTTGCGCGCCGTGGTTCTGCGACCACACGCCAATCCACAGGGTGCGCGGCCCGGCCTGCTGCAGCCAGTCGATGGCGGCCGTGAACAGGCGACTGCCGTGGCCGCCGTTCTGGTGTGATTGCAGCACGTACAGCCGCTTCAGTTCACCATCCCCATCACCGACCTGCGGATGCGGCAAGCCGCACGGGCCGGCGGCGGCATGGCCAACCGCCACGCCCTGGTCCTCCAGCAGCCATACCGCGTAATCGGGATGGCCGAGAATGGTCCGCTGCTTGTCCAGCGCGTAGGCATCGGCGAGGAAATCAGCCAGATCCTGCGCTGGGTACAGATGGCCGAAGGTCTCGCTGAAGGTGCGCGCCGCCAGCGTCGACAGCACCTCGGCATCGGCCACGCTGGCGCGCCGCAGCTGCATGCTTACTCCTCCTCGTCGTCGGCGTCGTCTTCCTCGCCGTCGTCGTCCTCGTATTCTTCGTCGTCCTCTTCGCCGTCTTCTTCGTCGTACTCGTAATCGTCTTCGCCGAAGTCCTCGCCATCCCAGCGGCCCTCGCCGTCCGGGACGAATGCCAGCGTCATCGCGGTTTGCGCCACGCCGACCCGGACCAGCCAGCCGCCGAAGACGCGGGCGCGCTCGGTGATCAGGTTGGCATCGCTGCCTTCATTGCCCAGGCGTTCCCATTCCAGGTTGAATGCGTGTTCGGTCATTGTGCTTGGATCTCGTGGTTGCAGGTTGAATGGGTTGGGGCGGGATGCCCCCATCCCAACCCTTCCCCCGCAAGCGGGGGAAGGGCTTTGCTTGCTGCGGGTGGATGGACTGAAGTTGGCAGCTATCCCAGCCCTTCCTGCGCAGGCGGGAGGAGGGTTTGATTATCGTGCTCGGAAAGGTTGAGGTGATGTCCTTACTTAATCCACTGGCAACAAGAGATGACTCTGGGCTTTCGCCAGATGACGAAAAAGATAGAGAACTATCCAACATCGTCATCCCGGCGAACGCCGGGACCCAGCCTTTTCTGGTTTGCTGAAAACCAGCATCTGCACCGACCTTTTTGCCACTCTTCTCTCCCGGACGAAGGAGGCTCTGACGGTTGGCCCTGGGGTGGCCCCCATCCCGTTCCCTTCCCCCGCTTGCGGGGGAAGGGCGTTGGTGCCAGGCGGATTCGCATGGATGACGTACGCCGTGGCCGGGTTGTTGCGGAATCTCTATTTTCTATTTTCTGGGGCGCACCTGGATGTGTACTTCGGCCAGTTGTTCGTCGGCGATCGGTGACGGCGCGCCGGTCATCAGGCACTGGGCGCTGGTGGTCTTGGGGAAGGGGATGACGTCACGGATCGAGTCGGTGCCGGCCATCAGCGCGGCGATGCGGTCAATGCCAAAGGCGATGCCGCCATGCGGTGGTGCGCCGTACTTCAGTGCGTCCAGCAGGAAGCCGAATTTGGCTTCGGCTTCTTCGGCACCGATGCCCAGCAGTTCGAACACGGTGCTCTGCATGTCCGGGCGGTGGATACGGATGGAACCGCCGCCGATTTCATTGCCATTGAGGACCATGTCGTAACCGCGCGATACCGCCGTCTTCGCGTTGGCGCGCAGGTCGGCGATGTCGTCGACCGCCGGGGCGGTGAACGGATGGTGCAGGGCCACGTAACGCTGTGCATCTTCATCCCATTCGAACATCGGGAAATCGGTGACCCACAACGGTGCCCAGCCAGCGGCGACGCGGCCGGTGTCCTTGCCGACCTTCAACCGCAACGCGCCCATGAAGTCGCTGACCACGTTGTACTTGCCGGCACCGAAGAAAACGAGGTCGCCATTCTGCAGGCCAATGGCCTTGATCAAGGCGGCGAAGGCGTCTTCGCTGAAGAACTTGGCGATCGGCGAGTTGACCGCGCCATCGTCGCCAATCTTGATGTAGGCCAGGCCCTTGGCGCCGTACTTGGCGGCATGCGCGGCGTAATCGTCGATCTGCTTGCGCGAGAAGGCGGCACCCGCCGGTACCCGCAACGCGGCGATGCGGCCTTCCGGATGCTCGGCCCAGTCGCTGAAGACCTTGAATTCGCTGCCCTTGACCAGCTCGGCCACGTCCTGCAGTTCCAGGTCGATGCGCAGATCCGGCTTGTCCGAACCAAAGCGGCGCATTGCCTCGGCCCAGGTCATGCGCGGGAACTGCGCGGCGAGATCAACATCCACCACCTCCTTGAAGATGTCGCGGATCATCGCTTCCACGGTGTCCTGGACATCGCGCTCCTCGACGAAGGCGAACTCCATGTCGAGCTGGGTGAACTCGAGCTGGCGGTCGGCACGCAGGGCTTCGTCGCGGAAGCAGCGGGCAATCTGGTAGTAACGGTCGAAGCCGGCGACCATCAGGATCTGCTTGAACAGCTGCGGTGACTGCGGCAGCGCGTAGAACTCACCCGGGTGCATCCGCGCCGGAACCAGGAAGTCGCGTGCGCCTTCGGGCGTGGCCTTGGTCAGGATCGGGGTTTCGATGTCCTGGAAACCGCGCCCGTCCAGCCAGCGGCGCAGTGCCTGCACCAGCTTGATCCGGGTGCGCTGCTTGCGCTGCATGTCCGGGGTGCGCAGATCCAGGTAACGGTATTGCAGGCGGATGTCTTCGCCAGGATTTTCGTGGGCGTGGAACGGCAGCGGCGCGGCCTTGTTGAGCACAGTGATGCGGCTGGCGATCACTTCGACCTTGCCGGTGCGGATCTTGTCGTTGACGCTGTGGCGGGCACGGACCACGCCTTCGACCTGCAGCACGTCCTCGTAGCCCAGTTGCTCGGCGACGGCATAGACCTCGGCCGCGTCGGGCTCGACCGTGACCTGGACAATGCCCTCGTGGTCACGCAGATCAATGAAGCAGACGCCGCCCAGGTTACGGGCGACGTCGGTCCAGCCGCACAGGGTGACGGTCTGGCCAATCAAGGCCTCATCGACAAGACCACAGAAATGGGTACGCATGGGGGCAAACTCCGCAGGGGGCAGCCGGCAAGGGCCGGAAAAAAGGACAAACCGGCGGCAACCGGTCAAGCCCGGTAGTTTAACCGGCAGCGGCCCTTCGCCCCAGTGGCTGGCCGTCGCCCGCCCCGCTTTGGCGCCCGGCGATCACGCCGGGCGAGGTGATCAACCGCCTCAGTCGGCGCTGGCCGCCGGTTTGGCCGCGGCCGGCGCGGTCGCCGCTGGCGTGGACGGCTTGGCATCGGCGGCGGGCTTGCTGTCGGCCGCCGGCTTGCCTGCGCCATCGCCGCTGTCGGCCAGGTTGCGCTTCTTGTCGCCGTCCTTCTTGAAATCGGTCTCGTACCAGCCGCTGCCCGCCAGCCGGAACGACGGCGCTGTCAGCTGCCGCTTGACCGCCTGCGCCTGGCAGGCCGGGCACGTGTCGGGGTCCGGGTCGGAGAGCTTCTGCAGGCGGTCGAACTGATGACCGCACTGTTTGCATTCAAAGGCGTAGATGGGCATGGGTGACGATCGAAGTCAGTGGGTTGGCGCAGACATGGGGATTGCCGGAGCGGCTTCAAGTCCGCGCCGGCGGTGATTCGGCGATGGGATCGCTGCTGCTGGCCTCGGCCGCCACCGGCACCACGCTGGCGCTGGCGCCGGTCGGCGTCGGTGCCGACGGCGGTGGCAGCGCCAGTTGTTCATCGGCAATCAGCGGGTCCACATCGAACGGGGTACGGAACACCAGCGACGGCAGCAGCGTGTTGAGCGCGGCATACAGCAGCAGCGCGCCAAACAGCACGTCCGGGATCGAGAAACGGTCACGCAGGATGCCGGCCAGCACCAGGGTGAAGATCAGGGTCGGCGCCAGCGCCAGCGACACCCGCATGCTGCTGCGGAAATCCTCGCCGAACATCAGCCGTCGCTGCAGCCAGACCACGCCGACCCGCAGCGGCAACACCACCAGCGTGATCAGGATGCCCAGTCCCAGCGCTTCCCAGCTCAACGCGTCCGACGGCACCTTGGTGCCGGCGTAGAAAAAGTAGAACGGCACGAAGAAGGTCGCGAACAGGCGCACCGCGTGCAGGTTCTCGTGCGAAGCCAGCTTGGGCATCCGTTGCCGCAGCAGCCGTGCCACCAACCCGGCGATGAACGCACCGACCAGGTAATACACGCCGAGCTTGTAGGTGATGAACGCGGCGATCAGCCCGACCATCACCAGCAGCGAGAATTCCGAGCCCGGCGCCTGCGGCACCACCCAGCGGCCCAGCGCCACGAACAGCAGCGGCAAGCCGATCAACATCGCCACCAGGATCGCCGAAGCGACCATCATCTGTTCGCGGTCCGATGACTGCAGCACCACGAACAGCGCCACCAGCGCCAGCAGTTCGCCGGCGATCGCCTTGCTGGTGACCCAGAACTGTTCTTCTTCATCCAGCCCCAGCCGTCCCAGGGTATCGATGATGAAACCGGTCGATGGGGTCAGCAGGGCCAGCGCCAGCAGCGCCGCCGCCTGCCAGGACACGCCGTAGTCGGCACCGTAATGCCAGCCCAGCCAGGTGACCCCGGCGAGGGTCAGGGTCCGGATCAGCAGATGAGTCAGCAGTGGCCACAGCCCGCGCCGCAGCGCATGCAGATCCACTTCCAGACCGGCAAACAGGAACAGCGACGAAATGCCGAACGTGGCCAGCCACATCAGCAATGAATCGTGGGTGCGGTCGCTGAAGAACAGCATCGCGATGATGCCGAACAGCAGGCAGGTCAGCGGTGCCGGAATCTTGAACCGTTGCAGCGCGCGCGGGATCACCAGCAATCCGAAGATCAGGCTGAGATAGATGATTTCTTGGCTCATTTGCTTCCTTGTGGGTACCGCGCCTTGGACGCGTATGACTTACGCGACTGCCTCGTACAACGCAAGCCAGTCTTGTTCAGCCTGCTGCAATTGTGACTGCAGCACGACGCGCTCCTGTCCTAGTGCCGCAACCGATTCCGGGTTGGCGAAGACTTCTGGCCGGGCCAGCTCGCCATCGACCTGGGCGATCCGCCCTTCCAGCTCGGCGACCCGTTTTTCGGCCGCCGCCAGCTTGACCGGGTTGACCTTGCGCGCCGGCGGCAACGGCGGGGTCGGCGCTGCGGGTGCCGGTTGCGCCGCCCGCGCCTGCTTGGTGCCCTGCGCCGACGGACGGGTGCGCAGCCAGGCCGCGTATTCGTCCAGGTCACCGGCAAATGGCTCGACCACGCCATCGGCCACGCGCCAGAAACTGTCGCAGACCAGGCCGATCAGATGGCGATCATGCGAGACCATGACGATGGCACCGTCGAAATCGCTGAGCGCTTCGGCCAGCGCTTCACGCATTTCCAGATCCAGGTGGTTGGTCGGTTCGTCCAGCAACAGCACGTTGGGCTGTTGCCATGCAATCAATGCCAGTGCCAGCCGCGCCCGCTCGCCACCGGAAAACCCGTCCACCACTTCAAACGCACGGTCGCCGGGGAAATTCCATTTGCCGAGGAAGTCACGGAACGCCTGGGTCGGCGAATCCGGCGACAGCTCGCGGAAGTGATCGATTGGCGACTGCCCTTCGTGCAGCGACTCGACCGTGTGCTGGGCGAAGTAGCCGATGCGCAGGTCCGGGTGCGCGCTGCGTTCGCCGGCCACCAGCGGCAAGTCGCCAACCAGGGTCCGCACCAGCGTGGTCTTGCCGGCGCCGTTGGGACCGAGCAAGCCGATGCGATCGCCGGCTTCAAGACCAAACCCAACCTCACTCAGGATGACAGTGTCGGCAGCGTAACCAGCCTGGCCGTGATTGATCCGGATCAGCGAATACGGCAATCGATTGGGTTGGGCGAATTCGATACGGAATTCGCGCTCCATCCGCACCGCCTCGGTACCGGACAGCTTGGCCAGCCGCTTCATCCGCGATTGCGCCTGCGCCGCCTTGCTGGCCTTGGCCTTGAAGCGGTCGATAAAGGATTGCAGATGGGCGCGTTCGGCCTGTTCTTTTTCGTGAGCAATCTGTTGCTGGCGCAGCTGCTCGGCACGCTGGCGCTCAAAGTCGGTGTAACCACCCACGTACAACCTGGCGCCACCGTTGTGCAGGTGCAAGGTATGGGTGGCAACGTTGTCGAGGAACTCGCGATCATGCGAAATCAGCAACAGCGTACCCGGATATTTCAACAACCATTGCTCCAGCCACAGCACCGCATCCATGTCGAGGTGGTTGGTCGGTTCGTCCAGCAGCAGCAGATCACTGGGCATCATCAGCGCACGAGCCAAATTCAATCGCACCCGCCAACCACCAGAAAACGCCGACACTGCACGCTGATGGGTTTCAGCCGGAAAACCCAGGCCATGCAGCAGTTTGCCGGCACGCGCTGAGGCGTCGTAGCCATTGACCTCTTCCAGCCGGTGATGAGCGTTGGCCACCGCCTCCCAGTCCTCGGCCGCCAGTGCGTCGGCTTCGGCCTTGAGCGCGGCGGCGACGTCGACATCGCCACCGAGGACGAAGTCGATGGCCGCATCCGGCAGCGACGGGGTTTCCTGGGCAACGCTGGCGATGCGGACCTTGCCGGGCAGATCGATGTCGCCCTTGTCGGCTTCCACCTCGTTGCGGATGGCGGCGAACAGACTGGACTTGCCGGTACCGTTGCGGCCGACCACACCGACCCGGTAACCGGCATGCATGGTCAGGTCAACGTTGGACAGCAGCAGGCGCTCGCCCCGGCGCAGGGCGAAATTACGAAGGGAAATCACGACAGGACCCGATGGAATTGGAGTTCGACAACCGCCTAGTTTATCTGTATGCGGCGCAGCGGCGTTTGTTAAAGATTCATTGACAGGCGCGTCCTGGCGGGGTACTTCGGGTAGGTACCCCCGTTAAAAATCCTTTCAATTGAAACAATTAGCCTCGGCCTGAGGCGTCTTCACCTGCAGGAGTCCCCCATGAACCGTTCGCTTTTCCCACTCACATTCTCGATTCTCGCGGCACTGGCGGCCAGCGCCGGCGCGCAGGAACCGGCCCGCCAGGCGAGTACCCTGGATACCGTCATCGTCACCGGTACCCGGGTGGTGGACCGGACGGTGGCCGAATCGCAGTCGCCGATCGACATCATTTCGCCGGAATCGTTGCAGGCCACCGGCAGCACCGAACTGGCCACCGCGCTGGCGCGGGCGCTGCCGTCGCTGAACTTCCCGCGGCCGGCGATCACCGATGGCACCAGCGGCATCCGCCCGGCGCAACTACGCGGACTGTCGCCTGACCAGGTACTGGTGCTGGTCAACGGCAAGCGCCGCCATACCTCGGCGCTGGTCAACGTCAATGGCACCATCGGTCGCGGCTCGTCGGCAGTGGATCTGAACGCGATCCCGGTCGCGGCGGTGGCGCGGGTCGAAGTGCTGCGCGATGGTGCCTCCGCGCAGTATGGTTCCGACGCCATCGCCGGGGTGGTCAACATCGTGCTCAAGGGCGACACCGGCGGCGGCAGCCTGTCGGTCGACGCCGGCAAGTATTCGGCCGGTGACGGCTCGCAGTTCCAGCTGTCCGGCGACAGCGCGATCGACTTCGCCGCTGGCCGCGGCTATGTCCATGTCGCCGGCCAGGTCGGGCAGCAGGACCGTACCGACCGCGCCGGCCCGTACCAGGGCACCTCGCCCAACACCGGCAACAATCCCGATGTCGGCGAGGTCGCCTACATCTACGGCGATCCCGAGGTCGACCAGGCCGCGCTGTCGCTCAACAGCGGTTTTGAACTCAGCGACACCGCCGAGTTGTACGCCACCGGCATGGCCAGCAATCGCGACATCACTTCGTTCGCGTTCTATCGCTCGCCCAACCACAGCGGCCAGGGCGCATTGCTGGCGCAGATCTACCCGGACGGCTACGTGCCGCAGATCGTGCAGCTGTCGCAGGACCGTTCGCTGGTGGCGGGCGCCAAGGGCTTCACCGGCAACGGCTGGAACTGGGATCTGAGCTACAACTACGGTTACAACCATCTCGGCTTCAGCACCGCCAACACCATCAACTACAGTCTTGGCGCCGACAGCCCGCGCCGCTTCTACGATGGCGCGCTGGAGTACACCCAGAACGTGTTCAACGCCGACTTCAACAAGGCGCTGGACATGGGCCTGGCCTACCCGGCGACGTTGTCGCTGGGTGCCGAATACCGCGAGGAGAAATGGAACCAGTCGCCGGGCGCGGCCAATTCCTACCTCAACGGCGGCGCACAGGGCTTTGGTGGCTTCACCCCGACCAACGCCGTGCATGCCGACCGCCACAACGTCGCCGTCTACGCCGGGCTGGAAGCCGACATCAGCGAAAGGTTCTCGGCCGGCATCGCCGGACGTTACGAGGACTATTCGGATTTCGGCAGCGAAACCTCCGGCAAGCTGTCGGCACGCTATGCGTTCACCGATACCTTCGCACTGCGCGGTACCGTCGCCAGCGGTTTCCGCGCGCCGTCGCTGGCCCAGCAGTACTACCAGGTGGTGACCTCGCAGTACAACACCAGTGTCGATCGCTTCTTCGAGTCGGGTACCTTCCCGGCCACCAGCGCGGTCGCGCAGGCACTGGGCGCGGATCCGCTGCAGGCGGAAACCTCACTGTCCTACAGCCTGGGCCTGGTGATGCAGCCGGCCGACGGCCTGTACGTTACCGTCGATGCCTACCAGATCGATATCGATGATCGCATCGTGCTGTCTTCCAACCTGTTGCTGGCCGACAACACCGCTGCCCAGGACCTGCTGGCCGGGCTCGGCATCAACGGTGTCACCAGCGCGCGTTACTTCACCAACGCCGCCGATACCCGTTCGCGCGGCGTCGATGTGGTTGGCAGCTACGACATGCCGCTGGCCAGCGGCAACCTCAACCTGACCGCCGGTTACAACTACAACGAGACCGAGATCCAGAAGATCGCACCCAACCCGCCGGAGCTGGACGCGCTGGGCACCGAGTTGCGGCGCATCGGCCGTGATGAAGAGGCACGCATCGAGGAAGGCTATCCGAAGGACAAGCTCAACCTGACCGCGACCTGGGATCTGGCGCGCTGGGCCTTGAATGCCGGCCTGACCCGCTATGGCAGCTTCACCACCCGGGTCAGCGAAACCGGCAACCCGGCCAACGACCAGACCTATGGCGCCGAGTGGGTGCTGGACATGGCCGCCAGCTACAAGCCGAGCCGGAACTGGAAGCTGACCCTGGGCGCCGACAACCTGCTCGACGCCTATCCGGACAGGACCATCATGCCGAACTCGAACAGCGGCCAGTTCCCCTACAGCAGCCAGTCGCCATTCGGCTTCAATGGCACCTACGTCTACGGGCGGGCGACGTTCACCTGGTAAGCATTGCCGAAGCCGCGGCCGCCGATGGCAGGGTCAATCGGCGGCCGGTCGCAGCAGGGTGGCGATTTCATCGCCGGTCACCGGCCTCAGGCCGGCGTTGAAGTCGTCGTTCAATGCCTGCACCAGTGCCTGTGCCCACAAGCCGTTCCAGATCGTGCCGGCATGGCCATCGGCCAGGGTCGCGTTGGTCGGCGCATCGCCCTGGCTGTTGTCGACCCGCAAGCGGCCCAGCCGGACCGGGTGGTAGGCAGGCAGGCCGCGTTGGTCGCGGCCACCCCAATGCCGGGCGAACCAGTCGCGATCACTGAAGAATGCGATGTGCGGGTCACTGCCGGCCAGTGACTTCAATCCGTCGTCGAAGCGATCCAGGCCACGGTCGATGTTGCCGATGGCCTGCGCCGATTGCCATTGATCGGTATACGCGGCCCAGTGCGCGTTGTTGAAGATGCCGACCAGCAGGATGTCCAGCCGTGGTCGCTGCCCGCGCAGCATCGCCACACCCTGGCCGATGACCTGCAGGCACTGGTCGATATCGGCGAGCACCTGAGGATCGGCCGGGTCCTGCGCCAGTCGCTGCAGATCGTCCTGCAGGCCGAACGTATTGACGCCGAGGCGGATCACCACGATGCCATCCGCCCAGCGCGCGGGGTCGCCATCCATCAGCCGGGCCAGCGCCGGGAACTCGCGCTGCGGCGCACCGATCACATCGTCGCAGCCATAACCGGAAATAGCGAAGTTGTAGCGGTAATCCTGTTTGCGCGGGCTGCGCACGTCCTCTTCACCCAGTGCAGATTGCGTGCGCGCCAGCAGTCCGGCCTCGCCCCAGGTGCCCCATTCACCGAGATCCAGCTGGTCGCCGCGCAGCCGGCCCAGCACCTCGGTCCATTGCCAGGTGGTGGCATGGTAGCGACCACCACGGCCATCGCTGCCCTGCCCCAGCAGAATCCCATCGTGGTAGGAATGACTGTCGGAGTCGCCGATCACCGCCAATGCACGGCGCCCGTCGGATGCGACCGCTGGCGCCATCGCATCGCCGCTCTGGCTGGCCGCTGCGTTGGCCACGGTGGTGGTCGCGGCATCGATACCATCGGCGGCGCGGCAGCCCGCGCCCATTGCGCTGCCGGCCATTACCAGCAGCATCGCCAACCAGCGTTGGTATCGGATCCCCTCGCGCGTCATTGCTTGCTTCCCCTGTCGCGGCTGTCGCCTTCTGTTGCCGACAACGCGGCCAGCAGCCGGCAACGGCCGTGGCTAGCGCATCGGCATGTGTCCGCGCGGCGAGCCATACGGACCGTAATGGTCGTACGGTCCGCCGATGAACGGGCCGTCGCCCTGTTCCACGTGCAGGTTGAAGTTCATCGTCCGCGGTTTGCCTTCGTCGTTGACGGTGGTCCTGCAGTAGTTGATCTGGGCGGCGTTGTAATGGCTGGTGCCATAGCCCTCGCTGTAGCCGATGCCGGTGCTGACGGCGCCGGTCAGGCCACTGTCGTTGTCCGGATTGACCGGCTGCGGGCAGGCCACCCGGGTCACCACGCGGGTCTGCTTGCGGCCGCTGGTGTCGCCGTAGAAGGTGCCGGGTGGATCGGCCTGGTAAGCGGTCTCGGTCGTGGCCAGCGCCGCATCCCTGGGCAGGCTCAGATCCAGTTCGGCGGCGTGCCTGGCCGCCGCCGGCGATACCGGCTGCCCCGCCGATGCCAACGGACTGGCCAGCAGCAGCAACAGCGGCGCCAGCATCCGCAGCCGGGAGGTGAACGCAGGCGAATCAGGCGGGCAATGCATGACTGTCACTCGTAAGGGCCGTCAGCCCAAGCTATCAGTCACACATTGAACCACGGCTGCATCCACCGGGTCCGCGCTCAGCGCGCGCCCAGATAGTCCAGCTTGCCCACCGGCACGCCGTTGTGGCGCAGCAGGGCGTAGGCGATGCTGGTGTGGAAATGCAGGTTGGGCAGGACGAAGCCGAGCAGGTAGCTGCGGCCATCGAAGGTCCGCTCGCCACTGCGCGAGGGCACCACCACCTTGCGCGCCTCACTGCCGTCGATCTGCCCGGCATTGAACGTGCCCAGATAGGCGATGACCGCGTCCAGCCGCGCATGCAGCTGTTCGAAGCTGGTCTCGTTGTCCTCGAACCGGCGTGATTCGGTGCCGGCCAGTCGCTCGGCGGCAAATTTGGCGGTATCGCAGGCAATCTGGACCTGCCGCAGCAGCGGGAACATGTCCGGATACAGCCGCGCCTGCAACAGCACGTCGGCGTCATAGCCACTGGCCTGTGCATGCGCCTGGGCCTGGCGCAGGAGGCCCTGCAGGTTGCCCAGGCCGCGGCTCAACACCGGCACCGAGGCCTGGTACATCGAAAGCGAATCGCTCATGGTCGTTTGTTCGTCGGGGAATGAGCCGCCAGCTTAGAACCTGGCGGCCGCCGTGATTAGCCCCCGCCGGTGGGAGACAGCATCCCGCCGCGCCAGCGCTCTTCCGCCATCGCTGCACTGTCGCCGTGGCGGCGGCAGCGACCGCAGGGTGCCGGCAACAGCCGCTTGCCAGCCCACACCGCGCGCGGCCTGCACAGCACCGGCACGCCGCGCTCAGCCGCTGCGCGCGAACGGTTTGGTGGTCAGTACGTTGACGAACGGCTGCGCATTGACGTGGTGGAACAGGTAAGTCTTGCGCGAGCCGCTGGCCGGATGCTGGCGGATGTACTCGGACAACGCATGCAGCAATGCCGTGTCACCGGCCTCGATCGCGTATGGCCATTGCGGGTAGAACGCGGCGATGTCCGCTTCGCATTCGTCCAGCAGTTCAAGCTGCTCGTAGAAAAAACCGTCGTCCTCGTTGTCGTAGGCCAGGCGTGCGGCTTCGGACAGCGACGCGCCCTCGTTCAATGCATACGCATACACGCCCAGGAACGGCACCAGCTCGCCATCGCGATAGGTGGTGTCGACCACCATGTCGACCAGTGTCGACTCGGGTTGCTGGCGGATCAGATCCGCGATGCATGAAGGGAGCGTGGAATCGGCGAGCATCTTGCAGGGCTGGGGGAGCAGTTGCGTGCATCGTAGTAAGCACGACCGGTCGGTTCAAGCATTTTCTGCGCTCTTCGCCCGGCCTGCACGCGACCGGCCAGCGGCGGCGAGCGCGGCCGCCGCGCAACGGCCTGCTGGCGACGAGGGGCTACAATGGCGCTTTGCCGGGCAGGCGCCCGCTGGAAGCCGATCATGATCAACAACGACGTCCTGCGCAGCGTGCGCTACATGCTGGACCTGAGCGATGCACGGGTGGCGGAGATCGCACAGCTGGCCGGTCCGGACCTGGCTATCGACAAGGAACAGGTGGTCGGTTACCTGAAGAAGGACGACGAGCCCGGTTTCGTCGCCTGCAGCGACCGCGTGCTGGCGCACTTCCTCGATGGCCTGATCGTGCTCAACCGTGGCCGCGACGAAAGTCTGCCGCAACGTCCGCTCGAGGAACGCATCAGCAACAACATCGTGCTGAAGAAACTGCGGGTGGCGTTCATGCTGAAGGACGTCGACATGCACCAGATTTTCGACGATGCCGGTTTCCCGCTCTCCAAGCCCGAGCTGAGCGCGCTGTTCCGGCAACCGGATCACAAGAATTACCGTCCCTGCGGCGATCAGATCCTGCGCAACTTCCTCAAGGGACTGACGATGCGGCTGCGCGCGGCCTGAGCGCGGCGCCTGGCCGCCACGGCGGGCAGCTCAACGGGTGGGACGCTCCTCGCGGCGCTTGGCGCGGTGATCGAACAACATCGCGCTGACCACGATGCTCAGGCCCAGGCCAACGCCGAGCAGGAACAACAGCAAGGCGACCGTCGGATAGCCCCACAGCGTGCTGCTGGTCGGTATCCGCATCATCATCGACGAGGCCATGATCAGCGCGGCGGTGACGATGCCGGCGGCGATGCGGTTGGCGATCTTCTGCAGGTTTTCCATCAACCGGGATTCCTCCAGCCCGGTCAGGCGCACCTTCATGCGGTTGTCGGCCAGCAGTGACAGCACATCGGACAGCTTGCGCGGTCCATCGCGCAACAGTGCCTGCACCTCCATCATCTCGGCCGCCAGATTGGGCGAGGACAGCGATTTGCGCAGGCGCGCACGCATCACGTGTTGCAGATGGTCTTCAACCAGTGCGCGGGTGTCGAGCTCCGGCGCCAGGCTGTGGCGCACCGCGTCCAGGTTGAGCAGGGTCTTGCCCAGCAGGCTCAGTTCCGGTGGCGTGCGCAGGCCGCAGGCACTGGCGATGGCGACCAGTTCCAGCACCATCCGGCCTTCGCTGGTCGATTGCGAATGCGCGGCATAGCGGCTGATGAGCTGGCCCACGTCACGGGTGAAGCGCGCATCGTCGTAGTCTTCCAGCCGGATGCCCAGCCCGATCGCTTCTTCCGCGACCTGCTCGCCGCGACCATCGACCGCGGCAAACAGCAGTTTCATCAGACGGTCGCGCTGGCGCGGCGGGATGTTGACGACCATGCCCAGATCGAAAATCGCCAGCCGCCCTTCCGGTGTCACCCGCAGATTGCCCGGATGTGGGTCGGCATGGATTTCGCCATGTACGAACACCTGGTCCAGATAGGCGCGTACCAGCGCCGAGGCCAGCGGCGCCATCGACTGCTCGGTGCGGGCCAGGCCGGAGATGCGGTTGACCTGGCTGCCGCCAACCAGCTCCATGGTCAGCACCTTGCGGCGGGTGAAATCCCAGTACGGCCGCGGCACCTGCAATTCTTCGAACGGCGCCAGGTGTTCGCCGAAGCGCTCGAGATTCTCGGCTTCGGCCACATAGTCGAGTTCGGCCATCAGCGTGCGGCGGAACTCCTGCAGCCAGTCACTGAAGCGCAGGTTGCGTCCGGCCTCGGTCAGGTGGTCGGCGGCGCCGGCAATTTCGTCCAGCAGATCCAGATCGGTCACCAGCTGCTGCGCCACGTTCGGCTTCTGCACCTTGACCGCGACCTCGGTGCCGTCGCGCAGCAGCGCACGGTGGACCTGTGCCAGTGACGCCGAACCCAGCGGCTCTTCATCGAATTCGGGAAACACCCGGCTCAGGCGCACGCCCAGCTGCTGCTCGATGACTTCCTTGATCTGATCGAACGGCACCGGCGCCACCCCTTCCTGCATCCGCTCCAGCGCAGTGGCATAGCGGGGCGGCACGAAGTCGGGACGGGTCGACAGCATCTGTCCCAGCTTGATGAAGGTCGGTCCCAGTTGCTCGAGATCAGCGCTGAACTGTTCCGGTGTACCTTCCTCGGCCACGTCCTGCACCTGTTCCTCGTCCAGCGCCAGGCCGGTGAATATGCCGGAGTTGCGGTATTTGAACAGGAAGCGCAACAGTTGCGCGCGACGCGACATGCCCTTGACCACGGCGTCGGGGGCCGGCTTGTCCGCCTGCAGCTGTTGATCGTTGTCGTTGTCGTTGTCCTGCATCGTCATCGCTTCCCCCACTGAGTCCGGTCTTGATTGTTGATGGCGCCAGGTAACGGACAGGTGAAGCGGGCGGGACGGCGTCTCTTCACGTGGTCTTTAAGCCGGCTCAGGTGAAGTGGAGGTCGATTTGAAGAAAGGAGCACGGTGCATGAGCCTGATCAGGATGCGCTTGACCGGCAGCAGCGATGACGCCAACGCGCTCATCACCGCGTTGCACGGCCTGGACGACGTCGACCGCGCCGAGGAAATCGCCGATCTGATGCCGCATCTCGACGATGCGGATTCCAGTTCCGCCGGCCTGCCCGACGACATCGGCCCTGGCACCCACCTGCTGGAAGTCGACACCACCAGCGACGATGCCGACCGGCGCGTGCGTGAAATTGCCCGACGCACCACTGAAAACCTGGGGTGTGCACTGGAATTCGTCGACGACGATCTTTGACAGGCTGATGCCTGCGGCCAGCTGCTGCGGTATCAGCAATGGATCAAGCCGGCAATGGCTCAAGCCGGCAATGCGAGGGAGAAAATGCGTGGCGTGCAGTCGCTATCCACGCGCATACCAGCGCAGCACCTGATCGGGCAGCTCGCCATCCAGCGTCACCTGCAGGGCGGCAAACCCGTCGAGCACGTTGCGTACCTGCCGCCATAGTGGCCAGCGTGGATCGCTGATCGCGTCCAGCGCGGTGCCATCACCCAGGGGGTTGTCCGCCATGCCCGCATCCAGTGCGTCGAACAGGCCCGCCGACAGCAGCGACTCCAGCCACGGTCGCAACTGTTGCTTCTCCAGCCGCAGCCGCGTCGCCAGCCAGTCGGCCAACGGTGCATGCAGCCGGTAACCCTGTGCATCGAGACGGCGGGCTTCCTGATCCAGCAGCTGCTGCGCACCGCGGAACCATTCGCCATGGCCGGCCGCCCGGCGCGGCACCAGCAGCGGTGCCGGCGCATTGAGCTCGCGCAGCTGGCGCTTGATCCGGGTTTCGTGCGCACGCGCCTCGCCTACGCTGTCGGTCTGCAGCAGCCAGCCATGGGCCAGATCGAAGAATTCGTAATAGCGCGGCGCCAGTTCGTTGATGCGGCGGTAGGGATCGCGTGACATGCCGACTTTCAGCAGATCCTCGTAGGCGCACGGCAACACGTACAGGTAGCAATGACCTTCACTGGCCGCGCGGCGATGTCCGGCTGCAACGATACGGGCCATGACCAGCGTCGCGCTGCGCGCTCAGCGGTATTCCGGGTTGGGGTGATCGAAGCGGCAGCCGGCATCCCACTCACGGCGCTGGTTGCCATGGGCGGGAATGCCACCGGCGTCCTTCAGTAGACGCGCCATGTGCATCAGGTTCCAGGCCATGAAGGTGGTGTTGCGCTGGGTGAAGTCATTGTCGTAACCGGCGCCGTCGTCACCGTACGATGGGCCGGGACCGGCTTCGCCAATCCAACCGGCGTCGGCCTGGGGCGGAATCAGGTAGCCGATGTGCTGCAAGGCATACAACAGGCTCATCGAACAGTGCTTGATGCCATCTTCGTTGCCGGTCACCACACAGCCCGCCACCCGTCCGTAGTACACATACTGGCCGGCATCGTTCAACTTGCCGGACTCGGCATACAGGCGTTCGATGACCCGGCGGCAGACCGAGCTTTCCTCGCCCAGCCAGATCGGGGTGGCCAGGACCAGGATATCGGCGGCCATGACTTTCCTGCACAAGCCCGGCCAATCGTCGCGTTCGAAGCCGTGTTCGGTCATGTCCGGCTGCACGCCCGGCGCCAGTTGCAGATCCACCGGACGCACGATCTCGACCTGCACGCCCTGCGCGCGCATCACCCCGGCGCTGACTTGCAGCAGGCGTTCGGTATGCGAGGTCTGGCCGCTGGGTTTCAGCGTGCAGTTGAGCAGCAGGGCCTTGAGGTCGTCGTATTTTGCAGCGGCGGAAGATCCTGCAGTCATGCGCGGTTCCTTGGTGGCGGGTGCGATGGCGCCGGGCGGATGCTGCGCGTCCGGCGACCGGTAGCGGTGCCCGCCAGTCTGCCGCCCCAGCCGTTAAACCGATGCCTGCAAGACGCACATTGATCGGGTCATCAGCATGCCCCGGCGCAACGGCGTCACGGATCACAGGCCCGCAGCCTTCCAGGGCGCTGGCGGGTGCCGGGACCGTGGCCACAGCCAACGCCGCAGGCACAGCGCCTGCAGCGGCATCCCCAGCAGCAATCCGATCACAAACCAGACGGGCCAGTCATCGCGCATCTGCCAGCTGGCCGCGAGCGCCAGCCCCAGCAACAGGGCCAGCCAGGCGAACAGGTGCCAGCGACGGGGTCGCGCTGGCAAGCTGGTGAAGACGAGCGCGGCGATCAATCCGGACAACAGATAACAGCCCAGGTCGAACAGCAGCCGTGCATTGCCCTGGCCCCAGCCAGCCTGATCGGCCGGCCATGCGGCCGCCAGGTTGACCGCCACCATCACCGCCATCGCCAGTGCGAAGCAGGCCACGGTTCGCGCACTCAACCACAGCCAGCGTATCGGGCTCATCGCAGTGTCGCGAGTCAGAACGCCTCCCCGATGGCGAAATACAGTCCGTCCGAATCCTTGCCGCGCGCGTAGTCGACACGCACGTTGACGTCGTACGCCAGTGACGCCTTGAAGCGCAGGCCGACGCCGGCGGCCGGCAGCAGGTCGTTCATGCGGTAGTCGCCCAGGTCATGGCCAACCCCGCCGACACCGGCAAACGCCACCGCGCCCCAGCGCGGAGTGAACTGGAAGCGGTACTCGCCCTGCGTCGCCAGCAGCGTGCGATCACGGTACTGGCCGGCCTCGTAGCCACGCAGATCACTGTTGGCGCCAAACTGGCACAACTGGAAGAACGGCGCGCGGCTGGAAGTGCCGCAGGCCGATGCGCGCAAGGCCAGCACGCTGCGTTCGCCGAGCGTGCGGTAATGGTTGTAGTGGAGCTTGAGCTGGCCGTATTCGCGATCAGCACCAAATGCATCCAGGCTCCAGCGCAGGCTGGCACTGGCATAGCTGCCCCGGCTGGGCCATTGCTCGTTGTCGCGGGTGTCGAACTCGTAGGCCAGCCCGGGACCGAGCAGCCGGGTCTCCAGATCCAGCGGCGGCAGCTCCAGGCCATCGGGCGCGGCGCGGTCGAAGCGCGGACGCACGCTGCTGTCCATCTGCCACAACACCAGGCCGGCATACTGGTTGGCGGCTGCCTTGCGCAGCAGCTCGGCATAGATGACGTTGGCCTGCTGGTTGAACTTGATCGCGCGGTCGTTGTCGCCCTGCGCGCTGCCGATGCCGTAGAAGCGCAGGTTGAAATCGGCACGACCGACGCCGGCGGTGAGCCTGTAGCTGTCCTGCCGCAGATAGGCTTTCTGGAACACCCCGGCGCCGCGACTGCCGTTGTCGGTCCACAGTGCACCGGCGCCGCTGATCCAGGGCCGTTCGCTGCCCTGCGGGCGGTAGAACAGGACCGCCGACAGCACCAGCCCACTGCCAAGCGACGGGTTGCTCAACGGAATCGGCATCACCACGAAACTGCGCTGTTTGCCGGCATTGCCATCGCCCAGCGCCTCGGCCTGTTCGTGGCCGGGCACCTGGCTGTCACGGCCGGCCTCGCCGGCGGTCACGACGGCGGCCGCCAGCCACAGGCCGGCGATGGCCAGCCAGCGACACAACAGGCAAGCAGTCAACGAAGACGATCGCATCATCGGCCTGCGGCGGCGGAAACAGTGCCCAACATACGCCTGTACGGGACCGCTTCAAACCGGCATGGCCATGGCTGCCGGCAACGGCTACGGCTCATCTGCTGACCTGGAACGGAAAATTGGCGTGGGCCGCGTGCCCGTGGCCGTCGCGCACTTCGACAAACAAACGGTAGTTGCCAGCGCTGGCGGGCGCCTGCAGTTCGACCACGCCTTCGCCGCGTTCACGCAATGGCACGTCAACCGCTGCCGGGACCTGCTCATGATCGCCACCGATCGATTTGGCGGTGCTTTCCTGCAGCACGTACCAGCGATATGCCAGCGGATCGCCATCGCCATCGCGCGCCTGCACCACGGCACGGTAGGGCTTGCCGGCGGCCAGCACCACGCTGTCGATGGCGGCCCTGCCATCCAGCTGGATCGGTCGCAGCGCCGGCGCGCGATTGGCTGGCCAATGGCCGGTCCACAGGTACTGCATGGTGTCGACCCCGGGGGTGGCCTCGCCCGACGCCAGGAACAGGCCATACCAGGTCGGCGTGCGTTCCTGCTTGTTGCCCCACAGGAACACGTACGAACCCAGTCCCTGTCGCTGGTCACTGGCGACGTAGTCCTGGTAGCGCTGCTGCAGCGCCTGCGCCTTTTCGGTGCTGGTGGCTTCGATTGGCGCTCCCCAGCTGGTCAGCGGGCTTTCCCAATGCCCGGTCGGGCCCCACTCGGTGACGATGTAGGGGCCGGTCCAATCGCTGTCGACGAGCTTGCGTGGCAGCTGATCGATATCCCCGTACAGCTGGATGCCGATCAGGTCCAGCGACGGCGCCCGCGCCTTCAGCAGAGCGATGAGTCCGGCATCGAAGCCGGCCAGGGTGGTCATCACCGGATGTCGCGGGTCGATCTGGTGGATGGCATCGGCCATCTGGCCGACCGCGTTCCAGACTGCCGGGTTGCTGTATTCGAGGTTCAACTCGTTGCCGACCACCCACATCAGTACCGCCGGATGATCCTTGTAGCGTGCGACCTCGGCACGTACCCGCTGCAGTTGCTGCGCGACCGCCTGCCCATCGTCGTAATCGAAACCATGGCGCTCCCTGGCGACTTCAATGCCCAACGCCACCCGCAGGCCGTTGTCGCGGGCACGATCCAGCATCGCCAGGGTCTTGTCGACGTCACCGCTTTGCCAGGTACGGAAGGAATTGCCACCGGCAGCGACCAGCGCTTCCTGGCTGCCCCCGCCGAGGCCGGCACCGTTGACATGGAACGGCTGGCCGTCGACCAGCAGCTGGTAGCGGCCCTGTTGCTGGACGATGCGCACCTCGGCCGGCCGTTCCGGCAACGGTGAGGCCTGCGCACGACAGCAGCAGGCGGCAAGCAGGCAGGCGATGAAGACGGCAATGCGCATGGGCAGCGGTTCAAGGTGGCAGGGTCGCCACCTTAGCGCGAGCGGCCGCGTGCGAACAGCGGCCAGGCCGGTTCGCGCGCCCTCAGCCCTGCGGTACTCCGGTCATGTCCGGCAGATGATGGGCGACGCCCTTGTGGCAGTCGATGCAGGTCTTCTCACCGCTGCCAAGCCACAGCTTGTGGATCTGTGCCGCCCGCGATCCCTGGCGGGTCAGGTCCATCGAATCATAGTCATGGCAGTTGCGGCATTCCAGCGAATCATTGGCCTTCAAACGCGCCCATTCGTGCTGGGCCAGTTCCAGCCGGTGATCGAGGAATTTCTCGCGGTTGTCGATGGTGCCCGCCAGCTTGCCCCACACTTCCTTCGAGGCCTGCATCTTGCGTGCGATCTTGTCGGTCCAGTTATGCGGTACGTGGCAGTCCGGGCAGGTCGCGCGCACGCCGGATCGGTTGCTGTAGTGGATGGTGGTCTTCAATTCCTGGAACACGTTGTCGTTCATCTCGTGACAACCGGTGCAGAAGGTCTCGGTGTTGGTCGCTTCCAGCGCGGTGTTGAACGCGCCCCAGAACACGATGCCGGCAACAAACCCGGCCACGGTCAGGAAGCCCAGGCTGTAGTGCACGCTGGGCCGGCGCAGCGTCATCCAGAGGCCGTGGAGACGGGAATCGCGGAACGTCCAGTCGCGTAACCTGCGCATGCTGCTACTCCTTGCCGACGGCGATGACCGAATCGATGTCCCTGAAGCCGTTGGCGACCAGCTGCGGCGCGTTGGTCTGGACCACGTGGCACTGGTTGCAGAAGTAGCGACGCGGCGAAATCGTCGCCAGGAACTGATCATCGCGATCCATGTAATGGGTCACGCTGACCGGCGGTGCCTGGAACGTCGCGGCGTTGGCGCGGGCATGGCACAACATGCAGCGGTTGCTGTTCTTGTCGATCTGGTAGCTGTCGATGGCATGTGGAATCGTCGGCGGCTGCATCGGATAGGCGCGGGTGCGTTTGATGTCGGCGTTCTCGACCGACGCCAGCCGCGGCGGCAGGGCCTCCCGGTCAATCGGCACGCCGCGACGGATGGCATCGATCTGCTGGCCCGGCACGAACGCGACCATCCCCGCCGGCGCGGCCTGCGTGCTGCTGGCCGGCGCCTGTGCGCTGGCCGGCGTGTCGCGCTGTGCCAGCCAGCGCCCCACCATCCAGCCGGCCAGGAACAGCAGCGCGCCCAGCGCCAGCGTCACCACGACGGCGGTCAACAATTGTCTGTTGCGTTTGCTGCTATCCATGGCACTCCTCCCGGGCGCGTGTCATCTGTCGGTTGCGCTGTGAACCGGATCGCCTGACGCTCATGCGGCCACTACCTTGACCGCGCATTTCTTGTAGTCGGTCTGCTTGGAAATCGGATCGGTGGCGTCCAGGGTGACCTTGTTGATCAACTGGCCGGCGTCGAACCACGGCACGAACACCACCCCCGGCGGCATCCGGTTGCGGCCACGGGTTTCCACCCGTGACAGCATCTCGCCACGCCGCGACTGCACCCTGACGCCATCGCCGCGCTTGAGCCCGCGCGCGCGCGCGTCATCCGGATTCATGAACACCACGGCCTCGGGGAAGGCGCGATACAGCTCCGGCACGCGCATGGTCATCGAACCCGAATGCCAGTGCTCCAGCACCCGCCCGGTGACCAGCCACATGTCGAATTCCTGATCCGGTGACTCGGCCGGTGGTTCATAGGGCAATGCCCAGATCACCGCCTTGCCATCGGGATTGCCGTAGAACTGGAAGCCGGTGCCCGGCTTGACGTAGGGGTCGCTGCCCTCGCGGTAACGCCAGCGGGTTTCCTTGCCGTCGACCACTGGCCAGCGCAGGCCGCGTGTCTGGTGGTAGGCATCAAACGGCGCCAGGTCATGGCCATGGCCGCGACCGAAGGCGGCGTACTCCTCGAACAGGCCTTTCTGCACGTAGAAACCAAACGCAGCGTTCTCATCATTGGCAAAACCGTCGGCGAGATCAGTGACCGGATACCTGTCGACATTGCCGTTGCGGTACAGCACGTCGAACAGGGTCTTGCCCTTGTACTGCGGGTTGGCCGCCAGCACCTGCGGTTCCCAGCATTCGTCGGTGGTGAAGCGCTTGGAGAATTCCATCAGCTGCCACAGATCCGAACGCGCCTGGCCGGGGGCGCTGACCAGTTGGTGCCAGAACTGGGTGCGGCGCTCGGCATTGCCGTAGGCGCCCTCCTTCTCGACCCACATCGCCGCCGGCAGGATCAGATCCGCGGCCTGCGCGGTGACGGTCGGATAGGCATCGGAGACAACGATGAAATTGTCCGGGTTGCGATAGCCGGGCCAGGTTTCCTCGCGCAGATTGGCCGCCGCCTGCATGTTGTTGTTGACCATCACCCAGTAGGCGTTGAGCTTGCCGTCCTTGAGCATGCGGTTCTGTTCGACCGCGTGGTAACCTGGTTTGGGATTGATGGTGCCAGCGGGTATTTTCCAGATCTGCTCGGCATGTTTGCGATGTTCCGGGTTGCTGACCACCATGTCGGCCGGCAACCGGTGCGAGAAAGTACCCACTTCGCGCGCGGTGCCGCAGGCCGAAGGCTGCCCGGTCAGCGAGAACGGGCTGTTGCCGGGAGTGGAAATCTTGCCGGTCAGCAGATGGATGTTGTAGACCATGTTGTTGGCCCACACGCCACGGGTGTGCTGGTTGAAACCCATGGTCCAGAATGACGTGACCTTGATCTGCGGGTTGGCATACAGCTCGGCCAGCTGCTTCAGCCAGCCGGCCTCGGTGCCGGTCATCTCGACGGTCTTTTCCAGCGTGTAGGGGGCAACGAAGCGGGCGAACGCATCGAAGTCGATCGGCTTGCCGCCATTGGCATCCTTGGCGTTCCTGGCCTTCAGTTCCAGCGGATTGTCCGGCCGCAGGCCATAGCCGATGTCATCGTTGCCGAGCTTGAAGGTGGTGTGCTTGTCGACGAAATCGCGGTTGACATTGCCGCTCTGGATGATGTGGTTGGCGATGTAGTTGAGGATGACCAGATCGGTCTGCGGCTTGAAGATGATCGGAATGTCGGCCAGCTCGAAACTGCGGTGCTCGAAGGTCGACAGCACTGCCACCTTGACCTCTGGATGGGACAACCGGCGGTCGGTCACCCGGGTCCACAGGATCGGGTGCATCTCGGCCATGTTGGAGCCCCACAGCACGAAGGCGTCGGCGGCTTCCATGTCGTCGTAGCAGCCCATCGGTTCGTCCATGCCGAAGGTGCGCATGAAGCCCATCACCGCCGAGGCCATGCAATGGCGTGCGTTGGGATCGATATGGTTGCTGCGGAAGCCGGCCTTCATCAGCTTGTTGGCGGCGTAGCCTTCGAAAATCGTCCACTGGCCGGAACCGAACATGCCGATTGCGCCCGGCCCTTTTTCCTTCAGCACCTGCTTGAACTGCGCGGCCATCACGTCGAAGGCTTCGTCCCAGCTGACTTCGGTGAAGTCGCCCTGCTTGTCGTAGACGCCGTTCTTCTTGCGCAGCAGCGGCATGGTCAGGCGGTCCTGGCCATAGAGGATCTTGGACAGGAAGTACCCTTTGACGCAGTTGATGCCGCGGTTGACCTCGGCATGGACGTCGCCATGGGTCGCCACCACCCGGCCGTTGCGGACCGCGACATTGACGCCGCAGCCGGTACCGCAGAACCGGCAGGGCGCCTTGTCCCACTTCAGTTGGGTCAGGTCGCCTTCGGTGACCACGTTGGTGCCGTGGCTGCCGGTGGGCAGGCCGATGGCCGCGGCCGCGGTGGCCACGGCACTGTTGCGGATGAAATCCCTGCGCGTCGTCATGTCGGTGCTCCTGCAGCGGTTGAATCGCCGAGCGACTGCGACAATGCCTGCTCGGGTTCGGCATGGTGGTAGACCAGCAACACGTTGAGTACACCTGGCAGCAGGCGCAGTGCTTCCATGCTGTCCATCAACGCGTACTGGTCGGCGGATTCGCACAGCACGATGCTGCGGTGCTCGCCGGGCACGGCCATCTCAAGCGCCGGCTGCGCAGCCAGGTAGGCAAGCATCGCGTCCATCGCATCGGCGCGGTGCTGGACCACGAAACTGGCGATATGCACGTCGGCGAGACTGGCATCGCGGCTCATGCGATGGCCTCCTGCACCTGCGCCCGCACGCTCAGCGCGGCGCTGGGGCAGACTGAAACGCAGGCACCGCAGCCACTGCAACGATCGGCATCGACCCGCGGCGCGGCGATCCTGCCGCGTTCGAAGTGCAGTGCTGATTCGGGACAGATTTCGCGGCAGCTGCCACAGACCACGCCGGAGCGGCACAGGCAAGCCTCACCGACCTCGGCAATCTGTTGCCAGGCCGGTTGTCCGTTGCGCATCTGCAACGCACCGCTTTGGCAGGCGTCGACGCAATCACCACAGAAGGTGCATTCGCCAGCAACCGGGTCAAAGCGTGGATAGCCATCGCGGTGCAGCACCAGCACCTGTTGCGGGCAGCGTTCGACACAGGCACGGCATTGCGTGCAGGCGGCCAGGAATGCGCGTTCATCCAACGCCCACGGCGGGCGCAATGCAGGGGTCCCGGGCTGGCCGCCAAACAACAGCTGGCGGCGCGACAGTGGACGGGCAACGGGCATCACTCAGGCGCCCGTGGGTGGACCGGCGAACATCTGCCAGATCCAGACCGCGAAACCGTAACTGGCGACCAGCATGACCGTCAGCAGCGGAAACACCACCACGGTCAGCAACAGGAAGGCCAGTCGTTCCCTTCCCTTTCCTTTGCCGGCGTCTTGCTGTTCCATTCATCACCTCGGTGACTAGCGGTGTGGCTACCACGCTTCCTGATGCCGATGATGGCAGATCAACCCACCGGCGTTGTTAAGAAAGTCACTCTTTCCGCTTGCCTGACAGGCTGCTTCCAGCACCGCTCAAGGCTGCATGTCGCGCCATTGCGCCGGAGTGTTGCAGGCGGCCAGTCCGGCCTGCGCGTCTGCCGGCAATGGCAGCATCTGTACCGACAAGGCGTGTTGCAGCGCACGCAGCGAACGCTGGCGCGGCGGCAATGCCATCAGCTGCGGCAACAACGCCCGCAACGATGCATCCACCTGCAATCGCATCGGCAATACCTGATCCTGGAAACAGACACAGGCCGCGGCCGGCGCCTGCCGCAAGCGTGTCAGCAGCTGCGGATCCAGCCGCGGCATGTCGACCGGCACCAGCAGCCAGTGGCCGTCGGCCATCCGTGGCAACAACGTGGCCAGACCGCCGAGCGGGCCCATTCCCGGATCCTGGTCGGCGATGCCCGAATATTGCGGATAATCGCCGCTGATCAGGATCGGCGTGCAGCCGGCCTGTTGCAGCAATGCCTGCATGTGCAGCAGCAGCGGCTGCCCCCGCCAGTCCAGCATCGCCTTGTCGCGGCCCATGCGGCTGGATTGGCCACCAGCCAGGATCAGCCCGCCGCAGCCTTCGCTGCTCAATCCGCGCATGCCGGCAGCGCCTGCATGCCTTGCTCGCCGGCCATGCCGTGCCCGAACACCGGCACCGGCTGGCCCGCGCGCAGGCGCCCGCCTGCGGCCAGCATGACCCAGGCATTGGCCTGCACCAGCGGCAGCAGCCGCGACGATGCCTGCTCGGCCAGCAGCCGTACCGCCAGTCCGGCATCCGCGTTCGCTTCGATGCGTGCCGACAGGAAGTGGCATGGCCCCTCACGCAGGTCGACGTCGTGCGCCAATGGCAGCAGCCACGGCTGTTCCTGCGACTGGCCCTGCATCGCCCGCAACAGCGGCAACACGAAAAAGCGCATGCCGACCGCGCAGGCGGCCGGATTGCCGGACAGTCCCAGATACAAGGTGCCGTCGGCCAACCGCGCCAGCAGCAGCGGCTTGCCGGGCCGGATCGCGACCTTGTGGAACAGGATCCCGGCGCCGGCTTCGCGCAGCGCCGCGGGGATGAAATCGAGCGCGCCCATCGATACCGCACCGGTGCTGATCACCAGTTGCGCACCAGCGGCCAGCGCGGTATCCAGATGCTGCCGCCATTGCCGCGGGTCATCGGCGACCGTGCTGGCGTGCACACACTCGGCGCCAGCGGCGCGCAGACTCGCCTGCAGGTAACCGCGGTTGCTGTCGCGGATCTGGCCACTGTCCAGCGCCTGGCATGGCGATGACACCAGTTCGCCGCCGGTGCAGATCACCGCGCATCGTGGCGCAGCGCGCACCCGCAGTTGTCCGATGCCCATCGCGTGCAACACCATCAGCTGCTCGGGCCCCAGCCGGGTACCTGATTGCAGTAACAGCTGTCCGGCACGGATGTCGCTGCCGGCGGACCGCATGTGCTGGCCCTGGACCACTGGCTGCAGCAGGCAGATGCGGGCGCTGCCGGATCCCGCGCCGTGATCGGACGCTGCCAGGGTCTGCACCTGTTCCACCGGCACCACGCTGACCAGCCCATCAGGCATCCGCGCGCCGGTGGTGATCTCCCAGGCTGCCCCCGCCGACGCCGGGCGCCGGCCATGGCCGGCATACTGCGCCGCTTCCACCGGCCATTCGCTGCCGGCGTCGAAATCACCGGCAGGCAAGGCGTAACCGTCCATCGCCGCGGCATCGAACGGCGGCAGCGATTCGCTGGCCCGGATCGATGTCGCCAGCAGTTGTCCAAGTCCATCACCGGTGGCGCATGTGCGCTCGTCCAGCAAGGTCGCGGCGGCCAGCAGCTGCGTTAGTGCTTGTGGGTAATCGATCACGGCAACCTGTCCTGATCCGCCAGCAGCCGATGGCGTTGGGCATGGACACGTCGCAACAGGATGGATCGAAAGATGCGATTGCGCGCCAAGAGCAGCAGCCTCGCTGGGGATGTTGCCGCCAAGTATCACACCTGGCCGGCTTGTTCGCGAATGCCGCGGTCGCGACTGTCAATCGGTTCGCATGTACATATCGCCATGTAATATCGCCAGCATCGAGATGCGCTGGAGCCGCCGTGAGCCTGTTTCCGCTGTTCGCCAATCTGCAGGACCGGCCGGTGCTGGTGGTCGGTGGTGGCGAGGTCGCCAGCCGCAAGATTGAAGGCCTGTTGCGGGCCGGCGCCAAGGTCCGCGTGCACGCCCATGAGCTGGCGGCGGAACTGCAGCAGTGGCTGCAGCAGGGGCGCCTGCAGCGACTAGAGGGCGCGTTCGATCCGGCCTGGATCGATGATGCCTGGCTGGTGGTGGCGGCGACCGATGATGCGGCTTTCAACCGGCAACTGGCGCATGAGGCCGAGCAGCGGCTGCGTATGATCAACGTGGTCGATGACGCCGCACTGTCGAGTTATCAACTGCCGTCGGTCGTCGACCGTGGCGCGCTGCAGATCGCGGTGTCGTCCGGCGGTGCGGCACCGATGCTGGCGCGGCAACTGCGCGAGCAGCTGGAAGCGCAGCTGGATCATTCACTGGCCGATTTCGCCGATCTGTTCGCCCGCCATCGCGCCGCCATCCGTGCGCGACTGCCGGATCTGGCGCGGCGCCGGCAATGGTTCGAGCACGTACTGCAGGGTCCGATGCAGGCGATGCTGGCGGCCGGCCGGACCGCGCAGGCCGAAGAAGCTTTTCTCGAGGCACTGCACAACCACCAGCAGCTGACCCGTCGCGAAGGCCGGGTGGTGGTGATCCCGATTCGCGATCCCGACCCCGGCCTGCTGACCCTGAAAGCCCTGCGTGCCCTCAATCAAGCCGACGCCTTGCTGGTCGATGCCGGCATCGCCGAACCGATCCAGTTGCTGGCACGGCGCGACGCACATCGCTTGCCGGTGCTGAGTGATCGACAGGCATTGGCTGCGCGGATGAGCCAGCAGGCGCAATCCGGCGATTGCGTGGTTTACCTGCATGATGCCGCCGCCGACCCGGGCGACAGCCGCGAACTGATCACCCGGCTCGCCGCCACCGGTGTGCCGTTGCAGGTCCTGCCGGCAGTCACGCCGTGGCGTGATCCGCCGGTTGCTGGACCGTAGTGGATCATCCCCGGTAGCGCGCAGCGGATTGGGCGCTACCGCCTATCTGCGCGAGCGCGCGATCCGCCGTTACTGGACCAGGGTCTGGATCGCGTGGGCGGGAATGGTGACCTGGGCCGAGCGCTCGCCGACGTAATAGTTGTAGGTAATCGCCTGATCGCTGGCATTCATGACCACCGTGCTCAGGCTGTTGTCGTCATTGAGGAACGACGTCGTCAGCAGGTTGCTGCGACTGGACACCGCGCTGACCCGCCGGGCTTCGGGGCGAATGAACTTGGAGAAATGGCCGATGTAGTAATAGCTGGGCGTGTAGATCAGTTCACCGCTGTCGGTATCGGCATGGATCGGCGAGAAGCAGAAGTTGCCGACATGGTTGGGACCACCGTGCTGATCCAGCAGGATGTTCCAGTCGGTCCATGCCACCGCGCCATGATTGAGGTCGTTGATGATCGCACTGCCATAGCGCTCGCCGTTGGGCCAGTACTGGTAGCGGGTCGGGTCGAACTTCTCGATCGCCGCCTCGGTCAGCATCAGCGGCTTGTCGGGATAGGCCTCGGCGACCGCGGCGACGTTTTCGTACATCGGTTCAAACCCGGCCCAGGTCTCGTACCAGTGGAAGCCCATGCCCCAGGCGTACTTGGCCGCTTCCGGGTCACCGAAGATGGTGTTGGCCCGGTGCACCATCATGTCGCGGTTGTGGTCCCAGACGATGATTTTCTTGTCCGCGTAGCCGGCCTTGTGCATGGTCGGGCCGAGGTGGTTCTTGAGGAAATCGCGCTCTTCCTCGGCGGTGTACAGCATCGACTCCCAGGTCTGGGTCGCCATCGGCTCGTTCTGCAGGGTGATGCCCCAGATCAGGATGCCTTCCTTTTCGTAGGCGGCGATGAACCTGGTGAAGTAGCGTGCCCACGCATCGGCATACTCCGGCAGCAGCGCGCCGCCCTTGAGCATGTTGTTGGTGGTCTTCATGAATGCCGGCGCGCTCCACGGGCTGGCATACAGGCGCAGGCTGCCACCGGCGGCGGCAATCGCATCCTTGATCATCGGGATCCGGTACTGGCGATCGTGGTCGATCGAGAAGGTCTTCAGATCCTTGTCGCCCTCTTCGATGTAGGTGTAGCTGGCGCTGGCGAAATCGGAGCTGTGGATGGTGGTGCGCGCAAGGGTGTAGCCGATGCCGTCCTTGCGGTCGTAATACGCCTTCATGAATTCGGCCTGCTTGGCCGGCGACAGGGTCGCGAACACCTCGGCGCTGGCATCGGTGATCGCGCCGCCGATGCCCATGAAGGTCTGGAACTGCTTGTGCGGATTGACGAAGATCGAATTCTCGACCTCGGTCAGCGGATGACCGGCGCGCAACTCGACGCTGCCGGTGCGGCTCAATCGCTGGTCGCTGCCTTCGGCGGTGGTGTAAATGGTCACGGCGTCCTTTGCGCTGGCCGGAGTGGCTGCATGCAACGCCGGCGTGGCGGTCAGTACGGCGCCGAGCAGCAGCGCCGGCAGGATGGTGGATTGCGTCATGGTTCCCCTCGCGTGTGTTCGAAAACAAGTGCATGCGTCACGGCGGGCAGCATCGAGCAACATCCGCCGTGTCACATTCTTGACAGCGCTGTCATATAGCGTGGTGGCAATGGCCTTGTCAAACCACCCGCGCCGCGCCCGCCGCATCCTCGCGCAGGCGCCGTCAGCGCGAGCGATGCGCGCCCGCGAAGGAGGACTTTTATTGCCCTGCAACGTGGCGATTGCGCATCCGCAAGCCATGCGGCTCGCCCGGCGGCCCCGCGACCGGCTACCCTTTGCGTCCACCCCGCATCGAAGGTATCCCACATGAGCCTGGAAAAAGTCCTGTACACCGCCACCGCAACCGCCACCGGTGGACGTACCGGCAGCGCCGAATCCTCCGATGGCGCATTGAAGGTCAACCTGTCGACCCCGCGCGAACTCGGCGGCGGCGGTGGCGACGGCACCAATCCGGAGCAGCTGTTCGCGGCCGGATATTCGGCCTGCTTCATCGGCGCGCTGAAGGCTGTTGCCGCGCAGCAGAAGATCAAGGTGCCGGACGATGTGTCGATCACCTCCGATGTCGGCATCGGTCCGATCCCGGGCGGTTTCGGCATCCAGGTCGCGATGAAGATCTCGCTGCCCGGCTTCGAACGCCAGGCCGCCGAGGAACTGGTCGCCGCCGCGCACCAGGTGTGCCCGTACTCGAACGCTACCCGCGGCAACATCGACGTCACCCTGACGGTGGTCTGAGCAGCGGCTACCGGTGACGGAAATGCCGCCCGCGGGCGGCATTTTTCTACCGATGGGAAAGCAGCGCCCACGCGACGAAGGGAATCACGGCAGCAGGCAGCTGTAGGTCAGCGTCACCGTCTCGTCGGCGTTCAATGTCCCCAGGGTCAGTCCCGCGCCCAGCAATGCGTCCACGGTGTACGGGCCGTTGCAGGCGTCACCGCTGCAGATCACCTCGTTCGGATTGCCCGCGCCGGGGCAGACCAGAGCGGCATCGGGCTGATCGGTGACCACTGCGTTGCTGACCGGATCCAGGCCGACGTTGCTGACTTCCAGCATGAAGCTGAGCGATTCACCGGGGCTGATGGTTTCGCTAGCGGCGCGCTTGATGATGTTCAGGTCGTTCACCACCGCGCGCTGGTTGATGAATATGCAGGTCAGGTCGTCATTGGCCTGCGGCGTTACCGTGAACGTCACGCCGCTGCCACTGAAGTCGGCGGTGCCGGTCGGCTCGGCGTTGGTGCAGGCATAGGTGCTGGTGTAATTACCCGCATCGGTAGCACCAGCGGCACTCTCGCTGAAGGTATAGGTCTCGCCGGCGGTGGCCGGCCCCAGCGTGGCCAGCCCCGATGCCACACTGCCTGCGCCGGTGGTGGTGGTCGAATCGGAACCGGTGCTGCCCTGGATACTCAGCAGGAACTGATCCGATTCGGCAAAACGGCCCGATGGCAGCTGTTTTTCCAGCCGTAACACCGGCAGCGAGGAATTGACGAACGTGCAGGTGATGATGTCGTTGTCGCCATAGCTCGGGCCCGCAATCGTCAACGTCTGAGCGGACAGCGTCGCCGGGATCGCTGCGCCGTCCTGGTCAACGCAGCTGGCTTCGCGCAGTTCGAACGAGGCAGCCACCGATTCGGTAATCGTTATCGCATCGCCGGGGCTGGTGACCTCGAACGTGGCCGACGTGGCTGGATTGGACGTGGTGGTATCCAGGCTGAAAGCACCGACACCGTTGCTGCCGCTGAAGGTGAACACGCCGGTGCCGGGATTGGATGACTTGGCGACCACCACCTGCGCACGGCAGTCCTGCAGCGCCGGCTCGCTCTGCAATGAGCTGATCTGGCTGAGCGGTACCGCGGTGAAGGCCGCGCCGTCGATGCTCCATTCCATCGATACGCCATAGTTGTCGCCACCATCGGAGGTGGCGATGGCAAAGCGCACCCACTTGCCGAAGTTGGTCGCCGCCACCGTGTAGATAGTGTTGACGCCAATGAACTGGCGCTGGTAGCCGACCTTGCGGTACGAGACCTGGCTGAGATCAGCCGCGTCACGGGTCAACAGGCTGCCGCTGGTTGCCAGATGCAGCGTATTGAACTGCTCGTAGGTATTCGGCGCGCCTACCCGCAGGCGAATGCTCTGGGCATCGCACGGCAACGCAAGATAGCCCTGGATGGTCTGGAACTGTCCGCTGTCATTGTCCAGATCGATCATCGAAAGGGCGCTGCCGGTATTCACCACTCCGCTGAACGTCGGTGGCCCGTTGTCCAGCGGGAAATCGCCGCTGAGCGCCGGACTGGTGCCGGCATCATTGCGATGCGCGGTGGTGCTGGTATAGAAGGCATCGCCGTTGGGCAGTTCCGGCAGGTCACGCTGCCACAGGTCATAGGCCCCATCGCCACCGCTTTGCGCCAGCGCGTTGCCGATGCCCACGAGCTGCAGCGACAGGCCAAGCAGCAGCATCCATGCCCAGTGGCCCGGAAGCATCCGCCTGCATTCAAAACAGCGCTTGCTCATATGCCGTTTACCTCGTCCTGAAGTGTCGCCAGTCACGGCGACGAGCTACGTCATTGCAGCGAATGCTGCAGATGTTTTTCCTGGCCATTCCCGGGGCGCGATGCGGGGCAGGAACAAGACTACAACAGCGCTGGCATCAGCCCAATGAAGATGACCGCCTGGCTGATGGCGACCACATCAAAAAGCCGTCGATGAAGACGGCTTCAGATGTTGCTGGATGCATCGGCAGGGGTGGCCGTGCACCGGACCACTCACGGCGTTGCCGGTGCCCTCGGCAACTCGACCAGGATTTCCCTGGCGACCCGGTCCAGCGACACGCGGCTGGCACGATTGGCCTTGGCGGTGCCTTCATCCATCGCCCGCCAGACCACCCGCAGTGAAGTCCGGTCGATCACTTCGACCATCAACCCGGCCTGGATTTCGTCCGAGCTCTTGACCTTCAACACCGGCTCGCCGTTGCCATTGCGGGTGACCAGCTGCGAGCAACCATCGCTGGTGCATTCCAGCGATGCCTGGCGGGTGTCCGCGGAACCGTAATCGTGGACCACCGGCTGCTGCACATCCCGCACCCCGGCGCGATAGGCGATCAGCACATCGGCTTCGCTGGCACCGACCAGCTGGTAGCCCTTGGCCTTCAACTCCGCATCCAGCGCCGCCTGCATTTTTTCGCGGAACTGCGGCGTGCTCACCCGCTCATCCTGCTCGGCGGCGGTGGTAGCGGGGCTGGTCACCCAGGCGTAGCGGCTGCCCGGCAGCGCGACCGCGGACTTCTCGACCGTGACCTGATCATGGCCTTCATGGGCCAGCAGCGGTGCCGACATGCCGGCGGCCAGCATCAGGACGAACAACGCGGAGGGGCGGATACCTGCCATGGGGGAAAGTCCTTGTCATCAATAGAGGGGCGAGATTATCACAGGCCCTGGCGACGCCTGTCCGGCGCTGCCGCGCCCAGCGGCCGCCCCGGCGAAGCCTGGTTCAGGCGCCCTGCTGGTCAAGCCACTGCAGGAAGCTGCGTACTGGCGGACGCCTGGCCGACGTCGGTCGGACCACTGTCCAGTAGGCCTGCGGCAACGGGATTGCATAACGTCCGAATGGCATGACCAGGGTGCCGGCATCCAGTTCACGCTGGGCCAGGCGGCGGCGCACCAGCGCGACTCCCAGGCCCTGCGCGGCCGCTTCAATCAACAGATGCGATGCCGGCAAGGATTGACCCCGCTGCACGTCCAGATCCGCCGGACCCAGTTCATCGCGCCAGCGGCCCCAGGTCGCATTCGGGTCCTGATCGTGCAACAGCGGCAACTCGCGCAGACGCTTCAACGGCCAGGGCAGACGCCCGCGCAGCAAGACCGGGCTGACCACCGGCACCAGCGCGTCGTCCATCCACGGCCGGGCATGCGGCCACGGGCCGTTGCCCATCCGCAACGCGACATCGACCGGATCCCGTTGCACATCCACCAGCGCACCGCGCACCGACACCGAGACAGCAATGCGCGGATGGCGCTGGCGAAAATCAACCAGCCGCGGCAACAGCCAGCGCGCGGCAAACGAGTCGGTCGTCGATACCAGCACTTCCGGCGACGCAACCTGGCGGCTGCGCACATCGAGTGCCGCCCGCAACTGTGCGAAGGAAGCCTCCACCACCCCGGCCAGATCCTGGCCACGCGCAGTCAGCCGCATCGGCGCGCCGGGATGCGCACGTGGCTCCAGCAGCGGCTTGCCGATTGCGCGTTCCAGTTCATCGATGCGCCGACTGACCGCGGAATGGGCGATGCCCAGCGCGCGCGCAGCCGCACGCACGCCACCGTTGCGCACCACGGCGTCGAAAGCGGCCAATGCCTGCAAGGGAAGTTTCTGCATGGTCTAGCCATTAGACCATGCCGGTACCGGCACGGCACCTGCGCCAGGCCGACACTGGTGCCCTGATGATCACTCCGAGCCACCATGAGCGCCGTTGCCGCCCTTGTCCTGATTGCCACCATCACCCCCGGGCCGAACAATCTGGTGCTGCTGCACAGCGGCCTCAATCGCCCGTTTACCGCTGGCGTACCGCTGATGCTGGGCACCATCGCCGGCGGCTGCGGCATGTTGTTGCTGGTGTCGCTGGCGATGTCGCTGGCCGGTCCTTCGCTGCAACCGTTACTGCCGTGGCTGAGTCTCCCCGGGGCCTGCTTCCTGCTGTTCATGGCCTGGCGTCTGTGGACCGCGTCGACCGCGTCAACCGCCACCGCCAGCGACGACATCGCGACAACGGCCACTGGCTTCTGGTCGATGGCGGGTCTGCAACTGGTCAATCCCAAGGGCTGGGCGTTCCTCGCCTCGCTTGCTGCAATGAGCGTTGGCGCCGTCAGCATGAGCATGACCATCGCCGTGTTCGCGATCATCAGCCTGCTGTCATCACTGACCTGGCTGCTGGCGGGGCGATTGCTGCAGCGCCTGTTCGCCTCGCCACCCGCGGCGCGTCTTCTGAACCGCCTGATGGCCGCATCGTTGCTGGCCATGGCACTCCTGCTTCTCCTCCATCACAGGAACTGATGACCATGCGAATCCTTGCCGTCTCTGGCAGCAGCCGCCACGACTCGTTCAATAGCCGCCTGCTGCAGGCCGCCGCCAACTGCATCGACGAAAACGCGGAAGTGCAACAGGCGCCAGCACTGGCGAGCTTGCCCCATTTCAACGAGGACGAAGAACCGGCGATGCTGCAATCGGCCAGCGTGCGTGCGTGGATTGATGCGGTCACCAGCAGTGACGCGCTGATGATCGCAACGCCCGAGTACAACCAGTCGATTCCCGGCATGCTCAAGAACGCACTGGACTGGCTGTCGCGTACCCCACAGACGCGTCAGCTGGAAGGCAAACCGGTGGCGTTGATGGGAGCGACGGTCGGCCCCTGGGGTACCCGGCTGGCGCAGGCCCATCTGCGCCACGTGCTCGGTGTCATCGGCATGCAGGTGGTCGGCCGGCCGCTGTACCTGGCCCATGCCGGAAGCCGGCATGATGCCGACAGCGGGCAATGGGACGCGCCACTGCAGGCGCAGGTGGCGCAATGGTCCGCTGACTTGCTGACGGCGATAGCGCGTTAACAGGGCGTCGTTAACCTTGCAGATGGTTGCCGCCGGTGGGGCGCGGTCAGCTGGAATCCGCTGCTGTTGAACCAAACCTTCATCGCGGTTTGCCGCCGCCTTAATGCCGCCGGGTCCATGGTGGAGTTCCCGCCAACAGGAGGAGCGCCATGCCGTACGAGCGCATCAGCGACCTGCCCGACTCGGTCCGCGACAACGTGCCCCGGCACGCCCAGGACATCTACAAGGAAGCGTTCAACAGTGCCTGGCAGCAATACAAGGATCCGGACGACCGTCGCGACGATGCCAGCCGCGAGGAAGTCGCCCACCGCGTCGCCTGGTCCGCGGTCAAGGAGAAATACCAGAAAGGCGACGACGGCCACTGGCACGCCAAGTAGCACGCAGCCAAGTAGCAGGCCAGCTAGAACGCAAAAGAATTCCCACCCACACCGCAGCGGGCCGACCGCTGCAACCGACCAAGGAGTCGCAATGAAAATCGCTGAAATCATGAGTGTTGATGTCGCCCTGGCGTCGCCCGAGCAGAGCCTCAAGCAGGCCGCTGACATCATGTTGTCCAAGGACGTCGGCTCGTTGCCGGTCGGCAGCAACGGCAAACTGGTCGGCATGCTGACCGATCGCGACATCGTCATCCGCGGTGTGGCCCAGGGGCTGGGGGCCGACGCCAGGGTCAGCGAGGCGATGAATGGCCAGGTGCGCTATTGCTACCAGGATCAGGACGTTGACGAAGTCGCCCGCAACATGGCCGAGCTGCAATTGCGCAGGATGCCGGTGGTCAACCGCGAAAAAGATCTGGTCGGCATCGTCTCGCTGGCCGATTTCGCCCACAGCGGGCAGAACGCATCGGCGGAGGATCTGATGAAAGGGGTGGCCGTCCCGCATCATTGAACACGGCCTACGCGGTGCTGGGCGCGGCAGCAAAAAAAGGCGGGCCATGGCCCGCCTTTTTCATCGCTCATCCGACCGCCTCAGAAGCGGTAGACAGCCCCAATCCGGGCGCCTTCCTGGGTGAAGTCAAGGCTGCCGGTGAAGTCGTTCTTGCGCAGATCGGCGTTGACCTTGTTGGCCATCACATCGACCCAGAAGCCGAAGCGTTGCCACGGGAACCATTCAACCCCGACCCGGCCATAGGTGACGTCGGCATCGACATCGTTGATATCGGCCTGGAAATAACCGACATCGGCGGAAATGCGCCAGTCTTCGGCCGGGGTCCAGCGCCAGCCAGCGCCGATCGCCGGTGCCGGCACGTCGCCGGACACGCTGCGATCGAATCCGGCACCGGCACTGTTGCCGTTGGCATCCAGTTGCAGGTCGATGCCCAGATCCAGGCTGTACCAGACCACGCCCAGTCGCGGGCCCAGCGCCCAGGTGTCGTGCGATGCCGCCCACCAGACGTAGTACAGCTCGTAGATATCCACATCGCGGTGGGCGCGCACGGTCGCGCTGGCCTGGTAGGTCACGCCATCGAAGGTGATGTCGCGATCAAGCTGCTTGCTGGCACTGACATCGTCGCGGTAATAGGCGGCGCCGAACTCGTGGTGCTCGAATGGCCGCCAGGTGACCCCGATCAGGTTCAGGGTGTTGTCCTGGTCCAGGCCCAGATCACTGTCCAGATTGATGCGGGTGCCTTCGCGGCCATCACCGGCCACCGCTACATCGGTATCGAAACGGCTGGCGTAGCCGCCCAGCTTGACGCTGAACGTATCCAGCGGTTCCACCGCCAGTGCAGGCAGCGTGCTCGACAGCAGGGTCGCGGCCAGCGCCGCGCGCAACATGTTTGATTCCAGTATCGACATGGCATCTTCCTTTTAGTGGTCCTGGCGCCCATGCCGCCGGCGGCGCCGGCGGAGGCATTCCCTTGCTGTCGATAAAGTAGCACCGAAACCGCGCCGGCGCATGGGCTGGCGAGGACTGCGCGGACGCTGCGACAGCTCGGTCGGGCAGCAGCCCGGAATCGCTGCGCATGGCCAGCAGTTGCCTGGCTGCCGGGCACCGGCTTGTCGTTACCGGTGCGGACGAAACCGGTCAGCCTCGCCGGGCAGCACCCGCCGCGGCAGCCCGGGCGGATCTCTGTTTGCCCGCTCCAGCACGTGCATGCCTCAGCGCGACATCGAATACGGACGCTCGCCGCCATCGCTGGCCCATTGCCTGTCCGGCTGCGCCTGCATGCTGAAATGCAACTCGCCGCCGGCCATGATTTCCTCATGCCGCAGGTACGCGCGGGTCAGCGGCTTGCCATTGAGCATTGCCTTGCCGATATACGGATGGGCATCGTCGAGGCCTTCGGCCACCACCGTGAAGTGCTTGCCATTGGGCAGGTTGAGGGTCGCCCGTGGCAGGAATGGCCGGCCGATCACGTACTGGTTGCTGGCCGGCGTCACCGGATAGAAACCGAGCGCGGTGAACACGTACCAGGCCGACATCTGGCCCAGATCGTCATTGCCGGCCAGTCCATCCGGGCGCGCCGCGTACTGGCTGGCCATGATCTGGCCCAGCCGTTCCTGGGTCCGCCATGGCTGGCCCGCATACGCATACAGATAGGCGACATGGTGGCTGGGTTCGTTGCCGTGCGCGTACCAGCCAATCAGGCCGGTGATGTCTTCCATGTGTTCGAACACCGCCGGATCGACCTTGGCATCGAACACCTGGTCCAGCCGCGCGATCAGCTTGTCCTCGCCACCGTGCGCGGCGGCCAGTCCGGCCACGTCCTGCGGCACGTACCACGAATACTGCCAGGCATTGCCTTCGGTGTAGTCGCTGCCGTAGCCGCTGGCGTCGGGATCAAACGGCTCGCGGAAAGCGCCATCGCGCAGGCGCGCGCGCATGAAACCGGTGCCAGGATCAAATGCATGCTTCCAGTTGCCGGCGCGCTTTTCGAAAGCCGCGGCAACCTCGTCGCGACCCATCGCCTGCGCCATCCGGGCGATGGTCCAGTCGTCGAAGGCGTACTCGAGCGTCTTCGATGCGGCCTCGCCTTCCTCGTCAATCGGCACGTAACCCAGTTGCATGTACTGGGCGATGCCATCGTACGGACCGTAGCTGGCGCTGGCCACCATCGCCTCCAGCGCGGCGTCGGCGTCGTAACCGCGGATGCCTTTCATGTAGGCATCGGCAATCACCGGCACCGCGTGGTAGCCGATCATGCACCAGGTTTCCAGGCCGTGGAACGACCACACCGGCAACACGCCGTAGGGGCTCTGCTGGCGCGAGGCGATCAGCGAATTGATGAAGTCGTTGTTGCGTTGTGCCGGCTGCACCAGGGTCAGCAGCGGATGCAGCGCACGGTAGGTGTCCCACAGCGAAAACGTCGAGTAGTTGGTATAGCCCTTGGCCTGGTGCACCGCATTGTCCGGACCGCGATAACGGCCGTCGCTGTCCATGAACAGGCTGGGCCCCATGAACGTGTGATACAGCGCGGTGTAGAACCTGCGGCGATCATCGGCTGGCGCGTCGACGTCTACCGCAGCCAGCGCCTGACTCCACTGCGCCTTGGCGTCGGCACGCACGCGGTCGAAGTCCCAGTCCGGCATTTCCGCATCGAGGTTGGCGATTGCGCTGTCTTCGCTGACTGGCGAAATCGCCACCTTGACCAGCAACTCGCGCTGGCCGCCGGCGAAATCCGCATCGGCGAAATCGAATGCGCCGACCAGCTGCCGGCCTTCGATCTGCGCACGTTGCCTTGGATCTTTTTCGCCCGGCGGCGGGAAGCCCTTGTACGCCACGTCCTGCTCGGTGTCGTGGAACTGGTGGCCCTGCGGTGCATGCGAAAACCGCATCGCGAAGTACAGCTGCCGGCCCGGCGCCCAGCCACGGGTTTCGCGGAATCCGGTGACAGTGCCATCCTCGCGCAGGCGCAGCCGCGACCACTGCACCTTGCCCGGATAGTCGTACATGCTGGTCCGCAGATCGACCAGCACGTGCGCCGGCTTGCCCTGCGGGAAACGGTAACGGTGCACGCCGACGCGGGCGCTGGCGGTCAATTCGGCGCGGATGCCGTAGTCCTGCAGGGTCACTGCGTAGTAGCCAGGCTGCGCTACTTCATCATCGTGGCTGAAACGCGACATGTAACCACTGCCGGGTTTGCCGGCTTCGCCGCGCTCCAGCCGCACCTCACCGGCGATCGGCATCACCAGCACGTCGCCCAGATCCGAATGCCCGGTGCCGGAGAAATGGGTATGCGAAAACCCGGTGATCGTGGTGTCTTCATAACGATAGCCGGCGGCCCAGTCGTAGCCTTCCTTGCGCGATTTGATCTGGGTATCCGGACTCAGCTGGATCATCCCGAACGGCACCACCGCGCCGGGGAACGTATGGCCTTCGCCGCCGGTGCCGATGAACGGATCGACCGCCGCATAGGCGCTGTCGCCGGTTGCCTGCACCGCGACCGGCGCCGCATGGGCATTGCCGGCCAGGCTCATGCCGCACAGCGTGGCGAACAGCCACGCGCCACCGGCGGACAGGGATGGAAACTGCTTGGTCAGGACGGCAGGCGGCATGGGTACTCCCGGGATCGCGAACTGGAACCCGGGACTGTAGCCGGTCAGGCGGCGCACGACCATGCATCGATCGGCAGGGTTGCGCGCGTGGATGTCGATCAAAACAACAGCAGCACGATGCAACGCGCCTGGCCGGCATCAACGCGGACGCCCCAGCACCCGGCGTCCGAACAGGCGGGCATCGATCGAATAGGCGCCCGGGCCGAGTAACGCCAACGCCAACGCCGACAACGCCAGTGCCAGCGCCGGCAATACGCTGCCGGCGTCCGCACCATGCATGACCCGCAGCGCCAGCACGCAGCACGTGGCCGCCGTCGTCCGCGTCAGCAGGCCAATCAGCAGCAGCGCCGCCAACACGGCTGTGGCAAGATCCATCGCATCGGCATACGCGCCCGCCACTGGCGGATCCTGCAGCAACAGGCAGGCCATCACCGCCAGTCGCAACAGGATCAGGCCGGCGCCGGGTCCGCCTTCGGGGAACAGGACAATGAGTCGGTGCACCAGTGCAGACTAGAACGGGCACGGCGTCTGGCCTATCCGTGATCGGGGGTGGTCGCGACTGCCACTTCCGGGGGATGGCACGGCCAGCGCATGGCCAGGTGGCAACACTCTGCGCTGCCAACAGCACAGCCACCACGGCGCGGGTGGGATGCGCGTGATCGGTTCGCCTGCTGACATCCCGCCTTCGCGGCATCGCTGCCCTGCCGCGATGTTTACCCTGCTGTGCTGGCTGTGCCTGTGCATACCAGCCAAAGCGGGGACGGCGACAATCACGCCGCAATACCACCAGAGCAGCTGGTCCATGGAGCAAGGTGCGCCAGCCGATATCTGGGCCCTGGCCCAGGGTCGCGACGGTTATCTGTGGCTGGGCACCGGCAGTGGCCTGTATCGTTTCGACGGCATCCGCTTCGAAGCCTTCGTGCCACCCGCGCAGGCGGCGTTCGCCTCCAACAACATCACCAGTCTGTATGCGGCCTCCGACGGCGCGCTGTGGATCGGCTTCCTGATGGGCGGCATCAGCGTGCTGCGCGATGGCCACCTGCGCCACTATCCGGCCGGTCCTGGCGTGCCGGCGGACTTGCTGCTGGCGTTTGCCGAAGATCGCGATGGCACGCTATGGGCCGCTGCTCGCGACGGCTTCAGCCGCTTCGATGGACAGGCCTGGCACGCGGTCGGTGCCGACTGGGGCTACCCGGCCAAGCGCGCCCATGCACTGCTGCTGGATTCGCGCGGCACGCTGTGGGTGGCCACTGGCGAAACCCTCGTATATCTGCCACGTGGCGACCGTCGTTTCATCGACAGCGGGCAAGCAGTCGGCCCGCTCGCGGTACTGGCCGAAACCGGTGACGGCCGCCTGTGGGTCTCCGATGGCCTGCACGGTACCCGCGCGTTGCCTGCCGGCGCTGGCAGCAGCCGGCGGCAACCGCAGGCAACCCGCGGCTTCCCGTGGCTGGCCAACATGCGCATCGACCGCGCCGGCACCCTGTGGGGAACCGAACGCAGCGAAGGTGGCCTGGTCCGGGTCACCGGCCTGTCGCGTTTCAACGATGGCCGCAGCCTGCAGCGTGGCGACCTGGAGGCAATCCTGCGCAAGCGCGATGGACTGTTGTCAGACCGTGCCATTCCCGTGCTGAGGGACCGCGAGGACAACATCTGGATTGGCACCAATCTGGGCCTGCACCGCTTTCGCTACAACAACGTCCGCGTCGTGCGCGATGCACGGCTGACCCAGCATGCGACCTATGGCATCGCCAGTTCGGCACGATTGGGGCCGTTGGTCTCCAGCGGCCGGCGCCTGTACCAGCTGCGCGACGGGCATCCGCAACTACTGGCCGAAGCCGATGCCGGCACCATCTCGGCACTGGTCGCCAATGCCGACGGCAGCGTCTGGGCAAAAACCGAAACCGGACTGGCGCGCCTGCACGCTGGCCGGCTGCAGACGGTCAGGCTTGGCGACGGCGACGTGGACAATGCAGCACTGGGCGTGATCAGCGCCGACGGCGGCGGTGGCGTGCTGGTGATGCGCGATGGTGAAGGCCTGTTCCAGATTGATGATCAGCGCGTGCGCCGGATCGGTAGCGGCATCATCGACAGCGAGCACGCCACTGCCCTGGTCCGGCAGGCCGACGGCACCCTGTGGATTGGCTACACCGGCAGCCGGCTGGCGCGCTGGGATGGCCGCAGTCAAAAACTGTACACGCGCGCCGACGGGCTGCAACTGGGCACCATCGTGGCCCTGATGCCCACGCCGTCCGGTTTGCTGGTGGCTGGCGAAACCGGCATGGCGATACTGCGCGATGGCCGCATCCAACGCCTGCACGCCCGCGATCCGCAAGTGTTGCAGGGGGTCACCGGTATCGTCCGCAGCGACAACGGCGATCTATGGCTCAATGGCATGCGCGGGGTGGTACGCATCCAGGCCGCCGACCTGGCCAGTGCCATCGCAGCGCCGGCGCGGGCCATGCCGGTTCGGCTGTTCGATTTTGGCGATGGCCTGCCCGGCGTGGCCCAGCAGTACGCACCGACCGCCACCGCGCTGGCCGACACCGACGGCGTGTTGTGGTTTGCCACCAGCCAGGGGCTGGCATCGATCGACCCACGCCAGCTGAGCGAGAACACTGTGGTGCCGCCGGTGCACATCCGCGCGTTGACCGCCGGCGGCCAACGGCATCGACCGCGACCCGGCATGCGGCTGCCGGCCGGCACTCGCGCGCTGCGGCTGGATTACACCGCGCTCAGCCTGTCGGTGCCCGAACATGTCCGCTTCCGCTACCAGCTGCTGGGCGTGGACGCCGGTTGGCAGGATGGCGGTGGCCAGCGCCACGCCACCTACACCAACCTGGCGCCGGGTGAGTACCGGTTCCGGGTGATTGCGGCCAACGACAGCGGATTGTGGAATAACCAAGGCGATACGCTGGCGTTCTCGATCGCGCCGCTGTTCACCCAGACCTGGTGGTTTGCCGCCCTCTGCGTGCTGGCGATGGGCGGCCTGTTGCTGCTGGTGTACCTGCTGCGCCTGCGACAGATGGGCGAACGCCTGCGCATGCGCCTGGAAGAGCGCCACAGTGAACGCGAACGCATCGCCCGCGAGTTGCACGACACCCTGCTGCAGAGCGTGCAGGGGCTGGTATTGCGGTTCCA
This sequence comes from Pseudoxanthomonas dokdonensis, assembly GCF_001431405.1. Classification (GTDB taxonomy): domain Bacteria; phylum Pseudomonadota; class Gammaproteobacteria; order Xanthomonadales; family Xanthomonadaceae; genus Pseudoxanthomonas_A; species Pseudoxanthomonas_A dokdonensis. The sequence goes on from NZ_LDJL01000002.1 coordinate 129,696, forward strand.
GGCGGTGGCCAACCGGCTGGACTACGGCGACCCGGTCCGCGATGCACTGGAACAGGCCCTGGATCGCGCCGACGATGTCATCAGCGAAGGGCGTGAACGGGTACTGGATCTGCGTGCGGATATCCCGGCCGTCGCGGTCGATCTGGCCGGCGCGTTTGTCGAACTTGGTGCGCAGCTGGATGATGGCCATGGCCCCGCCATCCGGGTCGTGGTGGAAGGACGACTGCCGCCGATGGAGCCTTCCGTGCGCGATGAGATCTACTGGATCGGCCACGAAATCCTGAGCAACGCCTATCGCCATGCGCAGGCCAGCCGCATCGAGGTGGAGATCGCCTGCAGCCGGCGCCAGCTGTCACTGCGTTTCCGCGACAATGGCCGGGGCCTGGCCGACGATGTCCTGCGCCAGGGCCACAAGCCGGGCCATTGGGGGCTGACCGGCATCCGCGAACGCGCGCGTCTTATCCCGGCACGCTTGGCGATACGCAGCGCGCCGGGACGCGGCACCGAAATCGAGCTGCTGGTGCCGACGAACGCGCTATCCTTGCGCGCCCGGCCAGAGCGATGGCGACAACGCATGCAACAGTGGTGGAAACGGTGAACATGGCGACGACCGACAAGCCGATCCGCATCCTGGTGGTCGATGATCACCCGCTGCTGCGCGAAGGCATTGCCGGGGTCATTGCCGGTGAAACCGACATGCAGGTGGTCGCCGAAGCCAGCGATGGCGAACAGGCACTGGATGCATTCCGCGCCTGCCTGCCGGACATCACCCTGATGGATCTGCAGATGCCGCATCGCAATGGCGTCGATGCGATCATCGCCATCCGCCAGCAGTTCCCGGCCGCGCGGATTATCGTCCTGACCACTTACAGCGGTGATGCCCAGGCGATGCGTGCGTTGAAAGCCGGCGCCCAGGGCTACCTGCTGAAGAGCACGCTGCGCAAGGAACTGCTGGGCGCGATCCGCGAGGTGATGGCCGGCCGTCGGCGGATCCCGGCCGACGTCGCCGGCGCCATCGCCGAACATGCGATGGATGCCGACCTGACAGCGCGCGAGATTGAAATCCTCGGCAGCGTCGCCGCTGGCAACTCCAACAAACGCATCGCCGCACAACTGTCGATTTCGGAAGAGACGGTCAAGACCCACATGAAGAGCGTGTTGTCCAAGCTCGACGCCAACGACCGCACCCATGCGGTGACCATCGCCATCCGCCGCGGCATCCTCAGCCTGTAAGCCAGCGCCCGGGGTCAGGCCGGCAGCGGCAGCCGGCGCGATTGGCGGATGCGGATGGCCTGCAGCGTGGCGCCCAGCAGATAGACCACGAAGCCGGCGCCGACCAACGCTTTCAGCAGCGGATCTTCCGGGCCGCTGAACGCCGGTGCGCCAAGCGGAATACGGGTGCCGGTTTCGGTCAGGCCTGGAATCAGGTGGAAGAACAAGGTCAGCGAATAACCCAGCACCGCCACATAGCGCCAGATGCCGGCGTCGGCGGGACGGCGTTCGCCAAACCAAGCCAGTGCCAATACCAGCAGGGTGACGATGGACAGCACATGCGGTGCGCCGAAGCCACCGTGATGGAAGATGAAAAGACCGGTGATGCAGGTGCCGACGGTAAACCCGATATAGGTCTGGCCGGCGCGGCTGCGGCTGCCGATCTCGCCACCGCGCAGCAGCGCGATGATGCCGGCAATCACCGCCACCAACGCCAGCGCGGTATGGAACATCCCGAAAGCGCTCATGTTCAACATGCGACAACCTCCACCAGTCAGGTGCTTGCAGGGCCGACCGCGCAACGCCAGTGCTCGCGGCTGGCGTTGCGCGGTCACTTGGATCGCGTGGACGCCAGCAGATTGCGCCAGCGACGCGCGCCCTGCGCCCCCCAAATGAGGGGTGCGGCCACGCCCAAACCGGGGCTGCGCGATCAGCGCCCCCACAGCGCCTAATGAAGCGGTCGGCCCGCAGGGGCATTGTCCCGCTCGCCGCGCGCCGCCTTCCACAGGAACCCTCCATGACCGGCATCCACGACTTCCCCGAACAGCCGATGCGACGCGATCTGCTGATCGCCTTCGCCAGCATGGCCGCGGTCGGCAGCCTTGGCCTGCCAGCGCTGGCAGCGCCCTCGCCCTCCCCTTCCCATCCACGCTCCGATACGAGGCCCCCCATGACCCACATCACCACCGCCGACGGCACCACCATCTTCTACAAGGACTGGGGCCCGCGCGATGCCCAGCCGATCGTCTTCCATCATGGTTGGCCGCTGAGCGCGGACGACTGGGACAACCAGATGATGTATTTCCTCGGCCACGGTTACCGCGTGATCGCCCACGACCGTCGCGGCCACGGCCGCTCCACCCAGACTGCCGGTGGCCACGAGATGGACACCTATGCCGCCGACGTCGCCGCATTGACCGACGCGCTGGATCTGAAGAACGCCGTGCACATCGGCCACTCCACCGGCGGCGGCGAAGTCACCCGCTACGTCGCCCGCGCCAAAGCCGGCCGCGTCGCCAAGGCGATCCTGGTCGGCGCGGTACCGCCGGTCATGGTCAAATCCGCCAGCAATCCCGGTGGCCTGCCGATCGATGTGTTCGATGGCCTGCGCAGCGCGCTGCTGGCCAACCGCGCGCAGTTCTTCATCGACGTGCCAACCGGTCCGTTCTACGGCTTCAACCGCGAAGGCGCCAAGGTGTCGCAGGGATTGATCGACAACTGGTGGCGGCAGGGCATGATGGGCGCGGCCAATGCCCATTACGAATGCATCAAGGCCTTTTCCGAAACCGACTTCAGCGAAGACCTCAAGCAGATCCAGCAACCGGTGCTGGTCGCCCACGGCACCGATGATCAGATCGTGCCGATTGCCGATTCGGCCGAACTGGCGGTCAAGCTGCTGCCCAACGGCATCCTCAAGACCTACCCCGGCCTGCCACACGGCATGCTGTCGACCCACCCCGAGATCATCAACCCGGACATGCTGGCTTTCATCAAGGCCTAACCGGCTTCGCGTTTAAGTGGTGCAGGCGGCGACGCGCAGTCGCCCGCCTGCGCGACAGGCGACGGTTCGCGTTTTTCCTCTTGCAACTGGAGACTTCAGATGGCCCGTATCCTCGTCCTCTACTATTCGGCCTACGGCCACATCGAAACCATGGCCAACGCCATCGCCGAAGGCGCCCGCGGTGCCGGTGCCCAAGTCGACATCAAGCGCGTACCCGAGCTGGTGCCGCGCGAGGTTGCCGAAAAATCGCATTACAAACTCGATCAGCCCGCCCCCATCGCCACGATTGATGAGCTGGCCGACTACGACGCAATCATCGTCGGCACCGGCACCCGCTTCGGCCGGATGTCCTCGCAGATGGCCAACTTCCTCGACCAGGCCGGTGGCCTGTGGCAACGCGGTGCACTGCACGGCAAGGTCGGCGCGGCGTTCACCTCCACCGCCACCCAGCACGGCGGCCAGGAAACCACCTTGTTCTCCATCATCACCAACCTGCTGCACTTCGGCATGGTCATCGTCGGCCTGGACTACGGCTACGGCGGCCAGATGCGGCTGGACGAAGTGACAGGCGGTTCGCCTTACGGTTGCACCACCATCGCCGGCGGCGACGGCTCGCGCCAACCCAGCGACAACGAACTCGACGCCGCCCGCTACCAGGGCCGCACCGTCGCCGAAACCGCCGCACGCCTGGCCGGCTGAGGCAATCAGGCGGGGCCGTCCCGCTGGTCAGTCCCACCTGACTGGCCAGTCTTTATCGGGGAAGCTGAGGAAAAGGCAAAGGCAAAGGCAAAGGCAAAGGCTGGCAAACCCGAAGCCCCCATCGTCATCCCGGCGAAAGCCGGGCTTGCAACCGACGAACGTCGGGGCATCCCGCATGTCAGATCAGCTCCAGGCAACGCCTGGATGATCCGGACATCGTCAGCGCGAAGCCCGGCTTTCGCCGGATGACGATATTTAGCTGGCTGTCGCTTCGCCCTGCACTTCGCAGCAGCGCGAGGAAAATCGCCCACTGTTCTGGTTGCGTCGTTTACCCGCCCTCTGACCGATTAAAAGTGAGGCGCTAAACATAATAAACCGCTTGATTCAAAGGCCCGGAAACAGGAGAACGTGTACCCTGTTCGCTGTTTTGCCGAGGAGCCAAGATGTCCCTTCCGATTCTCTCCGCCCGCAACCCGGAACAGGCGCATCGGGCCGCTACCCCGCTTGAACTGCTGTTCGATCTGGTCAGCGTGATCGCCATCGCCAGTGCCACCGCCGAACTGCACCACGCGATCAGCAGCGGCCATGGCCTGGATGTATTGCCGCGCTTCGCTTTCCTGTTCTTCGCCATCTGGTGGACCTGGATCAATTTCACCTGGTTCGCCAGTGCATTCGACAGCGACGGTCCGCTGTACCGGCTGCTGGTGATGGTGGTGATGGGCGGCCAGTTGCTGTTTGCCGGCGGAGTCGAGCACATCATCCAGACCCTGAGTTTCGGCTGGGGCCTGGCCGGCTGGATCATCATGCGCGCGGGCATGATCGCCTTGTGGCTGCTGGCCTCGGGCAATCCCGAATACCGCACCACCGCGCTCCGCTATGCCGGCGGCATCGCGTTCGCGCAGCTGTGCTGGGTGGCGATGTATTTCATCACCCAGGCCCACCCCGGCTTGTTCTACATACTCGGCATCGTCGTGTTTGCGATCGAACTGGCAGTGCCTGCGTTTGCCGAACGCGCGCGGATGACCCCGTTCCATCGCCACCACATCATCGAACGCTACGGCCTGCTGACCATCATCTCGCTGGGTGAAATCGTCCTCGCCATCTCGCTTGCCTTCGCCCAGCTGTTCGACGGCGAAGGCCACGGCAACATGCTGCCGGCGCTAACCGGCGTGTCCGCACTGGTGATCGTGTTCGCTGCGTTCTGGGTTTATTTCACCGATGAAGATCACCTGCCCAGCTCGAAATTCAGCACGGTGTTCATGTGGGGCTACGGCCACGTCTTCCTGTTCGGTGCGCTGGCCGTCATGGGTGCCGGCGTGGCGGCCGAAGTCGACCTCGCCGCGCACACGGCGCATGGCGCCACCCAGGCCAGCGTCGCCTGGTGGCTGGGCATCCCGTTGGCGGTCTACTGGCTTTCGCTCAGCCTGCTCCGCGACCGCCATTTCCCACTTGGCCCACGCCAGTTCGCGTTGCCGCTGATGGCAGTGTTGGCAATCGTGGCGTCGCTGCTGGGAAGCTCGACGGCGGTATTCGCCGGCCTGTCGGTGATCGCAGTGCTGCTGCGGGTACCGATGCGCGGCGAAGCGATGAAAGCCTGCTGAGTGCGCGCAGCGATGCGGGGAGATTGCCTGTGGATTTGTTGCTGATGCCGATTGATCACCACCTTAGTTCGCCCCCACCCTGACCACCGTATCAGGTACGGGGCAGGCTCTCCCCCGTAAACGGAGGAGGGAGTTTCTCACCGGTGTTGTCGCGAACCAGGTGATGTTGATGAAGCGGGATCCGCCCCTTCCCCTGCTTGCGGAAGGCTGGGATGGGGGCAGGATGCGAAGAGATCTGTCAGCAAGCCCGTTAGAAGCCCATCGAAACTATGGCTTTATCTCTGACGCCGATTGATGGCTGGCTTCGTTCGCCGCCACCCGACCCCCGTATCAGGTACGGGGCAGGCTCTCCCCCGTAAACAGAGGAGGGAGCTTTTCATCGGTTTCGTCACGAATCAGGTGATGTTGATGAAGCAGGATCTGCCCCTTCCCCCGCTGGCGGGGGAAGGCTGGGATGGGGGCAGGACGCGAGGTGATCTGTCAGCAAGCCTGGTAGAAGCCCGTCGAAACTGTGGCTTTATCCCGATGGCGATTGACCACCGGCTTCGTTCGCCCCCACCCCATCCCCCGTATCAGGTACGGGGCAGGCTCTCCCCCGCAAACGGAGGAGGGAGCTACGGGGCAGGTTCTCCCCCCATCACCGGAGGAGGGAGTTACCCACCGGTGTCGTCGCGAGCCGCCGTGGTCTGCACCTGTAGCGCATTTGCCAGTGCCTGCCAGAGCCGCTCGCTCTCGTCGGCTTGCAGGCGGCCGTCGCCGTCTTCGTCGACATCGGTCAATCCGGCGGGATAGCGCGCGTCGGCGTTTTCCAGATAGAAGATGATGGCTTCGTGAAGGCCTGCGCTGTCGCTGACGCGGGCCAGGCGCGCGATGTGCCAGTAGCGCGGTGGTCGCAGTCCTTGCGCCTGCAGGGCGGCGCGGGTGCGTGCAGCCTCCAGCGCCGGCTCGCGGGTGGCCGCGGCGACATCGTCGTAGGCATAGCTGCCGGCGCGGTAGACGTGCGGCCCGAACTGGCGCGGTGGCCGCGGCGGAAAGCGGAAGCGGAAGTCGGAACCGGGCTGCACGGTTTCGAACTGCAGCACCAGCATGCGGGTGACCACCCCGTCCGCGCTTTCGACGAAGAGGCGACGCTCGACGTCGGTCTGGTCACGGATGGGAAATCGCAGCGGCGGCAGCGCTTCCAGCGCGGGCTCCACCTGGAAGCTGGCATCCGCCACCGCGGCCGAGGTTACCGTGTGTCCATCGCTCGCCGCGGCCAGCACGGGCACCATCAGCAGGCAGGCGCACGCGAACAGGGACCGCCAGCTTTTCATCGTCACGCACCTCCGGGATTCGCCAACGAGTCTGCGCACAACATCGACGGACCGAGCGTGCTGGAAGTCATCGCGCCAGCCGAGCCGCATGGAAGCGCCGGTGCCGTGCCCACACGCCCCAGGCGAAGGCGGTCGCGTAGCCCAGCAGCAGGCCGCCCACCGCCCACAAGCCGCCGCCCTGCACGAACAGTTGCCAGTCACCGGTCGCCGTTGCGGTGCCCGACGCACGCTGCCAGGCCCACCACATGCCGACCGCGATCCGCAGGCACACCAGTGCGGTCAAGGCCAGCACCAGCCAACGGTTGGGGGTGTAATGCAGGTGGCGGTCGCCGTGTTCGAAACGGGCCAGCCACAGGCCGATGATGCCCAGGCCGATGCCCGCGACCAGGCCGATGCCGGCATCGCGCAATGCGTCCACGCTCCACAACGTGCCCAGCCATGCCGCCAGCAGGAAGCACGGCACCGACACCAGCAGCAGCCACGCATTCAGCGCCACCAGCCAGCCCAGCGTCCGTCGTCGCGCCCGCCCGACCCGGTAGCGTTGCCACAGCGACAGCGGCAACAGCAGCAGCAACAGCACCGCCAACAGCAGCAGCACGGGGATCAGCAGCAGCGGCAAGCGGCCTCCTGCTGACCGGCAGGCCGGCGGTTGCGCCGGCGCATCACAAGGCCTTCCGCGCCAGCTTGCCGTGCAGGTCGTTGACCGTCATCAACGCGGCCGAGCCGTAATAGCTGTGGTATTCGGCGACCATCTCGCCTTCGCTGATCACCGGGTCGGTGGCGACGATCGCTTTCGCCGCCTCGACCCCGTCCACCGCCAACACGAACAAGCCGCGCCAGCCGTCAACGCCATCCAGCGGACCGGCCAGCACCAGCGTGCCGGCCTTGGCCAGCCGCTGCATGTTGGCGAAGTGGCCGCGGAACATCGCGTCGCGCCTGTCGCCCGCGGGCACCGGCGTGCCACTGCTCTTCAGGATCACCAGCACATACGAACGCATGCCGTAATCGTCGGCACCCAGCTGCTGCGCCAACGCGGCGTCATAGCCGGGCGGCGGCGCAGCTTCGGTCGTGACTGCTGTGTCCTGCGCCCACGCACCGGCCGTGACACATGCCAGGCCGGCCGCCATCGTCATGCTCCACCATCGTTTCATCGTCGCAGCCTCCACCCGGGGATCAGCGCCATCCTAACCGCCGCGTGTGCCTGTGGGTGCGAAGGCGGCGGTCGCTCGCGATTGGCCCGAGCTGCTGAAAGTCGACCCTATTCGGCGACCGGCAACTCGGCCGGCTGCAGCCAGTCGCCGTAGCGGCCGACGATCTCCATCATCCGCGGCTGGAAGTCGGGGTCGCCACGCCGGACCGTGCGCGCCAGCGCTACCCGGTCACTGAAGAACTGTTCGAACCCGGCTGGCGACAGCCAGGTCAGCATCCGCACCGGCCCGTCCGCAGTCGGGCCCTGCGCATGCGGCGTGCCCCGCGGGATGTGAACGAAGGAGCCGGCCGGCACCCGATGGACGCTGCCGGCAAGGTTGATTTCAAGCACGCCCTCGAGCACGTAGAAGCTTTCGTCCATCGACGGATGCACGTGCGCTGGGGTGAGATAACCCGGCATCTCCTTGAGTTCGAGCACCGCGAACGCATTGCCGGTCCGTGACCCGGGCACGATCACACGCAGCTCTCCGGCATCGTAGGCCTGCGCTGGCGCGTCAGACGGGCCAACCAGCAGCGGCAGCGATGCCGTGGCAGGCGCGGGCGCGGGCTCCGCGGCCCAGACCGCCGCGACGGCGAAGGAGACCACGACGAGAAAACCGAACCGCATGGAAACACGCATGAGCTGCTCCTCGATGGCGGTGCCGGATGCACCGACGATACAGGCCCAACGTGGCGGCCGGCGGCTAGCGGCCAGCGCGGATGGAAACGTGGATTACCGTAGCTTCGTAGCCCGGGTAAGGCCAAAGGCCGCACCCGGGGAAATGTCCCACCATGCGAAAAACCCCGGGTGCGCTGCGCTTACCCGGGCTACAGCGGCTCGTGATACCACGACATTACCGTAGCCCGGGTAAGGCCAAAGGCCGCACCCGGGGGCAATGTCCCACCATGCGAAAAACCCCGGGTGCGCTGCGCTTACCCGGGCTACAGCGGCTCCCCATGTGTACCTGACATTGGCAAGGCATCGCTTGCCCAATCCGGCGGCAAATGGCCACGTTGCACGTAGCGGTGGAACGTCGAGTGCGGCCAGTCGGCGACCGTGGTCACCAGGCCATGCTTCAATGGATTGATGTGGACATAATCCACCACCGCCTGCAATTCGGACTCGTCACGCACGGTGCGTTCCCAGTAACGCGATTGCCAGGCGGACGGTTTGCCGGGTTGCGACGTGCGACGGGTGAATCCTTTTTTGATGTCCTGCCACAGACGCGGATAGTTGGCAGTGGCATCGTCCATGCGCAGGACGGCGTGCAGATGGTCCGGCAGGACCACCGCCGCGATGACGGTATGCGGCACACGCGTGGCCGCCGCCTGCCACGCGGCGCGTAGCGCATCGATTTTCCGCACCAGCAGGTCACTGCTGCGGTCGCGCAACGTGACGGTAAAGAAGTACGTTGCGCCTGCAATCCGATTGCGGCGATATCCAACCATGCGCCAAGGTTACCCACGCCGTCCTCGCAATGCCAAGGGGTTCCCGTAGCCCGGGTAAGGCCAAAGGCCGCACCCGGGGCAATCTCCCACCATGCGAAAAGTCCCGGGTGCGCTGCGCTTACCCGGGCTACGCTGGCTTGCACTCAAGCGCCTCTTCGAGAAGAAAGGCATACAGATGAAGTCTTCGGGAGAACTCGGCAGCGACCCAGCCGATAAGCCACAGCACCGCCGCCATGACCCCCAGCATCGCCAACCACGAAGGCACGGCCAGCAAGTCCTTCCAGTTACGCAGCAGCACGAACAACGACACCAGCACCGGCAGCAGGCCAAGCCGCTCGATGCCACCGACCATCATGCCCAGTCGGGACTGCAAGCGGTCGTGGCCCATCCGCGCATAGCGCAGCGATGAAGCAAGCACGTCCCGTGGGTAGCTGGACAACCAGAGCGCCAGCGCGCGGAACTGTGCGACATCGTGATCGAACTGCAGGACGAAGCCGCGTCGGTGATGGCGGGCCTCCCGAGCGGTCACGACAAGGGAGCGGAAAATGCCTGGCACGAAGCCTGCAATGGTCATCACCAAACCGGCCCGCGCCACCCACAACATCCACATCTGCGGTGCCAGCCACTTCAGCAGAAGCGAGGGCAGGAACGCCACCGCCACGCCAACGACGCCCAGCAGTGCCAACCGGCGCATCCAGCGCGGCGAATTCAATGCCGCCACCGGACCTTCGGCGAGCGCCTCTATTTTTTCATCCAGCAAAGCGAACGTCAGTTCGGGTCGTAATCCAGCATCCATGGCATCCCCTCCTGCAATCGCGGATTCACTCTATTCGTCCAGATGAAAAGCACACGCTGCGCTCTGCACCCCTTAACGGATATTCGGTCGCCAGCTCATGTTGGGCGCCTGCTCGCTTGGATTGACGGCGGGCGGCAGACTGTTGCCGCTGCCGTCGCCGGACAACACGAAATCCGCGATCTCGTCAGCGTGTCTTTCAATCAGGCCCCCGGCCGAACTGAGCGCGGTCGGGTTACTGGATTCGACCGCTATCCGGCCATGTATGGCGCCGGTGGACGGATCGACAATCTCCACGCTGGTCTTGATGCTGTCGATACCCGCCATGATGCCCACAAGCGCCCGCGCCGCGCCTGGCCGCATGTAGTAGTTGTTGACCGCTATCTCGACATGCATCGCAGTCGGGGTGTCCTCGGCCACCAGTACCTCTTTCAGCCGTGAATCGAGCTGCGCCCGAAACACCTCCAGGCCCTTGGCCGACATGCTGCCCGGCTCAATCGTGTACCAGTAGGTCGCGGCCTTCGGCGCGGAATTGGCCTTGCTCACCGTACCGCCGGTGGATATGCAACCGGTAAGAAGCAGTACACACACCAAGGTAACTGCCCTGGTCAGAACCCCAGTCATCTTTCCAAACTTGTCCATGCGATCCCCCTTCGCTTGGTCCATCTTAACCCGATGCTGTTGCCATCGGAACGGGGAGCGGTATGGCATTGCCAACACGCGGAAGGGAAAGTTGACTCTAGCCCCTTGTTCGAAAGCCGAAACACCAAACATCGTCATCCCGCCGCTAAGCGGCGCGAAGCGATAAAGCTGGATCCCGGCTTTCGCCGGGATGACGAGATACGCGCTGCCGCTTCACCGTGCACCTTGGAGCGAGCCGGGCATCGCAGTGGGCGGCAGGGGAAAGGCGCGGTGACCGGACATTCGTCTGTTGAAAACGTTTGAGGGCCATGGATGGCCCGAGTCAAGCGCCGGCTGCTGACCGCGAGAAGCGCAGGGTACCGGGTGCAGCGCGATGAGCGGACGGTGCAAACGGTTTGACCAGACATGCGTCTGTTGAAGAGCGTTTGCTTCCTTTTGCCAAGACGCTTTCAACAGACGAATGTCTGGTCAAAGGAAGACGCCGTAAGGCGGAAGCTTTTGCTGTTGGCCTTACACGCGAAGGGAAACTGCAATCCCATTTCTCTTTTTCGCCAGCCATGCGGCACGCAGCGCATCGACTTCCCGGGCCAGCAGGTCACTGTTGCGGTCGTGCAACGTCACGGTGAAGAAACACGTTGCACCTGCAATCCGATTGCGGCGATATCCAACCATGGGCCAAGGTTACCCACGCCGCCCTGGCAATGCCAAGGATTCCCGTAGCCCGGGTAAGGCCGAAGGCCGCACCTGGGGAATGTTCCATCAGGCGAAAAGCCCCGGGTGCGCTGCGCTTACCCGAGCTACGCTGGCTGCTGCGATCGCGCAACGTGACGGTAAAGAAGTACGTTGCGCCTGCAATCCGATTGCGACGATATCCAACCATGCGCCAAGCTTACCCACGCCGCCCTGGCAACACCAAGGGATTCCCGTAGCCCGGGTAAGGCCAAAGGCCGCACCCGGGGGCAATGTCCCATCACGCGAAAAGCCCCGGATGCGCTGCGCTTACCCTGGCTACGCTGGCTGGCTAGCTCAAAGAGACACCATCATCAAAATCCCTAATAGAAAGAATCTCGGACGACTTTTCCTTATACAACATCCATCTCATTAGAATACGATGACGGGGATCTACAATCCGGTATGACGTTCCGTTTGGATTTTTTCGTATGAGTGCGATTTTTGCATCTGCGAGCTCTGACAAACCTTGTGACACATTGAGTTTGACACCCTCGCACGCAGCAGGAAATTCCTGCCTCACAATCTTCTCAATTTTGACGTAATCGAACTCAGAGTCTTTACACAATGCAATCGCATACAACAGCTGATTTTTTCTGCCTTTCTTTGTTGCTTTTGAGTTCAAATTGGAAGTTACTGCCGTTATCTCACTAACGATCGAACCCTTAACCCAAGCAGCAACTGCTCTCGTTAACAATTCCCTGGTTACTGTGCGCCCAGAAGCCTCCGAAGTTAATGCTATTTCAAGACAAAGTTCATGCATGTACTGTGGAATTCGATCTGAAAAATTGATGACTTGATGTACAAGCCAATCTTGCGTGCAATCTCCTGGAGAAACTCCAATCCCCAGAAGCTGAAACAAGCCGCGCTTGACGAAAGTTTCAGCTTGAGACTGAGTAAGACGCCCGACTTCCGGCACCTCTTTTATTCGATTTATAAGTGTGTTTGCAGCGCCTACGGATGACAGATATGTCCTGAAATTACTAGCTGTTGTAACGAGCACGATACGTATTTTATATTTGGCATAATCGCCATCATCAAGAAGCAGGAGTAAACCCTTCAATTCATTGACGGCCGACTCATCATTAAGGATATGCTCTAGGTTCTCGAACACAAGTGCAGCAGGTCGTTTGCTACCCGCCTGCGCTCTCATCTTTTGCAAAAGCAACTCAAATACATCACCTTGACGAACCGAGTACGTTTTCTGCGCCTCGAGGCCGGCCTCAAATAAAGACAAATTGACTCCAGCACCTTTTGTCTCGGCAATTTCAGTTAACTGTCGATTGTCAATCTTCGCGAGCACTTCAGCCAATAGACCATTTATTCCCTGAGTGCAGGCTCGCCCTAAATTTGCTGTCCTATAGTAGACGGAAGTATCTGCGAAGACTTTCTTATAGAGCCATGTTTTCCCACAACCACTCTCTCCATGCAACACGATATGCATGGATTGAGGAATATATTGACGCAGGCGATCCTCTAAACCGAAGCGCGCAATATACATTTCATTGATGGTATCACCCCGCGGGGTGAACACAGTGGACGGGTCTCTCGTCTTAGGATTAACTCTACTCATGACTCCGATCTTGTCAGCAAAAGGACATCCAACATCTAGTTGCTGCGTATCGCTCCTCAATGAACAGCTTGAAATCGTACGAACATGTTGACCCAAGCCAGGATCTCCCGGCCAGCTATTTTGCGGTTGTAGTATCTAACAACCTCTTCGTCTGGATCCGTCTTTATCGCCCCTCACCCGCACTTCGAATACCCACAATTCAAACACGTCGCACACCCATCCATGATCACCAGCGCCTTGGTGCTGCACTTGTGGCACATGGTGGCGCTGGGCGGGAAGCTGGTGCCGTCGCCGGTGACGGCGACGTCCTCGTCGCGGGCTTCGGCGACAGCGGGGGCGGCGGCCGGGGTTACCTCAGTGTTTTTTTTTGAGCGCTCTTCGTACTGCTTGCGCTTTTCGGCGATCAGGGCTTTCTGGTGGGCGCTCATTTCCGGGTCGTGGATCAGGCCGATCGACTTCATGTGTTCCTCGACGATGGCGCCGAGTTCGGCGACCAGCGAGGGCATGTAGACGCCACCGGACTTGAAGTAGCCACCACGCGGGTCGAACACGGCCTTCATCTCGTCGACCAGGAAGGTCACGTCGCCGCCCTTGCGGAACACGGCGGACATGATCCGGGTCAGGGCGACGATCCACTGGAAGTGTTCCATCGACTTGGAGTTGACGAAGATTTCGAACGGGCGGCGCAGTTCGTGCTCGGTGCCGGCGTTGAGCACGATGTCGTTGATGGTCACGTACATGGCGTGTTCCACCAGCGGCGATTTGATCTTGTAGGTGCTGCCGATCAGCACTTCCGGGCGCTCGATGCGCTCGTGCATGTGGATGACTTCGGCGCCCTGGGATTCCTGCTCGGCGATGTCACGACTGACCGACGCCACCGGGGTAGCCGGCGCGTTCTCGCGGGCCTTGTCTTCCGGGGTGAGGACGCTGTAGCCCTTGATTTTCTTGTCGATCTTGACAGCCATGATGTGTGGATCCTTTACGTGTATTGATTGACGCTGGGGCTGTGCCCCATCCAGAGCTTCCGGCGCAGGCGTGGAAGCGGTGTTGCGGTTGTGCCTTCCCCCGCAAGCGGGGGAAGGAGCGCAGCGGGATTACTTGCGTGCTGCTTTTTTGCTGGCTTTCTTCGGCGCGGTCTTCTTGACGGCCTTGCTGACGGCGGCTTTCTTCACCGCCTTCTTGGCGACGGCTTTCCTGGCGGCTTTCTTCACCGTCTTCTTGGCAACGGCCTTCTTGGCAACGGCTTTCTTGGCAACGGCTTTCTTGGCGGCTTTCTTCACCGTCTTCTTGGCGACGGCCTTCTTGGCAGCCTTCTTCACCGTCTTCTTGGCGGCGGCTTTCTTGGCGGCCTTCTTCACCGTCTTCTTGGCGGCGGCTTTCTTGGCGGCTTTCTTCACCGTCTTCTTGGCGGCGGCTTTCTTGGCGGTTTTCTTGGCCGCCTTCTTGCCGGTCTTCTTGCTCAGGGTCGCGGCTTCGGCCTTGGCGCTGGCGCTGGCGGCTTCGAGTTTCTTGCGCGCCTTGGCCACCGACTTCTTGACCGACTTGGCCGCGCTGGCCTGGCGCTTGGCCGCGGCCTTGCGCGCTTTCTTCACTGCTTTCCTGGCTTTTTCCAGGGTTTCGCTGGCGACCGCGGCGACGCTGCCGCCGATGTCGCTGGCTTTTGTCTTGACCGTTTCAGCGGCGTCGGAAAGCGTCGCCGTTACTCCATTACCATTGCTCATGACTGCCCTCCTGTGGGCATGTAGGTGTGTAACGCGCTGATGCTATACCGGTTGTTGCCTGCTGTGGAGATACCGCGATGGCGTGGCCGCGGGGGTGATCCCGCGGCTGCCATCGCACTGCCCGTGCCGCGTTGCCGGCACGCCAGTCCGGTGACCGGGACTGGCGCTGGCGGCGGCATCAGAACTTGCCGTAATAGCCTTCCTTGAGCGCGTCGAACAGATTGGCGGCGGTGTGCATTTCGCCGTCGTATTCGATCTGCTCGTTACCCTTGACCTCGACCACGCTGCCGTCTTCCAGCTCGAAGCGGTAGGTGGTGTTTTCCAGGTCGGCTTCCTTGACCAGCACGCCCTGGAAGGCGGCCGGGTTGAAGCGGAACGTGGTGCAGCCCTTCAGGCCCTGCTGGTGGGCGTAGCGGTAGATGTCCTTGAACTGCTCGTACGGGTAGTCGGTGGGGACGTTGGCGGTCTTGGAAATCGAGCTGTCGACCCACTTCTGCGCGGCGGCCTGCACGTCCACGTGCTGCTTGGGGTGGATGTCGTCGGCGGCGATGAAGTAGTCCGGCAGCTGCGCGGCCGGGTCGTCGGAGAACGGCATCGCCTTGGCGTTGACCAGCTCGCGGTAGGCCAGCAGTTCGAACGACCAGACGTCGACTTTTTCCTTCGACTTCTTGCCTTCGCGGATAACGTTGCGGCTGTAGTGGTGGGCGAAGCTGGGCTCGATGCCGTTGCTGGCGTTGTTGGCCAGCGACAGGCTGATGGTGCCGGTCGGGGCAATCGAGCTGTGGTGGGTGAAGCGGGCACCGACTTCGGCCAGTTCGTCGACCAGTTCCGGGGCCACGCCGGCGACCCGCTGCATGTAGCGGCTGTACCTGGCGTGCAGCACCTTGCCGGGGATCTGCTGGCCAACCTTCCAGCCGTCCCTGGCCATTTCCGGGCGCTGGCGCAGCATCGCGGCGGTGACTTCGAAGCGTTCTTCCATGATCGGTGCCGGGCCTTTTTCCTTGGCCAGGGCAAGGCCCATTTCCCAACCGGCCACGGCCATTTCGCGGGCGATGGATTCGGTGAATTCGCACGACTCGGCGCTGCCGTACTTGTGCTTGAGCATGGTCAGGGTCGAGCCCAGGCCGAGGAAGCCCATGCCGTGGCGGCGCTTGCGCAGGATTTCGGCGCGCTGCTGTTCCAGCGGCAGGCCGTTGACCTCGACCACGTTGTCGAGCATGCGGGTGAACACGCGCACCACTTCCTTGTATTCCTCCCAGTCGAAACGGGCCTGGTCGGTGAACGGATCGCGGACGAAGGTGGTCAGGTTGACCGAGCCCAGCAGGCAGGCGCCGTACGGCGGCAGCGGCTGCTCGCCGCAGGGATTGGTGGCGCGGATGTTTTCGCACCACCAGTTGTTGTTCATTTCATTGACCCGGTCGATCAGGATGAAACCCGGCTCGGCGTAGTCATAGGTGGAGACCATGATCATGTCCCACAGGTGGCGGGCACGGATCTGGCCGTAGACCTTGCAGGCCACCAGGCCGTCGTCGCGGCTGATGTAGTTCTTGTGGGTCGGCCAGTCGCGCCAGACCACCTTGTCGGCATCGGCCAGGTCGATGTCGCCTTCTTCCTTGCGGTTGACCGGGAACACCAGCGGCCAGTCGGCGTCGTTGTCGACCGCTTCCATGAAGCCGTCGGTGATCAGCAGCGACAGGTTGAACTGGCGCAGGCGGCCGTCTTCGCGCTTGGCGCGGATGAAGTCCTTGACGTCCGGGTGCGAGACATCGAACGTGCCCATCTGCGCGCCGCGGCGGCCGCCGGCGCTGGAGACGGTGAAGCACATCTTGTCGTAGATATCCATGAACGACATCGGCCCGGAGGTGTACGCGCCAGCACCGGCGACGAAGGCACCGCGCGGGCGCAGGGTCGAGAATTCGTAACCGATGCCGCAACCGGCCTTCAGGGTCAGCCCGGCTTCGTGGACCTTGTCGAGGATGCCGTCCATCGAATCCTCGATGGTGCCCGAGACGGTGCAGTTGATGGTGCTGGTGGCGGGCTTGTGTTCCAGCGCGCCGGCGTTGGAGGTGATGCGGCCGGCGGGGATGGCACCGCGGCGCAGCGCCCACAGGAAACGCTCATACCAGTAGGCACGCTTTTCGTCGCTGGTCTCGGCGTCGGCCAGGGCGCGGGCGACGCGCTGGTAGGTGCCGTCGATGTCGGCATCGATGGCCTGGCCGAGCTTGGTCTTGAGGCGGTACTTCTTGTCCCAGATGTCCTCGGATGCCGGTTGCATCGGAATCAGCCGGGGTTTGTCTTCTGTCTTGACCGCCTCGAGGCGCACCGTGCTCATGGTTTTTTCGTTCTCCCTATAAATGTCAAAAACAGATCATCTGTCCGCGCAAGCGCACAGCATTGTTCAACCGCTCACGCCCCGGCGTATCCCTGGATGACAGCGACAGGCCGACGCGCAGTCGCCGCGGCGCCGCATGTTCGGGAAGTCGTTGTCACCGGCTGGATCACCCCGTATGCCCTGCCCCGGCTGGCCGTCATGACGTCTGCCCCCGTTGTGGAAGGCCTGCCAGGAAAACACCATTGCTTGGGTTGGGCATGGGCAAAACCGCTATATGTAGTGGCTGTGCAAGAGAAGCAAACTACCGCTGCGTCCGCGGGCTGTCAACCGCGAATTTGCCATCGCCAGCAACGGCGGGCGATTGCGCCGAAGGCCGCCGACGACCGGTCGCCGCCGCCGCTTTACGACCAGTTTAGGGAGCCCGCGCACACTCGTTCATAATTGCGCGGCGGCAGTGCCGACGGTCGTCGCCGCTGCCCGCGTCCTTCCCGCCACCTGCCCGACGATGGAATCCATGCGCCCGTTGCCCACCCTGCTGTTGCTGACCGCCGCCGCCGCGTTCGGCGGCTTCGCCGCCATCGGCCTCAACGAAACCTTCAACCAGCGCGCCGATGCCGCGCCGGTGCCGGCCTCGACCACCCTGCCGCCGAACAGCAGCACGCTGCCGGCCACGGTCCAGGGCCAGCCGCTGCCGTCGCTGGCGCCGATGCTGAAGCGGGTGATGCCGGCGGTGGTCAGCGTCGCCACCAAGCAGGTGGTGCAGGTGCGCAACCCGTTCTTCAATGATCCGTTCTTCCGCCGGATGTTCCCGGACGTCCCGCAGGAGCGGATCAACCAGTCGCTGGGCTCGGGCGTCATCGTCGATGCGGCCAAGGGCTACATCCTGACCAACCACCATGTGATCGAAGACGCCGACGACGTGTCGGTGACGCTGGCCGACGGCCGCACGTTCAAGGCCGAGTTTATCGGCTCGGACGCCGACACCGACGTCGCCCTGATCCGGATCCCGGCCGAAAACCTGACCGCGATTCCACTGGCCGACAGCGGCCTGTTGAACGTCGGTGATTTCGTGGTCGCGATCGGCAATCCGTTCGGGCTGAGCCAGACGGTGACCTCGGGCATTGTCTCGGCGGTCGGCCGCAGCGGCATCCGCGGGCTGGGCTACCAGAACTTCATCCAGACCGATGCCTCGATCAACCCCGGCAACTCCGGCGGCGCGCTGGTCAACCTGCAGGGCCAGCTGATCGGCATCAATACCGCCAGCCTCAACCCGCAGGGCAGCATGGCCGGCAACATCGGCCTGGGCCTGGCGATCCCGACCAACCTGGCCCGCACCGTGGTCGACCAGCTGCTGGCCAATGACGGCGTGGTCATCCGCGGCACCCTCGGCGTGGAGGCGCAGGATGTCGATGCGCGGATGGCCCAGGCGCTGAAACTGGACAGCGCGCGCGGCGCCCTGGTCAGCCGGGTCTACGCCGATTCGGCCGCCACCGACGCCGGCCTGAAAGTCGGCGACGTGATCGTCTCGGTCAACGGCCAGCGCATCGACAACGCCGCGGCCTGGCACAACTTCGAAGGCCTGCAGGCGGTCGGCACCCGCTTCAAGCTGGAAGTCCGCCGCGACGGCAAACCGGTCACCCTCACCGCCGCACTGAAGCCGCAACCGCGTGCGCTGATCGGCAACAGCCTGGACAAACGCCTGGCCGGCGCCAGCTTCGCCGAGCTGTCCGAACAACTGCGCCAGTCCGGGGTCAGCGGCGTGCTGGTCAGCGACGTCACCGAAGGCAGCCGCGCCGCCAACAGCGGCCTGCAGGCCGGCGACGTGGTGGTGGCCGGCTCAATGGGCGAGTTCACCGACCTGGCCAGCTTCCGCGCCACCTTCGAAACCCCGCCCCGGCAACTGGTCCTGCGCATCCAGCGCGGCCGCCGCGGCGGCAATCTGCTGATGGAGTGAGTTGCGGAGCGGCGTCTTGCGCTGAGTGCATCGGGTGTTTGCCCCCATCCCCGCCCCGTATCAGGTACGGGGCAGGCTCTTCCCCCGCAAGCGGGGGAAGGGGCTGATCGCGAGCGTGGAAAGATCCAGACAGTGGTCGGAAGTTGCTTGCCGCAATAACGAATCAACACCAAATCATGCCATCGCACGTAGCATGCCCCCTCCTCCGTTTACGGGGGAGGGCTGGGGTGGGGGCAAACGAAGCCACCAGCAATGACAACCCCGGCAAACCCCATTACTTCGATGACATCCCGATACGGCTTCACGCCTGATGGGAGTACTGCATCGCGTCTTGCCCCCATCCCCGCCTTCCCCCGCTGGCGGGGGAAGGGGCTGATCGCGGACGTGGAAGGATCCACGCACGTAATGCAGATGCTCCTTGGTCACTGCAATAACCAGCGAACAATCGACTTATCTTAGGACGATCCGGGATAAAGCCCCCTCCCCCGTTTACGGGGGAGAGCCTGCCCCGTACCCGATACGGGGGTTGGGGTGGGGCAAACGACGCCACACTCAGCCTTCCATCTGCTCCAGTTCCTTGCCCTTGGTTTCCTGCACGTACTTGAGGACGAAGAAGATCGAGATGAAGGCGGCCAGGCAGTACAGGCCGTAGGCGCCGGCCAGGCCGATGCCGGCCAGCAGCATCGGGAAGGTCCAGGTGATCAGGAAGTTGGCGCCCCACTGGAACAGGCCGGCGACCGCCAGGCCGGAGCCGCGGATCTGGTTGGGGAACATCTCGCCCAGCATCACCCACATCACCGGGCCCCACGATGCGTTGAAGAAGATCACGTAGATGTTGGCAGCGACCAGGGCCAGCACACCCATCGAACCGGACAGCACCAGTTTGCCGCTGGCATCGAGCTGGCCGCTGGCGAAAGCCACCGTCACCAGCGCCAGGCTGATCGCCATGCCGACCGAGCCGACCCACAACAGCGGTTTGCGGCCAACTTTATCGACCAGCAGCATCGAGACGATGCAGGCGCCGATGCTGAGGGCGCCGGAGATGACGTTGATCAGCAGTGAATCGGATTCGGAAAAACCGACCGCCTGCCACAGCACCGCGCCGTAATAGAACACTACGTTGATGCCGACCAGTTGCTGGAACACCGCCAGGCCGATGCCGACCCAGACGATCGGGCGGACCCGGCCGGTGACCTTGCTGATCAGATCCGACAGGCGCGGACGGTGGTGATCGGCGGCCAGCGAGCGGTCGATGTCGACCAGCTTGCGCTCGCCTTCGCTGACGCCGTACAGGCGTTGCAGTACCTGCTTGGCGTGTTCCTTGCGGCCCTTGGCGACCAGGTAACGCGGGCTTTCCGGGATGAACAGCAGCGCCAGCAGGAACAGGCCGGCCGGGAACAGTTCGATCCAGAACATCCAGCGCCACGCTTCAAAACCCATCCACAAAGGTTGCAGCGAGGAACCGGCAACCTTGGCCAGCAGGTAGTTGCTGAGGAAGGCGGCGAACAGGCCGCCGATGATCGCGATCTGCTGCACCGTGGCCAGGCGGCCGCGGTAGCGCGCCGAGGACACTTCGCTGATGTAGGCCGGCGACATCACGCTGGCCGCACCGACCGCCAGGCCGCCGATGATGCGGTAGATCACGAACTCCAGCGAGCCGGTGGCGATGCCCGAACCCCAGGCCGAGACAATGAAGAACACCGCTGCCACGATCAGCACCGCGCGGCGACCGAAGAAGTCGGCCAGGCGGCCGGCGAAGTAGGCACCCACCGCGCAGCCGAGCAGCATCGAGGCGACGTTGAAACCGGTGCCGACCGAATCGGAATTGAACGCGGTCTGCAGGCCATCGACGGTGCCGTTGATGACGCCGCTGTCGAAACCGAACAGGAAGCCACCGATGGTGGCCACGCAACTGATGAGGATGATCAGGCGGGTGTTTTCGCCATTGAACGGCGGGGTGTCGCGGAGGGACGTCGTGCTCATGTGTTTCCTCGAGAATTCAGCATGCAACTAGGCATCAGGTTGTTGTTCGGTTCCCGGCGATACGCTGCCTGCGCCGCGTCGCCCGCTATCAAGCGCCCACTCCCGGACGCGTTCAAAACTCACTGCATCCGCAACTGCGCCTGCGCTGACGGCGCCGGCACGCGCAGGCACGCGGCCAACGCGCGACGCTGCAGGCATCGACGTTGCATCCTCAACACTGGCAGCCCCCGGACACTGCACCGTGGCAGCGTCCTGTGGGCGTTGCACGGCGGCGCCCAACATGCCAGCGTCGCCAGCGACATGCAAATTGTCAGCGCTACCTGCCAGCAGGAAGCGTTATCGCTGGTGCATTGGTGTCGGATTGGTGTCGTCGGTTAATGCTGCAGCGCGGTGGTGGTTGAGCGCACGTTGGTGGACTGGGCCAGCGCTCGATTTGTTACAGGGCCATGGCGCGACAAGAGTGATGCATGAGGCATCGTTGCCGCCGCCGCGCCGGCCGCGCTGCCCGGCGCGGATGGGGCGCTCGGCTATCATGGTCCGGGCGCCCGCACGCACCGCCGTCGTCCTAACGTGGCTTTCATCGCCACCTGTTATAGATAGGACTCTGTACGACAGCCCCTTCAAGGAGACATGAAATGAACCAGCCTACTGGCAGCAACCCCACCGCCGGCCTCAATCCGTCCACCGCCACCGACTCGCTCAAGACCAACCTGGGTGAAGCCGGTTCGCACCTCAAGTCCGCTGCCTCCGCCGCCGGCGTTGCGGTCAAGGGTGCCGCCGGTGCCGCTGGCGACGAACTGCGACTGGGCCGTGCCAACGTCAAGTCCGAGCTGGCCGACAGCGCCCTGGCCGGATTGGCCGCCGCCGAGTCCGGCAGCGCCGCCGCCCGCGAGCAGATGGATGCGCTGATGGACAAGAGCCGCGATCTGGTCGACAGCGCCGCCGAGCTGATCCGCGAGCGCCCGCTGGCCTCGTTCGGCGTCGCCTTCGCCGCTGGCTGGGTCATCGCCAAGCTGGCCCGCAGCGGTGACAAATAAGCCGGCCGCGTGATCGCTTCTTCCGATCAAACCGCGCCGCCACCCGGTTCGCCGCCGCCTGACGAAGCTGCCGCCGAGGCGGCGGCCAAAGCGGCCAAGCCCGGCATCGACGACAGCTTCCGCCAGGTCACCGCGGCGGGCAAGGAAACCCTGGGCGGTGCCCGCGACAGTGCGCGCGCGCTGCGCAAGCTGCTGTTCGCCGACATCGCGCTGGCCCGGGCGGCGCTGGGACGGGCGCTTATCTGGACCTGCGTGGCGATTGTGTTCGGTGCTTCCGGCTGGCTGCTCAGCGCGGCGGCGGCGATTGCGCTGCTGCGAAGTTCCGGCCTGAGCTGGACGCAGGCGATGACCGCCGCGGCGGTGTTCAGCCTGCTGGTCACCTGTTTCGGGGCCTGGCGGGTCAAGCATTATTTCGACCACGCCGGCCTGCAGGCCACGCGCCGGCAACTGGTGCGGATGGGACTGATGGATGAGGACGACGACGATGACGCCACAGCGCCACCGCCGGCGCCGTCATCGACACGCCAGGAGGGCCGATGAAATTCGAATCGCTGCAGCGCCGGGTACGGCGCGCCGAACACATCCTGGAAGGCCGGATCGAGCAGACCCGGACCAGCAGCCAATCGCTGCGCAGCGCCTGGCGCGAAGGCTGGACCCCGGGACGCATTGTCCTGGCCGGTCTGGTCAGCGGCTTCCTGACCGGACGCGCTGAACCGCTGCGTTCGCTCACCGGTGCCCGCTGGCTGCAGATGATCACCTCGGTCTCGGGGATGCTGGCCAGCCTGCAGGCGGCGGCCTCGGCCGAACAGGCCGAAACCGCCAGCGACGAAGCCCGTGCCGAAACCCAGGCCCAGGGCGCCGCTGCCAACAGCGCGCCGGCGCCGGCACAAACCCCGGATCCCTTCGCAGGCGTGGCACCGCGCCCGGCCGAAGCCGCCACCGAGATGTCCGAACACTAGCCTGGGTCGATCAGCGACTGCCGGCGTGGTACCGGCATCTCGCTGACGCCTGGCGCAGGGCTGCCGCCGTTGACGCCGCCCGCACACCGATGGCGCTAGCGTGGCTGGCAGCAACCGACGGATTGACGCCGCTGATGCGGCAACCGACGATGCGACACCGCCGCCCGGCCGGCGGCCGGCAAGACTGCCCGGCTGCACGGCCCCCGCCACCCGATGCGAGTATCGTCCTTGACCACGCCAGCCGTTGCCCCGCCACCGCCCGCCGCGCCCGTGCGCACGCCGTCCACATCACGGCCCCGACCGCGGGCTTCGATGGCCTTGCTGGTGCTGGCGGTGCTGGCGGTCGGCTACACCATGTGGATCGCCCAGGGCGTGCTGCTGCCGATCCTGCTGGCGATGTTCTTCGCCCTGATCGGCAACCCGATCATCCGTCTGCTCGGCAAGCTGTGGGTGCCGCGTTTCCTGGCCGCGCTGCTGGTACTGGTCGGTGGCCTGAGCGTGGCCGTGGTGCTGGCCAACCAGCTGACCACGCCGGCGATGGAGTGGTTTCGCGAAGCACCGCGCGAGATGCGCAACCTGGCGCCCAAGCTGCGCGAACTGACCAAACCCGTGCAGGATGCCAACCGCGCCGCCGAGAGTTTCGCCCGCGCCGCCGGTGGCGAATCGGATCGCAAGCTGCAGATCATCCGCACCTCGCTGGATGACCCCTACGCCAAGCTGATGGCGACCCCGCGGCTGCTGGCATCGGTGCTGGCGGTGGTGTTGCTGACGTTCTTCTTCATGGTCTACGGACAGAACCTGCAACGCCACGCAATCGCGCTGCTGCCCGGGCGCCAGCAGCAGAAATTCACCGTCGGCATCCTGCAATCGATCGAACGCGCGGTATCGCGCTACGTGCTGACCATCAGCATCATCAATGCCACCGTCGGACTGATATTCGCGGCCGCGTTGTGGGCGTTGGACTTCCCGGTATCCGAAGCGCTGCTGTGGGGGACGATGGCCGCGCTGCTCAATTTCGCCCCCTACGTCGGCCCGCTGATCGGGGTACTGGCGATGCTGCTGGTCGGCTTCGTGACCTTCGACGATCCGCTGCCGTCGATGCTGCCGGCGGCCTGCTATCTGCTGCTGCATACGCTGGAAGGCCAGATCATCACCCCGATCATCCTCGGCCGGCAGATGGCGCTGTCGCCGCTGATCCTGATCCTGGCGCTGATGGTGTTCGGCTCGCTATGGGGCATCATCGGCCTGTTGCTGGCGGTGCCGCTGCTGGTCTGCGTCAAGCTGGTGCTGGCCCGGGTCGAAGGCATGGAAGGCTGGGCGCGGCTGCTGGAATGAGCGCGCCGGCGGGCCCGGTTCACCACCGGTTCGCCGCGGCCAGCGTCATCGGCGTTACCATGGCACGGTGAGCTTTCCGATCCGCGCCATCACCCTCGACCTCGACGATACCCTGTGGCCGTTCGCGCCGATTGGGGCGCGCATCGAACAGGTACTGCATGACTGGCTGCTGCAGCACAGCCCGGCCACCGCCACGCTGTTCCCGCAGGCACGCATGCGCGAGCTGCGCGACGCGGTGTTTGCCGAACGTCCGGACCTTGTCCACGACCTCAGCATGCTGCGGCGGCTGACCATCGAGCGGGCCCTGCAGCAGAGCCAGGCCGACATGGCCCTGCTGGAACCGGCCTACGAAACCTTCTACGCCGCCCGCAACCAGGTCGAGTGCTATCCCGATAGCCTCGAAGCGCTGGCCCGGATCGCCGCGCGGGTGCCGGTGGCGGCGCTGACCAATGGCAATGCCGACCTGCAGCGGATCGGCCTGTCGCATCATTTCGTGTTCCAGCTGGGTGCGCGCGAACACGGCGCGGCCAAGCCCGATGCCAGCATCTTCCACGCCGCCTGCCAGCGTCTGGGCGTGGCCCCGGGCGAGGTACTGCACGTCGGCGACAACATCGACATGGACGTGCTCGGTGCCGCCCGCGCCGGCCTGCGCAGCTGCTGGCTCAACCGCGGCGACCTCGGCCATCAGCCGTCGCGATGGCCACATGCCGATATCCAGCCGGATCTGCAGTTCACCACCCTGGCCGAACTGGCCGACTGGCTGGACGCGCATCCGCTGTTCGCCTCTTCAGACAACCACGAGTCCGTCACCGCATGAATCCCGAGCACGCCTATACCGCCGCCTCCGACCGCGCCATCCCGCTGCATGTGCTGCAGCGCCAGCAGCTGCCCGGGTGGCTGCAGCAGCAGGGCGCCGAGGTACAGGCCTGGCTGCAGGCGCAGGCATTCAGCGCCGCTCCCGGCAGCGCGCTGCTGCTGCCCGGCGGCGACGGCATCGCCGCCGCGATCATCGGCATTGGCGATCCGCTGGATGCGTACTCCTACGCGCATGCGCCGTTTGCCTTGCCTCTGGGCGATTACGCCATGGCCGACGACAGTGCGCTGGACGCCGATGCGCGCACCGCACTGCAACTGGGCTGGGGCCTGGGCTGCTACCGCTTCGACCGCTACAAGCAACCGCTGCGCAAGCCGGCACGGCTGCTGCTGGAGCATGCCGACGCGGAAGCCAACGACATCCTGACCGCCAGCCTGCGGGTGCGCGACTGGGTCAACACGCCAACCCAGGACATGGGCCCGGAGCAACTGGAACAGGCCGCGCGCGAACTGGCTGCCGCGCACGGCGCCGAGATCAACGTCATCAGCGGTGACGCCCTGCTGGAGCAGAATTTCCCGACCATCCACGCGGTCGGTCGTGCCTCGCACCGCGCGCCCCGGCTGATCGAACTGCACTGGGGCGATGCCGCCCATCCGCAGCTGGCCGTGGTCGGCAAGGGCGTCTGCTTCGACACCGGCGGCCTCGACATCAAGCCCGCCGATGGCATGCGCAACATGAAGAAGGACATGGGCGGTGCCGCCCATGCGCTCGCGCTGTCCGGATTGATCATGGCGCGCCGGCTGCCGGTGCGGCTGCGCCTGCTGGTGCCGGCGGTGGAAAACAGCATCGGCCCGGACGCATTCCGTCCCGGCGAAGTCATCACCACCCGCCAGGGCGTCAGCGTGGAAATCGACAACACCGATGCCGAAGGCCGTTTGATCCTGTGCGATGCGCTGAGCTATGCCGGTGAAGGTTCACCGGATCTGCTGCTGGATTTCGCCACTCTGACCGGTGCCGCCCGCATCGCGCTGGGCCCGGATCTGCCGGCACTGTTCTGCAATGACGATGGCGTCGCCCAGGCCTGGCTGGATGCCGGCCAGCAACAGCGCGACCCGGTCTGGCGGATGCCGTTGTGGCGCCCGTACCTGCGCTATCTGACCAGCCAGATCGCCGACATGGCCAACGCCGGTTCGCGGATGGCCGGCTCGGTCACCGCCGCGTTGTACCTGGAACGGTTCGTCCCCGCCGACCGGCCCTGGGCGCACCTGGACGTCTATGCCTGGAACGACAGCGAACGCCCCGGCCGACCGGCTGGCGGCGAGGCCCTCGGCCTGCGCAGTGCCTGGGCGATGCTGAAGGCGCGCTACGGCGGCTGAGCGGAGGCCGGGCACGGCGCAGGCCGATCTCGCTGCGGCTGGCCAATGGCGTAGCGGATGTTGGCGTCGGATAATCCATCGACCCATCCCGGAGCGCCTGCATGGACACCCCAACCAATGCCCGCATTGCCAGCGAGTTCCTGACCATGGCGGCCTCCGGCCAGGTCCGCGAAGCCTATCAGCGTCATGTTGCCGATGGCTTCGTCCACCACAACGCCTATTTCCCCGCCGATCGCCAGTCGCTGCTGCTGGCGATGGAACAAAGCGCCCAGGGCGAACCGAACAAGTCGTTCACGGTCAGGCAGGTCATCGATGGCGGCGACCGGGTCGCGGTGCTTTCGCATCTGCAACGCGCGCAAAGTGACCAGCAGTATGCGGTGGTGCATATCCTCCGCTTCGAGAACAACCGCATCGTCGAGCTGTGGGATGTCGCCCAGCAAATTCCCGAAGAATTACCCAACCTGCTGGGCATGTTCTGAACCGACGATGCGATCAGCCGGGCGGCGCCTCGGCAACGGCGGCTTTCTTGCGCAGCTGCAGGTACGGCACCGACACCAGCGACGAGGCGACCACGTAGGCGGCCACCAGCACCGTGGTCTGGGTGCCCGGGAACGAGGTCGCGACCAGGATCGCCACGCCGATGTGGCGGGTCGCGCAGGCGACCGCCAGCGACGTCCGCTCGCCGGCACCGGGACCGCCGAGCAGGTGGCCAATCAGCAGTGCCAGCAGCAGCATCAGCAGCAGTGCGCCAAAGCCGGCGGCACCGACCTGCTGCAGAACCCGCCAGTGCAGGATCAGCAACAGCACCCCGTCCAGCATCAACACCAGCCCGCCAAGCGCAATCAGTTTGTCGGACAGGGCAATCGCCAGCGTCGGCCAGATCGCCCGCACCAGCATGCCGGCGACCAGCGGCAACAGGAACGAATGGGCGATGGTGATCGCGATGGCGCTGGCAGGCACATCCAGCGGCACGCCGAAATGCCGCGCCAGCCAATGGATCCACACGGGCACCCAGATGATGGCCAGCAGCGACGAGGTCACCACCAGGCTGAAGACGTATTGATCGCTGTGCACCGGCCCCAGCTTCTTCGGCAGCAACGGCGCCCCGGCCGACACCGCCAGTATCAGCAAGGCTGCCTTGACCGTCGGCTCCAGCGGCAGCAACCACACCAGCACGAAAGCGACCACCGGCACCAGCACATACATGCCCAGCAGCGAGCGCAGCAACAGCCCGGGCCTGCGCCACAACCAGCTCACGTCGGAGAACGTCGAGCCCATGCCGATCGAAAATATCAGCGCGGCAATCGACACCTTCAGCAACAGCAGCAACACCATCGTCATCGTCATCGCAAACTCCCTTGCTGGACTGTGCAGCGCGTGGTCGGCGCCGCCGGTTGCGGCTCAGGATACGCGGGTTTGTGCCCCAACGTGGAGCGGAGCGAGCTCCGCCGTTCCACCCACGGAGAGCGGAGCTTGCTCCGCTGCTCCATCCGCGTAGAGCGGAGCTTGCTCCGCTGTTCCACCCATGTAGAGCGGAGCTTGCTCCGCTGGGAACGTCCGCAGAGAACGCAGCGGAGCAAGCTCCGCTCTACCGGAGATGGGTTGGACTAGCGGAGCAAGCTCCGCTCTACGGGAGGTGGGCTGGACTAGCGGAGCAAGCTCCGCTCTACAACTCAGAGCCAGCCTTTCTGCCGTGCCAGCCGGTGCGCTTCGATGCGGTTGCCGACGCCGAGCTTGCCGATTGCTTCGGACAGGTAGTTGCGCACCGTGCCCTGTGAAAGATGCAGCCTGGCGGCGATCTCGGCGGCGGCCAGGCCCTCGCCGGCCAGGCGCAGCACCTGGCGTTCGCGATCGCTGAGCGGATCGGCATCCGACCAGGCCGCCAATGCCAGCTGCGGATCGATGGCACGGCCACCGGCATGGACCTGGCGGATTGCCTGGACCAGATCACTGGCCGGCGCATCCTTCAACAGGTAGCCGCTGACGCCGGCATCCAGTGCCCGGCGCAGGAAACCGGCGCGGGCGAAGGTGGTGACGATGATGACCCGGGTCGGCAACTGCTGGCGCTGGATCCGCTGGGCCAGTTCCAGCCCGGTCAGTCCGGGCATTTCGATGTCGGTGACCAGCACGTCCGGGCTCAGGCGCTGCAGATCGCGCCAGGCGGCTTCACCGTCGGCGGCGGCCGCGAGCACCTGCAGATCATCTTCCAGCCCCAGCAGCGCCGACAGCGCGCCGCGGACCATGGCCTGATCTTCGGCCAGCACGATGGTGATCATGGAGTCTGCGTTCCTGCGCGGCGCCGTGCGCGCACGGTAGCAAATCGCCACCGCCGGCGACCAGCGATCATTGCGGCAACGGCTGATCGGGTGCCCGAAGCCCGGCCGCCCGCAGTGACGACGAACCCGGCAACCACGCCCGCAGGCGCACGCCGCGGCCGGCCTGCGCGGTGAGCTGCAAACGACCGCCCTGGGTCGCCAGGCGCTCGCGCATGCCGGCTACGCCGTTGCCCGGGGTGATCGGCTGGCCGCGGCCGTCGTCCTCGACCAGCAATGCAACGCCATTGTCTTCGGCCGCCTGCAAGCTCACCCGTACCTGTCGTGCCCGCGCATGCCGCTGGATGTTGGTGACCGCCTCGCGCAGCACCAGCGCCAGTACGGTTTCGGCGGCGGCGTCCAGTTCGACTTCATCCATGCCTACCTGCAGCGCCACGCCATCGGTTTCCAGCAGTACCCGCGCCGACGCCAGTTCGGCCGCCAGTCCAGCCGCTCGGATGCCCGACACCGCCCGCCGGACCTGCGACAGCGCATCGCGCGCAACCCGGCTGACTTCGTCCATCTCACGGCGGGCAGCGGCCAGATCGCGGTCCAGCAGCTTGCCGGCCAGCTCCGACTTCAACGCCACCAGCGACAGCGTGTGGCCCAGCAGATCATGCAGGTCGCGGCCAATCCGCTCGCGCTCGGCGGTCGCGGCAAGCCGGCGGATCTCGTCATCGCTGAGCTTCAGCGCCGCCTGCTTGTGCCGGTTCTGCACATAGAAATGATTGCCGAAGAACGCCGATACCGAGATCAACAGAGTCAGTCCGAAGATGAACAACGGGTAGCCCAGCCACATCAGCTGCAACAGCATCACCACCAGCTGGCACAACATCAGCAACACGCCGCGCGACAACGGCATGCCGATATAAGGAATGAAGCTGGCCGCGTAAATCAAATAGGTGTTGGCGAAGGCGTTGTGCGGCATCAGCGTGTAGCCGATCAGCCCCATCGCCAGCACCCCGGCAAAACGCACGGCCGGATGGCCGCGATAGCTCATGAAATAGATCGGCAGGAACACCAGCACGCTCAGCAGCGTGTAGCCCAGGTTGAGCGGCCCCAGGTAACCATCGCGCTCGCCCAGCCAGGCAAACAACGCCGGCAGGAACAGGAACAGCAGATAGCCCAGGTTGTAGAACGGCATCCAGCCCAGTTGCAGTTCCTCGGGCAGCAGGCGTTGGCGCAGTTTCAACAGGGTGGCGATCATGACGGGAACTTCCTGGCGCGGGCACGCGGCAATGTCGCCACCATAGCCGGGCTGGCGGCGATTGTTGAGCCGCGCCGATCAGCCAAATCGCATGACAGTTGTCACTGGGCCGGGCCGGCGGCAGACGGCATGCTGTGCCGGCGGTTGCGACAGTGGCCGCGGCAGTGGGCCGGTTGCGCGACGGTCTGTCATCGGGCGAGACTGACGCGGCTGATGATTTGGCTTTGACAACGCTACTGGTCACACTTTGCCGCTTGACTCCGTCTGGAAGGGTGAATGAATACCTCTGCTGATCTGTTGAAGGAACTGCGCATCGACCGCAAGCCGGCGCCTGCGGAGCCACGCTCGCGCAAGCCGCTGTGGATAACCCTGGGCGTGATCGTCGCGCTGCTGGTGCTGGCGGTACTCGGCTGGCTGCTGTTTGGCCGCGACAAGGGCATTGAAGTCCGCACTGCGCCGACCGTGGCCCTTAGCAACGGCAGTGCCTCGGCGGCAGTGCTGGATGCCAGCGGCTATGTGGTTGCGCGGCGGATGGCGACGGTCTCGGCCAAGATCACCGGCAAGGTCAAGGAAGTGCTGATCGAAGAAGGCATGCAGGTCGAGGAAGGCCAGGTCATGGCCACTCTGGATCCGGTCGACGCCAATGCCACCCGCGATCTTTCGCTGGCCCAGCTGGCCGCCGCGCGCAGCCAGAGCGGCAGCCTGCAGGCGCAATTGCAGGAAGCCGAAGCCAACGTCAACCGGCTGACCAAGCTGGCCCGCGAACAACTGGTGTCCAAGGCCCAGTACGACCAGGCGGTGGCCCAGCGCGACACCCTGCGCGCACAACTGGTGACCGCGCAGCGCAACACCCAGGTGGCCTCCGACCAACTGCGCATTTCCGACAACGGCGTCGACAACACCATCGTCCGCGCACCGTTTGCCGGGGTGGTGATCGCCAAGGCCGCGCAGCCGGGCGAGATCGTGTCACCGCTGTCGGCCGGCGGCGGTTTCACCCGTACCGGCATCGGCACCATTGTCGACATGGATTCGCTGGAAGTGGAAGTGGAAGTCGGCGAAGCCTTCATCGGCCGGGTCCAGCCGAAGATGCCGATTGAAGCCACCCTCAACGCCTATCCGGACTGGAAGATCCCCGGCGAGGTGATCGCGATCATTCCCGCCGCCGACCGCAGCAAGGCCACGGTCAAGGTGCGGGTCGCGCTGAATTCCAAGGATCCGCGCATCGTCCCGGACATGGGCGTGCGGGTCAGTTTCCTCGAGAAAGCCAAACCGGCCAGCGCCGAGCAGCCCAAGGGCGTGCGCGCGCCGGGCGCGGCGATTGTCGAGCGTGATGGCGCCGACGTCGCCTTCGTCGTCGATGGCGAGGATCGCGTCGAGCAGCGTGCGCTGACATTGGCTGGCAAGCTCGGCGATGACCAGCATGTCAGTGCCGGTCTGTCGGCCGGTGAATCGGTGGTGCTGGATCCGCCGGCCGGGCTGAAGGATGGCGACAAGGTCAGGCTGGTCGAGGAATCGACCGACGCCGAATGAGTTTCAGCGGGTGCGCGGTCGTTGGCCGCGCATCATTGCCAGGTCCTGCTGCCAGCGCGCGGGGCCAGTGAGCGACATCACGACACGGCTGTCGATCCGCCAGCGCGGGCGACGTCGTGAAGATGCAAGTGCAACAGTTCGCGCGGCGTGCCGCGTGATCCCGGCAACCATGGGGCGCGAGGGGCGCGCCCGCCGGGATTGTTTCGTGTAGCGATTTTTTCCGTTCACCGTTCCAGCGGGGCCTGCTCCGCTCCACGCCAAAAGGAATGCAACGATGTCCGCACTGGTTTCCATCCGCAATCTGACCAAGACCTACCAACGTGGCCCGGAGAAAGTCCAGGTGCTGCACGGCATCGACCTGGACATCCCGCACGGCGATTTCGTTGCCCTGATGGGTCCGTCGGGCTCGGGCAAGACCACCCTGCTCAACCTGATTGGCGGGCTCGACAATCCCAGCGGCGGCGAAATCGAGATCGAGGGCGAACGCATCGACAGGATGAATGACGGCCAGCTGGCGCACTGGCGCAGCCACCACGTCGGCTTCGTGTTCCAGTTCTACAACCTGATGCCGACCCTGACCGCGCAGAAGAACGTCGAACTGCCGCTGCTGCTGACCAAGCTCAGCGCCAGCCAGCGCAAGCGCAATGCCGAAATCGCCCTGCAGCTGGTCGGCCTGGCCGACCGCAAGAGCCATCGCCCGAACGAACTGTCCGGCGGCCAGCAGCAACGCGTGGCGATCGCGCGCGCCATCGTGTCCGACCCTACCTTCCTGATCTGCGACGAACCGACCGGTGACCTGGACCGTCATTCGGCCGAGGAGATCCTCAACCTGCTGAAGCAGCTCAATCGTGATCACGGCAAGACCATCATCATGGTCACCCACGATCCGAAGGCGGCCGAATACGCCACCCACACCATCCATCTGGACAAGGGCGAACTGGCGGCCACGCCGGCCGCGCACTGAGCGAGGCGATCATGAAATATTTTTCGTTGATATGGGCCGCGCTGTTTCGCAGCAAGACCCGCACCTTCCTGACCCTGCTGTCGGTGATTGCCGCGTTCCTGCTGTTCGGCCTGCTCGATTCGGTGCGGGTGGCGTTCAATTCCGGCGGCAGCGTCGCCGGTGCCAACCGGATGGTGGTGGCGTCGCGACTGTCGATCACCCAGATGCTGCCGTACAGCCTGCTGAGCCAGATCGAAGCCGTGCCGGGAGTCAGGAAGGCCACCTATGCCGCCTGGTTCGGCGGTATCTACCGCGACCCGAAGAACTTCTTCCCCAACTTCTCGGTGAGCCCGGATTATTTCGAGATGTACCCCGAATACATCATCGATCCGGCGCAGCTGAAATCCTGGCAGGACGATCGCACCGGTGCCATCGTCGGTGAATCGCTGGCTAAGCGCTTTGGCTGGAAGATCGGCGACACCATTCCGCTGCAGGCGACGATATTCCCGCAGAAGGACGGCAGCAATGCCTGGCCGCTGCACCTGCGCGGCACCTTCAAGCTGGCCGACAGCAAGCGCAAGGGCGAAGAGAACCAGCTGGTGTTCCACTGGAAGTACTTCGACGAGGCCAACCAGTACACCAACGGCCAGGTCGGCTGGTACATGGTCAAGCTCGACAATCCCGACCACGCCAGCCGGGTGGCCAAGGCCATTGATGCGATTTCGCTGAACTCGTCGAACGAAACCAAGACCCAGACCGAACAGGCGTTCAACCAGTCCTTTGCCAAGCAGTTCGCCGACATCGGCCTGATTGTCACCGCGATCATGGGCGCGGTGTTCTTCACCCTGATCCTGCTGACCGGCAACACCATGGCCCAGGCGGTGCGTGATCGCATTCCCGAGCTGGCGGTGTTGAAGACCATCGGCTTCACCAATCGCAGCGTGCTGGCGCTGGTACTGGCCGAGGCGATCCTGCTGATCGTGCTGGGTGGCCTGCTGGGGCTGGCGATCTCGGCGATATTGATCCCGGGCATCAGCGCCGCCAGTGGCGGCATGATCTCACTCGGCAGCATGCCGGCCAGCACCTGGCTGATCGGGCTGGCGCTGATGATCGGCATCGGCGTGGTGGTCGGGCTGTTGCCGGCGATGCGGGCAATGCGGTTGAAGATCGTCGATGCACTGGCGGGGCGCTGACATGCCGACCCGACCCACCTCATCCGCTGTCGCCTGCCGTCGCCTGTTCCCGGCAACCGCCGGCCATGCGCGACTCCTCTTCGCTGATGCAGGCTTTGCCTGCGCGGGAGCAACCCGATGAAAAAGAAACTGTGGCTGTGGAACCTGTTGTCGATCCTGTTGCTGGCGATCGGCCTGGTCGTCTGGATCATGTTGCCCTGGTACGTGGTGCTGGGGCTGGCGGTACTGGTCGGCGCGTGGTTGCTGCTGACCCGTCCCGGTCGCCTGTCACTGGCGGCCGCGCGGGTCGGTATCGCCAGCCTGCCGCAACGCTGGGGCGCATCGTCGGTGATCATCGTCGGCATCGCCGGCGTGGTCGGGGTGCTGGTGGCGATGCTGGCGATGGGCGAAGGCTTCCAGGCCACGCTCAAGGGCACCGGCAGCGAGCAGACCGCGATCATCCTGCGCGGTGGATCGCAGGCTGAAACCAATTCCGTGATCACCCGCGATCAACTGCCGTTGATCTCGACCCTGGCCGGTGTTGCCAAGGATGCGCAGGGCCGCGCGGCGCTGTCGGCCGAGCTATCGCAGGTGGTCAACCTGCCGGTGGCCAGTACCGGCGAGGATGCCAACGCGCAGTTCCGCGGGGTCAGCGACGCGGCCTGGGGAGTGCGACCGCAGATCAGGATCATCGAGGGCCGCAAGTTCAACGTCGGCGTCCGTGAGATCGTGGTCGGCCAGGGTGCCAGGAACCAGTATCGCGGGCTGGAGGTCGGCAAGACCTTGCGCCTGGGCAACCAGGCATGGACCGTGGTCGGTGTGTTCGCCTCCGGAGATGCGTTTGATTCGGAGATCTGGACCGATATCGAAACCCTGGCTTCGGCCTATGACCGTCGCGCCTACCAGTCGGTCACGATCAAGCTGGATGGCAAGGATGGCTTCAAGCAATTGAAGGCGGCGCTGGATGCCGACCCACGACTGAAGCTGGACGTGCAGACCACCGTCGATTACTACTCCAAGCAGTCCGAGGGCCTGGCCAAGCTGATCAAGATCCTGGGCACGGTGATTGGCACCATCATGGCGATCGGCGCGGTATTCGGCGCACTCAACACCATGTACGCCGCGGTCGCCGGGCGTGCGCGCGAGATCGCGACCATGCGCGCGATTGGTTTCCGCGGCCTGCCAGTGGTGATGGCGGTGATGCTGGAAACCATGCTGCTGGCCTTGCTCGGCGGTGTCCTCGGCGGGCTGATCGCCTGGCTGGTGTTCAATGGGTACAGCGTCGCCACCCTGGGCTCCAACTTCAGCCAGGTGGTGTTCCAGTTCAAGGTCTCGCCGGATCTGTTGTGGACCGGCCTGAAATGGGCGCTGGGCATCGGCCTGGTCGGTGGCCTGTTCCCGGCCTTGCGCGCGGCACGGTTGCCGATCACCACCGCCCTGCGCGAGGTTTGATATTGAGCTGGATTGTGTCGCATGCGCGCGGGCCAGGGTTGGCGCTGGCCTGCGCCTTGGCTGCCAGCAGTTGCGCATCACTGGCCGATCGCATCGTCAACCCACCGGTCTCGGCCGCCACGTTGTCGGCCGCGGACATGCTGGAGCTGCCGCGTGATGAGATCCGCACCGTGCAGGGCAACCGGATCTCCTATTACACGGTCACCCCCGGCGACTACGCGATCAAGAACCGTTTTTCGCGGCAAGCCGACAGCTTCGAACTGAAGGTCAACATCGAGCGCCTGCAACCGGCGCGGGTCACGGCCACCCGCGGCACCGTCATTTACCTGCACGGCTGGGGCACGGATGCCAGCAGTCTGCTGCCGTGGTCGGTTGCGCTGTCGGAAAGCGGCTACCGCGGCATCGTCGTCGACCTGCGAAACCACGGCCATTCCGATCCGGCGCCACTGGGTTTCGGCCTGCGTGAAGCGCAGGATCTGGCGCAGCTGATACCGCAGTGGCGGCAACAGGGCCTGATCCAGGAACCGCTGTTCCTGTTCGGTCATTCGATGGGCGCGACCACCGCGCTGTTCCTGGCCGATCTCATCACGGCACAGCCGCCGGCTGGCGTGATCGCGTTTGCTCCGTATGCCAATGCCGGCCAGGCGGTGCCGCAGTTCCTCGAACGGACGCTGCAGGACCGTCACACGCCGGCGCTGGCGCGCTGGTGGTACGACCCGGCACGCATCCAACGCGGTCTGGTCGAAACCCAGCAACGCTTGGACCTGCAATTGTCCAGCGTCGACGTCAGCGATGCGGTGGCCACCACCCCGGTGTGCACGTTGATACTGCACGGTGCCGGGGACCTGCTGGTGCCAGCGGCCGAGTCGCAACCACTGGGCGCAGCCAATCCACGCGTGCAGCACATATCGTTGCCGCTGGACAATCACGTCAGCGCGATCGCGCGCATGGGCTGGCTGCGGGATCCTCTCGCCAGCTGGATGGCCGCTGCGGCACAGGACTCGGATTGCGCAGCGCTGGATGCCGGCCCCGACCCTTCACAACTGCCGGCCAACGCGGCGCCCTGATCCCCTCCGCATGAAGTTACGGCAACTGTCATCGTAGTGTCATCGTGGCGCGGTAGATGGGAGGGTTGGCCCGGGCTAACGTGGGCGCCCTTTTTTATCTGCCGTGGCTGCCCCGATGATGCGTGTGCTGTTATGCCTGTTCGCCTGTACCTGCCTGTGGCTGGCCAGCTGCATGGCGCCGGCGTCGGCCTCGCTCAGCAGCCTGCTGGTGGCGCCGTCGGGGGTGTCGCCACTGCTTCCCGTTGAGCGAATCGAAGCGATGACGGCGACCCTGCATAGTCGTAGCGGGCAGGTGCGCAGTCGCGACGGGGTAGCGATTTTCTGGCGGCTGCTGGACCCCGGCGATTATCACTTCCATTACCGCTATCGCCCGGCCGGCATCGCTGCGTCCGGCCAGCACGATGATGCCGTCCACGCCGATTTCGATATCGATTTCAGCGCGCCCAGCGGCCCGCCGCCGACCCCGCGTGGCACCGTGGTGCTGCTGCATGGCTGGATGATGGATGGCGGTTCGCTGCTGCCGTGGGCGCTGGATCTGGCCCAGGCCGGCTATCGCACGGTCAGCATCGACCTGCGCAACCATGGCCGCTCCGGCGCCGGCCTGTCCGGTTATGGCACCCGCGAGTCGGACGACGTCGCCAGCGTCATCCGCAGCCTGCGTGAGCAAGGTGAAATCAGTGGTCCGGTGTATCTGCTGGGGGTGTCGTACGGGGCGGCGACGGCGCTGTTCACCGCGCAATCGATGGGTGACGAAATCAGCGGGGTAATCGCGATGGAATCATTTGCCAATGCCGGTCGTGCAATCCGCGACATGGTCCCGCACATGCTGGCGCGGCAGCCGGATGACTGGCTTGGCCAAGCCCAGGCCAGGCTGCTGCGCTGGCATTACGGCGGCCAGGACATGGATGCGGTGATCGCCGAAGCCGACGCACGCCTGGGGCTGGATCTGGATCGGGTCGATGTCAGCCGGGTGGTGGCCTCGGCGCCGGCCTGCATCCTGCTGCTGCACGGCGATCAGGATCAGCACGTGCCGGTGGCGCACGGACGTTTGCTGGCGAAGTCGTCGGCGCGGGTGCGCTACATCGAAATGGCCGGCGAAAACCATCTCAGCCTGCCGCTGCGGGTGGATCGGCTTGCGCCAACGGTCAGCGACTGGCTGGCGCGCACCGCGCATCCGCGCAGCCACTGCCCGCAACCGAAACTACCGGCCTGAGAGGTCGGCGCGCGCAGCCGGTTATTGTGGATCCAGCAGGCCCAGCGCGATCGCTTCGGCCATCGCTTGCGGCGTATCCAGATCGCGCCACAGCTCCGGCGCATCCAGCCAGCCAACGCGGTCGGCCGGCAGCGCGTTGAGCTGATGGCGCAAACCTTTGTCAGCCCGCAATCCGGCCTGCCGCAGCAACATCGCCGGCACCACGGCCGGGATGCCCGCGCGGCGGGCTTGGCCATCCGTATGTGCGGTCGCCGCGCAGCCGGACTCGCTGGCGGCGGCCATTTGCAGCAATGCCTGCAGATGGCTGACCGTCAGCGCCGGCTGATCGGTGGTCAGCATCAGCACCGGGCCATCGTATTGCTGCAACTGCGTTGCCGCCCGTCGCACACTGCTGCCGAGGCCGTGCTGCCAATCAGGATGCGACAGGCAGTGCAGCGGCAGTCCCTGCAGCGCGGCACGGATGTCCGCTTCGAACGCACCACAGATCACCAGCACTTCGTCGGCATCGGTGGCCAGAGCCAGCCTGGCCACTCGCCGCACCAGCGGCTCGCCATCGCGCAACAACAGTTGCTTGGGCCGGCCCAGGCGCCGGCTGCCACCGGCGGCCAGCAATACCGCGCGATGCCGGCTCACTGGCGCTCGCCGGAATGCAGCAGTTGCAATTGCGCGGCGATGCTCAGCGCGATCGCTTGCGGGCCCTGTCCACCCAGCTTGATGCCCACCGGTGAATGCAGCCGTGGGGACAGGCGCGCCTGCAATGCGTCGGGGATCAACTTGAACAGATCATCATGACGCCGGCGCGGGCCGAGCAAGCCCAGGAACGGTATCGCGGTGGCGGCGAGCGCGGTCAGTGCCTCGCGATCCATGTCGAAATGATGGTGCATCACCAACGCTGCATCGAACCTGGCAGCGTGCGGCAGATCCTCGAAGCTGCCACGGATGAAGGCATCGGCATGCTGCGCCTGTGCCAGCCAGCGCGGTCGCCGTTCGATCAGCGTGCTCATCCAGCCCAGGGTGCGCAGCTGCGGCAGCAGGAAGCCGGTTTCCGGGCCGGCGCCCAGTACCAGCAGTGACGGCGGCGGCGGCAGTTGCAGCTCGACCGCGGCCAGCGCCGGTGCATCGTGGAACGACTCGACTTCGGCAAATTCCCAGCGCTGCCGGTGCAGGCCGAGGCTGGCATCGACAACCCCCTCGTCAACGAACTGCAGATGCAGCGTGCCCTGCCCGGCCTGCCACGCGGCGACCAGTTGCGGCCACTGCTGCAGCTGCCGCAGTGGCAACAATGCGATATGCAGTTTGCCGCGACAGCCGACCGCCGAACCGGCGAACAGATCTTCGTCATCGCGGGTGTCGATGCACATCCAGCCCAGCGCATTGCGTTGCGCCACTTCGGCGGCACAGCGGGCGATTTCCGGTTCCAGGCAACCGCCGCTGAGCCAGCCCACCGGCGTCGCGTCGGTGACGAACAGGGCCAGCGCGCCGGCGCGGACATAGGTCGAGCCTTCGGTCTGTACCACGATCGCCAGCGTGGCAGTCTGGTCGTGTCGATGCGCGACCAGGCTAGCGTCCATTACCGTGCGTAAAGCTGTCATGGCGACAGCATAAGCGGCAGGGCGACAAAGCCCAACCGCGGCGCTTTCAATCGATCGCGGTACCGGCGCTGCCAGCGACCACCGGCTGGCGCCGGCGCGAGCGCAGCCAGCTGTCGCTGGCGAATATCGCCAGGCCGACCCAGATGGCGGCGAAGCCCAGCATGCGTTCACTGCCGAAGGGCTCCTTGAACACCAGCACCCCGATCAGCAGTTGGATGGTCGGCGCGATGTACTGCAGCAGCCCGACCACCGACAGCGGAATGCGCTTGACCCCGTAGGCAAAGCCAATCAGCGGAATCGCGGTGACCACGCCGCCGAAGATCAGCAGCAGGTCCTGGGCCAGCGAGAACTGGTGCAGGAAGCCACCGCCGTGGCCGGCTTCGCACCAGATCAGATAGGCCAGCGCCGGCACGAACAGGTACAGGCTTTCCACCCCGAGGCCGGCAACCGCGTCCACCGCCACCAGCTTGCGCAGCAGCCCGTAAGTGGCGAACGACAATGCCAGCCCCAGCGCGATCCACGGCGGCGAACCGGCCTGCCAGGTCAGCCACGACACCCCAAGCAGGGCGAAGGCCACCGCGATCCACTGCGCCCGGCTCAGGCGCTCGTGCAGGATCAGCACGCCCATGACCACGTTGATCAACGGATTGATGAAGTAACCCAGACTGGTTTCCACTACATGACCGGCGTTGACCGCCCAGATGTACAGGCCCCAGTTGAAGGCAATCGCCAGGCCACTGAACAGCAGCGTCGGCAGCGCGCGCGGCTGCGCCTTGATCGTGCGCAGCCAGCCCAGTCCATCCTTCAGCAGCAGCCAGACCACCACCAGCAACCCGCTCCAGATCACCCGGTGGGCCATGATCTGGAACGAGGGCACCGCCTGCAGCAGATGCCAGTACAGCGGCACCACGCCCCACAGGACAAATGTCAGCGCGGTGATCAGCAGGCCGCGACGGTCCATCGCCGATGCGCTCATGCGCGCCGCGCCCTGGCCAGGGTGATGATCACCACGCCAGCCAGGATCACCACCATCGCGCCGAGGTCGTGGGCGCTGAAATGCTCGTGCCCCAGCCACACGCCCAGCGCCACCGCGATCACCGGATTGACGTAGGCATAGCTGCCGACCAGCACCGAGCGCACGTTGTGCAGCAGCCAGACATAGGCGGTGAAGGCGACGATCGAACCGAACAGCGCCAGATAGCCGATGGCCAGCGCGCCCTGCAAGGTCCCGTGACCGTCATAGCGCTCACCGCGCAGCAGACCGACCACCACCAGCATCACCCCGGCACACAGCATCTGCCCGGCAGCGGTCATGAACGGGGTCGGCAGATCACGTCCGCGCGACCACACCGAGCCGTAGGCCCAGCCGATCGGTGCAATCATCAGCAACACCAGCCCCAACGGCGACGCGGTCATGCTGCTGCCGGCGTTCAACCAGACCACGCCGGCGAATCCGACCGCGATGCCGATCCACTCGTTGCGGGTCGGATGCTGGCCGCGCATCGCGCCGAACAGGCCCATCCACAACGGCATCGACGCCACCGCCACCGCGGCCAGCCCGGACGACACGGTCTGTTCGGCCACCGTCACCAGGCCATTGCCCATCACCAGCAACAGCAGACCCATGATGGCCACATGCCGCCACTGCACGCGCGTGGGTGCGGCCACACCGCGCCAGCGCAGGAAGGCATACATCAAGGTGCCGGCGACGATGAACCGGCTGCCGGCAACCATCAGCATCGGCGGATAGCCGCCTTCCAGCGCCACCCGGATGCCGAAATAGGTAGAACCCCAGACCACGTAAACCAGGCCCAGGGCAATGGCAACGGCCCAGCCGCCGCGTGCGGGCATCGCGGAAACAGAAGAACTCATGGAGGGGGCACCGGCGGGATCGGGGCGGGTATTCTAAATCACCGCCGTGGCGCTGGGCGGATGCCATCACCGTCGCTGGCGGAATGAATCATTCCGCGTCGCAGCGCCGCCGGCGCACGCTCGCATCAA
This sequence comes from Pseudoxanthomonas dokdonensis, assembly GCF_001431405.1. Taxonomy (GTDB): domain Bacteria; phylum Pseudomonadota; class Gammaproteobacteria; order Xanthomonadales; family Xanthomonadaceae; genus Pseudoxanthomonas_A; species Pseudoxanthomonas_A dokdonensis. Next base: position 170,675 of record NZ_LDJL01000002.1, read on the forward strand.
GACGAGCGTGCGCCGGCGTGGTTTGCGGATTCAGTCGGCCCAGCTGCCGATCGAGGTCGATTCCGGCAGTACCAGCGCCGACAGTTTGCGATCCTCACCCAGCACCTGGACGGCATCGCCCAGGATCGCCGCCGATTCACGCAGCAGCGGATCCGGACGCTTGTCGGCCAGCTTCTCGCGCGCGGCATCCTTGACGATGTCGCGTTCGTTGGCACCCAGGCCATCGTCCAGTGAATCGTCAGCCAGCGGATCCAGTGCCAGGCCCAGTTCCTTGCGCTCGGCCTGGCGGCTCTTGCGCTTGGCGTCCTGCTTGTCGCGTTCGGCGCGGCGTTCGGCTTCGTTCAACGAGACATACTTCTTTTCCGCCTCGGCACGGAACTGGGCGACGTCATCGGACCACCACTGGAACTCCTTGTCCTGGGCGATGCGGGAGGCATGCAAAGCCTCCAGCCGCGGCAGCAGGGGCGCGAAGTTCCCGTACTGGGTGTGCGGGACATAGGCGATCTTGGTCCACGGCAGCGCGTTGTCGTAGGTGCTCTCGCCAAACTCGGTGGCATCGACGCTGACCGGGAAGGCGATATCCGGGACCACGCCCTTGTGCTGGGTGCTGCCGCCTTCGACGCGGAAGAACTGGGCGATGGTCAGCTTGACCTGGCCGAAGCGTTCGGTCTCGTTGGCCGGCCAGCGGTCCAGATCGACCATGTTCTGCACGGTGCCCTTGCCGAAGGTGGTCTCGCCGATGATCAGGCCACGGCCATAATCCTGGATGGCGCCGGCAAAGATTTCCGAGGCCGAAGCCGAGCCGCGGTTGGTCAGTACCGCCAACGGTCCGTCCCAGGCCACGCCGGCGTGGCGATCACTGTTGACCGAGACCCGGCCGCCGGATTCGCGTACCTGCACCACCGGCCCCTTGTCGATGAACAGGCCGGTCAATTCCACCGCCTCGTCCAGCGAACCACCGCCGTTGTTGCGCAGATCCATGACCACGCCATCGACCTTGTCGGCCTTGAACTGGGTCAGCAGGCGGGACACGTCACGGGTGGCCGAGGTGTAGTCATTGGGATTGCGGCGACGGCCTTCGAAATCCTGGTAGAACGCCGGCAGCTTGACCACGCCGATGCGACGCTCGGGCTGGCCGTCGTGCGCCGGCAGGGTGATGGTCTCGGCCTTGGCCGCCTGTTCTTCCAGCTTGATCTTGTCGCGGGTGATGGTGACCATCGAATGCTTGCCGTCGACGCCTTCCTCCACCGGCAGGAATTCCAGCCGCACCAGGGTGTCCTTCTTGCCGCGGATCTTGGCGACCACGTCATCGATGCGCCAGCCGATCACGTCTTCCATCGGCCCCGACCCGCCCTGGCCGACGGCAACGATGCGATCGCCCACGCTCAGCTTCTTGCTCAGATCGGCCGGACCACCGGGGACGATTTCGCGGATCGCGACCATGTCGTCCTGGCGTTGCAGCACCGCACCGATGCCTTCCAGCGACAATGACATCGACTGGTTGAAGTTTTCGGCGGTGCGCGGAGTGAAGTAATCGGTGTGCGGATCAATCGAGCTGGTGTACGCATTGAGGAAGGTCTGGAACACATCCTCGCTCTTCAGCTCGTTGACGCTGCGCAGCAGGTTGGCATAGCGCTTGTCGAGGGTCTTGCGGATCTCGGCGGGCTTCTTGCCGGCCAGCTTCAGCCGCAGCCAGTCGTTCATCACCGACTTCTTCCATATGCCGTCGAGTTCGGCATCGCTGGCCGGCCACGGCGCGTCTTCGCGATCGTAGTACCAGCGCTCGTCACCGGTGAAATCGAAGTCCTGCTTGAGCAGTCCGCGCGCATACGCCACGCGCTGATCGACGCGCTGCTTGTAGACCGCGAAGATGTCGTAGGCCGGGGTCAGCGTGCCGCTGCGGATGGCATCATCCAGTTCGGTCTTGTAGGGCGCGAACCTGGCGACGTCGGCGGCGGTGAAGAACTGCTTGCCGCCGTCCAGCGCTTTCAGATAACGGTCGAAGATGTCCGCCGACAGGGTGTCATCCAGCGCCCGCGGCCGGTAGGCGTAGCGGCTGTCCGACAGCAGGCCGTAGACCAGCTTGGAGGCGGTCGACTGGTCGGCGGTCGGACCGGACAGCGGCAGGTTGTCGGCCCGCGCCAGCAAGGCCAGCGGCGACACCAGCGCGAAGGTCAACAGCAGGGGGGAGATGCGCTTCAATTTCATTGTTCACTCACGGCCGTGGCCAGATGGATGCTGCGGAATGCTTGGACAAGCCGACAGTGCCGGAAGTTGCGACGAATGTCATCTTGACCATCGCAGCCTAGCCGCTGGCGCAGAAGGAAACGTGAATATCCGCCGCATCCATCGGCAGGTGTAAAAATCCGGTTATACGACGCGCAATCCAGCGCTGGAATCAGGCGTGCGCCGCGGCCTGCGCGGCCTGCTGATCGGCGTGATACGAAGAGCGCACCAGCGGACCGGAAGCGACGTGGCTGAAACCCAGCTGCATGCCGTAGCTTTCCAGCTCCTTGAATTCTTCCGGCGTCCAGTAGCGCATCACCGGATGGTGGTGGGCGGTCGGCTGCAGGTACTGGCCAATGGTCACCATGTCCACGTCATGCGCACGCAGGTCGCGCAGGGTCGCCTTGACCTGCTCCATCTCCTCGCCCAGGCCCAGCATGATCCCGGACTTGGTCGGCAGGCCAGGATGCTGGGCCTTGAAGCGCTGCAGCAGGGTCAGCGACCACTGGTAATCGGCGCCCGGACGCACGTTGCTGTACAGCTCCGGCACCGTCTCGATGTTGTGGTTGAACACGTCCGGCGGATTGACCGCCAGGATTTCCAGCGCCCGGTCCATGCGTCCCTTGCCGCGGAAATCCGGGGTCAGGATTTCGATCCGGGTGCCCGGCGAGTGTTCGCGGATGGCGCCGATGCAATCGACGAAGTGCTGGGCGCCGCCATCACGCAGATCGTCGCGATCGACCGAGGTCACCACCACGTATTTCAGGCCCATGTCGGCGACAGTGTGGGCCAGGCTCAGCGGTTCGCTGGCATCCGGCGGCTTGGGCCGGCCGTGGGCGACATCGCAGAACGAGCAGCGGCGGGTACAGACCTCACCGAGGATCATGAAGGTGGCGGTGCCGTGGCCGAAGCATTCGTGGATGTTCGGGCAGCTGGCTTCCTCGCAGACGGTGACCAGCCGGTTTTCACGCAACTTGGCCTTGAGCTTGGCAACCGCGCCATCGGACGGAATCCGCACCCGGATCCACGACGGCTTGCGCAGCACCGGGGCATCGGCAAACTGCACCGGCGAGCGTGAAATCTTGTCGCCGCCCAGCTGTTTGGCACCGGCCTGCATGGCCGGAGCGGGGTTGCTGGGGGCGGAAACGACTTGCAGCGGAATCTGGCGGGCGCGGGGTTCGGTCATGTCGGCAATTCTACTCTTCCGCCCCGGATGCCGCTGCCCGCCAGGGTGGAAATCTGTATTGCCTGTCTGCCTGCCGGGCGCATGGCCGGCGCCGATGGCCGTATATCCACGGGCCTTGGGGCATAAAAAAAGCCCGCAATGGCTGGGCCATTAACGGGCTTGCTCCCTCCCCCACGTCGGGATGCAGGTGCATCGTGATCAGCCTCCGTGGTTCTTGCACGCTGCACTGCAAAACAGTACTGGCCGGTTCAGCAGAGGCCTGTCGCACGGCCAGCCTGAAGGCCTTGCACGGCGGCGATGTTACCGATAACAGACCAATTCCAGGGCCCGACCGGGTTGGACACGCAGGTGCTTCTGTGACCAAGCTGAACAGGACACAGTGCGCAAAACCTCAGGTTACGGCCGGAACGGCGGCTGGGCGTCATACCAGCGCCGCGCCCGGACCAGATGCAGGGTGTGCTGCTGATCGCGCACTTCCATGCCCATGCTCAGCACACCCCATTTGGCGAACAGACGGCCCTGCCGCGATTTGCCGCGCAGACGCAGGTTGGCCTCCAGTTCGAAGCGCTGGTTGTTGGCCTTCAGCGGCGCCATGATCAAGGTGTCACCATCCCAGCGCACGCGACCCTCGACCTGGGCCTGGCCGGCATTGATCAGGCGGTCGATCCAGCCGGGGAAATCGCGCTTGCCGGAAAACAGCGCCAGCACCAGGCTGACATCCTTCATCTTGATCTGCGCGCTGCCGGACATGTCGAGTGGCTGCTGCCAGTGCATGCGTGCTTTTGGCAGCAGCAGGGTCGCCCACCAGCCCTGGTGGCGCTGGCCGCCGGCTTCGCTGAAAGCGGCGCGCTTGATGCTCATCCGGGTGCCGTCGAGGACAAAGCTGCGCTGCTTGAGATCCGCGCGTTGCAGGCGGGTCGTCAGGTCGATGTCGGCGCGCATCCGCAGACCGGCTACTTCCAGCGCGGTCTGGCTGCCGGCCACCCGCAGCCAGCCGCTGCCAATGCCGCCACTGCCGTCCAGCGACACATCAGCGGACACCTTGCCTGCGCCATCGACGAATCGCAGCTGCTGCTGCGGCAGGTAACGGTTGTAAATACTCAAGGCTGGAACCCGCGCGTCGGTGAACTGCAGACGCGCCTGGAAGTTGTCCCTGAAGTCGCGAACCTTGCCACCGACCAGCACCGACATGCGCATGTTGTTGCCACGCGCATAGACTGGCGAATCAGGCTGGCTGCCGGCCTGCATCGCGTAATCCTTCATGCTGACTTCCATGCGCGTGACCGGGGTGTCGTCGGCAGCGCGCTCCAGGGTCACATGCGCCTGCGCGCGACCGTTGATGCGGTTGCCCATCACCAGCGCCTGCACGCCGATGTCGGGCACATCGACGCGACTGCCGGCGACCGGCTTGCCATCACGCAGTTGCAGATCGGCATCGACCCGGCCGGCGCCATCCAGCGAGATCCATGGCGCGGCGACGAACATCTCGTCCAGCCAGCGCAGCGAGACGAACTGCCAGCTGCCCTGTAGCTTGCCCGATGCCAATGGCAACAACGCCTGCCACTGGCCATCCAGCGGCAGCCGGTTGCTGGCAATCCGCATGTCGGCATCGAGATACAGTTCCGCCTCGGCACTGCGCGGCAGCCGGGCCGTGAACTGCAACTGCCTGTCCACCCGCGCATCCACCAGCAGAGTATTGCGGTGGGTTCCGCCCAGTGTATCGGTCAGCTGCCACGGCACGTTCAACGACAACAGGCTGCCGGGGCGCAGCACCGCGCCATCCAGGCCGACGTCCAGCCGCAGTTGTCCGTGGCCGGTGCCGGTCGACAACCTCGGCGGTGCGTCGGCCAGTGCAACCGCCTTGACCGCTGGCGTGGTCCCGCGCAGTTTCAGGCGACCGCTGATCGGCTCCAGCTTGCGCATGCCCGGCAGCGCCGATGTGCGGGTGCGCGCCATGCTCATCTGCAGATCCAGTTCGCCGTCGTCGAGCACCACCTGTCCTTTGTGCTGCAGGGTGACCCCGGACAGGGTCAGCTGGCTGGGCGCGATCGCCATTGCGCCACCGCGGAAGTGCTTGTCGAAGCCGCCGCGTAACGTACCCTTTCCGGTCAGCAGCCAGTCACCGGCCTGTACCCGCCGCACCCCACTGGCCTGCACCGCGTCCATCACCACCGCCCATGCATTGGCTGCCGGTGGCGCCGGATCCATACTGGTCGCACCGCGGGCGACCGTCGCATCCACGTCGCTGGCGCTAAGCTCGCTGATCCGGATCTGCTTTTTGAACAACGCCAAGGCCGACAGCGTGCCCTCCGCGCGGCCCGCATTGACCTGCCAGCGCACGCGTTTGTAATGGCCGATGGCCGAGGCATCGCGCAGGTGCATGCGCAATGGCCACAGCGTATAGCCGTGGCTCCATTGCAGCTGGAATCTGTCCGGCTTGCGATTGACGACCCATTCGCCGATGCCGGTGTTGAGGAAGACATTGCCGACCAGCAGATAACCCGCATAGGCCAACAACAGCGTCCATGCCGTCCTGCGCAGCCAGCGCGGCGGCCTCCTTCGTTGCTTCGAGACGGCGTCCATGCAGCCAGCATGCCTGATCGGCGCGGCGACGCAAATGCACAGATGATCCGGCCCTAAACGACGGCCTCACCGGTCAGCGCCAACGGGGCGATAATCAGTGCTCCCCATCCGGAACACCGCCCATGTCCAGCGAACGCATCCTCGACTCGCGCCTGCGCGAGCGGGTGGTCAGCGCCGCCGAGGCCGCCGATTTGATCCAGCCCGGTGAGACCGTGGCGATGAGCGGTTTCACCGGCTCGGGTTATCCCAAGCAGGTGCCGCTGGCGCTGGCCGAACGCATCGACCGCTACCACCAGGCCGGGCAGCCGTTCCAGATACGGCTGCTGACCGGCGCCTCGACCGCTCCGGAACTGGATGGCGTGCTGGCCAAGGTCGATGGCATCGCCCTGCGACTGCCCTTCCAGGCCGACCCGGATGCCCGCAAGCGCATCAATGACGGCCGGCTGGAATACATGGACACCCACCTGAGCCATGTCGCCCAGCACACCTGGTTCGGTTTCTATGGCGACATCGACACCGCGGTGATCGAGGTCTCCAGCATCCGCGCCGATGGTTCGCTGGTACCGGCGACGTCGGTCGGCAACAACAAGACCTGGCTGGACCTGGCACGCAAGGTCATCATCGAAGTCAATGAATGGCAACCGCGCGACGTCGAAGGCATGCACGATGTCTATTACGGCACCGCGCTGCCACCGCATCGCAAACCGATCCCACTGGTCAATCCGAATGACCGCATTGGTGAAACCGCACTCCGCTGTGACCCGGACAAAATCGTCGCGGTGGTGCGTACCGACGCTGCGGATCGCAACAGTCCGTTCAATCCGCCGGATGCGGCCAGCGAACAGATTGCCGCGTACCTGATTGAATTCCTCCAGCGCGAGGTCAGCCGTGGCCGGTTGCCGGCGCAGCTGCTGCCGCTGCAATCGGGAGTCGGCAACATTCCCAACGCGGTGCTGGCCGGACTGGCTGCCAGCGGCTTCCGCGACCTGACCGCCTACACCGAAGTGATCCAGGACGGCATGCTGGATCTGCTGCGCGATGGCACCCTGAAACATGCGTCATGCACCGGCTTTGCACTGAGCCCGGAAGCCAACGAGGAATTCAAGCGCAATCTCGATTTCTATCGTTCACGCATCGTCATGCGCACCCAGGAGATCTCCAATCATCCGGAAATCATCCGCAGGCTCGGCTGCATCTGCATGAACGGTATGATCGAAGCGGATCTGTACGGCAACGTCAATTCGACCCATGTCATGGGCTCGCGGATCCAGAACGGCATCGGCGGTTCCGGCGATTTTGCCCGCAACGGTTATCTGTCGATATTCCTCAGTCCCAGCACCGCCAAACAAGGCAGCATCTCGGCGCTGGTACCGATGGTCAGCCATGTCGATCACACCGAGCATGACGTCTCGATCATCGTCACCGAACAGGGGCTGGCGGATCTACGCGGGCTGTCGCCGAAACAGCGCGCGCGCCTGCTGATCGAACGCTGCACACATCCGGACTATCGCGACCTGCTGGCCGACTACTACGATCGCGCACTGCATCACAGCTATGGCAGGCACACGCCGCATCTACTGGCCGAAGCCCTGTCCTGGCATCAACGCTGGCTCGACACCGGCAGCATGCAGCCGGGCGGCTGAGCCCGGCGGCTCAGGCCGCCTGCGATAGCACCTGCTGGCGACGCGCGCGCACCGCCGCGGCCAGCTCGTGCAGCACCTGCACCGAGGTATCCCAATCAATGCAGCCGTCGGTGATGCTCTGCCCGTAGACCAGCGGCTTGCCGGCTTGCAGATCCTGGCGACCGGCGAGCAGATGGCTTTCGACCATCACCCCGATGATGCGTTGTTCGCCGGCCTGCAATTGCCGGCAGATGTCAGCGACCACCGCCGGCTGGTTGTCCGGGTTCTTGCCGCTGTTGGCATGGCTGGCATCGATCATCAAGCGCGCTGGCAGGCCCGCGTTGGCCAGCACCTGGCTGGCCACCTGGATGCTGTCGGCGTCGTAGTTGGGAGTCTTGCCGCCACGCAGGATGACGTGGCCATCGGGATTGCCGGCAGTGCTGGCAATGGCCGAACGGCCGTCCTTGTTGACCGCCAGGAAATGATGCGGATGCGAGGCCGCGCCGACCGCGTCGACGGCAATCCTGATGTTGCCATCGGTACCGTTCTTGAACCCGACCGGGCATGACAGGCCACTGGCCATTTCGCGATGGACCTGGCTTTCGGTGGTGCGCGCGCCGATCGCGCCCCAGGCGACCAGATCGGAAATGTACTGCGGCGAGATGATGTCCAGGTATTCGCAGCCGGCGGGCAGCCCCATCGCGTTGATGTCACGGAGCAGGCCACGCGCCATCGCCAGGCCTTTGTTGATGTCGAAGCTGCCGTCGAGATCCGGGTCGTTGATCAGGCCTTTCCAGCCGACCGTGGTGCGCGGTTTTTCGAAGTAGACCCGCATGACGATCTCGAGATCTCCGTGCAGTGTTTCACGCATCCCGCGCAGGCGTCGTGCGTACTCCATGGCCGCAGCCGGGTCATGGATCGAGCAGGGGCCGATGACAACCACCAGTCGATCATCCTCGCCGTGCAATATCCGGTGGATCGCCTGGCGTGCCTGGGCGACCACGTCCGATGCGGCCTCCTCGAGTGGCAGTTGCCGGCTCAGTTGCGCTGGCGTCAGCAACGCATCCATCTGGCGGATGCGCAAATCGTCGGTAATCGGGGGCATGGTCAGTCTCGCTTGCAGGTCGTGGGGTAATGGAATCGGCAAAAAAAAACCGCCGGGCTGGCCGGCGGTTTTGAAGAGTGATGTCCTGTTGAATCAGAACGCGTGCACCTCTCCCTCCGCCGGCGGCATCGGAAAGCCGTAATACCAAGCAAAGTAGAGGGCGGCGCGTGTGTTCATGCGATCATTGATAACACAGGTTCCGGGGCGATGCCACGGTTGCAGTTGAAACCGTGGCGTTCGCCACATCAACCATCGGTTTGCATCTGCAGCTGGCGCTGCAGTTCCAGCGCACGCGGGTCATCGGGTGCGGCTTCCAGCAGGCGGGTGGCGAATATCCGCGCCTGCGCCAGATCGCCACTGTCGCGGGCGAATGATGCCCTTGCGAACAGCAGATCCGGCTGGTTGGGACGACGTTGCAGGCCGGCATCCAGCACCGCGTTGCTGGCCTGCAACTGGCCGGCCGAGTGCAGCGCCACTGCGTAGACATAGACAATCTGCATGTTGTCCGGTGCCTGCCGGACCGCACGCTGCAGCAATTGCAACGCGGCCGGGCTGTCGCCGGCGCGCACCCGTTGCAAGGCGTAGGCGTACAGCAGGTCCGGCTGCTCCGGCAATCGTTTCAGGCCCTGTTCCAGTATCTGCTGGCCCTGGCCGTCGCGGCCGCTGGCGCGGTACAGATCGGCCAGGTTGATATAGCTGGCGGCAAAGTCCGGGTTGAGCCGCAAGGCAGTCTGCAAATCGGCTTCGGCCTGCAAGGCCTCACCCTGCCTGGCATGGATGTTGGCCAGGTTGACGTGGGCTTCGGCGCGCGAGGCGGTGGCCTGCTGGCCAGCTTCGTAATCCTTGATCGCCGCCAGCAGCGCGCCATCGCGGCCAGCCGGCAGTTGCGCCGGCGGCGTCCCCGCCAGTGCCTGCCCGGCCGTTGCCCGCACCGCCAGCAGCGGGTCATCCAGCAGCCGGAATGCCGCTGCCGGTGGGCTCGCACCGGCCGGCAATGCATCGATCGCCGCCATCCGCACCAGTGGGCTGGGGTCGCTCAGGCCCTTGTTGATGGCGCGCAGCAATGCGTTGCCGGGATACTGGCGTAGCTCCTGCAATGCGGTCGCACGGGCGATGGCCGGGGTCTGCGGGTTGTCGAATACCGCTGTCAGCTGCGCGGCAGCGTCGGCGGCGCCGTGACGGGCGGCATGGAACGCCGTCGCCCACTGCTGGAAGCCCTTGCGCTGCGGCCCATGCCAGCGTTCGACCGCCTGCGCCGCCCAGCGGTCATCCTTGTCGGCGTGGCAGCTCTGGCAGGCGTTCGGGGTACCGATGCTGACACTCAGATCCGGCCGTGGCACGCGGAAACTATGGTCGCGACGCGGGTCATTGACCATGTAGGTGCGCGCCGGCATGTGGCAGTCCACGCATTGGCTGCCATCGCCTTTGCCGTCGCCGTTCGTGCCGCTTTGGGTGCTTGCCTGGTGGAAATGGTGCTTGGGCGTGTCATAGGTCGCCGGTGCATGGCATTGGGTGCAGGTGGCGTTGCCCTGCAGTTTCAACTGGCCGGTATGCGGATTGTGGCAATCGCTGCAGGTCACGCCCTGCGCATACATCTTCGACTGCAGGAACGAGCCGTGGATGAACACCTCGTCCTTCTGCTGGCCATCGTCGAAATACAGGTCCTCGGTGAGCAGCGAAAGATTGTGGGTATCCAGCAGCTGTCCGGTCGGCCCTGGCTGGCTGCTGATCGAGTAGCGCCGCGAATGGCAGACCGCGCAGGTTTCGGCTTCGGTATGGTTGGCCAGCGGCTGGCTGCGATGGACGTTGCCGGTACCCGCGGTCGGCAGCCAGCTGCCCTGGCGGCGTGCATCCAGGGCAATCGACAGGCCTTTGTCGGCAGTGGCCGCCGGCGCGCCGCCATTGGCCCATGCCAGGTGATTGCTGCCGGGGCCATGGCAGGTCTCGCAGCCGACGCTGATCTCGCTCCAGGTGGTGGCGAAGCGGTTGTCGTCGACATTGAAGTTGCGGCGCAGATTGGTCGAATGGCAGTCGGCGCACATGTAGTTCCAGTTCTGCTGCGGACCGGTCCAGTGCAGCTCATCGCGGAAATCGATTTTCTCGTCCGGGTACATGTGGAACCAGTGTTGCCCGCCCTGCGCCGCATCGCGGGTGTCCCAGGCAATCGGCAACGCCTGTACCCGGCCGTCGGCGAACGCGACCAGATACTGCTGCAGCGGATACAGCCCGAAGGTATAGGCAATCCTGAAATCGGCGAGCTTGCCGTCGGCGCCATCGGTGTTGACCCAGAACTCATCGCCGCGCTTGAAGAAACGACTGGTCACGCCGTTGTGGACGAAGCGGGTGTCGTTGAAATCGGCCAGCACGGTCTGCGCATTGGCGTGCTGCATGGCCTTGGCGTGCTGTGATTGCTGCCAGTCGCGGGTGGCATCGGCGTGGCAGCTGCTGCATTGCTGCGAGCCGACATAATGCGCCGCTTGCGCATTGGTGGTCGCCGGTGTCGTCGCCGGCGGCGATTTGCCCGATCGCCAGTACAACGCCAGTGCGCCCAGCAGCGCCAGCATCAATGCAGCGACCACGATCCACGTGTGGCGCTTCCATCCTGGTTTGCCTGCGGCATCGGTCGCCACGTCCACCGTCGCGGGGTTCGTGGGTGCCGGCTTTTTCCTTTTCATCGTGGCGCTTGTCTGTCGTACGGCGATGACACAGTTTGCCACGCCGGCAACGTTTGACGACCCGCACGATCGCCGGCGACCGGCATTTGTCCTGCCCGCCCGGATTGCCGACCGCCTGAACAGTTTGCCAACCGGCGAAGCCGCCATGCGCACCCTTGGCCAGGCCGCGGCGCTCTTTACAGCGTTCGATAACCTGAAAGGAACCCATGACCATGAAGAAATTTGCAGTTGCCGCACTGCTCGCCCTGTTGGCGGCAGCCCCGGCCGCGTTTGCCGCCGATGCCTTCCAGCCTTATACCCAGGCCAAGTTCGACGCCTTGCAAAGCCAGGGCAAGACCGTGCTGGTCGACGTTTATGCACCCTGGTGTCCGACCTGCCGCGCACAATCTCCGATCCTGGAAAAGCTGCTAAAGGAAAAGCCGCTGCAACAGATCGTCGCCCTGCGCCTGGACTGGGATGATCAGCGCGAGCAGGCACGTGCGATGGGCGCACCGCGGCAGAGTACGTTGTTTGTCTACCGCAACGGCAGCAAGCTGGGCACTTCGGTCGCCGAGACCAACGAAGCGCGGCTGCGTGAGTTCCTGACCAGCAGCGCCGGCAAGAGCGCAGCGAACCGGGACCCGCGCTGATGGATCTGGGCGCCACCACGCTGGGGCTGGCATTGCTGGCCGGACTGCTGACCACCTTGTCGCCATGCGTATTGCCAATCCTGCCGATGGTGGCGTCCTCGGCCAGCGGTCGCAGTCGCTGGGGACTCGTCACCCTGGCACTGGGACTGGCAACCTCGTTCACCGTGATCGGGGTGGTGGTGACCAGCAGTGGCCAGCTGCTGGGCATCGATGAAGCCAACCTGCGCCGCATCGCCGGCATCCTGATGCTGCTGGTCGGCGCGGTGCTGGTGGTGCCGGTGCTGCAGCAGGGGCTGGAGCGCATCACCGGCCGCCTCGGCAACGCCGGTGGCAACGCGATGGCGCGCATACGCAGTGATCATCCCGCTGCGCAGTTCGTGGTCGGTGCGCTGCTCGGCGTCGCCTGGAGTCCCTGCGTCGGCCCGACCCTGGGCGCGGCGATTGCATTGGCCGCCCAGGGCCAAAGCCTTGCCGAAGTGGCGGTGGTGATGGCGGTCTTCAGCCTGGCCGCGGTGCTGCCGCTGGTGCTGATCGGTGCGGCCTCGCGCAGCCTGTTCAATCGTCACCGCGACACCCTGATCAGCGCCGGCCAATGGGGTCGCAAGCTGATGGGCTGGAGTCTGCTGCTGATCGGCCTGATGGTGCTGACCGGATTCGACAAGGTACTGGAAGCCTGGCTGCTGGGCATCACCCCGCAGTGGCTGATCGAATTAACCACGCGGTTCTGAAGCAACGTAGTAGATCAGCGTCTTCTGTCGCTGTTCCCGCAAGAGCGAGGCGCCGAACGACCCGACAACTGTCGGTATTGAAAATGCTCTCGCGGGGACGGCGACGCTTTTCCCCACGTATGCTCCCTGCTACATGCAGCCAGCCTGGTCTGTGGTCAGGCTTTCTTTCTTTGCGATGGCAATCGCCGTTAATTGTAAATTGCCGGAGGGGTCACGGCACTGCTACAACGCCGGGACCGGCCAAGCCCGCCTTGGCGATAGCAGGAATCACCGCGACATGAAACTGCAGCGAAGCATCATCGCCCTTGTGGCGCTCATCTGGCTTTGTCCAGCAGTCCAGGCGGTGGCAGCCCCGTGCGAGCCGCGTTACCCACCGTCACAACAACTGGCGACGATTTACGACAGCGCATTGCTGTTGCAGAAGCAGTTGGAGACACTGCCTGACCACGTACAGGTGGTGTTGCTGGCGCGGGCGGGACAGGATCTGAGCAGATTCAATCTCCGCTACAGTCATATGGGTTTTGCTGTCCGCGCGGGCAACGATTCTCGCTGGCGCAGCATCCATCTGCTGAATCGCTGTGCCAGCGACCGCTCGGATCTGTATGACGAAGGACTGGTCAATTTTGTCGGCGAAAGCGCCCTCCGTGACGGCATACTGTTGGCAATTCCAACCATGGAATTGCAGCAACGCCTGTATCCACTGTTGATACAAAGCGACGGCCTGGCCCGGGCTGTCCATGACCCGCGCTACAGTGCTTTGGCCTATCCGTTTGCCACTGAATTCCAGAATTCCAATCAGTGGATTCTGGAAGTCATCGCCGCCGCACAGATGGGCCTGTCGGCCGATGACAGAAGCAATCCGGAATTGCGGCCACTGCTGCAAAGCTGGCTGAAGGCAAACAAGTACCAACCTTCGCGTCTGCATATCAAATTGCATGAGCGCATTGCCGCGCGCGCAGGTGTCGCCAATGTCGCGGTCGTCGATCACCCGGCCGGCGAACGTCTGTCCGGCGATTACTCGGTGGTCACGGTGAAGTCGGTCATCGATTTTCTGCAAAGCCAGCACTGGCTGGACAGCCAGCAACATGTCGCCAACGTCACCACTGAAGGTTCATCGCCATGAAGCGTCCCTGTCATGCCTGCCTGTGCGGGCTGCTGATCAGCCTGCTGGCGAGTTCACCGGTCAATGCCGGCGAGATGAACGCCTCCGAACAGTCGGCGCTTTCGGTCACGATATTGGTCTCACTGCCGGTATTTGCGGTGATTGGCAGTGCTAGCCTTGCTGTCGAACCGTCTGTCAAAGCCATCGACGACAGTCTGAGCGCTCCCGATCCAACCGGTCCCGAACGGAAAACCGCTACCCGCGCCGCGACCGAGCCTCCAGCGACAATGCAAGTGGTCGAGGTTACCCGTACCGCCGAAGGCAATCGCCAGGTCATCTTGCAAGGCATCGCCGATAACGCCGAACCGGAGCAAGCCCAGGCTGCGGCGGAATACAAAGCCAGCCTGACCTGGCCGGCACTGGACATCGATCCCAGCACGGACTACAAAGCCGGTGAAATCGTCCACTTCAGCGCCAGCAAAGGCGGATCCGGCTGGTTGATCCGCAATGCCGCACAACAGGTGATTGGGTTCATCCCCAACGCTGCGATCCAGAGCCAGGCCTTCAGCGAACGCTGGTAGCCCGCCCCCCCCCCGTAGAGCGGAGCTTGCTCCGCTGCTAGCCGTGCCGCGTTCGCATTTTTATCCTGATGAAGTACTTCAACGGAGCTTGCTCCGCTGTTCTATCCGCCACGTCCACGTCTCTATCGCTTGCTGGATTTTTCAGCGGAGCAAGCTCCGCTCTACGCGGGTGGGGTAATCGGAGCGCTGATGACAGATAAAAAAAACCCCGTCTTGCGACGGGGTTTTTGTGTTGCTTGAGGGTATTGCCGGATGACTGGATTAGAAACCCATGCCGCCCATGCCACCCATACCGCCCATGTCACCACCGGCGGGCATGGCGGGCTCTTCCTTCTTCGGCGCATCGGCCACCATGGCTTCGGTGGTGATCATCAGGCCGGCGATCGAGGCCGCGTTCTGCAGTGCCGAACGGGTGACCTTGGTCGGGTCGAGGATGCCGAATTCGATCATGTCGCCGAATTCACCGTTGGCGGCGTTGTAGCCGAAGTTACCCTTGCCTTCCTTGACCTTGTTGACGATCACGGACGGCTCTTCACCGGCATTGGTGACGATTTCGCGCAGCGGGGCTTCCATCGCGCGCATGGCGATCTGGATACCGTGGGTCTGCTCTTCGTTGTCACCCTTCAGCTGGCCAATGGCCTGCAGCGCGCGAATCAGAGCCACGCCACCGCCGGGGACCACGCCTTCTTCGACTGCCGCACGGGTTGCGTGCAGAGCGTCTTCGACGCGGGCCTTCTTTTCCTTCATTTCGATTTCGGTCGAGGCACCGACCTTGATCACGGCCACGCCGCCGGCCAGCTTGGCCACGCGTTCCTGCAGCTTCTCACGGTCGTAGTCGGAAGAGGTTTCTTCGATCTGCGCCTTGATCTGGCCGATACGGGCCTGGATGCGGTCGGCTTCGCCGGCACCGTCGATGATGGTGGTGTTTTCCTTCGAGACCACGACCTTCTTGGCCCGGCCCAGATCGTTGATGGTGGCCTTTTCCAGCTGCAGGCCGACTTCCTCGGAGATCACGGTGCCGTTGGTCAGGGTGGCGATGTCTTCGAGGATGGCCTTGCGGCGATCACCGAAGCCCGGCGCCTTGACCGCGGCCACCTTGACGATGCCACGGATGGTGTTGACCACCAGCGTCGCCAGCGCTTCGCCTTCGACTTCCTCGGCCACGATCAACAGCGGCTTGCCAGCCTTGGCCACGCCTTCCAGCACCGGCAGCAGTTCGCGCACGTTGCTGACCTTCTTGTCGTGGATCAGGATGAAGGGGTCGTCGAATTCAACCTGCTGGCTCTGCTGGTTGTTGATGAAGTACGGCGACAGGTAGCCGCGATCGAACTGCATGCCTTCGACCACGTCCAGTTCGTTTTCCAGGCCCGAACCTTCTTCAACCGTGATCACGCCTTCCTTGCCGACCTTCTTCATCGCTTCGGCGATGATGTCGCCGATGTTGCTGTCGGAGTTGGCCGAGATGGTACCGACCTGGGCAATGGCCTTGTCGTCGGCGGTCGGCTTGGACAGGCTCTTCAGCTCGGCCACCGCGGCCTTGACGGCCTGGTCGATACCGCGCTTGAGGTCCATCGGGTTCATGCCGGCGGCCACGGCCTTGGCGCCTTCGCGGATCAGGGCCTGGGCCAGCACGGTGGCGGTGGTGGTGCCGTCACCGGCATTGTCGGAGGTCTTGGAAGCGACTTCCTTGACCATCTGCGCGCCCATGTTCTCGAACTTGTCAGCCAGCTCGATTTCCTTGGCGACGGAGACGCCGTCCTTGGTGATGGTCGGAGCGCCGTAGCTCTTTTCCAGTACGACGTTGCGGCCCTTCGGGCCGAGAGTTGCTTTGACGGCGTTGGCGAGCACGTTGACACCGCGCACCATGCGCGAACGAGCGTCTTCACCGAAACGAATATCTTTGGCAGCCATTTGCGATTACCTCAGTAGATCTAACGAATAAGGGATGGAATCGGGGAGCGTCGCGGCTCAGCCCAGCACGGCGAAGATGTCGTCTTCTTTGACGACCAGGTATTCGGTGCCGTCCAGCTTCACTTCGGTGCCGCTGTACTTGCCGAACAGCACCTTGTCACCGACCTTGACCACCGGCGCGCGCACGTTGCCGTTGTCCAGCACCTTGCCGGCGCCGACAGCGACCACTTCACCCTTGATCGGCTTTTCGGTGGCCGAATCCGGAATCACGATGCCACCTGCGGACAACTTTTCTTCTTCCATACGCTTCAGGACCACGCGGTCGAACAGCGGCTTGATATTGCTCATTTCAATCCTCTTCAAGTGATTGATTACATTGGGAAAGTCGGCGCGATTTTGGCAGTCTGCCTGGGCGACTGCCAGCCTCGCTGGCGTCAAAACCCCGGGCCGGACCCGGGGATGCCTAGGATGTTGGGGACCGATGACAGTCATTCAAGGGGGGCGCGAAAAAAATCTTCCGCGGCCAGCGATGGTCGATTGTGAGCCCGGCAGCGGCGCCTTCGCCTGCTTCTTCGGGCATCGGCCAGGGGCCGTTTGGCTGATCGCCGCCGCCATCTGCGACAATGGCCGCATGTCAGTACACCTTGTATTCTGCACCTGCCCGGACAGCCGGGTGGCCACCGGCATCGCCGAAACCCTGGTCAACGAAGGTCTTGCCGCCTGTGTCAGCCAGTTGCCCGGGATGACCTCGATCTACCGCTGGCAGGGCGCCATCTGCCGCAGCCGCGAGGTGCAGCTGCTGATCAAGACCGGCAGCGGGCAGTCGCAGGCGGCGATGGAACGGATCAAGGCCCTGCACCCGTTTGAACTGCCCGAGATCCTGGTGGTCGAAGCGACGTCAGGCCTGCCCGCCTACCTGGACTGGGTACAGGCCGAAACCCGAAAGGACGTTTGATTCCATGAGGCAGCTTTCCCGCGTCTTGTCCGTGGCCGGCCTGTGGCTGGCCTGCCTGTTGTCATCGCCCGTGCATGCGCTGGAACCGGATGACCTGCTGCCGGTCGACCAGGCCTTCGTGCTGAGCGCCAGCGCGCCGGGCCGTGACCGCATCGAGCTGCACTGGAAGATCACCGACGGCTATTACCTGTACCGGCATCGCACCAGCGTCCAGGTCGCCGCGGGTGGCTTTACTGCCGACAAGCTGCAGATGCCGGCCGGTGATCGCCATGTCGACGAGTTCTTCGGCGAGGTGGAAACCTATCGCCAGCAACTGACCGCGGTGCTGCCGGGCAAGGCCGCCAAGGTTGCCGGCGTGGTCACCCTGAAAGTGCGTTACCAGGGCTGCGCGGATGCCGGCATCTGCTACCCGCCGCAGACCCGCAACGTGCAGGTGACGCTGCCGTCGGCGGCAGTCACCGCCGCCGCGGCCAGGGATGAGTCGGCGGCAGCCACGCAGAGCAGCAGCACGGCCACGTTCAATCCGCTGGCGGCGATCGGCGCGGCCAGCAAGCCGGCACTGGCCGCTGGCATGGACGCGTTGCCGCTGCCGGCCGAGCAGGCCTTCCAGTTCGACGCCATCGCCTTCGATGGCAACCAGCTGCTGCTGCGCTTCACCCCGGCCGCCGGCTACTACCTGTACCGCGACCGCACCCGGATGAGTCTGGCTGGCGCCAACGGCATTGCCCTGCAGTCGCCGCGCTGGCCCAGGGGCACTTCGCACCACGATGAGCACTTTGGCGATGTCGTGGTCTATTTCGATCAGGTCGAGGTGCCGGTGCCGCTGCGGCGCGAGCATGCCGACGCCGCCGATGCGACCCTGCAGGTGACCTTCCAGGGCTGCCAGACCAACGGCATCTGTTATCCGCCGATGACCCGCAGCGTGGCGCTGTCGATACCGGCCGGCACCGCCACCGCCGCCAAGCAGGCGACCGCAACGACCGACCCAGGACCAGGCGAAGCCGACACCGTACCCGACAGCAGTCCGGCAACCGCTGCGACGATCCCCGCCACCGGCACGACGAGCGATGCGGCGCCGGTCATTGGCAACGACCCCGGCAATGCCGGCGTGTCGATGCCCGAAATCCCGCGCACGCTGCCACCGGCCAATGCCGGCAAGACCGGCAACCGTGGTGCCGGCAGCCTGTGGCTGGCCCTGCTGCTGGCGCTGGCGGGTGGCCTGATTCTCAACCTGATGCCATGCGTGTTGCCGGTGTTGTCACTGAAAGCGCTGTCATTGGCCAATGGCGACAACGCCCGCCGCGGCGCGCTGTGGTACACCGCCGGGGTGCTGGTCACCTTTGTCGCGGTCGGTGCGCTGGTCATCGCCCTGCGCGCAGCCGGCCAGGCCCTGGGTTGGGGGTTCCAGTTGCAGCAGCCGCTGGTGATCGCGGCGCTGGTCTACATCATCTTCGCGGTCGGACTGAGCCTGTCCGGCGTGTTCGCGGTCGGCTACGGACTGGCCGGCGCCGGCCAGCGCCTGAGCCACCAGTCGGGACCGGCCGGCGACTTTTTCACCGGAGTGCTGGCGGTAGTCGTTGCCAGTCCGTGTACCGCACCGTTCATGGGCGCGGCACTGGCGTTCGCGTTTGCTACTTCGCCGGCGGTCGCGCTGCTGGTGTTCGCGACCTTGGGCCTGGGGCTGGCGCTGCCGTTCCTGCTGATCGGTTTCGTGCCCGCGCTGGCCAACCGCTTGCCACGCCCGGGCGCCTGGATGGAAACGCTGAAACAGGTGCTGGCGTTCCCGATGTACCTGACCGTGGTCTGGCTGTTGTGGGTGCTGGGCAAGCAACGCGGTATCGATGCGGTCGGCCTGGCCCTGATCGGCATGGTATTGCTGGCGCTGGGCCTGTGGTGGTGGCAACGGCTGGCGCTGCGGCGTTCCGGCCTGCAACGCACGTTGGCGGTGCTGGTGATGCTGTCGGCGCTGCTGCCGCTGGCGATGATCCGCACCCTGCCAGCGCCGGCGACCACCACTGTCGCCGACCACGACAATCACGTGCCCTATTCGGCGTCGGCACTGGCGGAATTACGCGCCGACCAGCGGGTGGTGTTCGTCGACATGACCGCCGACTGGTGCGTGACCTGCAAGGCCAACGAAAAAGCCGTGCTCAGCCAACAGGCATTCAAGGACGCCATGCAACAAGCCGACGCGGTCAAGATGGTCGGCGACTGGACCAATGTCGATCCGGCGATCACCGAATTTCTTGAAGCCCATGGCGCGGTCGGCGTGCCGCTGTACGTGGTCTACCCGGCCGACGGTGGCGAGGGCGAGGTACTGCCGACCGTCCTGACCGACGCCATCGTCAGCGATGCGCTGCAACGGGCGCGTCGATGAACTTCGCCTGCGGATCCTGTTGCAGCAACGATCGCTGATGAACGTCACCCCCGCACGCGTGCTGTGGGTCGCGGTCGCCGCCGGTGGCCTTGGCCTGCTGGCCAGCCATTGGTGGGGCCAGCACTCGCCAATCGTCGGCAGCGAGGCTGGCCAGCAGGCGTTGCAGGCGGCACTCGAGGCCAGCGCACCGCCGCCGCCGGCCGGTGTCACCCCGGCCAGGGTCGGGGATCCGATGCCGGCCATCGCGCTGCCGGATCTGCACGGTAACGTCGTCGATCTGGCGACAGCATTTCCGCAACAGCCATTGCTGATCAACGTCTGGGCCAGCTGGTGCGGGCCCTGCATCGAAGAGATGCCGGAACTGCAGCGCTTCGCCAGCCACCAGGGCGCAGACGGCGTGCAGGTGATCGGCCTGGCCCTGGACAACGCCGACGATGTCAGCGCATTCCTGGCCAGGGTGCCGGTCGATTACCCGATCCTGCTCGACAGCCCCGGCCCGGCCGATGCCAGCGTCTGGCTTGGCAATGCCCACGGCGTGTTGCCCTACAGCGTGCTGATCGGCCGCGACGGCCGCATCATCAAACGCAAGGTCGGCCCGTTCGCCCATGACGAGCTCGCTGACTGGACAGCAGCTGCGCGCTGAACCTTCGCGGGTGGACTTGACCCGCCAGTCGCAGTCACGAGCTCGTTATTGTGTGTCAGCTCCCTTGGAACTATCTGGCCTTTTGCGGCTTATTGCAGATAATCTCGGCGCTTCTATTGAAGCAACAGCCTTTGTGCGTGCAACACGCTGGGATTGCCTTAGGCTTGAGGTCGAAATATGAATAAAGTGTTCTCCATTCATGCGTTCAACTGGCAGTCGTCGCTTTTCCTGCTGCTGATGGCGGCATTGCCTGTCGGCATCACCTGGGGCGCGATGCGGCTCGCGCATGCGAGCAAAGCTGGCCCATTGGCGCTGGTGATCCTGCTGCTGATCCTGCCGCTGTTCATCGGTTTGCTCGCACAGCTGTTCTTCGTCAGGGCCAGCATCAAAGGCTCCGTGCTGAGGCTGGGCGGCGGACTTTACTCAATCGATGCACCGTTGGATGCGCTGAAGATTGATCAGATCCGTATCCACCATGGCGCCGATCGTCCCCGTCTGGGTTTACGCAGCAACGGCATTGGCATGCCGGGATTAGCATTGGGTTGGTTCAGAGCAAGCGGCGGACGCAGGATCTTCGCCGTCACCACCAGCCATGCGCCTATCGTCGTCATTCCGACCCATCTCGATTACGACATCTGGGCGAGTCCCCAGCAGGCAGAGCTTTTCGTGGACCGGCTGCAGGTCGCCGCGAGCAAACCGCAATAAGAATGGTTCTTCGTCTTGACGGCCCTGCTCAGGTGCGGAGCGTGTGCCTTTTTTGACCATACCCGATTGCCGAGGCATGTCATGGTAAATCTGGCGAAAATTCAAACGTCCATTTAAAACACCGATAACTTCGGCGATCTGGACAATAACGCCGGCTTCCCGCAGACTGCCGCCCTTCCGCTGGAGTGTTCGATGGCAAAGCTGCTGGTGTTGCATGGCCCCAACCTCAATCTGCTCGGCAGCCGCGAGCCGGAGGTCTATGGCCACGACAGCCTCGCCGATATCGAACAGGCCCTGCAAGTGCAGGCCAGCCAGGCCGGGCATGTGCTGGAAAGCCTGCAATCCAACGCCGAGCATGTGCTGGTGGATCGGATCCAGGCCGCGCGCGCCGATGGCACCGCCTTCATCCTGATCAACCCGGCCGCCTTCACCCACACCTCGGTGGCGCTGCGCGATGCGCTGGCGGCGGTGGCCATCCCGTTCATCGAAATCCACCTGTCCAATCCGCACAGCCGGGAACCGTTCCGCCAGCACAGCTATCTGAGTGACAAGGCCCTCGGCGTCATCTGCGGCTTCGGCAGCGACAGTTACCGTTACGCCCTGGACGCCGCGCTGAAGCGGCTGCACGGCTGATTCCTTCCGTTTTCCGTCCCCGCCCGGCGGGGATAACGCTCAACCCAAGAGGCCATCATGGATCTGCGTAAAATCAAGAAGCTCATCGACCTGCTGGAAGAGTCCAACCTCGCCGAAATCGAAATCAAGGAAGGCGAAGAGTCGGTACGCCTGGCGCGCACGCCCAAGGGCGGTTACCCGCAGGCGCCGGCTCCGGTGCAGTACGTGCAGGAAGCCCGCCAGGCACCGGCAATGCCGATGAGCTCGCCAACCGAAGCCTCCACCGGTGGTGCCCAGAAGCCGGCCAGCAACCTGCCCGAAGGCCATGTGGTGCGCGCACCGATGGTCGGCACCTTCTACACCTCGCCGGCACCGGACAAGCCGCCCTTCGTCAGCGTCGGCCAGGCGGTCAAGGCCGGCGAAACGCTGGCGATCATCGAAGCGATGAAGATGTTCAACCCGATCGAGGCCGATGTGTCCGGCACCGTGTTGGCGGTGTTGACCGACAGTGGCCAGCCGATCGAGTTCGACCAGCCGCTGTTCGTGATCGGCTGAGGCGGCGCTGATGCTGGATAAAATCGTCATCGCCAACCGCGGCGAAATCGCCCTGCGCATCCTGCGTGCCTGCCACACGCTGGGCATCCGCACGGTGGCCGTGCATTCGACCGTCGACCGCAATCTCAAGCACGTGGCCATGGCCGACGAATCGGTCTGCATCGGGCCAGCGGCCTCCTCGGAAAGCTATCTCAACATCCCGGCGCTGATCGCCGCCGCCGAAGTCACCGATGCGCAGGCCATCCATCCGGGCTACGGCTTCCTGTCGGAAAACGCCGACTTTGCCGAACGCGTCGAGCAGTCCGGTTTCATCTTCATCGGGCCGCGTGCCGACACCATCCGCATGATGGGCGACAAGGTCGAGGCGATCCGGGCGATGAAGGAAGCCGGCGTGCCATGCGTGCCGGGCTCCGGTGGTCCGCTCGGCGATGACATCGTCGCCAACACCAAGATCGCCCGCGAAATCGGCTACCCGGTGATCATCAAGGCCGCCGGTGGCGGTGGTGGCCGTGGCATGCGCGTGGTCCATGCCGAAGCCGCGCTGAAGACCGCCATCGAGACCACCAAGTCGGAAGCCAAGGCCGCTTTCAGCAACGACCAGGTGTACATGGAGAAATTCCTGGAGAATCCGCGCCACGTGGAAATCCAGGTGCTGGCCGATGGCCAGGGCAATGCCATCCATCTGGGCGAGCGCGACTGCTCGATGCAGCGACGCCATCAGAAGGTAGTCGAGGAAGCGCCCGCGCCCGGCATCAGTGCCCAGCAACGCGCCGACATCGGCAAGGTCTGCGTCGAAGCCTGCATCCGCATCGGTTATCGCGGCGCCGGCACCTTTGAATTCCTGTACGAAGACGGCCGCTTCTACTTCATCGAAATGAACACCCGCATCCAGGTCGAACACCCGGTCACCGAGATGGTCACCGGCATTGATCTGGTCGCCGAGCAGCTGCGCATCGCCGCAGGCCGCAAGCTGTCGATCAAGCAGGAAGACATCGTCATGGAAGGCCATGCGATCGAGTGCCGGATCAACGCCGAAGACCCGGACACGTTCATGCCCAATCCCGGCCTGATCCAGCATTTCCATGCCCCCGGTGGTCCCGGCGTGCGCGTCGACACCCATATCTACGAAGGCTATCGGGTGCCGCCGAACTACGACTCGATGATCGGCAAGCTGATCGTGCACGGCCCGGATCGGGCAACCGCGATCGCCCGCATGCAGGTGGCGCTGAGCGAGATGGTGGTCGACGGCATCAAGACCAACATCCCGTTGCAGCAACGGATCATGCAGGACCAGGGCTTCAAGTCCGGCGGCCAGAACATCCATTACCTGGAGAAGCGCCTGGCCGAACAGAAGCACAAGAAAATCGCGCTGATGTAGCTCCGCGGTCGCCGCGCGCATTCATCGCCAGCAATGCAAAGGGCGCGTCATCGACGCGCCCTTTCTGTATCCAGGCACTGCCGGCGGCGGCCGGCGCGGGTCAGCGCTGGCCGGACACCGGTTTCAAGTCGACATCGACACTGGCCTTGCCGCTGGCCGCCTGCTGGCTGCCGGGTAACGGCTGGCTGCCGGTGACGGCTTTAGGATCCACCACCACCACGGTCTCGGACGAGCCATCGGGCCAGATGATGCGGAAGCTGCTGCCCGAAGGCAGGGCCGAGAACGGGGTACCGCTGCTGGCGCGATAGACCGCGGCAACCTGGCTGGCGCCGGACATGCGCACGTGGTCGGCGCTGTCGACCGTGGTCAACGCCACCTGCGACAGATCGCGGTAACGCGGATTCAGGGTGTCGATGGCGATGGTGGTGGCAGCGGCCGCGTAGGCGACGAACAACAGTATCCAGAACCAGTGCCGGCTGCGTTCGACCACGCGCTTGCGGTCCCATCGCAGGCGCTTCGTCAGCGGGATGTTTTTCGGCAGGCTCACAGGCCACCTCCGGAACTGTCGATCAATGTATTCACCATGTTGTCCAACCTTTCCGCCCCTTGCCGGGGCACTGCTGCATCAAATACGAACGAGGGGAAATCCTGGCTGGGGTCCTGCGAACAGACCCCGCCATTGGCGCAGTACGAGGTCATCAGGTTGCTGTTGCTGCTGCAGTCCAGCCCCTGCCTGCAGGCCGCCAGTTGCCAGGCCAGCTCGGCCAGGCCGGTGCCGGAAATCTCGCCCATGACCGCCTCGCTGCCGCTGGCACGCAGACCCATCGCCGGCGAGATCGCCAGCAACGCGTCCGGGTCGTGCGAAGTGCGTACCCGCTGCACCAGATCGCGGGTGTAGTCATCGCCGGCCGCCAGTGGCTGGCCCATCGCCAGCAGCGCGGCTTCGGCGGCCAGGTTGCCGGCGCTGGCGGCGCGCCGGCGCTGCTCCAGCACCGCGGTGGCCAGGCCGTCCTCGGGCACGAAGCGACTGCAGCGGCGGCTGACCCGCTGCCGCGCGGCAACCAGTGCGTTGACGCCATCCAGCTCCAGACCCTGCATGGTGCGGGTATCGCGGGCATAACTACCCGGATCGCTGGCGTAGCCACCGCAGTAATCCTGCACCTGGCTGAGCTGCCACAGCGCCTCGGCGTCACCGCGGTCGGCCGCCGGCATCAGCGACTGGGCAAAGGCAAACAGGTCCGGCGCGCGGGCAAAGCCGGTAGCAGGTGCCGCCGGCCGCAAGGCCAGCGCAGGCGCGCCCGGCTGCGGGCCATCGATCGGCACCGCATCAGCCGCCTGTGCGCTCGCTGATGCCGCCATCGGAGCCAGGGCAGCGCCGACCCCGCCGTGCAATCCCTGCGCACCGCGTTGCGTCGTCCACAGCACCGCCAGCAGCGCCAGCGCCGCGATGGCCAGTCCTGTCTTGTGCTGGATCAGTGTCTTCATCGGTGCCAATGGCGTGCGGATTGCAATAGAGCAGCAGCGGTGGAGCCGGCGATACCCGCGGCTGGCGTCGACCACTGCGCCGCGCGTGAGTTTAGACCAAAGCCGGGCCTGCTTCCTGACTATGGCGGTTGCGCGGGTCCGGCGAGCAAAGCGGTGACGGCTCGGGTAATGTTGTCGCCCCCGGGCGCGGCGGTGGACGCCGGAATGCCCTGCCCCAGGTCCGTGACCCATGCCCTATCTGGAACTCACCCTGCGCTGCGCCGAAGCCGAGCAGCCGCGCTACGAAAACGCACTGGAAGACGTCGGCGCACTGTCGGTGACCCTGCTTGATGCCGACGCCGAAACCAGCAACGAGAACGCCATTCTCGAACCCGGGGTCGGCCAGACTCCGTTGTGGAACGCACTGGTGCTGAACGCCCTGTTCCCGGCCGAGACCGACGCGTTGTTGCTGCTGGCGGCGCTGGAATCGTTCGATCCGGGCCTGGACTGGACCCGGGTGGCGTTCCGCAGCGTCGAGGATCAGGACTGGGAACGGGCCTGGCTGGATCAGTTCAAGCCGATGCGGTTTGGCCAGCGCACTTTCATCGTGCCGTGGAACCACGCTTTGCCAGAGGAAGCCGCGCATGCCCAGGCCGCGGTGGTGCGGCTGGATCCGGGACTGGCATTCGGTTCCGGCACCCACCCGACCACCTCGCTGTGCCTGGGCTGGCTTGACCAGCTGGCGCAGGCTGGCGAACTGCAGGGCCGCAGGGTGCTGGATTTCGGTTGCGGCTCGGGCATCCTGGCGCTGGCGGCGATCAAACTCGGCGCCGCCGCCGCGATCGGCGTCGACAACGACCCGCAGGCGCTGATCGCCAGCGCCGACAACGCCGAACGCAACGCCGTCGGCCCGCAGTTGCAGGTCTACCTGCCGCAGGACGAACCGGTCGCCCGCTACCCCATCGTGGTCGCCAACATCCTGGCTTCGGCGCTGGACGCGTTGGCCGACACACTGGCGGCGCGGGTCGAACCCGGCGGCCGCATCGCCCTGTCCGGGATCCTGCACGGCCAGGAGCCGGAACTGCTGCAACGCTACGCCCAGTGGTTCGACCAGCTGGTCGCGAGCCGCGAAGGCGACTGGATGCGGATCGACGGCGTGCGTCGCTGAGTGCGCCGCCCCAACCCACCACGCAGAAGGTTGTCGGGATTACGCTCGCGCCGATCCCGGCCGCGTTCATCCGTGTTTGAATAAGTCATGTTCATCGCCTGCCCCCATTGCCGGGAACTGGTCGCGCCGCATCCGCTGACGCGGCAGTTGCCACCGATCTGTCCGCGTTGCGGCGGCAATCTGCCCGGCGCACGTCCGCTGGCCACCGCGGCACCCGCGCAGGCGCAACCGGTTTCCAGCAAGCCCGACAGCGCCGCCGCGCCCAGCCTGGTGACACTGCTGCGGCCAGCCAACGCCGGTGATCCGGCCTCGGCACCGGCGCTGGCAGGGGAAGGCATTGCCGCCAGCGTCATGGCAGCACATCCCGCATCCGCTGACACGACGACAACAGCAGCGTCGAGTGCCGTGGTCACGCCGGCCGATGAAGCGACGACGGACATCGCAGCCGGCCCTGTCGCAAGCCCTCCAGCGCAGGCGGATATCGCCGCAGACTCGCCAGCACCATCTGCAGCCGCGACCGACACGGATAACACACCGGCCGATGCCGCAGGCACCGACCCGGCCACGGCGGTCGAATCCGCGGCAGTCGTCCCCGCAAGTGAAGCGCCGCCTGCATCGGCGCCCGCCGAGGCGTCCAGGGCCAGCGGGCATCCGGCGTCACCCAGTTTCCTGCAACGCCGGCGCAGCGCCCGGCCATCACCGTCACCGGCACGCTGGCAGTGGGCCGTCGTAGTGGTATTGGCGACGCTGCTGGTGTTGCAGGTGCTGCTGGCCGATCGTGAGCGGCTGGCTGCCGACGCCGCATGGCGACCATTGATTGGCGGCCTCTGCGGCGTGCTGGGTTGCAGCATGCCGGCCTGGCGCGAGCCGCAGGCATTGACCATGATCAACCGTGACGTCAGGCCGCTGCCGCAGGTGCCGGGCGTACTGTTGGCCAAGGCCACGTTTCGCAATGACGCGCGCTGGGCACAACCGTGGCCGGTGCTGCTGCTGACCCTGAAAGATGCCGACGGTCGCAGTCTGGGCGCGCGTGCGCTGCTGCCGGCCGATTATCTGGATGCCGCTGCCAGTGCCGATATCGCGCCGGGCCAGACCGCCGAAATCACGGTCCGGGTACGCGAGCCCAGCGCCAGCGTGGTCGCTTTCGCCTTTGACTTCCACTGACCACGCCGATGTCCGCGCTTGTCCGACGGACAATTGCCAACAATGCGCCTTGCCGATCATGAAAGCTGCAAAAGCAGATGCAGTGACCGCGATCACGCGCTAGACTCGTCCCCCCGCCGACGAACCGATTCGGCCAACGCGTCCGGCCACGCAACACCAGGGGAACCGAGTGAACGCTGCCACCACCCGTCAGGAAAATCCACGCACACCCGGCAATCGCCCACCCTTGCGAGAGCACGTCGCGCTGTCAGTGCGACGCTACCTGCGTGATCTGAACGGATGTGATGCCGACGACGTCTACGAAATCGTGCTGCGCGAAATGGAAATTCCGTTGTTCGTCGAAGTGCTGAATCATTGCGAAGGCAACCAGAGCCGCGCCGCCGCGCTGCTCGGCATTCATCGCGCCACCCTGCGCAAGAAACTGAAAGAGTACGGACTGGCCTGAGACGGACTGGCTTGGGATCCGCGTGGCGACCATTGTCGTCCGGTGTTGGCCCGCGCATCCGCCATCACCCAGCGCTTTGCCATCAGCGTGTTGAAGGCGCGCGGCAACAGCGGCCACGCCAGCGGCCGGCACGGGGCCCGGCTATAATCGCCCGGTCCTCCTGCTTTGCTTCCCCATGACTGCCAATCTCCTGCCCGTGCGTCGGGCCCTGCTTTCCGTTTCCGACAAGACCGGCCTGGTTGAACTGGCCCAGCGCCTGCATGGCCTGGGAGTCGAATTATTGTCCACCGGCGGTACCGCCAAGGCACTGCGCGACGCCGGCCTGGCCGTCCGCGACGTCGCCGAGGTCACCGGTTTCCCGGAGATGATGGACGGACGGGTCAAGACCCTGCACCCGATGGTCCATGGCGGGCTGCTGGGACGCGCCGGCACCGATGACGCGGTGATGGCCGAGCATGGCATCGATGCCATCGATCTGCTGGTGTTGAATCTGTATCCATTCGAGCAGGTCACCGCTGATCCGGATTGCAAGCTCGATGTAGCCGTGGAGAACATCGATATCGGCGGTCCGGCGATGCTGCGTTCGGCAGCCAAGAATTTCGCCCGCGTCGCGGTCGCCACCGACCCGGCGCAGTATTCGGAACTGCTGGCCGAACTGGACGCCAACCAGGGTGCGTTGTCGGCGGCCACCCGCTTCAAGCTGTCGGTGGCCGCGTTCAATCGCGTCGCCCAGTACGATGCGGCGATCAGCAATTACCTGTCGGCGATCACCGATGCTTCCGGCGAAGTGCCGCAGCGCTCGCCGTTTTCGGCGCAGGCCAATGGCAGTTTCATCAAGGTGATGGATTTGCGCTATGGCGAAAATCCACATCAGCAGGCGGCGTTCTATCGCGATCTTCATCCGGCGCCTGGTTCACTGGCCACTTTCGAGCAGTTGCAGGGCAAGGAACTAAGCTACAACAACATCGCCGACAGCGATGCGGCCTGGGAATGCGTGCGCCAGTTCGATGCCCCGGCCTGCGTGATCGTCAAGCATGCCAATCCATGCGGCGTAGCGGTCGGCGCCGCCTGTGGCGATGCCTACGAACTGGCCTATGCCACTGATCCGACCAGTGCGTTCGGCGGCATCATCGCCTTCAACCGGCCGCTCGATGCAGCCACCGCCAAGGTCATCCTTGATCGCCAGTTCGTCGAAGTATTGATCGCACCGGACTACGCGCCCGAAGCCCTGGCCTACGCCAGCAAGAAGGCCAACGTGCGCGTGCTGCGCATCCCGCTGGCAGCGCCATCGGTGGGTTTCATCGACAGCAAGCGGATCGGCTCGGGCCTGCTGATGCAGACCGCCGACGACCGCGTGGTCAGCGTCGCTGAGTTGAAAGTGGTCAGCAAGCTTGCGCCCAGCGACGCACAGCTGCGCGATCTGCTGTTTGCCTGGAAGGTAGCCAAGTACGTCAAGTCCAATGCCATCGTCTACGCCAGGGACAATCGCACCATCGGCGTCGGCGCCGGGCAGATGAGCCGGGTCTATTCGGCTCGCATCGCCGGCATCAAGGCCGCCGATGCGGATCTGGTCGTGGAAGGTTCGGTGATGGCCTCGGATGCGTTCTTCCCGTTCCGCGATGGTATCGACGCCGCCGCCGCCGCCGGCATCAAGGCGGTGATCCAGCCGGGTGGTTCGATGCGCGATGGTGAAGTCATCGCCGCGGCCGACGAGCACGGCATCGCGATGGTGTTCACCGGCGTGCGCCACTTCCGCCATTGACCCGGATGCCGAGCAGCGCGAAGCCACGGCGTGCGTCACAGCGAGTGGCGGCCGTGGCCGTTGATCCTCTGGATCTGGGCGTTTTTCCGCGCAGCCGCCTGTCACCGAACAAGCTGGCCCATGCCGATGCCGACGGCCGCGCATTGCTGTATCACGCCAACTGCCTGGAATTTCTCGACCGGGTGATCGAGCGTCATCCGGAGGGCCTGTTCGACATGGTGTTCGCCGACCCGCCGTACTTTCTGTCCAACGGCGGCGTCACCTGCCATGGCGGCAAGATGGTCAAGGTCGACAAGGGTGACTGGGACAAAAGCCGCAGCCCGGATTTGAACCACGAGTTCAACAGCCAGTGGTTGCAGCGTTGCCAGGCCGCGCTCAAACCCAATGGCACGTTGTGGGTATCGGGTACCCACCACGTGATTTACTCGGTCGGTTTCGCGATGCAGCAGTTGGGGATGAAAATCCTCAACGACATCGTCTGGGAAAAACCCAATCCACCACCCAACCTGGCCTGCCGCAATTTCACCCACTCCACCGAAATCCTGCTGTGGGCAGCCAAGAACGGCAAGAGCAAACACCTGTTCAACTATGCCGCGATGAAAGAAGAGAACGGCGGCAAGCAGATGAAGTCGGTATGGCGCTTCACCGCGCCGGGGGCGGAAGAAAAATCACAGGGCCGCCATCCGACGCAGAAGCCGTTGGCACTGCTGGCGCGCTGCATCGAAGCATCGACCCAGCCGGGGGATCTGGTATTCGACCCGTTCAACGGCTCCGGCACCACCGGTGTCGCCGCACTGCAACTGGATCGCCGCTATGTCGGCTGCGAACTGGACCCCGCCTACGTCGCCTTGAGCAGCAAGCGCCTGCAGGCGATGGGCTGAGGTCCATCTGCTATTCCACCGTGCAGGTATAGGTCAACGATGCGCTCTGCGTTGCCGCCAACGTGCCCATGACAATCCCGGCACCGGTGAGATTGGCGATGGTGTAAGGACCACCGGCAGGTATACCGTCTCCGGTGATGGCCACCGGGTTGCTTGCCGGGCAGTCCAGTCCGGTATCCGGGGTGTCAGTGACCACCGTGCCGGTAACACTGCCCGGACCGTTGTTGGTGATCTGCAATGTGTATTGCAAGGCCGTGCCTGGCGTCACCGGCCCGGGCGGATTGCTGGTTTTTTCGATCGCCATGTCCACGAAATAATCATTGACCAGCGTGCAGATGGTCGGCGCGGCAGCGGCGGTGATACCGGTAATGGTGGCCGTGTTGGTGGCGGTATCGACCGTCGCGGTGCCTCCTCCGCTGCAGTTGGCCTGGGCCAGCCTGAATCCGGGATCCTGCGCCGGGCTCTCAACCACGCTGACCGCCAGCGCGGGGTCGGTCACCAGCAGGGGCTCGACTCCCGCTGACGCATCGAAACCCGACGCCGCATTGTCCGGCCATGCGTCGAACGCGACGGGCACGCCGGGACTGGTGGTGGTGATGGTGGCGGCCGTCTGCGTGCCGGTCGTGCCCAGATCCGTGTCGGCGTTGCCGACCGTGAACGCGAAACTGCCCGAAGCTACGTTGCTCTGCTTCAACAGGCACAACGTCGGTGAAAGAATCTGTGGATTGAATACCTGGTAGTCGTCGGTCTGGCTGCCGGGATCCAGCGTACCCGCGGGCTGGTTGCGGCGCGCCACGAATACCAGCTGGCCGGAAGCAGGCACGCCCGCCGGCAAGGTGATGCTTACCGTTGAATAATCCAGCCCCGGTGCAACCGTGACATCGGGAAAGCTCGACCATGCCGGCGAGGTTGCGATCACTGCGCCGCCGGTGGCAGTGGGCGTCGGCTTCGTGTAATTGACGGCAGCGTACGGCGTGGTGAAGAACGTCGCGTAGAGGACGCCCGCGTAATAAACGCCAAGTTCGGCGGTATTGCCCCCGCCCACCACTCCATTGCCGTTGATCCAGCGGAGCTGGAACTGGATCACGCTGCCGCCGCCGACGCCACCCTGCACGGTCTGCTGGAGCGTGTTGTAGCCGGTCGTCCGGACCGCGCGACCAGCCACGGTATTCGGTGCGAAATCACCACTGATATATGCATTGGCGTCGGCATAGACCCAGCCGTTGACTGCCTGCGAACCGAGCACGGTGGTCGTCACCGCCCAGTACGGTGGCAGATTGAGGGGGCTGCTATTGGTTCCGCCGGCGAACGATGGGTTCTGCACCGGCACCAGCGTATTGCAGCTCTGTGCCCAACCGTCCATCGGCAGCCACATCGACAGCAACAGTGCGATACCCAGGCCGCGCGCGGATCTTGCCGATATCGACATAGGTAATGTGGTCGCTGGCTGCATTGTGTCAAAACTCATTCGCCGTCCTGCGGTTCGGATATTTTCGTCACATTCAACCACGTATCGTCGGCAACGTGCAGCGTTGCTTCAGCACAATCCTGTCACATTTTCCCTGTCGTCATCCACGCACCGCTGATCATCAATCTCGATCTTTCCAGATCCCGCGATCGACGCCATCGGCCAGCTCCGGGTATTTATCGATATGGAATCTCGGTGATTGGCCGGCGGCGAGTTGACGGTCGTAATCGCGGGTCAGTTTGACCACCACGCCGGACAGCAGCACGATTGCGATCAGATTGATGGTGGCCATCACCGCCATCGATGCATCGGCCGCATCCCAGACCAGCTGCACTTTCGAGTACACGCCCCAGACGATCACCGCCAACGCGGCCAGTCGCAGCGCGAGCAGTGATCTGCGGCCGCCACCCAGGTACAGCAGATTGTTTTCGGCGTAGGAATAGTTGCCGAGGATGGTGGTGAAGGCGAAGAAGAACAACGCAATCGCCACGAACCACGCGCCCCAATCACCAAAGAACACGGTCATCGCACGCTGGGTGATCTGCACACCGTTGCCGCCCTGGTCGAGGGTGCCGGAGAGCAGGATGGCGATGCCGGTGGCCGAACAGATCAGCAGGGTATCGATGAATACCCCCAGCGCCTGCACCAGCCCCTGGCTGGACGGATGATGCGGCACCGGTGTCGCCGCGGCAGCGACGTTGGGCGCACTGCCCATGCCGGCTTCGTTGGAATACAGGCCGCGCTTGACCCCTTGCAGCATCGCCACCGCCAGACCACCGAGAATGCCGCCGACCGCCTGATCCAGGCCAAACGCACTGCGCAGCACCAGCGCCAGCATCTCCGGCACCTGCGCCAGATGGGTCAACACCACCCATCCGACCAGTGCCAGATACGCCAGTGACATGAAAGGCACCACCCATTCGGCGAAGCGCGCCACGCTGCGCAGGCCGCCGAAGATGACGATGGCGGTCAACAGCACCAGCACCGCCGCTACCGGCGCATGGCCCAGGCCAAATGCCTCCTGCATCGATTCGCCGATTGCATTGGCGTGCACGCTGCTGAAAATCAGCCCGTAGCTGAGCAGCAGCGCCAGCGCGAACGCCACCGCCATCGGCTTTGATTTCAGACCGCGGGCCATGTAATAGGACGGTCCGCCGCGGTACTGGCCGTTGTCATCCTTGACCTTGTACAGCTGCGCCAGGGTGCTTTCAGCGTACGCCGTGGCCATGCCCAGCGCCGCCGTGCACCACATCCAGAACAGAGCGCCGGCACCACCGAGGCTGAGCGCGATCGCGACCCCGGCCAGATTGCCGGTGCCGACCCGCGCGGCCAGACTGGTGCACAAGGCCTGGAACGGCGAGATGCCGGCAGCATCGCCATCGGTACCGCGACTGATGATGTGGCACATGTGCGGAAACCGCCGCACCTGGATGAAGCGCAGCCGCACGCTGAAATACAGACCGACCGCCAGCAGGCCATAGGTCAGCACGTAATCCCACAACAGGTGATTGATCCCCCCCACCAACGGCGCCAACAGCGCCTCCAACCCTTCCAGCAGCGGCATCGGCCGTTCCCATCAACGTGTCGAGCGCGATGTTAGCAGTGCCTGGGTGGCGGCCGGCAGCGGCCGCGTCGGCTTCAGGGTGAACCAGCGGTCGCGCTGGTGGGACAATCCAGCAGCAGTGCGATCCGTTGCAGGGTCGCCAGCGGCGGACACGCAGCCGGGCCCTGCTGGCACTGCGGCGGGTACGACAGCGATTTGATCCTTGCTGCCAGGTCCTGCGCCGAGCTGCGGTCGGAATTGTACGGCTGGCATCGCTCGGCGCCGGCTTCCAGCAGCAGGCGTACTGCTGCCTCGTTGCCGGCGGCGACGGCATAATCCAGCAACCGCCGCCCCTCGTCGGCGTCGGTCAGTTCCAGATCCGGATGCTGCGCCAGCGCCTGCGCCAGCATCGACGCAACGATGGCGGGATCACGTCGATACACCTCGAACAGGTTCATCAGCGGCGTCCTGCCCGAGCGGTCCTGCTGGTTGATGTTGGCGCCATGGGCCAGCAGCAGGCGCCACATCGCCACGTCCCCGGGACGGCTGGCGGGCACCTCGTACAGGGCATTGCGTCCGTCATTGTTGACCGCATTGATGTCGGCGGGCTTGGCCTGCTCCAGCAGCAGCCGGGCGCTGGCCAGATTGCCGCTGCTGGCGACTTTCATCAGCACCGTGTTTCGATCCCCATCGATCTTGCCGATGCCATAGCGATGCGCACCCGCCTGCAGAAGGTCGCGCACGATCGCGGTGTCATCGGCCTGGCGGGCGGGGTCGCTGCGCTGGCCGGCAGCGACCAGCAGGGGTTGTCGACCGACCACCGGGTTCAGTTCGACATCCTGTTTCAGCAGCAAATCGACCATCTCGCGATTGCCGTTGTTGATGGCCCGTTCCAAAGGCGAAGACGTATAGCCATCGGGGTCGGCAGCGTGCGGCACCGTGATGTCGGGGTCGGCCCCGGCTTCCAGCAATGCCGCCGCGCCGTCAAGCCAGTCGCTGGCAACGGCAACGCCAAGTACCAGCCAGCCGTCGGCGTTGGTTTGCTGCAGGTCTTGCGGATGCGCGGCCAACGCTTGCTGCAACGCAGCCAGATCCTTTGTCTGCACCGCGTTGAACAGACTCATCCGTGGCCGGCATGTCTGCGCGTCCAGCGCCTTTACTTCCAGCATGTCGGCCAGTTGCATGGCGATGTTGCCGGGGATGTTGTCGATACCCTGTCGTTGGCAGTACTGGCGGGCGTTTTCCTGCATGCCGACCTTGTTACCCAGATTCAGCGGGCAGTGTTGCGCTCCCTGCATCGCCTGGGCCAGGTTGAGGTACGCCGGCGTTCGCCCGGGGTCACGCTGCAGTACGTTTTCCAGCAACGCGATCGCATCATTGCTGCTGCCGCAACCGCCCTGCTGCTGCAGCCAGAAGCCGATGTCGTTGAGCATGACGATGTCGGTATCCGGCAGGCTGCGCGGATCGATGCGGAACAGCTCCGGCTCCAGCGCCGCCAGGCTCTCGCCGGCACGTTGCGCACTGTCGATGCCCGCGCGAGGGCGTTGCCAGAGCTTCAGTGCGCGCTGGTATCGTTGCCGCAACAGCGGCGGGCTGGCGGGCGGCTCGACCCGTATTTTCACCTGCCGCGGTGACAGCACCTGCTTCATCCCGGCCG
This sequence comes from Pseudoxanthomonas dokdonensis, assembly GCF_001431405.1. GTDB lineage: Bacteria > Pseudomonadota > Gammaproteobacteria > Xanthomonadales > Xanthomonadaceae > Pseudoxanthomonas_A > Pseudoxanthomonas_A dokdonensis. Next base: position 205,800 of record NZ_LDJL01000002.1, read on the forward strand.
ACCATATCCACAACGGCTGCTTGCGCCATTGCGCCATGATCTGCCGGGTCACGTCCTCGGCGGCCGATGCCGATGCCGATGCAAGCAGATGCCAGGTCACCGTCGGCTGGACCAGATCACCATGCGGGGCGTCGGCGCCGGGGTTGGCTTGCACTTTCATCCCGACCAGACTGTGATCCGGCAGCAGCAGCCACTCCAGTATCAATCCATCCGGGCAATGCAGCCTGGGCAGGTTCTGTTCGAGGCCGGTTTCCAGCTGGTAGTAGCCATCATCGGCAGGTCCCCAGCTACCAAGCAGGGCATGACTCCTGCAGATATCGACCCGGAACGGCGGGGATCGCCAGATCCTCTTGCCGTGCTCATCGTAGCGGTTCAGGAAACCCCAGCGGCTGCCGAACACCGAATAGGTGTAACCATCACCCGCACGTGCGCGGGTCACTTCGCCAGGTTCCACGTGGTAGCGCTTCAGCGCCACCTGTTCAATGAATCCCTCGACATCCTGCGCCCGCAGCACGGGAGCAAGCGCCAGCAAAACGATCGCCAGACAGGCACGTAGCTTGATGGCCTTGAAGACCGACATGGGAACACGGAGAGTTGATGGAACGGAGGTGCTCAATCTAGTGCCCGGGCCGGTCCGTGACCATGTAACTTGTTGCAGGTGCACGCGGTTGGCCGCATCGGGCCGGGCAGCGTTCAGATTGGTCGAGAACATCCGCACGCATCAACACCGTTCAACACCGTCGACGGCTGGCCCGGCCATCGGTCGCGGCGCGTAGGGGCCTCACGTAGAATTGCGCCTTTCCCCACGCAACCCCCACGGGAGCAGGCATGAAAATCCTCGTCATCGGTTCCGGCGGCCGCGAGCACGCACTGGCCTGGAAGCTGGCCCAGTCGCCGCGCGTGAGCGAGGTGTTGGTGGCACCGGGCAACGCCGGCACCGCGCGCGAGGACAAATGCCGCAACGTCGAGGTGGCCGCCACCGACATCGACGCCCTGCTGGCGCTGGTCCAGCGCGAGGCGGTGGACCTGACCGTGGTCGGCCCGGAAGCACCGTTGGTGGCCGGCGTGGTCGATCGTTTCCGCGGTGCCGGTCTGCGCGTGTTCGGACCGACCGCCGCGGCCGCGCAACTGGAAGGCAGCAAGGCATTCGCCAAGGATTTCCTGGCCCGGCATGGCATCCCGACGGCCTACTACTCGGTATTTACCGAGGTCGAGCCGGCGTTGGCCTATGTCCGCGACAAAGGCGCGCCGATCGTGATCAAGGCCGACGGCCTGGCCGCCGGCAAGGGCGTGATCGTGGCGATGACGCTGGCCGAAGCCGAAGCGGCGATCCATGACATGCTGGCCGGCAACGCATTCGGCAGCGCCGGCGCACGGGTGGTGGTGGAGGAATTCCTGGACGGCGAGGAAGCCAGTTTCATCAGCATGGTCGATGGCAGGACCGCCTTGCCGATGGCGACCTCGCAGGATCACAAGCGGGTCGGCGATGGCGACACCGGCCCCAACACCGGCGGCATGGGTGCCTACTCGCCGGCACCCGTGGTCAGCCCCGCGATCCATGATCGGGTGATGCGCGAGGTGGTCAACCCGACCGTACAGGGCATGATCACCGATGGCGTGCCGTTCACCGGCTTCCTGTATGCCGGGCTGATGATCGACGCCAGCGGCGCGCCGAAGGTGATTGAATTCAACGTCCGCTTCGGCGACCCGGAAACGCAACCGGTGATGCTGCGCCTGCAGTCGGATCTGCTGCAGCTGATCGAAGCGGCACTCGACGAGAAACTGCACGAAACCCGTGCCGACTGGGATCCACGGCCTTCGCTGGGAGTAGTGCTGGCCTCGGCGCCGTATCCGGAAAACCCGATCAGCGGCGAGCCCATCAGCGGCCTGGATCAGGCGCCGGTGGATGGGGTGAAGGTTTTCCATGCCGGCACCCGCCTGCACGGGGACGACGTGGTCACTGCAGGTGGCCGGGTGCTGTGCGTGGCCGCACTGGGCGACAGCGTGGCCGATGCACAGGCACGCGCCTACGCCCGCGTCGGCCAATTGCACTGGCAACACGAATTCCATCGCAGCGACATCGGCTGGCGTGCGATTGCCCGCGAAGAACAGAGCGCCTGAGCTGACCGCTGCCATCGCCGCTAGTGACCGCGGCCAAGCGGTCACCGCCATCGGCTAGACTCGGGGCAACCCAGACAAGGACACCGGCACAGGACATGCCCGAGCAACCCACGACTCCCGATCAGCCGGTTTCCCACAGCCAGTTCGGCCTGCTCCGGCAACGCCGCTTCCTGCCATTCTTCCTGGTCCAGTCGCTGGGCGCGTTCAACGACAACGTCTATCGGCAGGCAATCATCGGCCTGCTGTTCTGGATGGGTGTCAGTGATGCCGACAAGACCCTGTACACCAATCTGGCGCCGGCGCTGTTCATCCTGCCGTACTTCCTGTTCTCGGCGCTGGCCGGACAGGTCGCCGAGAAGCTGGAAAAGTCGCGCCTGATCCGCATCACCACGGCGATGGAAATCGCGATCATGTCGCTGGCCGCGGTCGGCTTCCTGACCCAGAACATGCCGGTGCTGCTGGTGGCGTTGTTCTGCACCGGCCTGCAGTCAACCTTGTTCGGGCCGGTCAAGTATTCGATCCTGCCGTCGGTGCTCAAGCCCGAGGAACTGACCGGCGGCAACGGCCTGGTCGAGATGGGCACCTCGGTCTCGATCCTGATCGGCATGATCAGCGGCGGCCTGATCTTCAAACTGGCCGGTGACCATGGCCCGGTCGCGGCGGCCACCGCGATCATCTGCCTGGCGGTGCTTGGCAACCTGGTCAGCCGGCTGATTCCACGCGTCGATGCCGGTGCCCCGGATCTGAAGATCAACTGGAATCCGATTCCCGAATCCCTGCACATGCTGCGGCTGGTCCGCCGCCAGCTGGCGGTACGCAACTCGGTGCTCGGGGTGTCGTGGTTCTGGTTCGTCGGCACCGTGCTGACCTCGCAACTGCCGACCTATGCGGTGGTCAACCTGGGCGGTGACGAGACCTTGTACATCTTCGCCCTGGCATTGTTCTCGGTCGGTACCGGGGTCGGTTCGATGCTGTGCGAAAAACTGTCCGGGCGCACCGTTGAAATCGGTCTGGTGCCGCTTGGCGCGTTTGGCATGAGCGCGTTCATCCTCGATCTGTATTTCGCCCGCAGTGGCACCGCGCCGGCTGCAGGCCTAGACGTAGCCGGGTTCCTGCAGCAGCCGGGCAGCTGGCGGATCAGCCTGGATCTGCTGGGCATTGGCCTGTTTGCCGGCTTCTTCGTGGTGCCGTTGTTCGCGCTGATCCAGAGCCGCACGCCGCGCAACGAACTGTCGCGGGTGATCGCCGGACTCAACATCCAGAACTCCGGTTTCATCGTGCTGGCGGCGGTACTGGGCTTGTGCGTGCAACGCTTCCTCGGCTGGAGCATTCCGCAGGTGTTCCTGGCGCTGGCGATCCTCAACACGCTGGTGGCGATCTGGATCTTCAGCATCGTCCCCGAGTTCCTGATGCGTTTCCTCAGCTGGGTGCTGGTGCGCGCGCTTTACCGCCTGCGCCTGCATGGCATCGAGAAAAACGTGCCCGACGAAGGCCCGGCGTTGATCGTCTGCAACCATGTCAGCTACATGGATGCGTTGATCCTGGCCGCCAGCATTCCGCGGCCGGTGCGGTTCGTCATGTACTGGAAGATTTTCAACATCCCGGTGATGAGCTGGATCTTCCGCACCGCCAAGGCCATACCGATTGCCGGCGCGCGCGAGAACCCGGCGCTGATGCAGCAGGCCTTCGATGCCATCGACGCGGCACTGGCCGAAGGCGAGATCGTCTGCATCTTCCCGGAGGGCGCGCTGACCCGTGACGGCCAGATCGCGCCGTTCAAGTCCGGCGTCGAGCGCATCCTCGAACAGCGCCCGGTGCCGGTGGTACCGATGGCGCTCAAGGGGATGTGGAGCAGCATGTGGAGCCGGCGCGACAGTCGCTTTGGCCGCATGCGCGTGCCACGTCGTTTCCGCGCCCATGTCGATGTCGTCGCTGGCCCGCCGCTGCCCGGTGCCCAGGTCGACGCTGCACAACTGGAAGCCCGGGTCCGCGCGCTGCGTGGTGACGCGGCCTGAAGCGGGTGCGGGAAAGGTGACAGTGCGGTAGGCTTGCTGCGTCATTCAGGAGCTGGTTGCATGCCGCGGCCATCCATCACGACATATTTCATCCATCACAGGGAGTTCCACGATGAGCGCGATGCCACCGATTCCACCTGCCGCAACGTCGATGCCGCCACCGCCGGCGGCGCACGGTCATATTCCCAACTACCTGGCCTGGTCGATCATCTCGACCGTGCTGGCGACCTGCCTGTGCTGCCCGCTCGGCCTGATCGGCATCGTCGCCATCGTGTTCTCCAGCCAGGTCAACGGCAAGCTCAACCAGGGTGACATCGAAGGCGCACGCCGGGCCTCGGCCAACGCCAAGACCTGGTGCTGGGTGGCCACTGCCTTCGCCATCATCGGTCTGTTGATCAACATTGTCATGCTGGCCACCGGCGGCATGCAGACCTACATCGAGATGATGCAGCAGTACCAGTAAGTCGATGATCGCCGTCAGGCCCATGCCCGCCGTGTTGCTGGCCGGTACCGCTGTCGCGGTGCCGGCCGGCGTCTGGCTGCTGTGGAACTTCGATCCCAATGTCGCCGGCAACCCCTTCGTGCCGTGCATCTTCCACGCACTCACCGGCTATTTCTGCATTGGTTGCGGCATCACCCGTGCCCTGCATGCACTGGTTCACGGCGATCTGCTGCGCGCATTCGGCATGAATCCACTGGCGATGATCGTGCTGCCGCTGGTACCGCTGATGATCGCGTATTCGCGCGGCTGGCAGCCGCGCCTGCTGCAGCCGCTGATGCGCTGGGTGATGGAACCCAGGCTGTGGCTGGTGCTGCTGCCGGGCTACTGGATTGCCCGCAATCTGCCGTGGTTCCCGTTCACCCTGATGGCACCGGGCTGATCAGGCAGCGCGGCGTCATCAACAACGTGCTGAGGCCATGCTGGATCAGCTGACCCAGCCGCCGATCACGAACAGCGCCATCACCGCCAGCCATACCAGCAGGATGCGCCAGACCAGGCTCATCGCATCGCGCAGTTCCGGCAACTCGCGCAATACCGGGACCATCCCCTCTTCGGCATATTCCTCGGCTTCCTCGGCCAGTTCGCCGCGCACGCTGGCGCGGGCAGCGCCGAACAGGAAGGCGGCATTGGCATGCAGCTCGCTGCCACCGCCGGCACGCCATGCGTTGAATACCACGTCGAAATTGCCGACCAGCGCCATCGCCAGCGTCATCAGTTGTGCCACCGGCCAGTTCAACCAGGCAAACAGGGTGGCGGCACCGGCGCGGGTGTCGGCCGGCACATCGTTGGCAAACCTGCCCTGCGCGACCAGCGCCACCAGCCGATAGCCCAGCGCACCCACCGGGCCCAGCAACAGGAACCAGAACAGAGTGCCGAACCAGCGCGTCAGCGCATTAGCGAATACCGCTTCGACCAGTGCGCCACCATCGGTCCGCAGCGGCGCCTGCCCGTTCCACAGATGCAGCAGCGCCTGGCTGCGCGCGACCGGGTTGTGGGCATCGATGATTGCCTCGACGTCGACGTCCAGATCGCGTGGTCCCCACGCATAGACCAGCACGACGATGGCAAACAGCAGCGCGACCAGTCCGAACAGTGTCGAAGCAAAACTCCATTGCAGCAGCGCCACCAGCAGCAGTGGTGGCAACAGCGCCAGCACGATGCCATGGCGACCACGCCAGAAGCTGCCTTCGCCGGACTGCTCGCCCAGCCATTGCAGCCAGCTCTGGTACCAATGGAACCGGCGCAGTGACACCAGTTGCGCCGAAGCCACATGGCCCAGCACCAACGCAATCACCACGGCCAACAATGTCGTCGACATGCATCCTCCGTTTTGGCGATTCTAGCGCGAGCGTGGCAACGATGTCGGCGCGTGGCGGATAAGGCGCCGCGCGGCGGCGGCTCAGCGCCCGGATTGCCGCAGCATCGACTGGTACCAGTGTTCGATCAGCGAACGCGCAATCGAAATCGGCGGCGACAGGCGCAGACCGGGTTGATCGTGGGCGACACCGCCTTCGTCACGTTCGCGCGCGGCGGCGATTTCTTCCAGCGTGAACCAGCGCGCATCTTCCAGTTCGTCGTCGACCTGCGGCGGATCCGGTTCGGCCTCGGCGCTGAAGCCGAGCATCAACGCGCCCGGGAATGGCCACGGCTGCGCGCCCAGGTAGCGGCTGTGGCGCACCCGCACGCGGCTTTCCTCATAGACCTCGCGGGCCACCGTCTGCTCCAGGGTTTCGCCCGGCTCGACAAAACCGGCCAGCACCGAATAGCGCCCGGCCGGCCAACTGGCCTGGCGTCCCAGCAGCAGGCGCTGGCCATCGCTGACCGCGACGATGACCGCCGGATCGACGCGCGGATAATGATCGTTGCCGCAACCGCTGCAATGACCGGTGTAGCCGGCGCGGCGGAATTCGACCGCGCCGCCACAGATGCCGCAGAAACGATTGCGGCTGTGCCAGTACAGCATCGCCCGCGCCAGCGCGAACACCCCGGCCTCGAACGCCGGCCAGCTGGCCGCGGCCCTGCGCAGATCGACCTGGCGTGGTGCCTGCACTGCAACCGCCGCGGCATTGACCGCAAACCAGGCCACATCGTCTTTCAGGCCGAGGAATATCGCCGTGCCCGGGCCACTGCCGGCCAGCTCGTGGCCGCGTGGCGCCAGCAGCTGGCCGTGGGCGTCGGCGTGGGCATTGCCTTGTTCGTCCAGCACCAGCACCCGCGCATCCGGCCACAGGGCGGCTAGTGCCTGGCCGTCGTCGCGTAGATGATCGGCGCGGTCCAGCGGATCCCCGGCAAAGGCGAAGCCGATCAGCGGCGAGGGATTGTTGTCAGTGGCACCGCTCACCGGACGCGGCGGGTCACATGCTGAAACTGCTGCCGCAGCCGCAGGTGGTCTTGGCGTTGGGATTGCGGATCACGAACTGCGCGCCGTGCAGGCTTTCGGTGTAGTCGACCTGCGCGCCCATCAGGTACTGCAGGCTCAGCGGGTCCACCAGCAGGGTCATGCCGTCGGTGTCGACCGCCACATCATCGTCGGCGCGGTTCTCGTCGAATTCGAAGCCGTACTGGAAACCGGAACAGCCGCCGCCCTGGATGTAGACCCGCAGGGCCAACGCCTGGTTGCCTTCCTCGGCGACCAGCTCGCGGACCTTGGCCGCGGCCGCGGCGCTGAAATCCAGCGGCCGGTCCAGCGACTGGTAGTTGGGGGCGGCGCTGGCGCTGGGCAGGGAAACGACGGTAGTCATGGCGGCAGTAATGGGGTCGGAAAGTGAAAAATCAAGCTGGCGGCGCGACCGCGCCATCCTTGCCGGTGGCATCGGCCCAGGTGAACGATTGTTCCACGCTGTCGCCGTTCTGCGGCACCAGCCGCGCGATCACCCGCACCGGCTGGAAACCGGCGGGCAGGAACAGGTCGCCTTCCAGCTCCTGGAAATACTTGAACGAGTAGGCCACGCCGGGCGCGCTGTCCTGCTGCCGCAACTGCGACCAGTCCAGCCGTTGCAGCTTGCCATCGCGGGTACCTTCAACGATCAGCACCAGCCGGCCGGCGTTGACCGCGCCGCGATTGATGTTCTGGGTCAGGGTGGCGCGGAAATGCCAGGCATTCTCGGCCTGCGCGGAGAGCACCAGCTCGTGCACGGCCAGACCATGGCGCTGGGCGGTGGAACCGACGAAGCGCTCGTAGAAGGCGACGTCGGCGCGCAGGCCGGCGATTTCCTCGTCGCGTTCGGCCAGCGTGCGTTGCAGGTCGGCATTGGCGTCGCGGCTGATCTGGTCGGATCGCGACAGCGTGGCATTGCGCTGTTGCAGCTGCTCCAGTTGCTGACGCTCGCTGTGCAGCTGGGCCGCGCTTGGCGCATCGCCGGAGGCCATCACCTGCCACGCGCCCCAGGCGCCGAATATCAGGCATACGCTCATCACGACGATGGCGGCGATCAGCCACATGCGGGTGGCGAAAGCGCTGGCGGCACGGGGCTGGTCCATGCCTCAGCATAGCCTGCCGATGCTTCGGCAACGCTTAATGGATGCCAGCCAGGCCCGGCCGGCGCAACCGCCTCAGGCGCTGGCCTGCGCCAGCTTCTCCGAGACGATGGCCGAGGCCGACTCGGCATGCACCAGCTGCCCGGTCAACTGGGCACCGGCATGCATCTCGACCACCCGGTAATGCAGGTTGCCGTGGACCCGCGCCTTGGCCGCCAGCTCGATGCGCTCGGCCGCATGCACGTCGCCGATCAAACGGCCATTGAGGATCACCACCGGGGCGCGGATTTCGCCTTCGATGCTGCCCTGCTCGGCCAGCGTCACCACCGCCCGTTCGCCCTCTTCGGCCAGCACCTTGCCCTTGATGTGGCCTTCGATGTACAGGCCGCCACTGAACACCACGTCGCCGTGCACGGTCACCTGCGGGCCAATCAGGGTGTCGATGGATTGTCCCTCGCGGGCGGGTTTGTTCCTGAGCATGTCTTATGTTCCTCCGGCTGAGGTGGCAAGGGTCCAATCAAAGGTCTGTTCGACGGCGACGTCACCGCCATGCAGGCGTACCTTCACCCGTTGCGGGGTGAAGTCGGGCGGCAGCATGACGTTGCCGTCCAGCTGCTGGAAATAGCGGAACGAGTAATCCTGGCCCGGCCATTCGCGACGCTGGTGCAGTTGCTTCCAGTCCAGCGTCTGCAGCTTGCCATCGGCGACACCTTCGACCGCGAACTGCATCTGGCCCTGGCTGACCGCGCCACGGTTGAGGGTCTGGGTCAGGACGATGCGATAGCGCCAGGCACCGGCATCGGAAGGGCTGAATTCGGCCTGGTGCACGCTCAGGCCCTTGCGCTGGCCGGTGGCGCCGACCAGCCGTTCGTAGAAGGCGACGTCGGCGCGCAGGCCGGCGATTTCCTCGTCACGCTCGGCCAGGGTCTGCTGGACCTGGCTGTTGGCGGCGCGGCTGATGCGGTCGGACAGGGTCAACGTGGCCTGTTGCTGCTGCAGTTTCTTCAGCGCCTGCGCATCGCGGGCGGCATCGGCCCGGCTCTGGCGCAGCTGCTCGCTGACCCTGCCCAGGCTGGGTGCGGCCCGCCAGCTGGCCAGTTGCCAGGCCGCCAGCAGCGACAACAGCCAGACCAGCGCCAATGCCAGCAGCCACGGCCAGCGGCGCCGCTGGCGGCGTTCGACAATCTGGAAGCGGGAAACCGGGATGGCAGCCATCGTGTGCGGGTGCCGCGGGCCGGCCAGCTCAGCCGGCAGCCAGATGGCACGCCTATACTCTGGATTCAAAGGGTTTGTGAGTCTAAGGGAATCGCCCGCATGTCCGAAGCACATCTTTTCGTAATTGGGATCCTGTTGGCATGGATGGCCGGGATTCGTGTCTATCTGACCGTCTTCGGGCTGGGCGTGGCCGGCGCGCTGGGCTGGGTCGACCTGCCACCGGCGCTGCAGGTCACCACCTCGTGGTGGGTGCTGGGCACCTCCGGCGCGCTGGCGCTGACCGAGTTCTTCGCCGACAAGATTCCAGGCGTGGACTCGGGCTGGGATCTGCTGCAGACACTGGCACGGGTGCCGGCCGGGGCGTTCCTGGCCGCGGCCACGTTGTCGCCGGATGGCAGCTTGGGCGGCGGCGCGCTGGCGGCTGGCGCCGGGGTGGCGCTGACCAGCCACCTGCTGAAAAGCGGCTCGCGCGCCCTGCTCAATACCTCGCCCGAACCGGTCAGCAACCTGACTGCCTCGGTCACCGAAGACGCGGTCGTGGTGGGAGGACTGGCGCTGGCCTATGCCCACCCGGTCATCGCCCTGGTGCTGGTGGTGGTGATGTCGCTGCTGGTGGCGCTTGTGACCTGGTGGATCTGGCGCAAGCTGGCCGGTGGCCTGAAAAGCCTTTTCTCGGCGTTGGACAGGACCGGGACACAGTAGATTCGATCGGACATACAGATATGCGTGGCCGATGGGCCGCCACCGGCAGAATGGTCGCGCAGCCGCGCACCAGCTGCCGTTGTTGACGGCATAATGGGCTACAGCAGGGGGAAGCTTGATGGCAGCGACAGATCCAACCCGATGGCCGGACGACGCGGTGCGCGGTGCGCGCCGGGCCGAGACACCGCCGCCCCACTACTGGCGGCGCTGGGTGGCCGATGCCGAACCGGCGCCGGAGCCCGAGCTGGCGGCGCAGGGAGAACAGGCCGCCGATGCCAGCGCCGGGCCGGCCTCGACACCGCAGCGTCCGTCCGCCGCGAGTGCGCCGGTGCTCGCCTTCAGCGCGCGCTCGCCCGCCGCCCATGAAACCGGCAGCGACGAGCGCTCCACCCCGGAAGCCAATCCCTATCGGATCCTGATCGTCGAGGACGACCGCAGCCAGGCATTGTTTGCGCAGAGCGTGCTGCGCGGCGCCGGCATGCATGCCGACGTGCAGATGGAATCCAGCGGCATGCTGGAAGCGCTGGCCCGGTTCAAGCCCGACCTGGTGTTGATGGACCTGCACATGCCCGGTGCCGATGGCATGGACCTGACCCTGCAGATCCGCCAGCGGCCGGAATACCTGCACCTGCCGATCGTGTTCCTGACCGGCGACCCGGATCCGGAACGCCAGTTCGAAGTGCTGGAGAGCGGTGCCGACGATTTCCTCAACAAGCCGATCCGTCCGCGCCACCTGATTGCCGCCGTCTCCAACCGGATCCTGCGCGCGCGCCAGCGCGAACAGCTCGGCAGCCAGCCGCCGGCGCTCAACCAGGACACCGGCCTGCATACCCGCGCGTACCAGTTGCAGCAACTGGGCGAGGCATTGTCCGCTGGTCAGCATGGCGGCGTGTTCTTCGTCGAGGCTGCCGGCACCCTGAGCCTGCGTGAGCGTTACGGCTATGCCCTGTTCGAACAGCTGATGACCCAGGTCGGCCGGCAACTGGCCAGCGTCGCCGCGCCGCATCCGGTCGCCCGCCTCAACGACAACAGCTACCTGGTGCTGGCGGCCGGCATGGCCGAAGAGCAACTGCACGCGTTCGCCGAACGGCTGCGCGAGCAGCTGGGCCAGCAGCCGATGGCGGTGGCCGGCATCGACGAGCCACTGAAAATCCGCAGCGCGATTGGTTTTGCCGCACTGTCGCACCGCTTTGCCGACGCCGGCAGCGCGCTGGAAGCGACCGAGCGCGCGGTGCTGCAGGCGCGCCTGCAGGCCGATGGGCTGGCCGCGTACCATCCGGCGCAGTTGCAGGACGCCGACAGTCCGCGGCTGTCGCTGGAAAACGGCAGTTTCGAACTCGCCTACCAACCGATCGTGTCGGTCGCCGGCAGCGAGCAGGCGCAATACCAGGTGTTGCTGCGCATGCGCCAGCCCGACGGCCAGCTGTTGCCGGCGGCGCAGGTGATTCCGGCCGCCGAATCAGCCGGCGGCATTGCCCAGATCGATCACTGGGTGCTGGAACACGCCATCTACGTGCTCGCCCAGCGCCAGGTGCAGAGCCCGGCGCTGCGCCTGTTCGTGTCGCAGTCGCCGCGCACCCTGGCGCGTGATTCGCACGCGCAATGGCTGCTCGACTCGCTGGCCGAACACCGCATCGAGGGCACCTCGCTGGTCATCGACCTGCGCCTGTCCGATGCGCTGATCCACAGCGTCACCCTGCGCGATTTCTGCCAGCGGCTGATGCCGGCCGGGGTCCAGTTCTGCCTCAGCCAGTTCGAACCGGGCAGCGAAGCCGACGCATTGCTCAGCCAGTTGCCGCTGGGCTTCATCCGCGTTGCCGGCCGCTACGCCAGCGCCCACGCCCAGCCGGGCAGCCGCGATCAACTGCGGCACATCATCGACATCGCCCATCGCAACGGGCTGCAGGTGATCGGTCCGCAGATCGAGGATGCGCAGGCGGCAGCGGCGATGTGGATGAGCGGCGTGGACTTCATCCAGGGCAACCTGGTGCAGGCAGTGGGCAGCGACCTGGGTTTCGACTTCCACAACGCGGTGCTGTAAGTCATGGCCGCGCCCGGGCGCAGCGCGGTGGCAATCGTTGTAGCGCTGCTGGCGGCGGCGACGGCCAGCGTGGCGGCGGCGCTATGGTTGTTGCGCCTGCCCGGCCCTTGGAGTTGGTTGTGCCTGGGCGGCGCGCTGATGGCGGCACTGGCCTCGCTGGCCGGACTGCTGCAGGCACGCCGCGCCCACCACGCCTACCAGCAGACCCACGAGAAACTGCTCGGACTGCAGGCAGAACACCAGGCCCTGCAGCGCGAACTTCATCAGCATGGCGCGCTGGAACAGGAACTGTTGCGGGCCAAGCGCGCCGCCGAATCAGCCGTGCTGGCCAAGGGCGAGTTCCTGGCCACGATGAGCCACGAGATCCGCACCCCGCTCAATGGCATCGTGCCGATGCTGGACATGCTGGGCCGGGCCAAGCTGGCGCCAGAGCAGCGCGAGCTGCTGGATACCGCCAAGGATTCCTCGCATCAGCTGCTGCGCATCGTCGACGACATTCTCGATTACTCCAAGCTGGAAGCCGACAAGCTGGAGCTGGAAATCACCGCCTTCAACCTGCGCGAACTGCTCGACGGCGTGCTGCAGCTGATGCATCGGCCCGCCGACAGCAAGGGCCTGCGCCTGAGCCTGCAACTGGACCCGGCGGTGCGCCTGCCGGTCCGTGGCGACCCGGTGCGACTGCGCCAGGTGCTGAGCAATCTGGTCGGCAACGCGATCAAGTTCACCGAACGCGGCGGCGTTACCGTGGTGGTAAGGCGAATGGGCGAAACCCCGGCCCAGCACCAGTTGCGTTTCGAAGTCCGCGATACCGGCATCGGCATCGAACCGGCGGCGCAGGCGCGCCTGTTCCGCTCCTTCACCCAGGCCGACACCTCCACCACCCGCCTGTATGGCGGCACCGGCCTGGGCCTGGCGATCTGCAAGCGCATCGTCGATCTGATGGGCGGCAGCATCAATGTCAGCTCGGAACTTGGCCAGGGCTCGACTTTCTGGTTCGAGGTGCCGTTGCTGAAAATCGTCGGTGACCTCAAGCCGCGCGACATGCTGGCCGCCGATGGCGGGCGGGTGCTGCTGGTCACCCACGATGCCCGCCTGCGCCAGCGGATGACCCTGCTGCTGGGCAACTGGGGCATGCAACCCAGCGTGGTCGAGAGCACCCAGGAAGCACTGGACCGGCTGCGCACCAGCCCGGCGGCCGGCAAGCCGTACATGGCGGTGCTGGCGGATCTGGCCAGCGTGCGGACCAGCGCACGGGCACTGCACCGGGCGCTGGCGCGTAGTGGCAATCCACGCACGCCCCGCCTGATCTGGCTGTACGGCGACGAGACCGTCGATGACGAATTGAAAGCCGACACCACCTTGCTGCCCCGGCAGACGCCGGATCAGGATCTGCATTCGGCGCTGCTGGATCGCAGCGTGCAGGCGCGCAGCCAGAGCGAGGTGGATTTCGCCGAACCGGCCAGGCGCACGCCGCCGCTGCTGCGGCCGGTGGCGCCCTTGCCGTCGGCAACCCTGGCGGCACGCAACACCACGACGGCCACCAGCGCCACCGCCGAAGCCACGAGCAACACCGGGGCCGCCCAGTCACCGGCGGCGAGCGTCGATGACACGCCTGCCCGCCTGCTGCTGGTCGAAGACAATCCGGTCAACCTGCTGGTCGCGCAGAAGCTGCTGTCATCACTGGGCTTCGATTGCGTGTCCGAATCCAATGGCGATCGCGCGCTCAAGCGGATGGCTGCCGAGGCCTTCGATCTGGTGTTCATGGATTGCCAGATGCCGGTGCTGGACGGCTATACCGCCACCCGCTTCTGGCGCCAGCGTGAGGCCGAATACGGCAGCCAGCGCTTGCCGATCATCGCGATGACCGCCAATGCCATGGCCGGCGATCGCCAGCGCTGCATCGACGCTGGCATGGACGACTACCTGGCCAAGCCGGTGTCCCGCGATCAACTGGAAAGCTGCCTGCAACGCTGGCTGCCGGGCAAGGTCGAGTTCAGCCTGCGCAGAGCGCCAGCAGCGGACAAGGCCAGCGCATCCAGCGAGACCGCTAACACCGCCAGCAATCCACCGGCGATGAATCCGCAGATCGCGGTTCTGGACCCGGCCATGCTGGAAGAACTGCGCGAGATTGCCGGCGACGAAACGAGCCAGATCATCACCCTGTTCCTGAGTGATGCGCCGCAGCTGATCTCCACGCTGGAACGCGGCGCCGCCAGTGCCAACATGGAACTGATGCGCGAAGCGGCGCACACGCTCAAATCATCCAGCGCCAATGTCGGCGCGATGGCGCTGTCGGCGGCGGCCAAGCGGGTCGAGCTGGGCGCGCGGGCGCTGAAGCTGGAACGTCCGGCGGTGGCGGTGGCGCTGGTCATCGCCGAATACGCACGCGCGCGGATGGCGCTGCAGGGCTATGCCATGGCCCATCTGGGCCAGCCGCTGGGGCAGAAGCAGGTCTAGCGCAATGCGCCAAGCGCCTGCACCGGCGCTCGCTGGCACCCGGCGCGGCGGCGCCGGCGCCGATCAATGACGAACGCCAACCGCCTTGCGGTCGGCAAACAAAAACGCGTCAACTGCGCGCTCAGTCTTCCAGCTTGGTCAGCAGGTAGTTCTGTTCGCCGATGCGGCCGATCAGATCCAGCTGGGTTTCCAGCCAGTCGATGTGTTCTTCTTCCGAATCCAGGATATCGACCAGCAACTGGCGGCTGACGAAATCGCCGGCGCTTTCGCAGTACGCAATCGCTTCGCGCAACAACGGCACTGCCTCGTTTTCCAGCGCCAGATCGCACTCCAGCAGTTCACGCGGGTTTTCACCGATACGCAGCTTGCCCAGCGCCTGGAAGTTGGGCAGGCCTTCAAGGAACAGGATGCGGTCGGACAACTTGTCCGCATGCTTCATCTCATCGATGGATTCCTTGTACTCGTGCTCGGCCAGTTCCTTCAGGCCCCAGTTCTTCAGCATCTTGGCATGCAGGAAATACTGGTTGATCGCGGTCAGCTCGTTGTAGAGCGCCTTGTTGAGGAATTCGATGACTTTGCGATCGCCTTTCATGGCCGGGCTCCGTGGTTGCCGGTAAACAATGGCGCACAGCCTAGCGTTTCACCGGGGTCGGTGACGGAACGCGAATCGTGTTCATTTCGAAGCATGGCGCGGCTGCGCCGGTCGCGTCAGGCCGCGCGCGACAGGTCCAGCACCGGCAGCAATGACTCGCGCCGCGACGGAGCTGGTGCCAGCATGCCGGCGGCAATGTCCAGGCAGCTGCCGCAGTTGGAACCACAACCGGTACGCATGGTCAGTTCGGCGACGGTCGCGCAGCCATTGGCCGCGGCCTCGCGGATTTGCGCTTCGGTGACTCCGTTGCAGATGCAGACGTACACGGTGGACTGGTCCTGGACCGGCCGGATTGGCCCGTGCGCCCAGTTAATCGCGAATGAGAATGATTGTCAATTCTTCGCAGTGCCGCGACCGTCATCCGGTTTGCGCCCGGTACGGCTACGTGAACGGAACCGGGTCGGCCCCTCGTTGCGCAGTTCCGGCAGATGCGGCATCGGCACCGCGTGGGTCCCGGCCAGGCGCCGGGCGACCGGGGCCAGATGGCGCAGGGCGCGGTCATAGACGCTGCGCTTGAACATCACCACGTGCTCCAGCGGGTACCAGAAATCAACCCAGCGCCAGTGGTCGAACTCCGGGCTGTCGGTCAGGTCCAGGCGCAGGTGGGTCTCGTCGCCAACCAGCCGCAACAGGAACCAGACCTGCTTCTGGCCGATGCAGACCTGCCGCTCGTTGCGGCGGATGGCACGCTGCGGCAGCCGGTAGCGGAGCCAGCCAGGGGTGGCGCCCAGGACCTCGACATGCTCGGGCAGCAGGCCGGTTTCCTCGCGCAATTCGCGATACATGGCCTCGACCGGCGTCTCATCGGTGTTCATGCCACCCTGCGGGAACTGCCAGCCGTCCCGGCGCACCCGTCGCGCCCAGAACACCCGGCCATCCGGGCGCATCAACACAATGCCCACGTTAGGTCGGTAGCCGTCCGGATCGATCACGACGCGGACTCCTTGAAAATCTACTGTGACTGACTTTGCCACGGCCTCGGGCGGCCCACAAGCCGCGTGATGGCTGATTGACAGGTAGCTGAATTTGGCTGAAAATGCGCGGCTCAATGCATTGGCTATGTAGCTCAGCCGGTTAGAGCACAGCACTCATAATGCTGGGGTCGGTGGTTCGAGTCCACCCATAGCCACCAATAGCAAATTCGGGACCGTCTTACGGGATTCCGGAAGCATAATAGCCCGCGAATTCGCGGGCTTTTTTGTGCCGATTGTTTCGTGTGATCCCATTGAAACCCGCTTCATTTGAAGAGTATCGTCAAATCGTCCAGTCCAGTTACGGCGAAAACTCCAGGCGCGCCTATGCCAGCGGCCTATGCCACGCTACACCGCTTGGCAGATGCCCTGATGGTCTCGCTTCGAGGCCTTGTCTATCAGCGAACGGTCTCTGCTGGGCTGTTCCTCAATTTGAAACACCACTACCGAAGCGCTTGGGCCAGGCAGAATTCTGCGATATACGTCACTGGCGTAGTACGCCATTGACTTACATGAGGCAGTGGCGCACCATGAGCCATGATCTTCATCGAGACTCCCACGTTCACTCGTCTGATCACGGAGCTGATGAACGACGAGGACTATGGTCGATTTCAGGAAGATCTCGCCGCCTCTCCCGAGTCCGGCCATGTAATCGAGGGAACTGGTGGTCTTAGGAAGATCCGCGTCGCTCTCCCCGGCCGTGGCAAGCGCGGCGGCGCGAGAATCATCTACTACTACTTTTCCTCAGCGTCCCAGATCGTCCTTCTGCTTGCGTACCCGAAGAACGTTCAGGACAACCTGACCGCAGCCCAGAAGAAAGCGCTGCGATCCGTCATTGAGAACTGGAAGTGAGCCATGGACAAGAACCTTTTTGCCGAGCTTATGGGAAGCGTGTCCGAAGCCAACGAAATCCTGAAGGGTGAGCGCAGCCCCTCGCGCGAGGTCTATATCAACGCCGTCGAGGTACGAGCTATTAGAAAGTTGACCGGCCTTTCGCAGCAGAAGTTCGCCAACATTATCCACGTGGAGGTGTCGACCCTTCGCAACTGGGAACAAGGTCGCCGTGATCCGACTGGCCCTGCACGAGCGCTGTTGCGTGTGATCAAGAACAATCCGAAAGAAGCGCTTCGCGCATTGGCTGAAGCGAGCTAGTCGTTATCCCGTGTCATTTCGCAACCGGATAACCGTAGCTTTTCAGCTGTGCTGCGACCAGTGTGGTACAGAGTCCAGTGAGGAAGTCAGGGAGCCGACCACTTCCTCAAAGATTTACGTCAGCTGGTGCTCCTGTACGTCAGCTTGTTCGCCATAAGTAGCTGGTGGGCTTCCATTGACAATGCTCACCGACATTGACGCGCGGCGCACGGCGCTTCGGGAACAGTCGCCCTTACTTCCTCGTCCAATACCAGCCTGGTTGCAGCCACGACCGCGTGCCGCCACCTACGCTATCGAGATCCAGCTTGCAGTGGGCGCCATGCTTCTCCCAGCGATGGCGAACCGTAGCGCGTTAGGGCGGAGCCCATTCGGCTCGCCCAAAAGTCTGCAGAAGCGGAGTGGGCAGCAAACCTGTTGTCGAGAATAGCCTGCAGAAGGGTCGGCCTTCATGATTCAGCCAATTCATCAAACTGCCGCTCCGTAGCCCGATGGGAGTAAGGTCGTGCGGCGATCTACGGCGGTGACTCGTCTGTGAGGCATGCGAAGCTGGCGAGTGCGTTCTGCCTCCCACCAATCTCATGTGCATTTATCACCTCACCCCTTCCCCAACCGCCGCTGATTGGCCTTTGCCGCCCTGCGGTAAGGGCGGACGCCGGCGACGGTCATGCGGGTCAGTGCTTCCTGGGTGGACGGCAGCCGCGTGCGTGGGAAGGTGGCCGGCAGCCAGAAGCCGGCGCAGGCCAGCATCAGGTCGCTGTTGAGGCGGATGGCGTAGCGGGTCATCGCTTCCCAGGATTGCCAGGCGGCAAGGATTTTTTCCGAGGACATGCGCAGGATTTCCTGCTGATCACTGGCCGACCACTGGCCGTCGACCGATGCCAGGCGCAGGCTGCGCTGCAGGACGACGCCGGGCGCGACCACCGCCAGGTCGGCCAGTTGGGCGGTCAGTTCGCGTGTGGCCTTGCTGGGCTTGCGCATAGGGTCATCCTCTTTTCGGCCACTGTCAGGCATGGCGAGTAACGAGCGGGTGAGCATGGAGGGTGCGATGCGATGACCAGCCAGCAAGCGGACTGGCGGTTGCAGACTGAGCGGATCCACGCCCTTCACTGGTCGTGAACGGAATCGCGCTAAAGTATTCACATAGAAGGGGGTAGCAATGGCAGTAGTGAACACCAAGGTTGAGCCGGCACTTGCCGCTGAACGACTGTACGACGCGATCCTGCAGGCAACGCCGGATCTGGTCTACGTGTTCGATCTGGACCACCGTTTCCTGTATGCCAACCAGGCGCTGCTTTCGATGTGGGGGCGCAGCTGGGACGAGGCCATTGGCAAGACCTGCCTGGAACTGGGCTACGAGCCATGGCACGCGGCCATGCACGACGCTGAAATCGAGCAGGTCAAGGCCACCCGCAAGCCGGTCCGCGGTGAAGTGCCATTCCGCCACCATACGCTGGGCATGCGCACCTACGATTACATCTTCACCCCGGTGTTCGGCGCGGACGGCGATGTAGCGGCGGTCGCCGGCAGTACCCGCGACGTCACCGAACGTACCCAGCACGAAGCGCACATGCGGCTGCTGCTGAACGAGTTGAACCACCGGGTCAAGAACACCCTGACCGTGGTCCAGTCGATCAGCCAGCAGACCATGCGCAACAGCACCAGCATGGACGAGGCCCAAGACAAGATCGAATCGCGCATCCTGGCGCTGTCCAAGGCCCATGACATCCTGACCCGGCAGAACTGGCAGGGCGCGGAAATCAGTGAAATCGTCCGCGCTACCACCGCCCATTGCCAGGTCTGCGAACACGCCCGCTTCGACATGCAGGGGCCGGAAATCCTGCTCGATCCGCGGCGCGCGGTGGCCCTGGCCATGGCCTTGCACGAGCTGTGCACCAACGCGCTGAAGTACGGTGCACTGTCGAGTACGAATGGCCGCGTGCAGGTGCAGTGGCGGATAGCCGACGAGCCTTCCATGCTGTACCTGGAGTGGAAAGAAAGCGGTGGCCCGGCAGTCAAGGTACCGACCCGGCGCGGCTTTGGTTCGCGATTGATCGAGAAAGGCCTGGGCTACGAAGCCGGCGGCGAAGCGCGGCTGGTATTCGAGCCGGACGGGCTTGCCTGCTTCATCTCGATGCCGCTGGCCACCACCGCTACCGGTGATGCGCCATGAGCAATCGGGTGATGATTGTGGAAGACGAGCCGCTGATCGCGATGCTGATCGAGGATCTGCTGCCCGAGCTCGGCTTCCATGTGCAGCACACCGTGGCCAGCGTCGAAGCGGCCTTGCAGGCGATCGAGCAGCAGGACATCGACCTGGCGCTGTTGGACGTCAATCTGGCCGGTATCGCCTCGTTCCCGATTGCCGAAGCTTTGTCGGCGCGGCAGCTGCCGTTCCTGTTCACCACTGGCTACGGCCAGCTCGGCATTCCCGAGAAGTTTGCCGACTATCCGGTGCTGCCCAAACCGTTCCGGATGGCCGAATTGCAGGCCGCGCTGCAGGCCTGCGCCAAGGTCGCCTAACCCCGCGTTTCAATGCCGCCATGCGGCAGCCTGGCTGAACGCCGTCGTCGCCGCCTGCGTTCATTGCCGGTGCATGGAAATCGCCGCTTCGCGCCTCCATCTCATCCGTTCTTCACCCATGCCGGGCGCCTGCCCGCTATCGTCAGCCGATGTCGATGGAATCCTTTCATCCCGCCGTTGCGCGCTGGTTCCAGCACGCCTTTGCCGCGCCGACCGCCGCGCAGCTGGCGGCTTGGCCGGCGATCCAGGCTGGCCGCAACACGCTGGTGGCCGCGCCGACCGGTTCGGGCAAGACGCTGACCGCCTTCCTGGCGGCGCTGGACGAGCTGGTCCGGCGCGGGTTGGCCGAGGGCGGGCTGGCCGACCAGACCTCGGTCCTGTACGTGTCACCGCTGAAGGCGCTGTCCAACGACATCCACCTCAATCTGGAAGCACCGCTGGCCGGCATCCGCCAACAGCTCGCCGAGATGGGCCTGGCCGATGTCGACATCCGCACCGCCGTGCGTACCGGCGACACGCCCGCCAGCGAGCGCCAGAAGCATTTCCGCAAGCCTCCGCACGTGCTGGTGACTACGCCGGAGTCGTTGTACGTGCTGCTCGGCTCCGCCTCGGGCCGGGCGATGCTGGGCGGCGTGCGCACGGTCATCGTCGATGAAATCCACGCCGTCGCCGCCAGCAAGCGCGGCAGCCATCTGGCGTTGTCGCTGGAGCGGTTGCAGGCATTGTGTCCGCGACCACTGGTACGGGTTGGCCTGTCGGCCACGCAGAAGCCGATTGATGCGGTGGCGCGTTTCCTGGTCGGCGCCGGCGATGGCGACGTGGTCCCGGACTGCCACATCGTCGACATCGGTTACGACAAGCAGCGCGACCTGGCGCTGGAGCTGCCGCCGACGCCGCTGAGCGCGGTGATGTCGCACGACCAGTGGGGGCAGGTCTACGACCGGGTCGCCGCGCTGGTGCGTGAACATCGCACCACGCTGGTGTTCGTCAACACCCGGCGCATGGCCGAGCGCACAGCTCGCCACCTCGGCGAGCGCTTGGGCAATGAGGTGGTCGCCGCCCACCACGGCAGCCTGGCGCGCGAGGCGCGACTGGAAGCCGAGCAACGACTCAAGCGTGGCGATCTGAAAGTGCTGGTGGCGACCGCGTCGCTGGAACTGGGACTGGATATCGGTGATGTCGATCTGGTCTGCCAGCTGGGCACGCCCGGCTCGATTGCCGCATTCCTGCAACGCGCCGGTCGCTCCGGCCACGCCGTCGGCGGCGTGCCCAAGGCTCGCTTGTTCCCGCAGTCGCGCGATGAGCTGGTCGAATGCGCGGCGCTGCTGGATTGCGTGCGTCGCGGCGAGCTGGATGCACTGGTCATCCCGGTCGCGCCGCTGGACGTGCTGGCCCAGCAACTGGTCGCCGAAACCGCCAGTCGCGAATGGGACGAAGATGCCCTGTATGCGCTGGTCACGCGCGCGGCCCCGTATGCGCAGTTGTCGCGTGACGATTACGCGGCGGTGGTCAAGATGCTGGCCGACGGGTTCAGCAGTCGCCGCGGGCCGCGCGCCGGCTACGTCCATCGCGATGCGGTGCATCGGCGCCTGCGCGAACGCAAGGGCGCGCGGATGACCGCGCTGATGTCCGGCGGCACCATTCCCGACACCGGCGATTACGCGGTCATCCTGGAGCCGGACGCGCACAACATCGGCACCGTCAACGAAGACTTCGCGGTCGAAAGCCTCACCGGCGACATCTTCCAGCTCGGCAATACCAGCTATCGCATCCTGCGGGTGGAACCGGGCCGGGTGCGGGTTGAAGATGCACGCGGCGCACCGCCCAACATTCCGTTCTGGCTGGGCGAAGCGCCCGGCCGCAGCCTCGAACTGTCGCAGGGCGTATCGCGCCTGCGCGAGGAGGTTGCCGCCGCCATCCAGGACGGTGGCGTCGAAGCCGGCGTTCGCCTGCTCACCGGCCAACACGGGCTGGACGGGGAATCGGCACGCCAGCTTTGCGAATACATCAGCAAGACACTGGCCGCGCTGGGGCAGATGCCGACCCAGTCGTGCATCGTCATGGAGCGTTTCTTCGACGAATCCGGCGGCACCCAGCTGATCATCCATTCGCCCTATGGCAGCCGGCTCAACCGGGCCTGGGGGCTGGCCCTGCGCAAGCGCTTCTGCCGCAAGTTCAATTTCGAACTGCAGGCCGCCGCCACCGAGGACGCGATCATCCTGTCGCTGTCGACCAGCCACAGTTTCCCGCTGCTTGATGTGTCGCGTTACCTGCACTCCTCCTCGGCACGCGATGTCCTGATCCAGGCCTTGCTGGATGCGCCGTTGTTTGCCGTGCGCTGGCGCTGGAACGCCACCACCGCGTTGGCGCTGCCGCGCTTTGTCGGCGGCCGCAAGGTGGCGCCGCAACTACAACGGATGAAGTCCGAGGATCTACTGGCCACGGTGTTCCCGGATCAGGTCGCCTGCGCTGAGAACCTGGTCGGCGAACGCGAGGTGCCGGACCATCCGCTTGTCGCGCAGACCGTCGATGACTGCCTGCATGAGGCGATGGACACCGAAGGTTGGCTGCAACTGCTGCGCAAGCTGGAGACTGGCCAGGTGCAGGTGGTGGCAAGGGATTTGCCGCTGCCCTCGCCGCTGGCCGCGGAAATCCTCAACGCACGGCCGTATTCGTTCCTGGATGACGCGCCGTTGGAGGAGCGCCGCACGCAGGCCGTGCAGAGCCGGCTCTATCGCGAGGCCGAATCGGCCGATGAGCTCGGCCGGCTGGATCCCGCCGCCATTGCCGCCGTGCGCGAGGAAGCCTGGCCGCAGCCGCGCAACGTCGACGAAATGCATGAAGCATTGACCTGCATGGGCGTGGCCAGCGACGAGGAGGCCGGCCAGCAGGCGGACTGGCGCTCGTGGCTGCAGGCTTTGATGCAGCAAGGTCGCGCCAACTGCCTGCAGGCAACCCCGTTGCACCACGAGCAAGCCGGGCAACGGTTGTGGGTGACTGCCGAACAGTTGCCGATGCTGCGCGCCATCCATCCCGATGCCACCTGCACGGCTGAAATCGAGGTGCCGGCCGAATATGCGCGACAGACCTGGTCGGCCGAGCAGGCGTTGCGGGATCTGTTGCGCGCGCGCTTGACCGTGCTCGGACCGGTGCCGGCGGCGGCGCTGGCGCAATCGCTGGGGCTGCCGGTGGCCGCGGTCGACATCGCCCTGCTGGCGCTGCAGACCGAAGGCTACGTGATGCAGGGCGGCTTCACCGCGCCCGATGCGGATGAGTGGTGCGAGCGGCACCTGCTGGCGCGCATCCATCGCTACACGCTCAAGCAGCTGCGCCGCGAAGTGGAACCAGTCGAGCCGCGCCAGTTCCAGCGCTTCCTGTTCCAGTGGCAGCAGCTGGACGAAGCAGGCCGCGGCACCGGCCCGGAAGCGTTGGCCGCGGTGTTGGCCCAGCTGGAAGGATTCGAGGCACCGGCGGCCGGCTGGGAAACCGACATCCTGCCGGCGCGGATACAGGGCTACACCAGCAGTTGGCTGGATGATCTATGCACCTCCGGGCGGGTGCTGTGGACGCGCCTGCGTCCGGCCGCCAGCGATGCCGGCGGCCGTGGCAATGCTTCGTTGCGTTCAACCCCGGTAGTGCTGCTGCCACGCCGCCAGGCAGCGCCGTGGACGGCATTGGCTCAGGCAAACCACGATAGCGGTGCGCTCAGTTCACGCGCGCAGAAGGTCGCTGATTTCCTTACTGCGCGTGGCGCATCGTTCTTCGATGACATCGCCGATGACGTGCATCTGTTGAAGACCGAACTGGAAGATGCCCTGGCCGAGCTGGTCATGCGCGGCTGGGTCCACTGCGACAGCTTCAGTGGCCTGCGCACGTTGCTGGTGCCGGCCTCCAAACGCGACGGCAAGCGTCGCCAGCCGCGCCGCCGGCATGGCATGGCGGCCAGTGGCTCGGCCTTGGCCGATGCCGGCCGCTGGGCGTTGATCCGCTCCGGGCAGGCGGCACCCGCGCCAGACAATCGCGCCGAGCTCATCGAACACATCGCGCGAGCGTTGTTGCGGCGCTATGGCGTGGTGTTCTGGCGACTGCTGGAGCGCGAGGCCGGCTGGCTACCGCCGTGGCGCGAACTGGCGCGCGTGTACCAGCGGCTGGAAGCGCGCGGCGAGATCCGCGGTGGACGCTTCGTCCGCGGCATCGCCGGCGAGCAGTTCGCCCTGCCCGAGGCGGTCGCCCAGCTGCGCAGCATCCGCCGCGCCCCGGCCGCCGATGAGTGGATCACGGTAGCGGCCACTGACCCGGCCAATCTGCTGGGCGTGGTGCTGCCGGGGGAACGCGTGGCCCGCGTGCCCGGCTACCGGGTGCTGTATCGCGATGGCTTGCCGGTGGCGACCTGGGCCGCTGGCCAGATCGACTGGTTGCAGCCGTTGTCGGCGGATGAGCAACAAAGCGCCGGCCGCCGGCTGCAGCGCACCGATGCGCTGCGGGTGCCGGCGCTGGGGCTGGAGGTTGCACTGCCCTGACGCTGGGCAGATGTCCGCGTCGCGTGTGTTCATCGGCGGTTGCTGAATGCGATGACGATTTCACCCGTTGGTCACCGCCGCCGGCGCAGGCTCTGCCCGCTGCCTGCAGGAGACCGCTGATGACCACCACGACCCGACACCATGCACTGGCCGTTGCCATGCTGGCGGTAATCGCCATTGGCAGCGCCATCGCCGGCAACCAGGCCCGCAACGCCCATTTCGCCAGCATGGACGGCAACGGCGACGGGGTCATTTCGGCCAGCGAGCACGCCGCGGGTGCGGCGGCGATGTTCACCGCAATGGACAGCGACAAGGATGGCACGGTGACCGCGGCCGAAATGGACGCGATGGCTGCCGGCGGACACGTCGGCAAACATGCGGGCAAAACACCCGCGGGCGACGCGGGCGAGGCCGGCAGTGAACTGTCATCGGCGGAGAAGATCGCGATGCTGGATCAGGATGGCGACGGCAAGCTGAGCCGGGCCGAGCATGAAGTCGGAGCCAGAAGCATGTTCGCCAAGTCCGACACCAACCTGGACGGCAACCTCAGCGCTTCGGAAATGGCCGCGGCGCGCGCCTCGATGATGCAGCACGACTGACACAGGCGGAATCTGCCCGCTTGATTCGGTAGCCGAGCCGGTTCTGCGCCTGACGGATTGCACGACGTCAGCGCTGCCAACCCCAACATCAACCCGCCTTGCGTTTGCTGGCCGCTTTCCTGGTGCTCTTGCTGGCTTTTGTCGTCTTGGTCGCCTTGCTGGCTTTCTTGCTTTTACTGGTCGAGGTGGACCTGCCGGCGGCTTTCTTGGTCGCGCTCTTCTTGGCCGGGGTGCGCTTGTTGCTGGCCAGGCTTTTTTCCAGCAAGGACATGAAGTCGACCACGTTGGTCGCCACTTCCTCGCCACTGTCGGCATCGTCGTCTTCAACCGTCGCGGTTGCACCCTTGGTCTTGATCCGTTTCTGGATCAGCGCCTGCAGGCGCTCACGGAATTCGTCGTGGTATTCCTCCGGCTGCCACTTGCCGGCCATCGAATTGACCAGCTGCTCGGCCATCTCCAGCTCTTTCGGCGAAATGCGGTAGGACGATGCGGTGCCGGTCGGCAGCTTGTAGTCCTGCGGGTCCACCAGCTCCTGCGGGTAGCGCAGCAGCATCATCAGCAACGCATCGTCCAATGGCATCACCGCGCACAGGTATTCGCGGGTACGGATGACGACCCGGCCGATGCCGACCTTGCGCGCCGATGCCAGGGTGTCGCGGAACAGCACGTAGCCTTTCTCGGCCTTCTTCCCGGGTACCAGCACGTAGGGCTTTTCGAAATAGCGCGGATCAATGCTGTCGATGTCGACGAAGGTTTCGACCTCGACGGTTTCATGGCTCTGCGGCGCGGCGGCCTTGATGTCCTCCTGATCCACGACCACGTAGTTGCCCTTGTCGTATTCGTAGGCCTTGATGATCTCCTTCCACGGCACTTCCTCGCCGGTTTCGGCATTGACGCGCTCGAAACGGATCGGCTTGCGGTCGCGCGAATCAAGCATGCGGAAGTGCAGATCCACCTTGCGTTCGCCCGACATCAGCGACACCGGGATATTGAGCAGGCCGAATGACAGGTTGCCTGTCCAGATGGGGCGGGCCATGGGGTGCTCCTGGCTGTGGTCATGACGCCACGGGCTGGTCGACTGCGCCGCGGCGGAAGCCAGACGATAGTGCGGCGGTACATTACCGAAGCGTGAAATAAGACCGGCGCCGCGCTGTGGCATGGTCGGCAGGCACCAAGTCGTTAGCATCAGGCCAAATTGCTGGCCCCGTGGCCACACATCGCGTTTACCCCACTTGGCCTACAAAGGAGTCAATCCCAAAGTCGAGGAAGGCAACCGATGGCCGACAACACCGCCGAAGAACTTGAAAAGAAATTCTGGAAAGCACTCAAGTCCGATCGCACCATGATGCTGGGACTGGATGGCTGCGAAAACGGGCACGTGCGGCCGATGACCGCGCAGTTCGAGGATGACCGCAGTCCGATCTGGTTCTTCACCTCGCGCGACAACGCACTGGTGCAGAAGCTCGGCGCCGGCAAGGCCGCGGTCGCCGCGTTCTCTTCCAAGGGCCATGACCTGTTCGCCACCGTCGAAGGCCAGTTGCTGATGGACAACGACCGGGCCACCATCGATCGCCTGTGGAACCCGTTCATCGCCGCCTGGTTCGAAGGTGGCAAGGACGATCCCAACTTGGCCCTGCTGCGCCTTGATGCGCGCCACGGCGAGGTCTGGCTCAACGAAAACAACATGCTGGCCGGGGTCAAGATGCTGCTCGGCATCGACCCGAAGAAGGATTACAAGGACAAGGTCGCCGACGTCAATCTGGGCTGATCACCAAGGTCGCTTTGGCCAGCGCCCGCAAAAAAGAAAAGCCCGCGCAAGCGGGCTTTTCATTACCCCACGCGAAGAGCGATTCAGCGACCAACGCGCTCGTCATCGGCGCGTTCGGCGTTCTGGCGATCGTTGTCGCGCAGTTCGTACCACATGCCGTTGAGCACCGCGAAACTCGCGGCCAGTCCAACTCCCAGAATCCAGGCGAAATACCACATGTGTCGGCTCCTCAGTAAGCGTTGTGGTTGTCTTGCAGGCCGGCATCGGTGACCTTGCCACGCAATACGCGATAGACCCAGCTGGTGTAGGCCAGGATCAGCGGCAGGAAAATGCAGACTGCAATCAGCATGATGAACAGGGTCAGATGGCTGGACGAGCCGTCCCACACCGTCAGGCTGGAGGCTGGATCCGAGCGCGATGGCAACAGGAACGGGAAGGTGGCGAAACCTTCGGTCAGGATGATCGCGCTGATGGCCACGGTCGATCCGGCGAACGCCAGGCCGGCACGTCCTGTGCGCAACAGCCATGCGCAGGCCAGGGCGCCAGCCACGCCCAGCAGCGGGAACAGCCAGGTCCATGGCATCGCCTGGTAGTTGGCCATCCATGCGCCTGGCGCACGGATGGCCTGTTTCAGCAGCGGATTGGACGGACCGGCAGGGTCGGCGGCCATCACGATGCTGTAGCCCTGGATGCCGGTGGCCAGCCAGATGCCCGCCAGCACGAACAGCACCGCCGTGGCCAGCGCCGCCCAGCTGCCGTAGCGGCGCGCGCGGATGGCGATATCGCCTTCGGTCTTCATTGCCAGCATGCCGGCGCCGTGCATGACCAGCATCGCCACGCTGACCAGTCCGCACAACACCGCGAACGGCGACAGCAGCGCCCAGAAACCGCCGGTATAGATCGGCCGCAGATCCTGGTCAAAATGGAACGGTGCGCCCAGCAGTACGTTGCCCATCGCCACCCCGAACACCAGCGCCGGCACCACGCCGCTGAAGAACAGGCTCCAGTCCCACACGGCACGCCAGCGCGGATCCGCTACCTTGCTGCGGAACTTGAAACCGACCGGGCGCAGGATCAGCGCCAGCAGGATCAGGAACATCGCCAGATAGAAACCGGAGAAGCTGACCGCGTACAGCAGCGGCCAGGCGGCGAAAATGGCACCGCCACCGAGAATCAACCAGACCTGGTTGCCTTCCCAGACCGGGCCGACCACATTCAGCACCACCCGGCGCTGCGCGTCGGTGCGCGCCACCGCCGGCAACAGAGTGGCCACGCCCAGGTCAAAACCGTCCATTACCGCAAAGCCAATCAGCAGGATGCCCAGCAGCAACCACCACAGCAGGCGCAGGGTCTGGTAATCCAGGGGAATGCTATCCATGGGAGGCTCCTGTTACGCCGAGAACGGCGCGTTGGCGGGATTGGCGGCCGGTGGCGCCGACGGCTGCGGCTCGATCAACGCCTCCGGTCCTTTCAGGATCAACCTGCGCATCAACCAGACCTCGACCACCGCCAGGGTGGTGTACAGCAGCACGAAGCCGATAATTGTCAGTACCACTTCGTGCACCGGCAGGCCGGAGGCGGCGAAGAATGTCGGCAGCACGCCATCGATGATCCACGGCTGCCGGCCATACTCGGCAATCAGCCAGCCCGCCTCGATCGCCAGCCACGGCAGTGGCAGGGTGTAGAACGCCAGCTTGAGGAACCAGCGGTACTTGTCCAGGCGCTGGGTCGTCGCCAGCCAGAACGCGGCCATGAAGAAACCGATGAAATAGAAGCCCAGCCCGGCCATCAGGCGGAAACTCCAGAACAGCGGCGCCACCCGCGGCACTACGTCGTTGGCCGCGCGCGCAATCTCTTCGTCGCTGGCGTTGCTGATGTCCTCGCGATAGCGCTTGAGCAACAACGCATAGCCCATGTCGCGCCAGTTGGCCTCGAAGGTGGCACGCGCCTGCGGATCTTCGCGATTGGCGCGTAGCGCCTGCAACGCGTCGTAGGCGACCAGTCCGTTGCGCACGCGTTGTTCGGAGCGTTCGACCAGTTCGCCAATGCCCGGCATTTCGGTATTGAACGAGCGGGTACCGATGATGCCCATCACGTAGGGGATGTGAATCGCGTAATGGTTGGTGCGGGTCTCCTGGTCCGGGATGGCGAAGGCATTGAAGCCCGCCGGCGCCGGCTCGGTTTCCCACATCGCTTCGATCGCGGCCAGTTTCATCTTCTGGTTTTCGCCGGTGACATAACCACTCTCGTCACCCAGCACCACCACCGACAACGATGCCGCCAGACCAAAACTGGCGGCCACCGCCATCGAACGCTTGGCGAAGTCACGGTTGCGACCGCGCAGCAGGTAGAACGCGCTGATCGCCATGACGAACACCGCGCCGCAGACGTAGCCGGCGCTGACCGTGTGCACGAACTTGGCCTGTGCGACCGGGTTGAACAGCACCGCGGCAAAATCGCTGACTTCCATGCGCATGGTGTCGGTGTTGAACACCGCGCCCACCGGGTGCTGCATCCAGCCGTTGGCAATCAGGATCCACAGCGCGGAGAAGTTGGCGCCCAGTGCCACCAGCCAGGTCACCATCAGGTGCTGTACCTTGCTCAGCTTGTCCCAGCCGAAGAAGAACAGGCCGATGAAGGTCGCTTCCAGGAAGAACGCCATCAGGCCCTCGATGGCCAGCGGCGCACCGAAGATATCGCCGACGTAGTGGCTGTAATACGACCAGTTGGTGCCGAACTGGAACTCCATCACGATGCCGGTAGCCACGCCCATCGCGAAGTTGATGCCGAACAGCGTGCCCCAGAACAGGGTCATGCGCCGCCAGATGTCGCGCCCGGTCATGACGTAGACGCTCTCCATGATCGCGATCATGAAGGACAGGCCCAGGGTCAACGGGACAAACAGGAAGTGGTAAAGCGCGGTCAACGCGAACTGGAGTCGCGACAGCTCAACAACAGTCATATCCGGCATGGCGGCGGGCTTCCCGGTGGAATAGAAGTAGTCTGCAGCAAGACATACGCTTGCGAATGCGACGGCTTGTCGCATGCCACCAGTCTATCCCTGGAAAATCAGCGCGCGCCTTGATTCAAATCAATGCGAGCGTGCGTTACCCGGACACACTGGTGCCAACGAGTCAAAGCATTCCTGGCCCTACAATAGCGCGAATTCCTTTTCGTGTCGTGACCTCGCTGAGCACTGTTACCGCCCCCGCCGCACCCCCGCTTGATGGCCCAGCCGACACCGGCGAGGCTCCGCACGACGCACGGCTGCACGCGCGCACGCGCCTGCGGCAGTTGGGCCAGCCGGGGCGTCCGGCACTGCGCAAGGCCATGGCAGCTTCGGTAGTGGCCGGTTGGCTGCTGGTGCCGCAGGCCGCAGCGGTGGCGTGGGTGGTGCAAGCCGCGTTCATCGACCACACGCCGCCGGACAGCTGGCGCCTGCCTTGCGCGCTGATGGCGGTGGCACTGCTGCTGCGGGCGCTGCTGGCATGGTCCAGCCGCCGGCATGCCGATCAAGCGGTGGAAACCATCCGTATTCAAGTGCGCCACCAGCTGGTGCGCAGCATCGCCGCGCGCGGGCCGTTGTGGCTGCGGCGGCAACGCAGTGGTTCGTTGAGCGAAATCACCGCCAGCCATGTCGATGCGCTGGAGGGTTACTTCGCTGGCTTCATGCTCGCGCGCGCCGAAGTGATGCTGGTACCGCTGGCGATCGTGATCGCGGTGTTCAGTGTCGACGTGGTGGTCGGCACGGTATTGCTGCTGACGATGCCGCTGATCCCGGTTTTCATGATGCTGGTCGGCTGGGGCGCGGAAGCGGCCAGCCGCCGGCAACTGCAGGCGCTGGCACGGATGGGCGGCCACTTTGCCGACCGCCTGCGCGGGCTGGGACTGATCCGGCTGTATGGCCAGGGCCCGGCCGAACTGGCCGGGGTCGAGGCCGCCGCCGAAGGCTTGCGCACGAGCAGCCTGAAGGTCCTGCGGATTGCGTTCCTGTCATCGACGGTGATGGAATTCTTCGCGTCGATCAGCGTGGCGATGATCGCGGTCTATCTGGGCCTGAGTTATCTCGGCATGTTGTCCTTTCATTGGACC
The DNA here is from genome assembly GCF_001431405.1 of Pseudoxanthomonas dokdonensis. Lineage (GTDB taxonomy): Bacteria > Pseudomonadota > Gammaproteobacteria > Xanthomonadales > Xanthomonadaceae > Pseudoxanthomonas_A > Pseudoxanthomonas_A dokdonensis. The sequence goes on from NZ_LDJL01000002.1 coordinate 236,604, forward strand.
CAGCCCAGCCTGGCCACGGGGGTGTTCTGCCTGCTGCTGGCGCCGGAGTTCTATGCGCCTTTGCGGCGCCTGGCCACGCACTACCACGACCGTGCCAGCGCCTTGGCCGCAGTCTCGGAAATGGATGAGTTGCTGGCCGAAGACGCGCAGCCGAATCCGGCTTCAACGCCGGCTGCCGGCTGCGGGCCCGATACCAGCGTCGCCGACCCGGCCAGCCAGCGCGCACCGGCCATCCATGCCGCCGGCGTGAGCGTGCGACCGCTGGGCAGCCAGCACCCGGTGATCCAGCAATTGGATTTCGAACTCGCGGCCGGCCAGCGGCTGGCGCTGGTCGGTGCCAGCGGTGGTGGCAAGAGCACGCTGCTGGAAGCACTGGCCGGCTGGTTGCCGCTCGAACACGGCACGCTGCAACTGCAGCCTGCGCGAGCGGAGCTGTGCATCGGCTACGCCGCGCAGCGCCCCTACCTGTTCCACGGCAGCATCGCCGACAACCTGCGCATGGCAAGACCGACTGCAAGCTGGAGCGATATCAAGCGCGCCGCCGATGCCGCCCAGGTCAGCCGCTTTGCCGAACGATTGCCGCAGGGATGGGACACCGCCATCGGCGAGCGCGGCTTTGGCCTGTCCGGCGGCGAGGCCCGCCGCATTGCGCTGGCGCGGGTATTCCTGCGGCAACCGGATCTGCTGTTGCTGGATGAGCCGACCGCATTCCTGGACAGGGATACCGAAGCCGCGTTGCTGGACGCGCTGGACGGGTTCTGCCGCGGTCGCACCCTGGTGATGGCAACGCACAGCGTGCTGGCCATGCGCATGGCCGGGCAGGTGCTGTCGTTACCCGATGGCACGACTGGCTTGCCGCCGGCAATGGAGCTTGCATGAAGAATGGCGATCCCAGTGGCCTGCGCCAGGTCTGGCTGCAACAACGCGGTGGCATCGCACTGACGCTGGCGTTGTTGCTGCTCACCTTGCTGGCCGGTACCGGTTTGATGGGCTTGGCCGGGCACTTCCTCACCGCCGCAGCGATCGCCGGCTCGGCGGTCATCGGCTTCAACTTCTTCGGTCCCTCGGCCGGCATCCGCGGCCTGACTTTCGCCCGCATCCTGTCGCGCTATGCCGAAAAACTGGTCGGCCACGACGTTACCCTGCGCTTTGCCCGTGATCTGCGGGTGTGGTTCTTCGCCCGCGCACTGCCGCTGTCGCCGCTCGGCCTGGGCCGGCACCGGGTCGGTGATCTGCTGGCCCGGCTGGTGGCCGATATCGAAGTGGTCGATGGACTGCTGGTGCGTGCAGTCGGGCCGTTGCTGGCCTTGTCCGGGTTGGCGCTGATTTGCGTGGCGGTGACCGTGTGGCTGCTGCCACTGGCCGGGCTGCTGCTGGCGGTGACGCTGCTGTTGCTGCTGCTGGCGGTGCCGGCGCTGACCCTGCGCCGCGCACGCGCGCTCGAGCACCAGCGCACGCTGTCGCGCGCGGCGCTGCGCAATGCGGTGCAGGAAGGAATCGAGGGTGCCACCGACCTGGCATCGCTGGATGCGATCGACGAGTGGCTGACACGGGTCGATACGCAGGCGCGGCAACTGTCGGCCGACGAGCTGGCACGCAAGCGGCGGTTGGCCAGCGGCGTGCTGGCGCAAGGACTGGTCGTGGCGGCGGCGCTACCGCTGATGTTGTGGTTGCTCCTGGTCCATACCGGCAATGGCGATCTGGACGCTGCCGCCGCCAGTGGCATCTTCTTCATGACCGTGGCCGTGCTGGAAGCCTGCGCCGGCATCCAGCTGGCGTGGCAATCGTGGCAGGCCGCCGATGCCTCGGCCCAGCGGCTGCGCGAAGTGGCCCGGCAGTCGCCGTGGGTGAGCGATGCCAGCCAGACCATCGAGGCGCCTGACGCCGGTAGCCTGTGCCTGCGACAGGTGCGTTTCGCCTGGCCCGGCAGCCAGCGCGAACTGCTGCAGGGGGTGGACCTGACCCTGCCGCCCGGCCAGCGCGTCGCCATCGGCGGCGACAGCGGACAAGGCAAATCGTCGCTGCTGGCATTGGCGCTGCGGCTGTGCGATCCGGACGCTGGTCAGCTCAGCTACGGCGGCGTTGATCTGCGGCAGATGACGCAGGCCGACTGGCATGCACGCATTACCTGGCTGCCGCAGGATGCGCCGGTATTTGCCGGCAGCGTGCGCGACAACCTGCGCCTGGCCGGCGATCACATCAATGACGAGGCGATGTGGCAGGCGCTGGCCAAGGTCCGGCTGGATGATCTGTTCCGCGACCGTGGCGATGGCCTGGACAGCTGGATTGGTGAAAGTGGCGCCACGTTGTCCGGTGGCCAGTCACGGCGGCTGGCGATGGCACGGGCGCTGCTGCGGCAGACGCCGATCCTGTTGCTGGACGAGCCGACCGAGGGCCTGGATCAGGACACCGCCGACGCGCTGATGCGCGATTTCGCCATCGCCAGCGAAGGCCGCAGCGTGTTGATCATCAGCCACGACCCGATGCCGGACGGGGTGGTGCATGTGCAGTACCGGCTGGCCGACGGCCGCCTTCAACCGATCTAAATTTCAGCCATGCATCTGCGCCAGCGCGCGCAGGCCATGTACATCCAGCAGGCTCACCTGTTGCGGCTGGCCGGTCGCAATCAGGCCATCGCCACGCAGGCGGGTGAAGCAGCGGCTGACGGTCTCGATGGTCAGTCCCAGGTGATCGGCGATGTCCAGCCGGCTCATCGGCAGGCACAGCTGCGCCGGGTCCAGGCCCCGGCGACTGCGCCTTGCCGACATGTCGAGCAGGAAGCCGGCCAGCCGTTCCAGCGGGGTCAGCCGCGCCAGCCCCATCAATTTGTCGCGGGTGCCGTCGAGCTCGGCACAGGCGCGGGCCATCAGCTCGCGCTCCAGCGCCGGCTGCTCGGCGCACAGCTGGGCCAGGTCACGCTGTGGAAAACTGCAGACATGGCTGTCGACCACCGCTTCGATGGTATGGCGATGCTCGCCGCCGCGGCCAAAGCCGATGAAGTCGCCCGGCATCAGGAAACCGGCCACCAGCCGCCGGCCATCGGCCAGCAGGCGCACCCGCCGCAAGGCCCCATGGGTCACCGTGAAGGCGTCCCGGCGCGGTTCGCCTTCGCGCACCAACGACTGATCGGCTGCCACCCCGCGCAGCCGCACCTCAGCGGCCAGCGCACGCCTGCACTCGGCTGGCAGGGCCGCACAGACGCCCAGCGCCTGCACGCGGCAGACATCGCAGGGCAGCGGCACCGCGCCGGCGTTACCCGGGCGCATTGTGGTGATGTCATCCACCGGCGCCGACGCCAGGTCGGGCAATGTTGCTGGGGCCATCGGCCATCCTCACGGCAGCACTGGAACCGGTCCATGATAGTTCCTTCACAATGCGGGCTCGCCCCGCGGGTAGCGGCGGCGTTCATCAAGCCCGTTGCCACCGTTCACCTTTGTCTGCTTACAACGGTTAGAATGGGGTCCGTTTGCCAGCGGCCGTTTGTTTCCCCAATGGTCCGCCGTCGCCGGGACAGCCTTGCTGCCCCGCGCCCGCCCCGCTCCGACTTCTTTCGTTGCGCAAACCCGGAACCACCGCCTTGGTGCTTCCGTACCCCCACTCGCAGCGCGGTTTCAGGGAACGCTTCGGGTAAACGCCTTCTTCCGGATTCCCATGCCCGTACCCCTGGTACAGGCATTGCGGATGCGCGCGGCGGGCGGCACAGGAGTTTCATCCGAATGTCTTTTGAATCCCTCGGGCTGGTGCCCGCTTTGCTGCGTGCGCTGGATGAACAGGGCTACACCCAGCCCACCCCGATCCAGACCCAGTCCATCCCGTTGGCCCTGGACGGCCACGACCTGCTGGCCGGCGCCCAGACCGGTACCGGCAAGACCGCCGCGTTCGGCCTGCCGCTGATCCAGCACCTGGCCACCTCGGCCCAGGAAGTCAGCCAGCGCGGCCCGCGCAAACCGCGTGCGCTGGTACTGGCCCCGACCCGCGAACTGGCCGTGCAGGTGCATGAAAGCATCCGCGGCTACAGCAAGTACCTGCGCATCCCCAGCACCACCATCTATGGCGGCGCCGGCATGGGCCCGCAGCTGGACGCGCTGCGTCGCGGCGTTGATCTGCTGGTCGCCACCCCCGGCCGCCTGATCGATCACATGGATCGCCGCAGCGTTGATCTGTCCGGCATCGAAATCCTGGTCCTGGACGAAGCCGACCGCATGCTCGACATGGGCTTTCTGCCGGCCATCAAGCGCATCCTGGCCAAGCTGCCCAAGCCATCGGCCGGCCGCCAGACGTTGTTGTTCTCGGCCACCTTCGAGGAGAGCATCAAGCAGCTGGCGATGGAATTCATGCATGAGCCGCAGCAGATCCAGGTCACCCCCAGCAACACCGTGGCCGACACCATCAGCCACCGCGTGCATCCGGTCGATGGCAACCGCAAGCGCGACCTGCTGTTGCACCTGCTGGCCGCCGACAGCCGCGTGCAGACGCTGGTGTTCGGCCGCACCAAGCATGGTTGCGACAAGCTGACCAAGTTCCTCGAGGCCAGCGGCATCAAGGCCGCGGCGATCCACGGCAACAAGTCCCAGGGCGCGCGTCTTCGTGCACTGAAGGACTTCAAGGCCGGCCGTATCAACGTGCTGGTGGCCACCGACATCGCCGCCCGCGGCATCGACATCGACCAGTTGCCACGGGTCATCAACTACGACCTGCCGATGGTCGCCGAAGACTACGTGCACCGCATCGGCCGTACCGGCCGCGCCGGCGCCCAGGGCGAGGCGATTTCGATCGTGGCCCAAGACGAAGCCAAGCTGCTGCGGGCGATCACCCGCATGCTCAAGCGCGACGTGGAAATCCGCGACGTGCCTGGTTTCGAGCCGCAGACGCCAATCCGCTGGGGCAACGCCCAGCCGGGCACCAGTGAACGTCCGGGCGGCCATCAGGCACCGCGCAAGCACGGCCGTCGTCCGCACACGGCCGGCAACAGCGCCCCCAACGGTGCCCCGCGCCACGCCCATGCCGGTCCCAAGAAGCATGGCGGCGGCCAGCGTGACGGCGGTGCCCGCAAGCCCGGTGGCGGTGGTTTCCGCCGCGGCCAGGGTGGCGGCAACCGTTCGACATCGGCGTAACCGCCCGGGGCCCGTCGACTGACGGGCCCTTCTTCCGTCACTTTCCTATAATCGCCTCATGGACATTTTCAAGGTATTCACGCTCGAAGCCGCGCACCGGCTGCCCAACGTGCCGGCAGGCCACAAGTGCGCGCGCCTGCACGGGCATTCGTTCCGGGTCGAGCTGCACCTGTCCGGCGAGCTGGATCCGCATACTGGCTGGGTGATGGACTTCGCCGAGGTCAAGGCCGCGTTCAAGCCGACCTACGATCGGCTGGATCACCATTACCTCAACGATATCCCCGGGCTGGAAAACCCGACCAGCGAGCGCCTGGCGGTATGGATCTGGGAACAGGTCAAGCCGGCCCTGCCGCTGTTGAGCGAGGTGGTGGTGCACGAAACCTGCACCGCCGGCAGCCGCTACCGCGGACCATAAGCAGACCATTCCTGCGCAAATCCGGGGTGGGAAAGCGGCTACGGCCGCTTTTTTGTTGCCTGGCTGTCACATAAGGACTTGATACTAAACGAATCCTGAGTCCGGCCGGGGTATTTGCCAGCAGGATGTTGCATCGCAACAAAAGCTTCGCTATGCTGCATCGCAACACATAGGCAAACGCCAACGGAGTCCACCATGTCTGCACAGTTCAACGATAGCTTCAGCAACTTCACTCACCAGTTCGCTGCGGTCGCTGCACGCGCAAACCGCCTGGCTCTGGAAAATGCCGAAACCGTCTTCGGCATCCAGCTCAAGACCCTGGAAAAGAACATCGACGCCACCACCGCCTTCTTCGGCGAGCTGGCTGAAGTGCGCGATCCGGAAGCCTTCAAGACCCTGCTGCCGAAGGGCATGCAGATCGCCAAGGACAACACCGAGCGCTTCGTCGCCGCGGGCCAGGAAGTGTTTGGCCTGAACCTGAAGACCGGTGAAGCGCTGGGCCAGCTGGCCAAGTCGCAGTTCGAAACCGTCAGCGAAAGCGTCCAGGCGAACGTGGCCAAGGCCACCAAGAGCGCCAAGACCAAGTAACAAGTAATAACGCGCCTCGGTCCAATGGGCCGAAGTGTCTGACCTTTGCGCGGACCCCTCCCCCGCGCAACCGACCCGGCAGCTCCCTCCCGCTGCCGGGTTTTTTATGCCTTTTCCAACCACGCCGGCTCAGCTGACCGGGTTGAGAAAGGCCGCCAGCTGTTCGGCGCTGGCATCGGGCAGATACGGAAGCCGGCCCCAGCAGGGCGCCAACAGGCGCAGTTTCAACAGCTCGAAATTCTCGTCGCGGCGGGCCATTTCCGGATCCACTTCGTTGGCCACCCAGCCCACCAGCCGTCCGCCATCGGCGGCAATGGCCTGTGCGGTCAGGCGCGCATGATTGATGCAGCCCAGGCGCAGGCCGACCACCATGACCACCGACAGGTTCAGTTCGCGGACCAGGTCCATCTGGTCCAGGCTCGGGCTCAACGGCGCCGCCCAGCCGCCGACGCCTTCGACCACCACGCTGCTGCCGGTGGCCTGCAGGCGCAGGAACGCACGCCGGATGACCTGCAGGTCGACACTGACACCGGCCTCGCGCGCGGCGATTTCCGGCGCCAGTGGCGCCGGCAAGGCATACGGATTGACGTCGGCGTAGACCGGCACCGGGTTGCTGGCCTGGCGCAACGCCACCGCATCGCTGTTCTGCCAACCGCTGCTGGTCAGCTCGCAGCCACTGGCCAGCGGCTTCATGCCGACCGCGCGCGGGCGTTGCCGACGCAGTGCATGCAGCAGCGCGCAGCTGACCTGGGTCTTTCCGATGCCGGTATCGGTACCGGTCACAAACAGATGGTCCATGCTTAACCTAAACCCTGCCGAAACCTAAGGTTTTCATAGTAACTCCCCTCTCACACAAAGCTGAATAAACTCTATACACTCACATTCATGTCCTTTTCCGCCTCGAAACTCACCGGCAGCAAGCCCGAGCAGTATGCGCAATTGCTTGCGCAGGCACGTGCATTGCTGGACGGTGAAAGCGATCGCGTGGCCAATGCCGCCAACCTCTCGGCGCTGATTTTCCATTCGCTGGCGGATGTGAACTGGGCCGGATTCTACTTCCACGATGGTCGCGAACTGGTGGTCGGCCCGTTCCAGGGCTTGCCGGCATGCGTGCGCATCGCCCTGGACAAGGGCGTCTGCGGTGCCGCCGCCCGCCTGCGCCAGACCCAGCGCATCGAGGATGTCGAGGCCTTTCCCGGCCACATCGCCTGTGACGCGGCCTCGCGTTCGGAGCTGGTGGTGCCGTTGCTGAAAGGCGAGCAGCTGATTGGCGTGCTGGATCTGGACAGCCCCATCGTCGGCCGTTTCGATGAACAGGATCAAGCCGGGATCGAGGCCATCGCGCGCCTGTTCGAGGCCAGCCTGGGCGGGGCTGGCCCGACGTGAGCGCGGCCGCATGAGTATCGTCAAGTTGCGCAACATCGGCCCCAAGTCGGCCGCCTGGTTGCGCCAGGTCGGCCTGCACTCGCCCGAGGAATTGCGCCAGATTGGCTCGGTCGAAGCCTTCATGCGGGTCAAGCGCGCCGGCTTCCGGCCCAGCTTGAACCTGCTGTATTCGCTGGAAGGCGCGCTGCTGGATTGCCACTGGCAACAACTGCCCGAAGCACGCCGCGCCGAACTGTTGCAGGCCTATGAAGCGGCCACCGACGCGCTGCCGCCGCCGCGCGGCAAGCCGGCCATCGGCGAAGTCACCACCACCCATCACATGACCGGCGATGACGGCCAAGCGGTCGATGACGATCGGATGGATCGGCTGTTCGATCGCCGCGACGACTGAACCGCGCCAGCCAGCGCCGGCATTGCCGTATACTGCGCGCGCTTCAAGGTGACCTGCCCGCGCAACCGAGCCCGGCCAGGTTGAAACGGGAAGCCGGTGAATTTCCGCCTGACGGAACCATTCCGGCGCTGCCCCCGCAACGGTAAGCGAGTCAAATCCTGGCATCGGCCACTGTGCAACCGCATGGGAAGGCGCCAGGGCAATGTGCGGCCGCACATGCTCGCCAGCCCGGAGACCGGCCTTGGACAGGATCCCTGGATCCACCACTGGTTGCGATGCGGAGGGCATTGCGGCGTGCCGCGCCGCGTGCGTAGTCCGCTGTCTCCCGCCCTCTCCATGCAACTCCACCCGAACCACAGGCGCGCGGGGCGCGCGATGGAGTTGATTGTCATGTCTTACCGTTTTTCCACCCCTTCGCTGCTGGCACTGGCCATCGCCAGCGGCCTGGCCGGCAACGCACGCGCCGACAGCGGCCAGCCCACCGATCTGGACAACGTGCTGGTCACCGGCACCCGCACCGAAGTATCGGTAGCCGACAGCCTGGTGCCGGCGCAGGTCATTGATCGCGCCGACATCGAGCGCAGCCAGGCCGGTTCGCTGGCCGAGTTGCTCAAGGGCCGCGCCGGCATCGGCATCGCCAACCAGGGCGGCCGCGGCAAGATCACCACCGTCAACATCCGCGGCACCGAGTCCGACCAGGTGTTGGTGCTGGTCGATGGCATCCGCATCGGCTCGGCCAGCGCCGGACTGGTCGCCTTCCAGGACCTGCCGGTCGAACAGATCGAACGTATCGAAATCGTCCGCGGCCCGCGCTCCAGCCTGTACGGCTCCGAGGCCATCGGCGGCGTCATCCAGATCTTCACCCGTCGCGGTGGCAAGGGACTGTCACGTCATTTGAATATCGGTGCCGGCAGCGACAACCTGCGCGAAGTCGCCGGTGGCTTCGGCTACGGCGGCGAGCACGCCTGGTTGAACCTGGATGCGGCCTATAGCCAAACCGATGGCTTCAATGCCTGCCGCGGTTCGGCCGCGTTGTTCCAGGGCTGCTATACCGACGAGCCGGACGATGATGGCTACCGCAACCTGTCGGTCAACCTGCGCACCGGCTATCGCTTCAATGATGCCTGGCAGGTCGAAGCCAACCTGCTCAACGCCGATGGCCGCAACGAATACGACAGCAGCTACAGCAACGTCACCGACACCGAGCAGCAGGTCTACGGCGGCAAGTTGTCGTTCACGCCCAGCGATGCGCTACGGGTGGTGCTGAGCGCCGGCCAGAACAAGGACGATGCCACCGACCACTACGAGGAAGAGTTCCGCAGCCATTTCCAGACCCGTCGCGATCAGGCATCGCTGCAGGCCGACATGGCGCTGGGCGAGCATCACCTGCTGACCGCCGGACTGGACTGGCAGGACGAAGTGCTGGAAAGCGATACCGAGTTCGACGTCACCAGCCGCGACAACAAGGCCGCCTACGTCGAGTACCAGGGCCAGTTCGGCGCCCACGACCTGCAGGCCAGCATCCGCCAGGACGACAACGAGCAGTTTGGCGATCACAGCACCGGCAGCCTCGGCTATGGCCTGGCCTTCGGCAGCGGCTTCAAGTTGACCGCCAGCGTGGCCACTGGTTTCAAGGCGCCCACGTTCAACGATCTGTACTACCCGTTCTTCGGCAAGCCCGACCTGCAACCGGAATCATCCAAGTCGGCCAACCTGGGCCTGGCCCAGTACGCGGACGACTGGAACTGGACGCTCAACGTCTACGAGACGCGCATCGATGATCTGATCTCCTACGACTCCAGCATCTTCCTGCCCAACAACATCGACAAGGCACGCATCCGCGGCGCCGAGTTCACCGTTGACTTCAACTGGGCCGGCTTTGATGTCAGCACCCAGCTCAGCCACACCGATCCGCGCAACGACAGCCGCCGCACGCCGGCCGGCGATGACAATCCCAACTACGATCACCTGCTGGCGCGGCGCGCGCAGAACACCGCGCGCATCGATGTCGATCGCCAGTTCGGCGATTTCCGCCTTGGCCTGACCGGCAACGGCGCCAGCCACCGTTACGATGACGCCGCCAACGCGGTGCGCCTGGCCGGTTACGGCACCCTGGATCTGCGGGTGGAGTACGCCATCAATCGGCAATGGACGCTGCAGGCGCGCGCCGCCAACGTGTTTGATCGCGACTACGAAACCGTCGCCTGGTACAACCAGGCCGGCCGCCAGTACGGCATCAACCTGCGCTACCAGGCACGCGACTGAGGCATGCGTGGCGCGGAGCTTGCTCGGCTGCCAGGCAGCGACAATGCAGCACACGATGCCCGGAGAGTAGCGGAGCGAGCTCCGCTCTACCGAAGAAGGAAAGCGGAGCGAGCTCCGCGCTACGGGATGGTGAACAGGCCCGGCTGGATGCCGGTTTCCTCCGGCTCGCTGAAGCCTGACAGGCCGACGCCAACCAATCGATAGCGGGTGCCTGCCGGCAGGTCGACCCGCTCGCGCAGGGCCAGCGCTATTGCAGTCAGTGTCTCCAGGCTGTCCGGGGGCCGATCCGGGGTCAGGCTGCGGGTGAGGATGCGAAAGCGCGAGGTCTTCAGCTTCAACACCACGGTGCGGCCGATGCGCTCGGTCTTGCGCGTTGCCAGCCAGGTTTTTTCCGCCAGCCGCCGAATCGCCGGTTCCAGATCCGCCAATGGCAGATCCTCGGCGAAGGTGTCTTCGGAGGAAATCGACTGGACCGGCTGGTCCGGCTGCACCTGGCGCAGGTCGATGCCCTGCGCGCGCAGATGCAGGCGATGGCCGAAACTGCCGAACTGGCGCGCCAGTTCCAACTCGCCGATGCCGCGCAGGTCGCCCACGGTTTGCACGCCCATCGCCGCCAGCTTGCCCTGCATGACCTTGCCGACGCCGGGAATCTTGGCAACCGGCAGCGGGGTTAGGAAATCGTGCACCTGGTGCGGCCGGACCACGAAGATGCCATTGGGCTTGCGCCAGTCCGAGGCAATCTTGGCGATGAATTTGTTCGGCGCCACGCCGGCCGAGGCGGTCAGTGCGGTGGCCTCGAAAATCTGCGCGCGTATGGCCTGGGCAATGGCCGTGGCACTGGGCAAGGCGGTCTTGGCCTCGGTGACGTCCAGATAGGCCTCGTCCAGCGACAGCGGTTCGACCAGATCGGTATGCGCCAGGAAGATTTCGCGGACCTGCCGCGACACGGCCTTGTAGCGGGCAAAATCCGGCGGCACGAAGATCGCCTGCGGACACAGCCGCTCGGCAGTCACCGCCGGCATCGCCGAGCGCACCCCGAACACCCGCGCCTCGTAGGAGGCCGCGCAGACCACCGATCTGGCCCCGCGCCAGGCCACGACCACCGGCTTGCCGCGCAGTTCGGGGGCGTCGCGTTGCTCGACCGACGCGTAGAAGGCGTCCATGTCGACGTGGATGATCTTGCGCATGGCGATCAGTCTGCCACCGCCGCGTCGCAAACGCCGAGCCGCATCCAGCCCATGCGTCGCCGCTGCAGCAGCGGCGCAAAAAACGACGCCCGGCACAAGGTCCGGGCGCGGTCGACAACAAGGGAGGAGAGAGGGACCTCGTTGCGGTGTCCAGTATCCGCGGCGGTTATTACAGCCATGTGAAAGCGGTCATCCCAATGCCGCAATCAGTCGAATCCGTTGCCGGCCACCGCCAGCCCGGACAGTACCTCCTGGCCCTCGACCGCCTGCTCGATGAGCTGGTCGGCGGCGGCGATGTCGATGCCGCAGCGTTGGTACCAGTCATCCGAGTAATAGCTGTGCGCATAGCGATCACCGCCATCGCAGAGGATGGTGGCGATGGAACCGGCGTGGCCCAGCGCGCGCATGCTCTGCGCGGCCCGCAACACGCCGACGAAGTTGGTCCCGGTCGAGCCACCGACACGCCGCCCCAGCCGCTTGCTGACATAGCGCATCGCCGCCAGGCTCAGCGCATCGGGCACCTTGAGCATGGTGTCGACGCAGCCGGGAATGAAACTGGCCTCGACCCGCGGCCGGCCGATGCCCTCGATGCGCGACCCCTGGGCCAGAGTCATCGTGCGATCGGCCTGGCCCTGCTTGCTGCCGCGATAGAAATCGAAGAACACCGAGATCTCCGGATCCACGCACAGCACGCGGCTGTTGCAGCAGCGGTAGAGCACGTAGCGGCCCAGGGTCGCACTGGTGCCGCCGGTGCCCGGGCTGCAGACAATCCAGGTCGGTATCGGATGCTGCTCCAGCGCCATCTGCTTGAACAGCGACTCGGCGATGTTGTTGTTGGCGCGCCAGTCGGTGGCGCGCTCGGCGTAGGTGAACTGATCCATGAAGTGCCCGCCCAGCTCCAGCGCCAGTCGCTCGGACTCGGCATTGAGCTGGCTCGGGCAATCGACCAGATGGCAGCGCCCGCCCTGGAATTCAATCGCGGCAATCTTCTCCGGCGAGGTACCACGCGGAATCACCGCCACGAACGGCAACCCCAGCAAGCGCGCGAAGTAGGCTTCGGAGACCGCCGTCGAGCCGCTGGAGGCCTCGATCACCGGCGCGCCCTCGCGCAGCCAGCCACTGGTCAGCGCGTACAGGAACAGCGAGCGCGCCAGCCGGTGCTTGAGGCTGCCGGTCGGATGGCTGGACTCGTCCTTGAAGTAGATGGCGATGTCCGGATAACCGGGCAGCGCCATCGGAATCAAGTGGGTGTCGGCGCAGCGGTTGAAATCCGCTTCAATCTTCTGGATGGCGCCTACCACCCATTCGCGTTGCAACATGTGTACTCCAGGAAAACCGGGGCGTTCCGGCCCCCCGGGCAGGGGTCGAAACCGGTGGCTAGTTTAACGACTTATGCGTCACGACCTTGAACGACCCGCCGGCCATCCATGGCCCCGACCATCGGGAAATCTTTACATCCCGCATGCGGTCTTGGGGCAAGATTCAAGGGCGTTCATGGTTGCCGGGCATGTTCCGGCCACGGGAGGGGTTCGTGGAAGAGCTGTTCATCGCGATCAGTGAGTACGTTGCGTTGACCCTGGAGATCCTTTCGGTGCTCACCATCTTCGTCGGTGCCATCGATGCGGTCATCCGGTTGTCGCCCGCGCTGCGCGTGCGTCGCGGCAGCCATGGCGCGCGGCGGGCTGCCTGGCTCAGCTTGGCGAGGTGGTTGTTGCTGGGGCTGGAATTCATGCTGGCCGCTGACATCGTCCGCACCGTCATCTCCCCGGACTGGAACGACATCGGCCAGCTCGCCGCCATCGCGATCATCCGCACCTTCCTCAATTACTTCCTCGAGCGCGATCTCGATACCGCGGAGAAGATGAGCGGCGAGGAGCAAGTCCCGGAACGCGACCTCACCTGACATGCGCGCCTGCGGGCAAGCCGGACCGATCTTGGACAACGGAGGATGCCGCCATGCCCAGCAGCGAAATCGCCTTGGTCCTGGCCAGTGCCACTGCAATGGCGGCGGTGGCCGAATTGCCGTATCGACTCGGTTACGACAATGTCTTCCTCGTCTTTTTCATCACGCTCGGGCCGATCAAGGCGATCGGCGACTACTTCCTCGCCACCCAAGGGCTGACCCGGCGCGAAGTCCTCACACTGGGCCTGAAGGTATTCGGTCTCAGCACCATCACCATCCTTGTCGCCGGTTTGGCGGGCAGCATGATGCTGCACAAGTGGCACATCTCCACGTCGGTGATGCAACTGGTGGCCGGCATCATCTTCTTCGTCGTGGCCATCCGGCTGGTTTTCGCGCAGTACGCGGACCCGCGCAATGAGCTCGCCCCCGTTCCACCGGTGAAATCCTCGACCATGCACCTGGTTTTCCCGGCCACGGTGACGCCCTATGGACTGGCGGCGCTGATCACGATCATGGCCTTGAGCCAGGACAGCGTACGCTCGACCTGCCTGATGGGCCTGCGGTGGCCGTGATGGTGATCAACGTGTTGGCGTTGCTGTCCATCCGATTCATCATGAAATGGATAGGGCCGATACCGCTGAAGGTCCTCAGCGCCGTGCTGGGAATCCTGCAGGTCGCATTGGCGATGCAGCTCATCGTCGGTACGTTGGTCCAGATGGTCAGGCCAGGCTGATGGCGCACCCTCCCGGTGGGCAACGCCCTGCACGAAGACGGCGACGCGGCATGCGTTACCGTAGCGACATCGAACATCTGCACGCGAGGCCTTGGGCTTGAACACGAACCAGCACAGTGAACGCCATGCCGGCATGGTCAGGATCGAGGGAGGAACCTTCCTCATGGGATCGGACCACCACTATCCTGAAGAAGCACCCGCGCACAAGGTGTCCGTGGATGGGTTCTGGATCGACACCCATTGCGTGACCAACGACGACTTCGCCCGGTTTGTCGCCAGCACCGGTCATGTGACCCTGGCCGAACGGGCCGCAGACCCGGCCGACTATCCCGGCGCGGATCCGGCCATGCTGGTCCCCGCCTCGGTCGTGTTCATCCCCACTGCCGGCCCGGTCGACCTGCGCAACTCCTTCAACTGGTGGCATTACGTCGCCGGCGCCGACTGGCGGCACCCCCACGGGCCGGACAGCGCAATCGATGGCAAGGGCAACCATCCCGTCGTGCACGTTGCCTACGAGGACGCACTCGCCTACGCGGCGTGGTGTGGCAAACGCCTGCCCACCGAAGCCGAATGGGAGTTCGCCGCACGTGGCGGCCTGGACGGCGCCGAATTCTGCTGGGGCGAGGAACTGACGCCGGCCGGTCGATACATGGCCAATACCTGGCAGGGCGAATTCCCATGGCAGAACCTGCAGGAGGATGGCCATCTTTGGACGGCGCCGGTGGGTTCGTATCCGGCCAATGGCCATGGCCTGTTCGACATGGCCGGCAATGTCTGGGAATGGACCACCGACTGGTACCAGGAACACGGTGCCATTGCCCAGCATGCCTGCTGCACGTTGGCCAATCCGCGCGGCGGTAGCGCCGAGGCAAGTACTGATCCCCGCGATCCGGCCGTGAAGATACCGCGCCGGGTCATGAAGGGTGGGTCACACTTGTGCGCACCCAATTACTGCCGCCGCTATCGGCCCGCGGCACGGATGGCGCAACCCGTCGATACCTCGACCTGCCACCTCGGGTTCCGCTGCGTCGCCGACTGAGGGATGTACGAAGCCGGGGTTCAGCCGCCCATCACCAGGCTCACGAAGGCAAAGACTCCCAATGCCGCGACCAGGGTGCATACCCACATCGCGAGGTTCCACTGCGAGGGAAGCCCCATCGCACGCAACGCATTGACCCGTCTCCAATGCTGCACCACGGCCAGGCACAACGCCCCCGTACCGATGATGATCATGCCGAGCCCGATCGTGTCGGAAGTCCAGGTCCGTTGCAGTATCCCGCTGACCGGGGCTCCTTTCTGGTCCTCCAGGAACTGGAAGAACTTGACCAGCGTGAAGCCGAAACTGATCATCGAGAACGAAGTCCGCAGCCAGGACATCAACGTCCTTTCAAACGAAAGGAAGCTGCGCTCAATGGCCAGCGCGGTACGCTGTTCAGAAAGCTCGGTGCCATAGTCAGGCCCCGGCGTCGTGTTTGCGGTGGTACTCAAGGCGCCCCCTCTCGTTGTCCAATGAAGGCATGCCGCGCGCGCCGTGGCCTTGGCCACGACGCACGGGATGGTCCTGCGGCACGACCGATTCAGCCGCCGCTGGCTACCTCTTCCATCTTCTCCATCACCTGGTCCAGGCTGAAGCTGGCCGACTTCTGGCGCGGGGGGAATTCCTTGAACGTTCCCAGGAACTCGGCCACCGCGGCCTGCGCCGGCACCAGCAGATAGATGCGCCGGAACATCCAGTCGTAATAGGTGTTGGATGTCTGTTGCCCACGTTCATACGGATCCATCCGCAGGTTGAAGATGTACGGCGTGCGCAAGACGACGAACGGCTCCTGCCATATCTTCAGTGTCGTCTCCTGCCGCTGCTCCATGAACAGCATCTTCCAGTTGTCGTAGCGCAGGGCCGCCACGTCGCCGTCGTCGGTGAAATAGAGGAACGCCTTGCGCGGACTCTCTTTCACTTCGCCGGTCAAGTACGGAAGCAAGTTGTGCCCGTCGAGATGGACCTTGAAGGTCTTCTTGCCGATCTTCAGGCCCTTCTTCAACTTCGTCGCGATGTCCGGATCCCCTGCCAAGGCAAGGATCGTCGGGAACCAGTCCTGGTGACTGATGATGCCGTTGGATTCGGAACCGGCCTCGATGTGCCCCGGGTAGCGGACCATGCAAGGGACGCGGTAAGCGCCTTCCCAACTGGTGTTCTTCTCCGAGCGGAACGGAGTCATGCCCGAATCCGGCCAGGTGTTCATGTGCGGGCCGTTGTCGGTGCTGTACTGCACGAAGGTATCGTCGGCGATGCCGAGTTCATCGATGAAATCGAGCAACTGCCCGATGCACCAGTCGTGGTACATCATCGTGTCGTGGTACTCGGATTGCCAGCGACCGGACTTGCCTTTCCAGTCCGGATGCACGTGCGTCCAGGCATGCATGTGGGTGGTGTTGAACCAGACGAAGAATGGCTCGCCGGCATCATGCGCGGCCTGGATGAATTTCTTGGCAGCGGCAAGGAATTCCTCGTCGCAGGACTGCATGCGCTCCTTGGTCAAGGGCCCGGTATTTTCAATCTTCTGACCCCCCTTGCCGTCCGCCCAGCAATGCAGGACCCCACGCGGACCATACTTCTTCTTGAAGTCCGGGAAGTCCTTGGCATTGGGGTAGTCTTCTTCCTCCGGCTCCTCCTCGGCGTTGAGGTGGTACAAATTGCCGAAGAACTCGTCGAATCCATGCATCGTCGGCAGGTGTTCGTCGCGGTCGCCCAAGTGGTTCTTGCCGAACTGGCCCGTGCGATACCCCAGTGGCTTGAGCGCCTCGGCGATGGTGATGTCCTCGGCCTTCAAGCCAAGTTCCGCCCCTGGAAGCCCGACCTTGGTCAGACCCGTGCGCAACCCGCATTGGCCGGTGATGAAAGAGGCTCGCCCGGCGGTACAGCTCTGTTCGGCATAGGAGTCGGTGAAGATCATCCCCTCCTTGGCGATTCGATCAATGTTGGGCGTGCGGTAACCCATCAGGCCCTTGGTATAACAACTCAGGTTGGCCTGGCCGATGTCGTCACCCCACATCACCAGGACATTGGGTTGCTTCGCTCCCTTTGTACTGCCTTTCGTTGCTTTCGCTGCTTTTGCCGTAGACATTGCCATCTCCAAGTCAATCGTCAGGGGGATCTGCCTCCGACGCTGTCCGCTGGCATTCATGGAACCGGGGAAACACCAAGCAAGGCAACTTCAGAGTTCCGGTTATGGGGGACTTTTCGAAAAGACGCCCACGCCCACGCTACGCCCCACGACATTAATATCGCGTACAAAAAAACCTCGCAAAATCGCGGAATTACGCAGCTCACGCCGGCTGCCTTACGCGGGTAGGCGGCAATAGAAGGCTGCCAGCAGGTGCGCCGAAGACTCAGCCCCGCGCAAGATGCCCGGGAATCGGTTCACGTCGCGCGCGTCGGTGTGCATCCGCCACGGCATATGGCGGTCAACTCCCCGACATGGCGCCAGGGCAGACCCGCAAGGCGCAGGGTCCTTCTGAGGCGCTCAGTAAAACTGTATGCACAGGGCTACGCCGCAGCTGGTGCACCGACAGCGCCATTAACGCCCGGGCATCACTCCACCGTCACGCTCTTGGCCAGGTTGCGCGGCTTGTCGACGTCGGTGCCGCGTGCCAGTGCGGTGTGGTAGGCCAGCAACTGCACCGGGATGGTGTGGATGATCGGGCTGAGCGCGCCGGCATGGCGCGGCGTGCGGATCACGTGCACGCCTTCGGATTCGCTGAAGTTGCTGTCCTGGTCGGTGAACACGAACAGTTCACCGCCACGCGCACGCACTTCCTGCATGTTCGACTTGACCTTCTCCAGCAGCCTGTCATTGGGCGCGATCACCACCACCGGCATGTTGGCGTCCACCAGCGCCAGCGGGCCGTGCTTGAGCTCGCCAGCCGGATACGCCTCGGCATGGATATAGGAAATTTCTTTGAGCTTGAGCGCGCCTTCCAGGGCGATGGGGTAATGCAGGCCGCGGCCCAGGAACAGGGCATCGGACTTGGGCGCGAAACGCTCGGCCCACAGCGCAATCTGCGGCTCCAGGTTGAGCGCGTGCTGGACGCTGCCGGGCAGATAGCGCAGTTCTTCCAGATAGCCGGCTTCCTCGGCCTCGTCGAGCTTGCCGTGCAGCTTGGCCAGCACCACGCTGAGCTGGAACAGCACCGCCAGCTGGGTGGTGAAGGCCTTGGTCGAGGCAACGCCGATTTCGGCGCCGGCGCGGGTGTAGCAGACCAGTTCGCTGGCGCGCGGGATCGCGCTTTCAGGCACGTTGCAGATTGAGAGCGTGTGCCGATGGCCAAGCGACTTGGCGTATTTGAGCGCTTCCATCGTATCCAGGGTTTCGCCCGACTGCGACAGCGTCACCACCAGGTGATCCGGGTTGGCGTAAGCGGCGCGGTAGCGGTATTCGCTGGCGATTTCCACGCTGCATGGCAAGCCGGCGATAGCCTCGATCCAGTAACGCGCGGTCATGCCGGCGTAGTAGCTGGTGCCGCAGGCCAGGATCTGCACGCCGCTGATGCCCTTGAGGATTTCGCCGGCGTTGTCACCAAACAGTGCGGCATCGAAACCCACGTCCATGGCCGCTTCGATGGTGTCGCCCAGTGCGCGCGGCTGCTCGTGGATTTCCTTCTGCATGAAGTGGCGGTACGGACCCAGCTCCAGCGATGCCAGCGACACGTCCGACTGGTGCAGCTCGCGCTCCACCGGCTCATCGTTGCCATCGAAGATGCGCACGCCGTCGCGGCTCAATTCGGCGGTGTCGCCTTCTTCCAGGAACATCACTTGGCGGGTCGCCTGCAGGATTGCCGAGACGTCGGAGGCGACGAAATTCTCGCCCTCGCCAATGCCGATCAGCAGCGGGCAGCCCATCCGCGCCACCACCATCCGCTGCGGTTCGGCACGACTGACCACCGCCAGCGCGTAGGCACCGGTGAGTTCCTTGACCGTGCGTTGCAACGCCGCCAGCAGGTCAGCGCCCTGGGTCAGGTGATGGTGGATGAGGTGGGCGATGACTTCGGTGTCGGTCTGCGATTCGAACTGGTAGCCCAGCGCACGCAGGCGCTCGCGCTGCTCGTCGTGGTTTTCGATGATGCCGTTGTGGACCAGCGCCACGCCCTGGCTGATGTGCGGGTGGGCGTTGGCTTCGGTCACCCCGCCGTGGGTCGCCCAGCGAGTGTGGCCGACACCGACCTGGGCGCTGAATGCCTCGCTTTGAGCGGCCGCTTCCATCTCGGCCACCCGGCCGGTACGGCGCACCCGGCGCACGTCGCGGCCGTCGATCACGGCGATGCCGGCCGAATCGTAACCGCGGTATTCCAGGCGCTTGAGGCCTTCAATCAACAGGGGAACCACATCGCGATTGGCAATCGCACCCACAATGCCGCACATAAGCCACTCACTGTCCGTTGGGATGTCCTGCCGACCATTGTAATGACCGGCGACGACAGCGGTGTCCGGGGGCAGTGTCCGCGGACACCCGGACAGCGGTGTCCGGGCGGGCATGTCTTTGCAAATCAGCTAGTTATGGTTGGCACGCATCCTGCTTTGTTCAGCAGGACTTCCCACTTAAACGCATGCCGCCAATGATTCGGGACACCTCCGCGCAAGACCGTCCAGTGACCACCACCGCCCCCGCTCCGCGACTGCGCCGTTGGGCCCTGCCCGCCGGCGGGGCGCTGCTGGTGCTGTTGCTGATTGCGTTTGCCGCCCGCGGCTGGCTGGCCGGCAGCCAATCAATCGACAGCAGCCGCGTGCGCATCGCCGAGGTCACCCGCGGCGATCTGGTTCGCGACATCAGCGGCGAAGGCCGGGTGATTGCCGCCAACAGCCCGACCCTGTACGCGATCGCCAGCGGCGTGGTGACCCTGCACGTGGTGGCCGGCGACGTGGTCAAGAAAGGCCAGCCGCTGGCGGAAATCGACAGCCCGGAACTGCGCAGCAAGCTGGCCCAGGAACAGACCACGCTGGCCAGCATGGAGGCCGAGGCCAGCCGCGCCAACCTGGATGCCACGTTGACCCGCGCCCAGTCGCGCAAGCTGTTGGACCAGGCCAGGATTGAACAGATCGCCGCCGAGCGCGACCTGCAGCGTTACCAGACCGGATACGAGGGCGGCGCGGTGCCGCAGATCGATGTCGCCCGCGCCGAGGATGAAGTGAAGAAGGCCCAGATCGGCGTGGCCCAGGCAAACCGTGATCTCAGCCTGCAGGGCCAGGGCGCCGGACTGGATGCGCGCAACAAGCGCCTGCTGGCCGATCGGCAGAAGGCGGTGGTGGCCGAGGTCCAGCGCCAAGTCGACCTGCTGACCATCCGCTCGCCCTTCGACGGCCAGGTCGGCCAGGTCCAGGTCCAGCAGCGCTCCAGCGTGGCGCTCAACGGCCCGGTGCTGAGCGTGGTCGATCTGTCGGTATTCGAAGTCGAAATAAAGGTGCCGGAGAGCTTTGCCCGCGACCTGGCCATCGGCATGCCGGCGCGCCTGACCAGCGGCAGCGGCGAACCCTATCCGGGCGAGGTCTCGGCGGTCTCCCCGGAAGTGGTCAACGGCGAAGTCGTCGCCCGCATCCGCTTCAGCGACAAGCAACCGCCCGGCCTGCGCCAGAACCAGCGACTGAGCGCGCGCGTGCTGCTCGATACCCGCAAGAACGTGCTGATGGTCGAGCGCGGTCCGTTCGTCGACCAGGGCGGCGGTCGCTACGCCTACGTCATGGATGGCAGCTCGGCGCGGCGCACCCCCATCGAGCTGGGCGCCAGCAGCCTGAGCCAGGTTGAAGTGCTCGGCGGCCTGAAAGAAGGCGACAAGGTCGTGGTCTCCGGCAGCGATCTGTTCAACGAAGAACCGCAAGTCACCCTGAACTGATTTCCATCTTTCCCATATCCGACGAAGGAGAAAACCATGCTTGAGATGCGCGCCGTTTCCAAGGTCTACCGTACCGAACAGGTGGAGACCCATGCCCTGCGGTCGCTGGACCTGCATGTCCGTGGTGGCGAGTTCGTCGCGGTCACCGGTCCCTCCGGCTCGGGCAAGACCACCTTCCTCAATATCGCCGGCCTGTTGGAGTCCTTCACCGGCGGCACCTACCTGCTCGATGGACAGGATGTCAGTGGCTTGACCGACAACGCCCGCTCCAAGTTGCGCAACCAGAAAATCGGCTTCATCTTCCAGAGCTTCAACCTGATCCCGGACCTCAACCTGTTCGATAACGCCGACGTGCCCCTGCGCTATCGCGGCATGCCCGCCGCCGAACGCCGGCAGCGCATCGAGAAGGCGCTCAGCGACGTCGGCCTGGGTTCGCGGATGAAGCACTACCCGGCCGAATTGTCCGGCGGCCAGCAGCAACGCGCGGCGATCGCGCGGGCGCTGGCCGGCAGCCCGAAATTGCTGCTGGCCGACGAACCGACCGGCAACCTGGACAGCCAGATGGCACGCGGGGTGATGGAGCTGCTGGAAGAAATCAATGCCAACGGCACCACCATCGTCATGGTCACCCACGACCCGGAGCTGGCCGCGCGCGCGCAACGCAACGTGCACATCGTCGACGGCGCCGCCACCGACCTGACCAGCGAACCGCGATTGATTTCCAGCGTTGGACTGGATGTCGATCTGACCCCGGCCCAAGCCTGAGGTAACGCCGCCATGTTCAGCTATTACCTGCAACTTGCGTTGCGCAGTTTCCGCCGCAACAAGGTGCTGACCGCGTTGATGGTGCTGGCCATTGCCCTGGGCATCGGTGCCAGCATGACCACGCTGACCGTGTTCTACATCCTGTCCGGGGATCCGTTGCCCGGCAAGAGCCAGACCCTGTTCTATCCGCAGCTCGAGCCGCAATCGATGGATGGCTACACCGCCGGCGAGGAACCACCGGACCAGTTCACCCGTTTCGATGCCGAGAAAATGTTGCGCGAGAAGAAGGGCGATCGCCAGGCCTTGATGACCGGCGGGGGCGTGGCCATCGAACCTGACAAACAGGACCTGAGCCCGTTGGTGGTGGATGCCCGCTACACCAGCGGTGACTTCTTCCAGATGTTCGAGGTGCCATTTGCTTTTGGCAACGGCTGGAGCGCTGGCGACGACGAGCATCATGCTCGAGTGGCCGTACTCTCCAAGGAACTCAACGACAAGTTGTTTGGCGGCGCCAACAGCGTGGGCAAGAGCGTGCGCATCGAACAGAATGAGTTCCGGGTGATCGGCGTACTGCAGGAGTGGCGTCCGACCCCGCGCTTCTACGACCTCAACATGGACCGTTATGGCGATGTCGAGCAGCTCTTCCTGCCTTTCAGTACCGCCATTGACCTCAAGATGGGCCGCAATGGCTCGATGGATTGCTGGGGCGACAGTGGCGGCGAGGAAACCAGCCTCAACGCGCCCTGCACCTGGATACAGTACTGGGTCCAGTTGGATACACCGGAGAAAGCCAGCCAGTACCGGCAGTACCTGGTCAACTATTCCGACGAACAGCGCAAGGCCGGGCGCTACGAGCGTCCGACCAACGTGCGCCTGCGCAGCGTGATGGAGTGGCTGGACTACAAGCGCGTGGTGCCCAACGACATCAAGCTGCAGACCTGGCTGGCGTTTGGCTTCTTGCTGGTCTGTCTGGTCAACACGGTCGGCTTGCTGCTGGCCAAGTTCATGCGCCGGGGCGGTGAAATCGGCGTGCGCCGCGCACTCGGTGCGTCCAAGCGATCCATTTTTGCCCAGGCGCTGGTGGAAGCCGGCATGGTCGGCCTGGCCGGCGGCATCGTGGGCCTGGGTTTGGCGCTGCTGGGTCTGTGGGCAGTGCGACAACAACCGGCCAGCTATGCCGAACTGGCGCACCTGGATCCGATGATGCTGGCCACGACCTTCGCATTGGCCATTGTTGCCAGCTTGCTCGCCGGTCTGTTGCCCGCCTGGCGCGCCTGCCAGATCACGCCTGCCATCCAGCTCAAGTCGCAGTAATCGGGAGAACCCTCATGGAAATCCGTCCCATCCTCTCAACGCTGCGCCGGCACAAAACCGCCGCCAGCCTCATCGTCATCGAGATCGCACTGAGCTGCGCGATCATCTGCAACGCGTTGTTCCTGATCGGCAGTCGCCTGGAACGAATGGAACGTCCCAGCGGCACGGCCGAGAATGAAATCGTTCGCATCCAGCTCACGGGCATAGGCACAGACAGCGACGCAGATGCCCTGACCCGCACCGACCTGGCCGAGCTGCGCGGAATCCCCGGGGTGAAGGCGGCAACGGTGTTGAACCAGGTACCGTTCGGCAACAGCTCCTGGAACAGCAGTGTCAATCTCAGCCAGGAGCAGACGCATCCGACATTGCATGCCACCACCTACATGGCGGAGGAGCAGTTCATCGACACGCTGGGGTTGAAGCTGATTGCAGGACGCAACTTCACCGCCGACGAGTATGTCACCTGGGCCGCACTCAACCAGTCGGTAGGCGTGCCGGACATCCCCAGTGCGATCATCACTCGCAGCATGGCCGAGAAGCTGTTTCCCGGTGAGAGCGCGGTAGGCAAGGCGTTCTACAGTTGGGGCGACAACCCAATCAAGATTGTCGGCATTGTCGATACGCTGGTGCGCCCCAATGAACCGGGTGGTCCGCAGACCTATGGCTACAGCATGATCTTCCCGATCAGGGCGCCCTACACCCTGGGCGGCAACTATCTGCTGCGCACCAATGCCGACCGCCGCAACGATGTGATGAAAGCCGCCGTCGCGGTACTCGAGAAGAACAGCCCCAATCGCATCATCCTGAAACAGGACACGCTTCAGGAGCTGCGCGCTGCCTTTTACCGACAGGACAAGTCGATGGCGGTGCTGTTGGTAGCCGTCTGCGTGGCGCTGCTGGTGGTGACCGCGCTGGGCATCGTCGGCCTGGCCAGTTTCTGGGTCCAGCAGCGTACCAAGCAGATTGGCGTGCGACGGGCGCTGGGCGCGACCCGTGGCCAGATCCTGCGCTACTTCCAGACCGAGAATTTCCTGCTGGCAACGCTGGGCATCATCCTCGGCATGGCCCTGGCCTATGCGATCAACCAGTTGCTGATGGGCAAGTACGAGCTGCCGCGTCTGCCGCTGCACTATCTGCCCATTGGCGCGATCGCGCTGTGGCTGCTGGGTCAGCTGGCGGTGTTCGGCCCGGCGCGCAGGGCCGCGGCGGTGCCGCCAGCGGTGGCCACGCGCAGCGCATAAGCCATGAAATGCCGGCGCCATGGCTAATGGCGTCGGCGGATGGATAAGGTCCGGTCAGCGGCCAGACACATCCGGCCAGGCCGTGGCCGATGGCCGCCGGTGGTTGACGGCGGCCGCGTTCTCCGATTCCCTACCCTTCTCACCTTCGCCGCTCTGCCATGCCCACGATCCTGATCATCGATGACAACCGTTCGGTCAGCACCGCCCTGGACGTGCTGTTTTCGTTGCATGACATCAGCACCCTGCATGCCGAATCACCGCAGCAGGGACTGCAGCTGTTGCAGCAGGAAGCGGTCGACCTGGTGATCCAGGACATGAACTTCAGTGCCGACACCACCAGCGGCGAAGAAGGCGAAGCGCTGTTTGCCGCCATCCGCCAGCAGAACCCGGACCTGCCGGTCATCCTGTTGACCGCCTGGACCCATCTGTCGACCGCAGTGGAGCTGGTCAAGGCCGGCGCGGTCGACTACATCGCCAAGCCCTGGGACGATCGCAAGCTGCTGGCCACGGTCAACAACCTGATTGAACTGTCCGAAGCACGCCACGAACTGGCACGCCGGCGCAATCGCGAACGACGCAGCCGTGAACAACTGGCCAGCCGCTACGATCTTCGCGATGTCATTTTCGAAGACCCGGCCAGCGAACGCGTGCTCGCACTGGCCTGCCAGGTCGCGCGCTCGGATCTGCCAGTGCTGATCACCGGCCCCAACGGTGCCGGCAAGGAACGCATCGCCGAGATCCTGCAAGCCAATTCGGCGGTCAGCCGGGGGCCTTTCGTCACCCTCAATTGCGGTGCCATTCCGGCCGATTTGATCGAGGCCGAACTATTTGGCGCCGACGCCGGCGCCTATACCGGCGCCAACAAGGCCCGCGAGGGCAAGTTCGAGGCGGCCGATGGCGGTACCTTGTTCCTGGACGAGATCGGCAACCTGCCACTGTCCGGCCAGATGAAGCTGCTGCGGGTGCTGGAAACCGGGCGTTTCGAGCGACTGGGTTCCAACCGCGAGCGCCAGGTCAAGGTTCGCGTCATCAGTGCCACCAACGCCGACCTGCCGGCGATGATCCGCGATGGCCAGTTTCGCGAGGATCTCTATTACCGCTTGAATGCCATCGAGCTGGAACTGCCGCCGTTGGCCGAGCGTCCGGGCGATATCCTGCCATTGGCCGATGCATTCCGGCCGGCCGATAAACCGCTGTCCGAAGCCGCGCGCCAGGCCCTGTTGCGCCACGGCTGGCCGGGCAACGTGCGCGAACTGCGCAACGTCATCCAGCGCGCCGGCCTGCTGGCGATGGGTGATCGCATCGAAGCCAGTGATCTGAAGTTGCCCAAGCCAGCCGCAGTCCGCAGCAGCCAGGTGCAGGAACCCGAGCGCGCCGAAATCCAGCAGGCGCTGCAACGGGCCGGCGGCGTCATTGCCCAGGCCGCGGCGGATCTGGGCCTGAGCCGGCAGGCGCTGTACCGGCGCATGGACCGTTTCGACATTCCGCGCGAATGATCCGTCGCTCGCTCGCCGGTCGCTTGCTCTGGTGGTGCCTGCCGATGCTGGCGGCGGCGATCGCCGTGCCGTTGCTGCTGGACAGGTGGCTGGACTCGCCACTGCTGGTATTCGCCATCTCTGCGATGCTGGTGCTGCCGCTGACAGCCTGGGTGATACGGCATGCCTTGCAGCCGGTGAACTCGCTGTTCCGGGCGCTGTCCGGCAGCGTCAACAGCTATCGCGACGGCGAATACAACACCAGCATCCACTGGCGCGGCAGCGACGAACTGGCTGATCTGATCCATTCGCACGGCGAACTGGCGCAGGTGCTGCGCCAGCAGCGCCAGAATCTGGTCCAGCGCGAACTACTGCTCGATACCATGGTCCAGCACACGCCGGTGGCCATGGTGCTGCTGGCGCCGGGAGTGGATCAGCTGCGGCGGGTGGTGTTTGCCAACGTCGCCGCGCGCAAGCTGCTGCATGGCGGCTGGAAGCTGGAAGGACAGGACTTCGACCAGTTGCTGCTGCAGGCACCGGCGGAAATGCGGGAAGCCATGGGCCGCGGCGGCGACAGCCTGTTCGCGGTCACCCAGGAGGATGATCACGATGAGGAGCAGGTTTACCACCTTGCCCGTCGCCATTTCCGTCTCAATGGCAAGCCGCATGAATTGCTGTTGCTGCGTCTGCTGACCAGCGAGCTGCGTCGCCAGGAAGTCAGCACCTGGAAGAAAGTCATTCGCGTCATCAGCCACGAACTCAACAATTCGCTGGCGCCGGTGGCATCGCTGGCGCACTCCGGCGCCGAGCTGGTGCGCCGTGGCGACAGCCGCCGGCTGGAAGAAATCTTTGCCACCATCGAAGAGCGCGCCCGCCATCTGGAAGGCTTCATCCGCGGCTACGCCCGTTTTGCCAAGTTGCCGCAGCCACAGCTGCAGACGGTCAACTGGGCGGTTTTCCTGGCCGGGCTGGCGCGGCATATTCCATTCCGGCTGACCCTGCACGACCAGGACCTGAGCAGCCGCATCGACCAGACCCAGTTGGAACAGGCGCTGCTCAACCTGCTTAAGAACGCACACGAGGCCAGCGAGCGCGATGATGATGTGGAAATCCACGTGCTGCCGCTGCCGGAATGGATCCGCATCGAGGTGCTTGATCGCGGCAGTGGCATGAACGATGCGGTGCTGCAGAATGCGCTGGTGCCGTTCTATTCGACCAAACGCAACGGCACCGGCCTGGGCCTGGCGCTGACCCGCGAAATCGTCGAAGCCCACGGCGGTCGCCTGTCATTGCACAACCGCCAGGGCGGCGGCTTGTGCGTGGCGATTCAATTGCCAAGTAATTGAGACGACAGGACTACCTTGACCTGCCGCGTGCCTGTAGAGCGGAGCTTGCTCCGCTGGAAAATGCAACGCCCGGAAGATCATGTACGTTATGCGATTAGAAGCGGAGCAAGCTCCGCTCTACGGGGCTATTTCTTCTGCGGGCGATGCCAGCCTTCGATGACGTCCTGACGGGCACGGGCGACGGTCAGTTTGCCGGCCGGCGCGTTCTTGGTGATGACGGATCCGGCGGCGATGGTGGCCTCCTTGCCCAAGGTCACCGGTGCCACCAGCGCCGAGTTTGAGCCGACGAATACGCCATCCTCGATGACGGTACCGAACTTGTTGACCCCGTCGTAGTTGCAGGTGATGGTGCCAGCGCCGATGTTGACCGCGCTGCCGATGTCGGCATCACCCAGATAGCTCAGGTGGTTGGCCTTGCTGCCGACCCCCATCGTGGTCTTCTTGATCTCGACGAAATTGCCGACGTGCACGCCATCGGCCAGCACCGTGCCCGGACGCAGCCGCGCGAACGGCCCGATGGTGGCCGCGCCTTCGCTGCGCACGCCTTCCAGATCGCAATGCGCGCGCACCCGCGTGCCGGGCCCCAGGCGTACGTCCTTGAGCCGGGTGAAAGGACCGACGTGCACGCCATCGGCCAGTTCCACATCGCCTTCAATCACCACGTTGGCATCGATTTCGACATCCTGGCCGACGCGGATGCGTCCACGCAGATCGAAGCGCGATGGGTCCAGCAGGCGCGCGCCCTGCAGGCACAGCTCGCGCGCCGCGCGCAGCTGGTAGGCGCGTTCGAGCTGTGACAGCTGCCAGGGATCATTGGCCCCTTCGGCTTCGATCGGGTCTTCGACCCGGACCATCTCGGCCGGCGTGTACTCGCTGGCGGCGGACGCAAACACATCGGTCAGGTAGTACTCGCCCTGCGCGTTCTCGTTGGACAACTGCGACAACCAGCCCTTCAGCGCGGTGGCGTCGGCGGCGATGATGCCGGTGTTGACGGTGCGGATGCGGCGCTGCTCCTCGTTGGCGTCTTTCTGCTCGATAATCGCGGCCACATGGCCCTCGGCATCGCGCAGCACCCGGCCGTAGCCATTGGGGTCCTCCGGCTCTGCCACCAGCACCGCCAGCCGCCCTTCGCTTTTCAGCAGGCGGCGCAGGGTATCGGCACGACTGAGAGGCACGTCACCGTAGAGCACCAGTACGCGCGCTTCATCCGGCACCTGCGGCATTGCCTGTGCGACCGCATGGCCGGTACCCAGTTGCCGGCTCTGTTCAGCCCACTGCAGGTCACCTTGCGCGGCAAACGCCGCCTGCACCTGCTCGCCGCCATGCCCGTACACCACGTGGATGGCCGCCGGCGCCAGCTCGCGCGCGACGGCGATGACATGGCCCAGCATCGGCTGGCCGGCAATCGGCTGCAGCACCTTGGGCAAAGCGGATTTCATCCGCTTGCCTTCACCGGCGGCGAGAATGATGACGTGGAGTGGACTGGTCATGAGGGCTCCTTGCATGCAGCTGGTAGGATATTTGAAATAACGTCTGAAACGGCAATCCATGGACAAACCTAATGCATTGACGTCACTGTCGATGGCGCTGCTGTGGTCGGGCGTACTGGCAACGCTGGTCGGCCTGGGGCTATACCACGCTTCGCTGCAATGGCATTCCGGTCGCATGCTGGAAATGCTGGTGATAGGCATATTGTTCGCGGGCGCGGGGATGCTGGCCGTGCGCTTGCTTCACTGGCAAGCCGCCACCTGCGTGGCCTTGCTCTTCCTTGTCGTACTTGTGCTTTTTTCTGGCTTGCCCGCTGCAGGGGCGTGCCTGCTGTTCGCACTGGCTGCTATCGCCCTGGGCGTACGCCTGGTCGCCGACGAAAACCCGGCGCTGCAGGGCCTGCTGGGCTGTGCGGTGATCGTCGCCGTGCTGGGCTGGAGCTTGCCGCTACCCATCCATCACCCCTGGGTCTATGCCGGCGCCTGCCTGTTGCTGATAGCCAGCAACATCACCGGACTGCGCCGCAGCCTGGGCGCGGTACCGCGGCAGTGGACGGCGGTGGTCAGCCCACATCCGCGACTGGCGCTGTTCGCAGTGCTGCTGCTTGGCCTGGCCAGCACCGCTTGCTGGTTGCCAACGGCCCAGTACGACGACCTGGCTTATCACCTGAGCCTGCCCTGGCAGCTGCAGGACAACGCCGTGTACCGGCTCGACCCGACTTACCAGGTGTGGGCGCTGGCACCGTGGGCAGCGGATGTGGTCCAGGCCATCCCGCAGGTCATCGCTCGCGCCGAAGCCCGCGGTGCGGTCAACCTGTTGTGGCTGCTGGCCACAGTTGCGGGTATCTGGCGGCTGGCGGCGCAACTGCAGCTGCCGTTTGCCGGGCGGTGGTTGTCGGTGGCGATGTTTGCCAGTATTCCGCTGACCGGGGCGCTGCTGGCCGGCATGCAGACCGAACTGCCGACCGTAGCTGCATTGACCTGGCTGAGCGCCTGGGTGCTGGCACCCAGGCACGGTGGGTTGCGCTGGTGGCTGGTCCTGACGCTGCTGGCCGGCCTGCTGATGGCATTCAAGCTGCTGGCCGGCGTGATGGCAGCAGTACTGGTGCTGGTCGCCCTGCTCCGCCACCGCTGGCCCTCGCCGGCGGGCATCTTGGCGATATTGCTGATTGGCGTGCTGGTGGCAGGGTCCAGCTATCTGTATGCCTACCAGGTTTCGGGCAATCCGGTATTGCCGCTGTTCAACCAGATTTTCCATTCGCCTTATTTCGGCCAGACCGCGTTTATCGATGCGCGCTGGCTGGCCGGCTTCAATCCACGGCTGCCGTGGGACATGACATTTTTCACTGGGCGTTACGTGGAGGCCCATGACGGTGCCGCCGGCTTCATGATGGTGGCGCTGGCCGGTGCCTGGGTGCTGGGACTGTTCGCCAGGCAGACGTGGCTGCTGGCCCTGATCGCCACATGCCTGCTGGCGCTGCCACTGAGCCAGCTGCAGTATCTGCGCTATGCCTACCCGGGCCTGGTACTGCTTTGCCCTGTGATGGTGGCGATGGCAGGCAACATCGATCGCCGCCGCGGTGCCGGCCTGGTCATCGCGGTATGCCTGTTGAATTTCGCTTTCCTGGCCAATGGCCACTGGATGCTGCGCAACGGCGGGGTCAAGCTGGCGATCCTGAACGCCGGCAACGATGAGCCGTTCCTGAAAAAGTACGCACCCGAGCGGCTGTTGGCCGCGCAAATCCGCCAGCGCGGCACAGGCGAGGACAACATCCTGCTGCTGCATCCACAGCGGCCGTTCTTTGCCGAGTTTGGCGACCGCGGCCGCTCGGTTGCCTGGTACTCGCCAAGCCTGCAGGCTGCCGGTGAACGCGCCAATGCCGATGCCAGCGGCGATGGCTGGGTGCGATTGCTGCGCCAGCAGCGCATCAGCGGGGTCATCCTGGTACCGGCATTGCTGCAGCCAGGCCAGACCGCGGCCTTGAAGACGCTTGACGCGGTGCCGGCGGCCAGCATCGGCGATGCGCAGTGGTGGCGCTTGCCAGCCGCGCAGTCACCGATGGAAAGCATGCGATGACCCTTGTGCGTCAAGGCACGCTGTTCGTGCTGATGGGGCTGGTCCAGCTAGCGCTGGATACGCTGGTGACCGTATTGCTGAGCCGGGCGGGAATGCCGTTGGCCGCCGCCAATGTGGCCGGCCGGGTCAGCGGCGCCGCGTTGGGCTTCTGGTTGAATGGCCGGGTGACCTTCGCTCGTGCCGACAGCGTGCTGGGTCGCCGCCAGGCGCTGCGCTTCCTGATCGTGTGGTTGGCGCTGACGCTGGTAAGTACCGCGTTGGTGGCCGGCATCGGCCAGCATGCGACACTGCGTACCGCCTGGCTGGCCAAGCCGGTCGTTGAAGTGATGCTGGCCGGCATCAGTTTCTTCATTTCACGTCACTGGATTTATCGCTGAACGATGCCGATGACCGACTCCTCCGCCATCGCCGTGGTCATCCCTTGTTACCGGGTCCGCGACCAGATACTGCCATTACTGGCCAGCATCGGCCCGGAGGTAGGCTGGATATACGTGGTCGATGATGCTTGCCCGCAACAAAGTGGCGAGCACGTGCGCCGACACTGTCAGGATCCGCGCGTGCAGGTCATCACCCACGCGCAGAACAAGGGCGTCGGCGGCGCGGTCGTCAGCGGCTACCGCGCCGCCCAGGCCAGCGCCGCCAAGGTGGTGGTCAAGCTCGATGGCGACGGCCAGATGGATCCGCTGGACATTCCACGCGTATGTGGATCACTGCTGGCCGGCCATGCCGACTATGCCAAGGGCAATCGCTTCCACCGCATCGGCTTCGTCCGTGGCATGCCCTGGGTCAGGCTGCTGGGCAATGCGGTGCTGACGCTGTTGACCAAGCTGTCCAGTGGTTATTGGCAGATAGCCGACCCGACCAACGGCTACACCGCCCTGCGCCGGGAACTGATCGAAGAGCTGGAACTGGAACGGGTGGCGTACCGGTACTTTTTCGAAACCGATCTGCTGTATTACCTCAACCAGGCCCGCGCGCGCGTCATCGACGTTCCAATGCGTGCGCGCTACCAGGACGAGCCAAGCAGCCTGCGCCCGCACAAGGTCGCCCTGCCATTCCTGGCCGGGCACGCGCGCAATACCCTGCGGCGGATCGCCTACTCGTATTTCCTGCGCGGATTCTCGTTGGCAAGCCTGCAACTGCTCGCCGGCACGCTGCTGCTGATGCTGGGTGGCGCCTTCGGCATCCAGCAATGGCACCTGTCGCTGCAAACCGGCGTGCCGGCTACCGCCGGCACGGTGATGTTGGCCGCGTTGCCGATCATCGTCGGCATCCAGATGCTGTTCTCGTGGCTCAACTTCGACGTCGCCAATGAACCGGCCCATCCCGTGCACCCCTTGTTGCGGCAACGGCAGTCGGCAAGCGGCTGAGCAAAAAAAAACACCAGCCAATGCTGGTGTTTTTCGTTTGAAGCAAGTGGCGGGCGATCAGTGCTTGAGGTTCTTGCGCAGGCGCTCCAGCGCGCTGAGCTGGGCGATGCTCATGGCCAACTGGGCCTGGGCATCTTCGGCACTCATCTTTTCGTCCTGGTGGGTCAGCACCCGCTGGGCTTCTTCCATGGCTGCACGCACGGCGGCTTCATCGATATCCTGCGCGCGCACGGCGGTATCGGCCAGCACGGTGACCACCTGCGGCTGCACTTCCAGGATGCCGCCGGAGATGGCGAAATCCAGCTGCTCGCCGTTGGCCAGCGTCACCACCACCTTGCCTGGCTTCAGGCGGGTAATCAGCGGTGCGTGCTTGGGCGCAATGCCCAGCTCGCCCAGCTCACCGGTGGCCACCACCAACGTGGCTTCGCCGTGGAAGATTTCCTGCTCGGCACTGACGATGTCGCAACGGATGGTACTCATGGAATTCTCTTTGCCGTAGGGCGGGCCCGGGCCCACCATGGGGAACTTCGTGCTGCTCAGGCGGGACATCGCCCGCCTGGGCCAATCCTCTCCCGGTCACGGGAAAGGACTCAGTGCATCAGGCCTTTTCGGCCATCTTCTTGGCCTTTTCGACCGCTTCGTCGATGGTGCCGACCATGTAGAACGCCTGCTCCGGCAGGTGATCGTATTCGCCGTCGACGATGCCCTTGAAACCACGGATGGTGTCCTTCAGCGACACGTACTTGCCCGGCGAGCCGGTGAACACTTCGGCGACGTGGAACGGCTGGCTGAAGAAGCGCTCGATCTTGCGCGCCCGCGACACGGCCTGCTTGTCTTCCTCGGACAGTTCGTCCATGCCCAGGATGGCGATGATGTCCTTCAGTTCCTTGTACTTCTGCAAGGTCTGCTGGACGCGCTGGGCGGTGTCGTAGTGCTCGTGGCCAATGACCAGCGGGTCCATCTGGCGGCTGGTCGAGTCCAGCGGATCGACCGCCGGGTAGATACCCAGCGAGGCAATGCTGCGCGACAGGGTCACGGTCGAATCCAGGTGGGCGAAGGTGGTCGCCGGCGACGGGTCGGTCAAGTCATCGGCCGGCACGTAGACGGCCTGGATCGAGGTAATCGAACCGGTCTTGGTCGAGGTGATGCGTTCCTGCAACACGCCCATTTCCTCGGCCAGGGTCGGCTGGTAACCCACCGCCGACGGCATGCGGCCGAGCAGCGCCGACACTTCGGTACCGGCCAGGGTGTAGCGGTAGATGTTGTCGACGAACAACAACACGTCCTTGCCCTTGCCGCTGGCGTCTTTCTCATCGCGGAAGTATTCGGCCATGGTCAGGCCGGTCAACGCCACGCGCAGGCGGTTGCCCGGCGGCTCGTTCATCTGGCCGTAGACCATCGCCACTTTATCCAGGACGTTGGAGTCCTTCATTTCGTGGTAGAAGTCATTGCCTTCGCGGGTACGCTCACCGACACCGGCGAACACCGACAGGCCGCTGTGGGCCTTGGCGATGTTGTTGATCAGTTCCATCATGTTGACGGTCTTGCCGACGCCGGCGCCGCCGAACAGGCCGACCTTGCCGCCCTTGGCGAACGGGCACATCAGGTCGATCACCTTGATGCCGGTTTCCAGCAGGTCGGTGGCCGAGGACTGGTCTTCGTAGCTGGGCGCGGCGCGGTGGATTTCCCAGTTGTCCGACGCCTGCACCGGGCCGGCCTCGTCAATCGGGTTGCCCAGCACGTCCATGATGCGGCCCAGGGTGCCGGCGCCGACCGGCACCGAGATCGCGCGGCCGGTGTTGTTGGCGACCAGGTTGCGCTTGAGGCCGTCGGTGGAACCCAGTGCAATGGTGCGGACGATGCCGTCACCCAGCTGCTGCTGGACTTCCAGCGTGATGTCGGTGGATTCCACCTTCAGCGCGTCATACACACGCGGTACGTCGCTGCGCGGGAATTCGACGTCAACCACTGCGCCGATGATCTGAACGATCTTGCCCTGACTCATTGTTGCATTCCTCTATGTAAATTCTGTTGGGGCGCCAACATCAGCGCGCGCGTCAAACCGCCGCTGCGCCGCTGACGATTTCCGAGATTTCCTGGGTAATCGCTGCCTGGCGGGCTTTGTTGTAAACCAGTTGCAAGGTATCGATGAGCTTGCTGGCGTTGTCGCTGGCCGCCTTCATCGCGACCATGCGCGCGGCGTGCTCGGAAGCGGTGTTTTCCAGCAATGCCTGGTACACCAGCGACTCCACGTAGCGCGTGATCACGTGATCCAGCACGGTCTGCGGGTCCGGCTCGTACAGGTAGTCCCAATCGTGGCGGGCGACCTGGGTCTCGGCGGCCGGCAACGGCAGCAGCTGGTCGAAAGCGGCGCGCTGGGTCATGGTGTTGACGAAATCGTTGTACACCAGATACACGCGGTCGACCTTGCCCTCGGTATAGGCGTCCAGCATCACCTTGATCACGCCAATCAGCTGGTCCAGCTTCGGCGCATCACCCAGGTGGGAAACGCTGCCGAGCATGTTGACCTTGATCCGGCGGAAGAAGACCGAGGCCTTCTGGCCGATGGTGACCACGTCGACCTCGGCGCCCTTGTCCTGCCACTGGCGCACGTCGCCCAGCAGCTTGCGGAACAGGTTGTTGTTGAGGCCGCCGGCCAGGCCACGGTCCGAGGAAATGATGATGTAGCCGACCCGCTTGATCTCGGACCGCTCGACCATGAACGGGTGCTGGTAATCGGTGTTGGCCTGGGCCAGGTGACCGATGACCTGCCGCATCGCCCGCGCGTACGGCCGCGAGGTCTTCATGCGGTCCTGTGCCTTGCGGATTTTTGAAGCCGAGACCATTTCCAGCGCGCGCGTCACCTTGCGGGTGTTCTGCACGCTCTTGATCTTGGTTTTGATTTCACGACCGCCAGCCATTTTCTCTTCCCGTAGAGCGGAGCAAGCCCCGCTTGGTTTTCCCGTAGAGCGGAGCTTGCTCCGC
Organism: Pseudoxanthomonas dokdonensis; assembly: GCF_001431405.1. Classification (GTDB taxonomy): domain Bacteria; phylum Pseudomonadota; class Gammaproteobacteria; order Xanthomonadales; family Xanthomonadaceae; genus Pseudoxanthomonas_A; species Pseudoxanthomonas_A dokdonensis. Next base: position 271,528 of record NZ_LDJL01000002.1, read on the forward strand.
TGCTGTTTGCCGCAAGGCGGAGCAAGCTCCGCCCTGCGCTTGTTGCCTTACCAGCTACCGGTCTGCTTGAAATCGGCAATGCCCTTCTTGAAGGCGCCTTCGATTTCGTCGTTCCAGTTGCCGGAGTTGTTGATCGAGGTGATCAAATCGCCGGCGGTATTGCTGAAGTGCGCGTGCAGGGCATCTTCGAAGGCACCAATCTTGTTGACCGGCACGTCATCCAGATAGCCTTCGTTGACCGCGTAGATGGACAGCGCCTGCATGGCGATGGACATCGGCGCGTACTGGCGCTGCTTCATCAGTTCGGTCACGCGCTGGCCGCGTTCAAGCTGCTTGCGGGTGGCTTCGTCCAGGTCCGAGGCGAACTGGGCGAAGGCCGCCAGCTCACGGTACTGGGCCAGCGAAATGCGGATGCCGCCGGACAGCTTCTTGATGATCTTGGTCTGGGCGGCGCCACCGACGCGCGACACCGAGATACCGGCGTTGACGGCCGGACGGATACCGGCGTTGAACAGATCGGTTTCCAGGAAGATCTGGCCGTCGGTGATCGAGATCACGTTGGTCGGCACGAACGCCGAGACGTCACCGGCCTGGGTTTCGATGATCGGCAGCGCGGTCAGCGAACCGGTCTTGCCCTTGACTTCGCCGTTGGTGAACTTCTCGACGTATTCCTCGGACACGCGCGCGGCGCGTTCCAGCAGGCGGCTGTGCAGGTAGAACACGTCACCCGGATACGCTTCGCGGCCCGGCGGGCGCTTCAGCAGCAGCGAGATCTGGCGATAGGCCACGGCCTGCTTGGACAGATCGTCATAGACGATCAGCGCGTCCTGGCCGCGATCCAGGAAGTACTCGCCCATGGTGCAGCCGGAATAGGCGCTGATGTACTGCATCGCAGCCGATTCGGAGGCGGTGGCGGCGACGACGATGGTGTGGGCCATGGCGCCGTTTTCTTCCAGCTTGCGGACCACGTTGGCCACCGAAGAGGCCTTCTGGCCGATGGCCACGTAGACGCACTTAATGCCGGTGCCCTTCTGGTTGATGATGGCGTCGATGGCCATCGCGGTTTTGCCGGTCTGGCGGTCGCCGATGATCAGCTCGCGCTGGCCGCGGCCAATCGGAATCATCGCGTCAACCGACTTGTAGCCGGTCTGCACCGGCTGGTCGACCGACTTGCGCCAGATCACGCCCGGTGCCACGCGCTCGACCGGTGCGGTCATCTTGGCGTCGATCGGGCCCTTGCCGTCGATCGGCTCGCCCAGCGCGTTGACCACGCGGCCCAGCAGTTCGTTGCCGACCGGCACTTCGAGGATGCGGCCGGTGGTCTTGGCCACGTCGCCTTCGCGCAGGTGTTCGTAATCACCCAGGACCACGGCGCCGACCGAGTCGCGCTCCAGGTTCAGGGCCAGGGCGAAGGTGTCGTTGGGCAGCTCGATCATTTCGCCCTGCATCACGTCGGCCAGGCCGAAGATGCGCACGATGCCGTCGGACACGCTGGTCACGGTGCCTTCGTTGCGGGCCTCGGCGGCCAGCTTGACCTTCTCGATGCGGGTCTTGATCAGGTCGCTGATTTCAGAGGGGTTGAGCGTGGTAGCCATTTTGATTTCCTGTTAGGCAGGCCGTGGCCCACCATCATGTTCGGCTGGCCGGGGCCTGCCTTCGTGTTGTCGTTTAATCCGCCAGAGCAGTCTGCAGACGGGCCAACTTGCCTTTCAGCGAGCCATCGATGACCACGTCGCCGGCGTCGATGATGGCGCCGCCGATCAGTGATTCATCGACCGCGGTGTCCAGTTCGACGTCATGGCCGAAACGCTTCTTCAGCGCAGCCCTGATGCTCTCCAGCTCCGCCGCCGGCAGCGCGGTGGCCGAGGTCACCCGTGCCTTGACCACATGCTCGGCCTCGGCGCGCAGTTGCTCGTACAGCGCCGCGATTTCCGGCAATGCCTGCAGGCGGTTGGCGTCGGCCAGCATGGTCAGGAAACGGCTGACCGTCTCGCTGGCATCGGCCGGGGCCAACAGGCTGACGGCATCGGTGCCGGCCAGTTGCGGGTTGGGCAGCAGCGCTGCCACCCGCGGGTCCGCCGCCACGTGCGCGGCAAAGCCCAGCGCTTGCGACCAGGCGGCGAGGTTGCCTTCTTCGCGCGCAACCGCGAAAGCGGCGCGGGCGTAGGGGCGTGCGACGGTAAGGGCCTGCATCGATCAGATCTCCGCGGCGAGTTCGTCGAGCAGCGCCTTGTGGGCGTTGGCGTCGATTTCGCGCTTCAACAGTTTTTCGGCACCGCTCACCGCCAGCACCGACACCTGCTTGCGCAGATCTTCGCGGGCACGCGTGGCAGCGGCGTCGATTTCAGCCTGGGCCAGTTCTTTCTGGCGGTTGGCTTCGGCAATGGCCTCGTTCTTGGCGGCATCGACGATCTGGTTGGCACGGGCGTGCGCCTGATCGATGATTTCATTGGCCTTGGTACGGGCTTCTTTCAGTGCCTCGTTGACCTTTTCATGGGCCTGCGCCAAGTCCTTCTGGCTGCGATCGGCAGCGGCCAGGCCTTCGGCAATTTTCTTTTGGCGTTCTTCCAGGGCCGCATTGAGCGGCGGCCAAATGAACTTCATCGTGAACCAGACCAGGATCGCGAAAGAGAGCATCTGACCGAAGATAGTCATGTTGAGATTCATGACGGGTCCTCGACGGTATTCATGATTGGCCGGTCACCCGGCCAAAGGCCCATGGCCGCATTCATCCGAATGCGGCCACTGAGTTGCTTATCAGCCAGCAGCCTGCCGCACGGCGTCCAGCAGCGGGTTGCCGGTGGCCAGGTACAGGGCAATGGCGACGCCGATGATGAACGCGGCGTCGATCAGGCCGGCCAGCAGGAACATGCGGCCCTGCAGCACCGGGATCAGTTCCGGCTGGCGGGCGGCCGATTCAAGGAACTTGGAACCCATGACGGCGATACCGAGACAGGCGCCAAGCGCGCCGAGGCCGATGATGATGCCGATGGCAATGGCGGTCAGGCCTTGGACTTGGGCGATGAATTCCATGGTGTTTCTCCTGGCAAGTACTTATTGATTGAAGGTAAGGGTGAAGCGGAAAACGGGGTTGGAAGCGTGTTGCGAAAATCCTGGATCAGTGGCTTTCACGCGCACCGGCGATGTAGACGACGGTGAGAATCATGAAGATGAAGGCCTGCAGCAGGATGATCAGGATATGGAAAATCGCCCAGGCGGCGTTGGCGACGATGCCCGGCGCCATGGTGATCCAGCTGGCCATCAGGCCGGCGATCAGCATGAATACCAGCTCGCCGCCGTACATGTTGCCGAACAGTCGCATGCCCAGCGAGACCGGCTTGACCAGCCATTCGATGATGTTCATCGCCAGGTTGACCGGCGCCAGCACGATGGCCATGAAGCCGTGCGCATGGAACGGCGCGGTCAACAGTTCCTTGCCGAAGCCCAGGCCGCCCTTGGCTGCCAGCGCATGGCCAATCAGGATGAAGAACACGCCGAAGGACAGGCCGAAGGTGGTGTTGAGGTCGGCGGTCGGCACGATGCGCATGTAGGTATGGTGTGCGGTTTCCTCGCCGGCGATGGTCTGCACCAGCCAGCCGGGCAGATCCAGCGGAATCAGGTCCATCGTGTTCATGAAGACCACCCACATGAAGATGGTCAATGCCAGTGGCGTGATCGAACGGCGATCACCGTGGAAGGTGTCCTTGACCTGGCCGTCGATGAACTCGAACACCAGCTCCACGAACGCCTGGCCCTTGCCGGGCACGCCTGCGGTGGCCTTGCGCGCGTAGAAGGCGAACCAGGCGACGAAGATCAGCCCCAGCACCAGCGCCACCAGCCACGAATCGAGATGGAACTGGCCGCCAAACACATTGATCGTGTTGTGGGTCAGATGGTGGCTGATGTATTCATTCAGCCCGCCGGAATTGGTTGATTCACTCACGAAACAACACCTATTGCCTAATCGAATTCGTCATCACATAGGCGAGCGTGGCAATCACCACCCCGACCAGCAATGGCAGTGGCGGAAGTTCAAATCCAGCCAGCGCAAGCGCCAGGGCCAGAACCACCACACACCATTTCAAAATCATTGCGGCGAACAGTCGACCCAGTGCCGTGCCTGCCCCCACTACCCGGTTACCCAGTGCCAACCGCGCTGCCAGCGCGCCACCGAGTATCACCGCCCCACCCCCGACCAACGCCGCCACCGCCCAAGAACCGTCCCGTGTCAGGAAGACCAGTGCGACCAGCAGCACAGCCACGGTCTGGTAAACCGCTGCGCGCAATGCCAGCCGCCGGCCTGAGGCGGCGGAGTTCAGCACTTGAAAGTCCTACGGATTTGGCGGGTTACAAGGCCCAAGGAGCGCCTCGCCGAGCCGCAAAATTATAGCAGTCGGTTGTTTGAGGGAACAACCGGCAAAGGTATGTGAACCGGGGCCGCTGGGCACAAGGCAGCGGATTGTCGTCAGGACAAGGGCTTAGCTGATTTCGGGGCGCGCGCCTGTTCATCAAATTTTGCGCGCAGCACCGGAACTTTGCGCAAAACCGCCGGTCTGTGACTTACGGTCTGCCTCAACATTCCTCGTCCGAAGCTCCGTCGCAGACCCCAGAAGCCCCGCGGCCCGACGCCCGGGGCTTCGTCTTTTGGTGACTTGATACACAAAAGTGATGTCGCGGCGCAGCACGTCCAGCATCGGTTCAGCAGCTTCACCCGCTTTCCACGATTCAGCTTCGACGCTAGGTGGGTCATCCCCCATCTTTGGAGCGTTACCGCATGTACCGATTGACCTGCCTGTCGCTGGCCATGAGCGCCAGCCTGATGGCCTTTGCCCTGCCCGCCGCGGCGGCCGACAACAATGACCGCTTCACCCTGCGCCTGGGCGCGATGAACGTCGATGCCGATGGCGTGCTGAGCGGCGCCACCCAGGTGCTGGGCGAGGATATCGGGTTTTCCGAGGACTTTGATTTTGGCAGCAAGGAAGTGGTGCCGCGGGTCGATGGCGTATTTCGCTTCGGCAACCGCAACCGGCTGATTTTCGATTACTTCCAGTATGACAAGGACCAGCGCGCGACCCTGGGCCAGGACCTGTCGTACGACGACATCACCCTGCCGGCCGGCAGCTTTGCCAAGGGCAAGGTCAAGTTCCAGCTGGCCAGCCTGATGTATGACTACTCGGTGGTCGACACCCCGACCTTCACCATGGGCCTGCAGATTGGTGCCGAGTGGGCCAAGCTGGAAGGCAACCTGTATGCCGAAGCCGGCGAGTACAGCTACGAAACCAGCAACAGCGAAGACGGTTACGCGCCTGTGGTCGGCCTGCGCCTGACCGCCACCCCGAACGAGCATTGGCTGTTCAATGTGCAGGGCCAGTACCTGGACGCCGACTGGGGCGACTTTGGCGACTACGAAGGCAGCATCAGCCGAGCCAACGCCATCGCCGAATACCGCTTTACCGACAATTTCGGCGTCTTCGCCGGCTACGACTGGTTCAAACTGGATGTCGAACGCAGCGGCAGCGACGGCCTGCTGGGACTTGATCAGCGTTTCAAGGGGCCGGTCGCCGGGGTGACCTTCGCTTTTTGATCGCGATGGCGCGGTGCCTGCTTGGCGCCGCGCCCCTGTCGACTGCCAGGTCGGTCACAGCCGTGGCCAGCGGGCAGCGGACGCAATAGCTGCTGCCTATCGAACCCAGCGGCACAATTCATTGGATTTGGCCGTGCGTCGCCCCATAATGAGATTGATTCTCATTTGGAACGTGTGTCATGACCAAGACCCTGAGCTTCGCCGGCCTGCATTTCAGCGTGGCATTCCTGCTGGGCTGGCTGTTCACCGGCAGCGTGCTGGTCGGTGGCGCCTTGGCGCTGGTGGAGCCGGCCTGCAATACCGTGGTGTTCCACTTCCATGAAAAAGTGTGGAAGCGGATCGAAGCTAGGCGCGCCCAGCGCGCTGGCGACCAAGCCCTGTTGCCTTCCTCGCCGCCGGCCATGGCCGGCTGATCCTGCTCAGCAGCGCTAGTCAGCCACGCTACTCGCTTGGCCCTGGGTCGGCGCGGGCGCGGCTTACATCTGCTTGAGCACGCACGCGTAGGTCGCCGACGGCATCATCCCCATCGCCGCGCGGCGCTGGTCCAGCTCGGCCAGCGGCGCTTGCACCGGTTTCATCTTCATCTGCGCGCCAACGCCTTCGTACTGGCTGCCGTAACGCTGCGGCTTGCCTTGCGCCACCAGCACCCGGTCGGTCAGCAAGGCCAGCTGCTCCTTGCTGATGGCCGCATCCTCGCGTGCGACCAGCACCGCCAGCATCCTTGACTGCAGCTCAGGGTCGGCGTCGGCATGCTGCAGCAGCAACCAGGCCGCTGCAGCGCCGTCAGCACCGACCTGGCTGCTGTCGGGGAAGCCCTGGCGATCGATTATCTGCCGCAGGCGCTGCAGATTGTGCTGGTCCACCTGCTGCCACTGCTGCGTCTGTTCCGGCGTTAACGCGGTACCCGCCGGCATCGCCGCGCGCACCCGCTGGTCCTCGGCCCCCATCTGCAGCAGTTCCTCGCGCAGGGCCGACTGGCTGGGCGTGGCCACGGTAGCCGGCGGTCGCATCTGGGCATTCTTCCCAGCCAGCCATTGCGCGCCACCGGGGCAGGCCGCCAGTAGTTGGCTGATGTCGTTGTCCGTGTCCTGTGCATGCGCCAGGCAAGGCAGCAGCAATATCGACAGGCAAGTGGCCCAGGTGCGCATTGGATCATTCCTTGATGGCAGGCCCTGACTGTAACAAAAGAAAAGCCCCGGCCAGCGGGGCTTTTCATCGCCGCGTCGAGCCGGGCTTATTTCTTTTTTGGAATGTACAGATCGGTGATGGTGCCATCGTGGATCTCGGCCGACATCGCCACCGACTCGCTCAAGGTCGGATGGGCATGGATGGTGTGGCCGATGTCCTCGGCCTCGGCACCCATCTCGATGGCCAGGCCAATCTCGGCCAGCAGTTCACCAGCGTGCACGCCGACAATCGCGCCGCCGATGATGCGGTGGGTGGCTTCGTCGAAGATCAGCTTGGTGAAGCCTTCGGTGCGACCGACGCCGATCGCGCGACCGCTGGCCGCCCACGGGAACTTGGCCACGCCGACCTTCAGGCCCTTGGCCTTGGCTTCGGTTTCGGTCACCCCGACCCAGGCGATTTCCGGATTGGTGTAGGCCACCGACGGAATTACCCGCGCCACCCACTCCTTCTTCTCGCCAAAGGCGACTTCGGCGGCCAGTTTGCCCTCGTGGGTGGCCTTGTGCGCCAGCATCGGCTGGCCGACCAGATCACCGATGGCGAAGATATGCGGCACGTTGGTGCGCATCTGGTTGGTGACCGGGATGAAGCCGCGTTCGCTGACCTGCACGCCGGCCTTTTCCGCATCCAGCTTGGCCCCGTTCGGCGAGCGGCCGACCGCCACCAGTACCCGGTCGTAGGTGCCGCTTTCCAGTTCCGGCTTCTGGCCCTCGCTGGCGCTTTCGAAACTGACGGTGATGCCTTTCTTGTCGGCCTTGACTCCGGCGGCCTTGGTCTTCAGATGAACCTGCACGCCCTGCTTCTTGAGCCGGTCGGCCAGCGGCTTGACCAGATCCTTGTCGGCACCGGGCATCAACTGGTCCATGAATTCGACAACCGTGACCTGGCTGCCCAGGCCGCTGTAGACGGTCGCCATTTCCAGGCCGATGATGCCGCCGCCGACCACCAGCATCGACTTCGGCACTTCAGCCAGTTCCAGCGCGTCGGTGGAGTCCATCACCCGCGGGTCGTCCCACGGGAAGTTCGGCAGTTTCACCGCCTGCGAGCCGGCGGCGATGATGCAGTGCTGGAAACGCAGCAACTGGGTACCGCCATCGGCGATGCTGATTTCCAGCTCGTTGGGCGAGACGAAACGGGCCACGCCGGTGACGGTGCGTACCTTGCGCTGCTTGGCCATGCCGGACAGGCCCTTGGTCAGCTGGCCGACTACTTTCTGCTTGTACTCGCGCAGCTTGTCCAGGTTGATTTTCGGCTTGCCGAAATCAACGCCGAAATCAGCCGCGTGGGCGGCTTCATCGATTACCGCAGCCGAATGCAGCAGCGCCTTGGACGGAATGCAGCCGACATTGAGGCAGACACCGCCCAGCGATTCGTAGCGTTCGATCAGCACCGTGTCCATGCCCAGATCAGCCGAACGGAACGCGGCGGTATAGCCGCCCGGGCCGGCGCCGATGACCACCATCTGGCATTCGATGTCGGCTGCTTTGCCGCTGGCCATCGCCGGCTTGGGCGCGGCCGGTTCGGCCGGTGCGCGCGGCGAGGGCGCCACCGGCGGCTTGGCGGCCGGGGCTTCGGCCTTGGCCGGCGCGGCCGGCTTGGACTCGGCTGCCGCGGGGGCGCCTTCGGCTTCCAGGATGGCCACCACGCTGCCTTCGGACAAGGTGTCGCCGAGCTTGACCTTCAGCTCCTTGACCACGCCGGCGGCCGAGGACGGCACTTCCAGCGTGGCCTTGTCCGATTCCAGGGTGACCAGGCCCTGGTCCTTGGCCACGGTGTCACCCACCGCCACCAGGATCTCGATCACCGGCACGTCGGTGTAATCACCGATGTCGGGTACTTTCACTTCCACCGTATTGGCCATCATTGTTCTCCAGGGTCCGAGGGGGCGGCCTTGTCGGCCTCGGCGTCTTCGCGAATCGCGCGGTGGACATCATCCACCGCGTCATTGCGCGCAGGCGCCTGCTTGTTGTGCGGGTTTGAATCAGCATCGCTCGCGGCGGCGTCCAGCTTCAGCGCACGCAACGCGGCCTTGCCGTCGAGCCCGAACAGGCTGCGCACATGCAGGTCCTGCTGCGGGAACGGAATCTCGATATCGTACTTCTGCAGCGCGCTGTGCAGCGCCCAGTTGTAAGCGGCCTTGACTGCCGAGGGACGCTTGGTGGCATCGGCGGTCAGCCATACCACCAGTTCGAAGTTCAGGCTGCTGTCGCCGAATTCGGTCAGCCACACCTGCGGCTTGCGCTTGCCGTCCAGGGCCAGCGTGAAAGGCACTTCGGCGGCCGCTTCCAGCGCGGCCTGCTTGACCACTTCCTTGTCGGTGCCATAGGCCACGCCAAAAGGAATGCGCTGGCGGCGCGAGACTTCGCGGTGGGTCCAGTTGACCACCCGGCCGCTGACGAATTCGGAATTTGGGACCAGGATGTCGATGTTGTCGTTGGTGACGATGGCCGTGGCGCGGATATGGATGTCGCGCACCTCGCCATGCACGCCGGATTCGAGCTCGACGAAATCGCCGACCTTCAGCGACTTGTCGAACAGCAGGATCAGCCCGGACACGAAGTTGCTGAAAATCGACTGCAGGCCAAAGCCCAGGCCCACGCCCAGGCCGCCGGCCAGCAGGCCCAGCTTGCCCACCGGCACCCCGGCCACTTCCAGCGCCAACCAGGCGCCCAGCGCGAACAGCACGTACTGGATGACCCGCGACAAGGTGTACAGCGAGGCCTTGTTGGTCTGCGGATGACGATTGGCGTAGCGCCCCAGCAAGGCCTTCAGCAGCCACACCAGCACCCAGGTGACGACCAGCACCAGAATCGCGGCAATCAGCTCGCCCACGGTCAGGCCCAGGCCGGAGACGTTGAACAGCTCGCGATTGAGCAGGCTGGCCAGATCCTCGCGCCCCGTGCGTACCGCGCGGTTGGCGATGCTGCCGGCAGTTTCACCGCCGGCAGCGGCAGCCATCCAGTGCATGTTCATCCGATGACATCCATGTAGTGCGCCCGTCGTCCCAGCCGGGAACGCCGGGCGCGGGTCAAGCCGACGCGCTCGATCACAGCAGGACGCGACGCATGTCCGCCATGACCTGCGCCAGGTAGGCGGTGAAGCGGGCCGCGGCAGCGCCGTCGATCACACGGTGGTCGTAGCTCAGCGACAACGGCAACATCAGCCGCGGCTGGAACTGCTTGCCGTCCCAGACCGGCTGCATCGACGACTTCGATACGCCAAGGATGGCCACTTCCGGGGCATTGACGATCGGCGTGAACGAGGTGCCGCCAATGCCGCCGAGCGAGGAAATGGAGAAGCAGCCACCGGACATGTCGGCCGGGCCCAGCTTGCCGTCACGGGCCTTCTTCGACAGCTCGCCCATCTCGCGGGCGATGTCCAGCAGGCCCTTCTTGTCGGTGTCGCGGATGACCGGCACCACCAGCCCGTTCGGAGTGTCAGCGGCAAAGCCGATGTTGTAGTACTTCTTCAGGGTCAGGTTTTCCGCCGCCGCATCCAGCGATGCATTGAACTCGGGGAATTTCTTCAGCGCCGCGGTGCTGGCCTTGATCAGGAACGCCAGCATGGTCAGCTTGACCCCGGCCTTTTCGTTTTCCTTGTTCAACGCCACCCGCAGGGCTTCCAGCTCGGTGATGTCGGCGCTGTCATGCTGGGTGACGTGCGGAATCATCGCCCAGTTGCGGGCCAGGTTGGCACCGGAAATCTTCTTGATCCGCGACAGCGGCTGCACTTCGGTCTCGCCGAACTTGCTGAAATCCACCTTCGGCCAGGCCAGCAGGTTGAGACCGCCGCCGGACACGGCCGGGGCCGTCGCCGAAGAACCGGCGCCGCCGGCCAGCGCGGCCTTGACGTAGCGCTGCACGTCTTCCTTGCTGATCCGGCCACCGCGTTCACTGCCCTTGACCTGGTTCAGGTCAACGCCCAGCTCGCGGGCGAACACGCGTACCGACGGACTGGCGTAGGCGACCTTGTCCGGCATCACCCGATCGGCATTGAACTCGACCGGCGGGCTGTGCGGCGGCGCGGCTTCCGGGTCGATGCCCGGCTTGTCATCGAGCGTGCGCGAGGCCGGCGCCACCGGCGCGGCCTGTTCCTGATCGATGTCGCGCTGGGCCAGCTTGTCGGGCTTTTCCGACACGTCGACCGGCGGCACCTTGGCGCCGGTCTCGGCGGTCGGGGTTTCCTGCTTGGCGGCCGGCGCCGGCGCCGCGGCCGGTTGTGCGGCCGGCTTGGCTGCTTCGCCGCCTTCGCTGGTTTCAATCAGCGCGACCACGCCCCCCTCGGACAGCTCATCACCCAGCTTGACCTTGAGTTCCTTGATGACGCCGGCAAAGGGCGCAGGCACTTCCAGCGTCGCCTTGTCCGATTCCAGCGTAACCAGGCCCTGGTCCTTGCTGACCGTATCGCCGACCGCGACCAACACTTCGATCACCGGGACATCACTGTAGTCACCAATGTCGGGAACCCGTGCTTCCTTGATTTCGGCCATGGGGGGCAACTCCAGCAATTCAAAAAATAGAGGAACCCCTATTGTGGCCAGTCACGCGCCGTGCGCCAACCTTTGCCGCGATATTTTTGGCTGAATGTCACTTGTCGCCGGGACAAAGCGCGCGCAACGGCCCGGATCGCGTGCCAGCGCCGTTTCAGTGCTTGCCGCTGGTATCGCTTTGGTCCGGTGAATGACGCAGCAACTCCAGCGCGCGACCATCGGGCAATCGATACGCCAGCGCATTGTCCAGCCGATCCAGGGCCAGCATCGAATCGCAGAGCTTCTGCGCACGACCTTCCAGCGCCTTGGTCCGGGGCGCCAGCCGCGCCTCGATTTCCTGGTCCAGATTCTGCATCCGCTCGAGACGTTCGCTGTCGCCGCTCAACGCCGCTGCCAGCGCACCGCCGACTATGTCACCGGTCAGTGTCGGCAGGACCTCGGCCACGGTCTGGCCGATGCTCTCGCCCAGCGCCTTCTCGCTGAAATGGGTGGGGCTGATGTCGCGCGCCATCCGCGTATTCATCTGCACGCGCGCCTGCTCCAGCTTCTTGCGGGTCGATGCCGGATCATTACCCAGTCCGGCGGCAACCTCGCCCAACGCACTGAAGGCGATATCGACCGCGTCAGCCGCCACCTCGGCGGCCAACGGCATGGTCTGCCGGAAACCTTCTTCGAACTGGCGCAGGCGCTCGCTGTCGCCAGCGTCCAGCGACACCCACTGGTCATCGACGAAAAGTTTTCCCTGGCGCATGACCAGCGCCTTGGGGCTGGCGTCATCACGGGTGAAGATCAGGCTGCGCTCGTTGAGGGTGACGTCGTAATCGCTTTCGACATCGCAATGGACTTCGGCTGCACCCACGCTCGGCGCCAGCGCGCAAAGCGCCAACGCGAGCAGGGATATCGACCACAGGTTGCTTGACCGCGCCATGCTGCTGCTCCCGACAAAGAATGGCTCAATCATGCCACGCACGCCGTTGCCCGCCCCCTGCCGCAAGCCGGCATGACCTTGGTCATGTCGGCCGCGCCGAGGGGTGACCGTGATCAAGGCCGAAGATACGGCGCCAACGCCTGCCATGCCTGCAGCAGCCGGGTCTGGCTGAAGGAGGCGTTGGCCGGGCTGGTCGATGGCAGCGTCAGGTACTGCAGCGCCGGATGATCGATCACCACGCGCTCGGCAAGATGCCGGCGGAAGGCCTGCGCGGCCTTGTTGCCATTGAATGCCAGCAACCGCAGCGACGGTTGCGATGCCAGCAACGATGGCAATGGGTTGGCAACTTCGCTGGCGGGAATGATTGCGGTGTCCAGACTGCCTTGGCGCTCGCATTGCCCAATCACATCCCACAGACCGACGCCGGCGGCGTGCAACTCGGTAACCCGTTGCCGATACGGCAGACCGGCATCGAATCCACATAGCGCGCCCATGACCGGCCAGAACCGGTTGCGCGGATGCGCGTAATACTGCTGCTCGGCCAGCGACTGCGCCCCCGGCATCGAGCCCAGTACCAGCACCCGGCACTGGGCCGGCAGCTGCGGACCCATTCCGCGCAGCAGCGGCGATGGATTCATGCAGACGGGCCCTGCCAAGGCCGCACCACCAGCAACGCACCGCCAATCACAAGCAACGCGCCGAGCACGCGTGTCGCGTCGATGGGCTGCCGCGGATGCAGCACACCGTAATGATCCAGCAGCAGTGACCCCACCAGCTGGCCGAAAACCACCAAGCAGATGAGCGGTGCCGCACCCATCCGCGGAATCAACAATGTGGCCGCGGCGACGTACACGGCGCCAATGACGCCTCCAATCCAAGCCCACCACGGCACCTTGGCCAGTGCCTGCGGATCGAACGAGGGCCTGGAGGCCAGCCACCAGCCAACCAGTACCAAGGTGCCAACCAGGAACGACATCATCGCGGCGAACACAGGGCCAAATGTCTGTCGCCCCAGACTGGCATTGATCAGTGCCTGCAGCGGCAACATCATGCCGATCACAATCGCCAGCATCAGTCCACCTGCATTCATTGCGTCAATCCCGGGTTGGCCAAACCGGACCATACGGCAAATCCCGCCGGGTGCACATCCAGCCGGTGCCGGGTAATGGCAGCAGACCAATGCGCCCTCCGTCGTGGGATGGCCGGGGTCAGATCGCGATCGGGCGCAGCGATTGCCGGCGCAACAATGGAATCGTCAGCAGCAGCAGAGCAATCGGCAGCAGCGACAGATAGAACGCGGTCTGGCCACCGAAGCGGGCGAACACCTGGCCGGTGATGAACGATCCGGTGGTCCCGCCCAGTGCCGAGAACACCACGATCAAACCGGTCATCGCCGCTTGCCGCGGCTTCGGCAAGGCGCTCAGTACCACCGAGTTGATCGCCGGGTAGATCGGCGCCATGAACAAGCCAGTCAACGGCAGCACATACGCCACCGGCGGTGCGTGCTGCCAGCCATCCCGGGCCGGCGGAACGGTCTGCGCCGCCCACGGCAGGACCACGATGATCAGCGCCGCCGTCGCCAGCAGGCACAGGATCAGCAACCAGTGCCACGGCACGAACCGCAGCAGCACGCCCGCGCCCAGCCGGCCAAGCGCGGTGGTGGCCGCGAACAGGCTGGCCAGCTGCACGCTGGTGACCGTGGACAGGTGCAGGATTTCCTTGTTGAAGGTCGGCAACCAGGTGTTGATGCCCTGTTCGATCAGCACGTAGACGAACGCCGAGACGATGAACACCAGCACCAGCGGCAGCGACAGCAGCTTGAACATGTCGAGGAACGACTGGCCCACGCCGTGGCTGTCGCGGGCCCCGGATTCGTCCAGCGTGCTCATCGACAACAGCACGATGACCGCCACCGACAGCGCCGCCAGCAGCCAGTACACCGACAGCCATATCGGGTCCTGCGGGCTCTGCTGCAGATCAATGAAGGCGCCGAACAACCACGGACCGATCAGCACGCCGACCATGAAACAGCCTTCGACCACGTTGGTCAGGCTGGCATGCGCGGCCCGGTCGGCGGTCAGCAATCCGATGCTCGAATACACCGCCACCTTGACCAGCGCGAAGGCAACGCCGGTGGTCGCCAGCATCACCTTGACCATCCAGTAGGCATCCAGCAGCGGCATCGCCGCGCTGGCAACCGCCACCAGCGCCAGGCCCAGGATCATGCCGCGCCGGTAGCCCAGCCGCGGCAGCCACGAGGCGACCAGGAACGACACCAGCGCAATCGGCAGGTCCTTGAACGCATCCAGCACGCTGGTGGCCTGCTTGCTGGCGCCGAAGGCCACCTGTGATTGCAGGATCAAGGTGCCGACGCTGTTGAGCAGCATGGCGAAGATCATGTAGGCCAGGATCATTCCCAGGATCATCCTGGCGCGGTGGTGCTTCATTGCCACTCCTTCATTGCCAGCGGTTGCGGCCGCCGCCATTGCCAGGTGGAAACCACGCCGGCAACGGCGGTGCCGGTTCCATTACCACTTGTAAGCGGCGGACACCAGATAGGACGGACCCTCGATTGGCCGGCCCATGAACACGCCGCTGGCATCGGTGGCATTGCCGATGACGCGGGCGTTGCCTTCGGTCAGGCCGATTTCATCGCTGACATTGCGGCCGCTGAGGGTGAACTCCCAGTGGTCGCCGACATGCGCGCTGGCACCGATGTCCCAGGTCTGGTACGACGGCAGCACCTGGCCGTTGGCCGGATCCGAATAGCGATCACCGACATAGGTGTAGGTGGTGAAGATTTTCAGGTCGCCCCAGGCCATCGGCCAGTAGTAGCTTGGTGTCAGCCTGCCGCGGATCTCCGGCTGCCGCACCACTTCATTGCCGCTGTAGTCGGCGGTCAGGCTGCCAAACTCATCGTAGTTGGCCTTCAACCAGGTCACGTTCCAGGCCAGCTCGAAACCGCCGGCCGGGCGTACCGCGCCTTCGAACTCGACGCCGTAGGCAGACGAATCACCGACCAGCACGATATTGCTGCCGTCGGCCGCGAATGCCTGGAACGGCAGGCCGCTGAATTCGTTGTAGAACGCCGTCAGGTACATGTCGTAGCTGTCGCCGCCACCTTTCAGCCCCAGCTCGTACTGGTCAACCTCCTGGGTGCCGGTGACGTTGTCGCGCAGATTATCGAACGAGGGCATCTTGAAGCCGGAGTTGGCACGCGCGAACAAGCTGTAGTCTTCATTGAGGGTGAAGTTGGCGCCGACCGTCCATGACACGTCGTTGTCGGTCTGGTCGATGCCGCGTGGCGTGGTCGCGACCGAGGTGTTGTTGTCGTACAGGGTGTCGGGATTGCCATCCAGATCGACGGTTACCGGATCCAGCACCAGCCCATCGACCTGCTGGGTTTCGTAGCGGACGCCGGCATCCAGGCGCAGGCGGTCGTTGACTGTCCACTCATCGGAAGCGAACAGCGCGATATTGGTCCCGGTGTAGTCGCCGCGCAGGCCGAAGTTGGTGGTGGCGACCAGGCCATCACGACTGGCGGTCTGTCCATTGGCCAGATCGATGTCGACCCGGCGCGCGTTGTTCTCGGCGGTCAGCAACAGGTTGTTGCCCAGGTGCCAGTTGTCGTGCGACTCATAGCGTGCGTAGTAGCTGCCGACGGTGAAGGTGTTGTTGTCGGTCAGATCCAGGCTCAGGCGGAAATCGTTGGTGAACGACTTGATCTTCTTCTCGACCACCCACCAGCCGGCGGCCAGCACCTGCTGGTCGGGCGACACCGCGCCATCACCATTGCTGAAATAGCCACTGCCGGCGACCCCACCGTAGTTGTCCTCGATGTAGGACGACAGCGTTTGCGGGTTGCCGCCGGTGAACAGTGCATAGGTCGGCGCCTCGCCGTCGAGGAAGTTGAAGCGGTCACTGACTGTCCAGTTGTCTCCATACAGATCCAGCGAGCCACCGAACACCGACACTTCCACGCCACGGCCATTGCCCAGGTCACGGCCGATCATTTCCCCATCCGGGCCGATCGGCAGCGAGATGCGGCGGAAGTCATTGCTCAGCAGCGTGCCGGTAGTCGCATCCAGTCCGGGAAAATCACTGATGTCCTTGCCGTTGTTACGCGAGGTCAGCGGGATCGCGGTGTAGAACACGTTGTCGTCAGCGGTGTGCCGCGCATACAGGCTGAATTCGCCTTCGGCCCAGCGCTTGCTGAGGGTGGCGCTGAGCTGGCCACCCTTGTCGGACGGGAAGCCCGCGTCACGGACGCCGTCGGTTTCGCGATAGAAGCCGCCAACGCTGTAGTACCAGCCGGAATCGGCCTTCAACGGGCCACCGCTGTAAACATCCACGCGTTGCAGGTTGTCACTGCCCAGGGTCAGGCGCACGCTGCCTTCGGGGATGTCATCGCCTTTCTTCTGGATGAAGTTGACGGTTACCCCGGGCTGGCCGTTGGAGAAAATCGGACTGGTACCACCGCGCAAGGCCTCGACCCGTTGCACGGTGTCATCGATGCGGAACAAGGTGCTGTTTTCCAGGAATGAAAGCGTTGAAGGTGGATAGATTGGCGAGCCATCCAGCTGCAGCGTGAAGAACGGCGCATCGCCTTCGGACGGCATGCCGCGCACGAACACGTTGGCACCGGTGCTGCCACCACTGGGCTCGACCCAGACCCCGGGCACGATTTTCAACAGATCGGCGGTACTGGTCGGCGCGGCTTCCTGGATCTGCTCCGGGGTGGCGGTACTGATCGAGAAACTGGCATCACGCTTGCGCAGGCCCTTGAACTTGGCCGTGCCACTGACCACCACCGCATCCAGGGTGGTCGCCTCCTGTTCGCCGGTGGTCGGGGTCGCCTCCTGGGCCTGGACCAGTGGCGCCAGCGCGGTGGCGACGGCCACGGATAACGCGTATCGAATCAGTTTGGTTGTTTTCATGGTGTTCCCTCCACTCTCTCTTTTTTATTCACAGGTTGGTACCGCAGCGCGCGCGTCCCTCCGGCCGCGCGGGCTCAAAACGCAATCAACTGGTGGATGTCGAAGTCGGCGATGGTTGCCAGCACGCGATCGGCGTCGACCAGTTGCGCCGGCTCGCCGATGCCGATCGCGGCCATGCCAGCACGCTTGATCGCCTGGATGCCGGCGACCGCGTCTTCCACGCCGATGCAGGCCTCTGCCGGCACCGCCAGCGCCTGCGCCGCGGCCAGGAAAATATCCGGCGCTGGCTTGGGGAAGGCGACGGCGGCCGGATCGGCGACGTGGTCGAAGGCCGCCGCAATGCCCAGCCGTTGCAGCAACAGCGGTGCGTTGCGACTGGCCGAGGCCAGGCCGATGCGGATGCCGGCCTGGCGCAGATCACGCAGCAGCTTGGCCACGCCGGGAAACAGATCGTCAGGGCCAAACTGGCTGATGGCACTGACGTAATACTGGTTCTTGCGCGCGGCCAGCTGCTGCTTCTCGGCCGTGCTGTACTGGCGCTGGCTGCGTTCGAGGATGATCTCCAGCGAGGACATCCGGTCGACGCCCTTGAGACGCTCGTTGATCTGATGATCAAACGGCACGCCGATCTCGTCGGCCAGCCGCTTCCAGGCCTGGTAATGGGTATGCGCGGTATCGGTCAGCACGCCGTCCAGATCAAAGATGACCGCCTGGCACCGGCGTGGAAAAACGCTGCCAGACGCGTCTGGCGGGTGGTCGCCAGCATGGGCTGCGCGATGGGTCCTGCCCGGCTTCAGCAGCACCAGCTGACCGTGGTGATGGATCGCCAGCGCGTCACCGTCGAGCACGGTATAGAACGCTGCGTCCGCTTCCACCCGCAGCCGCAGGCGGCGACCGCGCCAGCCCAGGGTGAACGCATAAGCCGGCCACGCAGCGGGCAGGCTCGGGGCGAAGGTCAGTTCGCCATCGCGTACCCGCATGCC
Source organism: Pseudoxanthomonas dokdonensis (assembly GCF_001431405.1). Lineage (GTDB taxonomy): Bacteria > Pseudomonadota > Gammaproteobacteria > Xanthomonadales > Xanthomonadaceae > Pseudoxanthomonas_A > Pseudoxanthomonas_A dokdonensis. The sequence continues at coordinate 289,634 of NZ_LDJL01000002.1, forward strand.
GGCAAAGCCCTGTACCAGCCCCAGCCAGCTGCCGGCCATCGCCGCCATGTGCACGCCGTGGCCGGTGTTGCGATGCAGATCGTCCAGATCAACGCGCAGGCTTTCATTGAAATAGTGCCATGCCTTGTCGGCGTGCCCGACCTCGCCTGCCAGGATCCCGAACACGCACGCCGACAGGGTCGAGTCGTGGGTGGTCACGGCCTCGTAATAGTCGAAGCTGCGGCGTTTGCAGTCGCCATCGAAATCATCGCCGGCCAGCACCAGCGCCATCACCGCATCAGCCTGTTTGCAGATCTGGTAGCGGTACAGGGTCAGCGGGTGGTAATCCAGCAACAGCGGCCGATGCTCACCCGGTTGCGGCGGGAACGGCCAGTGCGGTTTGTCGAGAAAGCCATCGTCCTGGGCGACGATGCCATGGCGCTCGTCATGCGGCAGGTACATATTGGCGGCCGCCAGCGCCCAGCCCGCGACTTCGTCGGCATCCAGGTGCAGGCGCGTGGCAAGTTCGGCCGCCGCCTGCGGCGCTTTCCGCTGCAGCAGTTCCCAGATCTGCACCGCGCGCCGCAGGTGTTGCTGCGCCATCCGGTTGGTGTAGAAATTGTTGTCGACCATCGCCGTGTATTCGTCCGGCCCGGTCACTTCGTGGATGCAGAAGGCACCGTTGCGGCGCGGATTGAAGTGGCCGACCTGCGGCCAGATGCGCGCGGTTTCGAACAGGATCTCGGCACCGGCCTGGCAGATGAAATCGATGTCGCCGGTGGCATCCCAGTACAGGCCGACCCCATAGGCGACCGCGGCATTGATGTGATAAGCCGCCGACCCGCTGGGGTAATGGGCCGAGCACTCACCGCCGGCAATCGTGCGCCATGCATACAGCGCGCCCGAGCGATGGTTCATTTCGCGGGCATGCGCACGCGCCGCGTCCAGCGTGGCATGCCGGTACTGCAGCATGCTTCGCGCTACCTCCGGTGCGGTAAAGACCATGACCGGCAGCACGAAGGCTTCGGTATCCCAGAAGCAGTGGCCTTCATAGCCCTCGCCGGTCAGGCCCTTGGCGGCGGTGCCGGTATGACCGTCGTGGCCGGCGGACTGCAACAGGTGGAACAGGTTGAAACGCAGGGCCTGCTCGGTACGCGGATCGCCTTCGATGTCGATGTCGGCCCGCGCCCAGAAACGGTCCAGGGACTGCGCCTGCGATGCCGCCATGCCATCGAAACCCTGCGGCATCGCCGCGTCGAGCGCCTCATCCAGGCCCGATGGCTGCGCGCCTCTGGCAGCCGCGTACGCCACCAGTTTCTCCAGCCACAGCGCCTGGCCAGGCTGCAACTGGCCGCGGTAGCGCTGGCTGACGCATTGCGCTTCCACCACCGCGGTGTCAAACGCCAACCCGTCGGCAACGCGATGACGTTGCTGACAGGCGACGCTGATGCCGCTGTGATGGGTACGCTGCAGCAGCGAGGCGGCGAGCGCATCGGCTTGTCCGGCAACCGTGGCCAGGCCACGCACCGAATGCACGCCAATCCTGGGATCATCGCCCTGCCCGGCCAGTTGCCGCTGGCCATCGATCATCGACACCAGGCTCATCGGACCGCTGTAATCGAGCGACTGCACGCGGTAGCGGATGGCCAGCAGCGACGGTGGTTGGTCGCCGGCGCCAGCTTGTCCGGTAAACGGCAGCACGCGTTCGGCGTCGACCAGCAAGCTTTGACCGCTGGCGGTGCGCAGTTGCATCCGCCGGCGCAACACGCCGCTGCGAAAATCCAGCACCCGCTCGAAATACTGGCAATCGGCGCTGGACAGCTCCAGGCATTCGCCGCCCAGCCAGATCTGGATGCGGGTCGCCTCGGCCACCGGTACCCGGGTGTCGGTGCTGCGGGCAAAGCCGGGCAGTTTCTCGTGGTAGTGAATCGGATGCTGTTCGTATACCGAGGCCATGAAACTGCCGCCGCTGTCGGCCCCTGCTTCCTCCAATCCACCACGCACGCCCAACTGGCCATTGGCCAGTGCGAACAGGGTTCCATCGCGCGCCCGGTTCCGCTCCAGCTCCGCGCAGCCTTGCTGCGACAGCTGCCAAGGATCGAGGGATTGCGGCGATTGATTGGCGGCCCACGAATCGCCTGCCATGACTCCACACCTTCTGAAAGACCCGCCCGATTCGGCGTGGTGGGCACGCTATGGCGTCAATGTTATCGATGTCAAGACATCGATAACATTTGTGCTGGCAAACACGATCGCAGCGCGCCCATGTCGGCATTGCACAGGCCAGACTGATGCGAGAATTGAGTAAAAAGTTATTTATTTACAGTAGCTTGCAATTCACTGACGTCGCGTCAGCAATCCCGGCGGCAGGCCAGCGAAGCCGCCTTGCCCATCGCATTGCAACAATCCACAGCGCGGCTGCGGGCTCAGGTCGAGCGCACTACCAGATGGGTCGGCAGCGTCGCCGACTGCACGGACTGGCCATCGATCAAATCGCAGATCTTGCGTGCCAGCAGCACGCCGGCCTCGGTGAAGTTCTGGTGCACCGAGCTCAACGGTGGCACGTACGTCGCCCCCAGCGGGGTGTCGTCATAGCCGACCACGGTGACGTCTTCCGGCACCCGGCGATGGTTTTCAATCAGCGCACGGATCGCGCCGATCGCCAGCAGGTCGCTGGCGGCGAACAGCGCGTCGGTCTGCGGCTGGGTCTGCAGCAATTGGCGCACGACCGCGGCGCCGGCGCTGACGGTGAAATTGTCGATTGCCGGCGTCAGCGCGGTGATGCCGCGCGACTGCAATACGCTGTTGAAGCCTTCCAGCCGCTCGGCGAATTCACCATGCGCCGGATCACCGAGAAACACCGGTCGTTGCCGGCCCAGGGCCAGGAAGCGCTCGGCCACCAGTGCACCGCCGCGGAAATTGTCGCTGCCGACCACCACCTGTGACTGGTGCCGGCTGACCGCGCCCCACACCACCAGCGGCCGGCCCCAGCGCTGCACGCTGTGCATGGCATCTTCATGCGCGCCCTGGCCGAGCAGGATCACGCCATCGGCGGCCTGCACGTTGGGCAGGGTCTCGCCAGCCAGCGAGGTCAGCAACACGCTGTAGCCGGCCGACGTCAGCTGCTGGGTGATTCCCCCCAGCAGGTCCAGCGGATACGGCCCCGACATCTGCCGCTCCGGGGTCGGTTTCATCTCGACCACCACCGCCACGGTCATGCTCCGCCGCAGCCGCAGGTTGCGGGCACTGGCGTTGAATGCATAGCCGTACTGCCTGGCGACCTCGCGGATCCGCGCGCGGGTTTCCGGATTGACCAGCGGACTGTCGCGCAGCGCCCGAGAGACGGTGATCGCCGACACCCCGGCGACCCGGGCCAGGTCGGCCATGGTCGGGTTGTTCCCCAGGCTGTCCTTGTCGACCGGAGTAGCGGGGGCGTCTGATGCACGGCGGGGGGGCTTCATCGGTTCAGTTTCGCATGAGCCATCGCCGGACGACACAGGCCAACAAGCCTTGAATCACATTAACGGCGTGCCGAAGACGTCCAGGGCGCCCACCGACGATGAACGAAGTGGCCTCATTTTCGATTTCCTTCAGCCTGCATGCAGATCGTTGGCGCCCACCGGACGCACATTCGTCGCCTGCATGTTCAGATTTTGTGCGTTGCCGCACGGGTTTGTCGAAGGCCGGTGAAATCCGATGACGATTGCTGAAGCCCGGACCTCACGTTTGCTCGAAATTCATTTCGCAGGGCGGGTTTCATTCATCTGTTAATCCGTACTGTGCGCTCGCCCCTGAAGGGGTTTCTATAAAAACATATGTGAAGGAGTCCCCATGAATTCGATCAATCGTCTGAGCCTGGCTCTGGTTGCGTCACTTGCGTTTGCCCCCGCCGCCTTCGCGTCCGATGCGTTCAGCTGGAATGACGGCAGCGTGCAGAAGCGTTTCGCCGTGGTCGGTGGTTACGCCGTGCAGGACAACTCGTCCGACGCGCTGAAGGAACTGAACAACGCCGACCTCGGCGGTGGCTCCGCTGCCACCCTGAGCTTCAGCTGGTACATCACCCCGGCCATCGCGCTGGAATTGTGGGGCACCGACAAGTTCGAAAATGGCGTGCGCACCCGTGACGCCGGCCACGTCGGCAACATCGACAGCCAGCCGGTCGCCCTGAGCGGCCAGTACCACTTCCGTGCACCGGACGCGACCATCCGTCCGTTCGTTGGCCTGGGCTACTACCAGACCAACTACAGCGGCGGCGGCAACCTGGACTACAGCGCCGACGGTGAAGGTGGCCATCTGGGCCTGGAAGACGGCAAGGGTGCGATCGGCACCGTCGGTGTCGACTTCAACATCAACCCGAACTGGTTTGTCCGCGCCGATGCGCGTTACATGGACTCCAACGCCGACATCACCCTCAACGGCGAAAGCATCGGTGATACCGATCTGAACCCGTGGACCGTGGGCGTGGGCATCGGCGGTCGCTTCTAAGCAACCGTCCCCGCCATACCCAGCAGCAAAGCCGGTCCGCCGGCGATGCTGCGACATTACGGGCTCTTCGGAGCCCGTAATGCTGTCTGGACCCAGTCGAGGTCCGCAGCCGTGCAGCCGGCGTCTGCTGACGCGGACCGCTGCGATGGCGTCAGGGGTGCTCGGCCTCGACGTGCACGCGCTCGCGCCGCAACAGATAGAAGCCACTGGCGACGATGATGCCGGCACCGACCCAGGTCAGGGCATCGGGCAATACCTGCCACAGCAATACGTCCAGCAACACGCCCCAGAGCAATGCCGAATACTCCAACGGTGCGATCAGCGAGGCTTCGCCGCGCCGGAACGCCTCGGTCAGTGCGACCTGGGCCAGCGAACCGGCCACCCCGACCAGGCCGATGATCCAGATGTCGCTGCCACGCAACGGCTGCCAATCGGCATAGGCCAGTGCACTGGCCCCGAGCGACAACAACACCATGAACCACAACACCATCGCCTGGTTGCTGTCATGGCGGGCCAGCACCCGTACGCTGATGGCGCCGCAGGCGTAGCACACCGCCGCCAGCAGGATCGCCAGCCCGCCCAGGGTCGCCATCCCCTGTCCGCTCGGGCGCAGGATCACCAGCACCCCACACAGGCCCAGGCCGATCGCCCACCAGCGCGCCGGTCCGACCCGCTCGTGCAACAGCGGCCCGGCCATCGCCGTGACCAGCAACGGCGCCACGAAGGTAATCGCGTAGGCGGTCGACAGCGGCAATTCGCGCAAGCCGTAGACAAAGCCGGCCATCATCGCCACCCCCAGCGCGCCGCGCAGCAGGTGCAGGCGCCAACGCACCCGCCACAGGCTGGCCAACGGCACGCTGGCCAGCGCCCAGATCACGATGAACGGCAGCGACGACAGCCCGCGCAAGGCCGCCACCTGCATCACCGGATAATGCGGCGCCAGCAGCTTCAGACCGGCATCCATCAACGCGAACAGCAGCACCGCCAGCAACATCAGCAGCATCGGTGAGGCGGGCGTCGGCAGTCGGGTCATCGCGGTATTGTCAGGCCACGGCGCGACCATCGCCAGTCGCGCTAAAATCGCAGGGCATCCCCAAGGAAAACAGCTATGCCCTCTTTTGACGTGGTCTCCGAAGTCAACCAGCACGAGCTCACCAACGCGGTCGACCAGGCCAACCGCGAGCTGTCCACCCGTTTTGATTTCAAGGGCGTCGACGCCAAGTTCGTGCTCGAGGAGCAGGTCATCCTGAAGACCGCGCCCAGCGACTTCCAGCTCAAGCAGATGGACGACATCCTGCGCGCGCGCCTGATCGCCCGCGGCATCGATATCCGCTGCCTGGAGTTTGGCGATATCGAGACCAACCTGGCCGGCGCCCGTCAGAAGGTCACCGTCAAGCAGGGCATCGAGCAGAAGCTGGCCAAGAAGATCGTGGCCAGCATCAAGGAAGCCAAGCTCAAGGTCGAAAGCCAGATCAACGGCGACAAGCTGCGCGTCACCGGCAAGAAGCGCGATGACCTGCAGGACGTGATCGCGCTGCTGAAGAAAGGCGACTACGAGTTGCCGCTGCAGTTCGACAATTTCCGCGATTGACCATGGACGCTGCCTCCACGCCAGAGCAGGACGCGCTGATCACCACCGATCCGGCCGCCGTCGAGGCAGCCACCCGGCGCTGGCTGGAACGTGCCGTGATCGGGCTCAATCTGTGCCCGTTCGCCAAGGCCGTCTACGTCAAACAACAGGTGCGGATGGTGGTCAGCGACGCCAGCACGCCCGAGGCCCTGCTTGAGCAGTTGGCCGAGGAATTGCTGTTGCTGCGCGATACGCCGGTCGAACAGGTCGACACCACGCTGCTGGTCCATCCGCAGGTGCTGACCGATTTCCTCGACTACAACGATTTCCTCGACAACGCCGATGCCGCGGTCGAAGCGCTGGGCCTGCAGGGCATCATCCAGGTCGCCAGCTTTCATCCGGATTACCAGTTCGCCGGCACCGCGGCCGAGGACATCGGCAACTACAGCAACCGCTCGCCATTCCCGACCCTGCACCTGCTACGCGAGGAAAGCATCGATCGCGCGGTCGAGGTATTCCCGGATCCGGACGTGATTGTCGAGCGCAACCTGCAGACCCTGGACCAGTTGGGCGTGGCTGGCTGGCGCAAGCTGATGGCCGACTGAGGCGCCGGGCCGGCGTCAGGCGCTGACGTTGAACAACTGCTGCAGATCCGCGGCGTCCAGTATCCGCCACTGGCCAGCGGGCAGATCGCCCAGGCCGAGGCCACCGACCGCACTACGATGCAACGCCTGGACATGGTTGCCGACGGCGGCAAACATCCGCCGAACCTGGTGATAGCGGCCTTCGGTCAAGGTCAGCCTGGCCTGCGACGGCGAGATGACTTGCATTGCCGCCGGCGCCAGCGGCGTGGTTTCCGACTCCAGCATCAGCTCGCCGCTGGCAAACACATCCACTTCCTCGCCACGCAACGGCTGCGCCAGCTGCGCTTCGTAGACTTTGGCCAGTTTCGATTTCGGCGATACGATCCGGTGCAGCAGGCCGCCATCATCGGTCATCAGCAGCAGGCCACTGGTGTCGCGATCCAGTCGCCCGACCGGCGACAGCAGGGGCGAGCGCAGGCGGAAGCGAGCCGGCAGCAGGTCGTAGATGATCCGGCCAGGATCCTTGGTCGAACAGGTATAGCCAACCGGTTTGTGCAGCATGATGATCAGGCCCGGCGCCGGGTCCAGCGGCTGGCCATCGACACGGATGTTGTCGTGCTCGACCGGATCGTCGGCGTACAGCACCTCGCCAGCGGCGTCGGTGACGCGCCCTTCGCGGAACATCAGCGCCACCTGCTTGCGACTGCCATAACCCAGATTGGCAATGTGCTTGACGATCTTCATGCGCGGGCGGCACGACCGCGCGACGGCGCAGCCTTGATCGCTTCGATGACCTTGAAGCCATCGCGTTCGCCGACCACCCGTACCTGGCCAAAGCCTTCGTTCAAGGTCTGCTCGTACGGCAGATGGCGGTTGGCGACCAGCCACAAATGGCCGCCCGGCTTCAGCGCCTCGGCGGCGACGGCGATGAAACGGCGGCCGATGTCCGGGCGATCTTCGCGCGCCGGCGTGTGGAACGGCGGATTGCTGACGATGAAGTCATAGCGCCGGGACAGGCCGGCGGTCACGTCGTGCCAGAGGAACTCCAGCGTCGTACCGGCCGCCAGCGGCTGCAGATTGGCCTGCGCCAGTTGCAGCGCCCGCGCCTCGGCTTCGTAGACATCAAGCGCACTGATCCGGCCCGCATAGCGCTGCAGCAATTGCGCCGACAGATAGCCATAACCGGCACCCAGATCCGCGCCGACACCGGCCAGCACCGGCGGCAGATGCCCGGCCAGCAGTTGCGACGCCGGGTCGATCCGGTTCCATGCAAACACACCGGGGCGACTGACAAAGCTCCCGCCCAGGATCGGCCGTGGCGCATCCAGTGCCTGCCATTGCCGCTGCAGCCCGGCATCGGCCGGGCCATCCAGCGGCGCGGTCCAGAACACCCGGCAGTGGTATTTGCTCAGTACACCGGCCAGGCCGGCCAGTTGCCTGAGATCGGATTCACCGGATTTGGCCCCCTCGTTGTTGGCCATGCTGGCCACGATCCGTCCGCCCGGCGCCAGCAGCGACAGTGCCCGCGCGAACAACGCACGCGCCTCCTCGCGCTGGCGCGGCGGCAGCAACAGGATCAGCGGATAGCGGCGGCCATCTTCGGCGGCATCGGTCACTACCTCCAGTCTTGCCTGTTCCAGGGCCTGCGCAAACGGCTTGAAGCTTTGCTCGCAGACCACTCCACGGGACGCGAATGGACGCAGTGCAGCGCCATCACGCGCGCGCAGAAACAACACCGGCGCTGGCGGCCACGGCAACTGGCCGCTGGTGAACGGCAGGAACAACGCGTCTAGCGCGGGATCGGACATGGGACTCACGGGAGAATAATCACAATTGTAGATCTTACCCGCTTGGGCGGGTCGCCGCGGCGGCGAAGGCGTCCCGATAGCCTCCGAGCCGCGGCCGGAGGCGCTTTCCCGCGTATCGCCAGCGACGGACCACACGCTTGCCTCTGACGTTATCTGATTAACATTGATAATCGACGGCAGGGTCACCCGCATATTCTGTGCTACGGTAAAAAATCATCTGCGCCGGCTCGCCCGCTGTATATGCGCGGGCATTGACCCCGTTGCCGTAAATGATCACTCCCTGCCCCGCAGGCAATATCACCCTCGTCCGGCGCGATTGATTGATCGCGCTTGGATGTCGTCCAGGAGGCTGTTTTATGGATGTATATTCGCTCTCCCAACAACTCCAGCAAAGCATCGGCACGTATCTGCCGATGGTGCTGGGTGCGGTTGGCATATTCGTCGTCGGTCTGCTGCTGGCACTGTTTACCCGCGGCATGATCCGCAAGGCGATGACCGCCAGCGGCATTGAACAGCGTATCCACCGGCAGACCGAAAGCCATCTGCCCCTGGTGAAGATCGCGTCGCTCATCGGCTACTGGTTCGTTCTGATCCTGACCTTGATAGGGGTCTTCAGCGTGCTCCGTTTCGATGCGCTGAGTGGGCCGTTCTCCAATCTGGTCGGCGAAGTCATGCTGTACCTGCCGCGGATTCTGCTGGCGGCCGGCATCGCTCTGGTCGCCTGGCTGGTGGCGGTGGCCGCGCGACTGGCGATCAACCGGATCATGCAGATGACCCAGTGGGACGAGAAGCTGTCCAACAGCGCCGGCGTCAAGCCGATCGCTTCGGTCCTCGGCCATGTCATCTACTGGCTGGTGCTGTTGCTGTTCCTGCCGGCGGTGGTCACCGCGTTGAATATCGAAGGCATCATGATGCCGTTGACGGCCATGACCCAGCAGCTGCTGGAAGCGCTGCCGCAGGTCTTTGCCGCGCTGCTGATTGGCGGCACCGGTTGGCTGGTGGCCAAGGTGGTGCGTGGTCTGGTCACCCAACTGCTGGCCAGCACCGGCGTTGACAGTCTCGGTGCCAAGGCGGGCATGGGAGAGCCGGGTTCCAAGGATGGCGGCAAGCTCTCCGAGCTCGGTGGCACCCTGGCATTCGTGCTGGTCATCGTGCCGGCGTTGATCGCCGCGCTGGACGCGCTGGGCATCAATGCCATTTCGGCACCGGCCACGCAGATGCTGGGCATCTTCATGGACGCGATCCCGCACGTGCTGGCGGCCGCGGCAATCCTTATTGTGGCCTGGTATGTCGGTCGCTTCGCCGCTGGCCTGGTTACCCGCCTGCTGTCCAACCTCGGCTTTGACGGCGTCCCGGCGCGACTGGGCCTGGGCCATGTATTCGAACAGGATGCCAACAAGACCCTGACCGGTAACGCGGCCAGCGCGGACGGCGCTGCATCGCGTGGCCTGTCCGCGTTCGTCGGCCACCTGTCGCTGTTCTTCGTCATGCTCTTCGCCGCGGTCGAAGCTGCACACCAGCTGGGCTTCACCGGTGCCCGCGAACTACTGGAAACCTTCATCGCCTTCGGTGCCGACCTGCTGCTGGGTGCGGTGATCCTGGTGGTTGGTTACTGGCTGGCCGATGTCACCGCCAGCGCCATCCAGCGCGCCAACCCGAACAAGGGCATCGGCCTGTCGCGCATCGCCCGCGTCGCCATCCTTGGCCTGGTGCTGGCGATGGGCCTGCGCGCGATGGGCATCGCCGATGACATCGTCAACCTCGCCTTCGGCCTGATTCTCGGCGCCGTCGCCATCGCCATCGCCCTGGCCTTCGGCCTCGGTGGTCGTGATGCAGCCGGCAAGATTGCCGAACGCTGGGCCCGTGATTATCTGCAGAAGAAAGACCAGCCGTAATCCAGTTGCTGGGCGCACACCAACAGAGCCGCCTCCGGGCGGCTCTTTTTCTGCGCCTTTTGTTGTCCGATTGTTGTTCGACTTCGGGATGAAGCCAGTGTCATCGCGTCCTGATTGCGTCCACTGAGGTGTGTAGCATGTGGAAGTGGAACGCTCGCCGGCATCGGCCAGGATTGGCAAGCGCAGGAAATCAGCCGAGCTGCTATTGCGGCTGGCGTTCTTGCAGTTCAATCTGGGTCGCTTCAAGCTGCGCCTGTGCGGCATGCAAACTGGCGTAGGTCTGCTTCAACAGTAGCAGCCCCCCGGCCAACAGCAATATCAGCAGCAGCGCGGTGCCGGCCACCACTTGCCAGGCCAACAGCACTTTCGGCCGCAAGGCCACTTCGGTGCGCTGTTGTTGCTGCTGGAACATGACCTGCATGGCTTGCTGCAGGCGGGCATGCTCTTCTTCGCCATGGCGGCGCCACACCGCCTGCGATTGCTCGACTTGCTGTTCCAACCGTGCCAGCAGCTTCTCAAATGCGGCGGTAGCCATGGCGGTCTGTTGCAGCCGGTCAGGTTGATTGCGCGGTTCCATCCTGCTTCTCTCCTGTTGATTCATAACTGTTGGCTCAACGCGACAGGCCGCGAGCCGTACTGATCTGTTGTTGTTCCAGCTCAAGCTGCTGTTGCGCTTGAATCTGCTGCTGGACTTCCTGCTCACGCTGCTGGAAGCTTTCCTGCAGTGGCCGCATGCCGGCAACTATCGGGTCCACCTCGATCAGATGGGTCAGCATGTCCCGGTGCGGGTGGCTGCGGCTTATCTGCAGATGGCCGTTGTCACGCAGTTGGATATCGTCGATCGCCGGCATGCCCTTCCGGGTCGCTTCCAATGCAATCACCCCGGCCACCCGCTGCATGTCGGCCAGATCGGTATAGACGGTGGGCTGCGGCCCCAGCTGTTGCAGTTTCGTCATCGCCTGCGCGAACAAAGGCGCGTCACGACTGGCTAATTGCTGTTGCTGCCCTGCCATTTCCCGCCGGCTGTCGGCCATCCATTGCTGGCCGGGCTCGGAGTCGAACAGCGCTATCGATGACTCGCGCATGCCGGCTTCGTCACCGGCCATCAACGCGCGCAGGTAGCGGTCGGTCAGCGCATCGGCCTGCTGTTGCGCGGCTGAAACCGGCACCATCTCTTCCACCGCCGATGCCACCGCATCGGGCATCGGGGGCGGTTTCTGGCCGGCTGTCGGCGTCATCGTCCGCCATTCAAACTGCTGGGCCAACGCCAGGTCCACCGGTTCGCCTCCACGGCAGAGGTCGACCACCTTGCAGTTGGCCAGCTCCTGCTGCAGGTCGCGCTCGCCATCACGGTCCAGGCGCGCTCCCCAGACAGCGGTGGCGCCTTCGACCTGGTAAATCGTGTACTGGCCAGGATCGGCCGGCAATGGCCGCGGCTGGAACAATGGTCGATCGCTCAATGCATTGAGGTAGTCGCTCATACGGTTGAACGCCAGCGACTCCAGGCCCGCCTGTGCGTTGCCGCCGCCGATATTGGAATGGCCGCCAGCGAGCGGTGCGCCCAGGAAGCGCTGGTCCGGGGTAAGTTGCGCCTCCATGATGGTCTGGTGCGCGAAGAACATGCGCTGCTCGTGGTCTGCCAGCAGCGACAAGCCGGACACCACCGACGACGGCCGGCGCGCATCATAATTGGCCGGCAGATTGGTCGCCACCGGGTCGAACAAGCCAAATGCCTGCGCCACCTGGCCCGGCTCCAGCAACGGCGGATGCGGGCTGACCACGGTGATATTGCCGAGTGCGTCGCGACCGAAGCTCAAGCCATCCGGATCAGCGATGCCGTATTCATCGACCAGCCGGGCAAAGCCAGGCACCAGTACCGCGCCTCGGCTGTAGCCGACTTCGACAACGCTGACTTTGGCCTCTTTGTCCAGTCGCTGCCACTCAGCCGTTTGATCTGCCAGTTGCCGGTACATCGCCTCGATTTTTTCGTCCCAGCTATAGGCAAAGGCTTTGTCGGTCAGCCGGACAAGCGGATTGCGCTGGGTGCCAATGCCCGCTATGTAATGACTGCTGACACGACTACGGGGATCCAGCTCCAGCTGGTCGGCCTGGACGGATAGATGCCCGATATTGGTTGGCAATTGCTTTGGATTGTTGACATCCTGGCCGGTGCCATCGAACAGGGCGAAGAACAGGTATTCGTGCGGATGGTCGTGGCGTTGCAGTAACGGCACAAGAAGATGACGCTGCTGCCGGCGCAGTTGTTCGTACAGCTCCAGATCGTCGGTTCCCGCTTGGCGATGGCTGCCGCCTGAAAACACGTCTCCCATGATTCGCCTCCTTGCTCAGTAGGTGTACGTCTTGACCAGAATCAGGTCATAGCGACGATCGTGGCGCAACTGACCGGCTATTGGAACCTGTTTCTTCAACGGAATTCGTTGTCGCATATACACACGGATAGTGTGGTCATTTACTTCAAGAAGAATGTTGGCTACTGAGCCGATTTTCCCCTCCGGTTGGTCCGCAACTTCCTCTCGCGGTACATTGTGCCGGACCATCTGGTCACGGAAGATCTCGCCGATATCAATCTCGGCCTGGTGCCATTGGCCGTCTTTGGTCTGCCATTTGACTTCCGCAGGCGGCGGAAAATTGTCGAATATCTGACTACCATTCCAATTGTCCAGATAGCCCGCGCCATACTTGGAGGAAGGCGGTGCAGCATCGTGATTGCCGCGCTCCATGCCGCCATACCAGACACTGCAGCTCAAGGTGTCATAGCAACGCACGCCAAAGTTATGCCGCTCGAACCGCAGCGGCCATTCCACCGGCTGGTAGTTCATCTGTGCCTTGATGGCGGCCTGTTGTGGGCTCATGACGGGCTCCTGCTCGGCTGGTGCGGCGGCGTGGGTGGGTGATTGGGTGCAGGCCGCCAGACCCAGGCTGGCGGCGATGGCGAAAAGATTCCATTTCATGTTCATGCATTTCCTTGTGCGACCGTCCAAGGGCTTTCCTGTCTAGTCTGTCGAGTGCCCATCTGCCAGCCCGGCCGCTATTGCCGGTCAGGCAGACATCGGCGTGGCCTGGCGCCAATTCCGTGTTCCGTGTTCCGTGTTCGAGCCTAGCAAACGCTCGACAGCGAAACCAATCCGGCAATATCTGTGACTTCCTGCTGGAACCTTGTCCGCAATCGCAGCCAAACGATGTCGTCCATTCGGTAATGCTTGAAGGAACTGCGTCAGCCCTGCAGCTCGCGCAGGGTGACCGCGGGCGGGGCGTCCAGCACTTTGCGGGTGGCAAACAGGCCGGCCAGCAGCGCGGCCAGCATGCCGAGCAAGGCGCCGGTGATCGCCATCTGCCAGTTCAGTCGCCACGGCAGATCGAACACCTGGCTGGCGATGACCGCGGCCAGCGTCGAGGCGGCAATGGCAGCCACTACGCCGGCAATCAGGCCGATGGTGGCGAACTCCGAGGCCTGTGCCAGGCGTAGTTGCCGGCGGCTGCCACCGAGTACCCGCATCACCGCGCCTTCCAGCAGGCGTTCGTCCTGGCTGGCACTGACCGCTGCCAGCAGCACCAGGATTCCCGCTGCCAGCGAAAACCAGAACACCACCTGCACCACCGTCGACACCTGATCGGCGGTGCTGCGCACCTGCTTGAGCACGGCGTCGACATCGATCACCGAAACATTCGGGAACGCTTCCACCAGCGCGCGGGTGAAGCCGCGGTTGCTGGCCGGCACGCTGACCGCGGTGATGTAGCTGGCAGGCAGATCCTGCAACGCGCCGGGCGACGCCAGCACGAAGAAGTTGGGCCGGAAACTTTCCCAATCGACCTTGCGCAGGCTGCTTATGCGACCGCTCAGGGTTTGCCCGGCCACATCGAAGGCCACGGTGTCGCCAATCTTCCAGCCCAGTGATTCGGCAAAGCCTTGTTCAACCGAGAACTCGGTCCCTGCCAGTGGACGGCTGCCCCAGAATTGACCAGCGGTGACCACGTTGTCCTCGCGCAGCTCGCTGGCGGTGGACAGATTGAATTCGCGATCGGCACGCCGCTGAGCACGCTGATCGTCGGCCTCAGCATAATCCTGGCCGCTGACCAGTTTGCCGTTGTGCTGTTGCAGGCGGCCACGGACCATCGGGTACAACGTCGGTGCGGCCAGGCCTTGTTGCTGGATCAATCTGGCAACCGGCTGCATCTGCTCCGGCTGCACGTTGATGATGAAACGATTCGGCGCCTCGGCAGCCAGCGCCAATTGCCAGCGGTCCAGCAAATCGGTGCGGACGAAGGTCAACAGCAACAGCGCCATCAGGCCCAGGCCAAGCGCCGAGATCTGGGCGATGCTGGTCGCGGCACGGCGGCTGACATTGGCCAGACCGTAACGCAGGCTGCCACGCAGTTGGCTACGCAGGCGCCGCACGCTGTAAATCAGCAGCCACGCCAGTAACGCCAGCACCAGCAAGGTGGCGGCAATGCCCAGCAGCATCGCGGTCGCCAGCACCGGCGATCCCGCCTTCCACCACAGCAGCGCGGCCAGGCCCATCAATCCGGCCAACGCGACCAGCCATGCCGAAGGCTCGGTCGGATCCAGATCCCGGCGCAGCACCCGTAGTGCCGGCACCCGGCGCAGGGCCAGCACCGGCGGTGCGGCAAATGCCAGCAACACCACCATGCCGACGCCATAACCCTGCAGCGCGGGCCACAGGCTGGCCGGTGGAATATCCAGTTGCATCGATTGCGCCAGCCACCGGCCGACACCCCATTGCAGGCCGAAGGCGAGCAGCACGCCAACACTGCAGGCCATCAAACCCAGCAATATCAATTCGCCGACATGGATGATCACCAGCGTGCGCTGGCTGGCGCCCAGGCAACGCATCACCGCGCTGGCCGACAGATGCCGCTCGCTATGGCGGCGCGCGGCCATCGCCACCGCAACCCCGGCCAGAATCACCGATACCAGCGCTGCCAGGCCGAGGAAGCGACCGGCGCGGTCCAGTGCCGAGCGGATTTCCGGTCGTGCATCCTGGATGGTTTCCAGCCGTTGTCCGCGTGCCAGCAGCGGCTTGCTGGTGGTCACGAATGACTGCACCGCGGCTGCATCGCCAGCTACCACCAGCCGGTATCGCAGCCGACTGCCTTCCTGGACCAGACCGGTGCCGGGCAGATCGGCCAGATTGATGAACAGCTTGGGCGCGACATTGAGGTAGTCCAGTGCCGCATCCGGCTCCTGTACCACCAGTGCGGTCAAGCGGAATTCCTGATTGCCGAGTCCGATCACATCACCCAACTTGGCGCCGAGAGTGTCGGCCCCGGCCTGGCTCAGCCACGCTTGGCCGGGTGCGGGAATGGCGTCGGCATCGTGATCGCCGGACTGGCCGGCGTCGATGATGCGAAAGCGGCCACGCAGCGGGAAGCCCTGATCCAGCGCACGCACATCGCCGAGCTTGAGGTCGCCACTGGCGCGGATCATGCTGGGGAACTCGACGGTTTCGGTGCGTTGCAGGCCAGCCGCCTGCGCGGCCCGGCGCAGATCATCGGCAATCGGCGCGTCGCCTCGGATGACCACGTCGCCACCGAGCAGGCGATTGGCCTCGATGGTCAGCGCGCGCTCCGCGCGGTCGGTGACGAAACCCACCGCGGTCACCGCCACTACCGCCAACACCAGCGCGGCGAACAGGATGCGTACATCGCCTGCGGCCAGGTCACGACGCAGCTGGCGCCAGGCCAGCATTAGCGCCTTCATGCCGGCACCAGCCGGCCACTATCCAGGCGCAGGGTCTGGCCGCAGCGCGCGGCCAGGTGATCATCATGGGTCACCAGCACCAAGGTGGTGCCGGCCTGGGCGTTGAGCGCGAACAACAACTCGATGATGCCCTGGCCGGTAGCGGTGTCCAGGTTTCCGGTTGGCTCATCGGCGAACAGCAGCGCCGGGCGGGTGACGAATGCACGCGCCAGCGCCACCCGCTGCTGTTCACCGCCGGAGAGCTGGCGTGGATAGTGGCCCAGTCGCTGCGACAGGCCGACATCATCGAGGATCCGGCGGGCCGCGCTTTCGACCTCGGCATCGCCGCGCAATTCCAGCGGCAGCATGACGTTTTCCAACGCGGTCAGCGAGGGCAGCAACTGGAAACTCTGGAACACGAAACCGACTTTCTCCCCACGCAGGCGGGCGCGACCATCTTCGTCCAATGCCGACAACGCGTGGCCATCCAGCAGCACCTCGCCACCGCTGGGCAGATCCAGCCCGGCCAACAACGACAGCAGCGTGCTCTTGCCGGATCCGGACGCACCGACAATGGCCACCGTCGCGCCGGCGGCAATCTCGAAGCTCACGTCCTGCAGCAGGGTCAACTTGCCATCCGGCAGCGCTACCTGCTTGCCCAGGCCGGTGACCGAAAGCGCCGGCGCAGCGGGCGGGGTGGCAACGCCGGCTTCAGCGCGCAGGGGGGAAGAATCGGCCATGATGGTCCTTGGTCTGAGGGTTCGGAGACAGCTATGAAATCAGGTTATGCGGGCAAACGCCGACCGCTTCAATGTGCCATGGGTTGGTGGGCGCTGCCGCTGATGCTGCTGGTCGCGCTGTGGCTGCCATCGCTGGCAAGCGCGCAACAGCCGGCCGCAGAGGCGGGCAACACGCACACGGTACTGGTGATGGGCGACTCGCTGTCGGCCGCCTATGGCCTGTCGGTCAAGCAAGGCTGGGTCGCGCTGACCGCCGATCGCATCCAGCAGCAACAGCCGGGCTGGAAACTGGTCAATGCCAGCATCAGCGGCGAAACCACCGCTGGTGGCGCCTCACGGCTGGCTGGCGAGCTGCAACGCCACCAACCGGCGGTCGTGGTCATCGAACTGGGCGCCAACGACGGTCTGCGCGGATTGTCGCTGAAGCAGACCCGCGACAACCTGGAACGGATGGTGAAGGCGGCGCAGGCAGCAAAGGCCAAGGTGCTGCTGATCGGCATGCGCATCCCGCCCAACTATGGCCCCGACTATACCCGTGGCTTCGAGGCCAACTACCGGGATCTGGCAGGCCAGTACCAGACCGCGCTGGTGCCATTCCTGCTCGAGCCAATCGCCAGCGACCGTGCGGCATTCCAGGCCGACAATCTGCATCCGGTCGCCGCCGCCCAGCCGCAGCTGCGCGATCACGTCTGGCCGGCACTGCAGCCGCTGCTGGATTGAGGTCAGCGGCAACGTGTGGTCAGCCATCAATCCCTGCGATGAGCGCCCGATCGGGCTCGCCAGTCCCCCTCTCGCCGCACCCGGCGAGGCGACCGGCGAGTCGATTTAGGAATTTTCCTACAGCACAGAGCGGCACCGACTGAATGTGAATCCTGGTCCGGGACGGCATCCTTGCCTGGTGCCCGGACGGGCCGCATCACAAGGGGCAAGGACATGCAACGGCTGTTATTCACCATCACCGCCAACGATCAAGGCTGGCAGTTGTACGAAGGGATCTATGGAAGTTCGTGGTTCGCCCAGTTCGGCGAAGCACGCGACAAG
Source organism: Pseudoxanthomonas dokdonensis (assembly GCF_001431405.1). Taxonomy (GTDB): domain Bacteria; phylum Pseudomonadota; class Gammaproteobacteria; order Xanthomonadales; family Xanthomonadaceae; genus Pseudoxanthomonas_A; species Pseudoxanthomonas_A dokdonensis. Next base: position 307,455 of record NZ_LDJL01000002.1, read on the forward strand.
GCCAAGCTGCTGGCTGTGACCCTGCACGAGCATCATGGCATCCCCACCGCAGTCATCATGGACACCGGCCGTGAGTCGGTGGAGCTGAGCCGCCACGGTTGAGGCCGCGGCGACCCGCCAGCGCCTCAGGGCGAGGCTGGCGCGGCAATCCCGGACAACTGCCGCAGCGCCTGTTCGAACAACGCTACCGGCTGCCCGCCCTGGATCAGGTGGCGCTCATTGAAGATCACCGAGGGCACCGCGGTAATACCGTGCTGTTGATAGAACAGTTCTTCCGCACGCACCTGCTCGGCGTAGTCGTCCGACTGCAGGATCTTGCGGGCGCCTTCGCCATCCAGGCCCACCGCGTTGGCGCAATCGACCAGTACCTCTTCCGATGACACGTCGCGGCCGTCAGTGAAGTAGGCCTGCAGCAGCGCCAGTTTGAGGTCACGCTGCTGCGACAGTCCCTGCTGTTCGGCCCAGGCCAGCAAGCGGTGCGCATCGAAGGTGTTATGGATGCGACGGCGCTTGTCCATGTTGAAGGTGAACCCCAATGCCTGCCCGCGCTCGCGGATGGCCTGGCCGTTGTCGGCGGCCTGCTCGGCGGTGATGCCGTACTTGCGGGTCAGGTGCTCGATCGCGTCCTCGCCCTCGGCGGGCATGTCCGGGTTGAGCTCGAACGGATGGAAGCGCAACTCCACCTGCAACTCGCCGCCGATGTTGGCCATCGCCTGTTCCAGCGACTTCAGCCCGACCGCGCACCAGGGGCAGGCGACATCGGAGACGAAATCTATCTTGACTGGCTGCGACATGCGGACCTCTGCGTTGACGCCGCCCGCGGGCGGCAAACCCTATCAATGCGGGCGCGACGCGGAATCGCAAGGGTGGCGGCCACAGCCAAACCACCCTTGCCGCCAATCGGGTCAGCGCAACACGTGCAGGAAGTGCAGATGGCGCTGGTACTGATCGAGGACATCGTTGATCAGATCCTGCCTGCTCCAGCCCATCACGTCGTAGCCCTGCCCGCCTTCCTTCAGGTGTACTTCGGCGCGATAGTACTGATCGTCGGCCTTGCCCTTGCGCCGCTGTTGCAGCACGAATGATGGCGGCTCGTAGGCGCGCGGGTGCACCGAATAGAAGAAGTCCGCTTCCTCGCCCTGGCCCACGTCGACCCAGACCCGGCCGTCTTCGCCGCTCTCCACACGCGACGGCATGCCTTGCCGGTTGAGCTCGGCCGCCACTTCGGCAAGCGCCGGCTTGACCTGCTCCTGCAGGTAGGCCATCACTTCGGCGCGACGGGGATGGGCGATGACGGTTTCCAGGCGAGCCTTCCAGTGGCTGCTGTTGGGGCCACCAATCGGCATGACCCGCGCACTACGCGAGGTGGCGCGTTTCAGCACTTCGATGCGCATGGCCCGCAACATGCCCCAGCACATCAGCACCATGATGATCGAGAACGGCAGTGCGCTGGCGATGGTGCCGGCCTGCAGTGCTTTCAGTCCGCCGGCCCACAACAGCGCCGCGGCGATCCCGCCTTCCAGGCTGGCCCAGAAGATCCGCTGCCACAGCGGTGATTCCTCTTCGCCACCGGAGGTCAGCATGTCCACCACCAGCGCGCCGGAATCGGCGGAGGTGACGAAGAAGGTCACCACCAGCAAGGTGGCAATCATCGAAGTGATGCCGGCGAACGGCAGGTGATGGAAGAAGTCGAACAACGCCACCGAACTGTCCTGCGCCACCGCATCGGCCAGGCTGTGGATGCCATCGACCATCACCATGTGCAGCGCGGTGTTGCCGAAGAAGGTCATCCACATGAAGGTGAAGCCCAGTGGCACCAGCAACACGCCGACCACGAACTCGCGGATGGTGCGGCCGCGCGACACCCGCGCGATGAACATGCCGACGAACGGCGACCAGGCAATCCACCAGCCCCAGTAGAACAGCGTCCAGCCACCCAGCCAGCCGGTCGGCTTGTAGGCATACAGGTTGAAGGTCATCTCGAACAGGTTGGAGAAGTACATGCCGGTGTTCTGCACCAGGGTCTGCAGCAGGTACACCGTTGGCCCGGCCACCAGCACGAACGCCAGCAGCGACACCGCCAGGATCATGTTGAGCTCGGAGACCCGCTTGATGCCGGTGTCCAGGCCCAGTCCGACCGACAGTGTCGCCAGCGCGGTGATGCCGGCTATGAGCACCATCTGCAGCGTCACGTTGTTGGCTGGAATGCCCTCGAACAGGTAATGCAGGCCGGAGTTGACCTGGATCACGCCCAGGCCGAGCGAGGTGGCGACGCCGAACACGGTGCCGAGCACGGCGAAGATATCCACCGCGTGGCCGATCGGACCGTAGATGCGATCGCCGATCAACGGGTACAACGAGGAACGGATGGTCAACGGCAGGCCGTGGCGATGCGAGAAGTAGGCCAGCGACAGCGCCACCACCGCGTAGATCGCCCATGCATGCATGCCCCAGTGGAAAAAGGTCACCCGCATCGCCTGGCGGGCGGCCTCGACCGTACCGGGGTCGCCAACCGGCGGCGTGGCGTAGTGCATGAGCGGCTCGGCCACGCCGAAGAACATCAGGCCGATGCCCATGCCGGCGGAGAACAGCATCGCGAACCAGGACGTGTAGCTGTAATCGGGCTGGCTGTGGTCCGGGCCCAGCTTCAGCTGGCCCATGCTGGAAAACGCCAGCGCCACCACGAAGACCAGGAAGCCGGCGACCGCCAGCACGTAGAACCAGCCAGCGGTATCGATGACCCAGGCCTGCACGTTGCCGAACAACTGCTCGGACTGCTGCGGCGCGACCACCGCCAGCACCACGAAGAACAGCACCAGCACCGCCGAGGTGATGAAGACCGGTGCGTTGATCCGGTACCAGCGCTTGGGTCCGGGAGAGGTTGCCTCATTCATTGGATCGTTCCTTTGATGAGGACGGCGCCAGGGGCGCCATCGGATGACAAGAAAATGATGATGGGATGCTGCAGGAAAACCTGCTGTCAGAAATAGAACCCGACGTTGACATTGAGCCGCGAACGCCAGCGATCCGACGCTGGCTCCTCGATGCCGATGCCCGAACCACCCACGAACCACATGTTACGCCCGGCAATCCAGTCGACATAGGTGAACATGGGGCCCTTGGCAAAGCTGCAGCCGGTGACGTTCTGGTAGGAATCGCCCAGATCCGGCGTGCGATCGACAGGCCGGGTCATGCTGAAGTTGTTGTAGCAGGTCATGCCGTCGAACCAACCGCTGCGCGGCACCGCATAGGCGACATTGAATGTCGGCACGTCGGCTTCGGCGGCGATCTCGAACGGAAACAGGAATGCCGACATCGCGATGCGCGAGCCCGGCACGTCGTAGCGGTAACGCGCCCACTGCAGTTGCACCGTGGCCGGCCCCTGCTTCCATTGGCCGTGCAATGCCGCCCCGTACTGGCCGTAGTCGCGTCCGCTGTCGCGGTTCTGCACATGGCCGGCGTAGGCCGACGCACCCCAGGTCAGGCCACCGCCGTCGCTGGCATGTTCGTAGCGCAGGTTGACCCGGCGCCGCTCGCGATACGGCAGTTGTTCGGTCTGCGCCACGTCAAACGAATAGCGGTCATAACGTTTTCCGGTGCCGTACTCGTCGCCGGCAAAGTAGGCCGCGTGCAGCTGGTGCGGCCCTGATTTACGCTGCCAGACGATGCCGGCGTCGTAGTCATCCTCGATGCCCAGGTAGTAACCGGAGCCGAACCAGAAACTCTGCGACGCATACGGCAGCAGGCCGAACGGCACCTGGACCACGCCGGCTCGGATATCCGAATCCTCGCCCAGCTTGACCCCCGCATAGGCGTGATGGACGGCGTCGAAATCCTGGTACCAGCGATATTCCAGCGAATAGAACGCTCGGCCGACATGGCCGCTGGAATTGAAGCGCACCAGTTCCAGATCGAAATCGCCGTCGCCGGCGGTCGGGCCATAGTCGAGCCAGCTGTAGTTGAAACGCACTGCCCCGCCTACATCAAAATCGTAATCCTGCTCCGCCTGCGCGGTTGGAGCCGTCGCGCACAGCAGGGAAAAAGCACCTGCCAACCACCAATACCTGGACAAAAAAACACCACTAACATTAAACGGACAACAACACCCATTGTGGTGTGGATGATCCAGATAAGCAAAAACAAGCGGGATTTCCGCACAATCGCATGCAACATCATGACGCGTGATCATGGTTGTCTCCGTGTAGCGACGCGGACTCGAAACAACTGCGGCGACTGCGTTTGCGATACTGCCGGTGGCAGCTGCCGGGATTGGCATGAACCGTCGGACAATCCGATTGCCCATGTCACCCGGTTAACCATTGCCTGCGCTGGATCGGCGGCGCAGAATGTTAATCATCTCCCATATGGAGTATCACATGAAACGTCTGTTGCTTGTTTCACTTGTCCTGCTCGGCTGCCTGGCATCGGTCGGTGCCATTGCCAAAGTAGTCAAGGTCACCGATCCCTCGCTGCCACGGGCATTGCCGCAGACCCAGCCGGTCAGCGTGCAATGGAACGATCCGTCCGAGTTTGGCGAGATGCGCTACAGCGGCAACCGGCGCGAATCCGAGCGCGGCACCTGGGTCAAGGATCTGGCCCAGTACATGCAGGACAAAGCGACCAGGTACCTGCAGCCTGGCCAGCAGCTGGACATCACCATCACCGACATCACCCGCGCCGGCAGCTACCTGCCAACCGGCGCCAGCCCCAACCTGGACACGGTGCGGGTGATCAAGGATATCTACCCGCCGCGCATCAGCCTGGATTTCAAGCTCAGCGACGGCAATGGCCAGGTCATCTCGGAAGGCCAACGCAAGCTGGTCGATTCGGCATTCCTGATGGGCAGCAACTCGATGGACACCGATACGCTGCGCTATGAAAAGCGCATGATCGACGACTGGCTGCGGCGCGAGTTTGGTGAACCCAAGCGCTGAGGGCGTTTACAGCGTGTAGGCCAGTTCGTAGAAGTGCTGGCCGGCTTCGATGCGGATATCCAGCTGGCCGCGGATACCGGCCAGTTCCCCCCTGCCCGAATCAGGCACGATCTCGACCTGCAGCTGGCGCTGGTCGCCCGACATCACCCCTCTGTGGACCAGCGCGAAGCTGCCCTGGCGACCATGCAGCTGGCCGCTGACGCGCTCGATGGCCACGTAAGCGGCGGAGCCGGCAACCTCGCCCATCGCGGTCAGCATCTGGCCATCGCCGCTGGCCTGCAGATCGCCGCTGAAGGTCTTGCTCAGCAGCATGCGGCCGAGCGTGGCATCGGCGCCTTCATCGCCGGCCACCGGCTGCATTGAGACCTCGAAAGTACCGCGGGCATATTCGCTCATGCACTTCTCCTTGAAGGCGCAAATGTCATTTGGATGATAAACCGGACAGGCCGCTGGGCGGCCTTGCGTGGCCGGCCCTGCATCACCATATAAGGGGAGTATTTCACCCCGTCCAAGGAGCGTCGCATGAGCCAGTTTGATCTCAGCCCCCCCACCGCCGCCCAGCGCGAGGCACTGGTTGCCGGCCTGAGCGACGAAGAGCGCCGGGTGTTGTTGCAACACGGTACCGAGGCACCGTTCTGCGGGGTGTTCCTCGACAACAAGCTGGAGGGCGTGTACTGCTGCCGTCTGTGCGGGTTGCCATTGTTCCGTTCCAGCGCCAAGTTCGACTCGGGCACCGGCTGGCCCAGCTTCTTCGCGCCTTACGACAGCAGCCATGTGCGCGAAATCCGTGACGAGAGCTACGGCATGGTGCGCACCGAAATCGTCTGCGCACGCTGCGAGAGCCATCTGGGTCATGTGTTCCCGGATGGCCCGCCGCCGACCCATGAGCGCCACTGCCTGAATTCGGTGTCGCTGTCGTTCACCGAAAACGGCAAGCCGCTGCCCAATCCGCTACAGCGCGACGGCGCCGAGGCCCAGCTCGCCGACTGACGTTGGCCACCGCCGCAAGCACCGCGACCGCCAGGCTCTGACCTGGCGGTCGCCGTTTGTGCGCCAGCTCCGTATGCTATCGCGATGAAACTGCGCTCGGTCACCGCCACCCGCTATGTCACCCCGCTGCGCGAGGGCGGCTCGCTGCCGGCTGTCATCGAGGCCGATGACGATGGCATGTACGTGCTCAAGTTCCGTGGCGCCGGCCAGGGTCCGAAGGCGCTGGTCGCCGAGTTGATCTCCGGTGGCATCGCCCAGGCACTGGGCTTGCCGATGCCGGAACTGGTGTTCGCCGCTCTGGATGGCGAACTGGCGCGAACCGAAGGCGACCCCGAAATCCAGCACCTGATCCGCGCCAGCGAAGGCCTCAACCTGGCGCTGGATTACCTGCCCGGTGCGATCAATTTCGATCCGGTGGCCGAGCACCCGGACGCCGATCTGGCCTCGCGCATCGTCTGGTTCGATACGTTCACCAGCAATGTCGATCGCAGCGCACGCAATCCCAACCTGATGATCTGGCATCGTCGCCTGCAGCTGATCGATCACGGTGCCTCGCTGTATTTCCACCATGGCTGGGATGGCAGCAGCACCAGTGCCGGCAAGCCATTCCCGTTGATCAAGGATCACGTGTTGCTGCCGTGGGCCGATGCCATCGAGCAGGTCGATGCCGAACTGGCCGGGCGACTTGATCGCCAGGTGCTTGAAGCCATCGTCGGCCAGCTGCCGGATGACTGGCTGCAGGGGCCGGACGCCTTCGCCGATGCCACTGGCCAACGCGCCGCCTACGTCGACTATCTGTGCGCGCGGCTGGCGCAGCGGCAGGCATGGCTGCAGGAGGCGATCCATGCACGGGCATGAAAGCTACGACTACGCCGTGATTCGGGTGGTGCCGCGGGTCGAGCGCGAGGAGTTCATCAATGTTGGGGTGATCCTGTCGTGCCAGCGCCTGGACTGGCTGCAGGCTCGCATCGAGCTGGATGCCCGTCGCTTGCTGGCGCTGGCGCCGGATGCCGATGTCGAAACCATCAGCCGGCACCTGGCGGCCTATCCGCTGATCTGTGCCGGTGGACCACGCGCCGCGCCGATCGGCCTGCTGCCATCGCGCGCCCGCTTCCATTGGTTGACCGCCAAGCGCAGCGCGGTGATCCAGGCCTCGCCGGTGCACATGGGGCGCTGCGATGGCGACCTGGGCCGGATTCTCGAACACCTAATGGACCGGATGGTGCGCAGGTGAAACGCCAGCGGCGCAGGCATTCGATGAGCGCTGCGACATGAGCGTCTACGTTGACGATGCAGTAGTGCTGTGGCGCGGCCAGCGCTGGGCGCACATGATGGCCGACAGCCTGGACGAGCTGCATGCGATGGCCGCGCAACTGGGGCTGCCGCGACGTGCGTTCCAGAACAAGACCAGCGGCGCGCACTACGATCTCACCGCGGCGCTGCGCGAGAATGCCATCGCCCTGGGCGCGGTCGCGATTTCCCGCCATCGTGATCGCGAACAGGTCCGCGCGGTGATCCGCCGCGCCCGCGAACAGGGCCGCCAGGGACAGCCAGCAGCCACCGGCGCAGCCGATTCCAGCTGCCCTCGATAGCGCTGTCGGCACCGCTGCAGCTTGCCTGCGAATGTTGCGTGGTCAGCAGCGGAGCAAGCTCCGCTCTACGTGGGCAGGTTAGAACGCGTCGCTACCCGGGCGTATTTCGATCCCCAGCACCTGGCACAGCTGCTGCATGCCTTCGTCATCGCGGCTGAGCGCTATCCAGCCGGCGTGCGAATCGCTGCCGGTATCCCAGGTCCACAGGCTGTAGCCATGTTCGCGCAGGCGATCGTAGGCCACCGCCATCAGTGCTGGTACATCGGTGCGATCAAGGAACTCCTCGTCACTGATGTCGCCGCCCCAATCGATGTCCAGGTTCCAGCGCTTGATCAGCTCGTTGATCACGTCGACGAAGGTCTCGGTGTCCTTCCAGTCCACGTAGAACCCGGAGGTCCAGTCGATGGCATCCTTCAGCGCCCACTGCGGTTCTTCCTCGTCGGCATCGCCCTGGGCGATGGCGTCGCGGTAGATCGCGAACTGGCGCAACGCGGTTTCTTCATCGCCGGGGTTGATCAGCAGCAGCAGGTTCCAGACCAGCGCCTCGACATCATCGGTATCGATATCGTCGTCATCGTCGTCGTAACCGGGATCTTCGACTTCTTCGAAGTCATCGTCGGGCAGGATCATGGTCGTCTCCTCGCAGGGCAGCCCATTGTAGGCTGTAAGCGGGCATGGCCGGACGCGGCGGCCGGCATGATTTTGGCCTGGACGCGGCCCGGTTTATCCTTGGCGCCCCCGCGGTAGCCCGCATCCATCCCGAGCCTTGCCATGAGCGATACCCCTCCCGACCGCCTTGCCGCTGACCCGCGCAGCCCGTTTTACGACGAAGCCACCTTCGAACGCGGCGTCGGCATCCGTTTCAACGGCGTCGAGCGCGACAACGTCGAAGAATACTGCGTCAGCGAAGGCTGGGTACGGGTGCCGGTCGGCAAGTCCAAGGACCGTCGTGGCAACCCGATGACGCTCAAGGTCAAGGGCAAGGTTGAAGCCTACTTCCGCGATCAGGCCTGATCAGGCGGTCTGCATGTCCATCGATTGCCGCAGGTAGTCGATGAACACCCGCAGCTTGCGCGGCATCTGCCGAGCGCTGGAGTAGTACAGGTAATAGCCGGGAAATGGCGGTGTGTAGGCCTGCAGGACCCGTTGCAGGCGGCCGGCGCCGAGGTCATCGGCGACCACGGTCACCATCGCCTGCACCAGCGTCTGCCCGGTCAGGGCCGCCATCCGCAACAACGAGCTGTCGTTGACGATCAGGCGGCCACTGACTTCGACCACGAAGTCGCGGCCGTCGCGACTGAATTCCCACGCCATCAGGCGACCGCTGCCCGGCAGGCGGAAGCGCACGCAATCGTGGTCGGCCAGATCCGCCGGTGTCACCGGCGTGCCGTGCCGTTGCAGGTACGCCGGGGTCGCCACCACCACCATCTCCTGCGGCGGGCTGATCGGCACCGCGACCATCCCCTGCGCCAACGCCTCACCGAGCCGGATGCCGGCATCGAAACCACCGGCGACCAGGTCAGCCATGCTGTCGTCGGTGTACAGCTCGACCTGCAGCTGCGGATACAGCGCCATGAAACCCGGCAGCAACGGCAGCACCAGATCGCGGGCCGCGGTCCGGGCCAGATTGATGCGCAGATGGCCGACCGGCTGTTCGGACGTGCTCTCGAGATCGGCGAATGCCGCGTCGATCTGGCCCAGGCCGTCGACCACCTGCTGCAGGAAGCGCTGGCCATGCTCGGTCAAGCCAACCCGGCGGGTGGTCCGTTGCAGCAGGCGCACGCCCATTCGCTGCTCCAGGCCGCGAATGGTCTGCGACAGCGCCGACGGCGAGACCTCCAGTTCCATCGCCGCTCGGGTGAAGCTGGCATGCCGGGCGACCCGGGTGAACGCCCAGACCGCGGCATAGGGTGGCGTGGTCATTTTGAAGTCCTGCTAACAAGTCCATGCCAATCATCCGGGTTTTTCCGGATGAATCGCAACCGTACAGTGGCCGCTCCCCTCACCCGGAGACACGCATGAAGACTCGCAAGCTCGGCAACAACGGTCCCACCGTCTCGGCCCTGGGCCTGGGCTGCATGGGCATGAGCGCGTTCTATGGTGGTCGCGAAAGCGACGCCGACTCGATCGCGGTCATCCACCACGCACTTGAGCGCGGCGTCAGCCTGCTCGACACCGCCGATATGTACGGCCCGCATACCAACGAAGTGCTGGTCGGCAAGGCCATCCAGGGCCGCCGCGATCAGGTGTTCCTGGCCACCAAGTTCGGCATCCGCCTGGATCCCAGCGACCCGTCGGCGCGTTCCATCTCCGGCCACCCGGACTATGTCCGGCAGGCCTGCGATGACAGCCTGAAGCGCCTGCAGGTGGATCACATCGACCTGTATTACCAGCACCGGGTCGATGACCAGGTGCCGATTGAAGACACCATCGGCGCGATGGCGCGGCTGGTCGAGCAGGGCAAGGTGCGTTACCTGGGCATGTCAGAGGCGGCCCCGGCGACCCTGCGCCGCGCCCATGCGGTGCATCCGATCACCGCGCTGCAGTCGGAGTACTCGCTGTGGTCACGCGATCCGGAAGACAACGGCGTGCTGCAGACCTGCCGCGAGCTGGACATCGGTTTCGTGCCGTACTCGCCGCTGGGGCGTGGTTTCCTGACCGGTGCGATTACCTCGCCGGAGGATTTCGATGCCGATGATTATCGACGCAGCTCGCCGCGCTTCATCGGCGACAATTTCCAGCGCAACCTGCAACTGGTTGAACAGGTCAGGCAACTGGCCACCGACAAGGGCGTCACCCCGAGCCAGTTGGCCTTGGCCTGGGTGCTGGCGCAGGGCGAGCATATCGTGCCGATTCCCGGCACCAAGCGTCAGCGCTATCTCGATGAAAACCTGGCCGCGCTGGATGTGGTGCTGAGCGAAAGCGAGCTGGACGCGATCGCGGCAATCTTCCCCGCCGACGTTGTTGCCGGTCAGCGCTATGGCGACGGCATGATGCAGATCGTCAATCGCTGAAGCGGCACCGCCCATGCCCAGGCGCGTGCGGTGATGCGCTAGCCACAGGCCTGCGCCCGCGCCAGCATCAGTTGCCTTTCCTGCTGGTTGCGGGTCAGCGCGGCGGCGCTTTCGAACGCCGCACGCGCCTCCTGCAACCGGCCCAGCTGTTGCAGCAGATCACCGTGCACCGCCGGCAGGTGCGGATAGTCCTTGAGCGCGTCATCCCCGATCAGTGCCTGCACCAGCGGCAACGCGGCGGCGGCACCCTCGGCCTGGGCCACGGCCACCGCACGGTTGAGTTCGACGATGGGCGATGGTGTTACCTGCGCCAGTTGCGAATACAGGGCGACAATCCGTTGCCAGTCGGTCTGTTGTGGCTGCCGTGCCCGCGCATGGCAGGCGGCAATTGCCGCCTGCAGTGCATACGGCTGCCGCGCACCGCCCAGCTCGACCGCGCGATCGAGCGCGCCCAGCCCGCGCTGGATCTGCAGCTGATCCCAGCGCGCGCGATCCTGCTGCAACAGCAGCACGGGACGGCCCTCTGCATCCACCCGCGCCTTGTTGCGCGATGCCTGCAGCTCCATCAACGCCAGCAGGCCGTGGACTTCACTGCTGTGCGGCAGCAGCCCGGCCAAGACCCGGCCCAGCCGCAGCGCCTCCTCGCACAAGGCCGGGCGCAGCCAGTCTTCGCCCGAGGTCGCCGAATAGCCTTCGTTGAATACCAGGTAGATCACCTGCAGGACCGCGTCCAGCCGTTGCTCCCACTCGGCCTTGCGCGGCACTTCGAAGGCCACCTGCTTCTGCGCCAGGGTTTTCTTGGCACGCACGATCCGCTGCGCGACGGTCGGCTCCGATTGCAGGAACGCGCGGGCGATCTCGTCGGTACCCAGGCCGCCCAGCAGACGCAGGGTCAACGCCACCCTTGCCTCCAGCGGCAAAACCGGATGGCAGGAGATGAACATCAATCGCAACAGATCATCGCCGACATCGTCCTGCAGTCGGTCATCGTCGTCCGGGCCTGGCTGGGTCTGCATGTCCCACTCGTAGCTCAGGGCCGTCTGCTTCTGCTGGTGGCGCTGGCGTTGCCGGACGTGGTCGATGGCACGGTGCTTGGCCGCGGTCATCCACCAGGCGGCCGGACTGTCGGGCATGCCCTTGTCCGGCCATTGTTCCAGCGCGGTCAGCAACACGTCCTGCGCCAGCTCCTCGGCCACGCCCACGTCACCGACGATGCGGGTGACGCGGGCAATCAGTCGTGGCGATTCCATGCGCCACAACGCGTCTATGCTGCGATGAATGGCGGTCAGATCCATTGCAGGATCAGAGCATCCGCCGGCGTACCTGGCAAGCCACCCCGGTTACTGCACGTGCGCCGGGTCCATGTACAGCACTTCCCACAACTGGCCGTCCAGATCCTCGTAGCCACGCTGGTACATGAAGCCGTAGTCACGCGCCTGCATCGGTTCGCTGCCGCCGGCGGCCAGCGCCTTGTCGAGCATCGCATCGACCTGCTCGCGCGATTCCATCGACAGCGCCAGGATCGCGCCGGTACAAGCCCGCCCGTTGCACAGTGGCTTGTTGGTGAATCCCTGGAAGTACTGCTCCACCAGCAGCATCACGAAGATGCTGTCGCTGATGATCATGCAGGCGGCCTTGTCATCGCTGAACTGCGGATTGAACTGATAGCCAAGCGCGGCAAAGAACGCCTTGGACTTGTCCAGGTCCCGCACCGGCAGGTTGACGAAAATCTGTTTTTGCATTGCAGAGGTTCCTTGAGGGTGGAAAGGGTTACTGGTCAGGCGTGCAGGTGCAGTTGACCATCCACGGCTTGCCGAAGCGGTCGACGACCATGCCGAAGCGCTCGGTCCAGAAGGTCTTCTCCAGCGGCATCCGTACCTCGCCGCCCTCAGCGAGGCTGGCGAACACGCGCTCGGCTTCCTCGATGCTGTCGGTGCCGATGTTGACGAAGGTGCCGTCGCCGGAGGTCGGGCAGTTATCGTTGCCGTCGGCGCCCATCAGCAACAGCTCACCGGCGGCCAGGTTGGCATGCATTACCCGATCATGGCTGGCCGCGGGCATTTCGGCCGCCATCGGCGACTGGCCATAGGTCATCAGGTCGAGCTGGCCGCCAAAGACCTGCTGGTAGAAGGTGAATGCCTGTTTGGCATTGCCGTCGAAGCTGAGGTAGGGATTGAGTTTCATGTACTTGCTCCTTGGTTGAAGATTCTTCGCGTGACCGTACCGGCGACACGGGATTACCGGTGTCGCGGGCCAACCCAGCGCCGACAACAGTGTTTGGATGGAAGGTTCAGGATGCGAGCGGCGGTCGCTGGGCGATCGCCGCGCGCTGGCGGTCTTCCTGCTCGCGCAGTTCGGGGGTCATCGCCTCGCCGAAATCCTCCATTTCGAATATGGGGCGGATTTCGACCTGCATGCCGCCGTCGAACGGCGCCCGCTTCAGCCACTCCACCGCCTCGTCCATGCTGCGCACCTGCCACAGCCAGAAGCCGGCGACCAGTTCCTTGGTTTCGGCGAACGGACCGTCGATGACCTGCCGGCGGCTGCCATCGAACTGCACCCGCACCCCCTTGCGGCTGGGGTGCAGGCCCTCGCCGGCCAGCATCACCCCGGCCTTGACCAGTTGGTCATTGAACTGGCCCATCGCCGCCAGTTCCTGTTGTGACGGCATGACCCCGTTCTCGGAATCTTCGCTGGCCTTGACGATGACGATGACCTTCATGGGACTCTCCTGGCTGTTGTGGCTGAACGGCGGGCAGCCGTTGCGCTGCTGGTTGCCTACCCATGACGAACGGCAGACCGCGCGATCGACAAATCCGGCAAAATGAATTCCCCTGCCGCCGTCGCCAGTGCGCCGGCCATGCACGCCTGGTCATGCCATGGAGCCGTCCGATGCAATTTCTGTTGTTGGTCTACACCGATGAAAGCCTGCTGCAAACGCTGCCCGCGACCGAATACGACTGCCTGATGCGTGGCTGCCTGGAACACGCCGACGAACTGCGCGAGCAGGGTACGCTGCTGCAGTCTCAACAGCTGCAACCGGCATCGCGGGCGCGGGCCGTGCGCCAGCGCCAGGGCAGCACCCGGGTCACCGATGGTCCGTTTGCCGAAACCAAGGAAATGCTGGCCGGCTTCAACCTGATTGAAGCCGAGGACATGGATCAGGCGGTGGCGATAGCGCAGCAGTTCCCGTGGTCGCGCTTTGGCTGCATCGAGGTGCGGCCGGTGCACGACATGGATGCCGAACGGCGCCGGGTCGGCGCGCGTGCGGCGGTATCGGCTGCTGCTGTTGCTCGCGCGGTCAACGCCTGAGCGGATGGACAGCGCGCGGACGCGATAGCGTTCCGCGCACCGCCTGCGGCAACGATTAGACCGCGACTGCTTCCATCTGCGATGGCCGGAACGGCCACTCGTAGGCATTGCCCTGCAGTACCGGCTGGGTATTGCGATAGGCGCGTACGCGCTCTTCGTTGGTGGGTGCCTGCGGAGTCCTGCCGCGTTCGGTATGCTGGATCGACAGGAACGCCAGCGGACCCAGTTCCGCATGCATGGAAGCAAAGTTCTGATTGCTCATCGGGTTCACCTGTTTTATCCGGTTTGCCATCGCCACGTCGCCGCGGCATCGGCATCGACTACCAAATTCCCGCTGCCGCAGGACATCGCGATCCGCCCGCTGGTCGTCAGCACTGACCAGCCGGGTGTCACGAAGAACCGGCAACGTGCGGGGCCATTCCCCCCGTAGGAATCCTTCGCCATCGGCCGCGAAGCCTGCGTGAACATCGCGCACCACGGATCAGGACGCCTGCTACATAAGTGAAACGGACGCCATCACCGGCGGCGGCCACGGCGAACGCTCACCAAGCGACGACCCGGGACGCGTATGCTGGTATCGGCTTCACACTCACCCAGCAGCGCACACCACGCTCCAAGGAGGAACACGACATGACCCAGGCCATCTGGAAGGACACCGTCATCGCCGACAGCGAACGTACCGTCGAAGTAGAGGGCAACCCCTACTTTCCGCCGGCCTCGTTGCAGACGCGTTACCTGCGCCCCAGCGACCACACCAGTGTTTGCCCATGGAAAGGCACCGCACATTATTACGACGTGGTCGTCGGCGACCAGGTCAATGCCAATGCGGCCTGGTACTACCCGGATCCGAAGCCGAATGCAGCGCATATCAGGGATCACGTCGCATTCTGGAACGGCGTGCAGATCCGCTGAGCGGCGCACACAGGCAGCGGATCTGCGGCAGCGTTGGCACGTCTCTGGCATCATGGACCGGCACGATGCCCTCCATCCCCCGCGGAGTGATGCCATGGTTCCAAGGATAGTTGCCACGTTATTGCTGCTGTTGTGCAGCGCCACCAGCCAGGCCGCCGATGTCTGTCCGCGCCTGCGCAGCCAGCAGTACGCCCCCGACGCGGCGACCCGCATCGCCGCGGCCGCCTGCAATGAGCACATGCAGTGGTATCGCCCGTTCATCGATGATCACGGCCGAATCGCCAGCAGCACCGTCGCCGAGGGCGAAAGCAGCCGCCTTGGCAACGGCACCGAAGCCTGGCGGCAAGTCGCGCGCTACTGGCAACAGAGCGGCATGCTGCGGCAATTGTCCGGCTTTGCCGGTGCCAGTGATTGTGGAGCCGCCGCGCAGGGCAGTTTCAGTTCGCCTGCCTGCCGCGCGTTCGTTATCGACAACCCGTGGTCGGCCGCGTTCATTTCCTGGGTGCAGATGAAGGCGCGGATTCCGGGCTTCCGGCCCTCGGCCAGCCATGTCGATTACGTCCGCGATGCCTACCGCGACCCTGCCGCCAATGCGTTCGACCCGCAGGATCCGGCGATCGCCATCCCGGCCACCGGTGACATGCTGTGCTACGTGCGTCAGAGCGGCCGGATCTATGGTTATGCCGGATTGCAATCGGTGGTCCAGCGCACCGACTCGCTGCCGATGCATTGCGAAGTCGTGGTGGCCGCCAATCCGGATGGTGACGGCCAGGCTTACCTGATTGGCGGCAACGTGCAGCAGGGCGTGACCATGCGCCTGCTGGCGCTCAACCGCGCCGGCCGTTTCTGGAATCTGCCAATGCGCAGCGAGACTTCACCACCGTGCGCGCCGGACAACCAGGAAGGCTGCAATTTCAACCAGCAGGACTGGGCGGTGCTGCTCAAGTTGAAGCCGGATCAAGCGCTGGCCCGCCTGGCCGCCCCCTATCCGTTGCAGTTCGCGTCACCGGCACTGCCATCGCCGTCCAGCCAGCAGTGCTGCATCAACTGCGTGCTCGGCTCCGGGGTGCCGCGCTGCCCCAACCCACCGTCGCAATAACTGGCGACGATGCGAGGCTGGCGGCTGCCGCAGCGCCAGCGGTGCCGGCGCGCCGCGGCTGCTAGACTCATCGCTGCTCATTCCGGCTGCAGGGACCCGATGGAATCAGGCATTAAGATCCGCGCACCGTACCGTTCGCTGCTGTCATGCCGGCTGCGCGCGTTTCTGGCGGTCACCGCGCTGACCTTGTGTGCAATGACGGCGCAGGCGCAGGATGCCGCCAGCAAGGTCGAGGCGGCGGTGACGCCGGCGGCCACCACCGCCCCCGATGCCGCGCCCAGCATCATCAGCGTGATGGAAATACCCGCGCGTGCCGACGGCGACGAACAGTTCGCCGAACAGGTGCAGCTGCTGGCCAGCTCGCAAGGCCATCGTGCCCAGTTGTCGCAGCAACTGGATGTCATCAGCCGCTCGGTCAACGGCAAAATCCAGGCCTATACCCAGCAGAAGCTGCGCAGTCTGCCGGTGCTGCGGCTGGAAAGCCTGGAACGCCACTGGGCCTTTGACGAACGCCGCTACCAGCGCTGGCGCGACGATCTGAAAGATGCCACGGCGCCCTACACCGATGCCGCGGCGGGCCTGGACAAGCGCTCGGCGGCATGGGAAGCCACCCTCGCCGCCGATGGTCCCGACGCCATGGCCAGCGCCTTGCGTGACCGTGCCACGTCGGTGTTGAAACAGCTGCAGCAGGCCGAGCAGGCATTGTCGGTGCCATTGTCCAACCGCATCGCGCTGGGCCATCGCGGCAACATCGTCAGTGCCCAGATCAAGGCCGGGCGGCAGTCGGTGGTCGCGGCCATCGATCATATCGACAGCCGCCTGCTGCATGTCGACGCGGCGCCGATATGGGCGGTGCCGGCTTCGGACAAACAGCAATCAATGACCGACAGCGTGGTCGACGGCGTTGCGGTCGAGGCCAACTTCCTGCGTGACTACAACGCCTCCGGCCTGGGCAACCAGCGCGCGCGCGAAATACTGCAGCTGTTGTTACTGCCGCTGTTGCTGTGGTTGACCTATCGCAGCCGCAAGGCGCAGGCGGCCCAGCTCGCCACCAGCCCATCGCCGCCGCCCGGCGAGGACCAGCCTGACGGCGCCCGCCGGGTGTTGGCACGGCCATTGTCGGCCTGGTTGTTGCTGTCGATGCTGGTGCTGTTCCTGCTGGAACCGGAGGCACCGCTGCTGCTGCATCAGATTGCCCTGCTGGTCGCGATGATTCCGGCGATCCGCCTGCTGCCACCACGGGTCTTCCAGCTGGTCGGCCCCTGGCCGTATGCCGCGGCCGGGTTCTACCTGCTGGAGCGACTGGCGTTCCTGTTCACCGGCAGTAATTTCCTCTATCGCAGCTATCTGCTGGGGTTGACCATCACCGCGTTGCTGGCCACGGTCTGGCTGCTGTGGCGTTCCCGCCACCGGCCGATGTGCGGGCTGCAGGGCCGGGCCGGACAGGCGGTGCTGGCGGCGGCGCTCGCCTGCGTGGCGGTGTTGACGATATCGGCGCTGTGCAATGTGTTCGGCAATGTCTCGCTGGCCGAGGTACTGACCACTGCTCTGCTCGACAGCGGTTATCTGGGTCTGGTGTTGTTTGCCACCTACTTCGTCAGCATGGCCCTGCTGCGCGCGTTCACCCTGTTGCCGGGCGTGCGCCGGATGCGCATCGTACGCCTGCATTCGGAACAGGTGCTGTATTTCCTGTCGCGGCTGATGGGGGTGCTGGCGGTGCTGGGCTGGGTGGTGTTCACCCTCAACCGGTTCCGCGTATTCCGGCCGATCTACGCCGCGCTGCATGGCGCGCTGTCGCATGCGTTCGAGATCGGCGAGATCTCGCTCAGCATCGGCCACGTGCTGTTGTTCGTGGTGTCGGTGCTGATCGCGTTCTGGGCGGCCAAGCTGGTGCGGTTCCTGTTGCATGAAGAAGTGCTGACCCACTTCTCGCTGCCGCGCGGGGTCAGCAATAGTATCTCGACGCTGACCTACTACGCGATCATCATCCTCGGGCTGGTGCTGGGCCTGGCCGCGGCCGGACTCAAGATCGGGCAGCTGGCATTCGTATTTGGCGCCCTCGGCGTGGGCATCGGTTTTGGCCTGCAGAACGTGGTCAACAATTTCGTCTCCGGCCTGATCCTGATGTTCGAGCGGCCGATCCAGCCCGGCGACGTGGTCGACGTCGCCGGTGCCTCGGGCACCATCAGCGAGATCGGCATGCGTGCGACCACGCTCAAGACCTTCGAGGGCGCCGACGTGGTGGTACCCAACGGCACTCTGCTGTCCGGCAACCTGACCAACTGGACCTTGCTGGACCGCAACCGGCGCATGGAAGTGCAGGTCGGGGTGGCCTACGGTTCGCGCCCCGATCAGGTCAGCGACCTGCTGCTGGAGGTTGCCAAGGCCACGCCGGGCGTTGCCAGCTATCCGGAACCCTATGTGCTGTTCAACAACATCGGCGCCAGTTCGCTGGAATTCCTGGTCCGCGCCTGGACCCACGATTACGACAACTGGGTCATCATCCGCAGCCAGATGGTCGCCCGCATCTACAACACGCTGGGCCAGGCCGGCATAGAACTGGCGTTCCCGCAACAGGATCTGCACTTGCGCAGCATTTCCGCGGACGCTGGCCAATGGCTGGCGTCGCCGGCTTCATCGCGCACGGACGCCGGAGCCAGCCGCGGGGCCGCTGGCCAGGGCAGTGGCCAGCCACGCGCCGAGACGCCGCTGGATAAACCCGTCGACGATTAGCAGGTAGCCAGCCGGCGCCATGTGCGTGGCGGCTGGCACGAAGCTTGCACCGCGTTGTCCATCGACAGCGATGTGTGAAGGAAGCTGATGGACAGGCGAGTAACCGGTTTGCGCTCGGCCACGTGGCTGCTGCTGGCTTTGCCGTGGCTGGCACTGGCGCACAGCGGTGGCCTTGATCGCCATGGCTGTCACCACAACCGCAAGACCGGCGATTATCACTGCCATCGGCAAGCAGGGACTCGTCCGGCCAGTCCATCGCCTGCTGCCAGTCCGGCAGCCAGCGAGCTGGCCGCTCGGCCAGCCCGCGCCAGCACGACGGCCTATGCCAATTGCGCCGAGGCACGCGCGGCAGGCGCGGCGCCGGTGCGACGCGGCCAGCCGGGGTATGGCGCGCACCTGGATCGCGACAACGACGGTATCGGCTGTGAATGACCGCGGCGTTGCCTTGTTGATGCGGTGATAACACGACGGGATTACGCTGGACACCTTGCCTCCCTCCCCGTCTGGAGATGCCTCATGAAGCTGTTGCCGACCCTCTGCGTATGCTTGGCCACGTGGGCCTGTTCCGGTGCGGCAATGGCCGGTATTCCGCAGCTCAACTACAGCTGTCCGGGCAACCTGGACATCCACGCCGACGAGGGCGGCCCGGTCTACATCAATGGCAAGCAGGCGGCGCTGAAGAAATTCAGCGACAGCTATTACGAAGCTGCCAGTGGCAGCGTCACCGTCAGCCTGACCAGCAGCCCCGATGGCTCGACCCAGCTCAGCTACACCGGCGCCAACGGCAGCAATGGCATCTGCCAGCCGCAACAGGCTGGCCAGGGCGATGCCCTGGTCGGCGGCGTCGCCGATCCGGGCGGCGTCAGTGGTTTCCGCTTCGAGTGTCCGAATGATCTGACCGTCACCGGTCATGCCGACAGTGTCCAGATCAATGGCAAGGCCGCGCAGGTGAAAACCTTCAACGAGAACTACATGGAAGCGCGCAGCGGCAGCAACGTCATCAGCATCAGTCGCAACGCGGATCAGAGCATGGCGGCCAGTTATACCGGTGCCGGCGGCGCCAATGGGGTCTGCAGCGGCGGTTGAGGGCAGGACGACGAGACAGCCGCGCCAGATCGCTACACCCGCGGCCATTCACCTATCGCAGCAGTGCTGCCGCGCTCAGCTGCCGGTCTGGGCGGCCAGCGCTGATTGCCGCTGCCAGCGCGCCACGCCGTAGATCGCCAGACCGGCCAGCGCGGTGGCTGCGCCGACATACCCGGTCGAAGTCCAGCCGTAGCCAGCGCTGATGGCCATGCCGCCCAGCCAGGGGCCCAGCGCGTTGGCGGCGTTGAAGGCGGAATGATGCGAGGCCGCGGCCAATGTCTGCGCTTCGCCTGCGATATCCATCAGATAGGCCTGCAATACCGGACCCAGCGCCCCCATCGTGCCGACCGCGACCACCGCCAGCAGCAGGCTCCAGAGCTGGTGCGCGGCCAACGGGAATGCCAGCAGCAGCAACGCCGACCAGATCAGCACCACCGGCGCGGCACGGACGCCGAAGCGATCAAACAGCCAGCCGCCGGCCAGATTGCCGAGGATGCCACCGACACCGAAGGCCAGCAGGCCCAGCGGTGTCCACGCTTCGCTGACGCCGGTGACGTGGATCATGGTCGGCGCCAGATAGCTGAAGACACAGAACATGCCGGCAAAACCAATCGCGCCAACCGCCAGCGTCAACCACACCGGTGGCCGGTTGAAGTCGCGCAGCTCGCGGATCGGGTCGGTACGTGGCTCATCCGGATCCGGCGGCAGGGTCCAGGCCACCATCACCACTGTCGCGATTGCCAGCAGGCTGACCAGCCCGAATGCGTAACGCCAGCTCAGCTGCTGGCCCAGCCAGGTCGCCAGCGGGTTGCCGATCAACAACGCCACCGCCAGCCCCATCATGACCTTGCTCACCGCCATGCCGCGTTGCGCCGGCGGCGTGATGGAAGCCGCCACCAACGCGGCGACGCCAAAATACGCACCATGCGGCAGGCCGGCGATGAAGCGGAACAGCAACATCGTCGCGTAGTTGGGCGACAGCGCGCTGGCCAGATTGCCGACCGCATAGAAGCCCATCAGTGCCAGCAGCAGTGGCCGCCGTGGCAGCCGTGCGCCGAGGATCGCCAGCAACGGTGCGCCCACCACCACCCCCAGCGCGTAGGCACTGATGACATGGCCAACCTGCGGCTCACTGACACCCAGGCCGCGGGCGACGTCCGGCATCAGCCCCATGATCACGAATTCGCTGGTGCCGATCGCAAAACCACCCAGTGCCAGCGCCAGGATAATGGCGCGGCTGACCGCTGGCGGCAGCACCCGGCTGGCCGGGGCGAAGGGGGAAGAGGTCATGGCGCGGGTCGTCAAAACGGGGACCCGCTATTATTGTGCATTGCACAACCATCAGAAACCCGCCAGGCTGAACCGGAGTGTTCCGCGGCTGTCACCCGGCTGCTCTGCACCCGGTCATGTCCGCTCAGCCGGCCTTGACCCAGCGACCATTGCCCCGCGGCTGGACCTCGAAACGGGCCCAGCCGCGGAACTCGGCGACGCTGCAGCGACTTTGCTGGCCGAGGCCGTCGCCCGCCAGCACCCGGTAGCCGACGCCCTCGGCAGCGTTGACCGCTTCTTCGCCGACCTGGCGCACGCTCCACAGCTGGCCGAGCTTGCCATTGCTGTAGAACCGTCCGGGCAGGATCTCGCGCGGGTGCATGACGCTGCGTTCGGCGTGTTGCTTGGCCAGTTCCAGCAACTCGACCAGGCTCTCGCTGCTGATGTCGACATAGGAGTTGAGCTGCTCCATCGCCGCCGAAAAGTCTTCCTGGGTCAGCTCGTGCACGCGCTCGGCCGGAGCGATCGGCGGCGCGCTGGCGATCCGCTTGTGCAGGTGCGCCGGATAGCGGCGCCATGGAAAGAACGCATTGAACGCCACCGCCATCGACAGAATCGCCGCGACATTGATCAGCACCGGGGTCAGCAGGTACTGGTAGCCCAGCGCATGCACGTCGGCACCGCTGATCACCGCCGCCAATGCGGTCGCGCCGCCGGGCGGATGGATGCAGCGCAGGTAATGCATGCTGGCCACCGCCACGCCCACCGCCAGCGCACCGGTCCAGGCGTGGCCGGGGAACAGTTTCTGGCAACTGACACCGACCGCGGCCGACATCAGATGCCCGCCCAGCACTGCCCACGGTTGCGACAAGGCACCCTGCGGCACCGCGAACAGCAGCACCGCCGAAGCCCCCATCGAAGCGAGCATCATCATCCCGCCGGCGCTGCCCATGAAGCCATGTGGAAACAGGGCATGGGTGATCGCATACACCGCCAGGATGCCCAGCATCGCGCCGATGCCCGATATCCACTTTTCGCCGTGGCTGGTGGTGTTGCGTTCAATCCCCAGCCACTGGCGCAGTGGATGCAGGAGGGAAGACGGAGTATTCATGGACGGCCCGCGGAAGTCAGCGCGCGATTCTAGAGCCTGTATCGCCGTTTGTGGCCCGCCGCCGCGCTTACGGCTGGCAACGCGTCCATTGCTGATCCGCGTACCACAGCGCGCGCCGGGCCTGGTCGTAGGCGTTGTCGGCGCGCCGCGGCAGCAGTTGTTCGGCCATCACCGGATCGGCACCCTGCTTGAAGGCGTGCTCGGCCTGCTGCAGATCCTGCAGGTAGCGGCGCACCGGTGCCAGCAGCTGCTGCCGGCGCGCGTCGCCGCAAGCGCTGGCACGTTGCTGCAGGCTCTGCAGGCGGGCCAGGATGCGGCGACTGGCCTCGCCCTTCAGTCCGGGGGCTTTTTCATGGACGATCGGCGCGGCCTTGTAAGCGTCGCCAGTGGCTTCGCTGCCCAGATCCGATGCTTGCTCGTAGGCATCGGGCTTGAACCCGACATCCGGCGGCGGCCGTGCGCGGACTTCCTGCGGGTCCTCGCCAAAGATGGCCTTGGACACGGCCTGCATGCCGCGCTCCATTTTCTGTGCTGCCACTGCGCCCAGGCTGCCGTCGGTTTTCCAGTCCTTGTCGAAGCGGGTGGTTTGCACATCGATGGGATTTTCGCGCTCGAACGCGCCCGGCTTGGCGTTGGCCAGACCGGGCGGCGGTGGGGCCATGGGATCCACCTGCGCCGACGGCGGCAACTGCAGCCGGCCCTGACGGTCGTACAGGCGGGCGCCCATCGCATTGGCTGCAGCAGCCGGCCCGGTCACAGGCGGGCGAACGGTGGCGGGCGGGCGCTGGCGTGGCGGCGTTGCGGACTTTGTCGTCGTGGCAGGCGACGACGTGGGTTCGCGCTCGGCCGGCGCCACGGCTGGCACTGGCCGGCGTACAGGCGGCGGGCTGCGCGGCACCCAGCGCACGCGCATTTCGGCGCGCGCTTCGTGGGTCGGCAAAGCTGGCACCAGCATCAGCAGCCGTCCCAGCAGCAGCACGATCAGCGCGGCCACGATGGCCGCCGTCATCCTCAAGCCGATGTCGTCGCGATACGCCGGTGTCACGCTGCCTGCATCGGTCATGCCCTGGGGGATCAAACAATCGGTCACATTAGCGACGTGCGCCGTAGTAAAAAGTTATCCATCGATGGCCAGCGCTATCCAGCGCGCTGCTGTTTCAAACCGGTTCATCAGCGCAGCGAATGCGACCGAACCCTGCAGCGGTCACCGCTCCCACGCGCACGAAAAAGGCGGGCCGGAGCCCGCCTTCTGCTCGCATCTGCTGACCGACGCCAGCGACATACCCGCCGGCATCGACAGTTGCTCAGCGTGCTTACGGACGCGGGGTGATGTTGACCGCCACCGCCTCGCTGTAGGTCACCCGCAGCAGGTCGCCGACCTTGACCTTGCGCAGGGCAGCACGCAGATCCTCGCGGGCCACGTCCAGGGTCACTTCGTTGCCACGCGGGCCCTTCAGCGAAATGGTGTTGGCGCTGGTATCGACGGCGGTCACCTCGGTCACCACGGTCGCGGTTTCCGATGCGCTGCCACCCGGCTTGGCGCCGGCTTCGGCGGTGTTGCCGTCATCTTCCAGGGTCGCGGCCAGTTCGCCACTGCCGGCCGGCTGGATGTCGACCGCGATGGCACTGGTGTAGGTCAATGCAATGCGATCACCGACCTGCAACTGATCGAAATTACGCACCTCGTCGGCTGCATACACGTCGTACTCGTCGCCCTGCGCACCACGGATGGTGATCATGCGGTTGGTCTTGTCGACGTGGATAATGGAACCCTCCGCCGACTCCTGATCGGAACTGACGGTGTACGGAGTGCTGAGGTCAGGGCTGCTGCTGCAAGCGGACAACGACAACGCGGTGGCGATGGCGAGAGCGGAACAGATTCGGTTCAGTTGCATATTGGACTCCTTCCAAAAGCGCGGCACGGAATGTGCCAGCCGGTGGATAGGCTCGACAATTCACAGTTAAGGAAGTGTAAAACCCAGCGCGGCGGCGCTGCGCAGACCCCGGCGATGCGTCGCCTGCGCTACCGCGGCCGCTCAGGGACGGGCGCGCGCGCCGCCCAGTTGCGGGGCCAGGAAATCCAGCAGCCGGGTATAGAACGCGCGCCGGTGTTCCTCGGTATAGAAGCCGTGGCCCTCGTTGGCGAAATACAGGGTCTGCACCGGTACGCCCGCGGCCTTCAATGCCTTCTCCATGCGCTCGCTGTGCGCGATGGGGGCGCGCTCATCCTTGCCGCCGGCGGCCAGGAATACCGGCACCTTGATCCGATCCGCCAGCTGGGTTGGTGAACGCGGCGCCAGGGTGCCACGCTCGCCCATCCATTCCAGCGCCCAGGTCTTGCCCGAGCGGCTGCCCTGGGAGGCGTCGCGATGCATCATCTCCAGATCGTAGACACCGACATAGCCGGCCGCGCAACGATACAGGTCCGGCTCGCGTGCCACTCCCATCAGCGCCGCATAACCGCCGTAACTGGCACCGTAGATGCAGATCCGTGCGGGGTCGGCAATGCCTTGCTGGATCGCCCAGCGGGTGGCGTCGGTCAGGTCATCCTGCATCCGCGCACCCCATTCGCGTGCACCGGCCTGCTGGTAGGACCAGCCATAATTGCCGGAGCCGCGGTAGTTGACCCGCAACACCGCATAGCCGGCGGCGGCCAGGATCTGGGCGTCGTCGTCAAAACCCCACTCATCGAATATCCCGTAGGGTCCGCCATGCGGCAGCAGCACCATCGGCCTGGGCTTGGCCGACGCGGCGACCGGTTCGGTCAGGTAGCCGTGCAAGCTCATCCCATCGCGCGCGGCGAAGCTGACGTAGCGGGAACCGGGCATCGACGCCGGCGGAAACCACGAGCGGCGGCTGAACACACGTTCGGCGCTCTTGTCGACCGTGTTGAATATGAAATAGTCACCACTGTTGCGGTCACTCCACACATACAGCAGCACTTCCCTGCCATCGGCGGTGGCCGAGGTCATCGCCACCGCGTCACCGTTGAAGGCCTTGGCCAGGCTGCGATACAGCCGCGAGGTCGGCGCGTTGTCATCGAAGAAGCGCTGGTGGACACGGTCGGTCATGTAGAGCGCGCCAATCGGCGTGTGGCCATCCAGGTCGTAGAGGATGCGATACGGGTCGACCACCGGATCGCGCAGCAACTCGGTGTACTTGCCGCTGGCCGGATCCCAGGACATCAGCAGATCCGGACCATCCTCGCGCTCGACCTGCAGGTAAGCCTGGCTGCCATCGGCGCTGAAACCCAACGCGAACTCGCGATGGCCGCTGACATTCTCATCGTTGATCAGGCGCCAATCCTGATCCTGCGCCGAGCGGTAGTAAAGCTTGGACACGTTGTCGTAGCCGGCGCCCTGGGCAAACCGCACCTGGCCGCTGGCATCGGCGATGAAATCGGCGCGACGCACCGGCGCGCCGGCAATGCGCGTGCGCTTGCGGGTGTAGATGTTGAGCTTCTCGATGCGGATGTTCGGGTCGCTGGACAGCGGCACCACCGACACCAGCACGTTGTCGGGGTCGTCATGCAGCGTGTCCAGCATGTATACCGAGTCCTCCAGCTGCGAGCTGAAGCGGCCGACGATGCCGGGATCGTCATGGATCCCATAGGGGCTGGACAACAGTTTCCCCTGCCTGCCGTCGGCATTGATCGCATGCAGTTCGCCGATGGCATAAGGCTGGTCGCGCGAGCCCTGCTTGCTGGCCATCGACACCACCACCCGCTCGTCATTGGCCCACCAGAAATCCTCGACCACCGAATCCTTGCTGCCGCTGATCTTGGCCGTCGGCGTGTTGTCCGAGCGGCGCACGATGCCCAGCACGGTGCGATCTTCCATCGGCGCGGTGACCGCAAAGTAGCGGCCATCCGGCGAAATCTTGATGCGTTCGTACTGGCCCTGGCGCAGGTACGGAGTCAAGTCCAGCGTTTCATCCTGCGCCTGCGCCGAAGGCGCATGAATCCCGGCCAGCACCACGACGGCCAGACACACGCCGGCCCGCATCATTGCATGCAACATCCATCGTTCCTTGTGATTTCCCCTGCGCCCATACTGGCAAATCCCACATGCCGATGTCCATCGGTATCTGCACCCGGCTACCGGGCGGCGCCGGTGCCCTCCGGCCAGCGGCTAACAGACCCGCACCTGGCTTCGTCTGGATGGCCTTGGTGGTTTGGCGCCACCGGCAGTCGACGCCCAGACCGTTACCGCTGGTCAGTATGCAATTCGTTTCATGGCAATGGCGGGCAGATTGCCGCACGGTAATGCACTTTGTTGCCTGCTGCATACACCTGGCGCCGCATGACGTTTGCGCTTGCATCGCCAGGAAGATGCGATCTGATGCACTTCCAGGAACCCGTATCGTGATACCCGCCAGATACCCGACCCGACTGCTGCTGTTGGCGGCCATGGTTTTACCGAGCGGATGCATGATCACGCATATGGCCACACGCAACATCTACCGTGGGGTCACCACCCTGTCCAATCACGCCAGCGCGGTCGCATCGATGGACAAGGGCAATCTGAAGGCTGCCCAGCAGCTGCTGACCGGTGCGCGCTTCCAGCATCGTTATGCGGAAATAGCGCAGCAGGAATCGTGGGCACATCTGCGCTATCGCGCAGCCAGGATCGTCGTCTCAGCGCACAATAATGGCCAGGCGGTGGACCTGCCAGCGCTGTGCCTGGCCTACATCACTCTGTTCGAAAGCAGAGAAGGGCTTCCCGATGATCCGGAACGGATGCTGGGCTACATGCACGAGGCGATAAGCCTGTTACAGGCCGACCCTCATCTGCTGGACCAGAGCAATCCGGATTCACGCAGTGCTGATTTGAGCGAGACCACGCTTGAGTACTACGCACTTTGGCAATACCTCGCCGATGGCGGGGTGATTGACTGGACCACGGCGGAGTCGAAGCAGCAGGCGACTTTGGCCGGATTCGGCTATGAGGTCTGGTTCCAGAGGTTCAGACAGACCCTGCAGGGCCTTGGCGCGGAGTACCTGGAACCATTCGCCAGCTACGGCCGTGACCAGTTCGTCCATGATGCGGTGGAGTTTTCAATGTTCCCGGTCTTTGTATGCGTGGCGCAACGCAAGGGATGGAAGCTCACTCCGCCAGCGGGCTATCAGTTCGATAATTTCCGGGGTGGCGGGCCGTTCGACGTCGCCCATTGCGGGCAGGATCAGCCGGCATTGCCACCCCCGTGATCGCTGTCTGTTCCGGCAAAGCCACGCCCGGACCCTCATCGTCCGGGCAATGAACGCAGCGGCTATCGCGCCGCCTGCGGTCGGCTTTTTCATATTTGTTACATGGTCAACGTTGGCCTCGGTGAGCAGAATGACCCACCCCATCAACATGACCTGTGCCCAGCGCACTTGGCCATAGTAGCCGTGCTCCGCTACAGCCAACCTGCTCGCAACGATGAATCCGCCAGACAAGCGCACCCTGAGCTATGGAACGCTGGACAACAGCGCGCCGGATAACAGCGTGCCGGACAATGGCCTGATCGACGGTGCCATTCGCGCCGGCCTCAACCAGAGGCCGTCCGGACCAGAGGCGGTCCGTCGCCTGCCAAGCCAGCAACCGCAGGATCGCAAGCCGCGCCGGAGCAGCATGCAATGAACGGTTGGGGCATCGCATTGCCAGGGCTGGCGCTGCTGATCGCCGCGGCCTGGCTGTTGCGAGAACGCAACGCCACGGTCCGACCGACGGCCGACCCGTCGCGCGCCAGCAAGGAACAACTGCTGGCCTTCTTCAGTCAGCCCGAAAATTACGCCGACGCCTCCGTATACGATCTTCCCTCGCCGATACGCCGGTTCGACCAGGACGATGACTGGGATTGGGGACGGCGCATTTACTACTGGGTCCGCCCTGGACTGCGCCTGCGTGTACGCACCGACAGCGGACGCATTACCTGCGTCGAACTGCTCGATCCAGAGGATCACAGCCGCTCTGGCACAACCATTGCCACCTTGTGGCAGTACGGGATGCCAGCGCCGGTCACCGCATCAAACGAAACGCCGCCATGAACCTGAAATTCTTCCTGCTGCTGGCAGTTGCCCTGCTGCCCGCCCGTGCCTACGCCCAGAGCACCGATGCGCCGCCGTACTCGATCCAGCTCTATCTGTGCATGGGTGAGACCGATGGCACCGATGCCGCGACACTGGATTGCCTGCTTCGCGAGTTCCGCTATCAGGATTCGCGCATCAACGGCACTTACCAGTCACTACTTGGCGGATTGCCATTGGCCAAGCGACCCGCCCTGCAACGTGTGCAGAACCTGTGGTGGCGCTACCGCGATGCCAACTGCAGGCTGCTGCGCGATACCGCGTCCGATGACCGCATCGGCGCCATTGCCCAGCTCAACTGCATGATGGACATGACCGCCCGTCGCGCCGATGACCTGGAGTCGCAGTTGCCATGATTCGATTGTTCCGGAGCAAAACCATGAAACCTTCCGCCCTGCCACTGTTGCTGCTGCTGGCAGCCGGTGGCGTGCACGCTGCCGGCGTGCAGAATCCACTGCTGCCTTCGACGACCGTGTACTCCAACGACTACAACGCCTGCCTGCAGGCCGAAGATGGAACGCAGGACGCGATCATCCAATGCCAGCAGGCGGAGACCAAGTCCCAGGATGCCCGCCTCAACAGCGCCTACAAGGCGCTGATCGAGAAACTTCCCGGGGAAAAACAGCATCAGCTGCGCGACACCCAGCGGCTGTGGATCAAGTACCGCGATGCCAAGTGCGATTTCGTGCCGGTCTATCGCGGCGACCAGCCGGACAACAGCAAAGCCGTCGCTGACTGTCTACTGCAGATGACCGCCGAGCGCGCGCAGGCGCTGGAACTCCTGTTGCAGGTACTGCCATGAGCCGGCAACGGTGGCGCCGGCCCATGCTTGCCGGCGTGATGCTGGCCGCATGGGTGGCACTGGCACCGGCAGCGATCGCGCAGACGCCCAGCGATGACGACAGCGTCATGGACCTGAAGGATTTCAGCGCGGGTTTCATTGCCTGCATGGGCCAGAGCCGCGACTTCGCAGCCCAGAAGTTGTGCATGGAACAGGAAGCACGGCGCCAGGAAATGCGTCTGAATGGCGCCTACCAGGCGTTACGGCGGCGCCAGCCCGGGATAGCCGACGGCCTGGCCTCGGTACAGCGGCTGTGGTTGCAGTACCGCGACAGCAACTGCCAGCTGTTGGCCGTGCTGTCGCCGGACAGGGACAAGTCGACCGTCGTCACCATGTGCCGGATGAACATGTCGGCGCAGCGTGCCACCGAACTGGAAGCGATGCAGCCATAAGCACTGTCATCACGCAGGTGTAGCGAGCGGCCCGTCCACGACGGGCCGCTTTTTGTTGGCGAAGGCGCTGTTGCTTATCGGGCAATCAGCAGCAACACCGAGCGCGACTGCAGACCGTAGCGGGTGTTCTCGCCGCCGATCAGCACTTCCGAGCCGGGTTCGACGATGCTGTCCAGGCCTTCGTTCCAGCTGGCGGTATCCATCACCCGGTACCACTGCTTGCCCGGGCCCGGCCATGGCAGGTTGAACTCGACATCGCCCTGCCAGCCGTTATAGGCCACATACACGGTGTCGGAACCGACCGGGTCGCCGAACTCGCTGCCATCGATGCGCCAGGCGATGGCATGGTTGTCCGGATTCTCGAAGTACGCCGGGTCGGCCTGGGCGCCATCGGGCCGGAACCAGCGCAGCTGTTCCAGCACGTTGCCGTTGTTGTCGGCGCCGGAATAGTAGTCGGACGGGCGCAGCGAGGGATGGTTGCGGCGGAACGCCAGCAGCCGTTCGGTGAAGACCTGCTGGTAGCCTTCGAACTGGTCGCGGGTCCAGTGCAGATAATTGGCCGACGAATCCAGGTTGTAGGGATTGTTGTTGCCGAACACCGTGCGCAGCCCTTCATCGCCACCGGTCATCATCGGCACGCCGGCGCTCAGCATCAGCAGGGCCATACCGGTACGCGCGGCCTTGCGCTGCTCGGCGCCGTTGCCGGCGTGATCCCAGCTGAGATTGTTGTCGGTACCGCCATCGGACGGACCATAGGGCCACGGCTGGTTGTTCTGCTTGTCGTTGTAGCTGTACAGATCATTGAGGGTGAAGCCGTCATGGGCAACGACGAAGTTGACCGAGTTCCACGGCCGACGACCATCATCCTGGTACAGATCATAGGAACCGGCCAGGCGGGTCGCCAGTTCGCCCAGGGTCAGCGGGATCACGCCGAGCCTGTTCTGATCGGTACGCACCGCATCGCGGTACTTGTCATTCCATTCCACCCAGCCCTGCGGGAAGTTGCCGACCTGGTAGGAATTGCCGCCAATCGCCCACGGTTCGGCGATCAGGTCCACGCCTGGACCGCCGTTGATGCCACGCGGCGCGATCTCGGCGGCGATGCGGTTCAATGCGGTGTTCGGATTGTCGCGATCATAGTTGAAGCAACCGTGCTCGCAGGTATTGCCCAGCACCGAGGCCAGATCGAACCGGAAACCATCGACACCCATCTCGTCACGCCAGTAAGCCAGCGAATCGATGATCAGGTTCTGTGCGATCGGGTTGTAGCTGTTGTAGTTGCCACCGACGCCGGTGTTGTCCCAGGAATACTGGTGGTCGTCGGTCAGCGAGTAGTAGGTCGCGTTGTCCAGGCCACGCCAGGACATGATGTTGTAGGTGCTGCGGCCATCGCTGCCACCCCAGGCGCCGCCTTCGCCGGTGTGGTTGTAGACCACGTCGATGTAGACCTTGATGCCGGCGTCGTGGAACGCTTTGACCATGTTCTTCCATTCCTTGCGCACTTCGCCCGAGGTACGCGGGGTCAGGCGCGCGGCGGAGTAGCGACGGTCCGGCGAGAAATAGTTGAGGGTCGAATACCCCCAGTAGTTGTCACCGTCGGTGCTGGCCTCGAGATGGTTGGTTTCGTTCTGGGTTTCCTGCACCGGCAGGAACTCCACCGCGGTGACGCCCAAACTGGCCAGGTACTCGGCCTTCAGCGCCGCGCCGGCGTAGGTACCGCGCAGCTCCTTCGGCACGCTGGGGTCGTCCATGGTGAAGCCGCGGACGTTGACCTCATAGATGATTTCATCGCGGAATGGCCGCTGCGGCTTGTCGCCGGTCGGGGTGTTGTCGGGCTCCAGCACCAGCCCCTTGGGCGCGCAGGCGGCGCTGTCCTTGGCCCGGTGCTCGGGACCGGAGGCCAGCAGAGTGCCATCGCGGCACTGGTCGTACAGCGGGTCGCGGCGGGTTTCCAGCGCGTACGGATCCAGCAGCAGTTTGTTCGGGTTGAAGCGGTTGCCGTCGGCATCGACGTCACTGATGAACCCGATCTGGCTGCCCTTGCGCCAACCCGGCTGGTACGGCCAGTTCGGCCCCCAGGCGCGGTAGCCGTAATAGATCGGCCCCTTGATGCCCCAGCGCTCGCGGATGGCCTGCACCGAAATGCTTTGCCGCCAGATGTTGCGGGTGTCATTGTTCTTTTCCATTACGAACGTGGCGACCGGCTCGGCGTCCTTGTAGTCCTTGTACAGTTCCAGCTCGATGCGGGTGGCATTGGCCGAAAACACGCGGAAGCTGATGCGGCCATTGTCCAGATAGCGCGCACCCAGGTTTTCCTGGTTGATTGCCGCGCTGGCGCTGCCAGCCGCGCCCAGCATGCACGCCAGCAACAAGGTGGCTGGCCAGCGCCGCTGCTTCAATCGGGTAGATGTTTCCATGACGATGAATCCCTCCGAGGATGTGGTAAGTCCTGCCCCTGCGGAGTCGATTATGTTCAGTTGCATCTGGCGCTATCGTGCGCGCCATCGCCATGCATTCGTATTCATCACCGGCAACTAAATATGTGACACTGAAGATCGGCAGTGCCAGCGGCTGCCAACCGCGGGCGCACTGGCATCGCGGCAGCGATGACCACGCCACTGCTCGGCTGCCGACGACAGCCATGCCCTGTCAAATCGCTTGAAACCCGCAGCCGTTACAGCCGGGTAAACAGATAAACACCGCAGGCGGCGCAGGCAAAGCCAAGCGCGCGCAGGATAATCCGGCCGTGCTTCAACCTGAGCAGCCACCATGCACCGACCGCGCCGACAATGTGCAGCAGCGCGGTCGTACTCAGGAACCCCAGGGTATAGCTGACCTTGTCTTCCATGACCGGCATTTCATAGCCGTGCGCATAGCCGTGGAAAACACCGAACAGGCCCACCCCGATCGATGCGATCAGCAGGGAAAACCGGCGCTCGAAACCAATCGCCAACCCCAGCAGCAGCACCGACAGGACGATGCCGGTCTCCACCCCGGGCAGCTCGACCTGTTCGAAGCCCAGCACCCCACCGACCAGCATGCTGGCGACGAACGCGGTCGGCACCAGCCAGATCGCACGGCCACCCATCTGGCAGCTCCATGCACCGATGGCGATCATCGCCAACAGGTGGTCGGTGCCGGACAGTGGATGCAACCAACCTGCCTCGACGCCGCTATGGGCGCTGGCGGCAGCGCTGGCCAACAGCATGGCCAGTGCCGGCAGCGCGAAGCGGAGCAGGCGCTTCATCGCTGAATCAGCGCTTGCCCGGCGCCGGGATCTCAAACGTCAGCGACGCCCACAGGCTTTCCCAGTCGCTGTCGTAGCCGTTGCTCGGCTCCATGTGGACGACGTTGAACAGCCACAGCCCGGCCTGGGGCAGATCGAAACTGACGTTGCCGGCGGCATCGGAGGTCGCCTGCAGCTCGACCACCGGGTCTGATTTCAGTTGCGCCTTGACCAGCGCGTTGGGCAGCGGTTCGCCATTGAACATGGCATTGACCTTGAACGGCTGGCCGGGCGCGTAGGCCAGCGGATCGCTGCGCGGCACCAGTTCCAGCGGCAGTCCACTCACCGCGTCGAAGCCCTGGCTGCTGCCATCGACAAACACAATGCTCTTGGCGCAGCGGGAGTAATCCTCACGGCCCGGCGTATCGCTCAGGCCACGCTGGCGGCGCATCTCGATGACATTGTTCAGGCCTTCCTCGGCCAGGTACTCGGTGAACTCATGGCCGCTCAGTTCGATATGCGAGGGATGGGTGCGCATCGCGACCACGGTGGCACCGGCCACGCGGGTCTTCAGGTTGCCCACCGCGAGTGATTCATCGCGACCGGCGACGTCGCGGGTGCCCTGCGCGTCGATGGCCCTGAACCATTCCACCTGGCCAGGCCGGCGGGTCGATTGCACGCCGGGCCAGGTCACCCCGATGCGCAGTTCGAATACCACCTTGCTGTCGACCTCGACCAGCGGGTCATGCGGCACCAGCCAGAACTCATGCGCTTGCGCGGCGCCCGCTGACAGCAGCAGGCCCAGGCAACAGACCAGCCCGGCGGCATGGCGGAACAGAACATGGGATGACATGGCTTGGCTACTCCTGCAAACAGGCAACGCACGACCGTAGCCGTGCGTTGCTGGATTCTGGATCAAGGTTGCGGATCAATTGACGGTGGTCGGAATGATGTACGGGAAGCTGGACTTGTACAGCTTGGGATTGGGGATCTTCTGATCCACCGGCAGCCCCACCATCAGGCTCAGGATCACGCTCATCGCGTCATCCGCCAGCGGACGACCGTTGCGCTTCTCCACGCTGTAGGTCGCCTTGGTGCCCGGCGCGTAGGTCAGCACGTCAGGGACCAGCAGGTCGGCGATCTCGTTGCCGTAGCGGATCGGTTCGGCACGCGAGTTGGCCAGCTCCGAGGCGCGCGCGATACGTGCGGCCATGATGTTCTTGAAGCTGCCACTGGTGGTCGGACGGGTCTTGTCGTATGCGGTCTTCAGCGCATCGTTCTCGAACAGCATGGTGTGCGAGACCAGCGGGTTGGCCGAGAACTGCACCTGCTCCCAACCGTCGCCCTGCTTGATGGCGGTGGTCATGAACACGCGGATTTCCTTGCTCAGCAGCGAGTTGGGCACGTCCAGCACGATGGTCGCCTGCTTGCGCCCGGTGAAGATGCTCTTGCCACCGGCCGCGGCCCAGATGCCCGGGTCATACGGGGTGCCGTCATTGAGCTGGGCGCGCATCGAGCCCAGGCTCGGCGAATTGCCGTAGAAGGGGTCTTTGATGATGCCGGTCCAGATCTTGATGCCGTTGTCCAGCTTCAGGGCCTTGTCTACATGGCCTTCGCCAATCTTGTCGCCCATCGCACCGGCGTCGGCATTGGGCGCATCCAGCATGTAGACCTGGTAGTTGCCGTTGCTGTCGTAGCGGAAGCTGAAGGTGTGGCCGGTCTGGTAATCAGCATCGTTGGAGACATGGATGTTGTACAGCGCGTCGGTCGAGTACAGCTCCTGCCCGGCTTTCGGCAGCGGATTGAAGCTCATGATGAACACGGTGTGGTCGGGGCGGTCGGACTGGAACACGTAGTTGTCCAACTGGTTCAGCGACTTCTCCTTGCGTACCAGCGAGCTTTCGAAATGATGGCTGGCCATGGCCTGTCCGCTGACGATGGTGCCGGCGGCAAAAGCCGCGGCGAGAGCGAGCGTCCTGTAGTTCATAGGTTCCTCCGGAGAATTGGGCTTGCATGCATGGCGCGCGACGCGGCATGTACCTGGATACGGCGATGGGTTACTGCGTGCAACAACGTCACCCCTTTTGACGTTCTTCGTTGGTGGATTGACCGCGACGCGGACCGCCCTTTCGAGTCGGCACATGCCGCTTGCTCGATGCCTGCGTGGCCATGTCACCCGGGGCCGGAGCGACGCGCTGCGGTGACCCCGGATTCTATGGATGCTCTACCGGCAACGTCCACCCGCAGCGCCATGAGGGTCTGCCGATTCGTCGTGCAACGCAAGCAAGGCAAGGCGCTCCAGCGAGCCGCTTGCCGGCATCCCAGCCCGGCGAAATGTTAATCATGTCGTCTATCGTCGACTGCATTTGTGACTTTGGCTGCGCCCCGGCTTTCATAGCCGCCCGCAAAGCAGGCCGCCAAGCCGACCAGTCACTGGAACCGGTGTCTCGTCCATCTGCCCGCGGCCACGGCACCCATACCAGAAGATGCCTCTACAGCTTCCGCTTGCCGTGTTTCCGGCAATGGCGGTAGTGTCACCGTCATGCGCACGCCAACGCTGCGGTCACGGCGAGCACGGCAGCGCAGTGAGCTTCGCAGTACGCAACGGACATGCACGCAATGTTGGACCGAAATCAGCGCAGCAGCACCCTGTCTGGCCGGCATCCCGGTCGAGCGCAGCCAATCGCCTGGCTGCTGCTGTTCGTCCTGCTGCTGTTCGTCCTGCTGCTGGCCGGCTGTCACCCCGTCAACCTGCCAGCAGATGAGCTGGCACGGCCACAGCCCGGCATGCCCGGCTATGTGCCGACCGATGCCAATGGCATTGTCCATATCGATACCCGCTATCCGATTCCGTTTGATCAGCACAGTTTCGGCACGGCGTATTACGACACTTACGACTGCAAAGTTCTTTACAACAACATGTACGTGGCCGACCAGTCGATCGGCGGTCCCGTTGGGGAGAAGTCAGTCTCGTCGGCATCATTGGGCGACCTGTATCCCAACAAGGTGCTGGATGGTGCACCGTATGGTGGTATTCGCAACTTCCCGCCGCCAGCCAAGGTTACTTGGCGCTCGAAGGACGGCCAACCGCACGAGGCGATGGTCGATATCGGCGCCATCTTCAAGGACCAGGTGGTGCTGCACAAAGTGCCGCAAGACCAGTTGCCACCAATTCTAACCGCGCCCATCTTTCCCGACCTCATTCTGGAGGTCAACGACCGCACCATCAATGTCTATATGCGGGGCCGTGTTCCCACCCGCGATGAACAGATTCCCGGCAACAGATACAGCTTTTTCCGGGATGACCTGATGCTCGCCTACAGCAAGACCTATGACTGATTCGCAAGGAGACAACGGATATGTCTGAAGCCAGATATCGCCTGGAATGCGAGCGTCGTTCAAGCTGGAACTGCTTTGTGACGCTTGCCAGCGGTTCGAGCCAGCGACAGCTCGCTGGAAACTTCGATGCGTTAGGCTGTCAGACGTACCCGTGCTTTGTTTTTTGCAAGGACATGCAAGATGCCAGCTGATTCTGTTCGCCCCCACGCCATGCGCCTGGGCTGGGCGCTGCTCGTTCCACTTCTGTTTGCCGGATGCCATGCCATGAACACACCTCCCGACCAGACCCCACGACCTCAGCCAGGCATGCCCGGCTACGTACCCACCGATGCCAATGGCATCGTCCATATCGATACCCGCTATCCGATTCCGTTTGATCAGCACAGTTTCGGCACGGCGTATTACGACACTTACGACTGCAAAGTTCTTTACAACAACATGTACGTGGCCGACCAGTCGATCGGCGGTCCCGTTGGGGAGAAGTCAGTCTCGTCGGCATCATTGGGCGACCTGTATCCCAACAAGGTGCTGGATGGTGCACCGTATGGTGGTATTCGCAACTTCCCGCCGCCAGCCAAGGTTACTTGGCGCTCGAAGGACGGCCAACCGCACGAGGCGATGGTCGATATCGGCGCCATCTTCAAGGACCAGATAGTGCTGCACAAAGTTCCGCAGGACCAGTTGCCACCGATTCTGACCGCGCCCATCTTTCCCGACATCATTCTGGAGGTCAACGACCGCACCATCAATGTCTATATGCGGGCACACGTCAGCACTCGCGTATTGCAGGAGCTTGGCAATCCGCTCAGTGATTATCGTAGCGACCTGATACTTGCCTACAGCAAGACCTATGACTGATTCGCAGGGAGACAACGGATATGTCCGAGAAGATTGACCCGGCCCGACCGGATGGGGTGGATACCTATCCCGTCGACAGCGCCATGCTGTCCACGTATGACAGGGCCAGGGCAGAACTCAAGCGCTTCCAGGTGCCGGTACTGGCCGGGGGCCCGCATCAGCGCCTGTTCGTGGCCAATTTCGATGGCACCGGCAACGATATGTATCAGGAGCCTTTGCGTATCACCAATGTCGGGGTGTTCGGCAAGCAGATCGAACAAGCCAGTCGTGAACGTGGTGCAAATGTGGCAGGCCATTACGTCACTGGTGTCGGCACCCAGGACAACGGCATTGTCCGCCGGATTGATGAAGCGGTCGGTTACAGCTATGGGCCGCGTATGGAGCAGATGTACTTTGACTTCATCACCCAGGCCAAGGAATGGCAGCGAGAAGACCCCAATGCCGAAATCAGCCTGGCCTCGGTCGGTTTCAGTCGCGGTGCGGTGACGGCGAGCCTGTTTACCCGCCTGGTCCATGAGCGCGGCATCCAGAACCCCGATGGCATGATTCTGGAGCGTGGTGCCGATGGCCAGCTCATCGGCATGACCCCGACGAAGCGACCACTGGTTCCACCCGGCCAGACCCGGCAGGTGCTGGGGATGTTCGACCCGGTGGCCACAGGTGATTTGAACCTGGCTGACGTGCGTCCGGCGCCCTCGGTGGTGTCGGGCTTGCAGATTACCGCCTTGCATGATGCCCGCGACGTCTTTCTCATCAAGTACATCTTTGACCGCGGCGTGTCCGCCGATGGCCGCTTCCTCAACGTGATGGTCCCCGGCGCGCACAGTGATACCGGCGGCAGTTATCTGCTCAATGGCTTGTCTGTGCGCAGTGGCAACCTGATGGCCGGCTGGTTGAACACCGTGGCCGGACAGCCGCTGTTGCAGGACCAGCCGGTGCCCAGCGACCCGCGAATGAACGTGGTGCACCGTTCCGAGCAACACCTGGCCATCTACACCACGCTGGGCTTCGATGCGGCGGGCCGACGCCTGGGGACCGAGGACCTGGCCGGCAATCGCGTCCTGCCCAGACAGGAGGCCAACAATCCCTTGCCGGCCGACCCGGCGTTGATGCGCGGGCTGGACTACCGGCCGGTGCAGCTGCCCGCCGAGCGCTTTGATGACAGCGTGCCGGCATTCCTGCTGCCCGAGCCGGGACCGGCGGCGCCCACCGATGTGCAGTGGAACCAGCTGTGGCAGAACACACCGCTGGGGATGCAGCCGGGCAACGGGCCGCAGGCACCGGGCAAACGACCGGGCCAGGGCGTGGACGCCGACTACACGCCGGCGCACGACCCGCGGGTGGCGGCGGTGCTCAATGCCGCGGACCGCGGTGACAGGGACACCATCATCGCCATCGGCCGCGAGTACGCGCAGACCCCTGCCGGCCAGGCCTGGCTGCAACAGGGCCGTGACGAACTGGACCGGCAGCTGGCCCAGCGGGCACGCGAGCAGCAGGCACTTGAAGAGCGCGCACTGGAACAGCAGGCGCGTGAACAGGAGCAGGAGCAGCAGCGCATGCTGGCGCTGCAGGCAGAGGAACCACAACGTCGCCAGGGCAGGTCGATATGATGGAGTACGGCAAGGAACAGGACCCCCACGCACTGGCATTGCAACTGGCCACGCTGACCGCGCAACTGGACCGCAGCGTCGGTCAGCTGCAACAACAAGGTGGGCAGAGCATGCGCGCCATGCAGACCTCGGCGCAGACCCTGGCCCAGCAATCGCAGCAGCTGGCCGGTGAAGTGGTGCAGGCCGTCAGCCAGCAGACCCACGGCGCGATGGTCCATGGCCTGCAGCAGAGCCTGACGCCGCTGCACCAGGCCACCCGCGATGCCGGCGCCGTCACCACCGCACTGGCCCAGCAGCTGTCGGCCTTGCGCTCGGCGCAGCAATCACTGGTCTGGAAAGCCGGCCTGGCCTTGATCATCGGCAGCGTGTTGGTAGTGGGCGGTTGCGGCTGGGCTGTGTGGAAGACCCAGCGCGCATTGAAGCAGGCAGAGTTCCCGACACAGGTGCTGGAGGCCACCCGCTCCGGCGCCATCACCGTATGCGGTGAGGCGTTATGCGTCAAAGCCGGCAGCAAGCCACAACACTACGGCCAGAACGGCGATTATGTAGTGGTGCAGCCGACCGCGAGCGGCGGACAGTAGATAGCAGGCAGGGCGTTACGTTCGCAATCTCGATTCATGCCGCGAACCAGCAGTTCGCCGGAGCATGCGCCATACCGGTGGCAATTGCGCCCGTCGGCAGCGAAACTGGATCAGACACGAAACAACACCATGCGTGTCAGTTGTGTTTGACCGGCGACGGGCAAGGTTCATCCCGATGCCGTCTGTCGGATAGTTTGCTGGTAGCTGCCCCATCGCTGCCGCGCACCGGCATTATCCACCGGGTAGTGTCCGGGCAGCTTGATTGAGCTCCCTGCAGTAGAGATGACGAAACAGCTATCGTCCCTTCGGAGGCCTGTTTGCGAACTCCTGCCCTACGCAATCGAATGACCTGTGTACTGCTGGCACTGCTCGCCGCGCTGGCGACCACGACCGTGCATGCCCAGAACGCGCCCGGCGATGATCCGGACGGTGATGGCATCAGCAATCTCACCGATCTGGATGATGACAACGACGGCATCCTCGACAGCGACGAAGGCTATGCCGAAACCTGCGCCCTGCGGACGACCGCCGATGCGGTGGTGGCGTCGATCCCATCGGAATTCGGCACCGGCCGCGAAGTCGAGCGGACCAATGACGGCCAGTTGACCACTTTCGGCGGCGCGCCTTCCGACGAGAACCCGGCCGACGTGCTCGGCGATGTTACCTACTCGTTCAACAGTCCGCTGCCGGTGCTGCGCGCCATTCGTTTCTATTCCAACGCCGGTACCGATCTGAGCAGCGGCCAGATTCGCCTGATCGACACGGTCACCCTGCTCGACGATCAGGGCAACACCCTGGCCCAGGTCAGCAACGTGGCGATCGCCCAGGCCTCGCAGGCACCGGGCTATACCGAGATCACCTTTGGTACGCCAATCGCCGAAGTCGCTGCCGTGCGCTTCACCAACCTGCGCGCGCTGGATTCCGACTTGGCACTGTGGCGCGATGTTTTCTACGACTTCTGCTTCCCGTCCTCCGGCAACAGCGACGCCGATGGCGATGGCGTCGGCGATTCCTTCGATCTGGATTCGGACAATGACGGCATTGCGGATCTGCTGGAAGCGGGGCTGGCGGCCGGCGATATCGCGGCGCTGGCGGCGGCCAATCCCAGCGGTCGTTATGGCGGCGCGGTGAATGCCAACGGCGTGCCGCTGGCGGCCAATGGCGGCAGTGGCTGGGGCCGCGGCTCCGGCATCACCCTGGATGCCGACGCTGACGGCATCCCCGATGCCATCGAGGCCCAGCCTACGGTCGGCTATGCCAGCGTCGAGGAGGGCAACATCGATGCCGCCGGCGTCACCAATGCCGGCGCTGGCCTGTTTGCGCCGCTGGACACCGATGGCGATGGCACGCCGGACTTCCGCGACACCGACACCGATGCCGACGGGATCGTCGATGCCGACGAAATCGCCGCCCCGATCAGCGCCACCTTCGCCAGCACCGATGGCGGCGTCGACCCATTGACCCTGCAGAACCTGCAGAACCCGTCCACGCCCGAGGTCGACTACCGCGAGGCGAACCTGCCCGACCTGTCAGTGGTCAAGACCGGCCCGACCGACCCGGTGCTGCCCGGCCAGGTGGTCAGTTTCAGCCTCACCGTCAGCAACGCTGGCGCCGGTGTCGCCAATGCCGTGCTGACCGATTCACCCGGCAGCGGCCTCGACTGCACCCAACCCAGCGCTGACGCCACCTGCACCGCCAGCGGCGGCGCCACCTGCCCCAGCGCCAACGTACCGGTCGCCGATCTACTGGGCAGCGGCATCACCCTGCCCGACATGCCGCAGGGCGGCGAACTGGTGGTGATGCTGCAATGCACGGTGACGGCGACGGGGGAGCCTTAGCGGTTCGTCAATCTCAGGGTTTGCGAACGCCAACTGGGAGGATCCCGGGCCTGACCCCAGTGGTCTACAAGGTCGATCGCCGTAGTCCTACGTCACGCCGCGACGATTTCCGATTTACCACTTCTCCCACGGGAATAAATTGGACATACTGTCTGACGAATTCCCGGAGCACTCATGAACACGTACGAACTGATAGACCGATCCCTTCAGCGTTTCAGTCCCAAAGAGGTCGCCCAGGCACTGGGCGTGGATCCCAAGACGGTCCGCCGCTGGCAGTTGCGTGAGACCGAGCCCAAGCCCTACATCGCCGATGCGATCCGGCAGCGTCTGCTGCCCTTCGGTGATCCGCCGTCGGGTGAAGGCAAGTTCCGTTTCATCGATCTGTTCGCTGGTATCGGCGGTATCCGCACCGCGTTCGAGAAGCAGGGTGGCCGCTGCGTGTTCACCAGCGAGTGGGACCCGTACGCGGTAAAGACCTACAGGGCGAACTTCCACGACGGCCCGGACCACGTTTTCGCCTCGGACATCACCAAAGTCCACGAGGACGACGTTCCGGATCACGATGTCCTGCTCGCGGGCTTCCCCTGCCAGCCGTTTTCCATTGCGGGTGTATCCAAGAAGAATTCACTGGGGCGTCCACATGGTTTCTCCGACAAAACCCAAGGCACGTTGTTCTTCGATGTGTCGCGCATCATCGATGCCAAGCGTCCACGGGCCTTTCTTCTGGAGAACGTCAAAAACCTGATAAGCCATGACAAGGGCCGCACGTTTTCGACCATCATCGACGTCCTGCAGAACGAGCTTGGCTATCACGTGCATTACCGGGTGATCAATGGCAAGCACTTCGGCCCGCAGCATCGCGAGCGCATCATCATAGTAGGCTTCCGCGACGAAACCCCGTTCACCTGGGATGACCTTGAGTTGCCGGACCTCGCCGTCTCGCCGCGCATGGGCTCGGTGCTGCACAAGCAGGATGGCAGCGAAGGCAGGGGACATCCCTATATCGACGGTCCCAAAGGCAAAGTCCTCGACAAGTACACCCTGTCGGACAAGCTTTGGGACTACCTGCAGAACTATGCTGCCAAGCACCGCGACAAGGGCAATGGATTTGGTTTCGGCCTGGTGACCTCACAGAGCACCTGCCGTACGCTGTCGGCGCGCTACTACAAGGACGGATCCGAGATTCTGGTCTCCCAGGGCACAAGGAAGAATCCGCGCCGCCTGACACCACGTGAATGTGCACGACTGATGGGCTTCGATGACAACTTCCGCATTCCCGTCTCGGACACCCGTGCCTACAAGCAGTTCGGCAACTCGGTGGTGGTCCCGGTGATCGGGGAAGTCGCACGCATCATGGTGCCCCATCTGATCCAGGCACCGGCTTCTTCATCGGCCAGGCCGGCGAGGAAGAAGGCGAAGCGCTGACCTTGGTGGACAGCCTTACTCCGGAGCAGCGATCCGCGCAGATGTCGCGCATTCGCAGCAAGGATACGAAGATCGAACTCGAGGTCCGGCACGGACTCCACAGAATGGGGTTCAGATACCGGCTGGGCGGCGCGGGCCTTCCCGGCCGGCCCGACATAGTCCTTCCGCGGTATCAAACGGCGATATTCGTACACGGCTGCTTCTGGCACGGGCATACCTGCCATCTTTTTCGTGTACCCAAAACCCGCACCGAGGTCTGGAGAACCAAGATTGAAGCCAACCAAACGCGGGATGGACGCAATGTGGCCGATTTGAGGAAGGCGGGGTGGAAGGTCGAGGTTGTCTGGGAGTGCGAACTGAGAGGCAGAAGCATCCAGGAGCGTACTCAGCTCCTGGAACGACTTGGGCAGCGGATACTGTCGAACAGGATCGCTTGATCAAGTGCCTTCAAGTACGTCAACTATTCGGTTTTTTTCGTACAGGGACGCCAGCTTTCTACTGTCCACGCGGAATTGGCTGCGACGCTTTATTTCAGGATGTTCACTAGCAGCTTTCTCCATCTTCAATCCAGGGTCGTAGTAGACGGCGCCCTCGGCAAAGGCGCGGAGCAGTAGTTTGAACTTCGCGCCTTCCGCCAACATGACGTTGCTGCCATATCTGTAACGGATGGTGGGACTTCGCTGCAATTGCGAAGGAACGAACGCCGCTTTGGCGTGCTTCATTCGCCAATGATTCATCAGCTTGGCAAAGCTCCACGAAGCAGCGACCTCGTCCGCCCGGTCCAGAAGTGCGATACAGCCATCGCCGTCGAATGTTTCCTTCCTGCTGTCATAGCCCTGCAGAACCAGACGTAGCCCTGTGAGGCTGTGAGCATCTCCACCGGATCGATAGACGCCACCAAAATTAATTCGATCGGCCCGTCCTTTCCTGTCTTCATAGCCCCACGTGCGAATGAAATACTCAGGGCCCGCATCCACATAGGCTCCACCCGACGGCTCCGGGGTCATAAGCGTAATTCGCGTTGAACGCGGGCGCGCCAGTGAAAATACACCGTGCTGCTTCACTTCCCATCCGTGAAAGTCCGGCTCTGCCCGGCCATTGGAAAGAATCCCAAGATGACTCTCCAAAGTAACGCCGCCACAGTTAGGACCGAGACAAGGCCTGTGACTTCCGTCAGGCTGGAGATAGACCGGGTCCAGCCAACCAGCAAGGTGAATGCTGCGGAGCCTGGAAAT
The DNA here is from genome assembly GCF_001431405.1 of Pseudoxanthomonas dokdonensis. GTDB lineage: Bacteria > Pseudomonadota > Gammaproteobacteria > Xanthomonadales > Xanthomonadaceae > Pseudoxanthomonas_A > Pseudoxanthomonas_A dokdonensis. Next base: position 350,919 of record NZ_LDJL01000002.1, read on the forward strand.
GAGCAAAGTCTCCGACGAAGTTCCGGTATCGCCTCCAAGCTCGAATCGATGCAGTACGCCATATGGTTCTCCGTCCTGCTCCAGCAGACACTTGGCCTCGGCACTCTCCGGGGAAAATGCAGTGGTGATCACGCGCCCGTCAGGGAGAGGAGCAAGCAGAAGTACGCGCCCCGGATTACGGCCAGCACGCTTGATGTCGAATAGATGCGATGGAGCCGCCGGGCAGTCGCGTACGAAACCGGAAAGCCGTACTTCACTGTACTGCGGATAGAGAATCAGTTTCGCATGAGGCGCTTGCACCAGAGAGTAGTCTTCGCCGAGCCAGTACATATTGACTGCCGAACGGAAAATTGGCCCGCGCTTTGCCCCGGCTTTCTGCGACGTGCCAGCAACCAGCTGCACTTCGCCTGTAGGAATCTTGCCTAGAGCCGAGACATCTCCCGCTAGATAGATCTGGTTCTTGCCGTTGTCGTTCGGCGCCAGCCTCTTTACAAGAACCTCTGTCGCGCCAAAGCCTGCAAGGACCCGGCCAAGGTCACTCAACGGAAACTGCCTCTGCATTCCTCTGCCACCCCCTGTTGACGTGGACGCAACCATCATTCCGCATTGGATGATAGCGCAACTGCTTTCACTTCGGACACGTCATTAAATGCAATCTGACTCTGGAGCGACAGCGTGGTTGGCACACAGCCTGTCTTCGATGACCAGCGCCAACATCATAAGAAATGGTTGCAGTTCTTCAACGGCAGCTGGTCCAGTTCGGGGGCGACTGGTTCCGTGTTATCAGTCGCTTCGATCACATCAGGATCGCAGTCAGGACAATGACGAAGGGTCAGGCATTGTCTGATGTGGCTGTGCCGAAAAGCAAAGCGCCTGTTCGCTTGCGCACCGCCGACATATGCGCCCACGTTGAGGATGCTGGTCACGCGTTGCAGGTCGCACGGATTCCAGTGTCCTGTAGCCCGGGTAAGGCCAGCGGCCGCACCCGGGGTGCATCGTTCATTACGCAAAGAGCCCCGGGTGCGCTTCGCTTACCCGGGCTACGCTGGCTGCTGTCTCTTCCGGTCTAGCAATTCCCAGCGCGCGCGGCGGCGATGCGTGCGGCGACTTGGGGGTGGTCGCGGTAGTAGGCGGCGTTGTCGGCGAGGGTGTGCCAGCGTTGCTGGTCGCGCAGCAGGCGCAAGACGTGGCGGGCCAGGGACAGCAGTTGGTGGTTGTCTGGCGGGCAATCGTTTTCCAGCGTGGTTTCCATCAGGCTGAGCAGCAACTGGGCGCAGGCCAGGCAGTTGTCGCCCTCGTGCGAGGCATTACCGGCGATGGCATCCAGCCGGTCGCGGCACAGTGGGGTGATGCCGGTGTCGGCCAGGCTGATGGGGTCATCGCCTGACAGCAGATGGATAAGCCGGGACAGCGGGGTGGATTCGGCCGAAAGACCGGCCACCGTGATCTGGGGGGCTGGTTGCTGCGCGGACAGTGATGGGTTGCGCGGGCGCTGGCTTCTCATGTTGTTGACCTCCATGGCGTGACGATGTGCGCACCCGCAGTCCCGCAGGTGCGATCTGCCGACTGCCCCCAGCGTATAACCGAGACGACAATCGATGAGATGTTTAAACAGTAGAGTTCTAAGCTGTAGATTGTCAAGCAGTAGGCAGTGACTCTGGGCCATGGTCAAGAAGTCATCGCCCACCCCGCCTGCCGCCAGTGCACGCCAGCGCATTTCCGCCAACCTCAATCGCCTGCGCAAGGCGCGTGGGCTGAGCCAGGAACAGCTGGCGGAACTGGCCGAGTTCCACCGTACCTATGTGTCGCAGCTGGAGCGCTGCGTGACCAATATTTCCATCGACGGCCTGGAACGGCTGGCGCAGGCGCTGGACGTGGATGTGGTGGATCTGCTGAAGAAGGCTGGCTGAGCCAGCCGATTGCGCGTGGTGAACTACAACGGGGAAACGATTTAGCTGAAGCGCCTGCGGTGGTGTTCCAGCGTGTGCGCGACCTTGGCCAGGGCGGCTTCCACTTCGCGGCTGAAACCACCCGGTGGCAGCTCGCGCACGGCCGAATGCGCGGCGCAGACGAGGCGGGTGTCCGACCAGCGGTGTGCGAGGTCACGCGCCCAAGCGGCATAGGCGTCGGCCGCGCCGGCACGGTGGCTCAGCGCCTTGCCCAGCATCGGGTGCATGCGCAATGCCGACTGTGGCAACACGCGCTTCAACACCCCCGGGGCGGCGAGGACGTTGAGGGTGTCATCGACGTGGACGATGCCGCTGGCCCGGTGCCGCACCAGCACCGAGGCCACGTGCACCCGCTCGTCCGGGCAGACGAAGTCCACGCCATCGGGCACCGAAAAATCGAAGGTATCGGCCAGCAGATGATCGTCGCCCCAATGCTCCAGCGGCTCACCCGCCCACGGCAGCGACGGCAAGCGCTGGCGGTGCCGCGCGGTGCCATGCAACCGCGCCGCCGGCAGCAGCCGGTGCAGCGCTTCCACATGCAAAGTATGGAACGGGTGCACATGGATGACCGCATCCACCAGCGCACCACCGTCGGTCAGCGCCAGCAGCGCCGCCCGGCCATCGTCGTCCAGCGGCGCGCCGTCGACGAGCACGAAGCGACCGTCCACTCGACGCACCGCCGACATATGCGTGCCCACGTTGAGGATGCCAGCCACGCGTTGCGGGCCACGGAGGTTCCAGAAGTGGTCTGCGAGTTGCTGCATGGGGCTACGGTGGCGGATGGGCTGTGAAGGAAGCGCTTAGACCTTGGCAAGGCCGAGGTCCGCGTGGATGGCCGGCGTGCAGGTCATGCTTTCCCGTCCATCGTCCGGGGCGGAATCAAGCCCGCCTTGGGCAGGCATCCCAGCGTTCGGCTTGTGACGTTGCGTCCTGTAGCGGGGGTAAGGCCAACGGCCGCACCCGGGGAACATCGTTCATCACTCGAAGAACCCCGGGTGCGCTGCGCCTACACGGGCTACGCTGACTCTTACCCCTGTTTGTTTCGTTTTCCAGTTTCACTCCGCTAAACTGCAGAGCAAGATTAAATCGCATCTGAGCGTGCGACAGCCCTCAAGAATCAACTCAGCTGGCGGAGGAGCCAATGGCAATCGACGTCGATGCTAGGCATTCGGCTCATGGGCACGTGGTACATGCCGCTATCACCTTGGCCGAAAGCATTCGCTCTTCCCCGAAGCATGAGCCTAGGCATTTTCTTCCGCTTGCGGTATTCATCGCCTTTTCATTCGAGGCTTATATGAACGATGTGGGCGCGCGAGTGTGCGAATTCTGGGACCAAGTGGAACGTAATCGTTGGCGGGAGAAGGTCGAGATACTGCATTCGCTAGCCGGCAAGACTACCGACTGGGGCCGCGACCCGCTTCAGTTTGTACATCAAATCTTCGCGCTTCGCGATTCGTTGGCTCATGGAAAGCCGAGAAACGGAAGATTCGGCCCGTTCGATAGCACCGCCCAGATGCGTGATCACATGCGGTCAGAGGCTACGAATCCGAGTCATTTCAAGCATCTCAACCTGACATGGCTCGAAACCTCGATGAAACGTTTTCATGCGGGCATGAAGTACTTCGCGGCCTTATATAATCTTCCGGAGAACGATTACCTGCTGATCGCTAAGACACAGTATGAAGGCTGGGTAGAGGAAGGCGAAGACTTACCCATTTAGTCTCGGCACTGCGTAGCCGCTCTTACTCTGCACCGCGACCTATCGTTTGGTGTCATCCACGACAACCGGAGCTGTCTGGGCTGACCCTTGCCGACCTAGGGAAGAACCGCTGGGCTCCGAGCAAGACTTATAAGCCCGGGTAAGGCCAACGGCCGCACCCAGGCTGCGTCGTTCATCACGCAAAGAGCCCCGGGTGCGCTTCGCTTACCCGGGCTACGCTGGCTGTTTCACTTTCGCGGCAAGAGTGCGTTTAGTGCTTTAAATGCCTGCTCAAATCGGTCGAGCGATTCGTTCACCTCGGCAGAGTCTTCAGATAGAACCTCTTGATGGTGCAAAAGCCAAGACGCGGGAGTGAAGTGGTCGAATTCGGGTACAGAAGCATCCATTACATTGAAAAGTGCTTCTACCTGTTTAACCTGTCGAATGACGGCTTCGGGCTTCGTGAAGTCGTCTTCCTTCAGTGCGTTCTTTCCTTTAAGTCCGTACGTTTCGTTGACAATCTTAGCTAGTAGAGCAGGGCTAAAGAAATCCTCGATGTCACTCTCTTCTTTTCCAGTGAAGTCTGTCGCGACAAGAATTCCCTCGGCTTTGAGGATCTGAGAGGTGCGGAGGCGCTGAACCTTGCTCTTGTCGCCGGTGCCATAGTCGCAAAGAGCCGCGATATTTATTCCCTTTCCGCTGAACAAGGATGCGAACGATTGCACTTTGTCTATGCCGCCAGAGGGGCACACTGTCCAGCGGGTATCTAATCCTTCACGTTTCCGCGCTTTCAATGCGTGAGAGGCCGCCTGCAAATAAAGAATATCTGAGGGCCCCTCCACCAGGAGCGTATTGGCGCCCACGAAAAGGGATTGTGTGACTTCGTAGCCGAGATGTGCCTGCAAGGGGAACAGAGTGTCTTTATCGACGGTCAGAACGTCAGCGGAGACTTTGGTTCCTTTAACGATTGGGCGATTGCGTTCATCGCGTTCAATGACATCTTCCACAACACGTACATCTTCAAGTCGATCCACCGGAACCATGAACGGCGAGTGCGTACTATAGATGACTTGATGCTGAGGTAAGAGTCTCTCAATTATGTAGCGGAGCAGGTCGGCTTGTGCCTTGCCGTGCAGAGTAAGTCCGGGCTCATCCAGCAGGATTACTGCTCCCGGCGCTTTCTTACGCATTTGCTTGAATTGCGCCAAGAAAGAGAAGAACCATACAAAGCCTGCGCTCCTTTCAGAAAGTGGAACGTCAACTTTATGATTGGCGTTGTTAATGCGAATTTTTGCGACCGTTCCCGAATTGAATGGCGGGGATCGTCTCTTAGGCCCTGAGCAAATTCTATGTTGACCGCTAGGGCGTCGTTCTGGCTCCAGAATTCAAATATCTCATCAGTTATATCGTTAGACGCGCCTTGGCATTTGGCTTTCAGCTCTTCGAGTCGAGTGCTCGCTTGGAGTTCTTCAATTGAGGTTCCCGCGTACTCTAGGAAGTCGAGAAATATCTGGTCTGCCGGTTGTATCGGGCGCGAATGCTTTTTGTCGTCCTGAAGCTTGCTGACGGAAATTTCGCCAGCCATTCGGTCGTAGTGAGACGTGTAGAAAAACTTGGGGACCTGTAGGAGGTCGATAGCCTTAATGACTGCTCGTCCTTTGCGGAAGGAATCAATCTCTGCTTTGACCGCTTTTAGTGCGTCTGAAGCATCTGTTGTGTTGCCGATTTCTTCGCTTAGTTGCGTGAATGAAATCTTTCCGAATTTGGTTAGTTCGGCACCTTTCACGCTGTGTTTTGCGAGCAAGTGCTTCGCAACTTTGGAGTCATCAATATTGATACTCCAAAAGTTCATTTTGCTGCCGAACTCGCTTTCTACTTCGACCTCATCAGACTTTAAGCACCCTTCGCCAAGAGTGCTTTCCACTTTTTTCTTCTCGGCTGCGGAGAGTTTCCAGACGGTGGCTGCTACACGTGCATCGCTTTCGCCGTGCCGATCTTCGTACCTCACGAGATGTCTGCGCGGGTAATCACGAATCTTGTCGTACCGAAAGTCAGAGAATGAATTGATGCCATGCAAGGCTGATAACACAGCAGTCTTGCCAGCTTCATTCTTTCCAACAAGACAAGTCAGTTGTCCAACCTCAAACCAGCCGGTGTCCTCGGCTGAACGAAAGTTGCGAACCCGTGCTTTGATTAGCTTCATGCTGCCCCCGGATATGGAAACGTTGCTGCCCCGTATGAAGAAGGTAGGGGCTAGACACTTCGCATTCAATAGCATTCGCGTCTCGACCCCTGCGACTAGGGGTTGCTACATACTGAGTGAGTAATCTTGCGGGAGGACTTTATGGATCGATGGAAGTGGGTGGCGGTTCGGGCCTACGGCCCCGCCGCGTTCGCGCTGCTAGTGGCAGTGGTGTCGGTGGTCGTGCTCTCGCGGTGGCAGGCAACCCCGCTGCTGGCCGGGTTTGTGGTGGTCGGACGCTGGGTGCCGCTGCTGGCGCTAGCGGCCACGCTGTGGCTGGTGGCTATGCCGACCTACAGGCTGGCGCAGTGGCAGCGCGGCCAAGGGCTCGATTGCCCGCGCTGCGGCGGCCCGCTGGGGCACGAACGTATCGGTCACCAGCGTATGGGCGGTGCCTACCGGCGTTGCTATGCGTGCGGCGACAACGTGAACCACCGGCACTATGAGTAACAGGCTGTAGCACCGGCTACCGGCCATGTACCGGCCACGGGCCGCGCAGGTAAAACAAAGGGGTTAGGCCGCGAAGCCTAACCCCTTGTTTTATTTGGTGCGAAGGTGGGACTCGAACCCACACGGTTTTAAGGCCGACGGATGTTGAGTCCGCCGCCTTCAAACATCAAACACCAACCGGGTTCGCCTTCTCCACATCAATCTTGTACTGCTTGATCGCGCGGGCGACGTCCTTGCCGGTCATCTTGCCTTCCTTGGCCAGTGCGTCGATGGCGGCGTGGGCGATGTAGTAGCGGTCGACCTCGAAGTGGCGGCGCAGGTTGGCGCGGGTGTCGCTGCGGCCGAAGCCGTCTGTGCCGAGCACGGTGTAGTGGCCGGGGACGAAGGCGCGGATCTGGTCGGCATAGCCACGCACGTAATCGGTGGCGGCGATGGCCGGGCCCTGGCGGCCTTCCAGGCACTGGGTCACGTAGGCCTTGCGCGGGGTCTTGGCTTCGGGGTTCATGCGGTTCCAGCGTTCGGCGTCGAATCCGTCACGACGCAGCTCGTTGAAGCTGGGGCAGGACCAGATATCGGCGCTGACGCCGAAGTCCTTGTCCAGCAGTTCGGCGGCGGCGATGGCTTCGCGCAGGATGGTGCCGCTGCCGAGCAGCTGCACGCGCAGTTCGCCCTTCTTCGGTTTGCCGGCGTCGGTCAGCAGGTACATGCCCTTGATGATGCCGTCAGCCGCGCCTTCCGGCATTTCCGGGTGGGCGTAGTTTTCGTTCATCAGGGTGATGTAGTAGTACTCGTCGCGCTGGTCTTCCATCATCGACTTCATGCCGTGCTGGAGGATGACGGTGACTTCAAAGCCGAAGGTCGGGTCGTAGCTGCGGCAGTTGGGAATGGCGCCGGCCAGCAGGTGGCTGTGGCCGTCCTCGTGCTGCAGGCCTTCGCCATTGAGGGTGGTGCGGCCGGCGGTGCCACCGAGCAGGAAGCCACGGGTGCGCATGTCGGCGGCCTGCCAGGCAATGTCGCCGACGCGCTGGAAGCCGAACATCGAGTAATAGATGTAGAACGGCAGCATCGGCACGTCGGACACCGAGTAGCTGGTGCCGGCGGCCATCCAGCTGGCGATTGCGCCGGGCTCGCTGATGCCCTGCTGCAGCACCTGGCCGGACTGGTCCTCGCGGTAGTACATCAGCTGGTCGGCATCGACCGGCTTGTACTTCTGGCCGTACGGGGCGTAGATGCCGATCTGGCGGAACAGGCCTTCCATGCCGAAAGTGCGCGCTTCGTCGGCAACGATCGGCACGATGCGCGGGCCCAGTTCCTTGTCGCGCAGGCTGATGTTGAGGGTCTGCACGAAAGCCATGGTGGTGCTGTAGGTGCGCTCGCCGCTGTCCTTCAGCAGGCGCTCGTACTTGTCCAGGCCGGGCACGACGAAGGACTTGCTGGCCTTCTGCCGGCGCTGCGGCAAGTTGCCGCCGAGGGCGGCGCGGCGCTCCTTCAGGTACTGCACTTCCGGCGAGTCCTCGCCGGGGTGGTAGAACGGCACCTGGCCGTCTTCCAGCTGCTTGTCGCTGACCGGGATGTTGAAGCGGTCGCGGAACATCCGCACCGAGTCGTCGTCGAGCTTCTTGGTCTGGTGGGTCGGGTTGAGCGACTCACCGGCGCTGCCCATGCCGTAACCCTTGACGGTCTTGGCCAGGATCACGGTCGGCATGCCCTGGGTGTTGACCGCTTCGTGGTAGGCGGCATAGACCTTGTGCGGGTCGTGGCCACCGCGGTTGAGGCGCCAGATGTCGTCGTCGGACATGTTGGCCACCATCGCGGCGGTTTCCGGGTATTTGTTGAAGAAGTGCTCGCGGGTGTACTTGCCACCGAAGGCCTTGCAGTTCTGGTATTCGCCGTCGACGGTTTCCATCATCAGCTTTTTCAGCACGCCGTCGGTGTCGCGGGCCAGGAGCGGATCCCAGTAGCTGCCCCACAGCAGTTTGATGACGTTCCAGCCGCCGCCGCGGAACACGCCTTCCAGCTCCTGGATGATCTTGCCGTTGCCGCGCACCGGCCCGTCCAGGCGCTGCAGGTTGCAGTTGACGACGAAGATCAGGTTGTCCAGGCCTTCGCGGCCGGCCAGGGCGATGGCGCCCAGGGTTTCCGGCTCGTCGGACTCACCGTCGCCGATGAAGCACCAGACCTTGCGGTCGGATTTTTCGATCAGGCCGCGGTGTTCCAGATACTTGAAGAACTGCGCCTGATAGATGGCGCCGAGCGGGCCCAGGCCCATCGACACAGTCGGGGTCTGCCAGTAATCGGGCATCAGCCACGGGTGCGGATAGGAAGACAGGCCGCCGCCGTCGACTTCCATGCGGAAGTTGTCGAGCTGGGCTTCGCTGATGCGGCCTTCCAGGAACGAGCGCGCGTAGATACCCGGCGAGCTGTGGCCCTGGATGAACAGCAGATCGCCCGGGTGGTTGTCGCTGGGCGCGCGCCAGAAGTGGTTGAAGCCGACGTCGTAGAGGGTGGCGCTGGAGGCGAAGCTGGCGATGTGGCCGCCCAGGTCACCGGGCTTGCGGTTGGCGCGGACCACGGTGGCCATGGCGTTCCAGCGGATGATCGAGCGCAGCCGCCATTCGATGGCCGCGTCACCGGGCGACTTGGCCTCGTTGGCCGGGGCGATGGTGTTGACGTACTCGGTGGTCGGCGAGAACGGCAGGTAGGCGCCGTTGCGGCGGGTCAGCTCGACCATGCCTTCCAGCAGCTGGTGCGCACGCAACGCGCCGTCGGCGTTGATCACGCTCTGCATTGAATCCATCCACTCGCGGGTTTCCTGCGGGTCGGGATCGCTGTGCAACATTTCATTCAACCAATTCATCGCCACTCCACTCCAATTGCACGCCGCGCGTGGGCACGGTCGTCGTCAGGTTCAAGAACCCTGAAGTGTAGCGCACGCCGGCTTTGACAATGATGGCTACGGCCCCGTATGGCGGCGTTTTGCGGCTGTCCAAGGGACATTTGGACAACACCAAAATCAGACCTGTGACGGCGGCTTAATTGTGATTTAGCCTATGATGCACTGGCGGGGATTCCGCTTGGGGGCGCTGGCTTGGAAGCGACGCGGCAGGACGTGCAGACGGCAGTATCCGACCCTGGTCCGGGCAAGATTGCCTGGTGGCACAGCCTGCGCATGCGCATCGCGCTGTGGGCCGGGGTGGTCAACGTGTTGCTGGTGCTGCTGCTGACCGCGGCGATGTCGTGGTTTGCGCATTCGCTGATTGTCGACAACGCCCGCCGCAACACCGTCAATGCAGCGCGCGACACCGCCGGCCGGCTGGACAACGCGCTGCGCTCGGTGACGGTGACCACCCAGGGGCTGTCGGAACTGGTGGTCAATTCGCAGCTGACCCGGGCCGAGCTGACCACCACCCTGCGGGCGATGGTCAAGGCCACCCCCGGCAGCACCGGTGGCTCGCTGGTGCTGGAGCCGCACAAGGGCGAGCCGGCGTTTGCCCGCTACATCAGCGCCAGCGGCAGGGAACGCGACCGCGACCTGATTGCCGCCCATTACGACTACCAGGCCCAGCCGTGGTACCAGCGCACGCTGGCCTCGCCGGGTGGCTGGTGGTCGGAGCCGTATTTCAGCGAAACCGCCGGCGGCATCTGGATGGTCACCTACAACATGCCAGTGCGCGGCAACGGCCGCCGTGCGCGCACGCTGGGCATGCTCAGCCAGGACCTGCCGCTGGACTACCTGACCCGCAATTTCCGCGCCCTGGCCGAGCTGCCGGGCTGGCGGGTGCGGCTGGTGGCGCCGGAAGGCACGCTGGCCTACGACCCCAGCGTGGGCGTGCAGGACAGCGTCTCGCTGGTCAAATACATCCGCGACAGTGGCCGCCCGGATCTGCAGCCGGCGCTGGAGGCCATCCGCCTGCAGCAACCGCTGGAACTGACCCACGTCGATGCCGTCAGCAAGCAGGCGGTGTACACGATGGTGCAACCGGTCGGCCAGAGTGGCTGGACGCTGATGATCGGGCAGTCGTATTCGCTGGTGATGGCGCGCCTGCACAAGGCACTGGCGCTGCTGATTGTCGGCGGCGTGCTGGTGGCGCTGCTGTGCATGTTCGTGGTGCGCAAGCTGGCCAAGCGGATCAGCCGGCCGATGGAGGAGCTGACCGAATCGGCGCGCTATCTGGAGCAGGGTTATTACGACACCGCGGTGGCCCACACCGGGCGCCGCGACGAGGTCGGCCTGCTGGCGCGCACGCTGGACCACGCGCGCACGTCGATCCAGCAGCAGCTGGATGAAATCGAGGAAATGGGCGCGGCGCGGCAGAAAATGGAGAGCGAGCTGGCGATTGCCCGCGACATCCAGCTGTCGATGCTGTCGCCGGGCCGCCAGCTGCAGGCCGGCGGGCACACGCTGGAAGCCCACGCGCTGCTGGAGCCGGCCAAGCAGGTCGGCGGCGACTTCTACAGCTTCATCGAAGCCGAAGGCCAGCGGCTGTGGTTCGCGATTGGCGATGTCTCCGACAAGGGCGTGCCGGCGGCGTTGTTCATGGCCCGCACAGTGACGGTGCTGGAAGTGGCGGCATGCTCGGGCGCATCGCCCAGCGACGTGCTGGTCGAAGCCTCGAAGCGGCTGGTCGAAGGCAACGACACCTGCATGTTCGCGACCGTGCTGTGCGGCTACGTCGACATCCACAGCGGCTACTGCGTGCTGGCCAGCGCCGGCCACGAGGCACCGCTGATCGTGCATGCCAACGGACATTCCGAATTCATCCCGGTGCCGGCCGGCGCGCCGCTGGGGTTTGAAGTCAGCGACAGCTTCGCCCAATGGCGCGGCCAGCTGTTGCCCGGCTCGACCCTGCTGGCCTATACCGATGGCGTCACCGAAGCGTTCAACCCGGTCAACGAAGCCTTCGGCGAGCAGGCCTTGCTGCAGGCCACGCTGGCCGACAGCGACGCACTGCGGCAATGCCAGCACCTGGTCGAGCGGGTGCATGCGTTCGCGCGGCCGGCCGAGCAATCCGATGACATCACGGTACTGGCGATCCGCCTGTGCCGCGATGACGTGCCCTCTTCTCCCGAAAGGCCCTGAGCATGCTGATCCACCTGACCGTCCCCGGCGAGTCTTCCCACGTCGAAGATCTGAACACCGCGCTGGACGCGGTGCTGAGCCGCCACCGCATCGACCAGGCCGTGCGCGACGACGTGCGGCTGATTGTCGAGGAACTGGCCAGCAACGCCATCGGCCACGGTGGCGCCGACGTCAGCCAGTCGCCCGAACATGCGCTGTCGGTGCACCTGGTGCTGGACGGAGACCTGCTGCGGCTGGAATTCCGCGATACCGGCAGCGCCTACGACCCGTTGGCCGCGCCCGACCCGGACCTGGATGCCGATGTCGAGGATCGGCCGATTGGCGGGCTGGGGATTTTCCTGATCCGGCAACTGGCCGAAGACATCGCTTACGAACGCCGCGACGACCTCAACATCCTGCGCATCAGCCTGCGCCACCCACCCTTGGAGAATCCCGATGCTTGAAATCCAGATCCAGCGCAGTGGCAGCGGCAGCGACCGGGTCAGCCTGTCCGGCCGCCTGGATACCCACAGCTACCAGCAACTCGACGACGCCCTGGCCCCGCTGCTGGCGACCTCGACGCCGGGCTCGCTGGTGCTGGACCTGTCGCTGCTGGAGTACATCAGCAGCGCCGGCATCCGCTCCATCTTCAAGGCCCGCAAGGCGCAGGCCGCCAACGGCGGCAAGCTGCTGGTGGTCAACCCGCAACCGCAGATCCAGAAAGTCTTCGACGTGGTCAAGGCAGTACCGCTGAACGATATCTTCGGCTCGGTCGCCGAAGCCGACGCCTACCTGGACGCCATGCAACGCAAGGTGCTGGAAGGCGACGATGGGGATGATGATTGAGGGTGAGTATGCGAGTGGGGCGGCCCCACGCTGGCCCTCGTATCAAGTACGGCGCTGCTGGAGCGCCCCCACCCCAACCCCCGTATCAAGTACGGGGCAGGCTCTCCCCCGTAAACGGAGGAGGG
>NZ_LDJL01000020.1 GCF_001431405.1 Pseudoxanthomonas dokdonensis
CCCCCATGCCCCGCCGCGCCGGCTTCCACCGCGCCCAACTACTACTCAGCGCCCCCCAGCGCCGCGACCTGCATCGCCGCCTCGATGAAGCCCTGCCCCGGATCCAGGCACTACTGGAAGCACGCAAAGTGCGCTGGTCGCTGGATGTGGATCCGGTGGATTTGTATTGAGGGGCGCTTGGCGAGTAGGCCTGGGTTAGTTTTGGGTTGTCGGTTGGGGGCAATCAACTGCCACGGTGCGGATGCTTGGCTTCAAGACTGCGGAGAGCGTGTCGATATCGTTAATAGGCTGACCGCTGATGGCGATCATTATTCATGCATTGACGGATTGTCGCTGGACGTCTATGCGGTCACGACTTTACGACATCGGCAGGCGACTTCATCTCCCACCGAAATGTGCTTGACAGTGACATTCACGCAGCTGAATATCGAGTGCCACACCTCGAATTCGAGGTCTATTACTTGTTAGATCAACCGAGACACATCATGGCAACCGACAATGCGGCATCTAGATTGCGCGAGCTTCTTGCCAGGGCTAAAGCCATCGACCGGAACACTGCAAGCGTTAATGCATGGGAGCAACTTCTCCAGACTAAGAAGAATCCAGCCTTGCTGCTGTCTCGTCTTGGCAAAGTAATTGCCCTGCCAGAGAATATCGCTGCAACATTATCTAATAGTGTGGACACTGCCCCTGGGGTCGTGAGCCACATCTCGAGTCAGTTCTATGCCGCGTTCTCAGCACATAAGTTCGGAGAGAAATGGGAGGTATTCATCACTAGAATCGACGAACACATGATGAACTATCTCGCATTAGCTTCAACGCTTCTTGAGACTCAAATAAAGACTAAGCGACTAGAAGAAAGCGAAATTGAGGAACTGAGAAAAAGCTTCGTGGAGCTATTGGATCAAGTCAGAGCCTCAGATCTACCGCCTCGACTCAAGTCATATGTCGTACTCCAGCTTCATGATTTGATCTCATCGCTAGATGACTACTTCATTACGGGAGCGGAGCCGATTCTAGAGCGAATAGAAGCAACTATTGGACACGCCTACACTGATCCCGAATACAAAGGATTTCTCAAGGATCATGAGCTTGGCAAAAGTCTCTTGGATTGCCTTGGGGCGGCTGCAAATCTCGTAACGGTCGCAGTCGGAATTCCACAGTTGACTCAGCTAATCCTTCAGCTACAGCAAGGCGGCTGATCTAACAATTTATTCAAGCCGAACCCGCTTCGCGGCTCGGCTTAATTCAGGCCTTAGGGCTACAGGAGCAATATGTCGCACGTCATCGCATTGCAGGGCCGCGCAGGCTCTGGGAAGACCAGTACATTACGGCAAGTCATTAGTGACCTTGAGGCTAAGTACCCGAACGCAACGGTACAGGTTTTGGCCGGGAGAATTGACCTCAAGATGATAATGCACGGTGTTAAAGGGAAAATTGTTGGCATCGAAACTCAAGGCGACCCTGGCTCACGCCTGCAACAAAGTCTCAAGGACTTCACAGCGGCAAGATGCGACATCATCTTCTGCGCATGTCGTACGAGTGGCATGACTGTTCAATGGGTTAGCGCACTCTCCAAGAAGCATAACGTTCAATTCGTCCAGCAAACCCGAGTGGCCGCTGCATACACCAAGACCAATGCGATCATGGCTGCATCTCTTATCAAACTGGCAGGGCTGTAGGCCTAACAATTCATCCAAGCCGACGCCTTGTCGCGATGCAGTTGGTTCTGGCATTGACATTCGGGAGTAAGCATATGGCAAGGAAGCCCGGTCCAGGCAAGTGCGTTCATTGCCTTAAGCAGTTCGGCATACGAAACTGGGATCACGTTTTTCCACGTTCTTGGTACCCGGATTCGACACCACCAAACCTGGAGAAATGGCAGATTCCAACCTGTAAGAAGTGCAATTCTGACTACGGGAAGTTGGAAGAGGAGCTGCTTGTCATGCTCGCCATGACAGTCGACCCAGGAGGACACGCTAGCTCAGGAATTTACGAACGAGCTCTTCGATCGGTAAATGAATCGCTAGGCAAGGGCAAGCGCGCTCGGATTGCACGTCGCGCCAAGAGAGAAAAAGTCCTTAGATCTTTTCTGTTTGGGAATGATATTCCCACAGAGGGCATTTACCCCGGCCTCGGTGAGCGCTGGAACATACCGATAAGCGATCAGATCGCTTTCCCCATCCCAGCAGATAACATCCGACGCTTTTGCGAAAAAAATGTCAGAGGAATCACTTACCGAGAAAGTGGACAGTTTGTGGAACCACCGCATCAAGTGGACTTTTTCCCCATAAATGCCCAAGACGCAGAACCGTTAGAACAGATGTTCGATAGACACGGCCGCACATACAATCGCGGTCCCGGATTCGAGGTTGTCCGGGTCGTGCCATACGATGAACCACTCGCCGCGGTGTTCAAAATAACTCTTTTTGGTGAGTTCGTAATGTACGCGTCTATTTCACGACTAGAAGACTAACGATTCCTTCAAACAACTTCGTTTCTCTGCGCAGCTTGATCCGGGTCTTGTACCCCACAGCAACCCGAAAACCGTCCCATGCCCATAACCATCCACCACGATGACCTCTCCTCCGCCGAGGTGCAGTCGCTAATCACCGAACACCTGTCGGCCATGCACAGCCACTCGCCTGCCGGCCACGTGCATGCGCTTGCCGTCGACAGCCTGCGGGCGCCGGCGGTGACGTTCTGGACGGCATGGGATGGCGAAGCTTTGTGTGGCTGCGCGGCACTGAAGGAGCTGGATGCACGCACGGGCGAGATCAAATCGATGCGCACCCGCGCCGGCTTCCTGCGTCGCGGCGTTGGCCAGGCGCTGCTTGATCACATCGTTATCACCGCCCGGCAACGCGGATATACGCGCCTGCTGCTGGAGACGGGGACCGGCGAGGCGTTCGAAGCGGCGCATGCACTCTACCGGCGCAACGGCTTCGAGCCGAGCGGCGCGTTTGCCGAGTACACCGCTACCGATTTCAATGTGTTCATGGCCAAAGGGCTGGTCTAAGCGGTAAGTGCAGGCATCCGCGGCGACAACGGCGGCGGCGGTTGCCTGCCTGGGGATCGGTTGGCAATGGAACTTCCACCATTGGCGCAGGGGCCGGTATCGCCGGCCGTGGTAGCCTGCGGCGCAATCGCTGATAGCGACGCTGCGGAAGTTGATCACGGCGTTGCCTGCACACATCGAGTGGAACTATTGAGGGGAGACGGATGAAGGTCAATCGAATCATTGCCAATATCGAGACGGCTGGCCCGTCACAGGTCGACCGCTTCTATCGCGACATTCTCGGACTTGAGCTGGTCATGGATCACGGCTGGATCCGCACCTATGCCGGCGACGCGCAGATGAGGGTGCAGGTCAGCTTCGCAAGCGAGGGCGGCTCCGGCACCCCGGTGCCGGATTTGTCGATTGAAGTGGATGATCTCGATGAGGCCTTGCGTCGCATCCAGCGGGCCAATATTGCCGTGGAATATGGTCCGGCCAGCGAGCCGTGGGGCGTGCGCCGCTTCCATGTCAGGGACCCGGCTGGGCGCCTGCTCAATTTTCTTCAGCACGAGTGATTGGCTGCACCGCTTGGTATCGGCTTCATGCGTGATGCAGACGGTGTGCTGGTCGGCTTCAGCGTGCTTGCGTTTGCGGATAGCCGGATGGGTGGCGCTTAGGGTGCGAGGTCGGCCCCTTTCCCCGCTTGCGGGGAGAGCATGCCCCGTACTTGATACGAGGAGTTGGGATGAGGGCTGATTCTTGCGGAATTTTTCGGTGTTGAACTGGTGAATAGAGCGCCCCCACCCCAACCCTCCCCCGTAAACGGAGGAGGGGGCTGGTTATCGGCGATGGCGAGAGCTGCGTGGTGTTGATTGGCACAGGATCAGCTCCTTCCCCTGCTTGCGGGGAGAGCATGCCCCGTACTTGATACGGCAGTTGGGATGGGGGCTGACTGGAACGAACTCGTCTGCTGCATGTCACCGGAGTCAAACGCAGGTAGTCAGTCGTGATGTGCTGGAAATCTGGATTTTCCCAAGGTGACGGTGTTTCGGTCATTGCCAGCGCTATTGCATGCAAGCTAGTTTGTTGGTTTTCCGAGGGGCTAAACCGGATGACGACATGGATTGCTTTCAACTGCGGGATGGATGGATAGATGCTCTCGGCTCTTGAAACAAAAATCCCACCGCCTGTTGTTCTGCTGGTGCTGGCGATTCTGATCTGGGCGCTGCCTGGGTCGAGTTCCACTTCGGCGCGGACGTTGACTGGTGGCTTGCTTGTGCTTGCGGGGCTGCTGATCAACGGTTGGCCAAAGAGGTTGTTCCGACGATTGGGCACGACCATCAATCCGTTGCACCCGGAGCGCTCGTCCGTGCTGATCACATCGGGCCTGTATCGCTACTCGCGTAATCCGATGTATCTGGGGTATGCGCTGGCGCTGCTGGGCTGGGTTGTTTGCCAAGGCAAGCTGGCCGGATTCATCGCAGTCGTTATATTCATCGGTTATGTCACCCGCTTGCAGATTGTGCCGGAGGAACGCGAACTGGCGGCGCGGTTTCCAATGCGGTACGCCACCTACAAGCAGGCCGTACGGCGCTGGATCTAACACGTGGGCAATGGCCTGCGGTCGCTACCAGCGTCAGCCCTGTAAGCCATTGAGCCGCCGGTCAACACCGCAGACACGAAAAAGCCCCGTTTCCGGGGCTTTTCGTTTGCTCGGTTGTCGCTTGATTACGCGGCGAACAGTGCTTTCATTTTCTTCAGCGCGTTGGCTTCGATCTGGCGGATGCGTTCGGCGGAGACGCCGTATTCGTCGGCCAGTTCCTGCAGCGTGATCTTGCTTTCCGAATCCAGCCAGCGGCGCTTGATGATGTCGCGTGAACGCTGGTCGAGACCGGCCATGCCTTCGCGCAGCAGTTGCAGCTGGTTGTCTTCGCTGTCGGCACGCTCGTACAACTGCGACGGATCCTCGGCATCGGTCATCAGGTAGTTGGCCGGTGACGGCGGTGCGCGTTCTTCGTCTTCGTCGGCCGGCGCATCGAAGCCGATGTCACGACCGGACAGGCGCGACTCCATCTCCAGTACTTCGCGCTCGGAGACGTTGAGGTCCTTGGCCACGGCGCTGACTTCGGCTGCGTTCAACCAGCCCAGGCGGGTCTTTGACTTGCGCAGGTTGAAGAACAGCTTGCGCTGGGCCTTGGTCGTGGCCACCTTGACGATGCGCCAGTTCTTGAGGATGAACTCGTGCATCTCGGCACGGATCCAGTGCACGGCAAAGCTCACCAGGCGCACGCCCATGTCGGGGTCGAAACGCTTGACCGCCTTCATCAGGCCGATGTTGCCTTCCTGGATCAGGTCACCCAGCTGCAGGCCATAGCCGCTGTAGCCACGCGCCACGTGCACGACAAAGCGCAGGTGCGAATGGACCAGTTCACGAGCCGCATTGAGATCTTCTTCGTCGCGGAAGCGACGGGCCAGTTGCTGCTCATCATCGACGCTCAACACCGGAATCTGGTGCACGGCACCGATGTACGCGTCGAGCGAGCCGAGCGCACTGGGAATCGGGAGGTTGTTGGCCACCAGGGCGGTGGCAGTCGCAGTCTGGTTCATAGGGGCTCATCTTAGCAGTCGGGGTATTGGACTGCTAACCCGTTAAACAGTTCCCATTGTTCCGCGGGTGGAACGCCAATCCGTTCAGATTGGCGCAAGCTGTTGTTTTCAGGACGATTGTCCGGCCGGCTCCGCACCGGCCTGGACAGCCCGCAGCACCCGCAGCAGGTTGCCGCCCCAGATGCCCTTGATTTCGGCGTCGCTGTAGCCTGCGTCAAGCAAGGCCTGGGTGATCCGCGGCAGGTCGCCGACATTGGCCAGGCCGAGCACGCCGCCACCGCCATCCCAGTCGGCGCCGATGCCCACGTGTTCGGGGCCGGCGACCTTGAGGATATGCAGCAGGTGGCGCATGTAGTCGTCGAAGCTGGCCTGGCGGGCCGGGTACTGCTGGTCGATCCGCTGGCGTGCCTTGAGGATGGCGGCGATGTCGGCCTCGCTCAGCTGCGATTCGTCCGGGTACTGGTCGGCCAGCGCCTGCAGCGCCTGTTCGCGCTCCGGGTTGGCCGGGATGTCGATCAGATAGCCACCGTAGGCGTTGACATGGATGACGCCACCGCTGGCGGCCAGTTTGCGCAGCAGGGCGTCATCGATATTGCGCGGATGGCCGAACACATCCTTGGCGCTGGTGTGCGACAGCACGATCGGGGTCTTCGACAACGCAATCAGTTGTTCGACCACCTGATCGCTGGCGTGCGAGCCATCAAGGACGATGCCGAGGCGGTTGGCCTGCGCCACCAGCGCCTTGCCGGCCGGACTGAGGCCATTCCATTCCGGGCCCTTCTTGTCGGTCGATGAATCGCCAAAGTCATTGTTCAGCACATGGGTGATGCCGAGCATGCGCAGGCCCAGTGCGTGGTACGCGCTCAACAGGCTGGGGTCGCTGGCCAGCGGGCTGGCGTTTTCCATGCTGATGAAGACCACGCGCTTGCCCTGGCCGGCGATGCGTTCGGCATCGTCGGCGCTCAGCGCCAGTTCGAAGGTATCCGGATGGGCGGCGAGCATTTCGTGGATCTGGGTCATCCGCAGCAGGCCGTGGTCACGCGCCTTGCGGTTGCCTTCGGCATCACGCGCGCCCTGCCCGGTGTAGATCACCCAGAAGCCGCCATCCAGGCCACCCTTGCGCATGCGCGGCAGGTCGACCTGCGAATAGCTGCCGTCATGCGAATGGTCATCGCTGATGTCCCAGCCCGGCCGCGGGAAATTGGCTGGCGTATCCAGGTGGGTGTCGAGCACCAGCGCCTGCTGATGCAGCGCCTGGGCGCGTGCCGATACCTCCTGGGCAGACGCGGTGATCGCCGCCGTGGCCAGCAGCAGGCCGCAGAGCAGCGTGGAAATGCGCAATGTCATGGAGTCCCCTTTCGATCCGTGTTCCGTGATTCCAGCATAAGTGATTCAGATGCCTTTGTGCCTGCACGGCTTGACCTGCGCGAAAAAGCGGACGCAGTATCGAGCCATACTCAGACAGGCGATGGCCACGGCGGCATCGCGATACGCCATAGGGAGGTGACAGATGCTATCGAGTTACGGAATCGTCGGCCAACAGGCGCCGGAACTGCGCGTCGAACATTGGATTGATGGCCAGGGCCAGCCAAGGCTGCCGCTGCGGCTGGCGGATTTTCCCGGCCAGGTGAAAATCATGTACTGCTTCCAGAGCTGGTGCCCGGGCTGCCACAGCCGCGGATTCCCGACCCTGCAGTATCTGCAGCGGCACTATCAGGATGCGGCGCAGGCGCCGGTGTTCTGGGTGATCCAGACCGTGTTCGAAGGCCACGAACGCAACGGGCCGGAACAGTTGCGGATCATGCAGCAGCGTTACCAGCTGGCACTGCCGTTCGCCCAGGACGAGTCGCTGCCGCGGCCGCATACGATGACCGATTACCGCACCGGCGGTACCCCTTGGTTGATCATCATCGGCAAGGATGACCGGGTGCTGTTCAACGACTTCCATGTCGACCCGGCACAGGCTGTCGCGTTGATAGATGCCGCGTTGGCCGATGCCGCGCCGACGCCGGCAGCCGACCCAGGCCGGCTGGAGCACGATCCCAATGCCGGCCGCTATCGGCTGCAGGTAGCACCCGGGCAATGGGCGGAACTGCATTACCAGCGCGAGGGCAACGTGCTGTACCTGCAACACACCGAAGTGCCGGCGGCACTGCGCGGACAAGGCCATGCCGCGGTGCTGATGGAACGCGTGCTGGAAGACATCGAGCGCCAGCAGCTCAAGGTGGTGCCGGTGTGCAGTTATACCCGCAGCTATCTGCAGCGCTACAAGCGCTGGCATGACCTGCTGGCGCATGGCTGAAGCCGGTGCCGACGATGCGGCGGGCGGTCAGATCGATCTGGCGGCACTGATCGCGCGCGTGCCGCTGGGTTATCGCGAAGTGCTTTACCAGGGCCGCCGCTATGGCCTGAGCCGCACCGACTTCAATGCCGGCAACAGCAGCAAGATCTACGCCGAGGCCCTGGACGGCGGTGATCACGTCAGCCTCAATTACTACCGCCTTGGCCAGCGGCAATGGCTGCGGCCCTGCGAGATGTCCGATGCCAAGGTGGTGGATTTCCTGATCCACCACCAACCCATCAACTGATCCGCGGGATCAGACTTTCAGGTACCAGCGGCGGGCATCCATCCACCACACCAGCAGCCACCAGACCGCGACGAAGACCAGCGCCATGCACAGTGATGGCAGCCGCGGATCAGCCGCCGCCATCGGTTGCACGAACAGGTTCTGGTAGATCGGTTGCCACCAGCCCAGCGCCGCCAGCGCGATCACCATCAGCGACGAACCGGCATAGGCGGCAATCGCGTTGACCCCGAAACGCCGGCCCAGTGCCGGCCAGCCGCGCACGTCGATCAGGACATGCGCCGCCGCCAATGCCACGCATGCCCAGCCCGCCGTCCACAAGGCATACGACGAGGTCCACAGGTTCTTGTTGAACGGCATGACCGGTGTCGCGGCGACACCGGCCAGCAACAACGCACCGGCGAACAGCCACAGTGCACGCGTGCGGCCTGCACGCAGCCAGTCGCCAGCGCGCATGCCGAGCAGCACGCTGGCAATCGCCGGCAAGGTGCTCAGCAGGCCTTCCGGATCATGGCCCAGACCGGTGGCCGGATCGTACTGGTACAGCAGCGGGCCAAGCAGCGTGGTGTCCAGCCGACTGGCCAGATTGGTCCATGGCAGGTAGCCGCCATTGCCGGCCAGCAACGCCCAATAGCCGATCAGCAACACTGCCGTCAGCAGCCACTGCCAGCGCCGTGGCACATGGATGGTCAGCAGGCCGGCAACGGCGAAACAGATGCCAATGCGCTGCAACACGCCCCACGGCCGGAACCATTCGCGGTCCAGCCACCAGTAAGCCAATGCATGCAACGTAAGGCCGATCAGGATGATCTTGGCGGCGCGCCAGCAGACCGCACCGGCCAGTGCCGACCTGTCGGCGCCGGCCTCGACCCGCGGCGTGATGCCCAGCGCAATCGACACGCCGACGATGAACAGGAAAAACGGGAACACCAGATCGGTCGGCGTGCAGCCGTTCCACTGCGAATGCAGCAGCGGTGCATACACGTGATCCCAGTCACCCGGATTGTTGACCAGCAGCATCGCCGCGACGGTGATGCCGCGCAGTGCATCGACCGAGGCGAAGCGCGGCGGGCGGGTCAGTTTGCCGATGT
Organism: Pseudoxanthomonas dokdonensis; assembly: GCF_001431405.1. Taxonomy (GTDB): domain Bacteria; phylum Pseudomonadota; class Gammaproteobacteria; order Xanthomonadales; family Xanthomonadaceae; genus Pseudoxanthomonas_A; species Pseudoxanthomonas_A dokdonensis. The sequence continues at coordinate 9,282 of NZ_LDJL01000020.1, forward strand.
CGGCATTGGCGGCGCTCATGCCTGGCCGTCGATCCAGCTGGCCTGCAAGTTGAGCTGGTCATCCAGCGCAACCAGATCGGCGCGATAACCGGCGGCAATGACGCCATGGCTGTCGCCCAGGCCGATGAACCGCGCCGGATAGGTCGACGCCATCCGCGCTGCCTGCGGCAGCGACACGCCAAGCAGGTTCACCGCGTTGCGCACCGCGGTCAGCATATCCAGCGCCGAGCCAGCCAGTGAGCCGGCGGCGTTGCGGACCACGCCATCGCGGGCGGTGATGATTTCGCCATACAACTCGTAGCTGGGGTCGTCGGCACCGACCGGCGGCATTGCGTCGGTCACCAGGAACACCTTGTCGCGTGGCTTGGCCGCCAGCGCCACGCGCAGGCTGGCCGGATGCACGTGGACACCATCGGCGATGATGCCGACCCAGCTGGCATCGCTTTCCAGCGCGGCGCCAACCGCGCCCGGTTCGCGGCCCTGCAGCGGCGACATCGCGTTGAACAGATGGGTGAAGCCGGTGATGCCGGCATCGAGGCCACTGCGCACCTGCTCGTAGCTGGCGGCGGTATGGCCGGCGCACAGCACCGCGCCACGCTCGGCCAATGCGCGGATGGTCGCGGCCGGCAGGCGCTCGGGCGCCAGCGTGATCAAGGTACGGCCGTTGTCCAGCGACGTGGCCAGATCCATTTCCGCGGCGTCGGGGACGCGGAACTTGTCGGCGTTGTGGGTGCCCTTGCGTGACGGCGCCAGGTACGGCCCTTCCAGATGGATGCCGAGCACACCCGGCACGCCTTCTTCGATGGCCTGGCGGGTGGCGGCGATGGCGGCGCGCATCACTTCGAGATCATCACTGATCAACGTCGGCAGGAAGCCGGTGGTACCGAAGCGCCGATGCGCTTGCCCGATCACCCGCAGGGTCTCGACCGTCGGCGCGTTGTTGAACAGCACGCCGCCGCCGCCGTTGACCTGCAGATCAATGAAGCCCGGCAGCAACAGCGCGCCGCCGAGGTCACGGGTCTGCATGTCCGCCGGCAGTGCGTCGGCGGGCATCAGTGCGGCGATGTCGCGGCCACGGACGAGCACGGCCAGATCCGGTTGCAGGCCTTCATTGGTCAATACCCGCGCATTGACCAGGGCGAACGTCGAATCGCTCATACGGTTTCGGTGACCTTGTTCAAATGGGGCGGCACGTCCGGGTTGAAACCACGGCGCAATGCCAGCGCGTTGATCGCCTTGTAGAAGCTCTGGATGGTCAGCAGTGGCGCGCAGGCCGGATGCGGCGCATGCACCAGCGCCAGATCCTGCCCTGGCCGCGATGCCGGATCGCCATGTTCGGCCGACACCCATACCTCGGCGCCGCGCTGGCGGAACTCGCGCGCCAGCGCCAGCGTGCCCTGCTCGGTTTCATCCGGCTGGGCGAAGCACAGCACCGGGAAGCCCGGGCCGACCAGCGCCATCGGCCCATGCTTCACTTCCGCCGAGCTGTAGGCTTCTGCATGCAGGCCGCAGGTTTCCTTGAACTTCAGCGCCGCTTCCTGCGCCGCCGCCAGGCCCAGGCCGCGGCCGAGCACGAACAGGTTGTGGGCATCGACTAGCCCGTCGGTCAGCGACGTCCAGTCCGACTGCCAGGCTGCGCGCAGGGCATCGGGCAATGCATCCAGCGCGGCCAGCAGGCTGTCGTCGTTCTTCCAGTGCGCCGCCAGTTGCAGCAGCGCCGACAGCGAGCACAGATAGCTCTTGGTCGCGGCGACGCTGTTTTCCGGGCCGGCGCCGAGCGGAATCACCACATCGGCCAACGCCGCCAGTGGCGAATCCTCGACATTGACCAGCGCCACCACGCGGGCGCCGGCATCGGCGGCGGCTTCGGCATTGCGCAACAGGTCCGGGCTCTTGCCCGACTGCGAAATGACGATGAACAACGCGCCTTTCATGTTCTGCTTGATGTTGTAGACCGAACCCACCGATGGCGAGATCGATGCGGTCACCACGCCGAGCTGGGTCTCGAACAGGTACTTGGCATAGGTGGCGGCATGGTCGGAACTGCCGCGTGCACAGGTGGCGACGAACAGCGGCGGATTGCGGCGCAGGTCTTCGGCCAGGTGGCCGATGATGTCGCGATTGCGGGCAAACTGCGCGGCGACCACGTCGGCGGTCTGCTGTGCTTCCCGATACATCAGGGTGTCGGTGGCGGCAGGTAAAGCGGGGGCAACGGCGTCATTCATGGTGTGGGTCGTTTCGATCAGAGCGCAGGCGGACCGGCGCGGTGGAGCCGCGCACCACCAGTTGCGGCACGAAGCCCTGGTTGTGGACCGGCGTGGAGGTGTCGTCGTAGGCGTCGGAACGCAGCCCGGCAATCAGCAGCCGCGCGGCCTGCTTGGCGATGTCCTGGGTGGCCTGCTTGGCAGTGGTCAGCGGCGGCCACGACTGTTTCGAGAACGGGCTGTCCTCGAAACCGGCAATCGACAGATCGTAGGGCACGTTCATGCCGGCGGATTTGGCCGCGGCCAGCACGCCGGCGGCGATTTCGTCATTGGAACCGAAGATCGCGGTCGGTGGTTCGCGCAGCGCCAGCAACCGGCGCGCGCCACGGAAACCATCGTCGAAGGTGTAATCGCCCGGCACCACCAGATGCTTGTCGACGGTGATGCCGTAATCCTTCAGTGCTTTCTCGTAACCGTTGTAGCGCTCGACGCTGGAACGGTGGGCCAGCCCACCCCACAGGAAACCGATGCGCTGGTGGCCGAGCTGGATCAGGTGTTCGGTGATTTCGTACGCGGCGTCATGGTCATCGACGTAGACGCAGGCATGGCCGTCCTGCGGATCTTCGGTGGCGGCGATGATCCGCACCAGCTTGACCCCGCGCGCGGCCAGCGCATTGACCAGATCCATGCGTTCGGACATCGGCGCGGTCATCACCAGCCCGGCCAGCCGGGAACGCTGCACGAACTCGGCCAGCTCCTCGGCCAGCAACGGCGAAGTCGAATCACACGGATGGATCTGCAACCCGAAGCCGGTTTCGCGACACGCCGCCAGCACCCCGTTCTGCACGCCGATGATGTGATACGCGTTGGGGTTGTCATAGACCAGGCCGATCACGAACGGGGTGCCGCTGCGCAGGTTGCGCGCCGACTGGTCCGGTTCGTAGTCCAGCTCGGCGATGGCGTGCAGCACCCGCGCGCGGGTGCCCTGCATCACCGACGGCTCGTTGTTGATGACCCGCGACACGGTCTTGAGTGAGACCTTCGCCCGCTCGGCGACGTCCTTGATGGTGGGTCTGCGCATACCGGAATCTGCCATGGCTGGATAACTGCCCCAATGATGCGCGAATCAGCCGCCGCGTGCCTTGCCGGCGCGATGTCCGCGCAGGGCAAAGAACAGGATGTACAGATAGCAGGGCACCATCAGCAGCAGGAACACCCACTGGAAGTCATGACTCTGCTTGAAGTGGGCGAACAGCTGCGGGATCACCGCGCCACCGGCGATGCCCATGATCATCAGCGCCGAACCACGTTCGGTGAAACGGCCCAGGCCCTTGATCGCCAGCGGGAAGATCGCCGGCCACATCATCGCGTTGGCGAATCCGAGCGCGGCGACGAAGCCGACCGACACGTAGCCCTGGGTCAGGAACGCCCCCAGGGTGAACAAAACGCCCAGCACGGCCGATACCGACAGGAAGCGTTCCTGCGAGATGAAACGCGGAATCGTCACCAGCCCGAACAGATAACCGAGCAACATCCCCGACAACGTCAACGAAGTGAACAGCTTGGTCTGATCCGGCGGCAGTCCCATCGATTCGCCATAGATGCCGATCGCATCACCGGCCATCACTTCCACGCCGACATACACAAACAGGCACAGCGCCCCCAGCCACAGGTGCGGGAACTGGAACAAGCTGCGCTTGCCCTGCGCGCCAGCAGCGGTCGGGGCTTCGGCATTGGCTTCTTCCGGCCGCAGTTCCGGCAGCGGCGAATACAGCACGCCAACCGCCACCAGCGCCAGCAATCCGGCCATCACCAGGTACGGCGTGTGCACGCGCGATGCGAATTCGTTCAACAGCAGCTGCTTGCCGGCTTCGTCGGCCGCGGCCACCTGCGCGGTCAGATCGCCCATGCCGTGCAGCACCAGTGCGCCCAGCACGATCGGGGCGAAGATGCCGGCCAGTTTGTTGCAGATACCCATCACCGCGATCCGTTGCGCGGCGCCTTCGATCGGACCGAGGATGCTGATGTACGGATTGACCGCGGTCTGCAGGATCGCCAGCCCGGCACCGATGACGAAGATGCCGGTGACTGCCCCTGGATAGAAGCGCTGGGTGGTGAATTCGCCGAACACCGCCGCGCCCACCGCCATCACGAACAGGCCCAGCGCCATGCCCTTCTTCATGCCGGTCTTCTTGAGGATGACCGACGACGGCAGTGCCAGGAAGAAATACGACAGATAGAACGCCGACGGGATCAGGAACGCGGCGGCTTCGCTGACATTGAAGGCCAGCTTGGCGAATGAAATCAGCGGGCCGTTGAGCCAGGTGACGAAGCCGAAGGTAAAAAACAGCAAGCCGATGATGGCGATGGAACCGGTGTGCGACTTGCCGGTCGCGGCGACGGCATCTGGTGCGGCATTCATAACGTTGTCACTCCCCTGCAAAAGTTGATCTTCTGGTCCCCGGAAGCTGGTCGCGGCAAGACCGCGAGTCACAACTGGAAACAACGTTGTCACAAAAAATATTTCCAAGCCAGTTTTTCTTGCTGCCGACGACGTCATTGACCACTGGTTTCTGACGCAGTGCAGCAGCGTTGTCTGGTTTTTTGTCCGGTCGCAACCTCCAAACTGAACCTAATAGCCTCAGTTCCATCCAGTTTGCTGGCTGTAAACCCGATTCAACGCAAAAATGATCCGGTCTGGCTCCCGCGGTGGTGTATTTCATGACAGAGTCTTGACAACGTTGTCAAACGAATCTCACACTCCGGCCACATCGGTGACTCAGGTCACCTGCCAAGCGCACCAGTGGGGAGACATGTGGTTGTATCTTATACACATCTGGCGCTGCCGAAGAAACCCCTTGTGTAGATACCGGGTGATGCAGAATCATTAACAAAAACACACGATCAGCTCATTAGCTATGCCAACGCATTCACAAACACAGACTCCACGACCTGCTCAACTCAAGAACCTTCTCTATCCCACAACCATACCACCCAACTCACCACAAC
>NZ_LDJL01000021.1 GCF_001431405.1 Pseudoxanthomonas dokdonensis
CACTTGGGCTGTTAATTCACCCGGCAGACCATCAATGGACAAGGTCTCCCTCCTGTGGGGTGGCCGGGTAGGTGTGTATGACCACAACGACGCCGTCCAGAAGTGCCTGCTCGAAGTAGGCCACGCCTTCCGGCGTTGCCTCAGGAAGTTCGGCACGAGTCAGCAGATATGTCTCATCTACAGCCTGAAGCTGCCACCCGGCCTCTGCAACTTCACGCGTGGCCAACTCCACCGCAGCATGCTCAGACAACTCGGTGGTATAGACGTTGATCGTTGCCCCGCCGTACTTGGCGAAAGCCGGCGTATCTGGCCGCGGCAATGCTTCCACCATGACGAGTCGTACTGTTTCCATGCCGCCTAACGCCTGAATTAAGCCGACCCGCGAAGCGGGTTCGGCTTGAATGAATTGTTAGGCCGCAGCACGGAAGCCCACGCCAAGTAGTAGACGCTAGCTCCGACCAAGCCATGAAGAGCAAATGCGAGCACAGACTGGATGTAGTTGAGCCAGCCGTAGACAGTAGGCTCTCCCGCGACAACAAAATCTTGGTATTGACCGTACCAGCTGCCGCCTGATGAATAGCCTGGATTCCCACCGGGTAGCTCCCACCCTGCGAATATGGCCCCAGCCAATGATCCCGCCAAGGCGAGTGGCCACCAGCGGAACCGGCCAAAACGCCAGAGAATGAGCGAAAGAGGGACGCCAAGCAAAAGAACAAACGGCGTCGCGAAGAGCGTCGAATAGAAGAAGATCGGCCCGAGATCGCCCCACGGCATCTCCGCGCCACTCAACACGGAAGGCAAGACTAGCCAGAGTACAAGCACGAGCGGTTGAACCGCGATCGCTGCGATAGAGGAAACAACAGTCGTGAGGAGAAGTCTCATGCGGCCTAACGCCTGAATTAAGCCGAGCCGCGAAGCGGGTTCGGCTTGAATGAACTGTTATGTGGTGTTGCCCCGGGTCTGGCCGGTGTTGGCCGGCGCTGACGGAACCCCACCGCCAGCCGTGAAGATATCAGAACCGGGGCCGGAGCATCACTGGGAACGCTGGCCGCGCGCACTGGCTGAAGAGGACGCAGTGAAGGGCAAGCCAACCAACAGCGGTGAGGCGAAGTCCGGAGCGGACAGGGCTGGGCAGGAAGGGCTGGGCTGTGCATCCGGAGCCAACGCTCAACGATGACGCACGCTTGCCGAAGCAGGAACTGCCGACCCGTCATCGCAACACGACATAACACCTGAGTTAAGGGGACGCCCGCGTGGAGCGTTGCGTGATGCCAGCTATCATCGCGTTCCCCTTGAATGAATAGTTAGGGCTCCGAGAAATACTCGGCCCAGAGCCGCTCGTCCTGGTGATGTTGCCAAATAGTATCAAGCGCTGTCGTGTAACGCTCGAAGCTACTGGTTACGTCCACAGTGAAAGGCGTGACACTAGTTCCGCGGAGTTCAAGCTCCGATAGTTCCTCGGGGGAGAGCACGCCTGCATTAACCCACAGAGGCGAGGGCACCCTGCCGAGAGTAGCGACAAGTTCGGTATAGCCTGACCTTGTGATTGCGAAGAAAACCATAGGGCCTAACGCCTGAGTTAAGCCGGCCCAAAGCGGGGCGGCGACTGCGTGCTAGCGTAGCGTAGGCACGTAGGCGCTGCCACGATTTGGGCTCGGTTTGAACGAATTGTTAGACCGCACGTTGTTTGATAACAGTGGGCTCTATTGCTGGCGCTTGCCAAAGCTCAAGCCGATAGCGGTCATCCCCGTCCAACCCGTCCGGTGAGAGCGAATTTAACCCAGAGTAGCGGACGCGCACACGATATGTTCCTGGTGCGACTTCAATGCGCACCGCATCCGGAAAGTAGTCCGTGCAGCCAGCAACGACAATGCGCCCGCTTTGAACCGACATGCTGCACTCCACCACATGATCCCATGAGCTGAGCGTGAGTATTGGCTCTTTGTCGAGAATCTCGATGGAGACAGGAACATCCAAGTTGCGAACGGTGCCAATGCCAACGACGCCAGGCGCAACTGCGAGCAGGCGAGCTACGGCCTCATCGCTCCAAGCCTCCGAAAGATCTCCGTCCGCAGGCTCATCCTGAATGTAGAACTGAAAGTAGTCCGCAAAAATGGTGAAGTCGTGTGAAGGCATGGGTGCGGTCTAACGCCTGAATTAAGCCGAGCCGCGAAGCGGGTTCGGCTTGAATGAACTGTTAGGCCTCCCCGCCGGAAAGGCCCGCCGCCACAAGCTTAAGCCTTGCGACCGCCTCAATGGAACCGAAGCGGCGCGCCGCACGATAGCTATCTTTTACCGCGTCAGTGTCCGAGCAGAACTTGGCAAGGATGGTGTCCGCCACTTTCTGATGGAGGGCAATGCGCGCGGCGTACTTGGCCAGCACGGCTTGACCTGCATGATCCGACTCGTGGCCATCCAGGCCAAATGACCAATAGAAGTTGTCGTACTCGGCGCAGAAATCAGCGAACGACACGTGTCCAGCAGCACACTCGCGTACAAGCTCATCAGAGCGGTCTAGTGCCGCAATGAGATCAATCTCTGTCGGGTACGAGTTCATGTCTTGAGAGGCCTAACGCCTGAGTTAAGCCGCGCCGCGAAGCGGCAGGCAGTTCCTACGAATTGTTAGCCGCCATGCCTGCTACCTGTCCCATACGCCCGCCTCATACATGAGCCGCATGGTGTAGTTGACCTGCAGGGTTTGGTTGGCGCCACAGCTGACCTCGGTGGTTTTTCCACTCGGCGCCTCGACCATTATCGATGATGGGCTCCTCAACGGGTCTGCCAAGGTGTAGCGATAGCCGTTGTTCACGAACTCCACCGAGGCATTGCCGTTGCCGTACGAGGTGTACGTGAACGCTCCCGCTGGCGGGCGTTTGGCTGCCGGGTACGTAAACACCGTCTTGCCTGCCTTGAACGCCCGGTACTGCATGTAGCCCTGGGTGCGGTTCACCACACGAGACGAACAGAGCGAATACTCCCGCCTGCCTGCTGAGCAGGACCAGAGGGTGATCTCGTCTTTCGCACATAGGGGGCTGCCGGGATAATCATCGCTGTACGCCTCCCAGGTTGCTTCCCGTATGGAGTCCACGGGCCCGGTCTCCTGAGGGAACGCAGGCGGCGCTGCCAGAACCAAGGCAGTAAATAACAAAGGCCAAGTAATCTTGTTCATGGCGCCTAACTACTAGTAGATCCCGCATCCGGAGTGTTGCACGGGATGTTCAGGTGCGGGGCTGACCGTGTCAAGCTGGATTCCGACGCCCAATCAAGCAGTTGGCCGATATTGACGGTGCTTGGTGATGGCCGGACTGAGGGCCGGACACCTTGCAGGCGTGAGGGTATGAGATACGGCAGCGGAAACGTGGGTGTAACCAGGCTGGCTGTGCGCGTGCAACCTGTGCGTTTGTTGGTCGAAGTTCGCCGTCGATTGCGGTTTACACACTACAGGTTCCAGCGCGGTGCTCAGCCCGCTGGATCGATGACGCCGGCATTGGCGAATCCGGTCATCGCCTGATACTATCCCCCAGTATAGTAAGAGGTCTGCCGATGCCCCATTCGCCCGAAGAAAAAAAGAAGGTGCTCACCCGCGTGCGGCGGATCCGTGGCCAGACCGAGGCGCTGGAGCGTGCGCTGGAGCAGGGCACGGACTGCCTGCCGGTGCTGCAGCAGATTGCCGCCATCCGTGGCGCGGTCAACGGCCTGATGTCGGAAGTCATTGAATCCCACATGCGTGAGCAGTTCAGCAGCGCCGCGCCATCGCAGGCCCAGCGCCAGGCGCGGGTAGCGGAGATGACCGCGCTGCTGCGTTCCTATCTCAAGTAAATCGTCGGCGACGGCGGACTGCCGCCCGCTGGCTGTCGCCAACCCCATTTCCATCCGGAGAAAGAAATGAAATCACGTGCCGCTGTTGCCTTCGCCGCTGGCGAACCATTGAAGATTGTCGAGATCGACGTCGAGCCGCCACGCAAGGGCGAGGTGCTGGTGCGGATCACCCACACCGGCGTCTGCCATACCGATGCGTTCACCCTGTCCGGCGAAGACCCGGAAGGGCTGTTCCCGGCCGTGCTGGGCCATGAAGGCGCGGGCGTGGTGGTCGAGGTCGGCGAAGGGGTGACCAGCGTCAAGCCTGGCGATCATGTCATTCCGTTGTACACCGCCGAATGCCGTGAGTGCGAGTTCTGCAAATCGGGCAAGACCAATCTGTGCGTGGCGGTGCGCGCGACGCAGGGCAAGGGCGTGATGCCCGATGGCAGCACCCGGTTTTCCTACAACGGCCAGCCGATTTATCACTACATGGGCTGCTCGACCTTCAGTGAATACACGGTGGTGGCGGAAGTGTCATTGGCCAAGATCCATCCGGAGGCCAATCCCGAACAGGTCTGCCTGCTGGGTTGCGGGGTGACCACCGGCATCGGCGCGGTGCATAACACGGCCAAGGTCCAGGCCGGCGATTCGGTCGCGGTGTTCGGCCTCGGCGGCATTGGCCTGGCAGTGATCCAGGGCGCGCGCCAGGCCAAGGCTGGTCGCATCATCGCCATCGATACCAATCCGGCCAAGTTCGAGATGGCACGTGAAATGGGTGCGACCGATTGCGTCAATCCCAAGGATCACGACAAGCCGATCCAGCAGGTGGTCGTGGAGATGACCGGTTGGGGCGTGGATCATTCGTTCGAGTGCATCGGCAACGTCAACGTCATGCGGGCGGCGCTGGAATGCGCGCACCGTGGCTGGGGCCAGTCGGTGATCATCGGCGTCGCTGGCGCCGGACAGGAAATCAGCACCCGCCCGTTCCAGCTGGTGACCGGGCGCAAGTGGCTGGGCACCGCCTTTGGCGGGGTCAAGGGCCGCAGCCAACTGCCGGGCATGGTCGAGGACGCGATGAAAGGCGACATCCAGCTGGCACCGTTCGTCACCCACACGATGGATCTGGAGCAGATCAACGATGCCTTCGAGCTGATGCATGAAGGCAAGTCGATTCGCTCGGTGGTGCACTACTGAGCCGTTGACGCAACACCGATGGCCGGGCTGGCGTAGCTGCTCCAGCCCGGCATCGACAAGGAACAAAAGGAGGATCCATGCAACGTATCGAACACCGCGCCTGTTTCGGCGGCTGGCAGGACGTTTACCGCCATCACTCGCAGGTGTTGGGCTGCGAGATGAACGTCGGCGTCTATCTGCCACCGCAGGCCGCCGATGCGCCGTGCCCGGTGCTGTACTGGCTGTCGGGGCTGACCTGCAGCGAACAGAACTTCATCAGCAAGGCCGGTGCGCAGCGCTATGCCGCCGAACACGGGATCATCCTGATCGCGCCGGATACCAGTCCACGCGGTGATGATGTCGCCGATGCCGACGGCTATGACCTGGGCAAGGGCGCCGGCTTCTATCTCAACGCCAGCCAGTCGCCATGGGCGGCGCATTACCGCATGCACGATTATGTAGTCGACGAGCTGCCGGCATGGATTGAAGCACGGTTGCCGGCCACCAGCGCCCGTGCGATCAGTGGTCATTCGATGGGCGGCCATGGCGCGCTGGTGCTGGCGCTGCGCAATCCGGGTCGCTATCGCAGCGTATCGGCGTTCTCGCCGATCGTCGCGCCCAGCCAGGTGCCGTGGGGGCGCAAGGCGTTCACTGCTTACCTGGGTGATGACAGCCGTGCATGGCAGGCATGGGATGCCAGCGTACTGGTCGCACACGCCCGTGAAAAGTTGCCGCTGTTGATCGATCAGGGCAGTGACGATGAATTCCTGCAGGAGCAGTTGCGACCGGAGCTGCTGCAGCAGGCGTGCGCGCTGGCCGGGCATCCGTTGCAGCTGCGGATGCAACCCGGTTACGACCATAGTTATTATTTCATCAGCAGTTTCATCAGCGATCACATCGCCCATCATGCGGGTGCATTGTCCGAGTGAGGTTTGTCGGGCTATTTCGGGCGGGATGCGGGTAGCGGAGCGAGCTCCGCTCTACGGGGATCGGTGGCGAGCACATCGCGGATCATGCGCGTGCATTGGCCGGGTGAGGTTTGTCGGGTTATTCCGGGCGGGATGCGGATAGCGGAGCGAGCTCCGCTCTACGGGGATCGGTGCTGAGCCCATCGCGGATCATGCGCGTGCATTGGCCGAGTGAGGTTTGTTGGGCTATTTCGGGCGGGATGCGGGTAGCGGAGCGAGCTCCGCTCCACGCGGAGCGGTGGTGAGCTCATCGCGGATCATGCGCGTGCATTGGCCGAGTGAGGTTTGTTGGGTTGTTTCGGGTGGCATGCGGGTAGCGGAGCGAGCTCCGCTCTACGAAGAGCGGTGAGCCCATCGCGGATCATGCGCGTGCATTGGCCGAGTGAGGTTTGTTGGGTTGTTTCGGGTGGCATGCGGGTAGCGGAGCGAGCTCCGCTCTACGGGGATGGGTGTTGAGCACATCGGCCGAGTGAGGTTTGTTGGGTTGTTTCGGGCGGGGATGCGGGTAGCGGAGCAAGCTCCGCTCTACGCCAGGCGGAAGTCGGTGAAGGCGAAGCGGCCGTCGCGCAGCACGGTGTCGCCGCGTTCCAGCGCCAACGGCTGCTCGAACATCGGGCCGGCGCTGACCAGGGTATGGAACTCGCCATTCTCGCCGCAGCGGTCTACCGCTGCGTCCAGATCGTCCAGCAGGCCGGCATCGAAATCGCGGCCGGCGAAGCGCGCATCCAGTTGTTCGGTATCGACGCAGCACAGCTGCGCACGCAGGCCGGCGGCCTGCATCTGCCGCGCCAGTTGGGTGGTGTCACTGCCGAACAACGGCGTGATCGCTTCCCAGCCGATGCGCGCGCAATTGGCCTGGCGATAGGCGCGCACGTCTTCCAGGAACAGATCACCGAACGCCACGGTGCGCAAGGTTGGCCAGCGGCGCGCGGCTTCGGCCAGAGCCGCCGTCATCGCCGCGGCATAGTCTTCATTACTGCAGGGGTTGGGAATCACTGCTTCGATCAACGGCAGCCCGGCCGCACGCGCCTGCGCCTGCAGTACGTCGCGGCGGATGCCATGCATGGCCACGCGGTCGAACTCGGCATTGACCGTGGTCAACAGGCCGACCACATGTACGTGCGCGCACTGGCGCAGGGTGTGCAGCGTCCACGCCGCATCCTTGCCGCCGCTCCAGGACAGCAGCACCGGGCGCGGCGGCTGGCTCATGCTGCTGCCACGTCGCGCAGTTCCCAGGCGTTGCCGGCCAGCAGCGACAGCCGGTGTTTCAACACCCGTCCCGGGATCGAGGTGGTGGCGACCAGATTGACGCCCAGGTTGTCGTCCTCGCCACTGACCTGCGCCGACGGGTCGACCACGCCCAGGGTCTGATCGACCTCATCCGGATCGTCCTGCTGGCCGCGCCAGTGTTCGAACAACGCGCTGCTGCACAGGGCCTGCTGCAGCTGTTCGGCAAACGCCGGCGCGCCGTTGGCATGGAAGCTGATGGCCGGATCACTGCCGCGGGCGGCTTCGGGATCGGGCAGCCGGATGAAATAGCGCACAGGCATGGCGGGACCGTTGGCAACAAGAGGTGTGCCTAGGTTAGCCAATCCGCGTTAGCGCGCTGTTATGCGGCCTTGAACGGCATCGGATCAGCAGCAAAGCCGACCACCACCGCGCCCTTGCCAACGTTGACCATGCCGGTCAGGCTCATCACGCTTTCATAGACATCGACGTTGTGACTGGCGCAGGTGTCACGCAGGGCCTGGTAGCCGGGCAGGGCCCGCATCTCGGCCAGTTCGCCGCCGTAACTCAGGCACATTGTCGGCGTCATCAGCCCGGCTCGCACCCGGCCTTCGGCGAACTTGAACATCTGTTGCACCGCATTGTCGAAGCCCTTGATCTTGGCCACCGGCTCGGTTTTGCCGCCGGCGCCATACAGCACCGGCTTGATGTCCAGCGCGCTGCCCAGCGCCGCGCTCAACAGGCCGACGCTGCGGTCACCCTTGGTCCGCGCCCGCGCCCGCAGGTAATACAGGTCGCGCGGAATCATGTAGCCCTGGGTGTTGGCCGCCACCTGTTCCAGCCGTTCGCGGATGCGGGCGACGTTCTCGCCGCTGTTGCGCAGGCGCACCGCCTCGACCGCGGTCACCCCCTGGGCGGCGAACAGGGTCTGGGTGTCCAGCACCCGCAGTGCGAACGGCGAGTTGTAGCCGGCGGCTTGGCGCACCGGCTTGTAGTCGTTGAGGATGGCGAAACTGGCCTGCATCGCGTTGTCGTAGATCGGACTGCGGGTGCGGGTGATGGTCATGCAGAACACGTGGTCGTAATCGATCACCAGCTTGCCCAGGAACAGGTCCCGGATCTGGTTGACCGTGAACGGCGTGGTCTCGGCCTCGTGGCCGCGCTCGGCCACATGCGCGTGCAGGAAGCCCAGCGTGGCCTCCTCATCGCGGTGATCGGCCAGCACCGCGTCGCCGATGCGCACGGTGATCGGCAACACCACGATGCCGTTTTGTTCAATGAAATCCTGCGGTAAGTCGCAGGCCGAATCCACCACGATGCCAATGCGCATCCCAGCCCCTCCCGGCGTGATTGCGTCGCTAATACGTGAAAACTATCTCATTTGCGCGACGCCGTCTGCACATCCGTGCGAAGTCGCCGCGCACGGCGACCGGCCTGGCTGTCGATCAGGGCCGATACGCTGGCGGCAAGCCGCCTTGATCGCGCGGACGCGGCGATTGCAGGTAGCGGTCGCGCAGCTCGGTCTGGCGCGAACGCATCGGTATCGCGCGGCCACCCAGCCACATCTGCCGGGCGCTGTTGATGACGTCCAGCGGGTCACCGCTCCACAGCACCAGATCGGCCTGGCGACCGACCGCGATGCTGCCGATGAGATCCTCCACGCCCAGCGCCTGGGCCGGCACCCGGGTCAATGCCGCCAGTCCTTTTTCCCACGGCAGGCCATGGGCGACGGCGTTGCCGGCGTGCTGGCGGATCTTGCGCGCGTTGTGGCTGGCATCGCTGAACTGGCTGAAGCTGACCGCGACCCCGGCGGCATCCAGCCGCGCGGCGTTTTCCAGGGTCGCGCCGATCTGATCGAAGTTGGACGGCAGGTCGGCCAGTCCGTCGACGAACACCGGCACCTTGGCCGCGGCCAACTGCGGTGCCACCCGCCAGGCTTCGGCGCCACCAGCAATGGCGATGCTGACTTTTTCGCGGGCAGCCCAGCGCAGCAGTTGCGATATGTCGGCGGCGCGGTTGACTTCGAACATGATCCGGCCGCGACCGTCGAGGAACGCGGCCAGCGTGCGTCGACCGGCGGCGGTCAACAGGGCATGCGGCGAATCGGCCGGCATCCGTCCGCGTGCTTCATCGACCATCTGCTGCAGCAGCATCCACTGCGCCGCGCGCGAGTTGCCGCTGAGCTCGGCGGCCTTGGCGCCCAGGCGGATGAACAACACCCGCGAGCCGATCGGATCGCTGCCGCCATCCAGCCGCATCACCCCGCCCTGGCCGGCCACGAACGAGCCGCCGGTGGTGGCACCGAGCAGGGTGAAGCCGATGCCACCGACCCGCGCCACCGGCACCAGTACCGAGTCCGGGTTGTAGGCCAGGGTCACATCGAACTCCGGTCGCATCGGTTGCTGGTTAGCCAGCGACACGGCGCTGTCGTTGGTTTCCGATTCGCCCGACACTTCTTCGATGCCGATCTCGGTGATGCCGCCAAACAGCGCGGGCGTCAGTGGCAGGCCTTCGGCCTCGACCACGCTGGCCCCGGCCGGAGCTGCCAGGCCGCTGCCGATGGCGGTGATGCGGCCGTCGCGCACCAGCACGTCATGGTGCGGCAGGCTGCCCTGCGTGCTGGCGGTATGCACGTTGGCATTGCGGATCAGCAGATCCTGGGCCTGCAACGGCAGCACCGGCAGGCCCAGCATCAGCCCCGCCGCCAGCAGCAGTCGACGAGGGCGCCGCGACACTCCATTGAACAGGTTCATGGCGCCGCCTCCTGGCCGAGCATGAAGTCCGAATGCGGTTGCCGGCTGGCGTCGTCGCGGTCGTACACGCGGGCGCCATCGACGTACACCTGATCGGCCAGCGCGTAGACGCTGAAGGGATTCTGGTTCCACAGCACCACGTCGGCGCGCTTGCCGACGGTCAGGGTGCCGGTTTCCTGCTCGATGCCCAGTGACCTGGCGGCGTTGGCGGTGAGCCAGCGGATCGCGCGTTCGGGCGGGATCTCCATCTGCACTTCGCGGGCACTGGCGATGACCTTGGCTGCTTCCTGATTGAGCCGCTGGATGCCTTCTTCCGAATCCGAATGGACGATGGCGCAACCCTTGGCCGGGCGATCCACCAGCGCGATGTTTTCCGGGATGCCGTCGAAGGCTTCCATCTTGAATCCCCACCAGTCGGCCCACAACGCACCGCACACGCCTTCTTCGGCCAGCCGATCGGCCAGCTTGTAGGCTTCGACACCGTGGTGGAACGCAGCGACCTTGAAGCCGAACTCGCGTGCCAGGTCCAGCATGATCGCCATCTCGTCGGCGCGGTAGCAATGGATATGCACGCGGATGTCGCCGTTGATCGCCCCGGCCAGCGTGTCCAGCTTCAGATCACGCTTGCCGCCGCTGTCGCCGGAGCTGTCATCGCCGTCGCCGCTGTTGCGCGACCACCAGTGCTTGTTCTTCGGGTTGTCCTGTTTGGGCGCGTTCTTCTTCAGATACTCGCTGGCATCGATGAAGGCGGCGCGATAGCCGGCGACGTTGCCCATGCGGGTGGCCGGGCCGCCCTTCTGGCCGTAGACGCGCTTGGGATTCTCGCCGCAGGCCATCTTCAGCCCCCACGGCGCGCCGGGGAATTTCATTTCCTGGTAGGTGGTGGCCGGCACGTTGCGTAGGGTCACCCCGCGGCCGCCGACCAGGTTGGCCGAGCCCGGCAGTACCTGCAAGGTGGTGATGCCGCCAGCGCGGGCGGTATTGAAGCCCGGATCCTGCGGCCAGATCGAATGCTCGGCCCAGACGTTGGCGGTGACCGGCGCGGTCATCTCGTTGCCGTCGCTGTGGGCGCTGGCGCCGGGGCTGGGATACACGCCCAGGTGCGAATGCACGTCGATGATGCCGGGCGTCACCCAGCGGCCACGACCATCGATGCGGGTGGCGTTGGCCGGCGCCGCCAGTGACGGCCCGACCGCGCTGATCCTGCCATCGACCAGCAGCACATCGGCGTCATCCATGCGCTGACCATCACCAATCAGCACGGTGGCGTGTTCGATCAGCACTGGCGCGCTGGCAATCGGCTGGTAGGTGCTGGGATACGGATCGTCGGTGAAGCGCGAGGCAGCCGATACATCGGCGCAGTGGAACGCCAGCACGGCGCCGGCAAGCAACATCAAACGCATAGGTGGTTCCCCATTGATTCGCGGCAGACGCTACCGCCTGCGCGGGCCCATGCCAAGTGCCGGCGCTGGCGGAATGCGTGCGGACGCCGCGTACACGCGTTTTGCGCCAGCACAGTGGTCGGCGGATCCGATCAACGTGACTGGCGTGGACAGCAGCGTGATCGTTGCTGGTTTACCCTTGCAGCAGGCAAGGCAACGACGGGAACACAGAGATGAGCGATCCGGGCGAGGTGGTGCGATTCTGGCAGCAGGCCGGTGCGGAGAAGTGGTTCAGCCGCGACGACGCGTTCGACAATCGCTTCCGCCAGCGTTTCAGCGATGACCATCATGCCGCCGCGCGCGGTGAATACGAATCGTGGCTGCAGTCGGCTGAAGGGGCGCTGGCACTGCTGCTGTTGCTGGATCAATTTCCACGCAACTGCTTTCGCGGCAGTGCCCATTCCTATGCGACCGATGGCCTGGCCCGTCACTATGCCGAGCGCGCGCTCGAGGCTGGCCATGACCAGGCCTTCGAGCCGGCGCTGCGGGCGTTCTTCTATCTGCCGTTCGAGCATTCCGAATCCATGCAGGACCAGCAGCGGTCACTGGCGCTGTTCACCGCCTTGAATGAAGGCACCTACCAGCGTTACGCGCAGCTGCACCTGGACATCATCGAGCGTTTCGGCCGCTTCCCGCATCGCAACCCGGCGCTGGGGCGGGTCTCGACCCAGCAGGAGCTGGACTATCTGGCCGAGGGTGGCTTCAAGGGCTGAGCAAACAAAAAGCGCCCCGCGGGGCGCTTTTCGTGGTGGCTGGCAGCGACCCGACTCAGTAGGTCGGGATGCTGCTGTCGACCTGCTCGGCCCAGGCGTGGATGCCGCCGGTGACGTTGTGGACGTTGCTGAAGCCCTTGCCGCGGAATTCCTCGGCGGCCTGCAGGCTGCGCCCGCCGTGGTGGCACATGAAAGCGATGGCGGTGTCCTTGGCCAGCGACTCCAGTTCGGCACGGCCATTGCCGTCGAAGGTGGTGAACGGCACGCCGACGCTGGCGATGGCGCGTTCTTCGGCCGGGCGCACGTCGACCAGCAGCAGTTCGCCGGCACGGACCCGCGCATCGGCATCGGCCACGCTGATCGCCGGCACCGGCCTGGGCGCATTCGGGTTGTCGATGGCCAGACCCTTGCCGCGCATGTCGTCGACCCAGTCGATGGTGATGCCGTCGGCGCGGCGCGCGCTGGCCAGGTCGAACTGCACCCGCAGGCCGTTGGATTCGGCGGCAATGGCGTTGGCATCAAACTGGGCCAGCTGGAAGTTGGGCTGGAACTGGGCGTTGATCGACAGGCTCAGCGCGGCACCGGCGCCGGCTTCGTCCACCGCGCCGCGCAGCATTTCCACCGCCGCCGGGGTGATGGTGATCGACGGCGGCGTGCGATCCGGGGCCGGTACCCCGAGCACGCTGGCCAGCTCGCCGGAGTTGGTCATCTGCTCGATGATGTCGCTGCCGCCGACCAGCTCGCCGTCGATGTACAGCTGCGGGATGGTCGGCCAGTCGCCGTAGATCTTGATGCCTTCGCGGATGTCCTGGTCGGCCAGCACGTTGACGTGGGCATAGTCCACCCCCAGCGAGCCCAGCGCACCGACGGCCTTGGCCGAAAAACCGCACTGCGGCATGTTGGGCTGGCCCTTCATGAACAGCACCACCCGGTTGGACTGCAACAGGGATTCGATTCGGGAACGCAGGGCGGGGTCGAGGGACATGACGGGTACCGGTAGTGAGGGATGAAAAACGCTGCAGGACAGCGCGGATATTTTACGCCCCATGGCATCATGGGACATGAAGAATGCCGACGGACTGCGCCGCGTGCCGCGCCATCCCCGCCTGATATTGGGCCTGTTGCTGCTGTCTCAAGTCGCGGTGGCGATGGTGTGGTGGCGGCACGGCTGGCAATGGGGGCTGGCGCTGATGGTGGCGACCCATCTGGCGGTGGTCTGGGCCACCCTGTACCCGCGGGCCAGCTGGCTGGTGCCGGCGCTGTCACGGCTGCCGACCGCGGCGCGCGAAGTGTGGCTGACGATCGATGACGGACCGTCGGCGGACACGCTGGCGATGCTGGATCTGCTGGACCGCCACCAGGCCAGGGCGACCTTCTTCGTGGTCGGCGAACGCGCGCTGGCGCAGCCACGGCTGATCGAGGCGATCCTGCAGCGCGGTCACGACATCGGCAACCACAGCCGCCATCATCGCGACAAGCTGTTCTGGTGCCTGGGGCCGCGCGCGCTGGAGCGCGAAATCGGCGGCAACCAGCAGCTGCTGCAGCAATTGAGTGGACGGGCGCCGGTCTGGTTCCGCTCGGTGGTGGGCATGACCAATCCGTTCGTCGGCCTGCCGCTGGCACGCCACGGCCTGACCCGGGTGGCCTGGAGCGCACGCGGCTTTGATGGGGTCGATTGCCAGCCGCAGCAGGTCATCGAGCGCATTACCGGCGCGATTGCGCCCGGCGCCATCGTGCTGCTGCATGAAGGCGCCCGCCACGGCCACAACCCGCAGATTCTGCAAGGCGTGCTGCAGTACCTGCAGCGCGAAGGCTACCGGACTTGCTTGCCGAAGGCCTAGCGCTGGCCACCATGACCTGACTACCCTCGGTAGAGCGGAGCTTGCTCCGCTGCTTGCCTTGCAGCGCCTTGATCAGCGAGGCCCAAAAGAGGGCAGGCACAGCTCTGCGCTTTCAATGCAGCGGAGCAAGCTCCGCTCTACCAGGGGCGGGCGACGCCAGTCAGGGGCTGGACAGCGCTTGCCGGGCTACCGGCAGCACCTGCTCGCACCAGCGTGCGTACATCGCCGCCGACGGGTGCAGGCCATCGTCGACCAGCATCGCCACGTTGTCACCGCCGTCGCGGCTGATGGCGGTGATATCGACGAATGCCACCCCGCGCGCGGCGCAGACTTCACCCGCGGCCTGATTGAAGGCATCGATTTCATCGGCCACCTGTTGCCGGTCGCGTTGCTGCGAACGTGCGAACGGGGTGATGCCCCAATCCGGAATCGACACCACCAGCACCCGCTGCGGGCGGTTGCCGGCAAAGCCGATGGCCTGCCATAGCAGCGCGGCGAACTGGGTGCGGTATTCCTCGACGCTGCGGCCGCGGTACTGGTTGTTGACCCCGATCAGCAGGCTGACCAGAGCGAACTCGCCAGTTGGCGCGGCCTGGCGGATGCCGTCGTCAAGCTCGTCAGTGGTCCAGCCGGTACGGGCAATGATCTGCGGCGGCTGCACGGCGATGCCCTGCTGGCTGAGCCGCTCGGCCAGCACTACCGGCCAGCGTGCCGATTCGGCCACGCCTTCGCCGATGGTGTAGGAGTCGCCCAGCGCCAGATAGCGCAGCGCGTTGCTGGCGAGTGATCCGCCCTGTGTCATCGTCGCCATCATGCTCAGCCCGCCGTCCGTCGCTGCTTGGCGCTCAATGGCACGACTTTGTTGTGCTGTTCGGCGCGTCGATCCAGCGCCCGGTCGATGCGCGCGAATACCTCGCGCATCATCACCGCATCGGGCAGCAGGGTGACCCGGAAATGGTTGCGGTAGGGCACGTTGAAGCTGGAACCGGGCACCACCAGCACGCCTTCGGTTTCCAGCAGGTCCAGGGCGAAGGCATGATCGTCGAAACCCTGCGCGGCATCGCCAATCACCGCCGGGAACGCATACAGCGCACCCGCCGGCGCGACCAGCTGCAGGTGCGCGCTTTCATCGCAGGCTTCGATCACCGCGCGGCGGGTTTCGTACAGGCGCCCGCCCGGTTGGCACAGGGCGGAAATGGTATCCGGACCGTTGACCGCCGCTTCAATCGCGTACTGGCCCGGCACGTTGGCGCACAGCCGCAGCGCGCTCAGCAGATCCATTGCATGGCGGAATTCGCGCAGGCGTGCGCGCTCGCCCGACAGCACCGCCCAGCCGACCCGCCAGCCGCAGGCACGGTGGACCTTGCTCAGCCCGCTGAAGGTCAGGCAGGGGACGTCGCCGGCCAGTGGCGCCAGCGGTTCGAAGCGGGCGCCGTCGTACAGCACCTGGTCGTAGATTTCATCGACCAGCAGCAACAACCGGTGGCGCGCGGCGATGGCGATGATCCGTTGCAGCAGCTCGCGCGGATAGGTGGCGCCGGTCGGATTGTTGGGATTGATCAGCACGATGGCGCGGGTGCGCGAGGACACCAGCGTTTCAATCTCGCTCGGGTCGGGCAGGAAATCATTGTCCGGGTCGCAGCGGTAATACACCGGCCGGCCGTCATTGAGGATGGTCGCCGCCGACCACAGCGGATAATCGGGCGAGGGCACCAGCACTTCGTCACCGGGATTGAGCAGCGCCCGCAGCGACAGATCGATCAGCTCGCTGACACCGTTGCCGATGAACACTTCCTCGGCGCCGACATCGTCCAGGCCACGGCGCTGGTAGGCCGCGGCAATGGCTTCGCGCGCCGCCGGCAGGCCCTGCTGATGGGTGTAGGGATCGGTGTGATCGATGTCGCCGATGATCGCGTTCTGCAGATGCGGCGGGGCACGGAAACCGAACGCGCCCGGGTTGCCGATATTCAGCTTGATCAGCTTGTGGCCCTGACTCTCCAGCTCACGGGCTCGCCGGGCCAGCTCGCCACGGATTTCGTAACGGACTTCTGACAGGCGCTGGCGGGTCGGCAGGGAAGACATGGCACACGGACGGGAAGCAAAGGGGAAGCCGCACTTTAGCCGAAAATCAACGCACAAAAGCGATCCGGCAGGGGCCGGTGACCAGGCCATCACAGGCGCTTGCCGGTGGATGGCGGCGCCAGCCTGGCCGCCAGTGCCGCGATGCAATCCGACAAAAGCAGATGGCACGCTCTAGAATCACGCCATGACCCCAGACCCCGAGACAACTCCGGCGAGTTTCGCCGCCGTGCGCGCCATTGGCTGGCCGTGGCCCGGTCCGCCGCAGGACCCGCAATGGCAGGCGGCATTCGCGGCCCATCCGCGGGCGCGACCAGCTCGGGTTACCGAACAGCACCGCAGCGGCTACGTGGTCGCCGACGCGGTCGATGCCGCGATCCGCGCCGAGTCATTGCCCGAGTGGCAGCGGCCGCCGAGCTTCAAGAAGAGTTCGACCCCGGCCCACCTGCGGCCGGCGGTCGGCGACTGGGTGCTGCTGGAGGACGGCAAGCGCATCGTCGCCCTGTTGCCCCGGCATACCGCGATCAAGCGTGGCGCCGCCGGCGAGCATTACCAGCAACAGGTCATCGCGGCCAACATCGATACCGTGTTCATCGTCTGCGGGCTGGATGCGGACTTCAATCCACGCCGGATCGAGCGCTACCTGCTGCTGGTCGGCGGTGGCGGAGTGGCGCCGGTGGTGGTGCTGACCAAGGCCGACCAGACCGAATACAGCGACGACGCGGTCCAGGTGCTGGAAGAACTGGCGGCGCAGGACATCCCGGTGCTGCCGATCAACGCCCGCGACCCGGCCAGCGTGGCGGTGCTGGAACCGTGGCTGGGCGAAGGCCGCACGGTGGTGCTGGTCGGTTCGTCCGGCGCCGGCAAGTCGACCATCACCAATACCCTGCTCGGCAACGAACGGATGAAGACCGGCGCGGTCCGCGAGAGCGATTCGCGTGGCCGCCACACCACCACCCACCGTGCGCTGCTGCCGCTGCCGTCCGGCGCCTGCCTGATCGACACCCCGGGCATGCGCGAACTGAAGCCGACCGGCGAAGAGGAACTGGCCGAAGGCGGCTTTTCCGACATCGAGGCGTTGGCCGCGCAGTGCCGCTTCCGCGACTGCGCGCACCAGCGCGAACCGGGCTGCGCGGTGCGCGAAGCCATCGACGCCGGCGAGCTGGACGAAGAACGTTTCCTCAACTACCTGAAGTTGCGCGATGAAGTCGCCGCGGCCGCGGAAAAGCTGGAGAAACGACTGGCGCAGAAGGCCGAAGCCGCGACCCAGGGCAAACCGCCAGGCAAGTCGCCGACCCGCGCGGCGCAGCGTCGTGATCCGGACGGCCAGCGTCGCCGCTGAGCGAAAGTTTCACGGCCGCGCGGGCAAGCTGCGGCCATGATCCCGCTTCGATGGTTGTTCCCCACCGTGTTGACCGCCGCGCTGGCATGGCCGGCGGCATTGGCCAGCGCCAGCAATGCAAGCACTTCCAACGCGACTGCGACCGCAACCGCTGCGGCAACGGCAACGCCTGCCAACGATGACTGCGATGGCTGCATGCAGGCGCTGTTGCAACGGCTCGGCTGGCGCATCGACAGCCAGGCCGAGCGTGGCCAGGCCATGATCCAGGCCGGCCAGCCTTGCCAGCGCGACGACCTGGCCCAGGCGCAGGCCGCCGGTGATCTGCGGCTGTCATTGCCACGCGGCCTGACGCCCGCCCAGCGTACGCGCGCGCTGCAGGCGGCGCTGGAGGATCCGGCTACGCGCTGCGCGTACATGTTCGCGCTGGCCGCGGCGACCGCGCGCGCCACCGCCGCGCTGGATGCCAACCCCGGTTATCGTTTCACCGCGTTGCAGCTGGGCTGGATCGGCTTCGGCTGGGGCGGCGCGCGAGCGCAGGGCTGGCAGGGTTTCCGCAGCCTCGGTCGCGGCTACCAGCCGGCCGCTGGCAATGCGCGCGCGCTGGATGCGTTCTATCACGGCCGGGTCCGCAGCGAATGCGGCGTCGGGCGCCAGATCGCGCAACTGGCGACCCAGCGCGAGTTGTACGGCGATGCCGCATTCGATGACGAATTCAGTGCCGGCGAACTGTCGATCGGCACCTTCCTGACCCTGCATGACACCGACAGCATCCTGCTCGGCGCGCACGCCGGTGAATTTTTCGGCGATGGCAAGGCGGTCAAGAGTTCGCGGATGGGGCGGCATGCGTTCGCCGGTGTTCCCGGCTTCCTGGTCCATGCGTTTGATCGCATCACCCTCGATGACGTCAACAACCAGGCGCAGAACTTCGTCATCGTCGATGTGTCACCGGCCGCTTATGCTTCGCTGCATCAACACGGCGGCTTCGCTTATTTCGACCAGCAGAACGCACGCATCTGGACCCTGGCGCGGCAGCTGCGCGATACCGGCATCCGCGACTTCATGCCACTGCTGCAATCGCCTGCCGCCGACGCCCGCGCCGGGCTGGAGAGCGACCAGCAGCAGATCCTGGCGCGGATGGATGCCTTGCTGGCGGATCCGTTCTACCGCGGCTTCCGCATCTACGTGCACCATCGCGGCGTCCAGCCAATTGCCTATCATGTGGTGCGGATGCTGGACCGCAATCCGCGCACGCCGTATACCGTGTCGTTGGCCAGGCATAATTTGCACACCACGCTGTACCGGCGCTGGCGTGATCGGCAGCTGCACGATTGCCGCTCTGGCCACGCCCTCGCTGGAGAACCTTCGCATGCCGACGCTGGCCGCTGAACTGCACCATCACTCGCAGCTGGACATCCGCCTGGTGCGGGCAGTGCAGGGCATCCGCCTGCTGACCTTGACCAGTTGGCCGAGCAGCGTCCGGCAACCGTTCCTGGACAGCGTGGCCAAGGGCCAGCCGCAGATGCCGCAAGTGGCTTACCCGCGGCACGACTTCAGTGATGCGCGGCGCGAGCTGGCCGCGATCATCGCCGCCGCCGATCCGGACCATCCGCTCGGTGGTTACCTGCAGGACAATGCCCGCAGCTGGGACCTGGCCGCGCAGTTGCTGGAATCGCTGGGCACGGATCGGGTCACCGCGCTGTCGATCGCCTTGTTCGGCCGGCCGGAAGATCGCCTGCCCGGCAACGGTCCCAGCACCCGCGAGGCAGCCGGACACTTCATCGGCATCGCCAACGATCTGGACCGCGAGCTGCTGGCGCCGGAAGAGCAGGTGCCGGTGTCGGCGACCGCGTTGCAACTGCAGTTGCAGTCGGATCTGGACGACTTCTTCGACCAGCGCGTGATCAGCGTCGAACTGGATCCGTCGCTGGTGTCCAAGGCCGCCGCCGGCGCTACCCGCATCCGCCTGCGCCAGGGCGCGGCGTTCAGTCATTACGATCGTGCGCAACTGTTCAACCATGAGGCGCTGGTGCACTCGCTGACCTCGCTCAACGGCCGCCAGCAGCTGCTGTTCCCGAGCCTGGCGCTGGCCTCGCCGCGGGTCACCGAAACCCAGGAAGGGCTGGCCACGTTTGCCGAACAGATCACCGGCAGCATCGACATCGAACGGATGAAGCGGATCAGCCTGCGTATCGAGGCCATCGCGATGGCCCTGGCTGGCGCCGATTTCATCGAGGTATTCAATTATTTCCGTACTGCCGGCCAGGCCGCGCCGGAAAGCTTCGCCTCGGCGCAGCGGGTGTTCCGCGGGGTCGACCCGGCCGGTGGCCAGGCCTTCACCAAGGACACCGTGTACCTGCGTGGGCTGGTCGCCGTGCACACCTATTTCCGGCAATCGCTGCAGCAGGATCGCCTGCAGCCCTGCCGCTATTTGTTCGCCGGCAAGATGACCCTGGATGACGCCCGCGCCCTGCAACCGATGTTCGAGCAGGGCGTGCTGCAACCGCCGCGTTGGCTGCCGCCGTGGATCACCCGTGCCAATGGCCTGGCCGGGGTACTGGCATTCTCGTTGTTCGCCAACCGCATCCGCCTGGATCAACTGACCGACACGGCCAGCCGATAGCGCCGCGCCGGTAGCAGGCGGGGTTGCGTAGCAGGCGCGCACAACCGGGTGGGTGGCTCAACGCTTCTGCCAGGCGATGCAGTCCACTTCCACTTTGCAATCGACCACCATCCGCGTTTCCACACAGGCGCGGGCCGGTGGATGGGCGCCGAAATACTGCTGGAACACCTGGTTGAAGGCGGCGAAGTCGCGCGCGTCGTCCAGCCAGACGCCACAACGCACCACGTGCTCGGGGCCATAGCCGGCCTCGGCCAGGATCGCCAGCAGATTGCCGATGGCCACATGCGATTGCTCGCTGATGCTGCCGGCGACCAGTTCGCCATCGCGCATCGGCACCTGGCCGGAAACGTGCAGCCAGCCGTCGGCCTCGACCGCGCGCGCGAACGGCATGTGCTGCCGGCCCTGGCCGACGCCGCCTTCGGCGCCATAACGCTTGATTCCGCTCATTTCATGCTCCTGTTGTTTCATCCAACCCAGCGGTCAGGCCAGCGCTGCCGGGGTGGGGTCGGGGGTGATGAAGCGACCATGCCGGGTCGGCGCCGGATCCTGGCCGTCGTAGGCCAGCTGGCCGTTGACCCAGACCGCGCGGATGCCCGCGGCGGGCTGGCAGGGGTCGTGGAAATCGGCGGTGTCGCGAATACTCTCCGGATCGAAACAGACCAGATCCGCCCAGCCACCGATCCGTACCCGACCGCGTGCGCCCAGCTGGAAACGTTGCGCCGGCAGTCCTGTCATCTTGCGCACCGCTTCGTGCAGCGGGAACAGCTTCTGCTCGCGCACGTAATGACCGAGCACGCGTGGAAACGTGCCCCACAGGCGTGGATGCGGACGCGGGTCGCGCGGCAGGCCATCGGATCCGATCATCGTCAGCGGATGGGCCAGGATCCGTTGCACGTCGGCCTCGTCCATGCAGTGATAGACCGCACCGGCCGGTTGCAGGCGGCGCGCCGCTTCCAGCAGCGGGAGCTGCCAGTCGGCGGCGATCTCGGCCAGCAGGCGTCCGCCCTGGCCGGGTTCGGGCTGCGACCAGGTGATCAGGATGTCGTAGGCGTCGGTGACCTGTTTCAGGTCCAGGGTCGATGCACTGGCCGCGTACGGATAACAGTCGCAGGCGACATCGTGGTCTTGCGCGTGCGCCTGCAGGTGTTCGAGCACCCGCGCGCTGCGGCCCCAGTTGTCGACGCCGGCGCATTTCAGGTGCGATATCCGCACCGCCGCGCCGCTGTGCTGGCCGACCGCGAAGGCTTCGTCCAGCGCATCCAGCACTCCGGCGAACTCATCGCGCAGATGGCTGGCGTAGCTGCCGCCGGCCGGCAGTTCAGCCGCCAGCGCCAGCACTTCGGCGTTCGGCGCGTGCCAGGCGGATCCGTAAGCCAGGCCACTGCTCAGGCCCAGTGCGCCCTGCTGCAGTGCCTGCCGCAACTGCAGGCGCATGGCCTCGATTTCGTCGCCGTCGGCGGCCCGGTCCAGGCGATCCATGTGATTGGCGCGCAGTGAGGTGTGGCCGACCAGCGCGGCGACGTTGACCGCCGGCGCGGCGGCTTCGACCGCGGTCCGGTAGCTGGCGAAATCCGGATAGCGGAACTCATGCTCGTCACCCAGCAGGTTCATCGGGTCCGGCAGGTTGTTGCGCGCCAGCACCGGACTGGCGCTGATGCCGCAGTTGCCGACCACCACCGTGGTCACCCCCTGCGACAACTTGCTCAACATCCGCGGATGGCGGATGACCTGCAGATCATCGTGGGTGTGGACATCGATGAAACCGGGGCAGACCACCGCGCCGGCGGCATCGAAGTATTGCCGCGCCGGCAGATCCAGCGCGCCGAGCGCGGCAATGCGCCCTTCGCGCACACCGATGTCGGCGTCGAACGCGGCGCTGCCGCTGCCATCGATGACCCGCGCGCCGCGAATCAGCAGGTCCAGCATCTGCGTCACTTCAGTCCCCCAGCGGCAGGCGGTTGTCGCCGCCGCGGTAGTTGTCCAGCGCCAGCTTGATCCGGCGCAGGTGCTCCTGGCTGGCCTGCGCGGTGTGCAGGCCGAGGGTGGTCGAGAGCACGTCGATTGCCAGCAGCATCGCGTAGCGCGAGGCGGTCGGCTTGAACACGAAGTCGGTCTCGTCGATGGCCAGCTCCAGCCACCAGTCGCTCGCCGCCGCCAAGGGCGTGTCGCGACGGGTGATGCTGCCAATCCGTGCGCCATACCCGCGGGCGATGTCGACCGCCGACAGGATTTCCGGGGTGATGCCGCTGACCGACAACGCCATCACCACGTCGTCGGCGCCGAGGGTGGCGGCGATCATCTTCATCGACACCGCATCGTTGCAGGCGGCAATCCGGCAGCCGAAGCGCATCAACCGGTTCTGCAGTTCCTGGGCGAACAGCGCCGAGCAGCCGCCCATGCCGAAGACATGGATCATGCGTGCGCCGGCCAGCGCGCCGGCCAGGGCCAGCATGGTGTCCTCGCGCAGCAGCGCCAGGTTGTGGCGCAGCGTCGATTCGATGTCATCGCAGATCTGCGCATGCAGCGCCGACACCGCCGGTGCCTGCTCCTGCTGCAGGAAGCGCTTGCCGACCGCGCTGGCTTCGGCCAGTTGCGCGCGCAGCTCGCGCACGTTGTCATAACCCATGGTCTTGGCGAAGCGCGACACCGCCGCCACGCTGACCTGGGCGCGCTCGGCCAGCTCCGAGACGCCCAGCTGCGCGGCCAGGCTGACGTCGGCCAGAATCGAATGGGCAATCCGCGCTTCCACCGGGCTGAGCTGGTGCAGGCGTTGCTTGAGTTGGTAGATGAGGTCGATGGGATTGCTCTGCGATGTCATAGCGCCTTCTCCAGTGCCAGTACCAGCACCAGCGCGGTGATTGAAATGAGGGTTTCCAGCACGGTCCAGGTCTTGAAGGTCTGGGCCACGCTGAGGTTGAAATATTCCTTGACCAGCCAGAAGCCGCCGTCGTTGACGTGCGACAGGATCAGCGAGCCGGCGCCGGTGGCCAGCACCAGCAGCTCGGGCTGCGGATAGCCGGCGGCCAGCGCGATCGGGGCGACGATGCCGGCGGCGGTGCTCATCGCCACCGTGGCCGAGCCGGTGGCAATCCGCAGCAGCGCGGCGATGCTCCAGCCCATCCACAACGGTGACAGCTGTAATTGCTGCGACAAGGCGGTGATTTCGCGGGCGACCCCGGATTCGACCAGGATCCCGTTGAGGCCGCCGCCAGCGCCGACCAGCAGGGTGATGGCGGCGGTCGGCGCCAGGCATTCCTGCGAAAAACGCAGGATCTGCTCGCGGTTGAAACCGCGCATCCAGCCCAGCGTGGCAAAGCTCAGCAGCGTCGCCAGCAACAGCGCCACCACCGAGTTGCCGGCAAACAGCAGCGCATGGTTGAGCGCGCTGCCGGGCGTGCTGAGATCATTGGCCCAGCCACCGAGCAGCATCAGCAGCACCGGCAGCAGCAGGGTCGAGACACTGATGCCAAAGCCCGGCAGTTGTTCGTCGCCGACCTCGGCAAAGCCGCTGCCGACCAGGGCTGCCTGCATCGGGTTGTCGGCCGCCAGCGGCACCCGCTTGACCACCAACCGGGCGAACAGCGGACCAGCCAGTGCCGCCGTCGGCAGTCCGACCAGCAAGGCATAGAACAAGGTGCGGCCGACGTCGGCCTGGTAGGCACCGACGGCCAGCATCGCCGCCGGATGGGGCGGCACCAGCCCATGCACCACCGACAGACCGGCGACCATCGGCAATCCGACCAGCAGCAGCGACACCCCGGTACGGCGGGCGACATTGAAGACTATCGGGATCAGCAGCACGAAGCCGACCTCGAAGAAAATCGGCAGGCCCACGCAGAACGCCACCAGCATCATCGCCCAATGCACGTTGCGCGGACCGAAGAAGCCAATCAGCGTGCGCGCGATGCGCTCGGCACCGCCGGATTCGGCCAGCATCTTGCCGAGCATGGTGCCCAGCGCGACGATCAGCGCGATGTGGCCCAGGGTCTTGCCGACGCCACGTTCGTAGGCCAGCACGATATCCGGCGCCGGCACCCCGGCCATCAGCGCCAGCCCCAGCGAGACCAGGGTGATGGTGATGAACGGGTTGAGCCGGTAGCGGGCAATCAACACGATCAACGCCAGTATCGATACCAGCGCATACAGCAACAGCAGGTTGCCTTGGCTCATGCGTCAATTCACCGGGATGTGGAAGGAGAGGTGCGCCAGCGGACAGGTGGGCGTGCGAAGAGCGCGGCGGTCAGAAGCAGGTCGGCAGCGCCTCCCGTACCTGCCAGTCATCGTCGACCACCAGCAGGTGCCGCCACTTGTCGAAGGTCAGGCACGGATGGGAGATATCGAAGCTCAGCAGATCCCCGACCGCGATGTCGGCGTCGGCATCGACCTGCAGGAACGCGTGCTGGTCCATCATCGCGGTCAGCTGCCAGCCCGGCGCTGCCTTGACCGGTGCATCGCTGCCGGGCCGGTAGTGCCAGTGCGGCTGCGGCAGGCCGGCGTCGTAGGCCGCATCGCGCTTGCCCAGCGCCACGATCACCCGCTCCGGCTCCGGTCGCGACTGCACGCAGGCCCAGACCTGCAGTGCCGGGCGCAAGCCTTCGCCCAGATCGCGCGCGACCGGATTGCTGGACTGCATGCGCTGCGCGGCCTGGCGATAGGCGCCGACATCGTGGCTCAGGTAACACCCCGGCCGCAGCACCACCTGCACATCGTCCTCGCCGGCCACCGCTGCGAACTCCTCGGCGACCACGTCGAACCAGGCCGAGCCGGCACCGGACAGCAACGCCGGTGATTCGGCGAATGCAGCTGCCTGGCGCAATGCCTGGAACCGGTCCAGGGTCCGCCGCAGCAACCCGCGGATGCCGGCTTCGTCCTTGAGCACGCCTTCGTAGACTTCCACCCCGACCAGCGCCAATGCCTGCGGCCAGCGCTGCAGCGCCTGCACCACGGCCGCGGCCTGGGCGTCATCGCGCACGCCGCTGCGGCCGCCGGCGACGCCGATTTCCAGCAACACCCGCAAGCGCAGTCCGCTGCCGGCAAAGAACCGGCCCAGCGCCTCGACGTTGTCGACGCTGTCGACCAGACAGCAGAACTCGAAATCCGGTCGCCGCAGCAGCCGCGCGATGATCGCCATGTTGGCCTTGCCGACCAGCTGGTTGGCCATCAGCACCCGGCCGATGCCATGCGCGTGGGCGGCCTGCACCTGCGGCGCGGTCGCCAGGGTGATGCCCCAGGCGCCGGCCTGCATCTGGCGCTGGAACAGCGCCGGGCACATCGTGGTCTTGCCGTGCGGCGCCAGCGCTACCCGGTAGGCGCGCATGAACGCGGCCATCCAGTCCAGGTTGTGCTGCATCGCCGATGCCTGCAGCACCGCGGCCGGCAGGCTGACGTCCTCGTCGAGGATGCGCCAACCGGCGGCACCGACGTCGGCCGTCGTGAAAGCATCCGCATCGGCACCCAGCCCCTTGCCGCTCAGCAGGCTCTGCCCGCGAAAAGAATTTTTTACCTCCGCCACCGTCATGCCTTCCCGTCGGCTGCCCATCCCCGCCGCCAGTGTTTATCACATTTGTCAGGGCGTGAAAATTATTTTCTTGGGCCGCGTGCGCGAAACGTGACCCGGTGGCGCAAACGCGTACCTCGCCCATGCCGCGCAGCCGCGCGGGTCCGCCTGCCTGCCGGCTGCCGTGGCCGCCAGCGGCCATGCATCCAGGGAATGTATGCCGTCGCAATACGCATTGGTATGCCATTGGGTTGGTTGGGACAAACCCGTAGAATCGCCGGTCTGTCCCTGTAGCTGGCGATGAGATGTCCAACGAAGAGTTCAAGAAGGCCGCCCTCGAATACCACCGCATTTCCCCGCCGGGAAAGATCAAGGTCAGCGCGACCAAGCCGATGGTCACCCAGCGCGACCTGGCACTGGCCTATTCACCGGGCGTGGCCTACGCCTGCGAGGCGATCGTCGAGGACCCCAACGCCGCCAGCGAGATGACTGCCCGCGGCAACCTGGTGGCCGTGGTCACCAATGGCACCGCCGTGCTCGGGCTGGGCAACATCGGCGCCCTGGCCGGCAAGCCGGTGATGGAAGGCAAGGGCGTGCTGTTCCAGAAGTTCGCCGGCATCGACGTGTTCGACATCGAAATCGACGAGACCGACCCGGACAAGCTGGTCGAAATCATCGCCAGCCTGGAGCCGACCTTCGGCGGCATCAACCTGGAAGACATCAAGGCCCCGGAATGCTTCATCGTCGAGCGCAAGCTGCGCGAACGGATGAAGGTGCCGGTGTTCCATGACGACCAGCACGGCACCGCGATCATCGTCGGCGCGGCGGTGGTCAACGCACTGGAAGTGGTCGGCAAGAAGATCGAAGACGTCAAGCTGGCCACCAGCGGCGCCGGTGCCGCCGGCATCGCCTGCCTGGACATGCTGGTGGCGCTGGGGATGAAGCCGGAAAACATCCTGGCCGTGGACCGCGACGGCGTGCTGTACACCGGCCGTCCCAACATGGACCCGGACAAGGCCCGCTACGCGCGCGACACCGACAAGCGCAGCCTGGCCGAAATCGTTGACGGCGCCGACATGTTCCTGGGCCTGTCGGCCGCCGGCGTGCTTAAGCCGGAAATGGTCGCGACGATGGCCGACAAGCCGGTGATCCTGGCGCTGGCCAACCCGAATCCGGAAATCTCGCCGGAAGACGCCAAGCGCGTGCGCCCGGACTGCATCATCGCCACCGGCCGCAGCGACTACCCGAACCAGGTCAACAACGCGCTGTGTTTCCCGTACATCTTCCGCGGCGCGCTCGACGTGGGCGCCACCGGCATCAACGAAGCGATGAAGCTGGCCGTGGTCCACGCCATCGCCAACCTGGCCCGTCGCGAAGCCTCCGACCTGGGCACCGCCTACGGCGATGAAGTGCCATCGTTCGGCCCCGAATACCTGATTCCGCGCCCGTTTGACCCGCGCCTGCTGGTGGAACTGGCCTCGGCGGTGGCACAGGCGGCGATGGACTCCGGCGTGGCCCTGCGCCCGATCGAGGACATGCGCGCCTACCGCGAGAAACTCGGCCAGTTCGTGTTCCGCACCAGCCTGATGATGAAGCCGGTCTACGACCGCGCCCGCACCGACAAGAAACGCGTGGCCTACGCCGAAGGCGAAGAGGAAACCATCCTGCGCGCGGTGCAGACGGTGATCGACGAAGAACTGGCGTTCCCGATCCTGATCGGCCGCCCCGACGTCATCGCCGCCCGCATCGAACGCCTCGGGCTACGCATGCGCGAAGGCGTCGATTTCGAAATCACCAACCAGGACGACGACCCGCGCTTCAACGACTACTGGCAGTTCTACCACCAGCTCACCGCCCGCCGTGGCGTCACCGTGGCCGCGGCCAAGAACCTGATGCGTTCGCGTCCGACCCTGATCGCCGCGGTGATGGTCGCCCGGGGTGAAGCCGATGCATTGGTCAGCGGCGTGGTCGGCCGCTTCCACAAGAAGCTGGGCTACGTGCGCAGCGTGATTCCGCTCGACCCGGGCGTGCAGTCGACCTCGGCGATGACCGGCGTCATCAACGACCAGGGCGCGTATTTCTTCCTCGACACCCACGTCAACAACGACCCCACCGCCGAACAGATCGCCGAAGCCACGCTGCAGGCCAGCTACCGCCTGAAACTGTTCGGCATTGAACCGCGCATCGCCCTGCTGTCGCATTCCAATTTCGGCAGCCACGACTCGCCGGGCTCGATCAAGATGCGCGAAGTGCGCGAGATCCTGCTCAAGCGCAATCCCAAGTTGAACGTCGATGGTGAAATGCAGGGCGACACCGCCTGGGACGAAGTGCTGCGCAGCCGCCTGATGCCCAACAGCACCCTGAAGGGCCGCGCCAACCTGTTCGTGATGCCGAATATCGATGCCGCCAACATCACCTACAACATGGTCCGCGTAGTCACCGACGGCGTCGCCATCGGCCCGATCCTGATGGGCATCTCCAAACCGGTCCACATCCTGACCACCAGCGCCACCCCGCGCCGCGTCGTCAACATGACCGCCATCGCCGCCGTCGACGCACAGATCCGCAGCCAACGCGAAGCCGAACGCCACAGCCAGGGCTGAGCAGGCAACTCGCGATAACACCAGTGATCAACTCCCTCCTCCGTTTACGGGGGA
>NZ_LDJL01000022.1 GCF_001431405.1 Pseudoxanthomonas dokdonensis
CATGGCAAAGGGTAAATTCGAACGCACCAAGCCGCACGTGAACGTGGGCACCATTGGTCACGTTGACCATGGCAAGACCACGCTGACCGCCGCACTGACCAAGATTGGTGCCGAGCGCTTTGGTGGCGAATTCAAGGCATACGACGCGATTGACGCGGCGCCGGAAGAAAAGGCGCGCGGCATCACGATTTCGACCGCGCACGTGGAATACGAGTCCCCGACCCGTCACTACGCGCACGTGGACTGCCCGGGTCACGCCGACTACGTGAAGAACATGATTACCGGTGCAGCGCAGATGGACGGCGCGATTCTGGTGTGCTCGGCCGCTGACGGCCCGATGCCGCAGACCCGCGAGCACATCCTGCTGTCGCGCCAGGTCGGCGTGCCGCACATCGTGGTGTTCCTGAACAAGGCCGACATGGTGGACGATGCCGAGCTGCTGGAACTGGTGGAAATGGAAGTGCGTGAACTGCTGAGCAAGTACGAGTTCCCGGGCGACGACACCCCCATCATCCACGGTTCGGCCCGTCTGGCGCTGGAAGGCGACCAGAGCGACATCGGCGTGCCGGCGATTCTGAAGCTGGTGGACGCGCTGGACACGTTCATTCCGGAACCGGAACGCGACATCGACAAGCCGTTCCTGATGCCGGTGGAAGACGTGTTCTCGATTTCCGGCCGCGGCACCGTGGTGACCGGTCGTATCGAGCGCGGCATCATCAAGGTGGGCGACGAAATTGAAATCGTCGGTATCCGTGCGACCCAGAAGACCACCGTGACCGGCGTGGAAATGTTCCGCAAGCTGCTGGACCAGGGCCAGGCAGGCGACAACGCCGGTCTGCTGCTGCGCGGCACCAAGCGTGACGACGTCGAGCGCGGCCAGGTGCTGTGCAAGCCGGGTTCCATCAAGCCGCACACCGAGTTCGAAGCCGAAGTGTACGTGCTGAGCAAGGACGAAGGCGGCCGTCACACCCCGTTCTTCAAGGGCTACCGCCCGCAGTTCTACTTCCGTACCACCGACATCACCGGTGCGGTGGAACTGCCGGAAGGCGTGGAAATGGTGATGCCGGGTGACAACGTGAAGATGGTGGCCGTAACTTACACACATCTGACGCCGACGAAGATCCTCCTGAGTCACACTTGCGTGTTCTGAGTAACAGCCAGAAAAACTACAAAA
>NZ_LDJL01000023.1 GCF_001431405.1 Pseudoxanthomonas dokdonensis
ATCCCGCAGCTGCGCAGCCGCTTTCCCGAGCTGGAACTGCTGCTGGTCGAGGAAAAAAGCGACGTGCTGCTGTCGCGGCTGCGCAGCTGCGGGATGACGTGCGGCAGCAAGTATGGCCCCAGGGTCGGGAACATCCCCAGCCGCACGGTACCGGCCTCCGGGTCCTGGCTGCGGCGGGCGGCTTCCTTCATCTGCTCGACTTCGCTGATGATCCGGCGCGCGCGCTCGGCGGCGTCACGCCCGGCCGGGGTCAGCATGACCTTGCGTGGCGCACGTTCGACCAGCGACACGCCGAGTTCTTCCTCGAGCTTGCGGATCTGGGTCGACAGGGTCGGCTGGCTGACGAACGAGGCGTCGGCCGCGCGACCGAAATGCTTGTGATCGGCCAGTGCCACCAGGTACTTCAAATCGCGTAGGTTCACGCCAACTCCTGTGTGGGTTCCGGTTCCGATGCCACTACGACGGCCCGCGCGGGGCCGCCGTTGCAACGCCGGCTCAGGCTGCCGCGGCTTCGACCTCGGC
Source organism: Pseudoxanthomonas dokdonensis (assembly GCF_001431405.1). Classification (GTDB taxonomy): domain Bacteria; phylum Pseudomonadota; class Gammaproteobacteria; order Xanthomonadales; family Xanthomonadaceae; genus Pseudoxanthomonas_A; species Pseudoxanthomonas_A dokdonensis. Next base: position 523 of record NZ_LDJL01000023.1, read on the forward strand.
CGGTGCCGAGGTACGGATCAGGTGGTCGAATGCGCTGAGTGCGGCGGTGGAACCGGCGCCCATCGCGATGACGATCTGCTTGTACGGTACCGTGGTCGCATCGCCGGCGGCAAACACGCCCGGCAGCGAGGTCTGGCCGCGCTCGTCGATGATGATCTCGCCACGTGGCGACAGCTCCAGCGTGCCTTTCAGCCACTCGGTGTTGGGCAGCAGGCCGATCTGCACGAAGATGCCTTCCAGTTCGACCCGGTGCGAGTCACCGCCTTCGCGGTCCTTGTAGACCAGGCCGTTGACCTTGCTGCCATCGCCCAGCACTTCGGTGGTCTGTGCACTGGTGATGATGCGCACATTGGCCAGGCTGCGCAGTTTGCGCTGCAGTACGTCATCGGCGCGCAGCTTGCTGTCGAATTCCAGCAGGGTCACGTGGGCGACGATGCCGGCCAGATCGATGGCCGCTTCGACACCGGAGTTGCCGCCGCCAATCACCGCCACCCGCTTGCCCTTGAACAACGGGCCGTCACAGTGCGGACAATAGGCCACGCCGGCGTTGCGGTACTGCTCCTCGCCGGGCACGCCCATCTGCCGCCAGCGCGCGCCGGTGGACAGGATCACGGTCTTCGAAGTGAGCTTGCCGCCGTTGGCGAGCTGGATTTCGATGCCGTCTGCGGTCGGTCGCAGTTTTTCCGCGCGCTGCAGGTTCATCACGTCGACGTCGTATTCCTTGACATGCTGTTCCAGCGCGGCGGCCAGCTTGGGGCCTTCGGTATAGGACACCGAGACGAAGTTCTCGATCGCCATGGTGTCCAGCACCTGGCCACCGAAACGCTCGGCGGCCACGCCGGTGCGGATGCCCTTGCGCGCGGCATAGATGGCCGCTGCCGCACCGGCCGGACCGCCGCCGACCACCAGCACGTCGAAGGGTTTTTTGGCATTGATTTTCTCTGCATCGCGGGCGGCGCTGTTGCTGTCCAGCCGGGCGACGATTTCCTCCACGCCCATGCGTCCGGCGGCGAATACTTCGCCGTTGAGGAAGATGGTCGGCACCGACATCACCTGACGCTGTTCGACCTCGTCCTGGAACAGCGCGCCGTCGATGGCCACATGCTCGATATTGGGGTTGAGCACGCTCATCAGGTTCAGCGCCTGGACCACGTCCGGGCAGTTCTGGCACGACAGCGAGAAATAGGTCTCGAACCTGTATTCGCCGGGCAGCTCGCGGATGGCGGCAATGGTGTCCTGGGCCAGCTTCGACGGATGTCCACCGACCTGCAGCAGCGCCAGCACCAGCGAGGTGAACTCGTGGCCCATCGGCAGGCCGGCAAAGCGCAGATGGATGTCGTGGCCGGGCGTGGACAACGCAAACGAAGGCTTGCGCGCATCGTCGTCGCGACGTTCGGACAGGCTGATACGGTCCGACAGCGACAGCAGATCATTCAACAGCGCCAGCATTTCCCGCGAGGCTTCGCTGTCATCCACCGAGGCGGTGATGACGATCGGGCGGGTGACCTTTTCGAGATAGCCTTTCAGCTGGCTTTTGAGATTGTCATCCAGCATGGTGACGACTCCTTGCATGAGTGGTTGATGTGGATTCGTGTCGACGCCGGTGCCGGCGCATGTGCGGGCATCGTGTGGGCGGACGCTTGCAGAAGCGGCCTGGGCCTGGGCAGTGCCGGAAAGGGGGAGAGGACAAATCCCGGCGGGCGGCACAAGCCGCTGATGCAAACGTCTGGAGGCCGCGCGGGATCCTTCGCTGGCGGCAAGAGCCCCGGGCGCTGGGCCCGGGGTCGGCGTTGCTGGTTACGCGTTATCGGTGTTGCGGGTTGCTGTTGCGGGCAACGTTAGATCTTGCCGACCAGGTCCAGCGACGGGGCGATGGTCTTGGCGCCTTCCTTCCACTTGGCCGGGCACACTTCGTTCGGGTGGGCGGCGACGAACTGGGCGGCCTTGAGCTTGCGCAGGGTTTCGGAAACGTCGCGGGCAATGGCGTTGTCGTGGATTTCGACGGTCTTGATCACGCCTTCCGGATTGATCACGAAGGTACCGCGCAGGGCCAGGCCTTCTTCATCGATGTGCACGCCAAAAGCGCGGGTCAGCTGGTGGGTCGGGTCGCCGACCAGCGGGAACTGGGCCTTGCCCACGGCTGGCGAGGTTTCGTGCCAGACCTTGTGCGAGAAGTGGGTGTCGGTGGTGACGATGTAGACCTCGGCGCCGGCCTTCTGGAACTCGGCGTAGTTGTCGGCGGCGTCTTCCACTTCGGTCGGGCAGTTGAAGGTGAAGGCGGCCGGCATGAAGATCAGCACGGACCACTTGCCTTTCAGGGTCTGGTCGCTCACTTCAACAAATTCACCGTTGTGGAACGCGGTGGTCTTGAACGGCTGGACTTGGGTATTGATCAGGGACATCGAGAGTTCCTTATTGCGAGTGGGTGGAAAACGTCGCGTTGCCGCGATAGAGGAATCCTATGCTTGTCGCATGAATTCATCAAATCGATTGATGGAATCACTTCAATAGGTTTTGTCTATCGATGATAAAGCGTGACCCACCTACCGCTTCTGGATGGGGATGGGCACGCCGATGACAACCGCTCGCCGATGCATGACTTCTGGCAGGGGGTAGCGGCGTTCAGGGTGGTCAGAGTGGGGGTTTATCCATGGGGAGAGATTGCCGATGAGCGTCCTGCGTCGCCGCCTGCTGACCACTGCATTGATGTTGGCCACCGTTCCGTCGTTCGCAAGTGAAACGGTGCCGACCGGACCATTGCCGCGTACCGTGGTGCCATCGCTGGTGCAGTTGGAGCTGAAGCTGGACCCCGGCCAGGAACGTTTCAGTGGCAGCACCCGCATCCAGGCCGAGGTGGCCACGCCGACCCGGGTCATCTGGATGCACGGTCGCGACCTCGACATCCAGAGTGCGGTCGCGGTACTGGCCGATGGCAGCGAAGTGGCGCTGCAGGCCGAGCCGGCTGACGTGTCGGGCGTGCTCAAGCTGACCGCGGCCAGGGAAATCCCGGCCGGCAAGGCCAGCATCGATATCCGGTTCGCCGCGCCCTATGGCCAGTTGCAGGGTGCCTACCGGGTCAAGCCGGATGGCGAGGACTACGTGGTCACGCAGATGGAGCCGCTGGGCGCGCGCAACACTTTCCCCGGTTTCGACGAACCCAGCTTCAAGCAGCCGTGGGAGATCAGCCTGATCGTGCCGGAAGCCGACCAGGCATTCGCCAACACCGAAGCGATCAGGACCGAAGCCGCCGGCCCGGGCTGGAAGCGGATTACGTTCGCCCGCACCGAAGCACTGCCCAGCTACCTGCTTGCATTCGCGGTCGGTCCCTGGGACGTGGTGCAGGGGCCGGACATTCCGGCGACCGACATCCGCGATACCCCGATCAAGCTGCGCGGCATTGCCGCCAAGGACCAGGGCAAGCGACTGAAGTACTCGCTGGCCAACACCCCGGTCATCGTCACCGAGCTGGAGAAATACTTCGGCACGCCGTATCCGTTCTCGAAGCTGGACAATCTGGCGGCGCCGGATTTCTGGGCCGGGGCGATGGAAAACGCCGGCCTCATCGTCTATCGCGACACCCTGATGTTCCCGGATGAAAACTCGACTCCGCGCGAGCGCCAGTCGTTCTGGGGTGTCAGCGCGCACGAGCTGGCGCACCAGTGGTTCGGCGATCTGGTGACGATGCGCTGGTGGGACGATCTGTGGCTCAACGAAGCCTTCGCCACCTGGATGGGCAACAAGATCACCGGGCAGTTGCAGCCGGAATTCCATAGCGACCGCGGTCTGCTGGAAGGGGCGCTGGGGGCGATGAGCGAAGACAGCCTGGTCAACACCCGGCGGGTGCACGAGCCGATCAACGACTTCACCGAGATCCAGTCCGCGTTCGATGGCATCACTTACCAGAAAGGTGGCGCGGTGCTGGCGATGTTCGAGAGTTACGTCGGCGAGGACAACTTCCGCCAGGGCGTGCGCGACTACCTGAAAGCACATGCGCGCGGCAACGCCACCAGCGCCGACCTGATTGCCGCCGTCGCCGCCCACAGCAAGGATCCGGCCAGCCTTGATGCCGCGTTCAAGAGCTTCATCGACCAGCCCGGGGTGCCCTATGTGAAAGTCGCGGTGGATTGCGATGGCAAGCAGCCATCGCTGCGCATCCAGCAATCGCGCTATCTGCCGTTGGGTTCTGCCGCCAGCAGCGACCAGCATTGGGGCCTGCCGCTATGCGTGCGGTACCAGGCCAACGGCAAGCTGCACGAGCAGTGCGATCTGGTCAGCCAGACCGAGGCAGTGGTGCCGTTGCGGCAGGCCGATGCCTGTCCGGCGTGGGTGATGCCCAACGCCCACGGCCATGGCTATTACCGCTATACGTTGCAGGACAAGGATGCCGGCAAGCTGACCGCCGCGTTTGCTTCGCTCGACGAGCGCGAACAGCGCATCTATGCCGACTCGCTGGAAGCCGGCTACCGCGCCGGCAGCATCGACAGCCAGGGCTATCTGGCCAGCGTGCCGCTGCTGGCCGCTTCGCAGGTGCGCCAGACCGCCACCGCGCCGATGGAAATGCTGGTCTGGATGAAGGAATACCTGGCGCGTTCGCCAGAGCAGAAACAGGCGCTGGCGGCGTTTGTCCGTGACAGCTACGGTCCGCGCCTGCAATCGATCGGCCTGGATGCGGCCGCGGGTGAGAGCGATGACACCCGCATCCTGCGTCGCGCGCTGGTCGGCCTGCTCGACCGCACCGGTGAAAGCCCGGAGCTGCGCGCGGAACTGGAAAAGCGTGGCCGCGCGGTGATCGGGCTGGCGGCCGACGGCAGCGCCGGCAGTGGCCAGCTGGATCCGCAGGCGACCCCACGCGACCTGCGCGCACCGGCCATCGAGGCCGCCGCCCGCGCCGGCGATGCCAGCACCTTCGAGGTGTTGGAAAAACACCTGCGTGGCAGCCAGGACCCGAGCCTTCGCGCCGAACTGCTGGGCGCGATGGGCAGCATGCAGCAGCCAGCACTGGCCGCCCGTGCACGCGCGTTGATTCTGGAAAAAGGCCTGCTGCGGCGTAACGAACTGGTACCGCTGTTGATGCCGCAAATGGATGAGGCGGTCACGCGCCCGGCGTTGCGGACCTGGGTCGATGACAACTTCGACACCCTGGAAGCCTCGCTGGCACCGGCCGGCGCGCGCCTGATCGGCCTGTATGCGGCAGGCATGTGCAGCGATGCGGAAGCGGCGGACCTGCAGCAGCGCTTCAGCCAGCGCGTTGCCGACATCGAGGGCGGCCCGCGCGCGCTGAAACAGGCGGTTGAACGCGTTGGCCTGTGCGCGGCACTGGTGGCCGAGCAGGGCAAGCGCGGCTGGGGCGGGGCTTTCAAGTAAGCTGCGCGTCCATCATCAGCTTCGACCGCGCATCGCAATGAGTACGCCCCCGTCCGATGTCAGCCAGTGGCTGCTGGATGCCACCGCGCAACTGCCGGCCGAAGATGGCCGGCAGGTGGCCGAACTGCTGCTGGGCCACGCCCTGCAGCGTGACCGCGCCTGGCTGTTCGCGCATGCGCGGGATCCGGTGCCGGCGTCAGCGGCCAGCGCACTGCAGGATCTGCTGCGCCGGCGACTGGCCGGCGAACCGGTGGCATACCTGCTGGGACGGCGTGGCTTCTGGACCCTGGATCTGGAGGTCAGCCCGGACACGTTGATTCCGCGTCCGGAAACCGAGTTGCTGGTCGAACAGGTATTGCAACGGGTGGCAGCCGACAGCGATGGCCGGCTGCTGGATCTGGGGACTGGCAGCGGCGCGATTGCCCTGGCCGTGGCCAGCGAGCGGCCGCGCATGCAGGTCTGGGCCAGCGATGCCAGTGCCGGCGCCCTGGCGGTGGCACGCCGTAACGCGGCCAGCCATGGGCTGGAACGGGTGCAGTTCCGTCACGGCAGCTGGTGGCAACCGTTCGCCGGGATGCGCTTCGACGTCATCGCCAGCAATCCGCCCTACATCGCTGCCGCTGATCCGCACCTGCAACGTGGCGACCTGCGGCATGAGCCTGCCAGCGCGTTGTCCTCCGGTGCCGATGGGTTGGATGCGATTCGCGCGATCGTGGCCGGTGCGCCGCATCATCTGAACCCGCACGGCTGGTTGCTGCTGGAACATGGCTGGGACCAGGGCGAGGCAATCCGCGCGCTGCTGCGGGACGCCGGCCTGCAAGCGGTGCAGACAGTGCAGGATCTGGAAGCGCGGGACCGGGTCAGCCTGGGGCAATGGCTGGCTTGAGCGCTTGCTGGGCTGAAATCCGCGGCAGCGCGGCGCCGTGATGCAACAGGCCCGTCCGCCCGCCTGCGTTAAACTTGCGCTTCACTTGAACCGCGAAGTCTTGCCCATGCGCAGCCTGTATCCCGAGATCGAACCGTTCGACACCGGCATGTTGAAGGTCGATGACCGCCACACGCTTTATTACGAACAGTCCGGCAATCCGCAGGGCAAGCCGGTGGTGCTGCTGCACGGTGGCCCCGGCGGCGGGGTGACGGCGAAGATGCGGCGTTTCCACGACTCGGCCAGGTACCGCATCATCATGTTCGACCAGCGCGGCTCCGGCCAGTCCACGCCGCATGCGGATCTGGTCGACAACACCACCTGGCACCTGGTCGCCGACATCGAGAAGTTGCGCGAGAAGCTCGGCATCGACCGCTGGCAGGTATTTGGTGGCAGCTGGGGTTCGACGCTGTCACTGGCCTACGCACAGACCCACCCGCAGCGGGTCACCGAACTGGTCCTGCGCGGCATCTTCATGCTGCGGCGCTGGGAGCTGGAATGGTTTTACCAGGAAGGCGCCAACCGTTTGTTCCCGGATGCGTGGGAGCACTACATCAGCGCGATTCCGCCGGTCGAGCGCCATGATTTGATTTCCGCGTTCCATCGCCGCCTGACCAGTGACGACGAACAGACCCGGCTCGACGCCGCCCGCGCCTGGAGCGTCTGGGAAGGGGCGACCAGTTATCTGCACGTGGACGAGGATTTCATCAGCGGCCACGAGGATCCGGCGTTCGCACTGGCCTTTGCCCGCATCGAGAACCATTACTTCGTCAACGGCGGCTTCTTCGAAGTCGAGGACCAGCTGCTGCGCGATGCCCACCGCATCGCCGACATCCCCGGCGTGATCGTGCACGGCCGCTATGACGTGGTCTGCCCGATTGCCAATGCCTGGGATCTGCACAAGGCCTGGCCGAAAGCCAGACTGGAAATTTCCGCGGCGTCCGGCCATTCGGCGTTCGAGGAAGAGAACATCGACGCGCTGGTGCGGGCCACCGACGCGTTTGCCTGATGCCACCGTGCCGGGCGCGCCCGGCGACAAGGAGAATGAAGGATGACGGACGAACAGGACATCGTGGTCAAGGACAGCAACGGTACCCGTCTGGCTGACGGTGATTCGGTCACCCTGATCAAGGACCTGAAGGTCAAGGGAACCTCGGTCACGCTCAAGCGCGGGACCCTGATCAAGAACATCCGCCTGACCGATGACGAAGACTTGATCGAATGCAATGCCGAGAAGGTCAAGGGCCTGGTTCTGCGCACCGAGTTCCTGAAAAAGGCCTGAGGATGATCCCCGGTAGAGCGGAGCTTGCTCCGCTTGCCAGGCCTGAGGATGGTTCGCGGTAGAGCGGAGCTTGCTCCGCTTGCCAGGTCATGCAGCGGAGCAGGCTCCGCTCTACAGGTGTTTTCCAGCGGAGCAAGCTCCGCTCTACGGGCGATCAGCCGCGTGGGGTGCCGTCGAGCTGGTGCTCGATCATCCACAAGCCGGCCCACAACTTGGCATCCAGCTCGTAGCCTTCGCTGAGCTTGCGGGTCAGCCAGGCCGCGGCCTCGCGGCGCGGGATGGCGTGGACAGTGATGTCCTCGCTGGCGTCACCGCCGCCTTCGCCGACCTTGCGCAGGCCGGTGGCGCGGACAAAGGCAATCTTCTCGCTGCTGGAACCCGATGAGGTCGGCCCGATCATCAGCACCTCGGCCTGCGCCGCGGTCCAGCCGGTTTCCTCTTCCAGTTCGCGGATGGCCGACAGTTCGATCGATTCGTCGGCATCGATGTCGCCCACCAGGCCGGCCGGCATTTCGATGGTGTTGGCCTGCAACGGCACCCGGAACTGTTCGACGAACAACACTTCATCGGCGGGAGTCACCGCGATGATGATCGCGGCCAGTCCGTTGGCATGGGTGCGTTCGCAGTATTCCCAGCTGCCGCGCACCACCATGCGCATGTATTTGCCTTCGTAGACGATGTCGGGGGTGGCGGTCTTGTCGGCGTGGGCGCTATTGGTCATGGCGTGATGTTAGAGCGTGGCAGCCGTTTTTGGGTGAATGCGAAGCTGCCCGTATTGTCCGTATGCCTGTATGTCCGTAGAGCGGAGCTTGCTCCGCTGCCCCGCAGCCACAGGTTGTACCGTCCAGCGGAGCAAGCTCAGCTCTACGGGCCGCGCTGGCTCAGGCCGGGACCGGGTCCAGTCCCGCGGCCGCATGCAGGCGCCGCCGGGTCAACGGGCCCAGCCGCAATGCGTCGGCCAGGCCGCCGAGCACATCGGCATAGACTTCGCCGCGGCCGAAGTGTGGCTCCACGCCATCCAGTGGCGCGTCGATGGCGATGGTGGTCAGCTGCCGCCACAACAATGCTTTATCGCGTTGTTCGCGCAGGCGCGCGGCCAACGTCGCCGCGCCGCGCAGGCGCAGGAACGGCACCTCGTCCACCCGCTGCAGCAGCGTATCCAGATCACCGAAGTGGGCCAGCAGGATTGCCGCCGACTTGGCGCCGATGCCGCTGACCCCGGGAATGTTGTCTACCGCGTCGCCGGCCAGGGCCAGGTAGTCGGCAATCTGCCGTGCTTCCACCCCATGCCGGGCCTTGACCCCGCCCACTCCCCAGCGCAGGCCGCGGGCAAAATCCCATTGCTCGTCGTGTTCGCCAAGCAACTGCGACAGGTCCTTGTCGGCGGACACGATCACGCTGCGGAAACCATGCGCGCGCGCCGACCAGACCGCGCTGCCAATCAGGTCATCGGCCTCGTATTCGCCATGCGCCAGCACGTTCAGGCCCAGCGCCGCGCACAGCGCCTTGCAATGGCCGAACTGGCGGCGCAGTTCCTCCGGGGCCGGATCACGGTTGGCCTTGTAGGCCGGATAGATGCGGTTGCGGAAACAGCTGTCCAGCGCTTCGTCGAAGGCGATGGCGATATGCCGTGGGCGCTCACGCTCCAGCAACTCGAGCAGGAAGCGGGTGAAACCGTGCACCGCGTTGACCGGCCAGCCATCGGCATCATGGAATTCATCGGGCATCGAGTGCCAGGCGCGGAACACGTACAGGCTCGCATCGACCAGGTACAGCGTCGGCGGGGCTGCCGCGGCTGGCGCGGAATCAGTCATGCGGCTGCCATTCGGACAGCAGCGCCGCCGCGTCCGGGCGTTCGCGTTCCGGTGCCTCCATCCGTGCCGTGCCGATATGGATGAAGCCGGCGACGCGCTCGTTGTCACCCAGGCCCAGCCAGCGCGCCACGGTCGGGTCGTAGGCCATCCACGCGGTCAGCCACTGCGCGCCAAAGCCCAGCGCCTGCGCCGCCTGCAGCAGGGCAAAACAGACGCTGCCGGCAGTCAGCAGCTGCTCCTGCTCGGGGACTTTGTGGCCGGGTGTCAGGCGGGCGACCACGGTGATGATGTCCGGCGCATGGGCGAAACGCATCCGGTCTTTTTCGATGGCCGCTTCGCCGGCATCGGCGTCGCGCTGGCGGCTGAGTTCGGCCAGCTGGTCGCCCAGGCGAAGCCGGGCATCGCCGTGGATATGGATGAAACGGAACGGCACCAGCTTGCCGTGGTCCGGCACCCGCGAGGCGGCCTGCAGCATCCGCAGCAGGATCGGCGCATCGGGGCCGGGGGCGGACAATTGCTTGGAAGGGACGGACCGGCGGCGGTCGAGGAATGCAAGGGCTTCATCGACGGAGGGATACAATGCGCTCATCGGACAAGTTTAACGTGTCCGCCTGGGTGCGCTGCATCAAAGTGACGATATGGTCACGGTTGTGATGACGCCGGATTTCCTACGATGGCGGGGTACACCCCTGACCCATCCTCTCAAGCCACTTTCGCCTGCCAAGGCGGGGAACCTTGCGCATGTCGAACCCCCAAAATATGGCCACGCGCCGTAACCAGCCCCTGCTGGCGCAAGCCCGCGCACAGGCGGTAGCGCCGTTGTCGGAGCTGTTTGCCGCCGCGGTCGGCCGTTTCGACGACGTGCTGTTCGACCGCGCCGAGCGCGCCGGTCACTCGCAGATGGTGTTCCTGGACGCGATGCGTGAACTGCGCCGTCGGCGCCAGGAAGTGGGCACCCTGTTCAAGCAATCGCTGGAACAGTCGTGGGACGCGTTTGCCGGCGGCTCGCCGATGTCCGCCGAACAGGCACTGGGCGCCGGCGACAGCGAAGGGCTGGCGCTGGTCAGCGAACAGGAACTGGAATCAAGGCTGGGCGTGCGCAATTTCGCCAGCGTGGTCGCGCGCGACTGCAAGGCCGTTCTGGCGCGGCTGCAGCAGCGCCTGGCGCTGCTGGCCGGGGTCGAACTCGACAGCGAACACAACCCGATTGGCCCCGACCATATCGGCGCGGCGGTGCATGCGGCTTTCTCGACCTGCGAACTGGCGATGGAAGTGCGGCTGGTCCTGCTCAAGCTGTGCGAGCGCGATCTGGTGCCCGGCATCAGCAAGATTTACGAGAGTCTGGACCAGGCCCTGGCCAAGGCTGGGGTGATCCCGGAGATGCCATCGCCGCGGACCCATCCGCGCCCGCAACCGGCGGAAAGCCGGCCCGAACCGGACGACTACCTGTCGCCGGACGAGCCGGACAACGCCCCCGCCTGGGCGGCGCGTTTCGTCAACCGCATGGCCGGCGTCAGCCGTGGCATCCATGCCGCCCAGCACGGCAGCGGTGGCCAGGGTGGCAACTTCGCTGGCGGTGACGACAGTGCCAACGGGGTGTTGCTGGAAGCCCTCCACCACCTGCTGCAGGAATCGCGTAACAACAACGGCCGCGACAGCCAGGGTGCTCCGGCGCCAATGCTGGGCCAACGCAACCTGTCGCAACGCGAGATGCTGTCGGTGCTGTCGCTGCTGCAGGCGACCCCCAGCGCCACCCTCAACGCCGCCATTGGCGATGCCGGTGAGTCGCTGGCGCAGCGGTTGAAGAGCGAGGTCATCAACAGCGCCACCCAGCTCGGCGTGGACCCGGCGATGACCCGGTTGGCGCCGGTCGACGAGGACGCCATCGATCTGGTCGGCATGCTGTTTGACGTGATGCTGGACGAGCGTGACCTTGAAGGCCGACCGCGCGAGCTGATCGGTCGCCTGGTGGTGCCGTTCGTCAAGGTCGCATTGCTGGACCGGCGCATGTTCGTGCAGAAGACCCATCCGGCGCGGCGCCTGCTCAACGTGCTGGCCGAGGCCTGCGAAGGCAACAATGGCGAAAGCGCGGCCGAACGCACGCTGATGACCAAGGTCGAGGAAGTGGTGCAGCGGCTGGTTGCCGAGTTCAATGAAAACCTGGCGATCTTCCTGACCCTGGAAGAAGAATTCCGTGCCTTCCTTGAACAGCACAAGCGCCGCATCGAGATCGCCGAGCGACGCGCCACCGAAATCCAGCGTGGCCAGGAGCGCCTGGAATCGGCCCGCGAGCGCATGACCAGCGAGATGGAAGCGCGCCTGCAGGGACGCAGCGTGCCGCAGGCGATCGAGGATTTCCTGCGCCAGCCCTGGGCCCACCATGTGACCATGACCCTGCTGCGCGAGGGCGAGGAGGGCGAAGGATTTGCCCAGGCGCTGACCCTGGCCGATGGCGTGCTGGAGGAATTGTCCGAGGCGCAGCGACAAGTGGTCGGCAAGCCGTGGTTGCAGGCGTGGCGGCCGCCGCTGATGCAGGTATTCGCCAGTGTCGGCATGAATGCCGACGCCGCCGGCATCGCGGTCGATGCCCTGCATGACACCCTGCACGCGGTGGCATTGTCGCGGCCGGATCTGGAAAAGAAGCTGCCCGAGTTGCCGCAGGTCAACCTGCCGAAGTCGCCGCTGGAAGACGATCCGTCGGCGATCGAGCTGGTTGGCGGTACCGACACCCTGGAGTTCGACCACACCGATGCCGATCACTTCCGCAAGCTGGAAGTCGGCACCTGGCTGGACTTCATCGACAAGGACAACAAGGTCCAGGCCGGCAAGCTGTCCTGGATCAGCCCGATTTCGTCGCGGCTGCTGTTCGTCAACCGCCGTGGCGTGCGCTTCTGCGTGGCCTCGCCGGAGGAACTGGCGGTGATGGTGCGGCTGGGCCGGCTGCGCATGCATCGCGAGGAAGACGCGTTCGACGCCGCCATGCAGGGCGTTATCGATCGCCTGGAACCGCAGGCCAGGCGCCCCGAGCACGTCTGATCGCGGCCGGTGTGATCCCACGCCGGCTTTGCTAGCATCGGTCGGGTTCATCCACGGCGAGGCGCGCATGGCGGTCAAGGTACGGGTACTGAAGGAATCGGCACCGGGGGAGCGTCGCGTGGCGGCCACGCCGGAAACCGTGAAGAAGCTGCTGGCGCGTGGCGCGGCCGTCGAGATTGAATCCGGCGCCGGACTGGCGGCGGGTTTCGTTGACCAGGCGTATGTCGATGCAGGTGGCTCGCTGGTGGATGCGGGCGCCGGCGACGATGCCGATGTCATCGTCTGCGTACAGGCGCCGCAGGCAGCACGCCTGCAGCAGCTGAAAACCGGCGCGACCCTGGTCGGCATGCTCAATCCCGATGCCGATGACGGCCGCGCGCAGGCAATGCAGTCGCGCCAGTTGGCGGTGTTTCCGCTGGAAAAGCTGCCACGGACCACCCGCGCACAGGCGATGGACGTGCTCAGCTCGCAGGCCGGCATGGCCGGCTACAAGGCGGTGCTGATTGCCGCGCAACTGGCACCCAGGTTCTTCCCGATGCTGACCACCGCCGCCGGCACCATCCGGCCGTCGCGGGTGTTGATTGTCGGTGCCGGTGTCGCCGGTCTGCAGGCGATTGCCACCAGCAAGCGTCTGGGCGCGCAGGTGGAAGGCTTCGACGTGCGCCCGGAGACCCGTGAGCAGATCGAATCACTGGGGGGCAAGTTCCTCGACCTCGGCGTCAGTGCCGCCGGCGAAGGCGGCTATGCCCGGCAACTGACCGAGGAGGAGCGTGCCGAGCAGCAGGCGCGCCTGGCCGAGCACCTGAAGAGCGTCGACGTGATTGTCTGCACCGCGGCGGTACCGGGACGTCCGGCGCCGAAAATCATCAGCCGGGCAATGGTCGAAGGGATGAAGCCGGGTAGCGTGATCGTCGATCTGGCCGCTGAAACCGGCGGCAACTGCGAGCTGACCGAACCGGGCCAGACCATCGACCACAAGGGCGTGGTGGTGTCCGGACCGCTCAACCTGGCCAGCATGGGCGCGGTCCACGCCAGCGAGATGTATGCGCGCAACGTGTTGAACTTCGTGTCGTTGTTCATCAACGACGGCCAGTTGGCCTTCGATTGGGACGATGAACTGCTGGCCAGGACCCGCTGGCCGCAACCACCGAGCTCGGCCTGAAGCCAGGTCTGCCTGCTCGGCACTTGCGCCAATCGCGGGCGGCTGCAACACCGCTGCCGCTTTCTCAGGGTGACGGTGGCGGCCGGTGATGCGGACCGTGGCCGTCGCCATCGGGCGGGCCCAGGTCCGGCCCCGGCGGATGTTGCCTGACCCATTCCTGGCGCTGCTCGGCGCTCATTTTTTTCCATTGCTCGCGCAACTGTTCGCGCTGCGGCTTGTCCAGCTTGCGCATCTGCTGGTACAGCGCCCGGGTCTGCTCGCGCTGCAGCGGGGTCATCTTTTCGAAACGACGCATGCCACGACGGGCCTGCTCACGCTGCTGCGGGGTCATGCTGCTCCAGCGCTGGGCATGCTGCAGCATGCGCTGGCGGCTGTCGGGATCCTGGTTCCAGCGGTCGCGCAACGGTGCCACCAGCACTTCGCGCTGCTGCGGGGTCAGCTGTTCCCAGTCAGGCAGTGACTGGGTTGCGGCAGGCGCAGTGCCGGTCGTGGTCGCCTGCGCGTTGGCATTCAACGCCAGCCCCAGCGACGCCGGAGCCAGCAACAGGCACAACAAGAGTCGGTTTTTCATCGGGTTATTCCATTGCCAGGGATGGGACATCGGTGGATGCCAGCCACAGATAGAGATCCGGATTTTCGTCCAGCACCGCGGAGGTATCGCGGTATTCGGTGGCGGCCGACAGGCTGGCCTCGACCGCCTCGCTGCTGACCGCGACAGGCGTTGACGGTGTTGGCGCCGGTTCGCTGCCGAAGTAATGCAGGCCGATGACCGAGGCCAGTGCCAACGACAACGCGGTGGCAGCGGCCGGCAGCCAGCGCCGCTGCCACGCCGGCGAGGCATGCACGGACGCCCGCTGGGCCTGCGTGCGGGCGGCGCGCAACTGTGCCAGCACCTGCGGTGACAGCGACTGCAGTGCCTGCTGGTGCAGGCCTCTGGCCTGCCTGTCCAGTGGCAGCGGCGCGCCGTGGTCAGGCGCGCCATGGATGGGCGGGCTCATCGGAAATCCTCCAGTTGTTTTTGCAATGCCTCGCGGGCGCGCGACAGATGGGTTTTGACCGAACCCTGCGAACAGCCCATCGCCTTGGCGGTATCGGCGACATCCAGTTCCTCCAGGACCCGCAGGGTGAAGGCCTCGCGCTGGCGTGCCGGCAATTGCCGCAGGGCTTCGACCAGCCGCGCATAGCTTTCGCGCTGGTCATGCGCCTGCGACGGACCGGCAGCCTGGTCCGACCAGTCGATACGGCTGTCCTGATCGTGATCGGCGGCCGGGCTGAGCCAGCGCAGCCGGAAGCCGTGGCGACGCTGGATGTCGATGATCTTGCGGCGCAGGATGCTCCAGAACAGCGGTGTCCACTCCTGCGCCGGGCGCTGCTGGTAGGACAGCATCTTCATCATCGCGTCCTGCACCGCGTCCAGCGCGTCATCACGGCTGCGCAGTCCGGCTTCGGCAAAGCGGAACGCGCGGGTGCCGATGTCGGCCAGGAACTGTTCCAGGCTTGCCGCCACCGCGGGTTCGGCAATGTCCGGCAGCGACGGCGAAGGAGTGCTCACCAGCACAGGGTATCTCCTGGCCGTGAAGTCGCTGCCATGCCCGCGTAGCCCCAGCCGCGGACAAATCCGCGCGCGGCGCTGGCGATGGTTTCATTGGCAACCTGCATGGACAACTCCCGTGCCTGTACTGACAGGGCTGATAACGCCCGCCCGGCGATCCGGTTGACCGGGCTGGCAACGGGTTCAGCGACGGTTATGATGCGGACACGGTTGCGCGACGGCCGCATCACTGGACAACCCGGAGTGGACGAATGAGCGATGGATTTGTGGCGCTGTATATCTTCATGCTGGCGGCCATCGCCGGCCACGTGATCATCTCGCGGGTGCCGGTCATCCTGCATACCCCGCTGATGTCCGGTTCCAACTTCATCCACGGCATCGTGCTGATCGGGGCGATGGTGGTGCTGGGGCATGCCGATACCACCCTGGAAAAGGCCATTGGCTTCATCGCCGTGCTGCTGGGCGCGGGCAACGCCGCCGGCGGTTACGTGGTGACCGAGCGGATGCTGGAAATGTTCAAGAGTTCGCGCAGGCCGGCCGGCAAGGGAGACCACTGATGAGCGCCAGCCTGCCGGACATCCTGTCGCTGCTGGTCAAGGTCAGTTATCTGGTCGCGGCCACGCTGTTCCTGCTGGGCCTGCAGCGGATGGCCTCGCCGCTGACCGCGCGCAGCGGCATCCGCTGGGCCGGTGCGGGCATGGTGATCGCCACGCTGGCAACCTTCCTGCTGCCGGATCTGCACAACATCCCGTTGATTCTGGCGGCCATCGTGATTGGCACCGGCGCTGCCTGGATGTCGGGCAAGAAGGTCGCCATCACCGACATGCCGCAGATGGTGGCGCTGTACAACGGCATGGGCGGTGGCTCGGCGGCGGCGATTGGCGCGGTCGAACTGCTGCGCTTTTCCGGTACTGGCATGGCGCCTTCCAGGGTCACCCTGGTACTGGCGGTGGTCGGCTCGCTGATTGGCGCGGTGTCGCTGTCGGGCTCGATCATCGCCTGGGCCAAGCTGGATGGGCGCATGGACAAGCGCTACACATTCCCCGGCATGCAGCTGTTCAACGCGCTGGTCGCACTCGGCACGGTGGTGCTGGGCGGCTGGGTCATCGCCAGCCTCGGGGTGCCGTGGATCATTGCCTTCTTCATCGCTGCGCTGGCGCTGGGCGTGCTGATGACGTTGCCGATCGGTGGCGCCGACATGCCGGTAGTGATTTCGCTGTACAACGCGCTGACCGGGCTGGCGGTGGCGTTCGAAGGCTATGTGCTTGGCAACGAGGCGCTGATCATCGCCGGCATGATGGTCGGCGCTGCCGGCATCCTGCTGACCCGGCTGATGGCCAAGGCGATGAACCGCCCGATCAGCGGGGTGCTGTTCTCCAATTTCGGTGGCGGTGGCCAGGCGCAGGAGATCACGGGCAGCCAGAAGCCGATTGAAGCCGGCGACGTGGCGGCGATGATGGCGTTCGCCGAACGCGTGGTCATCGTGCCCGGTTACGGCATGGCGGTGGCGCAGGCCCAGCACAAGATCTGGGAACTGGCGCAGAAACTGATGGAGCGCGGGGTCAAGGTCAAGTTCGCGATCCATCCGGTGGCCGGCCGCATGCCCGGGCACATGAACGTGCTGCTGGCCGAAGCCGGCGTGCCATACGACCTGATTGCCGACATGGATGACATCAATCCCGAATTCGCCAATACCGACGTGTCGCTGGTGATTGGCGCCAACGACGTGGTCAATCCGGTCGCGAAGACCGATCCTGGCAGTCCGATTTATGGCATGCCGATCCTCGATGTGGTCAACAGCAGGAACACCATCATCATCAAGCGTGGCAAGGGCACCGGCTTTGCCGGCATCGAGAACGCGCTGTTCTACGCCGATAACGCCCGGATGCTGTATGGCGATGGCGCCGAAGTGGGCGCGGCCCTGGTCAGCGAGCTGAAAGCGCTGGATGGCGGCCACTAATGAGTTCCGCCAGGTAATCAGCTTCTACCCCTTCCCCCGCTTGCGGGGGAAGTTTGGGATGGGGGCGCTTTGCCGCCAGTGAGGCTGCCGCAACCTGTTGCCGCCACCCCAGCCCCGTATCGAGTACGGGGCAGGCTCTCTTCCGTAAACGAAGGAGGGGCTGAAGCCATCCCGATGACAACGGTCAGGCGAACAAGGTTCTACCCCTTCCCCCGCTTGCGGGGGAAGGTTGGGATGGGGGCGCTTTGCCGCCAGTGAGGCTGCCGCAACCTGTTGCCGCCACCCCAGCCCCGTCTCAAGTACGGGGCAGGCTCTCCTCCGTAAACGAAGGAGGGGCCGAAGCCATCCCGATGACATCGGTCGGGCGAACAAGGTTCTGCTCCTTCCTCCGCTCGCAGGGAAAGGGTAAAAACGGCTGCCGAATCAGCGCGCCAGCCAGGCCGCCAGCACCGGCGCCACCAGCGTGGCGATCAGGTCGCGCGGTTGGTTGGCCAGCCCGGACAGCACCCAGGCATGGTCGAAACCCAGCTTGGCGGCAGAGTCCCAGGGCGCCAGCCCGAGCATGAAGCCGAGCTGGCTGGCGACGATGGTCCAGTTGACCAGCGCCACCACCAGCAACGTCGCCACGACCGCCAGCAGCGCCCGCGGCCAACCCGGGCGCATGCCGCCCCAGCGCAGCATCCAGGCGGCGTCGGCAGCCACCAGCAAGGCCAGCCAGCCCAGTTGCCGGCCCAGGTACAGCGCCAGCACCACCCACAGCACCGCCACGCAGGTGCAGCCGAATACCAGCGCCAGTGGCGCGACCCAGCGGGGCAGGGGAGAGGCGGAAGCAACGGCAACGTTGGACATGGGAACTCCAGCAGCGGCCGACTAGGATAAGGCTTCGGGGGCGCTTTCCGCTCCGCGGCCGCCGCCAGCAGGGACGGATTCTTGGGTGACAGGGGTGCCGCCGGCTACACTAACGCCCTTGCGCCGGTCCGCCGCGCCCCCACTTCAGTGCCATGTATTCCCGTAGCAGCGAACCCGTCCATTTTGAGCGCGACTGCGCCGCCGTCATGGTGCCGCAGGGTGAAAGCGTGACCCTGCCTGCCGGCACCTATGGCTACATCACCCAGGCCCTGGGTGGCAGCTATACGGTGTTTGTCGAAGGCAATCTGTTCCGCATCGCCGGCAAGGACGGCGACGCCATCGGCAAGGAGCCGGCCGAGCCGTTGCAGCTGCCTGACAACGCCAGCCACGACGAAGTCGAGGCGATGGTCTGGCGACAGCTGCGGACCTGCTTCGATCCGGAAATCCCGTTCAACATCGTTGATCTGGGGCTGGTCTACGAGGCGGTGGTCAAACCGCTGGAAGACGGCCAGCGCGATGTCGAGGTCAAGATGACGCTGACCGCACCCGGCTGCGGCATGGGCGAAATCCTGGTCGACGACGTGCGCAGCAAGATCGAAGCGATTCCGACCATTCATGAGGCCGACGTCGAGCTGGTGTTCGACCCGCCGTGGGGCCGGCACATGATGTCCGAGGCGGCCAAGCTGGAAACCGGCATGTTGTGAGCCCATCGGCGGATATTGACGGTGTGTCGCCACCGCCTTGAATCGAGATGACGCCCCGGCAGGGGCGTTTTTTACGCCTGCACGCCTGCCTTCGATGACGCGCCACCATGCTGTGATGCAGCGCTTGCGCCTGCCTGCCGCGCGCATCCTCTCTCATTGATGGCAAGACCAGCGGTGTCATCGCGCTCACATGCGTGAATGTCCGCGCTGTCAATCACAGATAGCGCATGCCATCGGGATTGTCCGCCGATTGTGCTTGTAACCGGTTCATCTGCCGCTTAGGTTCGATGCCGGACAGCCGCAACGGACGTCCGTGTTTGTCGCCATCCCCCAGTGATGCACACCCATCCCTGTTGTACCAACGGTTCTTAGAAGGAGCTTCGATGTCGACTTATTCAACGCGTGGCAAGCGTGGCTTGCGCACCCACGGCCTGGCTGCAGCCACGGCACTGGTAATCTCCCTGCTGGGCGCAGGCCCGGCCATGGCGGCCGAACGGCTGAACCTGAGTGCCCTGCAGGATCCCGGCCAGCAGACCTTTGATCGTTTCATCGTCAAATACCGCGCTGGCAGCGAGGAAAGCGTCAGTGCCGCGGCCATCGATTCCACCCTGCGCTCGGCATCGCGCGCGCTGCCGGCCAAGGCCGGGCGGGCGCTGGGCGTGTCCAAACTGCGCCGGATCAGCACCGGTGCCGACGTGATCCGCTCTGATCGCAAGCTCGACAAGGTCGAGGCCGAAGCGCTGATGCGGCAGATCGCCAGCAATCCTGATGTCGAATACGTGGAAGTGGACCGCATCCTGGTGCCCTACCTCAACCCCAACGACAGCAACTACGGCCAGCAATGGGGCTATTCCGACAGCGATGCCGGCATCCGCGCGCCGCAGGCGTGGGACAAGGCCACCGGCGCCGGCGTAGTGGTCGCGGTGATCGACACCGGCATCACCAATCACAGCGATCTGAATGCCAATGTGCTGCCCGGTTACGACTTCATCAGCGACACCTTCATCGCCAACGATGGCAACGGGCGCGACAGCGATGCCAGCGATCCGGGTGACTGGGTCAGCGCCAACCAGTGTGGCGGCGTTCACTCCGCGCAGAACTCAAGCTGGCACGGCACCCACGTCGCCGGCACTGTCGCGGCGGTCACCAACAACAGCCGGGGCGTCGCCGGCACCGCCTTTGACGCGCGGATCCTGCCGGTGCGCGTGCTCGGCAAGTGTGGCGGCCTGACGTCGGACATCGCCGACGGCATCATCTGGGCGTCGGGCGGATCGGTACCCGGCGTTCCGGCCAATCCGAACCC
Source organism: Pseudoxanthomonas dokdonensis (assembly GCF_001431405.1). Taxonomy (GTDB): domain Bacteria; phylum Pseudomonadota; class Gammaproteobacteria; order Xanthomonadales; family Xanthomonadaceae; genus Pseudoxanthomonas_A; species Pseudoxanthomonas_A dokdonensis. Next base: position 20,474 of record NZ_LDJL01000023.1, read on the forward strand.
GGCCGAAGTCCTCAACCTGAGCCTGGGCAGCCAGGCGCCCGCCAGCTGTGACAACACCACCCAGGAGGCATTGTCGGGCGCGGTCGCACGCGGTTCGGTGGTGGTGGTGGCGGCCGGCAACTCCAACGCCAACGTGCTGACCGCCGGCGGCATCGGCTACACCATGGGCAACTGCGGCAACGTCATCGTGGTCGGCGCCAACACCAGCAGCGGTGCACGCTCCAGCTTCTCCAACTATGGCAGCGGCGTGGACGTGTCGGCGCCGGGTTCGAGCATCCTGTCGACAGTCAACACCGGCAGCACGACGCCTTCGAGCGAAGGCTATGCCAGTTACAACGGTACCTCGATGGCCTCGCCGCACGTGGCCGGCGTGGCCGCGCTGGTGCAGTCGGTATCGAGCACGCCAAAGACGGCCGCACAGATGCGCACGCTGCTGCGTGATACCGCGCGGGCGTTCCCGTCGACGCCTTCGCAACCAATTGGCAGCGGCATCGTCGATGCCAACGCCGCGGTCGATGCGGCATTGGGCGGGGTCACCCCGCCGGGCGGCAGTGAACTGCAGAATGGGGTGGCGGTGACCGGACTGTCAGCGGCCAGCGGTGCCTCGTTGGCCTACACGGTGACGGTGCCGGCCGGCGCCAGCAATCTGCTGATTGCCAGCTCCGGTGGCAGTGGCGATGCCGACATGTACGTCAAGCTGGGCAGCGCGCCGACCGACAGCTCGTACGACTGTCGCCCCTACAAGAACGGCAACAACGAGAGCTGCACCTTCGCCTCGCCGGCCGCTGGCGTCTACCACATCCGCCTGAAGGGCTATTCCGCATTCTCCGGTGTCAGCCTGCAGGCCAGCTGGGGCAGCGGCGGAGGTGGAACGGTGCAGACCTACTCCAACAACAACGACTATGCGATCAACGACAACGCGACCGTCAGCAGTCCGATCACCGTATCCGGCCGCAGCGGCAATGGCGCCGCCAGTACGCCGGTGGCGGTCAACATCGTGCACAGCTACAAGGGCGATCTGAAGGTCGACCTGGTGGCGCCGGATGGCAGCGTTTACGTGCTGCACAACCGCAGTGGCGGCAGCGCCGACAACATCAACACCAGCTACAACGTCAATCTGTCCAGCGAGGCGCTCAATGGCACCTGGAACCTGCGGGTCAACGACAATGCCGGTGGCGATACCGGTTACATCAACAGTTGGAGCGTGACCTTCTGAGCGTGGAAACAGGCCTCTGGTTACAAGCAGAAACCCCGGGCAACCGGGGTTTCTGTCATCGCCATCCCGCTAAGGCCGATGCTCAGGCAATGGCTTCGAACCGGTTGGCGGCCACGTTCTTGCGCACCTTGGCCGGGTCCCAGATGCGGCCGTTCATCGCGATGTAGATGCCGGTTGGCAACGATTGCACCGCACCCACCGCGCAGCCGATGTTGAACTCGGCATCCGAACCACGGAACCGTGCCGGGTTCAGCGCACCGGTCATGACGATGGTCTTGTCGGTGATGCTGGCCAGCGCCTTCGCCGTCTCGACCATGCTGTCGGTGCCATGGGTGATCAACACGTGGCGCGCGGCCTGGGCGGCGATGGTGGCGCGGATCAACTCGCGATCGGCATCGCTGATGTGCAGCGAATCCTTGCGGATGATCGGAATCACGCTGAAACGGAAGGCCACGCCGAGTTCCTGCAGGATGCGGCCGATCTGCGGGTCGCCAATCTGGAAATCGGATTTGTCGTCGAAATAGATTTTGTCGATCGTGCCACCGGTGGTGACGATCAGTAGTTCTTCCATCTGCTTGCTCCTGCGTCGTCCGGCAAATGCTGTCCGGGTGACGGTTCTCGAAAGGGCGGGCGCTGCGCGCACGGGCTTTGGCAACCCGTGCACCGAACCCGCATTATCGCCTGTATGCGCGCGTGCGGCACCGGCGCGGCATCAGCCAGCTCAGCGCCTGCGCTTGCCGGCGAAGCGTCCGGCCAGTCCAGGCCAGCTGGAACTGACCACGATCACCAGCGCCAGCAGCAGTGCAGTCCAGGCAAATGCCGCTTCGGCCGGTCGTGACCACGCCACCATCACGCCATGGCTGAACCAGAACAGGCCAAACACACCGGCCCAGAACGCCGCCTTGGCATTGTCCAGGGCCACGCCCGGCAGCAACAGCAATGGCGGCAGCACGAAGACCAGCAGGACCGCGGCCAGATGCTTGTCGGCATGGAACCAGAGCGCGTAGTCCAGCGCCAACGCTGCCAGCGCCAGCACCAGCAACCGTCGTGAACCGCGCACGCCGGGGCGGCTCACGGTTGCCGCGCCAGCTGCTGGGCCAGGCGCGCCACCCGCTTGCCGAGTGCGCGCGCCAGGGTGGCTTCTTCTTCGCTGGGTTGCGGATTGTCCTCGCTGCCGGCCACATGGCTGGCGCCGTAAGGTGTGCCACCGCCGCCGGTGGTGCTGAGCGCCGGCTCGGTGAACGGAATGCCGACGATCACGCAGCCGTGGTGCAGCAGTGGAATCTGCATCGACAACAGCGTCGATTCCTGGCCGCCATGCTGGCTGGCGGTGGAGGTGAACACCGCCGCCGGCTTGTCGACCAGGGTGCCGCTGGCCCATTCGGCGCCCAGCCCGTCAAGGAAGTGCTTGAGCGGTGCGGCCATGTTGCCGAAGCGGGTCGGGCTGCCGAGGATGAGGCCGGCGCATTCGACCAGATCACGTGGTTCCACATAGGGTGCGCCTTCGTCGGGCACCGGCGGTTGTGTCTGCTGGGTCACGCTGGCCACCGGCGGCACGCTGCGCAACCGCGCGCTCATGCCCGGCTGCTGGGCCACGCCCCGCGCAATCTGCCGGGCCAGCCGCGCCACCGAACCGCCGCGACTGTAGTAAAGCACCAGAATTTCCGCCATGCGCCCCGCCTGATAGTGAAATGCCCCGCTAGTATCGACGATGTCATGCCCTGCATGCATCGGTTACCCTTTGCCCGATGGAACCTCTGGACTCAATCAACAGATGGTCGGACAGGATTCGCGACCGCGCCCGGGCAGGCACCTTCCTGCGCTACGTGGTCAAACGCTTCCTTGATGATCGGCTGTTCCAGGCCGCCGCGGCACTGGCCTACACCACGCTGTTCTCGCTGGTGCCGCTGGCAATGGTGGTATTCGGGGTGCTGTCGGCATTCCCGGCCTTCGAGGAATGGAAAGGGCAGCTGACCGGTTACATCTTTTCCAACTTCGTGCCCAGCGCCGCCAGCAAGGTACAGGATTACATCATCGAGCAGTCCGGTGCGATTGGCAGCCTGACCGCGGTCGGCCTGGTGGTATTGGTGTTTTCGCTGCTGGTGACCCTCAACAGCATCGAGGCCACCTTCAACCGGATCTGGCGGGTGCCGTTCCACCGACCCAAGTTCAGCCGCTTCCTGGTGTACTGGACGGTGCTGACGCTGGGCGCTCTGGTCGCCGCCGCATCGCTGTCGGTGTCTTCGCGCCTGTTCGCGCTGCCACTGTTTGCCACTACCGAAGGCCAGTTGCTGCAGATGCTGGCCTTCCGCCTGACCCCGGTGCTGATCGAATTCGCCGCCATCGCCCTGATCTACCGGGTAGTGCCGCATCGTCCGATCCAACTTCGCTATGCGCTGGCCGGCGCGTTGCTGGCAACGCTGTTGCTGGAACTGGTGAAATGGTCGTTCGGGCTGTACCTGGGCAGCTTCAACACCTACCAGAAGATCTATGGCGCGATTGCCCTGATCCCGATCCTGCAGGTGTGGATCTACCTGTGCTGGGTGGCGATCCTGCTGGGTGCCTCGCTGGCCTCGTCGATGGCCGCATTCCGCTATCAACCCCTGTCGATGCGACTGCCGTTGGGCTTCGAGATCTACGGCCTGTTCCGCCTGCTCGGGCGCTTCAACGAAGCACGCGCCAATGGCCAGGGGCTGCACCCGGATCGCATCCAGGAACTGGAACCGATCCTGACCGATTCGCTGATCCAGTCGATGCTCGGTCAACTGTCGGACATCAACCTGCTGCGCCGCGACGAAGATGGCGAGTGGCTGCTGGCCCGGGATCTGCACGACATGACCATGGCCGAGCTGTACCAGGCGTGCCAGCTGCGGATACCGATTGCGCAGATTCCGCTACCCTGCCAGGACGACACCCTCGGCCGCGCCTCGCGCCAGGCACTGGATGAACTCGGACAGCCGCTGCGTGATCTGCTGGCGCGCCCGGTCAGCGACATCTTCCCAACTCCGCACAAGGACACCGCATGAAACCCGCACTGATTTCACTGGCGCTGCTGGCGTTGGCCTTGTCGGCCTGCAAACCGCAACCGCAATCCGGATCCACGCCTGCAACCAGCGAACAACAGGCGGCTGCGGCAGCCAGTGACGAGGCCACCACGCCGGCCGCCGACGCGACGCCGGCGGTGCGCGAGAAGACCGCCGAGATGCCGACGCTGAAGGTGCAGACGATCGATGGCGGGATCTACGACCTGGCCGCGCACCGCGGCAAGTGGGTGGTGGTCAACTTCTGGGCCACCTGGTGCGCGCCCTGCATCAAGGAAATGCCGGAACTGTCGGCGATGGACGCGCTGCGCGAGCATATCGAAGTGGTCGGCCTGGCCTACGAGGACATCGAACCGGCGGACATGCAGGAATTCCTCAAACAGCGGCCGGTGGTGTATCCGATCGCGATCGTCGACGTGTACAACCCGCCAGCCGATTTCGCCACCCCGCGCGGCCTGCCGCTGACCTACCTGATCGGTCCCGACGGCAAACTGGTCAAGCAGTTCATGGGCCCGGTCACTGCCCGTGACGTCGAAATGGAAATCGAAAAAGCCGGCGGTCCCAAGCTGCAGGCGTGATGCAGCGCCGCTGTTGCAATCACTGTTACGCAACAGCGATCCCGACCCGATAAAAAACCCGGCCAACGGCCGGTTCATGGGATGAGCTGTGCCCGCACGCTGCTTGCACCGCAGATCGTGGAGCAGGGGTCCGCTCCACGTTCCGTCGCCACCACAGCTCACCGGTCAGTGTTTGCCGTTGCCCTTGCCGTTGCCGTTATTGCCCTTGCTGCTGTTGCCTTTACCGTTGCCGCCGCCCTTGCTGCCGGCGGATCCGGATTGGGCGGGCTTGCCGCTGTGGCCATTGGAATGGCCGGGATTATCCGGTTTGCCGCTGTTGCCTGACTTGCCGGCATTGCCCGAATTACCCGGGCCATGCTTGGACCAGTCAACGTGGACATTCTGATCAACCGCGACCGGATAGCCCCAATGGTCGTAGGTGCGGGAAAAACCATTCTTCAAGGAATGGAATTCGGGCGAGCCTGGCTTGATGCCCATGCGCTTGGCGACCGCGCCCCAGCCCTGGCCGCGATTGCGGTCATAGTCGTTGACGACATCCAGGCACGGGATGCCAACGATGTGGGCGATTGCGCAGGCGTAGTAGATGTCGCCGGCCGACCAGTTGCGGCCGAACAAGTCTTCCACCAGCGACCGCGGCGCACCGTAGTTGCCGGTCATTTCACGGACAAAAGGATCCCGGTAACGGGCGCCATAGTCGTTGATTTCATACAGACGGTTGTCGACCCAGGCATCACCGGTACGGAAGTTGTAGCCCACCGTCTGTGCCTGTGCTGAAACCGCCAGACCCAAGCCGAGCAGCGTGGCCAGCGTGAGTTGCCTGATGGCTTGCTTGTTCATGACGTTCTCCTTGATCAGGGCGGGGTGCCAGTCAGTCATTGTCGTCAATCCGATAGACCGGTAGTGGCTGGATCACAGCAAAGCGTTCCTTACTGGGGCGTGAGGCCAGCGCCGGAAAGTCCAGTTCCGGCTCAGGTACCCGAGTGTCAGGTAACTGGTCGAGCAGATGCCGGATCAGGGTCAGGCGGCCAAGCTTCTGGTCATTGAAGTCGACCAGTGTCCACGGTGCATGCGTGGTATGGGTCGCCTTGAGCATGGCTTCACGGGCACGGGTGTAGTCGCGGTACTTCTCCCGGGCCTGGACGTCGATCGGCGACAGCTTCCAGCGCTTGAGCGGATCCTGCAGGCGTTCCCTGAAGCGTTCTTCCTGCTGCGCCTGGTCGACCGTCAGCCAGTACTTGAACAGCAGGATGCCGTCGTCGACCAGCAACTTCTCGAACACCGGCGCCTGCTGCAGGAAGCTGCGGCACTCGGCATCGCTGCAGAAGCCCATGACCTTTTCGACGCCCGCGCGGTTGTACCAGCTGCGGTCCATCAGCACCATCTCGCCGGCGGCCGGCAGATGGGCGACGTAACGCTGGAAATACCACTGGCTGGCCTCGTGCTCGTTCGGCTTCGGCAAGGCCACCACGTGGCACTGGCGCGGGTTGAGATGTTGCGAAATGGCATTGATGACGCCGCCCTTGCCGGCGGTATCGCGCCCTTCCAGCAGGACCAGCAGGCGCTTGCCGGAATGACGCAACCAGCGTGCCAGCGCCTGCAGTTCCAGTTGCATCGGTTCGAGCTCGGCCTCGTAAGCCTTGCGCTTGAGCTTCTTCATCCGCTTATCCGTGGTCGGTCATCAAAGGCGAAGCAGACATTACTCGCGCAGGCGTGGACGCAATGTGGCCAAGTTGCAGGGCTGGGTCCGTGCGTCCAGCTGTGCCTGGATGATGTTTTCCCAGGCGGTGCGGCAGGCGGAACTGGAGCCGGGCAGGCAGAACACGAAGCACTGGTTGGCGAGGCCGGCAAACGCCCGCGATTGCAGCGACGACGTGCCGATTTCGTCCACGCTGATGGCGCGGAACAGTTCGCCGAATCCGGGCATCTGCTTGTCCAGCAGTGGCAGCAGCGCTTCGGGTGTGGAATCACGCCCGGTGAAGCCGGTGCCACCGGTGACCAGGATGCCATCGACCTCCGGATCGGCAATCCACTGTGACACCCGCGCGCGCAATCGATAGCGATCATCAGGCAACAGATCGCGTTGCTGGATGTGGTGGCCGGCAGCGGTGGCGGCCTGCTGCAGGTAGTCGCCCGAGGTGTCGTTGGCGGGGCTGCGCGTGTCCGACACGGTCAGGATGCACAGGTTCAAGGGGATGAATTGATTGGATGCGCTCATGCCCGCAGGTTAACCCAGTGCGGAGCGCGCCGCATTGACCGCATCAGCGTCTGGCGATGCGGGCCACGGTGTCGGCGAAATCGGCGGCGAAGCCATCCATGTCGAACAGTCCGGACTGCTGGCGTTGCCGGGCAAGCCGTTCACGCACGGCGGTCAAGGCAGCCGGATCACGCGCCAACGCGACCGCGGTGGCGATGAACTGCTGATCGCCTTCGACATTCATCTCCGCCATGCCCAGGTGATGATTGAGGCTGCCGGCGACCCGCGAGGCGAACGTCTGCCCCGGCGTGGTCAACAGCGGGCAACCCACCCACAACGCATCCGAAGCGGTGGTATGCGCGTTATACGGATCGGTGTCCAAGAACAGGTCGGCCAGCTGCAGCCGGGCCAGGTAATCGGCATGTGGCTGCTTGGCCATGAATACCAACCGCTGCGGATCGATGCCCCGCGCCTGGGCGTGGGCGCGCAGGCGCTGGTCGGCATGGCCGGGACCGGACAGCAGCCACAACACGCTGCCCGGCACCTGCTGCAGTACCGCCAATGCGCGATCGACGCTGCGCGGATTCAATTTGTAACTGTTGTTGAAACAGCAGAACACCGTGCCGGCGCCATCGCTGGCGCGCGGGGGCAGTCCGCAGGACAGGCGACTGGGCGGGGCCGGGACGACGCGATTGCTGTCGGACGGCTGGAAACAGCGCGGCAGGCGGATCACCTGTTCGCTGAAGCAAGACTCCAGTGAAGGCGGCAACACATAGTCATCCGCCAGCAGGTAGTCCAGCCATGGCGCGCCGCTGGTGCCGGGGTAGGCCAGCCAATTGACCTGCACCGGTGCCGGCCGCATCGCCAGCACTTCCGGCGCGCCACCGCCGCCCCAGCCACGCAGATCGAACAGCACCTCGACACCGGCGGCGCGGATCGCCTGCGCGGTCTGCTGGTGCGAGCGTCCGCCGACGTCATGCAACGTCGTACATGCCTGCAGGCGTCGACGGATCAGGCTGCCATCGTCGTCGTTCAGTGCGAACAGATGCAGATCAAGCCGGGGCTGGCCGCGGGCGACGGCCTCGAACAATGCCACCGTCAGCAGACCGGTCGGATGGGCGCCGAAGCCATTCGACAAAAAGCCCACACTCAGCCTTGCCCGCTCGCCGGCAGGCGGCGATGGCGCCAGCGTTTGCGTGCTTGCCGCCAATCCCCGCGCGCGCAGCCGGGCGCACTGCAGTTGTTCGGCGGCGCTGCTGTCCTCGCTGAGGAACGCGAATGGCTCGACCGATGCGCTGGCATCGGCCACTGCCTGCCGTACTTGCCGGGCCAGCGCTGGCAGCTCGCGCCAGTCGCAGAGGCGACGTTGCCAGGCCAGCAGGTAAGCCGCCAACTGTGGCTGGTCCGGTACCAGCGCGTGCGCGTGCCGGTAGGCCAGCAACGCGTCTTCGGCCTGGCCCAGATCTTCCAGCACATGCGCCAGCCAGACCGCGATGCCGGGATGCCGTGGCGCCTGCGTGGCGGCACGCATCAGTGCGTCGTAGGCCGATTGCAGCTGGCCCTGCTTCCAGTACACCCGGCCCAGCCGCGCCAGTACCTCCGGATGGCCGGGTGCCTGTTGCAGGGCGTGTTGACAGGCGGCTTCGGCCTGCGCCAGATCGCCGTGTTCGAATTCCGCATCGGCCAGCTGCAGCCACGCCAACGCGTTGCCGGGCTCACGCACGACGCGATGGCGCAGATGCTGCAGTGATGCTGAAGGTTCGCTCATGGCGGTGCAGCGGTGTCGATGCGCTGACCGGTCAGTCCGGCAGCGCGGCCAGCGGCAGGCTGTACCACTGGCTGCTTTCCTCGCGCCAGCCGGCGGCGCGATACAGCGACTGCGCGGCCAGGTTGTCGCTGCCGGTTTCCAGCATCAGGCGGGTCGCGCCAGCGGCCGAACTGGCGACCGCGGCCGCGTCCAGCAACAAGCGGCCGATGCCCTGGCGGCGGAAATTCTGCTGCACGTAAAGATCATTGAGGATGAACAACGGTGCCGTCTGCACCGATGAATACATCGGGTAGAGCTGGGTGAAACCAATGATTTCGCCGCCGACCTCGGCCACGATCAGCACCGACTGATGGCGCTGCTGGCGCTCACGCAGGAACTGGCAGGCGCGGTCGATGTCGGTGGCCTGGCCGTAGAACTGGCGATAGGCATCGAACAGCACGGCCACTTGCTCCAGTTCGTTGTCGGCGGGGCCGCGGATAGTGATGTCCATCGGGCAGATACTCCTGTGTGCGGTTGCGAAGGCCGCGACTGGCTACGGTCGCAGAGCTTGCCGGTTGGAATCAAGCCGCAATGCGTGCCGCGTTGACGCCAGTCACGCCACGTCCGACAGCCGCGCCAGTTCATCGGCCTGGTATTCGCGCAGCAGGCGGTCGACCAGGGGATCCAGATCGCCCTCGATGATATTGGGCAGGTCGTACAGGGTCAGGCCTTCGACCCGGTGATCGGTGATCCGCCCCTGCGGGAAGTTGTAGGTGCGGATGCGCTGGCTGCGGTCGCCGCTGCCGACCTGGAGTTTGCGTGACTCGGCCTGCGCCGCCAGCTGCCTGCCACGTTCGGCGTCCAGCAGTTGCGCCTTCAAGCGTTTCATCGCGTTGTCGCGGTTGGCGTGCTGGCTGCGCTGGGTCTGCGATTCCACCACCACCCCGGTCGGCAAGTGGGTGATGCGGATCGCCGAATCGGTCTTGTTGACGTGCTGGCCACCGGCGCCACTGGAGCGGAACGTGTCGATCCGCAGATCCGCCGGATTGATCACCACTTCGTCAATGGCCTCGTCCTCGGGAATGATCGCCACGGTCGCCGCCGAGGTATGGATGCGGCCCTGCGATTCGGTCGCTGGCACCCGTTGCACCCGGTGGGTACCGGATTCGAACTTCAACCGTGCGAACGCGCCGCGGCCGATGACCTTGGCGACGATTTCCTTGTAGCCGCCATGCTCGCCGGGGCTGTCCGATTCGATATCCACCTTCCAGCCGCGGCGTTCGGCATAGCGGGCGTACATGCGGAACAGATCTCCGGCGAAAATCGCCGCTTCGTCGCCGCCGGTGCCGGCCCGTATCTCCAGGAACAGGTTGGCATCGTCGCGACTGTCGCGCGGAATCAGCAGCAGCGACAGCTCGTCTTCCAACTCGGCCAGCCGCGCATTGGCGGTGTCGATCTCCTCTTCCGCCAGTTCGGCCAGTTCCGGGTCGGCGCGCATTGCCAGCGCGGCTTCCAGGTCCTGGCGGGCGCGGGCTTCCTCGGCCAATGCCAGCGCCACCGGCTCCAACTGGGCGAACTCGCGCGAATAATCGCGGAAGCGCTCGTTGTCGGCGACCACGCCTGGGTCGGCCAGCAGACGTTCGAGTTCTTCGCGGCGCTCGGCCAGCGCTTCCAGCTTACGGCGCAGCGTCGGGGTCATCAGGTTCCGGTCTGGTTGGGGCGGGCGTGTCAGCGGAAAAATCAGGGTGCGAATACGGCGCCTGCGCCGGGAACAGCTTGTCGGCGGCGCGTGCCAGATCGGTGTCGCCGCGCAGCGCGGCTTCGCGTAACGCGGCAGTCGGCGGGTGCAGCAGACGGTTGGTCAGGGTATTTGCGAGGAATTCCAGCACCGCCTCGGCGTCGCGGCCATTGGCCAGTTGTTGCCGGGCCTTGCCGAGGACATCGTCGCGGGTCGAATCACCCAGCGCGCGTAGTCGTTTCAGCGGCTGCTGGTGGCGGCTGGCCTGCAGGGTTTCCAGATAGCGTGCGACCTGCAGCTCGATGATGGTCTCGGCCGCTTCGGCGGCTTCGCGACGACTGCGGCGGTTGTCTTCGACCGCGCGTTCGAGATCGTCGACGGTGTACAGGTAGGCATCGTCCAGTTGCGCCACCCCGGCCTCGATATCGCGGGGTACCGCCAGATCGAACAGCAGCATCGGCTTGTGCCGCCGCTGGATCAGGGCTGCCTTCACCTGGGTCTGGCTGATCACCGGTTCGCGGCTGGCGGTGGCCGAGAACACCACGTCGGCCTCGGCCAGGTGGCGCTCCATCTCGGTCAGCGGCAGGGCATAACCGCCGTGCCGGCTGGCCAGCTCCTGGGCATGGGCCAGGGTGCGGTTGGCGATCAACAGGCGCTGGACGCGGCCTTCGCTGAGGTGTCTGGCGGCCAGCTCGATGGTTTCGCCGGCGCCGACCAGCATCACCGTGGAATCGCTGAGCCGGGTGAACGAATTCTGTGCCAGGCGCACCGCCGCCGAGGCCACCGAGACCGGATTTGCACCCACCCGGGTATCGGTACGCGCGCGCTTGGCGACGGCGAAGGTCTGCTGGAACAGACGGTCCAGGCGATTGCCGAGCGCACCATGCTGGCGCGCATGCGCCCACGCTTCCTTGACCTGGCCGAGGATCTGCGGCTCGCCCAGCACCATTGAATCCAGCCCGGTCGCGACCCGGAACAGGTGCCGCACCGCGTCGCCATCATGATGCCGGTACAGATAGGCGTGCAGACCGTCGGCGTGGGTGTTGAGCCACCGCGCCAGACTGTCGCCATCGGCGGCGATCGCGTACAGCTCGGTGCGGTTGCAGGTCGACAGCAGCGCGGCTTCCTCGACATCGGGCAGGGCACGCAGCGACGCCAGCGCCTGCGGCAACGCATGCGCATCGAAGGCGACCTGTTCGCGCAGGTCGACCGGGGCGGTCTGGTGATTGAGTCCTAGAACCCACAACGTCATTTTCAGAGGCTTGCGCTAAGCTGCTGGCTATCGAGCCGCTATTTTACGGCCCCCGTGACTTCCATGCCCGCAATGATTCGTATCACCACCGCCATGCTCGTGCTGCTGGCCCTGTGTCCAGCCGCCGCAAGTGCCGCCACCAGCGCCCCGGAAGGGGACTCACTGACTGCCGTGATGGCAGGCGAGTTCGCCCTGCAGGCCGGCCAGTTGCCGGAGGCCTCGGACTGGTATCTGCAGGCCGCGCGCGAGTCGCAGGACGCCGGGCTGGCCGAGCGTGCGACCCGGATCGCCTTGCTGGCCAACCAGGACCGGCAAGCCGGTGAGGCCCTGCAACTGTGGCACCAGCGGGCACCGAGTTCGCTGGCCATGCGCGGCGCCGAGGCCACCCTGGCGCTGCGCCAGGGCAAGCGCCGCAACGCCCGCAAGGTGCTGGCCGGGTTGATGAGCGCACCGGATCCGCTCGGTTGGCGCTATGCGCTGACCGCGCTGGCCAGCGGCGGCAAGGACCCGTCATTGTCGGCGCGGGTGCTGCGGGACCTGGTCGCCGATGACGCAATCCCGGCGCAGTTGCCGGCATGGCTGGCCTTTGCCGGCCTGGCCCAGCAGCTGGACGACCCCAAGCTGGCCGAGCAGATGGTCGCGACCGTGGTGGACAGGTTCCCGGGCGAGCCGCGGGTGGCCCTGCTGCACGCCAACCAACTGCGCCAGGCGGGCAAGACCGGACAAGCCCGCCAGATTCTCGATGGTTTGCAACCGCAGGCCCAGGACAACCATGCCCTGCGCCTGCAACTGGCGCAGGAATACGACCGTCTGGACGATCCGGTCGAGGCCTCCGAGGTGCTGGCGCTGGGGCCGCAGGACACCTTCATCTACGGGCTGCGCGCCACATTGCTGGCCAAGGCCGAAGACAACGAAGCGCTGACCCGCCTGTATGACGAACTGCGCCATGATTCGACTCCGCCGCCGACCGCGTCCGACCCGCTCGGCGCCGAGCGCGCCGCCGCGGCAGCTGATGATGCCAATGGCGGGGATGACGTGGATGCAGACGCCGGCCCCGACGCCGAAGACGAATCCGAGCGCAAGCTGCTGCTCGGCCGGATGGCTGAATACCTGAAGCGGCCGGAAGAAGCACTGGACTGGTACAACCAGGTCGAGCAGGGCGGGCATCGCTTCGAAGCCCGCCTGCGCGCGGCCAACACCTTGTTCGAACTCGGTCGTCCCGAGCAGGCTTACAACGAGCTGCGTGAGCTGCAGGGTGACGCCAGTGCCGACGACGAGGCGCGGATTGGTGCCTACCTGCTGGAAGCCGAACTGCGCGACAAGCAGCAGGACAGTGATGGCGAACTGGATGTCTACGCCCGTGGACTGGCGGCGTATCCGGACGAGCACAGCCTGCTGTACGCCCGTGGCCTGGCCTGGGAACGGCGCGATCGCATAGACCGCGCCGAGGCCGATCTGCGCAAGATCCTGGTCAGTGACCCGGACAATGTGGCCGCGCTCAACGCACTGGGCTATACCCTGGCCGACCGTACCGAACGCTATCAGGAAGCGCTGGAGCTGATCGACCGCGCGCGCGCTGCTTCGCCCGAGGACGCCGCGATCATCGACAGCTATGGCTGGGTGCTGTACCGGCTGGGCCGAAACCAGGACGCCCTGGTCGAGTTGCGCCGTGCCTACACCCTGCAGAAAGATCCGGAAATCGCCGCCCACGTCGCCGAAGTGCTGTGGGTGCTGGGGCGCCGCGACGAGGCGCGCCATTATTTCGAGGAAGCCCGCAAATTGGACCCCGACAATCGATCGCTCAAGCGCGCGCTGGAGAAGACCGGCGCATGAAGACATGGCATGTTTTACCGGCCCTGGTGCTGCTGGGGTTGCTGGCCGGTTGCGCCAGCCGTGGCCCCAGCGTGGCCGGGCAAGCCAGCCTCACCGATCCGCAGGCATTGGCCGCTGCCCAGGCCGGGCAGGCCACCCGCAGCGCCTGGCTGCGCACCCACCCGCAATGGTCGTTCCAGGGCCGGGTGGCGATCAGCCAGAATGGCAAGGGCGGCAACGGCCGGATGGACTGGCAACAGGACGGTGACAGTTACCAGGTGTCGCTGAGTGCGCCGATCACCCGCCAGAGCTGGCAACTGCATGTAGACCCGCAGGGCGCGCGCCTGCTGGGCCTGGAAGGCGGTGAACGCAGCGGCCCGGATGCCGCGGCGCTGCTGCAGGCGGCCACCGGCTGGCAGGTGCCAGTGCAGGCGCTGTCGGATTGGGCGCGTGGGATGGCCGCCGAAGGCATGGCAGGCGAGTCCCGCTACAACCTGCAGGGCCAACTGCAGCACCTGCAACAGCAGGGCTGGCAGGTCGACTATGCCGAGTGGCTGGCGCCGCAGGGCGACCAGCCGGCGATGCCGCGACGGATAGAAGCAGCCCGTGGCGAGGCCAAGGTACGCCTGATTATCGATCAGTGGAGCCTGGAAGCCGGTCCGTGAGCCAGTTTGATGAATGAGCGCCATCCGCACGATCTGCAGGCCGGCCAGATGTTTTCCCGCGCCGCTGGCTGGTCGCACTGGCCGGCACCGGCCAAGCTGAACCTGTTCCTGCAGATCACCGGCCGTCGCGACGACGGCTATCACCTGCTGCAAAGCGTGTTCCGGCTGCTGGAATGGGGCGACACCATCCATCTGCGCCCGCGCGCCGATACCGCCGTGCGCCGATGCGCCGATCCGGAGGGCCAGCCGAGCACGATAGCCGAACACGACGACTTGACCGTTCGCGCAGCAAAACTTCTGCAAAAAGCGACCAATTGCCAGCAAGGTGTGGACATTGGCGTCGAAAAGCGCATTCCAATGGGCGGCGGATTTGGCGGTGGTTCGTCGGATGCGGCCACCGTGCTGGTGGCGCTCAACCAGTTATGGGGCACTGCGCTGGATGTGGATGCGCTGGCCGAGCTCGGCCTGCAACTGGGCGCCGATGTGCCGGTCTTCGTCCGCGGCGACAACGCCTGGGCTGAAGGAGTCGGCGAGCAGCTGACCCCATTGTCGCTACCCCCGGCCTGGTATCTGCTGGTCGATCCCGGCGTCCACATTCCCACCGCTGAACTTTTTCAGGCAAAAGATTTGACGCGGGATGCCACACCCGCGAAAATAGCCGGCTTCCTCACGGGAGACCTGCTCGGCAATGCGTTCGAGCCGGTGCTGCGAAGAAAGGAACCGGCGATTGAAGCTGTTTTCCGTGCTCTTTCGCGCATTGGCACGCCACGATTGACGGGTTCTGGCAGCGGTTGTTTCGTGGAGTTCGCTGATCGCGCCTCGGCCGAGGCTGCATTGGCGGATGTGCCATCCAGCCTGCGGGCATGGCTGGCACAGGGCGCCGGGCGCTCGCCACTGCATGCCGCCCTTGCACAGGCGAACGCTGCCCAACGGCGGCGATCGCTGCAAGGCCAGCCGGGTCTTTCCTGATCAACGTCAACACATTCTGGGGCGTCGCCAAGTGGTTAAGGCACCGGGTTTTGATCCCGGCATTCGTAGGTTCGACTCCTACCGCCCCAGCCAGTCTCCTGCAGGCTGGTCAGTACCCGGTCACCCGCTGCTTGCCAGCAGGTGGTTGAATACCCCGCCTGATATCGCTGTACCGATTGCCCCGCCGCCGCGTTGAGAGAAGAAAATGCAAGACGACCGTAACCTGCTTGTCTTCTCGGGCAATGCCAACAAGCCACTGGCTGCCAGCATCTGCCGCGAACTGGGCGTGCGCCCGGGCAAGGCAATGGTGTCGCGCTTCTCCGATGGTGAAGTGCAGGTGGAAATCGAGGAGAACGTACGCCGCCAGGAAGTGTTCGTGGTCCAGCCGACCTGTGCGCCGACCGCCGAGAACCTGATGGAACTGCTGGTGCTGATCGACGCGCTCAAGCGCGCCAGCGCCGCCAGTGTGACCGCGGTGGTGCCGTACTTCGGCTATTCACGCCAGGATCGCCGCATGCGTTCGTCGCGGGTGCCGATCACCGCCAAGGTCGCCGCCAGGATGTTTGGCGCGGTCAGCGCCGACCGGGTCCTGACCGTCGATCTGCACGCCGACCAGATCCAGGGTTTCTTCGATATCCCGGTCGACAACGTCTACGCGTCGCCGCTGCTGCTGGCTGACATCTGGCGTGCCTACGGCACCGACAACCTGATTGTGGTGTCGCCCGACGTCGGTGGCGTGGTCCGTGCCCGCGCGGTGGCCAAGCGCCTGGACGATGCCGATCTGGCGATCATCGACAAGCGCCGTCCGCGCGCCAACGTCTCCACCGTGATGAACATCATCGGCGACGTCGAAGGCAAGGACTGCGTGCTGGTCGATGACATCGTCGACACTGCCGGCACCCTGTGCGCGGCCGCGGCGGCATTGAAGTCGCGTGGCGCCAACAAGGTCGCTGCCTACTGCACCCATGCGGTGCTGTCGGGTCCGGCGGTGGACAACGTCAACAATTCGGTACTCGACGAGCTGGTCGTCACCGACACCATCCCGCTGTCGTTGCAGGCCCAGGCCTGCAGCAAGATCCGCCAGCTCAGCGTCGCCGAGCTGCTGGCCGAAACCATCCGCCGCATCGCCTTTGGCGAGTCGGTCAGTTCGCTGTACGTGGACTGACGCAGGCGGCACTGTTTCACGTCCGTCCGGTTTTCCGGCGGGCCATCAGACTCACCTGGTCGCGGGTGAGTTTTTCAAATCGCCGCGAGGCGGTTCATTCAAAGAAGGTAGTTGCAAAATGGCAAAGTCTCACAAAATCGACGTGCAGCGCCGCGAAGACGAAGGTAAGGGTGCGAGCCGCCGCCTGCGTCACGCCGGTCAGGTGCCCGCCATCGTTTACGGTGGTGATCTCGAACCCGTCAGCATCCAGCTGAACCACAACGACGTCTGGCTGGCCAGCCAGAACG
>NZ_LDJL01000024.1 GCF_001431405.1 Pseudoxanthomonas dokdonensis
CCCGTTCTTCAAGGGCTACCGTCCGCAGTTCTACTTCCGTACCACCGACATCACCGGTGCGGTGGAACTGCCGGAAGGCGTGGAAATGGTGATGCCGGGTGACAACGTGAAGATGGTGGTGACCCTCATCAACCCGGTGGCGATGGACGAAGGTCTGCGCTTTGCCATCCGCGAAGGCGGCCGTACCGTCGGCGCCGGCGTGGTGGCGAAAATCATCAAGTAACGACCTGACCCGGTCGGGCGCGAGCCCGACCGGCTTCGTCAGGTTGTTGCCCGGCGAAAACCGGGGGCCAGCACCTGATGAAGCACGAAAGGCGGGCCGAAACACGGTCCGCCTTCGCCGTCTAAGGAACAGACAGAGAAAAAACATACGCCAGTAGCTCAATTGGCAGAGCAGCGGTCTCCAAAACCGCAGGTTGGGGGTTCGAGTCCCTCCTGGCGTGCCATACATGCGGAACTGTCCGCACGAAGCCGGGTCTGAAAGGGCCGGACTTCCCCAGCAAAGAGCGACAGTGACTTGAATAGCAAGGTCGAACATTCCAAGCGCGGCACCTCGGCCGGTGATATCGGCAAGTACGTGATCGCGGCAGCCCTGGTGGTTGCCGGCCTGGTCGCGTGGTGGTGGTTCAACGGCCAGTGGGCAACCCCGCTGCGCGCGTTGGCGGTCGCTGGCGGCCTGGTGCTGGGCACGGTGGTGTTCCTGACCACCTCGAAGGGCCGCGACACCCGCGAGTTCCTTGCCGAGTCGCGTTTTGAAATGCGCAAGGTGGTCTGGCCGACCCGTCAGGAAGCCACCCGCACCACCTGGGTGGTGATTGCAGTGGTCGTGGTGCTGAGCCTGATCCTGGCCGGCTTCGATGTCTTCATCAAATGGGCCATCGAAGAGTTCCTGAATTTTGGTCGCTGAGGAGAAGGTCGCAATGAAGCGTTGGTATGTTGTTCACGCCTATTCGGGCTTCGAAAAATCCGTGGCCCAGGCGCTGCGTGATCGCATTGTCCGCGATGGCATGGAAGAGCGCTTCGGCGACGTGCTGGTGCCGACCGAGGAAGTGGTGGAGATGCGTTCCGGCCAGAAGCGCCGTTCCGAGCGCAAGTTCTTTCCCGGCTATGTGCTGGTCCAGATTGAAACCCAGGACGAAGCGGGCATCCCGCGGATGGACAACGAAAGCTGGCACCTGGTGAAAGACACCTCCAAGGTGCTGGGCTTCATCGGCGGCACCGCCGACCGTCCGCTGCCGATCACCGATGCCGAGGCCGATCGCATCCTGCAGCGGGTCCAGGAAGGCGTCGAGAAGCCGCGTCCGAAGGTGCTGTTCGAGCCAGGCGAGATGGTCCGGGTCACCGACGGCCCGTTCAACGACTTCAACGGCGTGGTCGAAGAAGTCAATTACGAAAAGAGCCGGCTGCGCGTGGCAGTGCTCATTTTCGGTCGCTCCACCCCGGTGGAACTGGAATTCGGCCAGGTCGAAAAGGCCTGAGCCGTCCGCCCCGCCTGAACGGCCGCCAGCGGCTGGCCGGGCGAGGCCCTGAAAAACCTGCTATGATGCGCGGCTCACTCCCCGGAGAAGCCGGGCAGAACCGATGGCCGCCGCGAGGCGGCCTTCAGTGCGTTTGCAACAATCTGGTCACAACGCGATATCGGGACGCGTGATTTTCCCGGTTTTGATGGGGAGCCTGTAACGCAGGCGCTTGCACCCGGAGAGTAATGAAATGGCAAAGAAAGTTGTCGGTTACATCAAATTGCAGGTGAAGGCTGGCCAAGCCAATCCTTCACCGCCGGTCGGTCCCGCGCTGGGTCAGCGCGGCCTGAACATCATGGAATTCTGCAAGGCCTTCAATGCCGCCACGCAGAAGCTGGAACCGGGCCTGCCGATTCCCACCGTGATCACCGCCTACTCCGACCGTACCTTCACCTTCATCACCAAGACGCCGCCTGCGAGCATCCTGTTGAAGAAGGCCGTCGGCATCCAGTCCGGCTCCAAGCGCCCGAACACCGAAAAGGTGGGCAAGGTCACCCGTGCACAGCTGGAAGAAATCGCCAAGGCGAAGGAACCCGATCTGACCGCGGCCGACCTGGACGCAGCGGTTCGCACGATTGCGGGTTCCGCCCGCAGCATGGGCTTGACGGTAGAGGGCTAAGACATGGCACAGACCAAACGACAGAAAGCAATCCTGGCCGCCGTTACCCCGGGCAAGGCCTACGCGATTGAAGAAGCACTGAAGCTCGTCAAGAGCGCGACCAAGGCCAAGTTCGTCGAGTCCGTCGACGTAGCCGTGCGCCTGGGCGTTGACGCCAAGAAGTCCGACCAGCAGGTTCGCGGTTCCACCGTGCTGCCCGCCGGTACCGGCAAATCGGTCCGCGTGGCCGTGTTCGCCCCGGCTGGCGCCAAGGCTGACGAAGCCGCCGCCGCTGGCGCCGAAGCCGTTGGCATGGACGACCTGGCCGAGAAGATGCTGGCTGGTGACATCAACTACGACGTGGTCATTGCCACGCCGGACGCGATGCGCGTGGTCGGCAAGCTGGGTACCGTGCTCGGTCCGCGCGGCCTGATGCCGAACCCGAAGGTCGGCACCGTGTCGGCCAACCCGGCCGAAGCGGTGAAGAATGCCAAGTCGGGCCAGGTGCGCTACCGCACCGACAAGGCCGGCATCATCCACTGCACCATCGGCAAGGCCAGCTTCGAGAACGACGCCCTGACCAACAACCTGCAGGCGCTGCTGGTTGACCTGGTCAAGGCCAAGCCGGCGACCGCCAAGGGCCAGTACCTGCAGAAGGTCTCGATCAGCACCACGATGGGCCCGGGCGTGACCGTGGACCAGTCCACGCTGAGCCTGAAGTAATAGATTCAACGGTTTGACCCCGGCACCGGTTCGCCAGTGTCGGGTTTTGAGGGCAATCGCGGCCAACGCTGCGATAGCCGTCAAAGACCGCCGGCGCGGTCAGCGCACTACGACGACGGGCACGGAAGCTCGATTTGGCAGGGAGTCGCCGTCGCAGCAGCGGGAACGCTTAATCGGTCCGCGAGGACCGGCCTGCGTAGATGGTGCCGCCTTTAGGAAGTTTTTCTGGTTCATCCCATCTGGGCAGCCAGGCAGAGCAGCCGCTTTAAAGGCCACCACCCCGGGACGCCATCCGGCATCCCCGGCATCCACGGAAGGGAGCCGCTCAGGACCGCAAACGGCAGGAGCCGTAAGCGGAGTTAATTTGGAGGAGTGTAATGGCTCTAAATCTGTCCCAGAAGCAAGAAGTAGTCGCCGAGCTGGCAGACGTCGCCGCCAAGGCCCACTCCTTGATTGCCGCCGAGTACGCTGGCACCACGGTCACCCAGATGACCGCGATGCGCAAGCAGGCTCGTGAAACCGGTGTGTACTTGCGCGTTGTCAAGAACACCCTGGCTGCACGCGCCGTGGAAGGCACCGAATACGAATGCGTCAAGGATTCGTTGGTCGGTCCCTTGCTGTACGCATTCTCGACGGAAGAACCCGGCGCCGCCGGTCGTCTGATCAAGGAATTCGCCAAGGGCAACGACAAGCTGCAGCCCAAGATCGTCGCCGTAGGTGGCCAGCAGTATCCGGCCAGCCACGTTGAAGTGTTGGCATCGCTGCCGACCCTCGACCAGGCACTGGCGATGGTGGCTCGTGCTCTCGCCGAACCCGTCACCATGTTTGCCCGCGCGGTCAAGGCCGTTGGCGAACTGCAGGGCGGTGGCGAAGTGGCCGCGGCTGAAGCCCCGTCCGCCGAAGCAGAAGCCCCCGCGGCTGATGCGCCGGCCGAATCGGCCTAAGTTCGAACCCTACGAAACCCAATGGTTCAGGTTCACTGAACCCAACCCAGAAAATTTTTGAAGGTAATCAACATGTCACTGTCAAACGAACAGATCGTCGACGCAATCGCCGAAAAGACCCTGATGGAAGTGATGGAGCTGGTCAAGGCCATCGAAGAGAAGTTCGGCGTTTCCGCCGCTGCCCCGGTTGCCGTTGCCGGCCCGGCCGCTGCTGGCCCGGCTGCTGAAGAGCAGACCGAATTCAACGTCATCCTGAAGACTGCCGGCGACAAGAAGGTCGAAGTCATCAAGGCCGTCCGCGCCATCACCGGCCTGGGCCTGAAGGAAGCGAAGGATCTGGCCGAAGCCGGCGGTACGTTGAAGGAAGGCGTGTCGAAGGAAGACGCAGAAAAGATGAAGAAAGACCTGGAAGCCGCTGGCGCCACCGTCGAAGTGAAGTAAGCAGCATCCGTCGCCGCGCACCATTGGCGACAACCCGAGGCCGGGGGCGAAAGCCCCTGGCCTTCGGTCGTTTCCGGACTACCCGGTAACCGGTCCCGTTGTCGGGACGGCGAAGGCGGCCAGCAGGCGGTCTGCGCCAGGGCAACAGAGCAACACGGCAACACAAGAAAACCACGAGTTGGTAGTTGGAAGTAGCGGGAGAAGGCGTGCTGGTGCCGGCAATACCAGCGACTTCCAACTGACGATTTTTCTGTTCTGAAACACGCTTTGCACAAGCCGTAGCCAAGAACATCTTGAAAAACCCCCCGGGCCGCGCAGGCGGTCCGCAGATAAAGAGGCGATTAGTCAAATGACGACATATTCGTTCACCGAAAAGAAGCGCATCCGCAAGGATTTCGGCAAGCAGCGTTCGATCCTGGAAGTTCCCTTCCTGCTGGCAATCCAGGTGGATTCCTATCGCGAATTCCTGCAGGAAAACACCGATCCCGCCAAGCGCGAAGACAAGGGCCTGCACGCCGCGCTGAAGTCGGTTTTCCCCATTTCCAGCTACAGCGGCAACGCTGCTCTCGAATACGTCGGCTACAAGCTGGGCGAGCCGGTGTTCGATGAGCGCGAATGCCGCAATCGTGGCCTCAGCTACGGCGCGCCGCTGCGCGTGACCGTGCGCCTGGTCATCTACGACCGTGAGTCCTCGACCAAGGCGATCAAGTACGTCAAGGAACAGGAAGTCTATCTGGGCGAAATCCCGCTGATGACCGAGAACGGTACCTTCATCGTCAACGGTACCGAGCGCGTCATCGTCTCCCAGCTGCACCGCTCGCCGGGTGTGTTCTTCGACCACGACCGTGGCAAGACCCACAGCTCGGGCAAGCTGCTGTACAGCGCACGCATCATTCCTTACCGCGGCTCCTGGCTCGACTTCGAGTTCGACCCGAAGGATGCGCTGTTCACCCGTATCGACCGTCGCCGCAAGTTGCCGGTGACCATCCTGTTGCGTGCCCTGGGCTACAGCAACGAGGAAATGTTGAACGAGTTCTTCGACATCAACACCTTCCACATCCTGCCCGAAGGCGTGCAGATGGAGCTGGTGGCCGAGCGTCTGCGCGGCGAAACCCTCAACTTCGATCTGGCCGACGGCGACAAGGTCATCGTCGAAGCCGGCAAGCGCATCACCGCGCGCCACACCAAGCAGCTGGAAGCCTCGGGCATCGAAGCCCTGGCGGTGCCGGACGAATACCTGGTTGGCCGGATCCTGTCGCACGACGTGATCGACGCCAACACCGGTGAGCTGCTGGCCAATGCCAACGACGAAATCAGCGAAGACCAGCTGGCTGCCTTCCGCAAGGCCGGCGTCGACGCGGTCGGTACGCTGTGGGTCAACGATCTGGATCGTGGTCCGTACCTGTCCAACACCTTGCGTATCGATCCCAGCAAGACTCAGCTGGAAGCGTTGGTGGAAATCTACCGGATGATGCGTCCGGGCGAGCCGCCGACCAAGGATGCCGCGCAGAACCTGTTCCACAACCTGTTCTTCACCTTCGAGCGCTATGACCTGTCCAGCGTCGGCCGGATGAAGTTCAACCGTCGTGTCGGCCGCAAGGAAGTCACCGGCGAATCGATCCTGTACGACAAGAAGTACTACGGCAATCGCAACGACGAGGAATCCAAGCGCCTGGTCGCCGAACTCGGCGACAGCTCGGACATCCT
The DNA here is from genome assembly GCF_001431405.1 of Pseudoxanthomonas dokdonensis. Lineage (GTDB taxonomy): Bacteria > Pseudomonadota > Gammaproteobacteria > Xanthomonadales > Xanthomonadaceae > Pseudoxanthomonas_A > Pseudoxanthomonas_A dokdonensis. The sequence continues at coordinate 5,934 of NZ_LDJL01000024.1, forward strand.
CGACGTGATCAAGGTGTTGACCGAAATCCGCAACGGTCGTGGCGTGGTCGATGACATCGATCACCTCGGCAACCGTCGCGTGCGCTCGGTCGGCGAAATGGCCGAGAACGTGTTCCGTGTTGGCCTGGTTCGGGTCGAACGCGCGGTCAAGGAACGCCTGTCGATGGCCGAATCCGAAGGCCTGACCCCGCAGGAACTGATCAACGCCAAGCCGGTGGCCGCCGCAATCAAGGAATTCTTCGGCTCCTCGCAGCTGTCGCAGTTCATGGATCAGAACAACCCATTGTCGGAAGTCACCCACAAGCGTCGCGTCTCCGCGTTGGGCCCGGGCGGTCTGACCCGCGAACGCGCCGGCTTTGAAGTGCGCGACGTGCACCCGACCCATTACGGCCGCGTCTGCACCATCGAAACGCCGGAAGGTCCGAACATCGGCCTGATCAACTCGCTGGCCGTGTACGCACGCACCAACGGCTACGGCTTCCTGGAAACGCCGTACCGTAAGGTCGTCAATGGCGTGGTCAGTGACGAAATCGAATACCTGTCGGCGATCGAGGAAAACGAATACGTCATCGCCCAGGCCAATGCACTGCATGATGCCAAGGGCAAGTTGACCGAACAGTTTGTGCCGTGCCGCCAGCAGGGCGAATCACTGCTCAAGCCGCCGGCCGAAGTTGACTTCATGGACGTCTCGCCGATGCAGACCGTTTCGGTCGCCGCGGCGCTGGTGCCGTTCCTGGAGCACGATGACGCCAACCGCGCACTGATGGGCGCCAACATGCAACGCCAGGCGGTGCCGACGTTGCGTGCGCAGAAACCGTTGGTCGGTACCGGTATCGAGCGCGCGGTGGCGCGTGACTCGGGCGTGACCGTCAATGCCCGTCGTGGTGGCGTGGTCGAGCAGATCGACGCCGGCCGTATCGTGGTCAAGGTCAACGAAGTGGAAATCTCCGGTGAGCACGATGCCGGCGTCGATATCTATTCGCTGATCAAGTACACCCGTTCCAACCAGAACACCTGCATCAACCAGCGTCCGTTGGTCAACGTCGGTGACGTGATTGCGCGTGGCGATGTGCTAGCCGACGGTCCCTCGACCGACATCGGCGAACTGGCCCTGGGCCAGAACATGCTGATCGCCTTCATGCCGTGGAACGGCTATAACTTTGAAGACTCCATCCTGCTGTCCGAGCGGGTGGTCGAGGAAGATCGCTACACCACCATCCACATCGAAGAACTGACCTGCGTGGCCCGTGACACCAAGCTGGGACCGGAGGAAATTTCCGCCGACATCCCCAACGTGTCCGAGCAGGCGTTGAACCGCCTGGACGAATCCGGCGTGGTCTACATCGGTGCCGAAGTGCGTGCCGGCGACATCATGGTCGGCAAGGTCACGCCGAAGGGCGAAAGCCAGCTGACACCGGAAGAAAAGCTGCTGCGGGCGATCTTCGGTGAGAAGGCCTCGGACGTGAAGGACAGCTCGCTGCGCGTACCGCCGGGCATGGACGGTACCGTCATCGACGTGCAGGTCTTCACCCGCGACGGCATTGAAAAAGACAAGCGTGCGCGCCAGATCGAGGAAAACGAGATCAAGCGCGTCAAGAAGGACTTCGACGATCAGTTCCGGATCCTGGAAAGCGCGATCTACGCCCGCCTGCGCACCGCGCTGGTCGGCAAAGTCGCCAACGGCGGTGCCAACCTGAAGAAGGGCGACACCATCACCGACGAATACCTGAATGGCCTGAAGAAGGCCGACTGGTTCGCGCTGCGGATGAAGGACGACGACGCTTCCGACGCCATCGAACGTGCACAGATGCAGATCCAGGCGCACGAGAAGGAATTCGAGCGTCGCTTCGCCGACAAGCGCGGCAAGATCACTGCAGGTGATGATCTGGCGCCGGGCGTGCTGAAGATGGTCAAGGTCTACCTGGCCGTCAAGCGTCGCATCCAGCCGGGTGACAAGATGGCCGGCCGCCACGGCAACAAGGGCGTGGTCTCGACCATCGTTCCGGTCGAGGACATGCCGTACATGGCCACCGGCGAAACCGTCGACATCGTGCTCAACCCGCTGGGCGTGCCTTCGCGTATGAACATCGGCCAGGTGCTGGAAGTGCACCTGGGCTGGGCCGCCAAGGGCCTGGGTCGCAAGATCCAGCGCATGCTGGAAGCCCAGGCCGCGGTGTCCGAGCTGCGCAAGTTCCTCGACCAGATCTACAACCACGAAGAAAAGCTCGGTGAGCAGCGGGTTGACCTGGGCCAGTTCAGCGATGAAGAACTGATTGCCCTGGCCAAGAACCTGACCGACGGCGTGCCGATGGCGACCCCTGTGTTCGACGGTGCCGCGGAATCGGAAATCAAGCACATGCTGTCGCTGGCGGAGCTGCCCAGCAGTGGCCAGACCCAGCTGTATGACGGCCGCACCGGTGAGGCATTCGACCGCCACACCACCGTCGGCTACATGCACATGCTGAAGTTGAACCACCTGGTGGACGACAAGATGCACGCGCGTTCGACCGGCCCGTACTCGCTGGTCACCCAGCAGCCGCTGGGCGGCAAGGCGCAGTTCGGCGGCCAGCGCTTCGGTGAAATGGAAGTCTGGGCACTGGAAGCCTACGGCGCCGCGCACACCCTGCAGGAAATGCTGACGGTCAAGTCGGACGACGTGCAGGGCCGCAACCAGATGTACAAGAACATTGTCGACGGCGAACACGAGACGGTCGCGGGCATGCCGGAATCCTTCAACGTACTGGTGAAGGAAATCCGCTCGCTGGCCATCAACATGGAACTGGAAGACAACTGAGTGGAGCAGGGCATCGGCAACTCATGCCGATGCCCGTCCCGCCGTTTTCCCGCCCTCGATACAGAAGTATTTCCGCCTGACGGAGAAACACCATGAAAGACTTGCTCAATCTCTTCAACCAGCAGCGCCAGCCCCAGGATTTCGACGCGATCAAGATCGCGTTGGCCTCGCCGGATCTGATCCGCTCCTGGTCCTTCGGCGAAGTGAAGAAGCCGGAAACCATCAACTACCGCACCTTCAAGCCGGAGCGTGACGGTCTGTTCTGCGCCGCGATCTTTGGTCCGACCAAGGATTACGAATGCCTGTGCGGCAAGTACAAGCGCATGAAGCATCGCGGCGTGGTCTGCGAAAAGTGCGGTACCGAGGTCACCCTGGCCAAGGTCCGTCGCGAGCGCATGGGCCACATCGACCTGGCCAGCCCGGTCGCCCACATCTGGTTCCTGAAGTCGCTGCCCTCGCGCATCGGCCTGATGCTGGACATGACCCTGCGTGATATCGAGCGCGTGCTGTACTTTGAAGCCTATGTGGTCACCGAACCCGGCCTGACCACCCTGGAAAGCCGCCAGCTGCTCAGCGAGGAGCAGTACATGCAGGCGCGCCAGGAACACGGCGACGACTTCGATGCCGCAATGGGTGCCGAAGCGGTATTCGACCTGCTGCGCGACATCGACCTGCAGGCCGAAATGGTCAAGCTGCGCGAGGAAATCGCCAGCACCGGTTCGGAAACCAAGCTCAAGCGCCTGACCAAGCGGATCAAGCTGGTCGAAGCCTTCCTGGAATCGGGTAACCGTCCGGAATGGATGATCATGACCGTGTTGCCGGTGCTGCCGCCGGATCTGCGTCCGCTGGTGCCGCTGGATGGCGGCCGCTTCGCGACCTCGGATCTGAATGATCTGTACCGCCGCGTGATCAACCGCAACAACCGCCTGCGCCGCCTGCTGGAGCTGAATGCGCCGGACATCATCGTGCGCAATGAAAAGCGCATGCTGCAGGAATCGGTCGATGCGCTGATGGACAACGGCCGTCGCGGCCGCGCCATCACCGGCACCAACAAGCGTCCGCTGAAGTCGCTGGCCGACATGATCAAGGGCAAGCAGGGCCGCTTCCGCCAGAACCTGCTCGGCAAGCGCGTCGACTACTCCGGCCGTTCGGTCATCGTGGTCGGCCCGTACCTCAAGCTGCACCAGTGCGGCCTGCCGAAGAAGATGGCGCTGGAGCTGTTCAAGCCGTTCGTGTTTGCCAAGCTGCAGCGCCAGGGCCTGGCCACCACCATCAAGGCCGCCAAGAAGCTGGTCGAGCGCGAAGAAGCCGAAGTCTGGGACATCCTGGAAGAGGTCATCCGCGAGCATCCGGTGCTGTTGAACCGTGCGCCGACCCTGCACCGTCTGGGCATCCAGGCGTTCGAGCCGGTGCTGATTGAAGGCAAGGCCATCCAGCTGCATCCGCTGGTCTGTACCGCCTTCAACGCCGACTTCGACGGTGACCAGATGGCCGTCCACGTGCCGCTGTCGCTGGAAGCCCAGCTGGAAGCGCGTGCGCTGATGATGTCGACCAACAACATCCTGTCGCCGGCCAACGGCGAGCCGATCATCGTGCCGTCGCAGGACGTGGTGCTGGGTCTGTACTACATGACCCGCGCCTTGGAAAACAAGAAGGGCGAAGGCATGGCGTTTGCCAACATCGCCGAGGTCAAGCGCGCCTATGACAACCGTGCGGTCGAACTGCACGCCAAGGTCAAGGTGCGCATCAGCGAGACCGTGACCGACGAGAACGGCAACAAGCAGAAGAAGACCAGCATCGTCGACACCACGATCGGTCGTGCGCTGCTGGCGGAAATCCTGCCGGACGGCCTGCCGTTCGCGCTGGCCAACACCGAGCTGAACAAGAAGAACATCAGCCGCCTGATCAACTCCAGCTACCGCATGCTGGGGCTGAAGGACAGCGTCGTGTTCGCCGACAAGCTGATGTACACCGGCTTTGCCTACGCGACCCGCGCCGGCGTGTCGATCGGCATCGACGACATGCTGATCCCGGACGAGAAGAAGGGCATCCTCGGCGAAGCCGAACAGGAAGTGCTGGAAATCCAGGAGCAGTACCAGTCGGGCCTGGTCACCGGTGGCGAGCGCTACAACAAGGTGGTCGACATCTGGTCGCGCACCAACGAACGCATCGCCAAGGCGATGATGGACACCATTGGTACCGACAAGGTGCAGAACGCCAAGGGCGAGACCATTGACCAGAAGTCGATGAACTCGCTGTACATCATGGCCGACTCCGGTGCCCGTGGTTCGCAGGCGCAGATTCGCCAGCTGGCCGGTATGCGTGGCCTGATGGCGCGTCCGGACGGCTCGATCATCGAAACGCCAATCAAGGCCAACTTCCGTGAAGGCCTGAACGTGCAGGAGTACTTCAACTCCACCCACGGTGCCCGCAAGGGCCTGGCCGATACCGCGCTGAAGACCGCCAACTCCGGTTACCTGACCCGTCGTTTGGTCGACGTGGCCCAGGACGTGGTCATCACCGAGGTCGACTGTGGCACCAGCGAAGGCCTGACCATGACTCCGATCGTCGAAGGCGGCGATGTGGTCGAGCCGCTGCGCGAGCGCGTGCTGGGTCGCATCGTGGCCGAGGACGTGTTCCTGCCGGGCAACGACGAGGATCCGATCGTCACCCGCAACACCCTGCTCGACGAGCAGTGGGTGCAGCGTCTGGAAGATGCCGGCGTGCAATCGCTGAAGGTGCGTTCCACCATCACCTGCGAATCCGCCTTCGGCGTCTGCGCACAGTGCTACGGACGTGACCTGGCCCGCGGCCACACGGTCAACATCGGTGAAGCGGTTGGCGTCATCGCCGCCCAGTCGATTGGTGAGCCGGGTACCCAGCTGACCATGCGTACGTTCCACATCGGTGGTGCCGCTTCGCGTGCCGCCGCGGTCGACAACATCACGGTCAAGACCACCGGCTCGATCAAGTTCAACAACCTGAAGTTTGTCGAGCACGCCAACGGCCATCTGGTCGCGGTGTCGCGTTCGGGTGAACTGTCGGTGCTGGACGGCCATGGTCGCGAGCGCGAGCGTTACAAGCTGCCTTACGGCGCCACCATCAACGTCAAGGACGGCGATGCCATCACCGCCGGCCAGGCCGTGGCCAACTGGGATCCGCATAACCACCCGATCGTCTCGGAAGTCGCTGGTTTCGTCCGTTTCGTCGACTTCGTCGACGGCGTCACCGTGATCGAGAAGACCGATGACCTGACCGGTCTGGCTTCGCGTGAAATCACCGACCCCAAGCGTCGTGGTTCGCAGGGCAAGGATCTGCGCCCGATCGTCCGCATCGTCGACAAGAACGGCAACGACCTGAACATCCCGGGTACCGACCTGCCGGCGCAGTACCTGCTGCCGCCGCGCTCGATCGTCAACCTGCAGGACGGCGCTGCCGTCGGCGTCGGCGACGTGGTCACCAAGGTGCCGCAGGAAGCCTCCAAGACCCGCGACATCACCGGTGGTCTGCCGCGCGTGGCCGACTTGTTCGAAGCCCGCAAGCCGAAGGATCCGGCGGTGCTGGCCGAGCGTTCGGGCATCATCAGCTTCGGCAAGGACACCAAGGGCAAGCAGCGCCTGATCATCAAGGACACCGATGGTTCGGAACACGAAGAGCTGATTCCCAAGTTCCGCCAGATCATCGTGTTCGAAGGCGAGCACGTGGCCAAGGGTGAAACCGTGGTGGACGGCGAACCGTCGCCGCAGGACATCCTGCGCCTGCTGGGCGTGGAGCCGCTGGCGGCTTACCTGGTCAAGGAAATCCAGGACGTGTACCGCCTGCAGGGTGTGAAGATCAACGACAAGCACATCGAAGTCATCACCCGCCAGATGCTGCGCAAGGTGGAAATCACCGACGCTGGCAACAGCAAGTTCCTGGTCGGTGAGCAGGCCGAGAAGCAGCGCGTCATTGAAGAAAACGCCAAGCTGATCGCCCGTAATGAGTTGCCGGCCAGGTTCGAGCCGGTGCTGCTGGGCATCACCAAGGCCTCGCTGGCGACCGAGTCGTTCATTTCGGCGGCTTCGTTCCAGGAAACCACCCGCGTGTTGACCGAAGCAGCCGTCCGCGGCACCAAGGACAACCTGCGTGGCTTGAAGGAAAACGTCATCGTCGGTCGTCTGATCCCGGCCGGTACCGGCTTGGCGTACCACACCCAGCGCCGTCGCAACGCATCGGGCCTGACCGATGCCGAAGCGCAGGCATTGTCCGGTGCTGTCGTCGAAACCCCGGCTCCGGCCGCGGTCGAGGAAGTCAGCAGCGAAGCAGCCGGTGAGGAGTCCAGCGCCAGCTAAAACCGCAAGCCAGGCGGCCCCGGGCCGCCCCAGACCACGAAAAGAGGCGCAGGGAGCGCCTCGTTTTCGGCCCAGGATGGGCGGGATCGCAAGCAACAGGGCGGGGCAGGTGATGTCCGACGGCATTCATGCCGCAGGACCTCCGGGGCCCCGTCCTAAACAGCCGGCAACCGGCCCCGGCGTCATTTGACGCTGGGGCTTGTTGCCAGCTATACTTTTCCGTCTAGGTGGGCCGGTTTCGGCCTGCCTTCGTTTTCGTAACAAGGCCCAGGCCTTCACCAAAGAAACCAATATGGCAACCATCAACCAGCTGGTCCGCAAGCCGCGGCAGGCAACCACTTACAAGAGCGCTTCTCCGGCGCTGGAAAAGTGCCCCCAGCGCCGTGGCGTCTGCACGCGCGTTTACACCACCACCCCGAAGAAGCCGAACTCGGCGCTGCGCAAGGTGGCCAAGGTGCGCTTGACCAATCAGGAAGAAATCATCAGCTACATCGGCGGTGAAGGCCACAACCTGCAGGAGCACTCCGTGGTGCTCGTGCGCGGCGGCCGCGTCAAGGACTTGCCGGGTGTGCGCTACCACACCGTTCGTGGTTCGCTGGACGCCTCGGGCGTTGCCAAGCGTCGCCAGGGTCGTTCCAAGTACGGCGCCAAGCGTCCGAAGGCTTAAGGGGAAGAATTATGTCGCGTAAAGGCTCAGCTCCCCAGCGTGAAGTCCTGCCGGATCCCAAGCACGGCAGCTTGACGATTGCCCGTTTCATCAACATGGTCATGCTCAGCGGCAAGAAGTCCGTCGCCGAGAAGATCGTGTATGGCGCCATGGACGTCATCGGTGAAAAGAACCCCAACCCGCTCGAACTGGTCGAGAAGGCGTTGGAAAACATCTCCCCGGCGGTCGAAGTGAAGTCCCGTCGCGTCGGTGGTGCCACCTATCAGGTGCCGGTTGAAGTGCGTTCCTCGCGTCGCCTGGCCCTGGCCATGCGCTGGTTGATTGAATCGGCCCGCAAGCGTGGTGAAAACACCATGCCGCGCAAGCTGGCAGCCGAACTGCTGGATGCCTCGGAAAACCGTGGCGGCGCCATCAAGAAGCGCGAAGAAACCCACCGCATGGCGGAAGCCAACAAGGCGTTCGCGCACTACCGCTGGTAATGCCGGTGATGGCCGGCCCCTTGTTTTCCGGGGGCCTGGGCACCATCTGGTGAGACTGCGACGGTCAATCCCGTCGCGTCAGCAAGCCAAAGGCCGCCTCAGGGCGGCGTTTGGCCATTGAAAACCCGGTTGTATTCAGCTTCGAACAAGTACGTTCCCCACCGCGGGAAACAGCGATTCCTTCGCAACAGGCCGCACCTAGCGTGCGGGCTTTTACAAATCGAATAAAGAGAGACTGTCGTGGCTCGCACCACTCCTATCGAGCGTTATCGTAACTTCGGCATCATGGCGCACATTGACGCCGGCAAGACCACCACGTCTGAACGCATCCTGTTCTACACCGGCGTCAGCCACAAGATCGGCGAAGTGCATGACGGCGCCGCGACGATGGACTGGATGGAGCAGGAACAGGAACGTGGCATCACCATCACCTCGGCTGCCACCACCGCGTTCTGGAAGGGTATGGACAAGTCCATGCCGGAACACCGCTTCAACATCATCGACACCCCCGGCCACGTTGACTTCACCATCGAAGTCGAACGCTCGCTGCGCGTGCTCGACGGCGCGGTGTTCGTGCTGTGTGCCGTCGGTGGCGTGCAGCCGCAGTCGGAGACCGTGTGGCGCCAGGCCAACAAGTACTCGGTGCCGCGTCTGGCCTTCGTCAACAAGATGGACCGTACCGGTGCCAACTTCGACAAGGTCGTGGACCAGCTGAAGTCGCGCCTGGGCGCGTACGCCGTACCGATGCAGGTGCCGATTGGCGCCGAAGATGGCTTCGAAGGCGTGATCGATCTGGTCAAGATGAAGGCGATCCACTGGGATACCGCCTCGCAGGGCACCGTGTTCGAATACCGTGAAATCCCCGCTGAGCTGGCCGACAAGGCCGCTGAAGCGCGTGCGTTCATGGTCGAAGCCGCGGCTGAAGCCAGCGAAGATCTGATGGACAAGTACCTGAACGATGGCGACCTGACCGAAGAGGAAATCCTCAATGGTCTGCGCGAGCGCACCCTGAAGGTGGAAGTGATTCCGGTCTACTGCGGTACCGCGTTCAAGAACAAGGGCGTGCAGGCGATGCTCGACGGCGTGATCCAGTTGCTGCCGTCGCCGATCGACGTGCCGCCGGTCACCGGCATCGATGAGAACGAACAGGAAGCCACCCGCAAGTCGGATGACAAGGCTCCGTTCTCGGCGCTGGCGTTCAAGATCATGACCGACCCGTTCGTCGGCTCGCTGACCTTCTTCCGCGTCTACTCGGGCGTGCTCAACTCCGGCGACCAGGTGTACAACCCGGTCAAGTCGAAGAAAGAGCGCGTGGGCCGCATCCTGCAGATGCACTCCAACAACCGCGAGGAAATCAAGGAAGTCCGCGCTGGCGACATCGCCGCGGCGGTGGGCCTGAAGGACGTCACCACCGGTGACACCCTGTGCGCCCAGGACAATATCATCACCCTGGAACGCATGGTGTTCCCGGAGCCGGTGATCTCGATGGCGGTGGAACCGAAGACCAAGTCCGACCAGGAAAAGATGGGTCTGGCGCTGGGTCGCCTGGCCCAGGAAGATCCGTCGTTCCGCGTCAACACCGACGAAGAGTCCGGCCAGACCATCATTTCGGGCATGGGCGAGTTGCACCTGGAAATCCTGGTCGACCGCATGAAGCGCGAGTTCAACGTTGAAGCCAACGTTGGCAAGCCGCAGGTGGCCTACCGCGAAACCATCCGCAAGGGTGTCAAGCAGGAAGGCAAGTTCGTCCGCCAGTCCGGTGGTCGTGGTCAGTACGGTCACATCGTGATCGAGATGGAACCGGCCGAACGCGGTGCGGGTTTCAGCTACGAAAGCGCGATCGTCGGCGGCGTGGTGCCGAAGGAATACGTGGCCGCGGCCGGCAAGGGCATCGAGGAAGCCATGAAGAGCGGCGTCATCGCCGGCTTCCCGGTGGTCGACGTGGCGATCAAGGCGGTCGACGGTTCGTTCCATGACGTCGACTCCAATGAAATGGCGTTCAAGGTCGCCGGCTCGATGGCCTTCAAGGAAGCTTTCAGCAAGGCCAGCCCGGTCCTGCTGGAGCCGATGATGAAGGTCGAGATCGTGACCCCGGAAGAATACCTGGGTGACGTCATGGGTGACGTGAGCCGTCGTCGCGGCATCCTGCAGGGTCAGGATGACAGCCCGTCGGGCAAGGTCATCAACGCGATGGTGCCGCTGGGCGAAATGTTCGGCTACGCCACCACGTTGCGCTCCATGTCGCAGGGTCGCGCCACCTTCTCGATGGAGTTCGACCACTACGCCGAAGCGCCGGCCAACATCGCCGAATCCGTGACCAAGAAGTCCTGATCACCCATTCACACGCATTGAAAATAAAAAGGTAGAACATCATGGCAAAGGGTAAATTCGAACGCACCAAGCCGCACGTGAACGTGGGCACCATTGGTCACGTTGACCATGGCAAGACCACGCTGACCGCCGCACTGACCAAGATTGGTGCCGAGCGCTTTGGTGGCGAATTCAAGGCATACGACGCGATTGACGCGGCGCCGGAAGAAAAGGCGCGCGGCATCACGATTTCGACTTGTCTTCTATACAACTTATACGCTGCCAAAGATAATA
>NZ_LDJL01000025.1 GCF_001431405.1 Pseudoxanthomonas dokdonensis
GGCGATCGAAGCAGCGCTGGAGCTGGCCTATGCCGACAAGCCCAAGCGCGACGAAGTGGTCAAGGACGCGACCGCGTCACTGGAAAGCGCCAAGCAGTTCGTGATCGCCCACGATCTGGTCAGCGTGCCGGAAACGCCGGTCAAGATCATCGAGATGCCCGAATACCAGCGTGGCGTCGCGGTCGCCTACTGCGATTCGCCCGGCCCGCTGGACAAGGGACTGGACACCTTCTACGCGGTGTCGCCGATGCCTGACGACTGGACCGACGCCCAGGTCAATTCGTTCCTGCGTGAGTACAACAGCCGCATGATCCACCTGCTGAGCATTCACGAAGGCATTCCCGGCCATTACCTGGAAGGCGCGCATTCGGCCAACTTCCCGTCGACCCTGCGCGGGGTGCTGCGCTCGGGCATGTTCGCCGAAGGCTGGGCGGTGTACACCGAGAAGATGATGGCCGACGCCGGTTACCTCGACAACGACCCGTTGTTCCGCCTGGTCCAGCTGAAGTTCTACCTGCGCACGATTGCCAACGCCATTCTCGACCAGGGCGTGCACGTCGATGGCTGGAGCCGTGAACAGGCGATGGACCTGATGACCCGCCAGACCTTCCAGCAGGAAAGCGAAGCTGCCGGCAAATGGGTGCGTGCGCAGCTGACCTCGGCGCAGCTGCCGACCTACTTCGTCGGCGTGCAGGAACACCTGGACATGCGCAAGGCAGTGGAAGCCGCGCAGGGCGACAAGTTCAACCTCAAGGCTTACCACGACCAGGTCCTGTCCTACGGCGCACCGCCAGTGCGCTTCGTGCGCGAGCTGATGCTGGATCAACCCATCCAGTAAGCAATCTGTCCAGCAAGCGCTTGAACCGCGTCATCCGGATGGCCCCTGCGGGGCCATCTTCATTGATGCGCGGACGGCCTCCGCACCAACCTAGCAGGTTTACCGACCGCATGTTCACACCGCTGCCGCGGCGCTGGCTTATCCTCGCCCGGTCCCTGGTCATGCAGGAGTTGTCCGTGAACAATGCCAGCGGTTCCAGCATCATCCCCTGTCTGCGCTACCGCGATGCACCCGCGGCCATCGACTGGTTGTGCCGTGCATTCGGCTTCAGCCGCCATGCCGTGTACCAGGACGGGGACATCGTCCATCACGCGCAACTGGTGCACGGCAACGGCATGATCATGCTCGGCTCGGTCGCCAACCAGGGGCCTTGGGGCAAACTGATCACGCAACCCGATCAGCTGCAGCAAAACGAAACCCAGAGTCCCTGCGTGCTGGTCGAGGATGTGGATGCACACTACGCGCAGGCCGTTGCCTGTGGCGCGACGATCGTGATCGATATCGCCGACCAGGGTTACGGTGGACGCGGCTACGGATGCCGGGATCCGGAAGGGCATCTGTGGTGGTTCGGCAGCTACAATCCGTGGACGGCACGGCAGGATGACAACGGCAATGGATGATCTGTTTTCGGCGGCGGCCGCCACGGGTGGACACACGATCCGGGTCGGCATCGGCGGTTGGGTATATGCGCCGTGGCGCGACAATTTCTATCCGTCGGGACTGGTCCAGCGGCGCGAGCTGGAATACGCCAGCCGCCATCTGACCGCGATTGAAATCAACGGCACCTACTACGGCACCCAGAAGCCGGCCACCTATGCCAAGTGGCGCGACGAAACGCCGACCGGCTTCATCTTTTCAGCCAAGGCGCCGCGCCGGATCACCCAGTCGAAGGCACTCGCCAGGACCACTGCCCAGGTCGAGGATTTCATCGGCGGCATCGCCGAGCTCGATGACAAGCTGGGGCCACTGGTGTGGCAGTTCGATGCCGGCACCCGCTTGGACCACGATGACTTCGCCGCGTTCCTGTCAGCCATGCCGACCCACGCGCGACAGCGCCGGCTGCGGCATGTGCTGGACGTGCGCGATGCCTCTTTCATCAGCCCGGCATTGCTGGCAATGGCACGCAGCCACGGCATGGCGATGGTGTTCACCGATTCGACCGAGCATCCGTCATACGCCGACCTGACCGCCGACTTCGTCTATGCGCGACTGATGCGCAGCCAATCCGCACAGGCCAATGGCTATCCGGCGTTGCAGCTGGACCAGTG
>NZ_LDJL01000026.1 GCF_001431405.1 Pseudoxanthomonas dokdonensis
GGCCGGCGCCGGCTGGCCACGCCATACCTGCAGCGTGGCGAGTTGGTTCAACTGCCTGGTCCGGCGCTGAAGACGCGTTTTTCCTATTATCTGGTCCATCCCGCGCATCAAACGCTATCGCCCGCCGCGCAGGCGTTCCGCGATTGGCTGAAACAGGAAGCGAACACGGCCGCTGCAACAGTCACCTGAATACAGCGGTCACCGCATCAACAACACGTAACGGGGTTATGGCCGGCGGCGACGGAACAGGCGCAACGCAAGTTTCAGCAACAACAGTCCGACCAGCAGCACCGGAATCAGAAATGCCACCGCGCGGATGGTCCAGGCAATGCCCTGCGACAGGGTTGCGGAAAACTCGCTGACTGCTTCGCGGATTTCACTGCGGCCGGACTGTCCGGACGGCGGCCTGAAATCCAATGTCACCTTCTGCGTCTGGATGCGCCGCGCGTGCTGGGCTGCCTGCTGCTGCGCCTGCTGCAGCTGCGCTTCGACTTCCGATAGTTTTCCCGACAGGGCGATCATGTCGGCAACGCTCAAATCATCGCGCTGCTGGAAACCAGTCAATTGCTGGTGTTCCTTCTGCAGCCGCGCCAACACGACATTGTTGTTCTGGACCGCTTCGGCCAGATCTTCAGCATGCGTACGCCGGCTGCCGACGCTGCCACCTTCGGCCGCACTGCTGATGAAAGCATCCACCCCGGCCGGCACTATCCTGACGACCAGTTGCGCCTGCGGATAATCACCTCCGTTTTCATACGCCTCGAGCACCGTGCATTCACCGTAGCGTGCCTGCTGGCAGGCCTGGCGACTGGCGGCGAAGCGTTCAGCAATCCTGTTCGCCGGAAGCTTGATATCGACATCGTGTTCATAGGCCAGGAACTGGCCCGGCTGCGCCACCTGGGCCCCAGCCGAGGCCATCGGCGCGGGAGCGGGCGCACCCGCCATCTCCGACGGCTGTTTGCTGCAGGCCGCCAGCATCAACAAGCCGATCAGCAGGGATCTGTTATTCATGTAATGCGTCTTCCCTATCAACTGCCCGATTGTAACCAGCTGATGCACACGGGCGTGCCATTCGGCAGATGCGCGCGGCGGCCACAGCCCCTATCCTTCCCCGGTTTACTTCCACAACCGATGAGATTCCCCATGCGTCGCAGCCTGCTTGCTTTGGCCCTGATCACTGGTCTGGCCGCCTGCCAGAAAGCCGAAACCCCAACCGTCGCCACGCCGGCGGCCAGCCCGGCAGCGGTCGCCGCCGATCCGGCGCTGGATGCCG
>NZ_LDJL01000027.1 GCF_001431405.1 Pseudoxanthomonas dokdonensis
AGCAGGAAGGCTGGGTTGGGCATCCGGAGCCGATGCTCAACGATGACGCACGCTTGCCGAAGCAGGAACTGCCAACCCAGCATCGCAACACGACATAACACCTGAATTAAGCCGACCCGCGAAGCGGGTTCGGCTTGAATGAATTGTTAGGCCGCGCAGGTTAACAAAGTAAGTGCAACACCTGCGATGCCTGTTGAAGAGGTGAGCTGGCAGACTGGAGGGGATCCCTCCGGCAAGAGAAGATCCCTCATGTACCGCCAGCTCACCGAAACGGAACGATACACCTTGTCCGTACTGAAGCGCCAAGGGTGCTCATTTCGCTGCATTGCCCGGATGTTGCAGCGTAGCCCCAGTACCATCAGCCGCGAAATCCGCCGCAACGCGACGGTGATGCAAGGCAAGCCACGCCCTCTGTATGTGCCAAGCAAGGCCCAGGAACATGCCAATGGACGGCGCCGCCGCAGCCGGCAAGGGAAGCAACACGACTTGGCCGTATATGCGCAGGTGGAATCCCTGCTGGCAGAGCGGCAGTGGAGTCCCGAGCAGATAACCCATCAGTTGCGAGGTCAGGCAGGGCCATCCATCAGCCACATGACCATCTACCGACACGTACGTCGCGACCAGCGCCAAGGGGGTGGCCTGTACCGGCATCTGCGGCAAGGAGGCAAGCGAAGGCGAAAGCGCACGCACGGGCCTGAAAAGCGCGGAAAATTGGCTGACAAACCGATGATAGACAGCCGTCCCGAGGCCGTTGAAGGGCGACAGGAAGCCGGACACTGGGAGGGCGACACGGTAATGGGGGCCACGGGCGAGCGCGACTGCCTGTTGACCTTGGTCGAACGCAGCACCGGCTTGGCGCTGGTGCTGAAGCTGCCGCATCGCACCGTGCGCGCTGTCAATCGCGCCGCACTCCACGCCATTCGGACCAGCAAACTGCCCTTCGCCACGATTACCTGGGACAACGGCACCGAGTTCCATGGCTATCGCGCACTGGAGCAAGCCGCAGGCGTGCGCTGCTACTTCGCCTACCCGCATCATCCATGGGAGCGCGGCAGCAACGAAAACTTCAACGGCTTGTTGCGGCAGTACTTTCCGAAAGGCAAAAGCCTGGGCAGGGTCCGGCAAGCAGACTGCGATGCGGTTGTCGCTAAACTCAACCAAAGACCGAGGAAACGCTATGGCTTCCAAACTCCGGAACAACGACTACAGCAATATTCAGGGGTGTTGCACTTGGGCCTGTAACTTAAACACATCT
>NZ_LDJL01000028.1 GCF_001431405.1 Pseudoxanthomonas dokdonensis
TGGCGACCACATGTCTCCCCATTGGTGCGCTTGCCGGCGGGGCGTCGTCGCCCGCAGCGGCCTGAACGCAGATTGGCGCACCGCGGACAACGTTGTCAAGACTTTATTGCAAAAATTTTTCATGGAGGAAAACCCCGTCCTGTTTCGGCGTAACTGCATGTATTTGCTTGATATTTTGCATTAACCCGGTCCGGTCGATGCGAGCATCGCAACCCGCCGTTGCCGCGAATGACCATGACCGGTCGGGCATTGGAAAAATATTTCGGCTTCCGGCGGCGCGCCGAAGCGCCGATGGCGACCGCGCTGCGCTGAGCGCCAACCAGCCGGGCAGCTTAGCGACCGGACCATGACTTCGTCAGGATGGTCGGCGGGCGGACAAAAAAAGGGCCTGGAAACATTCCAGGCCCATGAGAGAGCAACACGTCGATTGCATCGACTGCGGGGTGCCGGCGCGATGGCCGGCCGGTGGATCAGAACTTGAAGCGGAAGTTCAGGTAGTACTGGCGACCGTTGTTGTAGAACGAGGTCGGAATCGTCGAGCTCTGGTAGTAGTTGATGGTCGGGTCGTTGAGGTTCAGACCATCCAGGCTGATGCTCAGCCAGTCGGTGGCCTTGTAGTTGACCGAAGCCGACAGGGTGCCGAAGTCATCCTGGTAGTACGGGTTGGCGCCGGACAGGCCGATCAGGAAAGACGAACGATAGGTGTAGCTGACCCGCGCGCCGAAGGTTTCGTTTTCGAAGTAGGCACCGATGTTGTAGGTGTCGTTCGAATTGCCCAGCAGGTTGTCGCTGCCATCGGCCCAGGTGTGCGAGGTGCTGCCATCGGAGTAGGTGTAGTTGGCATTGACGCCGAAGTAGTCACCGATCGGCTGTTCGTAGGCCACTTCCAGACCCTTGACCTGGGCGTTGGCGTTGATCGGCACCGACACCTGGTAGGCCTCGAGCTGGTGGGTCAGTTCGCTGAACAGCATCTGGGTTTCGGTGCCGTAGGCAACGTAGTCCTTCATGTCCATCGAGAACGCACCGACCGAGACCAGGCCGCGCGGCATGAAGTACCACTCCAGGTTGGCATCGAAGTTGGTCGACAGCAGCGGCTTCAGGTTGGGGTTGCCGCCGCCGCCGGTGCGGTTCAGGTCCGAACCCCAGCTGGAAGCACCCAGTGCCGAGTAATCCGGCAGCGTCTGGGTCTGCGAAGCGGCGAAACGGAACACCAGATCCTCGGCCAGGTCGAACTTGAAGTTGGCGCTCGGCAGCAGGCGGTCGTAGCTGTTGTTGGTGTAGACGCGGATCCACTGGCCGAACAGGCTGGAGACGTCGGCATTGGCCGGGTCGGACACCGCCTGGTAGCTGTTGATGTCCTGATCGATGTTGACGTAGCGCAGGCCGAGGTTACCGCTCCAGCGGTCACCGGAGAAGTTGGCCTGGGCGTAGGCGGCCATGTTCTTCTCGGCCACTTTCCATTCGGCACCGTAGTTGTGGCGGCCGGTCGGACCGTCGTTGTCGTACAGCCAGGTCGAGTTGCCGAGGATCGCGTCCTTCAGCGCGTTGGGCGTGTAGTACCAGATGTCGCGCGGGAACTGGCCGCCGACGCCACTGGCGAAATCGCTCGGGTACTGGCCGGTGGCACCGCCCTGCAATGCAGACCAGATGTCACCCGGGCTGGCGCCTTCCGGCGACTGCGCTTCACGCTCGTGATCGGCGTAACGCATGCCGAAATCGATCGAGGACAGGGTGCCGGTGTTGAAGTACTGGCTGAAGTCGGCGGTGAACCACTTCTCGTCATCCTTGGCGGTCACTTCCTGGTTGCCCCAGGTACCGAAGCTGGTGACGCCGGCCGGACTGATGTCGCCGCCGACGCTCCAGTCCACCGGCGAGCCGCCACCGTGGGTGCTCCAGCTGGCGCCGCCGCCGCGGGCACCGGTGACTTCGGCGATGAACTGGCGCGGGGTCGAGCCTTCACCGCTGGTGGTACCGATCTGGAAGCGCGAGCTGAGGTTGTCGTTGATCTGCCAGTCGGCGTCGAAGGTGGCGTAGCTGCTCTTGGCCGAGGCTTCGCGGTAGATCATGTCGTACACGGTGTAGTCGGTACCGGCCTGGCCACTGTAGGTGGCATTGGTCAGCACGCCGTTCTCGACGGTGTAGCCCGGGTCCGGGGCCTGTGCGCGGGCGAAGTTGCCGCCCCACAGCATGAAGTTGCGGTTGTAGTTGTTGGCCTGCATGTCCGAGCTGAAGCCGCTCAGGCCCAGGGTCAGGCTGTCGCTGGGCTTGAACTGGATGTCGACCAGGCCGCCCTTGCGGTCGCGGGTCTGTTCGAACAGGGTCGAACCCAGCAGGCCCGGCGCATACACGCCGACCAGGTCCGGGTTGCTGATGCCGGCCGGATCGGTGGCGCCGATCTGGAAGAAGCCACCGGGGATTTCCTGGGCCTGGCGGCTCAGCTCGCGCTTCTGCTTGAACGCCTGCACCATGACGCCGAAGGTGCCGTCATCGTTCTTGTAGTTGAACAGGCCCGACAACTGCGGATCGGTGCTGTCGGCGTTTTCCGAACGGACCGCGCCGATCGAGGCTTCGGCGGTGATGTTGTCGGCGAACTGCAACGGCCGGCGGGTCAGGATGTTGACCGTACCGGTGGCGCCGCCGTCCTGCAGCTTGGCCTGCGAGGACTTGTTGACTTCCACCGAGCTGACCAGCTCCGACGGCAGCAGGGTGTAGCTGACGCTGCGACCGACGTTGCTGCCCTGGCTGAGCACGAACCAGTCGGCCGAGCCGACGCTGTGGCCGTTGATCAGGGTCTGGGTCAGGCTCGGGCTGGTGCCGCGCAGGCTGACGCGGTCGGCTTCGTCGAAGCCGCCTTCGTCGGCGCTGGACGAGCTGATGTTGACGCCGGGCAGGCGTTGCAGGGTATCGGCCACGTTGTGCGCGGGCAGCTTGCCGACGTCTTCGGCGGTGACCACTTCAAGGCGGGCATCGGCGTTGCGCTTGGTGTCCAGCGACTTCTCGACGCTGCCGCGGATGCCGGTCACCACCACGGTGTCCAGATCGGTGGCCTCGGTCGAGGTGGTCGAGGTCGATGCTTCCTGCGCGTGCAACTGCACGGAGAAGGCAAGGCCCGTCATGATCGCGACGGTTAGTGCGGATTTACGGTGATTCATGGTCTCTCTCCCATCATGAAAAGTTCTTAGGTGCGGCGGGAAGTCGGGATTCGAGGTCACGATTTCCTGGGCCGGTCTGTTGCTGTTGTCGCGATGGGCCGTGGTGCGTTTGCGTGGTGCCGGCCCGGTACTGGAAAAAATCCTTGCAAACGGCTGTGCTCAGTCGCTCCTGTGTTGTCCGATGAACCAGCTGGCG
>NZ_LDJL01000029.1 GCF_001431405.1 Pseudoxanthomonas dokdonensis
TCTGGCTGGCCAGCCAGAACGACTGGTTCTATTCGTCCATCCTCGACCTGAGCCTGAATGGCGACGTCCAGCGCGTGCTGTTGCGCGACATGCAGCGTCATCCGTTCAAGCAGCAGATCATGCACCTGGATTTCCAGCGCGTGACCGCCGGCCAGGCCCTGCGCACCGCGGTGCCGCTGCACTTCATCAACCAGGACACCTCGCCGGCTGGCAAGGCCGCCGACGTCGTGGTCACCCACGAGTTGAACGAAGTGGTGGTGGAATGCCTGCCGAAGGATCTGCCGGAATTCCTGGAAATCGACCTGGCCAACCTGGCCCTGGGCGACGTCATCCACCTGTCGGAAGTCAAGCTGCCGGCCGGTGTTGAAATCCCCGAACTGAAGCTGGGCAAGGAACACGACGTCGCCGTCGTGGTTGCCAAGCACGGTCGGGTGGAAATCGCCGACGAAGAAGAAAGCACCGACACCGAAGCTGGCGACGTGCCGGCCACCAACGTCGGCAAGGACGAGGAATAAGCATCGCCTGCGACGTACCCGCGTGAGCGGGTACGTCCTCGATGCGCGCTGCGATGGCAGGCCTGCGACTCATCGTTGGACTGGGCAATCCCGGCAGCGAACACGCGCGAACCCGGCACAACGCCGGGTTCCGTTTTGTCGATACCCTGGCGGCACGGCAGGGCGAACGCTTCGGGCTGGAGAGCAAACTGTTCGGCGAGACTGCCAAGGCGGTCATCGACGGCCAGCCGGTGTGGCTGCTCAAGCCCGCCACCTACATGAACCTGAGTGGCAAATCGGTCACCGCCGCGTTGCGGTTCTGGAAGATCGAGCCCGAGCAGGCACTGCTGGCACATGACGAACTGGATCTGCCGGTCGGCAGCGCTCGCTTGAAGTTCGACGGCGGCCATGGCGGCCAGAATGGTCTGCGCGACACCATGCAATTGCTTGGCCACGGCAGGTTCCACCGCCTGCGCATCGGCATTGGCCACCCCGGCCACAAGGACCGCGTGACCGGCTGGGTACTGGGCAAGCCGAGCGTCGAGGATGAAATACTGATTGGCCATGCCATCGACGACGCCATCGACGTATTGCCGCTGGCGGTGCAGGGCAATTTCATGGATGCAATGACCCGCCTGCATACCAACAAGGGAGTAGGAAGCGGGAAGTAGGGAGCGGCGACAGCCCGATTCTCCCTGCTTCCCATTTCCCACATCCGGATTCAGCACATGGGTATCAAATGCGGCATCGTCGGCCTGCCCAACGTGGGCAAGTCGACCCTGTTCAACGCGCTGACCAAGGCGGGCATCGCGGCGGCCAACTTTCCGTTCTGCACGATCGAGCCGAACGTCGGCATCGTGCCGGTGCCGGACCCGCGGCTCAACCAGCTGGCCGAGATCGTCAAACCGCAGAAACTGATTCCGACAGCGGTCGAATTCGTCGACATCGCCGGTCTGGTCGCCGGCGCTGCCAGCGGTGAAGGCCTGGGCAACAAGTTCCTGGCCCACATCCGCGAAGTCGATGCCATCACCCACGTCGTGCGCTGCTTCGAGCATGGCGACATCGTCCACGTCGCCGGCAAGGTCGACCCGCTGTCGGACATCGACACCATCGACACCGAGTTGGCGCTGGCGGATCTGGACAGCGTGGAAAAGGCCCTCAATCGGGCCGAACGCGCTGCCAAGGGCGGTGACAAGGAAGCGGCCGCGCGCAAGCCGGTGCTGGCCAAGTTGCAGGCGGCGCTGGCTGAAGGCAAGGCTGGCCGCGCGGCGGGACTGGACGACGAGGAAAAAGCGCTGGTGCGCGACCTGTTCCTGCTGACCCTGAAGCCGGTGATGTACATCGCCAACGTGCTCGAGGACGGCTTCGACAATAACCCGCACCTGGAGGCCGTGCGCGCCCGTGCCGCCGCGGAAGGCGCGCAGGTGGTGCCGGTGTCGGCGGCGATCGAGGAAGAACTGGCCCAGCTGGACGACGAGGACCGCGACACCTTCCTGGCCGACCTCGGCCTGGCCGAGCCGGGCCTGAACCGGGTGATCTACGCCGCCTACCAGTTGCTTGGCCTGCAGACCTACTTCACCGCCGGGGTCAAGGAAGTACGCGCCTGGACGGTCAAGGCCGGCTCGACCGCGCCACAGGCCGCCGCCGTCATCCATACCGACTTCGAGAAGGGCTTCATCCGCGCCGAAACCATTTCCTTCGAGGACTTCATCAAGTACCGCGGTGAAGCCGGGGCCAAGGAAGCCGGCCGCCTGCGCCTGGAAGGCAAGGAATATCGCGTGCAGGAAGGCGACGTCCTGCATTTCCGCTTCAACGTCTGAAAAAAACTTGCCGTTATTCGTTGACAGAGCCGGCAAGTCAGGCCAAAATTACGGGCTGTTTCACCAGTGACCAATTCGGGCCAGCCCGCAGCGGACACCAGTGGAGCCCAGGCAGTTCCAGTGCCCTGATTCAGTGTTACTGGAGGGATACCCAAGCGGCCAACGGGGGCAGACTGTAAATCTGCTGGCTTACGCCTTCGGTGGTTCGAATCCACCTCCCTCCACCAAGTTTCAAAACCGGTGATCAAATCGTTCGCGAGGACATCATCGGAGCCGGACCCGCAGGTGGATGAGAACCACCGACGTGGTTCGACAGCGACACCGCAAGGTGGCGCTGAACGTCCGGAGGACGGCCCGGAGGGCGAAGCGCCGCAGGCGCGGAGTCATCCACCTCCCTCCACCAAGTTTCAAAACCGGTGATCAAATCGTTCGCGAGGACATCATCGGAGCCGGACCCGCAGGTGGATGAGAAGCACCGACGTGGTTCGACAGCGACACCGCAAGGTGGCGCTGAACGTCCGGAGGACGGCCCGGAGGGCGAAGCGCCACAGGCGCGGAGTCATCCACCTCCCTCCACCAAGTTTCAAACCCGGTGATCAAATCGTTCGCGAGGACATCATCGGAAATCGGTTGTTGTGGTCTCCCGGTGCGGGAGTAGTTCAACGGTAGAACCTCAGCCTTCCAAGCTGATGGTGCGGGTTCGATTCCCGTCTCCCGCTCCACGTTGGAACACAGGCGCACGAAGCCGCAACAACCGGTACAATAAGAGTTTCGCTCACGTAGCTCAGTCGGTAGAGCACCTCCTTGGTAAGGAGGAGGTCGATGGTTCGATTCCATTCGTGAGCACCATCTTGTTACACCCGCTCCACCATCCAATCAACGATTCGAGAAGAAGCAGCCATGGCAAAGGGTAAATTCGAACGCACCAAGCCGCACGTGAACGTGGGCACCATTGGTCACGTTGACCATGGCAAGACCACGCTGACCGCCGCACTGACCAAGAT
>NZ_LDJL01000003.1 GCF_001431405.1 Pseudoxanthomonas dokdonensis
GGTGGTGGCGGCATGTCGGGAGGCGGTGGTGCCTCCGGGAGCTGGTGATGAGGCTGCTGAAACATCTGTTCCCGCCATCGGTACGGCGCTGGTTCCCGGCCGACAGCATGCAGCGCATCGCCGAGGCGATCGCCGAGGGCGAAAGCCGCCATCGCGGCGAAGTGATGTTCGCGGTCGAAGCCGACTTGCCGTTGCCGTTGCTGTGGCGTGGAGTGCAGGCCAGGCAACGGGCCGAGCATGCCTTCGCCCGCCTGCGGACCTGGGATACCGAAGCCAACAACGGTGTGCTGCTGTATCTGCTGCTGGCTGATCACCGGATTGAAATCGTCGCCGACCGCGGGCTGCGCGATCGGGTGACACCCGATCATTGGCAGGCGGTGTGCCGGCAGATTGAACTGGACATGCGCGCGGGCCAGCCGGAAACCGCCATCGTCAGCGGCATCGGTGCCATCTCGACGCTGCTGGCGACGCATTTCCCCCAGGACGGCAGCCAGCCGGATGAAGATGAACTGCCCAACCTGCCGCATGTGTTGTAGCGCTATTCGGACAGCGCTGCCGCGGCTGGGGCAAAATAGAACGCTTATCCAACCCGGGCCCGGCACTGCCAGATGATTTACCTACACCAGATCGACCCCGTCCTGTTTTCGTTGGGCCCGCTCAAGCTGCACTGGTATGGATTGACCTACCTGGCCGGCTTCATCGCCGCCTGGTGGCTGGGCAAGCGACGGGTCGAGGCGGGCCGCCTGCCCGGCGTCGATGCCAACGGGTTCTCGGATCTGCTGTTCTACAGCATGCTCGGCGTAGTGCTGGGTGGCCGCCTGGGTTACATCCTGTTCTATGACCTGCCGACCTATATCGCCCATCCGCTGGCGGTGTTCCGGGTCTGGGAAGGCGGCATGAGTTTCCACGGCGGCCTGCTCGGCGTGCTGGTCGCCGGTGCCTGGTGGTCGCGCAAGCAGCGCATGCACTTCTTCGACACGGTCGATTTCGTCGCCCCGCTGGTCCCGGCCGGGCTGGGTTTTGGCCGCCTGGGCAACTTCATCAACGGCGAATTGTGGGGCAAGTACACCGGCGCCAACTGGGGCGTGGTGTTCCCCAGCGATCCGCAGTTCGCCGGCTGGACCCAGGCGCAGCTGCAGAGCGAATACGCCAAGGGTGCACTGGATGCCTTCGCCCGCCATCCTTCGCAGCTGTACCAGGCCGCGCTGGAAGGGCTGACGATGTTCCTGGTGCTGTGGCTGTATTCGCGCAAGCCGCGCCCGCGCTATGCGGTCTCGGGCCTGTTCGCCCTGTTGTACGGCGTGTTCCGCTTCGTGGTCGAGTTCGTGCGTGTGCCCGATGCCCAGGTCGGCTATCTGTATGGCGGCTGGTTGACCGAGGGCCAGCTGCTGAGCGTACCGCTGGTGTTGCTGGGCATCTTCCTGCTGTGGTGCTCGCGTCGCGCACCGACCCTGCAACCGGCAGCGCCGGCGGAGAAGCAGGGATGAAAGCCTATCTGGATCTGTTGCGGCACGTGCTGGAACACGGCAGCGAAAAATCCGATCGCACCGGCACCGGCACCCGCAGCGTATTCGGCTGGCAGATGCGCTTCGACCTGAATGCCGGTTTCCCGCTGGTCACCACCAAGAAGCTGCACCTGCGTTCGATCATCCATGAGCTGCTGTGGTTCCTGCAGGGCGATACCAACATTGCCTACCTGAAAGACAACAAGGTCAGCATCTGGGACGAATGGGCCGATGAAAACGGCGACCTCGGTCCGGTCTACGGCAAGCAATGGCGACACTGGGCCACGGCCGATGGTGGCGAGGTGGACCAGATGCGCTGGGTCGTCGACGAGATCAAGCGCAACCCGGATTCGCGTCGCCTGCTGGTCTCGGCCTGGAACGTCGCCGAACTGCCGCAGATGGCCTTGATGCCCTGCCACAGCCTGTTCCAGTTCTACGTGGTCGACGGCAAGCTCAGCTGCCAGCTGTACCAGCGCAGTGGCGACATTTTCCTCGGCATTCCCTTCAATATCGCCAGCTACGCGCTGCTGACCCATATGGTGGCGCAGGCGACCGGGCTGGGGGTAGGCGATTTCGTGCATACGCTGGGCGATGCCCATCTGTACTCCAATCATTACCAGCAGGCGCGCGAACAGTTGAGCCGGGAGCCGCGGCCTTTGCCGACCTTGAAGTTGAACCCGGCGGTCACCGACTTGTTTGCCTTCCGCTATGACGACATCGCCATCGAAGGCTACGACCCGGCGCCGGCAATCAAAGCGCCGGTAGCGGTCTGATGGCATTGCGCATCTCACTGATCGTTGCCGTCGACCAGGCCAATGCCATCGGCAAGGGCAACGCCTTGCCCTGGCATCTGCCCGATGATTTGAGGCGGTTCAAGGCGTTGACCCTGGGCAAGCCGCTGTTGATGGGGCGCAGGACCGCCGAATCGCTGGGCCGCGCCTTGCCCGGTCGCCTCAATCTGGTGTTGACCCGCAGCGGGCAGGTACCGTTTGCCGGCATGCAGGCAGTGGGCTCGTTGCAACAGGCCATCGATCAGGCCCAGGCCAGTGGTGCCGACGAACTGTGCGTGATCGGGGGCGGTGACATCTTCACGCTGGCCTTGCCGCTGGCCGAGGTGTTGTACCTGACCCTGGTCGATACCCGGGTCGAAGGCGCGGACGCGTTCTTCCCCGATTTCGATCTGGGCCAATGGACGCTGGTCGACAGCCAATCGCATCCGATCGACGAGCGCCATGCATTGGCGTTCGAATATCGCGACTACGTGCGCAAGCGCGGTTAGGGACGGGCTTTCCGGCCGGTCATGCCGGTGGCGGATCAGCGGAGCAAGCTCCGCTCTACGATTTGATCAACTGGCGTCGCGGCCGGGTACCTGGACCAGATTGAGATCGTCGCTGTCCAGTTGCAGCGCGGTCAGCTTGCCGCCCCAGACCGCGCCGGTATCGATTACGTGCACGCCGTGGCCAATCATCAGGCCCAGGGTCGACCAGTGCCCACAGACGATTTTCAGGTCGCGGTCGGCACGGCCGGGTACTTCGTACCACGGGTACAGGCCTTGCGCCTGTTTGCCCGGCGCGCCTTTCTCCTCGACCGCCATGCGTCCGCGCGGGGTGCAGTAACGCATCCGGGTCAGGATGTTGATGATCGCGCGGGCGCGGTCATAGCCGGCCAGGTGCGGTCCCCAGTTCGGCTTGTCCCCGTACATGTTGCGGAACAGCTTGCGGTAGTTGTTGCCGTGCAACTGGGCTTCAACTTCGCGCGCGTGTTTTTCCGCCAGCGTGGTGGTCCACTTCGGTGACAGGCCGGCATGGAACATCATCCAGCCCAGCTCGCGGTCGCTGTGGACCAGTTTCTGCATGCGCAGCCAGTCCAGCAGTGTGCGTGCGTCGTCGGCCATCACCACCCGGCGCAGATCCTCGTTGACCTTGCGTTGTTCGTCGGGGCTGCGCTCGCCTACCGCCAGCAACGACAGGTCGTGGTTGCCGAGCACCACCACCGACTGCTCGCGCAAAGAATGCACCAGCCGCAGCGTTTCCAGCGACTGGCCGCCGCGGTTGACCAGATCGCCGCAGAACCACAGGCGATCCACGGCAGGGTCGAAACGGATCCTGTCCAGCAGGCGCCGGGTGACGTCGTAGCATCCCTGCAGGTCGCCAATCGCCCAGACCGCCATCAGTGAAGCGTCCGCGGCATGGACAGGGTGAAGGCGGCAATCGGTGCATCGAAGCGGGTGCCGTCATCGGCCAGCATGTCGTAGTGGCCGCGCATCACGCCGACATCGGTCTCCAGGATCGCGCCCGAGGTGTAGCGGAAATCATCACCCGGGGCCAGCCAGGGTTGTTCGCCAATGACGCCTTCGCCGACGACTTCCTCGACTTTGCCATTGGCATCGGTGATCACCCAGTGGCGGCCGAGCAGGCGCGCCGGCACCTGGCCACGGTTGTGGATGCGGATGGTGTACGCGAACACGAAACGCCCTTTTTCCGGCTCGGACTGCTCGTCCAGGAAACGGGTGACCACGTCCACGTCGATGGCATAGTCGACATTACTCATGGCGACAGTTTAGAGCGTGTGATGTAGTTTTTGGTGAGCGCGACGTCGATGGCCCTCAGCTGCTACCGGCCCGCGGCCGGGCATCATTCGCTGTGGGTACTGGCCAGCAGATTGGCAAGGGCGATGAAACCGACCACTTCGATCTGCTCGGCGCGGGCATCCGGGCGCAGCCCGGCCGCTTCAATCTGCGCGCTGTCGCAGACGGTCGACAGTGCGTTGCGTAACGTCTTGCGCCGCTGGCCAAAGGCCGCGCGGACCACGTTGGCGAAATGCCGGTGATCACGTACCGCGATTTCAGCGGGCGGCAACGGCTGCAGCCGCACCACCGCCGAGTCGACCTTGGGCGGTGGCCGGAATGCTTCCGGCGGCACCACGAACAGCGGGGTCACCGTGCAGTAGGCCTGCAGCATCACCCCGAGACGGCCATAGACCTTGCTGCCGGGTCCGGCAGCCATGCGGTCGACCACTTCCTTCTGCAGCATGAAGACCATGTCCTCGATGCTGGCGGCGTGGTCGAGCGCATGGAACAGGATCGGCGAGGACAGGTTGTAGGGCAGGTTGCCGACCAGGCGCAGCTTGCCGCCATCGGCCAGCGCGGTGAAATCCACCGACAACACGTCGCGGTGGATGATCTGCAAGGCGCCGATGGCCTGTGCGGCATGGGTCAGGGGTTCGATCAGGTCGCGGTCGAACTCGATGGCGGTCAGCTTGCCGTGTTTTTTCAGCAACGGAAAGGTGATCGCCCCTTGGCCAGGGCCGATCTCCACCAGCCGGTCGCCGGGTTTGGGATTGACCGCCATGACGATGCGCTCGATGTAACCGGCGTCGGTCAGGAAGTGCTGGCCAAGATTCTTCTTGGCCGGTGCGGAGAAGCGCGCGTGGGAACCGGAGGCGGATGTCATGCGTGCAGTTTACGTTGTGCGGCGAAACGTGCGCAGTGGCTGACCGCGGCGAACAGGCTGGCCGGATCGGCAAGCCCCTTGCCGGCCAGTTCCAGCGCGGTGCCATGATCCACCGCCACCCGCGGATAGGGCAGGCCGAGGGTGATGTTGACCGCCTGTTCAAAACCGCTGTACTTGAGCACTGGCAGGCCCTGATCGTGGTACATCGCCACGACGGCGTCGAAGCCGCGCAGTTTTTGCGGCAGGAAGGCGGTGTCGGCGGGCAGCGGCCCGACCAGGTGCCTGCCCTGCGTGCGCAGCTGGCGCATGACCGGTTCGATGACGTTGATTTCCTCGTCGCCGAGGATCCCGGCTTCACCGGCATGCGGATTCAGGCCGAGCACGGCGATGACCGGCTCGGCGATGCCGAAATCCTGCTGCAATGCGCGCCGGGTGATCTCCAGCACTTGTTGCAGCTGGTGCGCTGTAATCGCATCGGCCACCGCGCGCAGCGGCAGATGGGTGGTCACCAGGGCCACGCGGACGATGTCGTTGGCCAGCATCATCACCACCGGACACCGGGCCCGCTCGGCCAGCAGCTCGGTGGTGCCGGTGTAGGGGATGCCGCCGGCGTTGATCGCGGCCTTGTGCACCGGGCCGGTAAC
Source organism: Pseudoxanthomonas dokdonensis (assembly GCF_001431405.1). GTDB lineage: Bacteria > Pseudomonadota > Gammaproteobacteria > Xanthomonadales > Xanthomonadaceae > Pseudoxanthomonas_A > Pseudoxanthomonas_A dokdonensis. The sequence continues at coordinate 5,602 of NZ_LDJL01000003.1, forward strand.
CAGTCCGTCGAATTCGCCACCCAGGCAGGCATCGGCGCCATTGGCCAGGGCCTGGATCACGGCCGCGGCATTGTCTGGCGATGGCTGCCCGAATGTCGTGGCAACCCGGTTGCGGATTGGACGGCAGCGCAGCTCGCCGGGCTGATGCGCGGGCTGATCCTCAGCCAGCAACTGCAGTGGCAATCCCAGCTGGCCGGCCGCGGCACGCAGTGTATCGGGATCGGCAAACGCGACCAGTTGGCAGTCCTGGCGCGGCTGTTGTGCCAGCCGCACGCAGAGTTCGGGACCGATGCCCGCCGGTTCGCCCGGGACCAGTACAAGCCGGGGCTGGCGGGTCATCGCAGCTGCGCTCAGCCGCCGGGGGTGGTGGCCGGGGCAGTCGCCGGTGCCGGTTGCGCGGCTTCTTCGCTACGCACGCTGACGTAGGCTTCGCCACGCATTTCCTGCAGGAAGCGGTTGTACTCGTCTTCCAGCTTGCGGCGACCAATGGTCTCGCGGACCTGGGCGCGCTGGTTGGCGTCGGTGACGTTGCTCTGGCGGGTCGCTTCGCGCTGCACGATGTGCCAGCCGGCGTCAGTCCGGAACGGTGCGGTGACCTGGCCATCGCCGACGCTGGCGACCTGCTTGCCGAAATCGGCGCCGAAGGCGTCGGCCGGGAACCAGCCCAGCTCGCCACCCTGTTCGCGGGTGTTGGCGTCGTCGGAGGATTCCCTGGCGACTTCGGCAAAGTCGGCGCCGCCGGCGATGCGTGCGCGCAGGGTCTCGATCTTGGCTTTGGCGGTCGCGTCGTCGGTGTTTTCGTCGACGCGGGCCAGGATGTGGCGGGCCTGGTACTCGGTGACCAGGGACTGGCCGGCCTGGGCGGCATCGCGCACTTCCACCAGCTTCAGCAACTGGAAGCCGCTGCCGCCACGGATCGGGCCGACCACCTGGCCAGGCGACATGGTCTTCAGCATGTCAACGAATGCACTGGGGATTTCGTCCAGGCTGCGCCAGCCCAGATCGCCGCCTTCCAGCGCGTTGGGGCTGTCGGAATAACGTACCGCTGCGGCGTTGAAATCCATTTCGCCCTTGTCCAGCAGGGCTTTTACACCATCGATCTTCTGCTGGCCGGTGGCGATCTGTTCGGCGGTGGCGCCGTCCGGCAAGGCGACCAGGATGTGCGCCAGATGGTACTGGGCACCGGCATTGGCGGCGCTGGACAGGGCTGCATCGACTTCGGCCTCGCTGACCTGCACCCGGCTCTGGGCAAAGCTCTGGCGCAGGCGCTGTACGGTGATTTCCTCGCGCAACGAATTGCGGAAGTCATCGAAGGAAATGCCATCGGCGGCCAGGCGCGTGCGCAGGCCATCGACGGTAGTGCCATTCTGCTCGGCGACGCTGGCAACGGCGCGGTTGACTTCCTCGTCGCTGACCCGGATGCCGTTGCTGGCGGCACGCGCCACCTGCAGCTTGACCAGCACCAGCCGCTCCATGACCTGCCGCTCCAGCACGTTGCGCGGCGGCAACTGGCCCGGATTGCTGGCGTACTGCGAGATCACGTTGTTGACCGCGCGATCCAGCTCGCTTTGCAGGATGACATCCTCATCCACCACCGCGGCGATGCGGTCAAGCGGTTGCAGGGTCTGGGCCAGCAGCGGCTGGGCGGTCATCGCCAGCGCAAGCAGGCCGGCGGCCAGGGAACGGAACGCAAAAGGTTTCATAGATTCATGTCCGGAACATCGTAAATGTCGTCGTCCGGGTCAACCGTCGTATTGCTCGGTGGGACGAGATAGAGGTCGTCTCGGTAATAGCCGAGAATACCACGGCGCAGGGTGCGCTCCGTATTCTGGCCGGCCGAGCCCAGGCCCTTCAGGACGAACTCGACCTGGAAGGAATTGTTCATTTCACCCTCGCGGTTGCGCACGTAGCGGCGCACCAGCGCGCGTACCGCCAGGCAGCAGCTGTCCCACTGCACGCCGGCAATGCCTTCCAGCAGTTTGTTGTCGTCGTCAGGGGTCTTGCCACTGAAGGAATAATAGTAGCGGCCGACCACGCTCCACGACGGGGTGATCGGATACAGGAACGAGAAGTCGCCCTGCTCGAACTGCTCGTAACGACGGCGATAGCTCAGGTTGACCACGCCGTCGCTGCCAACCAGGTAGCGCGCGCGCACACTGGCAAGATCTTCGCGATGATATTTGGGGTCATACTGGTAGGCGGCGCCGATGGTCCAGCGATCACTGGGCGCCCAGTTGGCATCGGCGACCCACGCCGACTTGCCTTTTTCAATCGGCGATTCCCCATCCAGAGTGACGCGGCTGTCCTCGAAATAGGTGATCTGACCAATGCTGGCCGACAATCGTTCGAAACCATCCGATTCGCGCAGGAAGCGGGTGCTCAGCGCCAGCGTCAGCTGGTTGGCATCGGCCTGGCGATCAGCGCTGGTGTAGCGGTTGTCGCGGAACATCTGGCCCCAGCTGTAGGTGAAGGCGCGGGTGTCGAAGACTGGTATCGCGCTCTGGTCTCGGTAAGGCACGTTGAGATAGAACAGCCGCGGCTCCAGCGTATGCAGGTACGAGGTACCGCCAAACTTGGTTTCACGATCGAAGAACAGGCCGGCATCGAGCGAGCCGATTGGCATGTTGCGGCTGGGCGACTCGTCGCGCAGGCGGGCGACCAGTTCCGGAGTCACCGAGCCGCCGTTTTCCGCCACGTATCGATTCGCACTGATGAGGGCCCGCTGGTCGGCCAGTTCCGGGTCCAACCGGTAGCTGGTCTGGCGCCAGGCCAGCGTCGGGGTCACGAACCACGACGCGCCCTGCAACGGCATCGAAATATACGGTTTGATATCGATGCGGCTGCCGTCGTCCCTTTCGTTGTGCTGGAAGTTGACCGCTTCGGCGTAGACTCCGGCCTTGAGCCAAGGACCGAATGGACGATCCCAGTTGGCGTACAGGCGTGGCAAGCGGTTGTACGGCAGGCTGAGTTCGCTGGTGGTGTAATCGGTCAACTGCCAGGTGTCGGCCATGATCCCGGCGGTCCAGCCCAGGCCGTTGCCATACAGGCCAATGGTGCTGGTGGTGCTGGTGGTAGCCAGGCCGGCGATCGAGTTGCCGAAATCCTCGGTGTAGCGGGGATCGCTGAGCCAGGTCAGGTTGGCGCGCGCCTGCCAGTGCTCGTCGAGGTTGTGGTAGCCGGAATAACGCAGCATGCCGCGGCTGTCGCCGGGATCGGGCGTGTTTGCCAGTTTGTTGGGGGTGGGCGGATTGCTGCCGTCGGCAAAATCGTTCCAGTGCTCCTGCAGCAGATCATCGCTGGGCATGTAGTTGCCTTCGATGATGCCGCGCCCGCCCCGGTACATGTAACGGAATTCCGCGCCCAGCGAGGTGCCGCGCTCGCTCATGTAGCGCGGCGACAACGTGGCATCGTAATTGGGTGCCAGATTGAGGTAGATCGGTTGCTCGTAGTCGAAGCCGTTGCGACCGGACAGACCGATGGCCGGGTACAGCAGGCCGGTATGGCGGCGGTCGTCGATCGGGAACTTCACCCACGGCACGAACATGATCGGCACGTTGCCGAGGCGAATGGTCGAGGCACGGGCCACGCCCCAGCCGGTATCGGTATTGACCTCGATGCGGCGCGCACGCAGCTCCCACCAGCGGTCGTCGGGATCGCAGGTCGAGTAGGTCGAATGGTACATATTGCCTTCCGGACCATTCATCTCGATGCGGTCGGCGCCACCGTTGCCGCGCCGCGACACCAACTGGTAACGGACGTTGTCGATCTGGTGGTTGTCCTGGTCCTGGTTGCCTCGCGCCGATTCGGCGATCAGGCGGATGCCCGAGTCCTGGTAGCGCACGTTGCCGTCGGCGACATAGGTGTTGTCTTCCTGGTTGAACGCCAGGTTGTCGGCACCGAGGAACTGGTCGCCGCGGCGCAGGGCCACGTTGCCCTGGTATTCCAGGTTGTCCCTGTTACCACCCATGTGATCGCCGTCAATCGTGGTCGCCTGTTCGGCGCGGGCTTCGCGCTGCTCCATCGGCGTGCCGTTCTCGGGGTCCGGCTCGGCGGTGCCGGCAAAGGCCGGGATCGGCTCGTTGATCGGGCACAGCGCCCAGCTCTCGGGCTTGTCATCGGCCAATGCCGGCAGGCACAGGGCGATGCTGAGGGGGAGTGGCAACAGGCGGAGGGCTGGATGCACGCGGTACCGGGCTCTGGGGGAGTTCATCGGGAAAAACGGCCGTTAGCTTGCCGTATCCCATGCATCCGGGCAATGAAATTCAGGGGAAAGCGTCGGTTAAGATTCATGCAGGCCGGGCTCCGGGCGACCTCTGGCGTGCACGGCAGCAAGCTCCCTGCGGCGTCGCGGCAGCCCTTGCGCGCCGCGACCGGAGGCCTCGCTGTGACACGTCGGTGCCGGTGATGCCGAGGCGGTAACGCGCCCCGGCTAACAAAGCGCTTCCACATGGGCGACGCTGGATTCGCGCAGTGCATCCAGATCGTAGCCACCCTCCAGCATCGATACGATCCGGCCGCGGGCATGGCGGTCGGCAATCTGCCGCAGGCGCCGGGTCAGCCAGCTGTAATCACTGGTTTCCAGCATCAGGTCGGCCTGTGGGTCGCGCATGTGGGCGTCGAAGCCGGCGGAAACCAGCAGCAATTGCGGCCGGAAGTCGTCCAGCACCGGCAGCAGCGTGTCTTCCCAGGTGTTCTGGAAGCGGAAACCACCGGTCCCGGGCGGCAGCAGCGCGTTGTGGATGTTGCCGACGCCGCGTTCGTAGACGCTGCCACTGTTCGGGTACAGCCCGGACTGGTGGCTGCTGAAATAGGCCACCCGCGGTTCATCGTAGAAAATGGCCTGGCTGCCGTTGCCGTGGTGGACGTCGAAATCGATGATCGCCACCCGCTCCAGCCCATGCTTGTCCAGCGCATGCGCGGCGGCGATGGCGATGTTGTTGAACAGGCAGAAGCCCATCGCCGCGTCGGCGGTGGCATGGTGGCCGGGGGGGCGTACCGCGCAGAAGGCGGTATCGGTATCGCCGTTGATGACCGCGTCGACCGCGGCCAGGCCGGCGCCGGCCGCATGCAGGGCGGCGCTGCGCGAGCCGGCGGAAATCACCGTGTCCGGGTCGAGCATGCGGTAGCCGTCGAAATCCGCGGCCATCACGCTGTCAATCAGTTCGCTGTTGTGGACCCGCCGCAGATCACCCAGTTTGGCCAGCGGCGCCTCACGCCACTGCAGCTCCGGCAATGCCTGGCGCAGGCCTTGCAACACCGTCTCCAGCCGCGCGCGACGCTCCGGATGGTCCGGGCCCGGGTCGTGTTCCAGACAGGCGGGATGGGTGAAGACGATCACGGGCCGGCGTGCCTGCGCTCAGCCATGCCGGCGCTGGTGATTCCACAGTACTTCACCCTGGCCATCGGCCCGGGCCAGCACGCGGGCGAGCACGAACAGCAGATCCGACAGCCGGTTCAGATAGCGCACCGCCTGCGGCCGGATGTCCTCGACCCGGGCCAGGGCGATGGTTTCGCGTTCGGCACGGCGGACGATGGTCCGCGCCAGATGGCAACGGGCCGCGGCTTCGCCGCCGGCCGGCAGGATGAAATCCTTCAGCGCCGGCAATGGGTCGTTGTAATGATCCAGGCGTGCTTCCAAGGCGCTGACGTCGTCGTCACTGATGGCCGCATGGCCGGGGATGCACAGCTCGCCGCCGAGGTCGAACAACTGGTGCTGGACCGTGGTCAACAGATCGCGGACGTCGGCCGGCACCGACGGCGCCGCCAACACCACGCCAATTGCTGAATTGGCTTCGTCCACCGTGCCATAGGCATTGACCCGCAGCGAGTCCTTGCCGACCCGGCTGCCATCGCCCAGTCCGGTGCTGCCGTCGTCACCGGTACGGGTGTAGATTTTGGAAAGGCGATTGCCCATTCAACGGCACCTGCTCAAGCGCGTATTCGGCGGCTCAGTGAATCAGGCACGCGCCTTGTGGGCGGCCATCAGCTGGGCAATCTGCTGCACGCCGACATGCGCCAGCAGGGCCAGGCCGACATAGATGGCGGTGACCATCAGGTAGCCGGACGAGCCGACGCTGGGCTGCGGCAGCAGCCAGTCGGTGTAGTTCTTGAACCAGCCGGCCACGGTTGGCTGGCTGACCACGTCGCTGATCCAGTAGAAGCTGCCCTGGCTCAGCAGCTGGCAGACGGCGACCGAGCCGACCAGGCTGGCAACCAGCACGCCCAGCGAACGGCCATCGTGCTGGCGGCTGTAATGCTTGCGGGTCAGCATGCCGCCGTACCACAGCGCGAAATAGGCCGGGACCAGGAACCAGTACGCCGGCGAGGTGCAGTAATGCGCCCAGAAATTCATCCCCTGGCCGCGAATGACGATGTAATCGACCAGTACCGCCAGCGCCATCAATGCCGGGAACGCCCAGCGGCTCCAGCTGCGCAGGTAGAAGCCGCCGATGAAGAAGGCCGCCCACGAGGCATCCGGGATGGGACCGAAGTGGGTCAGCGAGGCGGGCAGGTGCAGGCGGGTGGCCGCCAGCAGCAGGGCAACAAGGGCGAAGATGATCGCGCGCTGGGTATTGTTGTTCATTTGGGAACGGTTCCGGAGACTCAGGCCGACATTCTAGCGGACGCCGCGATGCTGCGGGTTGGCACGGGCCGCCGTCGGCACCTGGCATGTCCGCGTCGGCCGGGGCAGTCGGTATCATGACGGCATGACACAAGCGTACGAGTCGGCCGGGCAGGCTGCGGATCACACCGCGAGCCAGCAGGCCGCAACCCATCACGATGTAGTGATCGTCGGCGGCGGCCTGGTCGGCGCCAGCCTGGCGATTGCCCTGCAAGACCTGCCCCTGGATGTCGCCCTGGTCGAAGCCACCCCGGCGGGCGAAATGCCGGCGGTGTTCGACCAGCGCAACCTGAGCTTCGCCGCCGCCACCGTCAACGCGCTGACCGCGCTGGGGGTGATGCAGCGGCTGCAGGCGCCAGTGGGGCCGATTCGGCGCATCCACATCAGCCGGCAAGGCGACTTTGGCCGGGTCAGGCTGGACGCCAGCCAGTACCAGCGCGAATTTTTCGGCCAGGTGGTGGTGGCACGTGACTTTGGCGAGGCGCTGGAATCACGGTTGCAGCAGTTGCCACGACTGACCCGTTACCGGCCGGCGCGATTCGTTGGCCTGGGCGGGAGTAAGGTGCAGCAGCGCAGCATTCGCATCATCGACGCACAAGGTGAGCGCCAACTGGCGTGTCGCCTGCTGGTCGCCGCCGACGGCGCCCACAGCACGGTGCGTGAGGCATTGGCCATCCAGAGCCAGGTGCACGACTATCAGCAGACCTTGTTCGTCGCCCGCATGCGCGCCGAACAGGCCCCGGACGGCACTGCCTACGAGCGTTTCACCGCGACCGGCCCGACCGCGCTGCTGCCACGTGGCGATCGCCATTTCGGCGTCGTCCATGGGGTCGCCAATGACCACGCAGATGCGGTGGCGGCGCTCGACGAAGCCGGCTGGCTGGCGCGCATCCAGGCCGCCTTCGGTTGGCGGGTCGGTCGCTTCATCGCCAGCGGCGAACGCAGCCGCTATCCGATCGTGCGCCTGGTCGCCGAGCGCCTGACCGACAGCCGTGCCGTGCTGCTCGGCAATGCCGCGCAGACCATCCATCCGATCGGCGCGCAGGGGTTCAACCTCGGTCTGCGCGACGCGCTGACCCTGGCCGAGCTGCTGGCCCAAAACCTTGCCGATGTCGGCGCTGCGCCAATGCTGGCGCACTACGCACGGCGACGCCATGAAGATCGCCAGCGCACGCTGGCGTTTTCTGACGGGCTGGCCCGGATCACCGCCAATGACGCGCTGTTGCTGTCGCCGCTGCGCGGCCTGGGCCTGGTTGCCGCCGACGCATCTGCCTCGCTGCAGTCCTATCTGGTCGGCGGCGCGATGGGTTTTCGCGGCGACGTGCCGGCACTGTGCCGGGAGGTGAACGCATGAACCGGCGCATGCAGCAGGATGTTCTGGTGGTTGGCGGCGGCGTGGTCGGTGCTACCTGCGCTCTGGCGTTGGCCCAACGCGGTCTGGCCGTCAGCTTGATTGAAGCCGGGCCGCCTCCGCACTGGTCGGCCAGCGAGCCGGACTTGCGGGTCTATGCATTCGCGCCCGACAACGCCGCTCTGCTGGATTCGCTGTCGGTATGGCAACCTGTACTGCAGCGGCGTGCGCAGGCCTACCGGCGGATGCGGGTGTGGGATGCCGCTGGCGGTGATGCACTGGAATTCGATGCCGACGCACTCGGCCGTGCGCAACTGGGCTGGATTGTCGAGAACAACCTGCTGGCCGAACGGCTGTGGGCGGCACTGGACGCGGCCGGCGTCAGCGTGCATGCCGGCAGCGCGGTCGAGGAAATGGAACAGGATGTCGATGATGTCCGCCTGCGGCTGGGCGATGGTTCGCGGCTGCAAGGCAGGCTGCTGGTCGCGGCCGATGGCGCACAGTCGCGCCTGCGTGCTCAACTCGGGCTGTCGGTGCAGGCACACGACTACGCGCAACGTGGTCTGGTGGCGTTCGTAGCCACCGCCCAGCCGCACCAGCACACCGCCTGGCAGCGCTTCCTGCCGAGTGGACCGCTGGCCTTGCTGCCGTTTACCGAAGGCCGCAGTTCCATCGTCTGGACCTTGCCCAGCGCCGAAGCCGAGCGCCTGCTGGCGGTGGACGATAGTCATTTCAATGATGCGCTGACCCGCGCCTTCGGCGGTCGGCTCGGCGACATGCAGCTGCTGTCGCCGCGCGCGGCATTTCCGCTGCGCCGGCAGTTGGCCGACGATTATCTGTGCGGGCGCACGCTGTTGATCGGCGATGCCGCCCACGTCGTGCATCCGCTGGCCGGCCAGGGCGTCAACCTCGGCCTGCGCGATGTCGCCGCGTTGTGCGCGCTGGTCGACGATGCCGGCAAACGCGGTAAGGACTGGGCATCGCCGCATCGTCTGCAGCGCTGGTCGCGGCAACGCCGCAGCGAGGTCGCCACCGCCGCCTATGCCTTCGATGGCATCAACCGGCTGTTCTCCAACGACGAGATGCATACCAGCCTGCTGCGTGGCCCGTTGCTCGGTCTGGCCGGCAAGCTGCCGCCCCTGGTCAACCTGCTATGGCGCAAAGCCGCTGGCAGCTGATGACGCCTGTAAATCCGATTCGCTCCCCCGCCTGTAGAGCGGAGCTCGCTCCGCTGCTGCTTGAACCATCTACTCCTCAAATCATCATCCCGGTAGCAAACTCACTCCATTCCGATTGGATCACCGCCAGCGAACCCGGGCCTCAGCAACCAACCGCCCAGTAGCCAGCACCATCACGGAATGAAAGGGAACACGATTTTCAGCAGTCCCTTCAAGCCACCCTCGGCGGTGCTGGCGATGGCCTTGGCACCGAGGTTGTTGAGTGCACTGCGCACATCGGCCCAGCGCAGCTTGGCGACATCCTTCTGCAGCAGATCCGCCACCTCCTCGGAAGCTGGAGCGAGTTTCTTCAGCGCCTGGGTAACTGCTTCCGGATCCGGTTGCAGGTATCCCCAGCGCTCGGCAATCGCCAGCAGGGTGTCGAAGCGGACCGCCACCACGTCGCGATTGCGTTCGTAGACCGGCAGCGCGCCGACATCGATGATCGCCTGCTCGAACTGTTGCTGGTCGTCGGGATGCTCGATGCGCACGGCCAGGAACCCTTCCTTGCGGCTGCGTTCGCTGACATGCTTTGCGCCACTGCGCAGGTTGGCTTCGGTCAGTACGTTGGCGACGATCCGCTGCAGTGCCGCGTCGCCTTCCTCGGGCACCAGCGCCCGCCAGCGTGCGTAGCCATCGCGGCGCAGGGCCTTGACCCTGGCCGGGGTGATCCGCAGCTTCGAGGCAACGACATGGTTGGACTCATTGCGCGACACCGCGCCATCGCGCTCCAGCAACACAAACAGCAGCAGCTCCATGTCGCGCTTGGTCAGTGACTGGAAGCCCTGCAGCAATGCCAGGCGCAGGAATTCGTTGCCGAACGCGGCCGGATCATGGAGTTCGATGGCTTGCATTGCTGGTTCCTCCCTACAGGCTGCCATGATGCCCGCCGCCGGTAGCGCAGGCTGAGACCGTCACCGCGGTTCAGGGTAAACCGGCTTCCCGCCCCGGGGTGTCGCTGCGGAACATCTCGATCGCGCCACGGTCCTGCATGGTCACGTAGACATCACGCCCGTCGGCGCCGCCGAAGGCCACATTGGTCGGCTTGCGTCCTTTCAGCTCAACCTGCCGCAACAGGCTGCCATCGGGTGACAGGATGGCCACCGTGCCGGCCCCATAGCGGGCGACATACAGATTGCCCTTGACGTCGCTGCGCATTCCGTCCAGGCCGTGGTCGGCGAACTGGATCAGCAGCCTGCGCGACACAATCCGCCCGTCATGACCCAGACTGAAATCCCAGATTCGCCGCTGCACGCTTTCGTTGACGTACAGATGCTTGCCATCGGGACTGACCTCGATGCCGTTGGTGGTGCCCATGTCGCCGACCAGCAGCTCGGCCAATCCATTCTTGCCGATGTGCCAGACCTGGCCGCTGTCGTTGGCCCAGTCCGGATCGCTGGCATACCAGTCGCCGTTCGGCGCGCGGGCAATGTCGTTGGGCTGGTGCGCGTCCGGCAGGGCGACGAAGGTGCTGACCGAAGCATTCGCCGGATCCACCCGCAGGATCGCGTGACCGGCGTAATCGGCGACATACATCAGCCCGTCTTCGGCAAAGCGGATGCCATTGCCGATGCGGCCGGCCGGCAACCGCGCGAACAACTGCGCCTGGCCATTGCCGGCTGCATCCGTGGCGACCCGCCCGATGGTGCCATTGCCGCCCATATTGACGACGTACAACGCACCATCCGGCCCCACCGCCGGCCCCTCGATACCGTCAGTGAACACGCCATCCCCGACATAGTCCCGCGCGCTGTACAGCGGCCCCTCCGGCTGCACTGGAGCATGGTTACAGGCGCTCAATGCCATCAGCGGCAACAACACGGCACTGCTCTTGAGGGCTAACCACCCAGCCGGCTTCATTGGTCGTTTCCTCATTGCAGCAACCCGAACACTGCTACCAGAACCGCCACTACCGCCAGCGTCAGTGACACCACGGTCAGCTGCTGGGCGCGGTGCAGGCGTTGTTCGAGCTTTTCGCTGGCGGTCTGCAGGACTTCGATGGTCTTCTGCATGTCGGTGGCCAGCAGTTTGATGGCGTCGGCGTTCTGGGTCGCGGCGTTCTGCAGTTCGGCGATCTGCTCGTCGACGACATCCAGGCGCTGGGCCTGTGAGTTGTCGGTCAGGGTGGCCGGTTTGCGGGTGAAGATGGGCCGGGCCAGGCGGACGATTTCCGGCAGGTAGGGGGCGACGACGGTGATCCAGCTTGCGGCCATGGCAGCCTCCTTGGCTATGTCAGCGGGTGCTTGAAGTGGTGGCGAAGACGGTGATTTCCTCGCGGTCGTGGTACAGCTGCTTGGCGCGGATATCGAGCCGGCGGCCAGCCTGTTGTTCGAACAGGTCCAGGCACAGTGCGGTTTCGTCCCAGCGCTTTTTCATCGGCAGCTTGAGGTTGAAGACGGCATGCCGGCACCAGCCTTCGCGGAACCAGGTGGCCATCCGTTCGGCGACCCGTCGTGGTTGCTCGACCATGTCGCAGACCATCCAGTCCAGCGGTTTTTCCGGTTTCCAGTGAAAGCCGTCGGCGCGCAGGTGTTCGACCAGGCCGGTATCCATCACGTGCTGTCGCAACGGACCGTTGTCGATGCTGCTGACGCGCAGATGCTGGCGGGTCAGTACCCAGGTCCAGCCGCCGGGCGCGGCGCCAAGGTCGGCGGCGGTCATGCCAGCCTTCAGCAGCTGTTCGCGTTGCTGGCCATCGAGCAGGCTCAGCAGCGCCTCTTCCAGCTTGAGCGCTGACCGCGACGGCGCGTCGGGCAGCAATTTGAGCCGTGGAATGCCCAACGGCCACGGTGCGCCATCGCCGGCCTCGTTGCGACCGACAAAGGCATGCTGGCCATCGACAAACACCACGTGCAACCGCGGCAGGCGCGGGTTTTCCCTGGCGCTGAGCAAGCCCTGCCTGCGCAAAGCCGGGCGCAGGGCGTTGGCGAAACTGCGGGCCAGTCCCGCCAGAGGTTTGGCGGCATCCGAATCCGGATGTTCGACCCAGACCTCGCCATAGGCGGGGCGCCGCTCCGCTTCCGTGGTGCCGGTGACGGCGGGCGGGTGATAGTGATGCAGCAGCTGGACAATGGGGCTGATCCGGTCGCTGGGGTCCAGGCCCTTCAGTTCACCCAGCAATTGCATTTTCTGGCGGGCGAAAATCAGATCCCGCCAGGGCAGGGCATGGTTGAGCGCGGCGCTGTCGTCGGCCACCAGCACCACGTAACCGCTGTTGCGTTCGGTCCGCGCATAGCCCGGATAACCGACCTTTGCCGCGCGCGTGCTCAGTTCGGCTGCCAGCTCTGGTTCGAAGCCCTGGCGGCAATAGGCCAGCAACCCCGCCATCGAGGGGCTCGATGAGGCGGGCACGGGCGAGGCGGGCGTGGAACGGGAGGAGTCGGTCATGAGAAGTGGCCTGGTGGTGGCCGATTGTCGCATGTGCCCGCCGTGCTGCCGGCCGCGTCCGGTGCTGGCGCGGGTGGTTCAGTAGCGTTCGCCGCCGCCTTCGCCGTAGATGCGCAATACCGCGCATGCGGCATCACGGTTGATATCGCGGACCACTTCGATGCCACGCTTGTTGAGTTCGCCGATCCAGTCCTGCGGCAGCGGGCCTTCATCGAATTCGGTCAGCGCCATCACGTCTTCCGCGCGGGCGCCGATCAGCAGGCGGTCGATGCCGGCCCAGATGGTCGCGCCGTAGCATTGGCAACAGGGTTGCGACGAGGTCGCCAGCGTTATCGGCGCCAGCAGGTCATTCAGGCGTGGCGTCTGCAGTCGCTGCTGGGCCAGCATGTAGGCCATGTTCTCGGCGTGCGCCAGCGAGCAGGTGTGTGGCATGACCCGGTTGACGCCCAGCGCGATGACGGTGTGCTGCGGCCCGAACACGACCGCACCGAACGGCCCGCCGCTAGCGGCCTCGACATTGCGCCGCGACAGCTCGATGGCCAGGCCGACCTTGTCCTCGTCACTGGCAAATACCGCGTCGCTGGCGACCAGTTCATGGGTCCAGGCGGGCAGGGTCAGGTGTACCTGGGCTTTCAACATCACTGCTCCAACGGAATGATGCGGCGCCCGCCGCCCTGTCCGCCATCGCTGCTGGCGCATTTGCCGGCGTTGCACTGGCAGCTTTCGATGGCCGGAAAACCACACACGCCCATCATGCCCTTGGCCTGGCACTGGGCCTTGACCGCTTCCGGATCGACCGGCGTGTCCTTGCCGACGCAGGCCGGGTAATAGCCGCAGCAATTGCCGACATTCTTGATTTCGCAATCGGCATCGACCTTGCATTCGGCGCCAGCACTGATGGTGTCGGCGACTGCCGGCGTTGAAGCAGGTGGTTCAGCCGCCGTGACCGGTATCGTCGCCGTTGACGAAGCCGATGCGGCAGCCGCCTGTGCAGTGCCCGACGAGGCCGGTGCCGCGCACGCGGTCAACATCGCCAACAACGCCATCACCAGCAGGACTGCCAGCGCTCGCAGCTCAGTAAAGTTCCTGTTCCTCATGGGGCAGCTCCTCGTCTAGGTGCAGCCACGGCAGGCGGCTGTCGTACCAGATGTGTCGGTTGGCGGGATGGCGCGCAGCGTCATCCAGGGTCGCCACGGTGATGTCGATGGTGTCCGCGGCCCGTTGCGTGTATAGAGCGAGCTGGGCACCACAGCCAGCACAGAAGTAGCGGGTGGTGTGTGTGCTCGACGCGAACGTGCGCGGTGTTCCGTGGATCCATTGCACGGCGGCCAGCGGCACCGTGACCCAGGTGGTGACGATGCCGCCGCTGGCCTTGCGGCACATGCGGCAATGGCAATGGGCGATGTCCTCCAGCGCGGCGGAGATGCGGTAACGCAGCTGGCCGCACAGGCAGCCGCCCTGGTGCGCATCCTGCTGCGGACCGGTCGCCATTACTGCGATGTCGCCCAGGTATCGCGCAGGCCGACGCTGCGGTTGAACACCGGCTTGGCCACGGTGTGGTCGCGGCGGTCGGCGACAAAATAGCCAGTGCGTTCGAACTGGAAAGAGGTTTCCGGTTCGGCCTCGGCGGCGGCCGGTTCGACATAGCCATGCGCGGTCTGCCGCGATTGCGGATTGAGGTAATCGCGATAGGTCCGGCCTTCGGATTCGTCATCCGGATCAGCCACCGAGAACAGACGGTCATACAGACGGAATTCCGCCGCCACGCCGTGGCGCGCGCTGACCCAGTGGATGGTGCCCTTGACCTTGCGGTTGGCGCCTTCCATGCCGGGCCGGGATTCCGGATCCAGCCAGCATCGCAGCTCGACCACTTCTCCGGCGTCGTTCTTGATCACCTCATCGCAGCGGATGATGCCGGCGCCACGCAGGCGCACTTCGCCGCCGGGAATCAAACGCTTGAAGCCCTTGGGCGGCACTTCGGCGAAGTCGTCCTGATCGATCCACAGCTCGCGGGCAAACGGAATACGGCGCTGGCCGAAGCTCTCGTCCTTGGGATGATTGGAAAACTCCAGCGTCTCTTCGTGCCCCTCGGGCAGGTTGGCCAGCACCAGCTTCAGCGGGTTGATCACCGCCATCCGTCGCGGCGCCGCCGCGTCCAGGGTTTCACGCAATGCGCCTTCCAGCACGCTGAAATCGATCAGCGAATTCTGCTTGCTGATGCCGATGCGCTCGACGAAAAGGCGCATCGCCGCCGGCGTGTAACCACGCCGGCGCAGGCCCTGCAGGGTTGGCATGCGCGGGTCGTCCCAACCGTCGACCAGTTGTTCGGTGACCAGCGCCATCAGCTTGCGCTTGCTCATCACCGTGTAATTGATGTTGAGGCGCGAGAATTCGATCTGCCGCGGCTTGCCGGCTTCCAGCGGCAGGCCCTTGTCGGTCAGCGGCTTGAGCAGCAGCGGATGGGCGGCGAAATCGACGTTGTCCACGCACCAGTCGTACAGCGGGCGATGGTCTTCGAACTCCAGCGTGCACAACGAGTGGGTGATGCCCTCGACCGCATCGCCCAGCGCATGGGCGAAGTCGTACATCGGATAGATCGGCCAGGTGTTGCCGGTGTTCTGGTGCTCGACGTGCTTGATGCGGTACAGCGCCGGGTCGCGCAGGTTGATGTTGCCACTGGCCATGTCGATCCTGGCGCGTAGTGTGTGCGAGGCATCCGCGAACTCGCCCGCGCGCATGCGCCGGAACAGATCCAGGTTTTCCTCGACGCTGCGATCCCGGTACGGCGAGTTGCGACCGGGTTCGGTCAGGGTGCCGCGATATTCGCGGATCTGTTCCGGGCTGAGGTCGCAGACGAATGCCTTGCCGTCCTTGATCAGTTTTTCGGCGGCCTGGTAATAAGCCTCGAAATAGTCCGATGCATGGCGCAGTTCATTCCACTCAAAGCCGAGCCAGCGCACATCGTCCTGGATTGCGGCCACGTATTCGGGGTCTTCGCGGGCCGGGTTGGTGTCGTCGAAGCGCAGGTTACAGACGCCAGCAAATTCACCGGCCAGGCCGAAGTTGAGGCAGATCGACTTGGCGTGGCCAATGTGAAGATAGCCGTTGGGTTCGGGCGGAAACCGGGTCTTGATGCGGGCGTGCTTGCCGCTGGACAGGTCGTCACGGACGATCTGGCGGATGAAATCGCGCTTTTCCGGAGAAGTGTCGGCGGCTGCGGGCGAAGCGGGGGTATCGGACATGCGGGCGGTTTTCGGGCGCGGATAGAGCGACAGTTTAGCCGAGCAGGCGTGGCCGCAGGACCCGCCGGCCCGCGCCGCGCCACGACAAGCTGTCTGCGGTGTTCATCTGTGTGTTGCCTGCGCCGGTTGCCGCCGTATGCTGCGGGTATCCCCCGATGGAAGACGCCATGCAGACTGCCTACAACGCCCAGAACCTGATCGACGCGCACCTGGTCAAGCATGCGCTGGAAGCCGCCGGCATCCCGGTGTACATCTCCGGCGAGTCACTGCTCGGCGGCGGCGGCGAGCTGCCGTTGTTCGGCGTGTTGCGGGTTTGCGTGCCGGAAGCGGCACTGGCCCAGGCCCAGCAGATCATCACCGCGCTGGATCTGGGCGGGGCCAGTGACGAGGACGCGCCGGACGAGGACGGCCCGGGCGGCAGCGATATCCTGCCGGCCTGATGGGCCGTACGCGCCGGTCACGGCTGACCGGCGAGTGCTTACTTGCCGAGCTTTTCCGCCAGCGTCTGCCGCAGTCCATTCAAATCCTTGGCAAAGGCTTCGATGCCGGTGGCCAGTTTTTCCTTGGCCATCGGATCGGCTTCGATGGCAGCGGCGAACGATTCGGCGGTGACCGCTTCAGCATGATTGGCCTGGGCAGCGCCGGGGCTGAGCTTGCGCGGCAGATCGCCGTGGTCGGCGGCCAGCTTTTCCAGCAGGTCCGGTGAAATCGTCAGCCGGTCGCAACCGGCCAGGGCTTCGATCTGCGCGGTGGAGCGGAACGAAGCGCCCATCACCACGGTCGGCGAGCCACGGCGCTTGAATTCATCGTAGACGCCGCGGACGAATTTGACCCCCGGGTCCTCGTCGATGCTGGCCGGGGTCTGGCCGTGGGCAACATACCAGTCGAGGATGCGGCCGACGAAAGGCGAAATCAGGAAGGCATTGGCTTCGGCGCAGGCAATGGCCTGGGTCTGGTTGAAGATCAGGGTCAGGTTGCAGTCGATGCCATCGGCCTGCAGCTGGCGCGCGGCCTGCACGCCTTCCCAGGTGGCGGCGACCTTGATCAGGACGCGCTCGCGGCCAATCCCGCGCTGCGCGTACATATCGATGAACTTGTGCGCTTTCTTGATGGTGGCGGCGGTGTCGTGGGCCTGGTCGGCATCGACTTCGGTCGACACGCGGCCGGGAATCAACCCGGCCAGGGCAGTGCCCACGCCGATGGTCAGGCGGTCGGCGACTTCGTTGACCAGTTCGCCGGCATCGCCGCTCTGGCCGCGCGCCCAGGCCAGCTCGCGTTCGATCAGCTCGGCGTAGACCGGCAGGTCCAGAGCCTTGCGGACCAGGGTCGGGTTGGTGGTGCAATCCACCGGCTTGAGCCGTTTGATGGCGTCGTAGTCGCCGGTGTCAGCCACCACGACGGACAGTTCACGCAACTGGTCGAGCTTGGAGGGGGAAGCACTCATCGAGGTTCTCGCGGTCCGCAAAAGAGGGGTCGACAGTATGCCCTGTGTCGACCCGCTCCTGCTGCCACGGCGTGGAACGCGCGCTAGCGGTGCAGATCGCCCTGCGATTCAGGCTGGTAGCGGATGCCGGCCACCTGCAGGCGCAGCTGGCGACCGCCAGGTGCAAGCCAGTCGATGCGCTGGCCGATGGCCAGGCCCAGCAGCGCGGTGCCGACCGGTGCCAGCACCGAGACGTGGCCTTTCTCGACGTCGGCCTGGTGCGGATAGACCAGGGTCAGGGCGTGGGTCTGGCCGCTGTGCAGGTCACGGCATTCGATCGTGGATTGCATCGTCACCACGTCCTGCGGCATCTGCTCCGGCGGCAGTACCCGGGCGCGGTTGAGTTCGTCCATCAGCGCCAGTGCGGCGGGGTGGCGGCGCAGGGCCGGTGAGTCAAGCAGGGCATCCAGGCGGGCAAGGTCACGGCTGGAGACGGTGATCGGGGGAAGTGCGGGAAGGGGGCTGGGGGCTACCGCTGATCCGACGGTCGGGTTGGTAGGATGGGGGGCATCGGGTGCTGGGGCGGGCGCGGGGGGGAGGCCGCTGGCGGGGTGGTCTTGGAT
>NZ_LDJL01000030.1 GCF_001431405.1 Pseudoxanthomonas dokdonensis
TGCCGATGCCGATCATCGAAGCGGTCGCCTTCCACCTGCAGCCGCAGCGCTCGAACGTGCGCAGCTTCTGGGTCACCGGCGCGGTGCACGTGGCCACGGCCCTGGCCGGCGGCAGCCAGGTGGACGAGCAGTACCTGGAACGCACCGCGGTGCTGCCGCGGCTCGACGGCTGGCGCGAGATGGCCAACGACTTCGCCGGGCTGGCCGCCACCGCCTGAGGCGGCAACCGACGAATGCACCTGCAACGGCCGCACGGGATGCGGCCGTTGCTTTTTGGTCCGCCTGCGGAAGAACGACGTGCCTGCAGCCGAAGACATCCGGCGAAGCGGAGTAACGCCCGGCGCGACCCTCCCGGCAGATTCTGGCCGGGCGCCGCCCAGCACTGCGGAAACGATATTCCGCCCGCATGTCGATATTCCGCCCGCATGCGTAGAGCTGGGAAACGCCCCGCTGGGGCCTGCCCGGTAAAGCTCCAGCGGGGCGTTGTCCCGCGCTGCAGGAATGCGTCTG
>NZ_LDJL01000031.1 GCF_001431405.1 Pseudoxanthomonas dokdonensis
GTGAAAGGGAGTTCGACCATGGCAAAGCCTGCCCATCGCCTGCCACACGTCCTGCTCCGGTTGTCCCTGACCACCGGGGCGCTGGCCGCGGTTCTTCCGGCCATCGCCCAGGCCCAGATGGCGGCCGGCGAGTCGGTGCAGCTGGAACTCCACGAACAGCGTCCGTGGACCTTGCCCGCGGACGTGGAACGGATCGCCATCGCCGACCCGGAGATCGCCGATGTCACGTCCCTGCGCGACAAGCGCCACGTGCTGCTGATCGGCAGGAACGCCGGCAGCACCACCTTGATGCTGTGGCAGCGCCAGCAGCCCGCGCCGACCCGCATCCGCGTCGATGTCCGCAGCGCGGTGCAGCGCGGCCTGCTCGATGCCCGTTCCCCCGCCGTGGCCGTGCAGGACGGACAAGGGCTGCTGCAGGGAGAGACACCCACCCTGCTGTCGCACGAGGCGGCGCGCAAGGCGGTCGCCAGCGTGGTCGGCGAGAAGGGCGTCATCAACGACGTATCCACCATCGCCGGCGGCGGCGTGGTGCAGGTGGAAGTGAAGGTGGTGGAATTCAACCGCAGCGTGCTGCGCCAGATCGGCGTGAACTTCAGGAACACCAATGGCGGCTTCAGTTACGGCTTCACGTCGCCGTCCGGCGCCAGCAGCAACGGCGGCGCCCTGTCCTCGGCCTTCAAACTGGTCGCCAGCTCCCTCCCCCACAGCTGGAACGCCAGCATCGACCTGCTGCAGAGCAACGGCATGGCGCGCGTGCTGGCCGAGCCCACGAGACTAA
>NZ_LDJL01000032.1 GCF_001431405.1 Pseudoxanthomonas dokdonensis
CGCCCGCGCGGTGCTGGCGCAGGCCAACAACATCCGTACCTACGCTGCCAACCAGCGCCGCGAGAGCCAGGGCCAACTGGTGCTGGCGACCACCCATACCCAGGCGCGCTTCGTGCTGCCGCCGGCCATCGCCCGTATCAAGCAGGCCTATCCGCAGGTCAGCGTGCACCTGCAGCACGCCGCCGAAAGCCAGGCCCTGGACCTGCTGAGTGCCGGCGACGCCGACATCGCCATCATCAGCACCGCCGGTGATGCCCCGCAGGCCGGCATTGCGGTACCGCTGTACCGCTGGCGGCGGCTGGTGCTGGTGCAGCGCGGCCATCCACTTGACCGCGCCAACGGCGAGCGGCCGAAACTGGAGGATCTGGTCGGGCTGCCACTGATCAGCTACGAATCCTCGACCCGGCCCGAATCATCCCTGCAACGCGCCTTTGCCGGCGCCGGGCTGGAGGCGACCATCGCCCTGACCGCGCTGGATGCGGACTTGATCAAGACCTATGTACGCACCGGCATGGGCGTCGGCCTGCTGGCGGAAATGGCGGTCAACGCCAACGATGTCGATCTGCGCGCCTGGCCGGCACCGGTGGAAGTGCGCGAATGCATTGCCTGGGCCGTGTTGCCACGCGAACGGGTGCTGCGCGACTACGCGCTGGAACTGGTCCACGTGCTGGCGCCGCAGATTGATCGTCGTGACCTGCGGCGCCAGCACGTGGAC
>NZ_LDJL01000033.1 GCF_001431405.1 Pseudoxanthomonas dokdonensis
GGCAGCCAGTTGAAATCCACCGACGGCGGCAGATCCAGCTGCAACTGGCTGCCGACGCTGACCAGACGCGCGGTATTCTCGGCGCGACGGATGTAGCGGCTGAACCAGTACAGATTGTTGGCGACTCGCGACAGCATCAGTGCGCCTCCGTCTCTGGCAGGTCAACGACCCAGGTGTCCTTGGCGCCACCGCCCTGTGATGAATTGACCACCAGCGATCCTTTTTCCATTGCCACCCGGGTCAGGCCGCCGGTGGTGACATAGATGTCCTGGCGTGACAGCACGAATGGCCGCAGATCCAGATGGCGCGCTGACGGCCCCTGCTTGGTGACGATTGGCGCAGTCGACAGCGACAGGGTCGGCTGCGCCATGTAGTTGCGCGGATTGTCGCGAATCAATTGCTTGAAGGTGCGCTGCTGGGCCTTGGTCGAGCGTGGTCCGATCAGCATGCCGTAGCCACCGGATTCGTTGGCCGGTTTGACCACCAGTTTCTCGATGTTGTCTAGCACGTATTTGCACTCATCGGCATCGTGGCAGAGATAGCTCGGCACGTTGGGAAGAATCGGATCCTGATCCAGGTAGTACTTGATCATCTTCGGCACATAGGCAAACACCACTTTGTCGTCGGCCACGCCGGCGCCCGGCGCATTGGCCAGCGCGACCTTGCCGGCGCGCCAGCTGCGGATCAGACCCGGTGCGCCGAGTACCGAATCGGGATGGAACACTTCCGGATCGATGAACATGTCATCGACTCGTCGGTAGATCACATCGACGCGCTGCGATCCGTAAATGG
>NZ_LDJL01000034.1 GCF_001431405.1 Pseudoxanthomonas dokdonensis
TTTTCATGTTACGGTGACTGACAAATGGTAAGATGGGAGTGTCGTCGGCAGCGTCGGATGGGTATAAGCGACGGCAGGACCAACGTCGTCAAGGCGCGTGGTTTGGGCGGGGTGATGTTCTGGCAGTACCAGCAGGATGACGGCGCTTTACTCGATGCACTGCGTGCGGCATTGTCCGACCCGTCCAGCCCACCGTCGCGAGGCCAGCCATGAAGCATTCGATATCCATGATCGCCAAGCACAGGGCATCGGCCGCCGCCGGTCTGCTGCTGGTTGCCCTGGCCGCGTGCACGACCACGCCCAGCGCAGGCGTGCAGGCGGTGCCGGAAATCCGGCCAGGCGTCCCCGCCGGCTATCTGCAAGCGGGCGAATTGCCTGACAGTCTGGCCCTGGTGCCGGTGGTGCCCGCCGGGGATTCAGCGGTCTATGCCAACGATGTCGCGGTCAGCCACGCGGCCCTGGCGCTGCGCGATACACCTCGCTGGCAGCAGGCGATCAGCGATGCCGACCTGAGCTTCCCGCATGCCGCCAGCAGCTTCAGTTGCGCGCTCGGGTTACCGGTCGACGAGGCACGCTCACCGGCACTGTATCGGCTGTTGCGGCGCAGCTTCATGGATGCGGCACTGTCCACCAACGCGGCCAAGAACAAGTACCAGCGGGTGCGTCCGTTCATGCGCAATGAGCAGCCGTTGTGCACGCCCGCCGACGAAACCGCGCTGCGTGGCAACGGCTCGTATCCTTCCGGCCACACCGCGATCGGTTGGATGTGGGGGCTGGTGCTGACCCAGGTGGATCCGCAGCACACCGATGCCTTGCTGGCGCGTGCGCGTGCGTTTGGTGAAAGCCGGCTGGTCTGCAACGTCCATTGGCAGAGCGATGTCTGGCAGGGTCGCAACATGGCGACCGCGACCTTCGCCCGCCTGCAGAGCAATCCGAGCTACCAGGCCGATGTGGCTGCGGCACGAATCGAAGTCAGCCGTCTGCATCAGCAGCACGCCGTTCCGGAGCACGACTGCGCCGCCGAAGCCAGCGCGCTGTCGATGGCGATTCAAGGCGTGCAGTAACCGTTGCTGCCGACAGATACCAAACCGGGTGGCAACCGCTCGGCAATGTCTGTGCGGTGATGGATGCTGCCGACTGCGCAGCGTTCACGGCACCATCCGGTCCTGCAATGTGAGACGGAGTAGGCCGCACATCCTGTGATTGAACCTTGCCTCACAAATATCCGCGACCAGCAAGCGCTGCGGACCCTCACTATGACGCGGTTTTTCCCCGTCATCGCGATCCCATGATGAAATTCGCCGCTGCACTGCTGGTTGATGGCCACGCGCATCACTAAGCTGGAAGCATCTCAAGCAAGCAAGGGAAGCATCCATGCCGGTGAC
>NZ_LDJL01000004.1 GCF_001431405.1 Pseudoxanthomonas dokdonensis
GGAAAAGGTGGCGGCCCCGCCAACTTGCCTCGGCGCCCGCGTCAGTCAATACCGTTGCTGCCTTCCGGCCCTGGCGGAGTTTTCAACCTAGCGTCGCGAGGGGCCGACGGGGCCACCATAGACACAGGCCGCGCAAGGCGCGGCCTTTTGATTCCGGCGAAGCGGTGCGGACAAAGCCGAACCCATCGCAGGGGCGCTATTGTCGGTCACGCCGAGGATTCCGGCAAGCGCGTTCATTGATGATGTGCGGTCGATGACTCTGGCAGTCCTGCCGTCTTGTTCTCTCGAGGTCCATCCCTCTCCGCCAGATACGCAAAAGCCCGCTTGCGCGGGGTTGCGTGTTTCAGAATTGGCTTCAGCGCCGGCGGGGATTCACTCGGGCCATCCGTGGCCCTCGCCCTGCGGGCAGCCTGCGGCTGTGCAGAACGGCAATCCTGCCGTTCTGTCGAACCGGGGTTCTCTCGAGGTCCATCCCTCTCCGCCAGATACGCAAAAGCCCGCTTGCGCGGGCTCATGCGTATCTGGCGGAGAGAGGGGGATTCGAACCCCCGAAGCGCGGTTTAGACGCTTACACACTTTCCAGGCGTGCTCCTTCAACCACTCGGACACCTCTCCGTGACCTGGACCGGCGCGGAGCCGGTGCGGGGCCGCAGATTCTAGCGGTCGCGGGCGCTGAATGCGAGTGTTTTGTGTGAACGCGCCGCCAGCGCCGGTCCGCGGGCAGGGCCGTCCGGGACGGTTGGATGATGACGGCTGCGGCATGCGGGGGACTTGACCAGCCGTGGCACAATGTCGGCATGTCCTATCTCGTCCTTGCCCGTAAGTGGCGCCCCCGGCGGTTTTCCGAGCTGGTGGGGCAGGAGCACGTGGTCCGTGCGCTCAGCAATGCGCTGGATACCGGTCGCGTGCACCATGCGTTCCTGTTCACCGGCACCCGCGGGGTCGGCAAGACCACCATCGCCCGCATCTTTGCCAAGTCGCTCAACTGCGAGCAGGGCACCAGCGCCGACCCGTGCGGGCAGTGCGCGGCCTGCCTGGACATTGATGCCGGCCGCTATATCGACCTGCTGGAAATCGACGCCGCCTCCAATACCGGTGTCGACGATGTGCGCGAAGTCATCGAGAACGCCCAGTACATGCCATCGCGTGGCAAGTTCAAGGTCTATCTGATCGACGAAGTGCACATGCTGTCGAAGGCGGCGTTCAATGCGCTGCTGAAGACCCTGGAAGAGCCGCCGGAGCACGTCAAGTTCCTGTTGGCGACCACCGACCCGCAGAAACTGCCGGTCACCGTGTTGTCGCGCTGCCTGCAGTTCAACCTCAAGCGCCTGGATGAAGACCAGATTGCCGGCCAGGTCGGCAAGATCCTGCAGGCCGAACAGATCGAAACCGAACCCGGCGCGATCCGGATGATCGCCAAGGCCGCCGACGGCAGCCTGCGTGATGGCCTGTCGCTGCTCGACCAGGCCATCGCCTACGCTGGCGGCGCGCTCAAGGATGACGGCGTGCGCAACATGCTTGGCACGGTTGACCGCGCCCAGGTCGCGGCCATGCTGGCGGCGCTGGCTGACGGCGATGGCGATCGTCTGCTGCAGGTAGTCAGCGGGCTGGCCGAATTCTCGCCGGACTGGAGCGGGGTGCTGGATGCGCTGGCCGAAGCGCTGCACCGGATCCAGGTCCGCCAGCTGGTGCCCAGCGCCGCGATCGACAGTGATGCCTTGGATACCCAGCCGTTTGCCGACCAGCTGCGCCCGGAAGTGGTGCAGCTGTGGTATCAGATGGCGATCAACGGTCGCCGCGATCTGCATCTGGCGCCGAGCCCGCGCGCCGGCTTCGAAATGAGCCTATTGCGGATGCTGGCATTCCGGCCGGCGAGCGCCGATGAGGCGCCGGCGGCTGGTAGTGCCGGTAGTTGCTCCAGCCGCCAGACCGGTCAAGGCAAGCCGTCCACGGCAAATGCCGCGACCACCCCCGCGGAAGCCAGTGCGGGACGGGATGCAAGCGCAACTGGCGCTGCCGCGGTGGCTGCACCGATGGCACCGTCAACTGCCACTGAGGCTGATGCCGTCATCTCCACGCCAGCGCCGAGCCCTGCTGACACCCGACTCGCCAACGCTGATCCCGCGACTGACAGCGCGCCGCCCTGGGACGAGCCGGAGCCGCCGGTCGTCCGCGCCACGCCACCAGCTCAGGTAACCGTAGCCGCGCCGGCACCGGCCAGGCCGCTGACGCCGATACAACGGGAGGCAACGTCATCCGATATCGGCATCACCAACGCCGACGTCTGGCTGCATTTCGCCAGCCATAGCGACATCAAGGGTGCGACCCGGCAACTGATCGAGAATGCCGCGTTCTGCGCCTACGCCGACGGCACCCTGACCCTGACCCTGGACCCGGGCTTCGACTACCTGCGCTCGGATCGCTCGATTGCCGAACTCGGCAAGGCCATCGCCGACCGTTATGGCAGCGCGCCGCGGATTGTTTTCCAGGCCGCCGCCCCCAGCTCTGAGACGTTGCAGCAGCGCAATCATCGCCAGCGCAACGAACAGCAGAGCGCCGCCGAGCAGGCGTTCATGCAGCATCCCGATGTACAGCGGTTGATCGAACAACACGGCGCGACCGTGGTGCCCGATTCCATCCGACCTTTCGAAGACTAGACAACACGAGTAACCGAACATGCGTGGAAATATCGCCCAACTCATGCAACAGGCGCAGAAGATGCAGGAAAACCTGCAGAAGGCGCAGGCTGAACTGGCCCAGCTCGAAGTCACCGGCAGCGCCGGTGGCGGCATGGTCAGCGTGACCCTGACCGGCAACAAGGAATGCCGCAAGGTGCGCATCGATCCTTCGATCCTGTCGGATCAGGAAATGGCTGAGGATCTGATTGCCGCTGCCTTCAACGACGCTTCCAACAAGGTCGATGCCGAGTCGAAGGAGCGGATGGGTTCGGCCACCGCCGGCATGCCGATGCCGCCCGGCATGAAGCTGCCGTTCTGATCACGCTTTCGTGCACGCAAGACGCCGGTGACCCGCGCGGATGAGCGTTTCGCTGCTTGAACAATTGATTGAAGCCCTGCGGGTGCTGCCAGGCGTCGGCCAGAAGTCGGCGCAGCGGATGGCCTACCACCTGCTGGAGCGCGAGCGCAGCGGTGGCAAGCGGCTGGGCCAGGCCCTGGCCGAGGCGATGGAAGGCATTGGCCATTGCGGGCAATGCCGCGATTTCACCGAAGGCGAAATCTGCGCGACCTGCGCCAGTGGCAGCCGCGACCGGCAGCTGTTGTGCGCGGTGGAATCGCCGGCGGATCGGTTGGCGATAGAACAGGCTACCGGCTATCGCGGGGTGTACTTCGTGTTGCAGGGGCGGTTGTCGCCGCTGGATGGCATTGGTCCGCACGAGCTTGGCCTGGACCAGCTGGGGCAACGCCTTGCACAGGGCGAAGTCAGCGAACTGATCATCGCCACCAACCCCACCGTTGAAGGCGAGGCCACCGCGCATTACCTGGCCCAGCTGGCGCGCCAGCATGGCGTGCGTCCCAGCCGGCTGGCCCATGGCGTTCCATTGGGCGGTGAGCTGGAATACGTCGATCGCGGCACCCTGTCGCACGCCTTCGGCTCGCGTCTGGACATGTAGATGCGGATCCTGCGCGGATTGCTGTGGATCGCGATCCTGGCCGCGCTGCTGCTGTGGCTGATGAGCGCAGTGCCGGCATTGCAGCGGCCCGGCCTGCTGTGGGAACTGTGGCGCTCGGCGCCCCCGCAAACCGTGCTGGTGCCGGTCGACAACGTGCGCGCACAGGATATCGCCGATACCTGGGGCGGCGCGCGCAGTGGCGGGCGAGGTCATCAAGGGGTCGATATCTTTGCGCCACGCGGCACACCGGTGCGCTCGGTCGGCCCGGGCATCGTGCTGCAGGTCGGCCACAACACCCTCGGCGGCAACGTGGTGTGGGTGCTCGGCCGTGGCCGCCAGCGGCATTACTATGCGCATCTGGACAGTTTTGGTCCGGTCAGCCGTGGCGATCTGATCGAGAGTGGGCAACTGCTCGGCCATGTCGGTGATTCCGGCAATGCCAAGGGCACGCCGACCCACCTGCATTACGGTATCTATGTGCCTGGCCAGGGTGCGATCAATCCATGGCCGATGCTGCGCGACCTTCCTGAACCATCCAGCGAGACAAAGCGATGACTGAAAACGACACCCTGTTCGGCAAGATCATCCGCCGCGAGATCCCGGCGACCATCGTCTACGAGGACGAGCACGTGCTCGGCTTCAAGGACATCGCCCCGCAGGCGCCGGTGCATATCCTCTTCATACCCAAGCAGGTGCTGATCCCGACGCTGGATGACCTGCAGCCCGAACACGCCGAACTGGTCGGGCGGCTGGTGCTGGCCGCCGCCCACTATGCCCGCGAGCAGGGGTTTGCCGAAGACGGCTACCGGGTGGTGATGAACTGCCGCGAACACGCCGGCCAGACGGTCTTCCATATCCACCTGCACCTGTTGGCCGGTACCCAGCTCGGGCGCTTCGGTGCGCCGGTCTGAGCGCCGGTCGCCAATCAGCGTGCAACAGAAAACGCCGCCCATGAGGGCGGCGTTTTCATTCGATGATGGAGATCGAAGGTGGTGGTGGTGGCTTACCACCAACCGCCGCGGTAACCCCAGCCCCAGCCCGGGCCCCAGTACGGGCCTGGACCCCAGAACGGGTCATAGAACGGCGAGGCGATGACGTCCACTTCGCGCACTTCCGGCCACAGGTAGACGACATTGGCGGCCAGTCGCGGCAGTTTGTAGTCGTACTCACCGATGCGGGTGCTCTCGTAACCGTCGATGGTGCCGGCGAAGGTCACCTCGCGGCCGGGTGCGAATACCGCCGGGTCGTAGAAACCATCACGGCAGGCGACGAAGCGGCCGTCATCGGCATCCGGCGAGGAACTGAGCGGGCGGCCAGTGCTGCCGAGCGGGCGCGACACCAGCTGGAAGCAGGTCTGCTGCGGGCCGGGCGTGGTCTGGATGATCCGGCCACCCCAGCGGACCTGGGAGCCGACCTGGGCGCCGACGACCGCTTCGCGCGCGGTGATCGGAGCAAACGTGCCTTGCAGCGGCTGCGGCGCGCTGGCACACGCACCCAGCAGCGCAGCGGAGGCGGCGAGCATCAAAAAGCGAAACTTCATGACTGTTCTCCATGGTTCCGGGGGCGATGGCGGTGCAGATCCGCGATCAACGCGGACCGATCCCCCACCTCGGCAGCGTAGCGGAGTTCGCTGAAACGCTGGCTGAGTAATGCTACTAACTTTGCCTCTGCTGGCCGCGCTTTGCCGATCCGTTCGGCCCATGCCAATGCAGGTTCGTGGGGCTCGCGGGCCAGGCCCAGGCGGGCGTAGCGCGCATTCATCCGGTGCCAGGCACGCAGCAACGGGTCGCGTTCACGCTCGCCGCGGGCCAGCCAAAAGGCCATGCCGCCCAGCGCTGCCAGCGCCAGCACGGCGAACAGCAGCGCCAGCGAGCGTCCATGCAACCGTGGAAGGCCCAGGCCGGTCAACATGCGTTGCTGGCGGCTGGCATCGAACCCCAGTACCAGGTCGTTCCAGCCTCGGCGCAGCCAGTCGCCGACATCCCCCATCCGCGGGATCCCGCCGAGGCCACCGGCGGCGACATCGGCGCGATCGTCGAGCGTGTCGTAAATCCGTTCCGGCGCGACCGCGGCGGTAGGGTCCACGCGGACCCAGCCGCGTTGCGGCAACCAGACTTCGGCCCAGGCGTGGGCATCCTGCTGGCGCACGATCCAGTAGTCACCAAATGGATTGCGGTAGCCGCCGGCGTAACCGGTGACCACCCGCGCCGGAATACCGGCAGCACGCATCAGCACCACGAACGCCGAGCTGAAATGTTCGCAGTAGCCCTGCTTCTGGTCGAACAGGAATTCATCCACTGCATGCCGTCCCGGCAGTGGCGTGGTCAGGGTGTAGGCAAACGAGCCGGTAATCATCTCGAGCGCGCGTTTGACGATCGCGTCGTCGTCGTCGCCGAGTTCGGCGCGCCATTGGCGGGCCAGGGCATGGGTGCGCGGGTTGAAACCGTCGGGCAATGCCAGTGCGCGACGGCGCCAGCTGGGCGGCAGCTCCGGTTCGAACGTGCGCGGTGGCGACGACTGCATGCGCCAACGGGTCAGCGAGGTCAGCGGCTGCGCGGCATACAGACCGTGGTCACGGCCCAGGGTGCTGCCTGCTGGCGCGGCGTCGGGTAGATCCAGGGCGACCAGTTGCCGGCGCTCGGTGGGTTCCATCTCGATCTGGTAGTCCCAGTGCACGCTTCCGGGCGATGTGGCCGCCGCGGGCAATGCCTGGGTCCAACGTGGCCGGGTCCAGCTGCGGCCATCGAAATCCCACAGTACCGGTCCACGCCAGTAACGCTGCGCAGGAGCGGGCACGGCGCCGAAGAACTGCACGCGCAACGCCGGGCTGTCATCGGACATCAGGTCAAGCCAACCACCCGGCGACATTTCATCGGACAGGCCAAGACGCGCCAATGCGCGTTCGGGCACGCCCCAAAGCGGGCTGGCAAAGCGCGGGAAAAACCAGAATGCGGACAGCATCAGCGGCAGCCCGATCAGCACCAGCCTGCCGATGGCGAGCAGGCGCTGGCGCATCGACAGGTTGGTCAACTGTGGCTTGTTTGCGGCGTCGGCTTCGTTGTCGGCCAGCTGCGCCAGTGTCAGCAGGCCGGCCACGGTGCCGAGCAGGCCCAACGCCATGCTCAGCGGACCTTGATCCAGCAGGAACGCAGCGAAGGGTGCGAACAGGCTGAAGCCGACCAGGCTGCGCGCATCACGCAGGGAATGGGTTTCGGCTGGTTTGATCGCCAACATGGCCGCCAGCAAAGCGCAGCCGGTGTCGCGGCCGAAGTGCCGGCCCATCAGCATGAACACCGCCGCCAGCATCGCCAGCGCCAGCAGCACTCGCAGCAGGGCGGGCATGCGCTGTCGCCATGACAGCATCATCACCAGCAGCGTTGCGATGCCGATGCCCATCGCCAGCAGCGGTGGCAGCTGCAACAACAGGCACAGCAGGCACAACGCATTGGTGAGCATTGCCCACAAGCGGCTGCGCGCGGACAGCGTAGGCGGCGAAGATTCAGCCATCGGCGTGCGGCATCAGGGCGAGGGCGCGCAGGCAGGCGTGCCGGTGCGCATCACCCTGGCCGGCCTGCATCGGCGGATGGCCCGGCAGGCTGAGGCGATAGCGATGGCCCTGGCGTTCGGCCAGGTCCACCCACCAGGCCAACCGCTGGATGCGTGCCTCGCCGGCCAGGCCGCGGGTGTCGGCCCAGCCCAGCTCCAGATCCTTGCTGGATGACTGTTCGTATTCGCGCACCATCAGCTGGTCACGCCGGGCCGATGGTTTCCAGGCGATGGCACGGCGCGCATCGCCGGCGCGGTAGGCACGCAACTGGTGGACGTCGTCGCCGGCCGGATGCCGGCGTGCGCGGACGCCGTCACCGTGGGCCTGTGGCAACGGTGGCCCGTGGGTTTCCGGCGCCGGGTACACCAGCGCCGGCAGGTCCGGCCAGATCCACGCCCATGCCAGCGCCAGCCCCAACGGCTGGGTGGTGGCGATGCGGATGCGGTCCAGATCCAGCCAGCCGCGATGATGGGTGGGCACTACCAGCGCGGCCACCGCCGGCTCCTGCGCATCGATGTTGGCACTGCCGCGTGCGTCCAGGCAGATCAATTGCAGACCGCGGCGCGGGCGCTGATCGCGGTGCGACAGCGCCAGTTGCAGGTGCAGTGGTTTGCCGGCAGCGACCGGGTCGGCGGATATGGCTTCGATACGCAGGCCCGATAGCTGCAGATGGGCGCTTATCAGGCTGGCCAGGCCGGTCGCGGCCAGCAACAGCGCCAGCAGCAATGCCGGGTTGTTGTTGTAGTTCAAGGCCCCCAACGCCATGGTGAAGACCAGCACGCCGTAGAACAGGCCAAAGCGGGTCGGCAACACGTAGATCCGCTTGCGATCCAGTATCGCCGGCAGCGCTTCCGGGTGTCGCGGCCTGGCCAGCAGCGACAACCGGCGTTGCCATGGCTGAAACACTTCGGCCAGCGCTTTCAATCGACCGGTACCGCGAGCAGGATCGACTTGGCCAGCGAAGCGGTCGAGGCCGACTCGGCCTCGGCGCTCAGCCGGTGCGCGGCCACCGCCGGGAACAGGGCCTGGATGTCTTCGGGGATGACGTGGTTGCGCCCCAGCAACAATGCGTAGGCACGCGCCGCGCGCAGCAGGGCGATGCCGGCCCGTGGCGACAGGCCCACCCGCACGCCGGGGTGCTGGCGGCTGCGTGCCAGCAATGCCTGCACGTAGTGGATCAATGCTTCGCTGGCATGCACCCGGTCGACCGCCGCGCGCAATGCCAGCACGTCATCGGCCGACAGCAACGCCGCGGTCTGCGAGATCAGCTGGCGACGGTCGCTGCCGGCCAGCAACGCGCGTTCGGCATCGGCATTCGGGTAGCCCAGGTTGAGCCGCAACAGGAACCGATCCAACTGCGAATCCGGCAGCGGGTAGGTCCCGGACAGATCGACCGGATTCTGGGTGGCGATGACGAAGAACGGTTCCGAAAGCGGGTGGGTCACCCCGTCCAGGGTCACCTGATGCTCGGCCATGGCTTCAAGCAAAGCGCTCTGGGTACGCGGAGGGGCGCGGTTGATCTCGTCGGCCAACAGCACGTCGGTGAAGACCGGACCCGGGTGGAACTGGAACTGCCGCGATTGCGCGTCATACACCGACACGCCCAGGACATCGGCCGGCAACAGGTCGGAGGTGAACTGGACCCGCTGGAACCGCAGTCCCAGCGTCGCCGCCAGGGCATGCGCCAGTGTGGTCTTGCCCAGCCCGGGCAGGTCCTCGATCAGCAGATGGCCGTCGGACAGCAGCGCCACGAACGCCAGCCGCACCTCATGGGTCTTGCCCAGCAACAATCCGTTGACTTGCTGTTGGGCATTCTTCAATGCGTTTTGCAGGGCTTCGGATAGCATAGGGCGCGCGCTGGGGATGGCTGACATGGCTCTCGGGCAATCTCGTAATTGTGAGGAAGTGTAGCGGCATGCAGGCACCACCACGTGGCAAACAGGTTTTCCTAGCACTCTGGATCGCGGTAACGGTGATCAAGGTCATCATCGCGGCGCGGTTGCCACTGTTCGTGGACGAGGCTTTCTACTGGCAGGAGGGCCAGCATCTGGCCGCTGCCTACTCGGATCTGCCGGGGCTGACTGCGTGGCTGATTCGGCTGGGGGTGGAGATGTTCGGCCCGCACGTGCTGTCGGTGCGGCTGCCATTCCTGCTGATGGCGGCGTTGCTGCCGTGGCTCATCGCCCACATCAGCGCGCGCTGGTTTGGCGAAGCGATCGGCTGGCAGGCCGGCACCGTGGTGCTGGTGATGCCGCTGTCGGGCACGCTGGGCATCCTGGCATTGCCGGACGTGCCAATGGCATTCGCGACGGTGTTGTGCCTGGATGCCGGCGCCCGCCTGCTGCGCAGCGTGGATGCCAGCTCGGCCGCGGAACTGGCATTGGGGCTGGCGATCGGCGCGCTCAGTCATTACCGCTTCGTCGGGGTCATCGGGGTCGGCCTGATCGCGCTGTTGCTGTTGCCGGAAGGGCGCCGGTTGCTGGCCGATGCACGGGTGTGGGTCGCGCTGGCGGTCGGCATCGTTGCCTGGGCACCGCTGGTGGCCTGGAATCTGGAATACGCCGACGCCGGGTTGCGCTTCCAACTGGTCGACCGCCATCCGTGGTCATTCCAGGCCAGTGGCGCGTGGTTCGTGCTGGTGCAGGCGCTGCTGGTCACGCCGCTGCTTTTCGTGGCGCTGGTGCAGGTGTTCATGCGCGCCTTCGATCGCAACAGCCAGATGCCGGCGCAGTGGCGCTACTTCGGCATCCTTGGCGGGGTCTCGACCGTGGGCTTCTTCGTGCTCGGCTTCTTCGCCGACGTCGAGCGGGTCAGCTTCCACTGGACCTTGCCCGGTTACCTGGCCCTGATCGTGGCGCTGCCTCTGCTGCTGCAGCAATGGCACAGGGGCTGGCGGATCGCGGCGTGGACGATGGCCGCCGTCGGCCTGGTCCTGGCCCTCGGCTTCTACGCCATGACGGCCAGCTCCAGCGCGCGCGAACATCTGTCCGGCAGCAAATACTATCCATACAACTTTGCCGGCTGGGAGCAGTTGGCAGCGGCGGTGCGTGCGGAGCAGGCCAGACTGGGTCCTGACAGCAAGCTGATTGCCGGCAGTTTCAAGATCGGTGCCGAGCTGGGATTCATGCTCGACGATGCCGACATCCCGGTGCTGGACCATCCACTCAACCACAAGCATGGCCGCGCACCGCAGCTGGATTTGTGGAAGCTGCATGTCAGCTCGGCCCCCGCCACCCCGGCCCTGATCGTGCTGGGCCCGGACGAAGTGAAGCTGCGTCAGCTGCTGCCTTACTACCAGCAGCTGTGCCAGACGCTCGGCACGCTGAAGTTGCTGCGCACGGTCGATGTCGACCACGGGTCCAGCCGTTTCCTGCTGCTGTCCTACACGCCGGCGGCCGAGCGCACCCCGGCTGCCGGCGATGACGGTGCCTGCATCACCCCGGCGGTGGCCTACATGGATCATGCATTGCAACGTGAGGGCGGCTCGCCAACGCTCCGGGTCAACGGCTGGGCGGCCAAGGACGGGGCCGGCATCGACAAGGTGGAAATCCTGTTGAATGGCAACAGCGCCGGTACGATCACGTACGGCATCAATGCGCAAAGTACGTTGCAGGACTTCCTGCAACGGCGCTCACGCGATCCCCATCAGCCATCGATTGGTTTCAGCGGCCAGCTACCCGCCGACAAGCTGAAACCAGGCGTCAACTGGCTGGGCCTGCGCCTGCACGGCGCCGATGGTTCGGTCGAGGACTGGAACGAGCAACGCCTGATCGTCGAGCCCTAGTGCTGTCGCCGCCGTGAACCGAGGTTGCGGATGACGGGAGCGTTCACGGTACGTTGAAACCTGCTTCGCGCAGCATCCGGCACAGGGCGATCAGCGGCAGCCCGATCAGGGCGGTGGGATCGTGCGAATCGATCGCCTCGAACAAGCTGATGCCCAGCCCTTCGCATTTGAAGCTGCCGGCACAGTCCAGGGGCAGCTCGGCGTCGATGTAGCGTTCGATCTCATCGCCGGTCAACCTGCGGAAGCGGACGACCGTGGTGTCGAGCGCCGCCCAGGACTGATCCTGGTGGAGCAGGCAGACGGCGGTGTGGAACACCACCTGCTGTCCCGACATCGCGCTCAACTGGGCGACCGCGGCTTCACGCTGGCCGGGCTTGCCGATGACTGCGCCGTTCAGCTCCGCGGTCTGGTCCGAACCGATCACGAAATGACCGGGCTGGCTGGCGGCGATTGCCGCGGCCTTGGCCTGCGCCAGCCGGGTGGCCAGCGCCGCCGGTGTCTCGCCAGCCAGCGGCGATTCATCTACTTCCGGACGGGCGACCCGGAACGGCAGCCGCAGCCGTTCCAGCAGTTCGCGCCGGTAACGGGAGGTGGAAGCAAGTAAAAGCGGCATAATGGCGTTCCTTGGCCGGGGCGGGGGACTCCAGTCTGACCGGGCCGGGGCGGGTCGGGCAAGGGTGGCGACCGGCGTGAAGGTGTTTGACACTTGCGGCGGCAATCCTTAACATTCTGCGGCTTATGTCCGCGAATACGCCCGAGATGTTGGATGCTTGGCGCATGGTCGCGGCCAGGCGCAGTTTTGAAGGCCGCCTGCCGCTGTCGTCCATGAAGCGTCTGCAGGGGCTTTTGGTTGATACCGAAGGCGAAGCGCGTTTTGCGATCGAGTTCGATCGCGATTCGTTGCAGGTGCCGTACGTGGAATTGCGAATCGATGCCGCGTTGCCGCTGGTTTGCCAGCGCAGCCTGGAGCGTTTCCTGTTGCCGGTGAGTATCGTGCAGCGCCTGGGACTGGTGAACGACGAAGCCGATGAGGCGGCGTTGCCACCGGATTACGAGGCATTGCTGGTGCCCGAGGACGGCATGCTGCATACCGCTGACATCGTCGAGGACGAACTGGTCCTGGCGGTACCGGCGCTGCCGCTGTCCCCCGATTCGGACGCAGTGGATCGCGACTGGCCGGCACAGGAAGAAGAACTGGCAAAAGCCAACCCGTTCGCGGCGCTGGCCTCGCTGAAAAAGAACTAGCCGCTTCGGCGGTCTGGCAACACGAATCTGACGATTCATTACAAGTTTAGAGCTGGAGCAATCCCATGGCTGTGCAGAAATCCCGAGTCACCCCGTCCCGCCGCGGTCAGCGTCGTTCGCATGACGCCCTGAGCGCCAAGCAGCTGTCCACCGACCCGACCAGTGGCGAAATCCACGTGCGTCACCACGTGACCGCCGACGGTTACTACCGTGGCAAGAAGGTCATCGCGACCAAGACGTCGGTCGCCGACGAAGATTGATGTTGCCGGCGTGCCACCATGGCACGCCAGCGCTCGTCTTGCTGGGTGGAAATCAGGGCCCGTTGCGGGCCAGCAACGGGAGAGGACATGAGTCAAACTCGGTCTAACGGGCGCATTTATTCGCGCATCGCCGGCACGGGCAGTTATCTGCCCGAGAAAGTCCTGACCAACGACGACCTCAGCAAGATGGTCGATACCAGTGACGAGTGGATCCGCACCCGTACCGGTATCGAAGAAAGGCACATCGCCGCTGATGGCCAGACCACCAGCGATCTGGCCTACCAGGCCGCCCTGCGCGCCATGGAAGCGGCCGGCATCGGCGCCGCCGACCTCGACATGATCGTGGTCGGCACCACCACCCCGGATTTGATTTTCCCGTCCACCGCCTGCCTGCTGCAGGCGCGGTTGGGTGCCAATGGCTGCGCGGCGATGGACGTCAACGCGGCCTGTTCCGGGTTTGTCTACGCCCTCAGCGTGGCCGACAAATTCATCCGTAGCGGCGACGCCAGGCATGTGCTGGTGGTCGGTGCCGAGACCCTGAGCCGGATCGTCGACTGGACCGAGCGCACCACCTGCGTGCTGTTTGGCGATGGCGCCGGCGCGGTGGTGCTGAAGGCCGACGACCAGACCGGCATCCTCAGCACCCACCTGCATGCCGATGGCAGCAAGAAAGAACTGCTGTGGAACCCGGTCGGGGTATCGGCCGGTTTCCAGCATGACCAGTACAACAGCGGCAGCAGCATCCAGATGAAGGGCAACGACGTGTTCAAGTACGCCGTCAAGGCGTTGGACTCGGTCGTTGACGAAACCCTGGAAGCCAACGGTCTGGGCAAGCATGACCTGGACTGGCTGATCCCGCACCAGGCCAACCTGCGCATCATCGAAGCCACCGCCAAGCGCCTGGACATGTCGATGGATCAGGTAGTAGTAACCGTCAACCGCCACGGCAACACCTCGGCCGCGTCGGTACCGCTGGCCCTGGACGAAGCGGTCCGCTCCGGACGGGTCGAGCGCGGCCAGTTACTGCTGCTGGAG
The DNA here is from genome assembly GCF_001431405.1 of Pseudoxanthomonas dokdonensis. Taxonomy (GTDB): domain Bacteria; phylum Pseudomonadota; class Gammaproteobacteria; order Xanthomonadales; family Xanthomonadaceae; genus Pseudoxanthomonas_A; species Pseudoxanthomonas_A dokdonensis. Next base: position 13,503 of record NZ_LDJL01000004.1, read on the forward strand.
GCCTTCGGCGGCGGCTTCACCTGGGGCTCGGCGCTGCTGCGCTACTAATCATTTGGCGTTCCCGTAGAGCGGAGCTTGCTCCGCTATCGCTCGGGAGCCAGCCATTTTGCGTTCCTGTAGAGCGGAGCTTGCTCCGCTGTTGCCTATGCAGCGGAGCAAGCTCCGCTCTACGGGGATTGTGTTGACGTCGCTGCGATTCGGCCTGTGGTAGATTCCACGCGCGCGCCAGCGGGCGCCACATTCCCCATGCAAGGAGCTCCAGAATGAAAGCCATCCGGTTCGCGGCCAATGCCGCGCTGTTGCTGTCCCTCCTGCCGGCATTCGCCTGGGCGCAATCCAGCACGGACGCGCCGGGGGCTTCGTCGGACCAGTGGCAGTTCCGCATCGCCCCCAACCTGTGGGCGGCCGGGCTTGACGGTACCAGCCGCGTCGGCGGCGCCAGTGAAACCCGGGTCGATGCGTCTTTCAGCGACATCACCGAGGTCCTGGACATGGGCTTCATGACCGCGCTGGAAGCACGCCGTGGCCCTTGGGGCATCGTCGGTGACGTGTTCTACGTCAATCTGGGCGAAAAGACCCAGCCGCTGCAGAACGACCTGGGCCGGGTCGATGCCTCTATCAAGAACACCATCTTCCATCTTGCCGTCGCCTATCGCGTCGCTGAAAGCGCCAGCGGCCATGTCGATGTGCTCGGCGGCGCGCGCTATAGCGAAGTCGAGAGCGAGCTGAAGCTGCCAAGCAGCACCACTTATCCCGATGGCGTGCGGGTCAAGGGCAGCGATGACTGGGTCGATGCCATCGTCGGCCTGCGCGGCGTGCATCGCTTCAATGACAAGTGGGCCGCCAATGGCTACGTCGACGTTGGCCTGGGCGGTGATGATTCGTCATGGCAGGCGATGGCCGGCATCGAGTACGTGATCTCGCACACCACCCAGGTGGAGTTCGGTTATCGCTACCTGTCGCAGGACTACGACAGTGCCAAGTTCGCCTATGAGATGGATACCGCCGGCCCGTTCCTGGGCATGAGCTTCTGGTTCTGACGCAGCGGCGCACAGCGCACGCGGTCGCCATTGAATGCGGGCAGCGCATCCGCGTCGGCGCGTCGCGTCCGCGTTGCGACATACGCCGTCGTACAGACAAACTGGCGCTTTCGCCCGTATCATCCCCGCTCGCTTTTTGAAGGGGTCCTGAGTGACTGATACCCAATTGGCTTTCGTATTCCCCGGACAGGGTTCCCAATCGCTGGGAATGCTGGCCGAGCTTGCGCAGGCGCATCCGATCATCGGTGAGACCTTCGCCGAAGCCTCCGCCGGTGCCGACGTGGATCTGTGGACGCTGTCACAGGACGGACCGGAAGAAACCCTCAATCGCACCGAATACACCCAGCCTGCGCTGCTGGCGGCCAGCGTCGCCGTCTGGCGTTTGTGGAACAGCCAGCGTGGCCAGCGGCCATTGGTATTGGCCGGCCATAGCCTGGGCGAATACAGCGCCCTGGTCGCGGCTGGCGTCATCAGCCTGCATGACGCGGCGCGCCTGGTCCGCACGCGTGGCCAGCTGATGCAACAAGCCGCGCCGGAAGGCGTCGGCTCGATGGCCGCGGTGCTCGGCGCCGAGGACGCGCTGGTACTGGAAATCTGCCAGCAGGCGTCGGATGAGCAGGTGGTGGTGCCGGCCAATTTCAACTCGCCGGGCCAGATCGTCATCGGCGGTCACAGTGCGGCCGTTGATCGCGCGATTGCGCTGCTTGGCGAGCGTGGCGTGCGCAAGGTGGTCAAACTGGCGGTCAGCGTGCCTTCGCACACCCCGCTGATGCGTGACGCCGCCGATCGCCTGGCCGACGCCATGCAATCGGTGAGCTGGCAGATGCCGGAAGCGGCATTGCCAGTGGTGCAGAACGTCGACGCGCGCGTCCACCAGGGCGTGGATGCGATCCGTGACGCGCTGGTGCGGCAGCTTTACCTGCCGGTGCAGTGGACCGGCTGCGTGCAGGCACTGGCGGCGATGGGCGTCAGCCAAGTACTGGAATGCGGCCCGGGCAAAGTGCTGAGCGGCTTGATCAAGCGTATCGACAAATCATTGCCGGCCGCCTCGCTGGCAACGCCGGCGGATTATTCGGCGGCACTGGAACAGTGGGTACACTGATATCCCGGTACTGGCCGCGCCGGCAGGCGCGACGTCCCCGGGCATCGGTTTTTTGCCATAAGCAAACAAGGAAATACGGATGAACAAGCCTTTACAGGGCGAAGTCGCGCTGGTCACCGGCGCCAGCCGCGGCATCGGCGCGGCCATTGCCGATCAACTGGCAGAGCAGGGCGCGACCGTCATCGGCACCGCCACCAGCGAAAGCGGCGCCCAGGCGATCGCGGATCGGCTGGCGGCACATGGCGGCCATGGCCGTGCACTCGACGTCACCGACGCCGCCGCGGTCGAAGCGCTGATCGATGCGGTCGGCAAGGACATCGGCGCCATCAGCATCCTGGTCAACAACGCCGGCATCACCCGTGACAACCTGTTGATGCGGATGAAGGAAGAAGACTGGCAGGCGATCATCGACACCAACCTGACCAGCGTCTACCGCACCTCCAAGGCGGTGATGCGCGGGATGATGAAGGCACGCAAGGGCCGCATCATCAACATCGCTTCGGTCATTGGCCTGACCGGCAACCCTGGCCAGGCCAACTACGCGGCGGCCAAGGCCGGCATCATCGCGTTCTCGAAATCGCTGGCCAAGGAAATCGGCAGCCGCGGGGTGACCGTCAACGTGGTCGCGCCCGGCTTCATCGACACCGACATGACCAAGTCGCTGCCGGAGGAATCGCGCACCGCGCTGATCCAGCAGATCGCGCTGGCGCGACTGGGCGATCCGGCCGACATTGCCAACGCCGTGGCCTTCCTCGCCGGCCCCTGTGCCAGCTACATCACCGGCGAAACCCTGCATGTGAATGGCGGCATGTACATGCCGTGAGGCTTGTATGTGGCGTAAGTATTTGATTCACTGGTGATTGCGCGGGCCTGCCCGTCATCGCCGCTTTCCACTAAACTATCCCTTGTTTACCAATCTCCGTCTGGAGCGAAATCCATGAGCACTATTGAAGAACGCGTCAAGAAAATCGTTGTTGAACAGCTTGGCGTCAAAGAAGATGAAGTCACCACCAGCGCATCGTTCGTCGATGACCTCGGCGCCGACTCGCTCGACACCGTTGAACTGGTGATGGCACTGGAAGAAGAGTTCGAGTGCGAAATCCCGGACGAAGAAGCCGAGAAGATCACCTCGGTGCAGCAGGCCATCGACTACGTCAAGGCGCACGTCAAGGCCTGATCGACAGGTTCTGCTGTTCCGTGTCGGGGCCGCGCATGCGGCCCCGCGCGTATCCAGAGATACATGCGCCCGCGTAGGGTGTTTTTTTGATGAGGAATTGCATATGAGCCAGCGTCGCGTTGTTGTCACCGGCATGGGCATGTTGTCGCCGCTGGGCAATGATCTGGCCAGCAGCTGGGATGGCATCGTCAATGGCCGCTCCGGTCTTGGCCCGATCACCCATTTCGATGCTTCGGCCTATACCACCCGCATCGCGGGCGAGATTCGCGATTTCGATCCCACCACCTTCGTGTCGCCGAAAGACGCCAAGAAGATGGACTCGTTCATTCATTACGGCATCGCCGCCTCGCTGATGGCGATGGACGATTCCGGCCTGGAAGTCACCGAAGCCAACGCCGAGCGCGTTGGTGCGCTGATCGGTGCCGGCATCGGCGGCATCCTCGGTATCGAGGAGCAGTCGATCAAGCTGGCCGAAGGCGGCCCGCGCAAGGTGTCGCCGTTCTACATCCCCAGCACCATCATCAACATGCTGCCCGGCCAGCTGAGCATCATGAAAGGCCTGAAAGGCCCCAATTTCTCGGCGGTGTCGGCCTGCGCCACCTCCAACCATTCAATCGGCATGGCCATGCGCATGATCCAGTACGGCGATGCCGACGTGATGGTCGCCGGCGGTGCCGAACGCGGCTCGTCGCCGAGCTCGGTGGCCGGCTTCTGCGCGATGAAGGCGATGTCGACCCGCAACGACGATCCGCAGCGCGCCTCGCGTCCGTGGGACAAGGACCGCGACGGTTTCGTGCTCGGCGATGGCGCCGGCATCCTGGTGCTCGAGGAATACGAACACGCCAAGGCCCGTGGCGCACGCATCTACTGCGAGCTGGCCGGCTTCGGTGCCAGCTCCGACGCGTACCACATGACCGCACCCAGCGAGAACGGTGAAGGCCCGGCCCGCTGCATGGCCTCGGCGATGAAAGACGCCGGCGTCAACCCGCAACAGATCCAGTACCTCAACGCGCACGGCACCTCGACCCCGCTCGGCGACCTGGCCGAAACCCTGGCGATGAAGCGGGTGCTGGGCGATCACGCCTATAAGACCATGGTCAGCTCGACCAAGTCGATGACCGGCCATCTGCTGGGTGCCGCCGGTGGCGTGGAGGCGATCTTCTCGGTGCTGGCGCTGCACCACGGCATCATCCCGCCGACCATCAACCTGGATGAACCGGGTGAAGGCTGCGATCTGGATTACGTGCCCAACGTCGCCCGCGAAGCCAAGGTCGACGTGGTGATGTCGAACGGCTTCGGCTTCGGCGGAACCAACGGCACGCTGGTGTTCAAGCGCATCTGATCGCGACGTGGTGCATGGTCATCGGACCATGCACCAGCCACGCGCGACCGCCGCGCTGCCTTGCCAGTGGACGTTGGCGACAGCCTGTGGATGGATCTGTTCCCCGGCTACCAGCCCTGTTGTCTGCTGGCGCTCCTCGCAAAGTCATTGATCCCCGGCCCGTGCCGGGCTGGCGAACATGATCGAAACCCGCGCACTGCACGATTCAACCGATCTGCTGGCATTGCATCGGCTGGCCCCGACACGTTATCCGGTGTTGCTGGAATCAGCCGCCTCCGGTACCGCCCAGGGCCGCTGGGACATGCTGCTGCTGGCCGACGGCGACGGCCTGCAGTTGTCCACCGATGGGATCACCCGTTCGCTCGACGGCATTGCCGAGACAGGCGATTTCCTGTCATTGCTGGATGCACGCTGGCAGTCGCTGCGGTTGCCGAAGGAAGAGCCGCGCTGGCCGTTCCGCGGCGGCTGGGCGCTGTTGCTCAATTACGAACTGGCCGCCCAGGTCGAACCGATCCTGAGCCTGCCCGGCGCCGATGACGGCAGTCCGGTGGCGCTGGCGTTGCGCTGCCCGGCGGCGATCCTGCGTGACCATGCCAGCGGCACCTGCATCGCGCTGGCCGAAGCCGGGCAGGGCCATTGGCTGGATGCCATCCAGGCCGACGCATTGGCCGCCGCCGATCTGCCGCCGCTGCCGTCATGGCAACCGCCGGCAACCCTGGAAGAAGATCCGCCGCGGCAGTTCATCGACGGCATCGGCCGGATTCTCGAATACCTGCGTGCCGGTGACATCTTCCAGGTCAATCTGTCGCGCGGCTGGCGCGCTGGTTTCCCGCAGGGACTTGAGCCGGCGCTGCTGTACCAGCGCCTGCGCAGCGCCAATCCTGCGCCGTTTGCCGGCCTGTTCGCGCAATCGCCGTGGGCGGTGGTGAGTTCTTCGCCCGAGCGCCTGGTCTCGGTGCGCGGCGAGGTGGTCGAGACCCGGCCCATCGCCGGCACCCGTCCACGCTTCGAGGGCGACGATGACGGCGAACGCATCCGCGAACTGGTCGGCCACCCCAAGGAACGCGCCGAACACGTGATGCTGATCGACCTGGAGCGCAACGACCTCGGCCGGGTCTGCGAAGCCGGCAGCGTGCAGGTCGACGAGCTGATGACGGTGGAAAGCTATGCCCACGTCCACCACATCGTCAGCAACGTGCGTGGCCGCTTGCGCGACGATGCGACGCCGGGCGAGGTGATCCGCGCCACGTTCCCGGGCGGCACCATCACCGGCTGTCCCAAGGTCCGCTGCATGCAGATCATCGCCGAGCTGGAGCAGGTGCCACGCGGTGCCTATACCGGCGCCTTTGGCTGGCTAAACCGTGATGGCGACATGGATCTGAACATCCTGATCCGCACGCTGCAGATGCGCCGTGCCGATGACGGTGGCAGCGCGCTGTGGTTCCGTACCGGGGCTGGCATCGTCGCCGATTCGGATGCCGACAGGGAGCTGGATGAAACCCGGGCCAAGGCCCGCGGCATGCTGCGCGCACTGGGTGCCGAATGAAGCGGCCGTGGCCGCTGGCGGCGTGCTCAAGGTATCCTGCACGACTGTTCCTCTCATCCAGGGTTTTCCGTGGCGTCAGGCTGTAAACGTGGTTGTCGCGCGCTGCTCATGGCAGCGCTGCTGGTACTGCTGGTGGTCGCGATCGTGGCGGCCTGGGGCTGGCACCGCTACGCGGCCTTCAGCCGCGGCCCGCTGGCCACGGTGGCGCCGCACAGCCGGGTCACGGTCGCCCCGGGCGACTCGTTCCGCGGCATGCTCGCGCGCATGCGCGGCCAGGGCGTCAGCCAGGGCTCGGATCTGGAATGGCTGTTGCTGGGCCGGCAACTGGATGCGGCCGGCAAGCTCAAGGTCGGCGAGTACGCACTGGAACCAGACGACAGCCCGCGTGAGCTGCTGTTGCGGATGCGCAATGGCAAGACCATCCAGTACCGCTTCACCATCGTCGAAGGCTGGAACATCCGTCAGCTGCGCGCCGCCATCAACCGCGCCAGCCCGCTCAAGCACCTGAGCGCGGAGATGGACGATGCTGCCCTGATGACGGCGCTGGGCCATGCCGGCGAGCATCCGGAAGGCCGGTTCCTGCCAGAGACTTACCTATACACCAGCAGCGACAGCGACCTGGATGTGCTCAAGCGCGCGCATGCGGCGATGCAGAAGGCCTTGGCAGCGGCGTGGAAAGCACGGCAGCCGGGCCTGCCCCTGGTCAACGCCGACGAAGCATTGGTGCTGGCCTCGATCATCGAGAAGGAAACCGGCCTGGCCAGTGAGCGGCCTGCCATCGCCGGCGTGTTCGTCCGGCGGCTCGAACAAGGCATGAAACTGCAGACCGACCCGACCGTCATCTACGGCATCGGCAGCGGCTACGACGGCAACATCCGCCGTCGCGATCTGGTCACCGACACGCCTTACAACACCTATACCCGCTTCGGCCTGCCACCGACGCCGATTGCGATGCCCGGCGTCGATGCGTTGCAGGCCGCGGTGCGGCCACAGCCCGGCAAGGCGCTGTACTTCGTCGCCGTCGGCGATGGCAGTGGCCGGCACGTGTTCTCCGACAGCCTGTCCGCGCACAACACGGCGGTCAGCACCTACCTGCGTACCCGCCGGCAGACCTTGCAGCAGGCAGGCGGGGCCGCCGCGCCGCAGCTCGACGCCGCCCCTGCCGAGGGGGCCCAGGACGCCGACGCCGATAGCGACAAGCCGGCCGACGGCAGCGAGCCCGGCCGATGAGTGCGGCCCTGTTGACCCATCCACGTCTGGTGACCCTGGAAGGTGGCGAGGGCGCCGGCAAGACCAGTGCGATCACCGCCATCCGCGAACAGCTGCAGGCACGTGGGCACGAAGTGGTGCTGACCCGCGAACCCGGTGGTACACCGCTGGCCGAGCGCATCCGCGAACTGCTGCTGCATCCACAGGAAGAAACCCTGCAGCCGGAAACCGAATTACTGCTGATGTTCGCCGCACGCGCCCAGCACGTGCAGCAGGTGGTCCGACCGGCACTGCAACGCGGCGCATTCGTGGTCAGCGATCGCTTCACCGATTCCAGCTATGCCTACCAGGGCAACGGCCGCGGACTGGACGTCGACTGGATCCAGGATCTGGAACGCCGCGCAGTGGGCCTGCGCCCGGGGCTGACCCTGTTGCTGGATCTGGACGTGCGCGCCGGTCGTGCGCGTACCGTCGGCCGCGACCTGTGGCCGGACCGGATCGAGCGCGAACAGGATGATTTCTTCGAACGCGTGCGCGAGGGTTTCCGCCAGCGGGCGGCCGCCGAGCCGCAGCGGTTCCGGCTGATCGATGCCGCGCAGACGCCGACCGAGGTCGCGGCTTCGGTCACGCGCGCGCTCGGCGACTGGCTGGATGGTCTGGCATGAACGAGTTCTCGCCCTGGCAGCAGCGCGCCTACGACCACGCGGTCGCGGCACTGGACAGCGGCCGCATGGGCCATGCGTTGCTGGTCTGCGGCCCGGCCGGGCTAGGCCAGCAGGAAGTGGTGGCGCGGCTGGCGCTGCACGTGCTGGCCAAGGGCGACCGGGGCGACCGCGCACGCGCGCAGCAGTTGATCGCCGCCGGTACTCACCCGGACCTGCAGCTGGTCTCGTTCATCCCGAACAAGGAAGGCACCCGCCTGCGCAGCGAGATCGTGATCGAGCAGATCCGCGGCTTGTCGCAGAAGCTTGCGTTGACGCCGCAATATGGCGAAGCCCAGGTCGCCATCGTCGATCCTGCCGATGCCATCAACAACGCTGCCAGCAACGCCCTGCTGAAAACGCTGGAAGAGCCGGCACCGGGGCGCTACCTGTGGCTGCTCAGCGCGCAGCCGGCACGGCTGTCGGCGACCATCCGCAGTCGTTGCCAGAAGCTGGAGTTCCGGCTGCCGCCGCACGCCGAAGCACTGGCCTGGCTGCAGGCGCAGGGCCATGCACCTGCGCTGGCCAGCGAAGCACTCGAGGCCGCGCGTGGCCATCCGGGGATCGCCCTGGACTGGCTGCAGAATGACGGCCTGGCCCTGCGTCGGCAGGTCGCCGAGGACTTGCAGAAGCTCGAGCGTGGCGAAATGGGCGCCAACGAAACCGCGCAGCGCTGGGCTGCCGACGAGCAACTTCACGCACGCTTGAGCCATGCCGCCGATATCGTACTGGCGTGGGCCGGCGAAACCGGCTTGACCAACCCGTCGCGATTGAACAAGCTCAGCGCATGGTTCGACGCGGCCAACCGCACCCGCGACCTGTTGCGGACCACCATCCGCGCGGATCTGGCGGTGGCGGATCTGCTGCTTGGCTGGGTCATGGCCGACCGGACCGCCAGCCGCGGCCGCGCACGCAAACAAGGGGAATGATTGGAATGAATGCAGCAGCAGGTCGTCAGGGCATCCTTTCGTTGGCGGTCAAGGACAAGGCCGCGTTGTACAACGCCTACATGCCGTACATGAAACAGGGCGGCATCTTCGTGCCCACGCCGAAGCGCTATTTCCTGGGCGACGAGGTGTTCCTGCTGTTGACTTTGCCTGACTCCAGCGAACGCCTGCCGGTGGCTGGCAAGGTCGTATGGGTGACGCCAATCGGCGCGCAGGGCAATCGCACCGCCGGCATCGGCGTGCAGTTTGCCGAAGGTGCCGAAGGCGAAGCGGTCAAGAACCGCATCGAAACCCAACTGGCGGGCACCCTCGGCGCGGACAAGCCGACGCACACCATGTAACCCGGGATGCTGCAATCCGCCGCGCTGCGGCGGGCGCTGATCCAGCGAAAAAAAAAGCAGGCCTCAGCCTGCTTTTTTCTTGCCCGCTATGGCGCGGCGGCTCAGCGCAGCGCCGGCGAGTCCCAGCCTGGACGCGGAGCGAAGCGATCACCATGGCGCGCCTGCAGCGCCTTCAGTTTTTCCAGCAGGGCGTCCGGGCCCGCGCTCCTGACGTACTGGATCGGACCGCCGCGGAACGGCGCGAAGCCGGTACCGAAGATCACACCGGCATCCAGCAGATCCGCGTCGGCGACCACGCCATCATGGAGACAGGCGACCGCTTCGTTGAGCAGCGGCAGGATCAGGCGATCCTCCAGATCGCTGGGCGCCTGGTAGCCCTCGGCCACTTCCGGCTTGACCGGCTTGCCGGCTTCCCACTTGTACAGGCCCTGGCCATCCTTCTTGCCGCGCTTGCCTTGTTCGACGTTGCCCAGCGCCGCCGGCAGGGTCAGGCCGAGGAACGGTGACAGCTCCTTGCCGACGCCGGCGGCGACATCCAGTCCGACCGTGTCGATCAGTTCAATCGGCCCCATCGGCATGCCGAAGCGGACCGCCGCCTTGTCGATGACCGCGCCGGGAATCCCTTCGGCATACGCGTGCGCCGCTTCCAGCATGTACGGGAACAACACCCGGTTGACCAGGAACCCCGGCGTGCCGGCGACCGGCACCGGCAACTTGTCCAGCGCCTTGCAGAATGCCGCCAGGCGCTTCTGGGTGGTCCCGGCCATCTGATCGTGGTGGACGATCTCCACCAGCGGCATCAGGGCGACCGGATTGAAGTAGTGCAGGCCGGCAAACTGCGCCGGGCGCTGGATATGTTCGCGCAGTTCCACCAGAGGTATCGACGAGGTATTGCTGGTCAGCAATGCATCGGCCTTCAGTTGCGGCTCGACGCTCTGGTAGAGCTCGCGCTTGGCTTCCGGGTTCTCGATGATCGCCTCGATCACCAGATCCGCGCTGGCGATGCCGGCCCCGGCCAGATCGCTTTTCAGGCGTGCGGCAACCGCGGGCCGCTTGCTGTCGTCCTTGACCCGCTTGGCAAACAGCTCCTCGGCCCGGCTGATGGCGCCATCGATGAAACGTTGCTCGCGGTCCTGCAGGGTGACGTTGAAGCCCTTGTAGGCCGACCAGGCGGCAATGTCGCCGCCCATCACCCCGGCACCGACCACGTGCACATGCTCGATGCCGTGATCCTTGCCGGCCAGGCCCTTGAGCCGTTCGGTCAGGAAGAACACCCGGATGAGATTGCGCGCGGTCGGCGTACCGGCCAGCTTGACCACGGCCTTGCGCTCGGCGTCCAGCCGCGCCTGGATGCTGCTGCCGCCGGTGCGCTGCCAGACATTGATCAGCGCGTAAGGCGCCGGATAGTGTTCCTTGCGCGCCTTGCGCGCGACCTGCTTGGTCATCTGCGGCGCCAGCAGCTGGCGCGCAGGCCAGGTGTTGGTGACCCAGCCCAGCAGGCGCTGCTTGAACGGGCGCTGGGTGCCTTTCAGCGCCAGCGAGGCGGCCGAATCGATCAGCACCGCCTTGTCCACCACCTTGTCGACCAGGCCGATGCCACGCGCGGCACTCGCCGACAGCGTGCGGCCGGTCAGCATCATGTCCATCGCCGCCGGTGCGCCGACCAGCGACGGCAGGCGCGCGCTGCCGCCCCAGCCGGGGAAGATGCCGAGCTTGGTTTCCGGCAAGCCGATACGGGTCGAGGGATCATTGCTGGCGACCCGATAGCGGCAGGCCAGCGATATCTCGGTACCACCGCCCATGCAGAAGCCATGGATCGCCGACACCGTCGGGCAGGGCAGCTCGGCCAGTTTCTGGAACACTGCCTGGCCGCGGCGGATGGCATCGTTGACCGTGCCCTTGCGGTCGAACTCCTGGAATTCCTTGAGGTCGGCGCCGGCGATGAAGCCAGAGGCCTTGGCCGAACGGATCACCACGCCCTTGGGCGGATCGATGGCCAGCCGTTCCAGCAGGTCGTCCAGCTCGATCAGCACATCCTGCGAGAACGCATTGACCGATGCGTCCTGGCGATCGAACGCCAGCACCACCACGCCGTCGTCGCGCAGCTCGGTTTGCCAATGGCTGAATCGCAGCCCATCAAAGTTTGCGGTCATCAGAAGACCATCCGTTCACGTATGGATAAGGTCGCTATCATCCCGATCTTGTTTAACCGGCGTCAAATCCTCATATCCCTGTCAGGATGAGCAGCTGGGCGGATGGTCTCGCCTTGCAGGTTAAATTCTCGATATTTCGGCTGGCGGCCCAGGCCGCTGAACTTTTTTCCGCTTAGGCGGTCACAGTGCCCGGTCATGACGGGCGGACAGGAGTGCGGCCCGGCATGGCCGATGCAGAGACCATACAGGAGTCAACCAACCCGGAACTGGATCTGGATCTGGTCAAGCGCGTGCAGCGTGGCGAGAGCGCGGCATTCGATCTGCTGGTGCGCAAATACCAGCATCGTGTCGTCGCCCTGATCGGCCGCTACATCCATGACTGGAGCGAATGCCAGGATGTGGCCCAGGAAGCATTCCTGCGCGCTTACCGCGCGTTGGGGAACTTCCGCGGCGATGCCCAGTTCTATACATGGCTTCACCGTATCGCCGTGAACACCGCCAAGAACCATCTTGTCGCGCAGAACCGCCGTCCGCCGCTGGCTGACGTCGATGCCGCGGACGCGGAGCAGTACGACAGCGGCGTGCGCCTGCGCGATACCGATACACCGGAACGCGAAATGATGCGACAGGAGCTGGAACAAACAGTGATGAAAGCTGTCCAAGCGTTGCCGGAGGAATTGCGGACCGCCATTACCCTGCGTGAAGTGGATGGTCTGAGTTACGACGAAATCGCGCAGAAGATGGATTGTCCGATCGGTACCGTGCGTTCGCGCATATTCCGTGCCCGCGAAGCGATCGACAGCCAGTTGCAACCCTTGCTTGATACCCCTAGTGCCACCCGGGAGCGAACCCGCCCATGACTGCACAAACAGACAAACTCGACAGCCATCATCAGCAGCAGTTGTCAGCGCTGATGGACGGTGACCTGGTCATTGACCAGGCACGGTTCCTGTTGCGACGCCTGCAACACGATGGCGAATTGCTGGCCAGCTGGGAACGTTGGCATCTATGTGGCGACGCGCTGCGTGGCCAGGCCCAGGCGCCGGCACCGGCCGGTTTCGCCGAGCGCGTGGCGCAGGCCATTGCCGACGAATCCGCCGACAGGCGCGACTCCGCGCCACCGGCTGCCGTGGCCCGCCACTCACGGTTGTCACGCTGGGGCGGTGGTGCGCTGGCCGCATCGGTCGCGCTGGTTGCCCTGTTGATGGTCCGGCAATCCAACCCGCCGCAGGAGATAGCGCCGGCTGGCCCGGTGGTGGCAGCCCAGAGCACCCAGGCCGACAGCGTGGATACCACGGTGGCCGATGCCGCCAACGCGGCTCCAGTCACCCCCACGGTCCCGGCCGACCCGGCCGGTGATCCGCTGACCGACACCCTGGCCGGTGCCGCTGCCGCCAGTGTCGCCGTCGCCAGCGTGCCGCGCCGGCAGGATGGCAACAACCGTGGCAGTGCGACCCGCACCCAGCAGGCCGCGCGCCGCGCTGCCCGCGCCAACCTGCCGCAGACCGCGGTCGCTGCCGCCAGCGTGGCACCGCGCATGCAGGCTGACAGCGCGGTGGCGGCTACCGTCGCCGCACCGACCTCGATCCTGCCGGTGTCGCCGTTTGCCGGCGCCCACCTGGCCGATCCGCAATCGCGTCCCTGGCCGCGTACCAGCCTGTCGCAGAGCAGTGGCGGCGCGTTTACCGCCTCCTACGACAGCGATGGCGGCGCACGCACCTTCTATCCGTTCGAACCACGCCTGTCGCAGGTCGAGGCCACCGCTGGCAGCGATACCGACAGCGGGCAAGGGCCAGGCGACTGAGCATCGCTGGCCGCAAGGCCAGCTCCCGGTGCCCAGCGGGCGCCGGGACAACATCCACTGAAACCATAATCGAGGCATGCATTCGATGAAGCATCGCGCCAGATCCCAAGAGCACTCCCACGTGCACTCCCGTCTGCTGGTTCTTTTGATGTCGGCCACCTCGCTGGTGGCCTGCGCCCAGCAGCCGTCACCGGCGGCCAGCAGCGCCGCAGCGGTCCCCGCCGTGGCCCAGTCCAGCGCCCCGCAACTGGTAACCGGGCTGCCGGATTTCACCGGTCTGGTCGAACAGGTCGGCCCGGCGGTGGTCAATGTCGAAGCCACCATCGGCGGCAAGCGCAGCGCTTCCACCCAGACGGCCCAGGACGATGCGATTCCGGAAATCTTCCGCCGCATGCTGCCGCCCGGTTTTGAGTTCCCCGACGGCCAGGGCGATCCACGCCAGCAACGCCGCGGCACCTCGCTCGGCTCCGGTTTCGTCATTTCCGCCGACGGTTACGTGCTGACCAATCACCACGTCATCGACGGCGCCGACACGGTCAAGGTCAAGCTGCCGGATCGCCGCGAATTCACCGCCAAGGTGGTCGGCAGCGACGAGCAATACGACGTGGCCCTGCTCAAGATCGACGCCAAGGGGCTGCCGACCGTGCGCCTGGGCGATTCCAAGCTGCTCAAGTCCGGGCAGTGGGTGGTCGCCATCGGTTCGCCGCTGGGACTGGACCATTCGGTCACCGCTGGCATCGTCAGCGCGGTCGGCCGCACCGGCAACGGTGAACAGCGCTATGTGCCCTTCATCCAGACCGACGTCGCCATCAACCAGGGCAACTCCGGCGGTCCGCTGCTGAACACCCGCGGCGAAGTGGTCGGCATCAACTCGCAGATTTTCTCGATGTCCGGCGGCTACATGGGCATCAGCTTCGCCATCCCGATTGATCTGGCGATGAGCGCGGTCGATCAGCTGAAGAAGAATGGTCGGGTCAGCCGTGGCCAGCTCGGCGTGATCGTGCAGGCGATGAGTGCCGAGGAAGCCAAGGGCCTGGGCCTGCCTGACGCCAATGGCGCGCTGGTCAACCAGGTGCTGGAAGACAGTCCGGCCGGCAAGGCCGATTTGCGCCCGGGTGACGTGATCCGGACCGTCGACGGTCGTCCGATCAACGATTCCAGCGAACTGCCGCCGATCATCGGCTCGATGGCGCCAGGCTCCAAGGTCAGGCTGGGCGTCTGGAGTGGCGGCAAGACCCGTGACGTCACCCTGACCCTGACCGAGCTGGAAACCGATCAACTGGCAGCCGACGAGGACGGCCAGGGACCGGCTGCCAAGCCGGCGATCAGCAGCGGCAGCAATGCGCTGGGCATCGTCGTCGAAGCACTCGACGCAGCCAGCCGCAAGCGCCTTGGCCTGAAGGCGGGCGAGGGCGTGATGATCACCAATGTGACCAATGGCGCCACCCGTGACGCCGGCATCGGCCGCGGCATGGTGGTGCTGCAGGTCGGCCGCGAAGCCGTCGGCAGCGTCGCCGCTTTCAACGCCCAGGTCGCCGATGTCGAAGACGGCGACACGGTGATGCTGCTGGTACGGCAGGGCAGCATCACCCGCTTCCTGGCGGTGCCGGTCGAAGCAGACGAACGCTGAACCGCTGCGCTCCCCGTTTTGCAGCTTGGACCCGCCATGGCTTGTCGTGGCGGGTTCTTTTTGCAGGGGCTACAGGGCGGGGCGCCGTCCATGCGATAATCGGCCGTTATCCTGACGACGGCCGTGGCCGCCGCCCCCATCATGTCCTCTGATTCAATGCGGAACATCCGCAACTTCTCCATCATTGCCCATGTCGATCACGGCAAGTCCACCTTGGCCGATCGGATCATCCAGCTCTGTGGCGGCCTGCAGGCGCGCGAGATGGAAGCGCAGGTGCTGGATTCCAATCCGATCGAGCGCGAGCGTGGCATCACCATCAAGGCGCAGTCGGTGTCGCTGCCGTATACCGCCAAGGATGGGCAGGTCTACCAGCTGAACTTCATCGATACCCCCGGCCATGTCGACTTCAGCTACGAAGTCAGCCGTTCGCTGGCCGCCTGCGAAGGCGCGCTGCTGGTGGTCGACGCCGCCCAGGGCGTGGAAGCGCAATCGGTCGCCAACTGCTACACCGCCGTCGAGCAGGGCCTGGAAGTAGTGCCGGTGCTGAACAAGATTGACCTGCCGACCGCCGACATCGAGCGTGCCAAGGGTGAAATCGAAGCAGTGATCGGCATCGACGCCGCCGACGCGGTCGCGGTCAGCGCCAAGACCGGGCTCAACGTCGGCGACGTGCTGGAGGCCATCGTCCAGCGGATTCCGCCGCCGACCCCGCGTGATACCGACAAGCTGCAGGCCTTGATCATCGATTCCTGGTTCGACAACTATCTCGGCGTGGTTTCGCTGGTGCGGGTGATGCAGGGCGAAATCAGCCCCGGCAGCAAGATCCTGGTGATGTCGACCGGTCGTACCCATCAGGTCGACAAGGTCGGCGTGTTCACCCCCAAGCGCAAGGAGCTGAAGAAGCTCGGCGCCGGCGAGGTGGGCTGGATCAATGCGTCGATCAAGGACGTGCATGGCGCGCCGGTCGGCGACACCCTGACCCTGGCCGGCGACCCGGCGGACAAGCCGCTGCCCGGTTTCCAGGAAATGCAGCCACGAGTGTTCGCCGGCCTGTTCCCGGTCGATGCCGAGGATTACCCGGACCTGCGCGAAGCGCTCGACAAGCTGCGCCTGAACGATGCCGCGCTGCGCTTCGAGCCGGAAAGCTCGGAGGCGATGGGCTTCGGCTTCCGCTGCGGCTTCCTTGGCATGCTGCACATGGAAATCGTGCAGGAGCGCCTGGAGCGCGAATACAACCTCAACCTGATCAGCACCGCACCGACCGTGGTCTATGAAGTGCTGAAGACCGACGGCGAAGTGGTCAGCCTGGACAACCCGGCCAAGCTGCCGCAAAGCAACCTGATCGACGAAATCCGCGAACCGATCATCCGCGCCAACATCCTGACTCCGCCGGACTATGTCGGCAACGTCATCACCCTGTGTGAGGAAAAGCGCGGCCGCCAGATCGGCATCAACTACATGGGCAGCCAGGTGCAGATCAGCTACGAGCTGCCAATGGCCGAAGTAGTGCTGGATTTCTTCGACCGCCTCAAGTCGGTGTCACGTGGCTATGCTTCGCTGGACTACCACTTCCTGCGTTTCGAGGCTGGCCCGTTCGTGCGCGTGGATACGTTGATCAACGGTGACAAGGTCGACGCGTTGTCGTTGATCGTGCATCGCCAGTACGCGGATCGCCGCGGTCGCGAGTTGACCGAGAAGATGCGCGAACTGATTCCGCGACAGATGTTCGACGTCGCCATCCAGGCCGCGGTGGGCTCGCAGATCATCGCCCGCAGCACGGTCAAGGCGATGCGCAAGAACGTGCTGGCCAAGTGCTACGGTGGCGACATCACGCGCAAGAAGAAGCTGTTGGAAAAGCAGAAGGAAGGCAAGAAGCGCATGAAGCAGGTAGGCCGGGTGGAAATTCCACAGGAAGCCTTCCTGGCCGTGCTGCAGGTGGACAACAAGTAAGTTTGGACAAATTGGACTGGACAACGGGGCTCAACATCGCCATCCCATGCCGGGCACAAGCTGCCTGCATGGACGCGTGCGAACCGACTCCCGGCGCCCGGTTCCCGGTTACGGCTCTATAGGAAATTCCCATGGTCTGGTTTGAAACAATCCTGGTGGTGCTGACCCTGCTGACAGGGGTCATCTGGCTGCTCGACAAGCTGTTCTTCGCCAAGCGTCGTGCCGCCCGTGACGGCCTGCTGGACGAAGAGCCGGTACTGGTCGATTACTCGCGCGCGTTCTTCCCGGTGCTGGCGCTGGTGCTGGTGCTGCGCAGCTTCGTCGCCGAGCCGTACAAGATTCCGTCCAGCTCGATGATGCCCAACCTGCTGATCGGTGATTTCATCCTGGTCAACAAGTTCGCCTACGGCCTGCGCCTGCCGATCAACAACCAGAAGTTCATCGCGGTGGGCGAGCCCAAGCGCGGCGACGTGGTCGTGTTCAAGCCGCCGTTCGACCCCAACAACAACTGGATCAAGCGCATCATCGGCCTGCCCGGTGATCGCATCACCTTCCAGGGCAATACCGTCTACATCAATGGCCAGGCGCTGGCCTACCAGACCCTGGGTACCTACAGCGGACGCGGCCTGCCGTACGGCGTGGACCAGGCCAGCGAACTGGAAGAGCAGCTGCCCGGACGGCCGCACAAGGTGCTGGAAGCGCTGGACCGGTTTTCCGGTGAAGGCGAATGGGTGGTCCCGGCCGGGCACTACTTCGTGATGGGTGACAACCGTGACAACAGTGAGGACAGCCGGCTGTGGCCGACCACCCACTTCCTGCCGGAGGAAAACCTGCGCGGCAAGGCGTTCCTGATCTGGTTGAATTGCGAAGGCTGGTTCTGCAAGGATGGCTTCGATGCTTCGCGCATCGGCCATGGCATCCAGTGATCGGTCCGGCCCGCCGGGCCGGTGTGGACAACGGTTTTAGGGGGTTTCAATGCTTACCAAGGGGAATGAAATGAATCGCAGGCAGCAACGCGGAATTACCTTGACCAGCTTCCTGGTGGTGTTGGCGGTGCTGGGCTTTGCCGCATTCATCGCCATGAAGCTGTTCCCGATGTACCAGGAGTACTACGCCGTGCGCTCGGCGATGAAGGGCCTGTCCGGCGAGCCGGGCGTGGGCGATATGGACCCGGCCAAGATCCAGGATCTGTTCTTCCGCCGCCTGTACATCAACTACTCGGAAAACGTGAAGCCGGCCGACGTCAAGTTCGAGCGCATCGACAACGGCTGGCAGATGCGGGTGAACTACGAGGTCCGTCGTGACCTGGTCGGCAATCTGGACGTGGTCGGCAAGTTCGACACCACCCAGGACCTGACCCGCCAGGGTTCGGCGGAATAAGCTTGCCCGCGGATCGCATCGGCCATGTATTTGCCAATCCGGACCTGCTGGCGCAGGCCCTGACCCATCGCAGTGCCGGGGTTCCGCACAATGAAAGGCTGGAATTCCTCGGCGACAGCATCGTCAACCTGCTGGTCGCCGAGGCGCTGTACGTCCGCTGGCCCAAGGCCGACGAAGGCGCGCTGACCCGCGCCCGGGCCGAGCTGGTCCGCGAGGCATCGCTGGCCAGCATCGCCCGTGAACTGGAGCTGGGCGCGCGACTGACGATGGGGCCGGGGGAAATGAAATCCGGGGGCCACCGCCGCGATTCGATCCTGGCCGACGCGCTGGAAGCCGTGGTGGCGGCGATCTACCACGATGTCGGCTTCCAGCGCTGCCGCGAGGTGGTGCTGCCCTGGTTCGAGCCGGCGCTGGCGGCGCTGCCGGTCGGCAAGCCGGAAAAAGACCCCAAGACCCGGCTGCAGGAATGGCTGCAGGCGCGCCAGCGGGCGCTGCCGGTTTATGATCTGGTCGCCGAAAGCGGTGACGATCATGCCAAAGTATTCACGGTCACCTGCACCATCCGCGACCCCTCGCTCAGCGGCTCCGGCGAAGGCAGCTCGCGCCGCAACGCCGAGCAGGCCGCCGCCGCCGCCGTCATCGAACGCCTGGACCTGAATCCGGGCAAGTAACCCTAGAGAGCCGTACCGTTGAACCAGACACCTGACCATCGCGCGGGGAGCGTCGCCGTCATTGGCCGCCCCAACGTGGGTAAATCGACGCTGACCAATGCATTGGTCGGCGCCAAGATCAGCATTGTTTCCAGCCGCCCGCAGACCACCCGCCACCGCCTGCTGGGCATCGCCACCTTCCCGCAGGGCCAGATCGTGCTGGTCGATACCCCTGGCCTGCATCGCCAGCAGGGCAAGTTTTCCGCCTCGGCGATGAGCCGGGTGATGAACCGGGCCGCGCGCGGCGCGCTGGAAGGCGTGGACGTGGGCCTGCTGGTGATCGAGGCCGGGCGCTGGGACGAAGAAGACACGCTGGCCTACAACGTGCTCAGCGATGCCGGCATCCCGGTCGTGCTGGTGGTCAACAAGGTTGATCGTTTGCGCGAGAAATCGGCGCTGCTGCCGTTCCTGGCCGAAATCACCCAGAACCGCGAATTCGCCGCCGTGCACCCGATTTCCGCGCTCAAGCGCAATGGCCTGGATGGGCTGGTCAAGGACCTGCTGCGCCAGCTGCCGCAAGCACCGGCGATGTTTGGCGAAGACGAGATCACCGATCGCAGCGAACGCTTCCTCGCCGGTGAGCTAATCCGCGAACAGCTGATGCGCCAGCTCGGCGCGGAACTGCCTTATGCGACGACGGTCGAGATCGAGCACTTCACCGAAGATGGCGCGATGTTGCGTATCGGTGCGGTGATCTGGGTCGAGCGCGAAAGCCAGAAGGCGATCGTCATCGGCAAGGGCGGCGCCCGGCTGAAGGACATCGGCAGCAAGGCGCGCCAGCAGATGGAGCGCCTGTTCGATCGCAAGATCTTCCTGGAAACCTGGGTCCGCGTGCGCGAGGGCTGGTCGGATGACGAAACCGCGCTCAAAGCCTTTGGCTACGAATGACCCCGACCTGAGCCGCAGCCGGGTGCGCCTGCGCCTGGCGATGGCCGCTGTCTTCACCGCTGGCCGGCGCCAGCCAGCCTGAGCATGCGCATCGTCGGCGAGACGGCATTCGTCCTGCACGCGCGACCCTGGCGCGAAACCAGCCTGTTGCTGGAAGTATTGAGTCAGGAGCATGGCCGCATCGGACTGGTCGCGCGCGGGGTGCAGAGCCCCAGGCGGCATGTGCTGCGCGCCGCGTTGCAGCCGCTGCAACACATCCGCCTGCACGCGGTGGCCAAGGGCGAACTGGCGCAATTGACCAGCGCCGAGGCCCTCGACGCTGCTCCGCGGCTGGACGGCGAGGCGATGCTGGCGGCGTTCTACCTGCATGAGTTGATCCTGCGCCTGCTGCCACGTGGCGACGCCTGTCCGGAGCTCTATCGCGCATACGCCGACACCCGCCAGCGGCTGGCCAGCGATACCGCCCTGGGCTGGACCCTGCGCCGCTTTGAACGCGATCTGCTGGATGTCATCGGCATGGGGCTGGCCTGGGATCACGATGGCGACGGCGAGCCGATTGATCCGGCGGCCCGCTATCAGCTGGACCCCGAGCACGGCGCCCGCCGTCTGCTCAGCGACCGCGGCCAGGGCCAGCGGTCGCAGGCTGCCACCGGTGCCGGCTTGCTGGCCCTGGCCGGCGACCGGCAGCCATCCGCGGCCGATGTCGCCAGCCTGCGCCTGCCGATGCGTGGCGTACTGGCCCATCACCTGGGCCCGCGCGGTCTGAAATCCTGGGAAATGCTCGGCCAGCTCGGGCGCCTCAAGCCAGTGGCAACCGGTCCCGGCCAGTGAACCGGGTCGCGGCAGCGGCCACTCAGGCGCTCAACAGATTGGCCACCGCGTCCTGGAAGCCGGCCAGTGCCTCGGCCGAAGCCGGCTGCTGGCGCAGGCCTTCGACCGCCGCGGCCAGGCGCGCCGCGCCGACATAGCCACAACTGGCCTTGAGCCGGTGCAGATGATCGCGCAGCCGCTGATCGGCGGCGACGGTGTGGTTGCCGGCGGCCATGGCCGCGGCATTGGAAGACGCCATCGGCGGTCGTGCGGCCGGGCCCGGCTCGCCGGTTTTCGACTCGGCGACAGCCTGCTCGACCGCAGCGGCGGTAACCCTAAGTTCGCCAAGAAACAACCCGCGCAGCGCCTTGAGGTTGTCCAGTTGGCCACCGAGTGCGCGCAATGCGGCGTCGTCATCCCAGTCCGGAAGCGAGCTCGGCAGGGCCGCCGGCACCTCGACCGGCGCGCTCTGCCGGAAGCTGGCGAACAACGCCTGGCGCGCCGCGTTGCGCAGCTGGGTGGCCGCCATCGGCTTGACCAGCACCTCATTGAAGCCCGCCGCCAGCATCCGTTCACGCATGTCGGCGGAGGCATCGGCGGTATGGGCGATGGCTGGCGTATCAGCGGCATTGACGCGCAGTGCGGCCAGTAGTTCGTCACCACGGCCATCCGGCAGGTTGACGTCGATCAGCCACAGGTCATGGCCAGTCCCCTGCAACAGCGCCTCGGTATAGCTGCCGGCGATGCTGACCCGCGCCGGTATGGCCTCGAGCACCGTGGCCATGAAACGCTGGCTGGTGGGGTCGTCCTCAATCAATAGCAAATGTGGCCTGGCATCCGCTGCGTGCGTCATGGTCAAGTCGCCTTCCTTAGGTCGGCGGCATAGTAGCGTAGCCATGCGCCGGCCGCCTCAACACGCCTGAACAAGCCGACCACCGGCGCCATCTGCGACAATGGCGCCCCCTGTTCCGACCCGCAGCCTTCGCCACGTGGCCCGTACCCGTTCCCCGCGCATCGACAAAACCCCGTTTGAAGTCCTCATCACCGACCTGAGCCACGACGGCCGCGGCGTGGCAAGGCGTCCGTCCGAGCAGGCCGATCAGGCCGGCAAGGCGGTGTTCGTGGCCGGCGCGCTGCCCGGCGAGCGGGTGCTGGTCGAGCAGACCGCCAAGAACCGCCATTTCGATGAGGCCCGCACCCTGGAAGTGCTGGAAGCGGCCGCCGACCGGGTCACTCCGCGCTGCGCCCATTTCGGCACCTGCGCCGGTTGCGTGCTGCAGCACCTGGACGAGGAAAAACAGATCCTGGCCAAACAACGGGTGCTGCTGGAGAACCTGGAGCGGATCGGCCACGTGCGTCCGCAATCGGTGCTGCAGCCGCTGGTCGATGCCAGTTGGGGCTACCGGCGCAAAGGGCGCTTTTCGGTGCGCAGGGTCAACAAGAAAGACAAGACGCTGGTGGGCTTCCGCGAGACTGATCCGCGCTTCGTCGCCGATCTGGCCCAGTGCCATACCGTGATCCCGGAAATCGGCCTGAAGATTTCTGCGCTGGCCGAACTGATCGAATCGTTGCAGGCACGCGCCGACATCCCACAGGTCGAGTTCATCGCTGGCGATGACACCATCGCGCTGGTGTTCCGCCACCTGCAACCCTTGTCCGAAGCCGATCGCGCGGCACTGGTCGGCTTTGCCCAGGCGCATGGCTTTGCCATCTACCTGCAACCCGGTGGCGTCGACAGCGTGCATCCGCTGTGGCCGGAGCATCCGGCGCTGTCGTTCCGGCTGCCGGGCTGGGACATCAGCCTCGACTTCAAGCCGCTGGATTTCATCCAGGTCAATGCCGGTCTCAACGAAAAAATGATCGCGCGGACGTTCGAACTGCTGGACCCGCAGCCGACCGACCGGGTGCTGGATCTGTTCTGCGGACTTGGCAATTTCACCCTGCCGATGGCACGCCTGGCCGGTAGCGTGGTCGGCGTCGAAGGCGAAGCCGGACTGGTTGCCCGGGCACGCGACAATGCGCTGCGCAACGGCCTGGACAACGCCCGGTTCCATGCCGCCGACCTGACCCAGGACCAGCGTGGCGCCAGCTGGATGCGACAGGGCTTTGACAAATTGTTGCTGGACCCGCCGCGCTCTGGTGCCATCGACGTGTTGCAGCAGTTGCCGCTCAAGCAGTTCAAGCGCATCGTCTATGTCAGCTGCCATCCGGGCTCGCTGGCGCGTGACGCTGGTTATCTGGTCAACCAGGCCGGCTACCGGCTGGTCTCGGCCGGGGTCATGGACATGTTCCCGCATACCGCGCATGTGGAAAGCATCGCCCTGTTCGAGGCCAAGTGATGGGTATCGAGATCGAACGCAAGTTCCTGGTCGTCGACGACAGCTGGCGCGCGGGTGCGCAGCAGGTGGTGCCGATGGCACAGGGTTACATCAACGACATGGGTGCGATGGATCGCGGTGAACAGCGGGCATCGGTGCGGGTTCGCATCCAGGGCGAGCAGGCATTCCTCAACCTCAAGTCGCGCGAGCTCGGCCATACCCGGCAGGAGTTCGACTACCCGATTCCGGTCGCCGATGCACGGGCGCTGCTGGCGCTGTGCGTGGGCGGCGTGATCGACAAGCGCCGTCACTACGTCAACCACCGGGGCCACCTGTGGGAGGTTGACGAGTTCCTCGGCGACAATGCCGGGCTGGTGGTTGCCGAGATTGAACTTGGCAGCGCCGACGAGGTCTTCGAGCGGCCGGCCTGGGCCGGCGCCGAGGTCACCGACCAGGTGCGCTACTACAACTTGGCGCTGGCCTCGCGGCCGTATTCGCAGTGGTCGCCGCAGGAACGATGAGGTGGCCGTTGTCTGACGGGCAAGGCCGCATCTGCGACAATGCCGGCGGCGCACGTGCGCCGCATACGGAGAGCCAACCATGCTCGTGATCGGCATTGCCGGCACCGAACTCACCGCACAGGAGCGGCAATGGCTGCAGCATGATGCGGTGGCCGGGGTCATCCTGTTCACCCGCAATTTTGCTTCGCGCCAGCAGGTTGGCGAGTTGTGCGAGAGCATCCGCCAGGCGGCGCCGCGACCGCAGCTCATCTGCGTCGATCAGGAAGGCGGTCGGGTACAGCGTTTTCGCGAAGGCTACAGTGCGTTGACCTCGCTGGAAGGTTTTGGCAGGCAGTACGCCAGCGATCCCGAAGGCGCGTTGCAGGCGGCGCAGGAACATGCCTGGCTGATGGCCAGCGAAATCCGCGCCAGCGGCATCGACCTGAGCTTCGCCCCGGTGGTGGATCTGGCGCGTGGCAACCGCGCCATCGGTGATCGCGCGTTCGACGCCGATCCGCAGGTGGTCGCCGCGTTCACCCGCGCCTACGTGCAGGGCATGCACAGCGTCGGCATGGCCGCCACGCTCAAGCACTTCCCCGGCCATGGCACGGTGCTGGAAGACACCCATTTCGATGATGCGGTCGACCCGCGTCCATTGCAGGAACTGCAGGCGCAGGATCTGCTGCCGTTCGTCGCCGGTATCGAGGCCGGTGCCGACGCGGTGATGATGGCGCACGTCGTCTACCCGGCGGTGGCACCGGAGCCGGCCGGCTATTCGCGACGCTGGATCCAGCAGATCCTGCGTGAGCAGATGGGTTTCGGCGGGGTGGTGTTTTCCGACGACATCGGCATGGCGGCCGCGTTCTCGGCCGGTGGGGTCAAGGCCCGTATCGATGATCACCTGGACGCCGGCTGCGACGTGGTGCTGGTGTGTGCGCCGAAACTGGTGGAAGAATCATTGCGCGCGGTCGCCGACCGTCGCTCGAACACCGCCGCATTGCTTGGCCTGCTGGGCCGCGGTGCGCTCGGCTGGGACGGCCTGCTGGCCGACCAGCGTTATGGCGATGCGCAGTCGCGCATGGCCCGACCTGATCATGGAGTTGCCTGATGGCTGTACAGATTTCGAAACGCCCGCCGCTGGCGCAAGCGCTGGCCAATGCCGAATTGCTGGTGGACAAGACCACCATCGACCAGGCCATCGCCGGCATGGCCGCGCCTATCGCACGCGATTACGCCGGTGAAGTGCCGGTCTACCTGACCATCATGCACGGCGCGTTGCCGTTTGCCGGACAACTGGCACTGGAGCTGGGCGCGCTGGGGCTGGACCTGGAATTCGATTACCTGCATGCCACCCGCTATCGCGGCGAGAACACCGGCGGCGAACTGGTCTGGAAACACCGCCCGGCCACCGCGCTGTATGGCCGCCGGGTATTGCTGGTCGACGACATTCTCGACGAAGGCTATACCCTGGCCGCGGTCAAGCAGTGGTGCCTGGAGCAGGGCGCCACCGACATCCGCATCGCCGCGCTGACCACCAAGCAGCATGACCGCTGCCTGCCGGACATCTGTGCCGATTACGTCGGCCTGCAGGTGCCGGATCGCTATGTGTTCGGTTATGGCATGGATTACTACGAGCAGGGTCGCAACCTGCCGGGCATCTACGCACTGAAGGACTGAGCATGCTGCCCATTGCCCTGGCCGTCATCGGTGGCACCGGTGTCTATTCGCTGGCCGATCTGCATGACGTCGAGAGTCATCATCCCGACACCCGCTTCGGCAAGCCGTCCGGACCGATCCGGGTCGGTCGCCTGCTGGGCCAGCGGGTGGCGTTCCTGGCCCGGCATGGCGAAGGCCACTCGGTACCGCCGCACAGGATCAACTACCGCGCCAACCTGGCCGCGTTGCAGCAGCTGGGCGTGTCGCAGGTGCTGGCACTCAATACCGTCGGTGGCATCACCGATCACTACGGTCCGCGCGTGCTCGGTTGCCCGGATCAATTGATCGACTACACCTGGGGCCGGGTCTCGACCATCTGCGAAGGTGACAGCCAGGACAGCGCCGATCACCAGGTCCTGCACGTGGACTTCGGCGACCCTTACACACCGCTGTTGCGCCAGCGGGTGCTGGCCGCGGCGCGGGTCACCGGCAAGGCCATCGTCGACGGTGGCTGCTACGGCGCGACCCAGGGCCCACGACTGGAAACACGCGCCGAAATCGCCCGTCTCAAGCGTGATGGCTGCGATCTGGTCGGCATGACCGGCATGCCCGAAGCGGGTCTGGCGCGCGAACTGGGGCTGCAGTACGCCTGCTTGGCGATTGTCGCCAACTGGGCCGCCGGTTGCGGTGACGACGAGGAAATCACCATGGCCGAGGTCCTGGCCAATGTGCAGGCGGCATCCGCCGGATTGGCGGAACTGATTGCCGAAATTGCGCGCGGGTGATTGTCAACTGCGGTTCAGGTTCTGCATACTCGGCATGTGCGACGTGAGTGGCACATCATCTGAATCCATACAAAGGAAATGCAAGCGCTATGCCGTACGGTACCGTGAAGTGGTTTAATGACGCCAAGGGTTTCGGATTTATCGCGCCAGAAGATGGCAGCGCCGATGTCTTCGTACATCATTCGGCGATCAACTCCTCGGGCTTCCGCAGCCTGCAGGAAGGTCAGCGCGTCGAGTATGAAGTGACCCAAGGTCCGAAGGGTGCGCAGGCGGGCAACGTCACTGCCGCGGCCTGATCCGTAAACAGAATCTTGAACCCCGCCGGTGGCGGGGTTTTTTTATGCGCGAACCAGTACCACAGGCTGGGGCCGCGGTTACCGCGCGGGCCAGGAGGCATGCTTGAACAAGCGGGACATCGCCATCGTCGGTTACGGCACCGCTGGCCAGGCGTTGGCGATACTGCTGTCGGCCGATGGCCACCGTGTGCAGGTATTCGAACGCGCGCCCGAGCCGGGGCCGGTTGGTGCCGGCTTCCTGTTGCAGCCAACCGGTCTGCAGGTGCTGTGGCAGATGGGATTGCTGGATCAGGCGCTGGCGCATGGACGTCCTGTCCGTCGACTGTATGGCGAGACCCCATGCGGCCGCGCGGTGATGGACATGCGCTATCAGGCACTGGATGCGCGCCTGTTTGGACTGGGCATGCAGCGTGGTGCCTTGTTCACCCTGATGGCGCGGGCGTGGCCGGGCCTGGTCGACATCCACAAGGGCGTGCAGATCGACGCTATCGATGAAGACACCCGCCACCTGCGCGATGCGCACGGACGCCGCCACGGGCCGTTCGATCTGATCATCGCTGCCGATGGCGCGGCCTCGCGCCTGCGCCAGCATACCGCCGGCGTACGCAGGCAATCGGTTTATCCGTGGGGCGCATTGTGGTGCCTGGTGGCGCAGGACGATTGGCCCTGGCAGGACGAATTGCGCCAGCGCTACGTGGCCGCGCGAAGGATGATTGGCATGTTGCCGGTCGGTACCCGCCCCGGCGACGACACTCCGCGACTGAGCTTTTTCTGGAGCCTGCCGACGGCGCAGTTCGAACAATCGACGTCGCGGGGGCTGCCAGCCCTGTCCGCTGAAATCGGCGAAATCTGGCCGCAGGCGCAGATGCGTCTTGCCGGCATCACCGACATGTCGCAGCTGGCCCATGCCAGCTACCGCGACGTGGTGATGCAGCGCTGGTATCGGGATCGATTGGTGCTGGCCGGTGATGCCGGTCATGCGATGAGTCCGCAGCTGGGGCAGGGCGTCAACATGGCGCTGATGGATGCGATGGCATTGCGCGACGCGTTGCGCGCCGGTGTGGATATCGACGCCGCGCTGGCCCTGTATCAACAGCAGCGGCAGGCGCACGTGGCGATTTACCAGTTCTGGAGCCGCTGGCTGACGCCGCTGTTCCAGTCCGATCGCGACAACGTGGCGCGTGTGCGGGATCTGGCCTTCCTGCCGCTGGGCAGGCTGCCGGGCGGACGCGGCCACATGCTGCGCGTGCTCAGCGGCACCCAGCACGGACTGTTTGGCAAGCTCAAGCTGGAACCGGGGTTCATGCAGGTGCTCGCCGAGCTCGCCGACAGCTGAGCCTGGCTGCGCGCTTTGCGATCGACTGCCCGCCGGTGCAGGATGGCGGTCGACGCCGCTTGCAGCCATGGCAATGAGTACTCCCAATCGTTTCGACACCCATCAGGTCAGCAACCAGCCGCCACCGTTCGAGCCCCGCGATCTGTGGGCCGACGATGTCGTGTTGCGGCAAGCGGTCGCCGCTGGCGGCGCGGGTGCTTTCGTCGCGCAACTGGGCGACTACGCGCGGCTGGCCGGCAGCGAGTTGTACGCGTTGGGTTTTGACGCCAATCGCGACAAGCCACGCCTGCGCAGCCACGATCGCTTCGGCCATCGCATTGATGGCGTCGAATTCCACCCGGCCTATCACCGCCTGATGCAGGCCGCCAAGCACGCCGGCGTCGCTGGTCTGTCCTGGCAGCAGCCAAGGGCGGGCGCGCAGGTCGCGCGGGCGGCGTTGAGCTATCTCCATCACCAGGTTGAAGCCGGTACCAGCTGTCCGCTGACGATGACCCATGCGGCGGTACCGGTATTGCGCCGACAGCCGCAGCTGCGGCAGTGGGCGGAGAAATGCGCCGCGCCTGTCTACGACCCGCGGGATCTGCCGATTGCCGACAAGCAGGGTGTCACTGTCGGCATGGGCATGACCGAGAAGCAGGGTGGTTCCGATGTGCGCACCAACACCACCATCGCCACGCCGGTTGACGACAACGGCGGCTACA
Source organism: Pseudoxanthomonas dokdonensis (assembly GCF_001431405.1). GTDB lineage: Bacteria > Pseudomonadota > Gammaproteobacteria > Xanthomonadales > Xanthomonadaceae > Pseudoxanthomonas_A > Pseudoxanthomonas_A dokdonensis. Next base: position 41,825 of record NZ_LDJL01000004.1, read on the forward strand.
CCCTGGTTGGGCACAAGTGGTTCTTCTCGGCGCCGATGTCCGATGGCTGGCTGGTATTGGCGCAGGCGCCGGCAGGATTGAGCTGTTTCCTGCTGCCGCGACGGCTGGATGATGGCAGCAGGAATGCCTTCCAGCTGATGCGCCTGAAAGACAAGCTGGGTGACTGGTCGAATGCTTCCAGTGAAGTCGAGTTCCGCGATGCGTTCGCCTGGCGGGTCGGCGAGGAAGGGCGGGGCGTGGCGACGATCATCGAAATGGTGATGTTCACCCGGCTTGACTGCATGCTCGGTTCGGCGGCGGAGATGCGCATGGCATTGGCCCAGGCCATCCATCATGCGCGCCATCGGCAGGCGTTCGGCAAAGCGCTTGTCGAGCAGCCATTGATGCAGAACGTGCTGGCTGATCTTGCGCTGGAATCGGAAGCGGCGCTGGCATTCGCGCTGCGGGTGGCCGAAGCGATCGACCGCGCCGGAACCGAACCGGCACAGGCGGCATTCGCCCGGGTCGCCACCGGCGTTGGCAAATACTGGATCTGCAAACGCGCGGCGGTGTTTGTCAACGAAGCGCAGGAATGCCTGGGCGGCGCCGGTTATGTCGAAGAGTCGATGTTGCCGCGCCTGTACCGGCAGGCGCCGCTCAACTCGATCTGGGAAGGCAGCGGCAACATCCAGTGCCTGGACGTATTGCGTGCGTTGGCGAAGGAACCGGACAGCTGGGCGGCGGTGCAGGCGGAATTGCAGGCCGCCAGCGGTCGCGAGCCGGTTTATGACGCGCATCTGCGCAGCTTGCTGACAGCCTTCGGCGAAGGCCGGGTCACTGCCTGGAACGCACGCGCCTGGGTCGAGCAGCTGGCATTGGGTCTGCAGGCGGCGGTGTTGCTGCGCGCCGACAGTCCGGCGGCAGCAATGTTCATACGCAGCCGGTTGGGCGGCGAACATGGCCTGGCTTTCGGCACCTTGCCGGAGTATTTGCACGCGGCGGAGCTGATTGAACGTGCGTTGCCAGCGGCCGTCAGTAGCTGACGGGAGCAGTACCCGGTATCCCAGCGCAGCAAGCTGCGCTCTACAACAGCACACCGGGTAGAACGCAGCTTGCTGCGCTGCTCACGGAGCCCAGTCCGGGCGGTTCCAGCGGAGCAAGCTCCGCTCTACAACAGCACACCGGGTAGAACGCAGCTTGCTGCGCTGCTCACGGAGCCCGGACCGGGCGGTTGCAGCGGAGCAAGCTCCGCTCTACAACAGCACACCGGGTAGAACGCAGCTTGCTGCGCTGCTCACGGAGCCCGGACCGGGCGGTTGCAGCGGAGCAAGCTCCGCTCTACACAGCACACCGGGTAGAGCGCAGCTTGCTGCGCTGCTCACGGAGCCTGGACCGGGCGGTTACAGCGGAGCAAGCTCCGCTCTACGTGCACGCTGGCTAGTGGCCGGGGTCGGGGGCGGCCAGTGCACGTGATCCGGTAATGATCATGCGCACCATCTGCGAGATTTCATCGACCAGTTCCGGGTCTTTTTCCGGCGGCAGGTCCATCGCCGTGGCGCCCATGGCGAACACCAGCCGGGTGATCGCGCGGGCGACCAGTGCCGGTTCGTGCAGCGGCGCCTTGTTGAGTTTGGCCAGACGGATGAGGTCGATGCACAGCTCTTCTTCGAAGAACTCCAGCTCGCGATCGACGGCATGCTTGAAGGCATCCGAGCCAACCGTGCCTTCACGCAGCAGCACGTGCAGCAGCTTGTCATCCGCGCGCAGCTGTTCGATGAAGGTTTCCACCGAATTGCGGACCACGCTGCGTTCGCTGTGGGTGGCGCGCAGGCGTGCCTCGCCGATGATCTTGCGCAGCGAGCTGCCGGACAGATCGATCAGCGCGACGGCAAGTTCATCCATGTCGCGGAACTGGCGGTAGAAGCTGTTGGGGGCGATCCCGGCTTCGCGGGCGACCTCGCGCAGGCTCAGGGTCGACACGCTGCGGTGGGGGCCGAGCAGCTTGAGCGCCGCCGCCAGCAGATCCGCCCGCGAAATCGATGCCTTGCGACCGTGGCCGTGCTCCTCCGGCGCCGTGGCGGCGTCGGCAAGGGTCTGGGCGACCTGGGTGGGCAGATTGGGCATGGATCCGTCGCGGTTTCGAGGCTGAGGATGAATCATAGCCTTGTTCGATAATATACAGTTGTATACACGGCTGTCTCTATGCCCGTACAATGCCCCCATGAGTGCCGTCGTCCGTCCCCGCAAACGTATCCGCCAGCCCGCCTTCAAGCGGTTGCTGGCGCCCGTCGTCGCCCCGGATGTATTTGATTTCTGGGCGTCCAGGCTCAATCGCAGCTGGTCCTGGGAGCGCCCGCTGGCGCGCCTGGTCAGCCGCCAGCGCGCTTCGCGCGACGCCATGACCCTGCTGTTCAAGCCCAATCGCAACTGGCAGCAGGGCTTCCGCGCCGGCCAGCATGTCTCGCTGACCGCCGAAGTCGACGGCGTGCGGATCACCCGCAGTTACAGCCTGGTTGAACCGCCGCGCGCGGACGGTTGCCTGGCGATCACCGTCAAGGCCATCGAAGGTGGCCGCCTCAGCCAGGCCTTGTGCCGGGCCGAACCGGGGCTGGTGGTGGAGCTGGGCAGCGTGTTCGGCGACATGCGGGTGGCCTCCAAGCCGCATGGCGACTATCTGTTGCTGGCCGCCGGCAGCGGCATCACGCCGTTGATGGCGATGACCCGGGCGCTGGCCGCCAAGGGCATGCCGGTGCCGGTAACGCTGGTGTACTGGGCGCGCCAGCGTGACGAACTGTGTTTTGTCGACGAACTGCGGACACTGGCCGCGCAGCATGCCAATTTCACGCTGCGCCTGATGTTGACCGGTGAAGCCGCCCAGGCGGCCGATGAAGCTGAAGGCCGCATCGACGCCGCGCTGGTGTCGGCGCTGGCGCTGGACCGCGAACAGACCCGGGTGATGGCCTGCGGCCCCGGTGGTTTCGTCGAAGCCGCGCGCGCCTTGCTGGACGGCCAGGTCAAATCGTTCCAGGCTGAAGCATTCACCCTGCCGCCGGTGAGCAATGTCGACAGCGGCAGCGTGCAGGTGCATCTGCGCCGTCGCGGCGTGCGGCTCGAGCTGCCGCGCGGCAGCTCGCTGCTGTCGGCACTGGAAGCGCAGGGCATCAAGCCGCCGTCGGGCTGCCGGATGGGCATCTGCAATACCTGCGCCTGCGGCAAGGCCTCGGGCAGCGTGCGCCACCTGCCCAGTGGTGATCTGCAACACGAACCGCAACAGGCATTGAAGCTGTGCATCCACAGCGCTGCCACCGATCTGGAACTGGATCTGTAATGTCGAAAACCGAACTCAGCGCCCGTCACAGGAACCGCGTACTCAGCCCGGCCGAGCTGGACGCCTTTGGCCAGGAGCTGGACGCCTTGCGCGCCCGTACCGTGGCCACTCTGGGCCAGCGCGATGCGCGCTACATCCGCAACATCGTCAAGGCGGTGCGCTACACCGAAGTCGCCGGACGCGGTCTGCTGTTCCTCGGCGCGTTCGTCCATAGCGTGCTGTTGCCGGCATGGATTGCCGGTGTGCTGCTGCTCGGCCTGTCCAAGATCCTGGAGAACATGGAGCTGGGTCACAACGTCATCCATGGCCAGTACGACTGGATGGGCGACCCGCAACTGCAGGGTTCGACCTACGAATGGGATATTGCCGGCACCGCTGAAAACTGGCGCAAGACCCACAACTTCCGTCACCACACCTACACCAACGTGCGCGGGCTGGATGACGACATCGGCTACGGCCTGCTGCGGATCTTCCCGGAGCAGAAGTGGCGTCCGTTCTATCTGCTGCAGGCACCGATAGCGGTGGTGTTCGCGCTGCTGTTCGAATGGGGCGTGGCGATCCAGGACGTCAAGATTGGTCGCCTGTTCGCCGGCAAGATGAGCTTCAAGCAGTTCCGCGCCAAGTTCCGTCCGGTTGGACGCAAGATCAGCCGCCAGCTGATCAAGGATTACCTGGTGTTCCCGCTGCTGGCCGGTCCGTTCTTCCTGCCGGTGCTGCTGGGCAACGTGGTCGCCAACGTGATCCGCAACGTCTGGACCTTCACCATCATCTTCTGCGGCCACTTCACTGCCAACGCGGAAACCTTCCCCAAGGAAGTGATCAAGAACGAATCGCGTGGCCACTGGTACATGCGCCAGCTGCGGGGTTCCTCGAACATCGGTGGCGGCAAGGTGATCGACGTGCTGTCAGGCAACCTGAGCCACCAGATCGAACATCATTTCTACCCCGACATCCCGGCCAACCGCTATGCGGAAATGGCAGTCGATGTGCGCGACATCTGTGCGCGCTACGGCCAGCACTACAACACCGGTTCCTTGCCGCGGCAGTGCTGGCAGGTGACCTGGCGGATCCTGCGCCACTCGCTGCCCAGCCGCGCCCCGCGCGCGCTGCCGCTGATGCGGGCCCAGGCCGCGGCGGCCAGCCTGATCTCCTCCGACCTGCGTAGCTGAGCCGCCCGTCGCAAGCGCTGAGATGGGGCCGCGCCATGCTGGCGTCCGCCCCATCAACCAGCAGGTAAGCGCGTGCAGTGGACGATCTTGCGGAAATTCTTGCCTTCATTCGCCTGCCTTGGGCTGGCGTTGCTGTGTACCTGGCTGCCTGCTGACGGCCAGGGCGCGCCGATCACCGGTGCCGCGACGTTGGCAGCGTGGCAGGGCTGGATCATCGCTGCGTGCCTGCTGCTTGCCGTCGTCTCCGCTGCCTGGGCATGGCGGCAGCGGCGTTATCTGCTCCACGCCGATCCCTATCTCTGCCGCTGTGGCGGACTGCTGGCCCCAGTGATGCAGGGGCGCACCAGCCGTCGTTGCCGTAGCTGCGGGCGCGCTTACCTGCTGCGCTGAGCCGGGGCCGCGAATTGATTAGCGGCCTTGCCCAGTCGCGATCCGGCTCGCCCGGAAGCCTGCTTGGTCAGAGCCTGCCCAATAGACAGCCCGCTCAATCCAGGCCCGTTCAATCCAGGAACTGCAGCTTGGCCAGTTCCGCATACAGGCCGCCTTCGGCCAGCAGTTGCTCGTGGGTGCCCTGGGCGACGATGCGACCGCGGTCCATGACCACGATGCGATCGGCCTGCAGGATGGTGGCCAGGCGATGGGCGATGACCAGCGTGGTCCGGCCCTGCATCAGCCGTTGCAGCGCATGCTGTACCGCGCGCTCGCTCTGTGCATCCAAGGCGCTGGTGGCTTCATCCAGCAACAGCACCGGCGCGTCTTTCAGCAACGCGCGGGCGATGGCGATGCGTTGCTGCTGGCCACCGGACAGGCGTGCACCGCGTTCGCCCAGCTGGCTGTCGAAACCTTCCGGCAATTCGTCGATGAAATCGAGCGCTTCGGCATCCGCTGCGGCCTGTCGTACCTGTGCGTCGGTGGCCTGCAGGCGGCCATAGCGGATGTTGTCGGCGGCACTGGCGGCAAAGATGGTCGGATGTTGCGGCACCAGACCGACTTGTTCGCGCAATTGCGCCGGGTCCAGCTGGCGTAGATCGACGCCATCGAAACGTATGCGTCCGCTCTGGGCGTCATGGAAGCGCAGCAGCATGGCCAGCACGGTGCTCTTGCCGGCGCCGGAAGGGCCGACCAGGGCAACCGTCTCGCCCGGCACGACATGCAGGTTGAAGCCATCCAGCGCCGGCATTTCCGGCCGCGACGGGTAATGGAACACCACGTCCTCGAAGCGGATTTCACCGCGCACCGGTTGCGCCAATGCATGCTGTTGCCCATCGCCCGGCGCGGTGATCCGCGGGGTTTCCTGCAGCAGCTCGGCGATCCGGCCCATGCCGCCGGCAGCACGTTGCAGCTCGTTCCACACTTCCGCCAGGGCACCGACCGAACCGCCGCCAATCAGCGCGTACAGCACGAACTGGCCGAGCGTGCCGGCACTCATCTTGCCGCTGATCACGTCATGCGCGCCGGACCACAGCACCAGGGTGATGGCGCCGAAGATCAGGGTGATCGCCGCCGCAGTCACCCAGGCCTGCGCGCGGATCCGCTTGCGCGCGGTTTCCACCGCAATCGCGATGGCTTCGCCAAAGCGGCCGCGTTCGTAGGGTTCGCGCGCGTGCGCCTGCACCGTGCGCACCGCGCCCAGGGTTTCATTGGCCAACGCATTGGCATCGGCGACCCGGTCCTGGCTGGCGCGCGAGGCCTTGCCCAGGCGCCGCGAGCCGAGCACGATCGGCAACACCGCCAGCGGGATGCCAATCAGCGCGAACGCCGCCAGCCGCGGGCTGGTGACGAACAACATCGCCAGGCTGCCGATCACGGTGACCGTGCTGCGCAGGGCCACCGACATGCTGGTGGCGACCACGCTGCGCAGCAGTTCGCTGTCGGTGGTCAGGCGCGAGACCAGTTCGCCGCTGCGGCTGCGGTCATGGAATTCGGCGTCCAGCCCGATCAGGTGTCCGTACAGTTGCTGGCGCAGATCGGCAACGACTTTTTCGCCGAGCAGCGAGACAAAGTAGAAACGTGCCGCGCTGGCCAAGGCCAGTACCACCGCGACCGCGAACAGGAACAGGAACGCACGATTGACGTTGCTGCCGTCGCTGAAGCCATGATCAATCATCTGCTTGAACGCCGGCGGCAGGCTCAAGGTAGCGGCCGAGGCCAGGCCCAATGCCAGCAGCCACGCGCTGAACAGGCCCATGTGGCGGCGGATGAACGGCCACAGCGCCCGCAAGGTTCCGAGTCTGGCCTTGGCCGGCGGCGCGGCGGTGGTGCTCTGCGCCGCCAGCGGCGACGGATCGTCGAGCTGGGAGGCGGCGGTGGTCGGCGTGGCCGGGGCGGGAGACAACTCAGTCATGGGATTCCAGTGGCGACAGCCGTACCCGGTCACGGGTGGCGTCGCGAAGACGGGTTTTCAAGGTGTCGACATCGGTTTGCGCCACGCTGACCTGCAATACCGCGCCATGTTCGTCGAAATCCTCGCGTTGCTTCAACGCCTCCAGCGAGGCCAGTTGCGCGTGGACATGGCCCAGTTCATCGAATGGACAACTGATCCGCAGCATCTGCATGGCAATCAGCTCGCGGCGTTCGGCGCTGCGCAGGCATTCGGCAGCGCTGCCGCCATACGCACGCACAAGCCCACCGGCACCCAGTTTGATACCGCCGTACCAGCGGGTCACCACGGCCATCACCTGGTCGTAGCCCTAGCCATCGATGGCGGCCAGAATCGGGCGACCTGCGGTGCCGGCCGGCTCGCCATCGTCACTGGAGCGGTATTCATCGCCGATCCGGTAGGCCCAGCAGTTGTGGGTAGCAGCGGGGTCGGCAATCTGCTGCAGCCACGCCATCGCCTGCTCGGCCGAGGTCACCGGCGCGGCCTGGGCCAGGAAGCGGCTGTGCTTGACCTCCAGCAGATGCGAGGCGGTGGCGACCAGGGTGTGGCTCATTGTTGCGCGGGTGAATCAGCCAGGGTGCGCAGATCATCGGGCAACGGGTGCTGCGGATGCGCCTGCAGGAACAGCCGCAGGCTCTCGCGCGCGCCGACCTCGTCCTGCAGCTTGAGTCGGAGCCGGATCTGCTGCAGCCAATGCTCGGCGGACAGCCGTGTGTCATCGGCCACGCTGGCGCCGGCTACCTGTGATGGCGCGATCGCGGACTCCGGCACGACTGCAGCGGGTGCCGCATACGCCTGCGCTGCCTGCGCGCGCGTGCGTTCGACATCGACGGTGGCCGCATCCGATTGCCGCTTGGTAGCGGCGGCATCGGCACGGGCGGCGGCTGCCTGGATGGGCTCGGCCGGCGATTCGGCGAGATCGGCATCGGCTTCGATGGCCATCGCCGTGGCCGGCGCTGGCGGTGCATGGACATCGACAGGGCGTGATTCGGTCGCGGCAATGGCTGGCGCGGGCGGTGCAGGCGGTGGTGGGGGCGGCGGAGCCTTTTCCGCCAGTTCACGGCCAGTGCTGTTGCGCTCGGCATCCGCTGCTGGTGGTGCGGCCGGTGCGGTTGCCCGCGCGCTGGCCGGTGCAGGCGCTTCCTTTGCTGCCGACGGCTCCGGCACGGCGCCAGTGAGCGCTTTCAAGGGCGGCGGGGCACCGGGATCGGATGCGGCGGTGCCGGCTGCCGGTTCCGGTGGGGCGACCGTGGCCGGTGCTGCAGTGTTGCCGGCGACTGTCCCGGCAGCGCTGTCGTCGTCCGGCTTGCCAGCGGCTTCAACCGGCGCGTCGGCAACCGCTGCGGGCGGCGGCGCGGCCGGCGATGCTTCAGCGGCCTGCCGTGCCATTGCCGCTTCGCTGGTCGTTGCCGGTCTGTCGACCGGACGCAGTTGCCAGGCCAGGCCAACCGCCAGCAGCGCCGAGGCCGCTATACCCAGTCCGATCGGCCAGCGGCGGCGGACCGGTGACCGCGCGGCGACGGCGTCGTGGGCGGCGGCGAGGATGCGGTGGTCCAGTTGCGGCGATGGCGAGCCATGCGGGCCCAACCGAGCCAGTTGCTCGGCCAGTTCGCGCTCCTCGGCGTTCAGCGGTTCGGGCGGCAGCCGGTTCATTCGCTCAACCTCGCACGCAGTTTGTCCATCGCATAGCGCAATCTCGATTTGACCGTCTCGCGGCCGGTCGCGGTGATCTCGGCAATCTGCTCCAGGCTCAGTTCCTGCTCCAGCCGCAGCTGCAGCACCAGCCGCTGGTCTTCCGGCAGTGCTTCGATGGCCAGCTGCAGCCGCCGCCGTTGTTCGAAGGCCGACAGCTGTCGTTCCGGCGTATCCGGGTCCGGCACCTGCGCGGTGCGCTGATCGGCATCGGCCGGAGCGGGTGGACGATGCCGTGCGGCACGCCAGTGGTCGTTCAGTCGATTGTGGGCAATGCGGTACATCCAGGTGCTGAAGGCAGCCTCGGGTTTCCAGCTGGCACGTGCGCTGATGACGCGCTGCCAGACATCCTGGAACAGCTCGTCGGCGAGCGCCGGTTGCCGGCACTGGCGCAGCAGGAAGCGGTACAGCGGGCCACGATGGCGGCTGTACAGTTGTTCGAAGGCCGCGGCGTCGCCGCCGGCATAGGCCAGCATCAGGTCTTCGTCGGTGGGGTCGGCAAGTGCGTCCAAGACAGGCAGGGTAAGCGTTGCCGGCGCTGGCGGGAAGCTCGGCCAGGCGGCTGGCGGGTCCGGGCCGGTTGGCCGGAGCACACTGTGCGAAGCGGTCTGCATCGAAGTCACAACGGCTGGCGGCCGCCGGCGGGGTTATCGTTCCATCTCACATTTGTCTCCGCTCGCGTTATTCTGGGGCCGAATGTCCTTGCAACGCGGGAAGCGGATGCCAATCCAACCAGTCCTGACTGACGACAGCGCAGCCAGCCGGTGCCCGGTGGGCATGGACGCGGTCCTGCAGCTGCTGCTGGAATCGCTGCCGGCCGGTGCTGCGTTGGCGCTGTGCTGGCGCGACTGGGCGCTGGGCAGCGGCAGCTGCGCCAGTGACCCGCGCGCGCCGCAGTTGCGGCGACTGGCCGAACGCGCGCTGGCCAACGACGGCGGCGCCAACAGTCATGCCGACGAGCCTGCGCATCCGCGGATGCAGGCGCATGTCTGGGACAGCGTCGATGGCAGTGCGCGGATCGCCCTGGCCGTGCATCGTGGCGATCCCGATGAGGCGGTGTGGCCGGGCTGGTTGCCGCTGGCGCAGGCCCTGATCAACAGCCAGTTGCAGGCCAGCCGCGCCGATGCGCGGGTGGTGAGCCTGGAGAAATCCAAGCGGCTGCAGCAGGCTCTGTACGAAATCGCCGATGTCGCCGGTGCCGACATGGAGATGCAGGACATGCTGCGCCGCGTGCACGCGGTGGTCGGATCGCTGATGTACGCGGAGAACTGCTACATCGTGCAGTACGACGACCAGCGACGCACGGTCCGCTTCCTGTATTTCGCCGATCAGAATGACCCATGGAATGCCGGGCCGGAACACGAGTTCGGCGCCGAGGAAATGGTCAACAGCATGACCTTTGCGCTGTTGCGCCATGGCCAGCCGCTGCGTGGGCCATCCAGCGTGATCCGGCAGAAGCTGGGGGTGGTCCGCGACGCCAGCCACGGCCCCGACAGCCTCGACTGGCTGGGCGTGCCGATGCGCCGTGACGATCGGGTCTGCGGTGCCATCGTCGTGCAGAGTTACGACCGCCCCGGCTGCTACGCCGACGAGGACCGCGCGTTGCTGGGCTACGTCGCCCAGCACATCCTGACCGCACTGGACCGCAAGCACGCCCATGTCGAACTGGAAAACCGGGTCGAGTCGCGTACCCACGAACTGCAGCGCGCCAACCGCGAACTGCAGGCCGAGATCATGGAGCGCAAGCGTTCGGAAAAGCTGCAGAAGGCATTGTTCCGGATCACCGAGCTGGCCATCACCTCGGACACGCTGGAGCACTTCTACGCCGACGTGCACGTGGTCGTCGATGGCCTGCTGGACGCGCGCAACTTCTACATCGCGCTGCTCAGCGACGATGCGCAGATGCTGCAGTTCCCGTATTCGATCGACGAGCGCGACATGATGCGCAAGGCGCGACGGGTCAGCAACGGGTCCACCGAATACGTCATCGCCACCGGCAAGCCGCTGCTGGCCGATCGCGACGGCATCGATGCGCTGGGCCAGCAGGGCGTGATTGTCCAGCATGGTCCTCGCTCGACCAGTTGGCTGGGGGTGCCGTTGTTCCGCGGTGACGAAGTGGTCGGCGCGGTGGTGGTGCAGAGTTACGACGACGACGTCCGCTTCACCCTGCATGACCAGAGCCTGCTGACCTTCGTCGCCCACAACATCGGCATCGGCCTGGCCCGGCAGCGTGCGCAGGAAAACCTGCGCGCCGCCCATGCCGAGCTGGAGCAGCGGGTCGAAGAGCGCACCCGTGAACTGGCCCAGGCCAACACCCAGTTGATGGCGCAGATCAGCGAGCGCCTGCGTGCCGAACAACGGCTGACCCACCAGGCCACCCATGACGCGCTGACCGGCCTGCCCAACCGGCCGCGGCTGCTGGACGGACTGGCGGCGGCGATCGAACAGGCGCGGCAGCATGAAGGCGCATCGTTCGCGGTCATCTTCCTGGATCTGGATCGCTTCAAGCTGGTCAACGACAGCATGGGCCACGCCGCCGGCGATGAGCTGCTGGTGGAAGTGTCGCGGCGGATCACGACGACGGCGCCACCGACGGCACTGGTGTCGCGACTGGGCGGGGACGAATTCGCGATCCTGCTGCCCTGCGGCGAAGGCAGCGAAGACGTCCGCGAGTTCGCCCAGCGTCTGTTGTTCGTGCTGGGCCAGCACATGTGGGTCGGCGGGCGCGAGCTGTTTCCGTCGGCCAGCATCGGCATCGCGCGGTGGCATGCGCGTTACCGCAATGGCGATGAACTGCTGCGCGATGCCGACGCGGCGATGTACCGGGCCAAGGAGGAAGGTCGCGATCGGTATGCAATGTTCGACGAGGAGATGCGCGAGGCGGCCGTGCAGAGCCTGGACCTGGAAGCGGATCTGCGTCGCGCCATCAACCATCGCGACTTCGTTCCGTATTTCCAGCCGATCACCCGCCTGGATGACGGCCAGGTCGTCGGCTACGAGGCACTGCTGCGCTGGCAGCACGAGCGGCGCGGGCTGCTGCTGCCGGCCGAGTTCATCAGCCTGGGCGAGAACAGCGGCCTGATCGAACAGGTCGACTGGCTGCTGTATGAACAGGTGATCGAGCAGGTTGCGCGTGGTGGCGAAGGCTATGTGTCGGTCAATGTATCGCCACGGCACTTCCGTTCGCCGGACTTCGCCGATCGCCTGCTCGGCCTGTGCGACAAGCACGGTGCCGACACCACCCGCTTGCGGGTCGAAATCACCGAAGTGGCATTGCTGGATGACGCGCCACGAACCCTGCGCATGCTGCGCACCCTGCGCCAGCATGGCGTGCTGGCACAGCTGGACGACTTTGGCACCGGTTTCTCGGCCTTGAGCTATCTGCACCGGTTCCCCATTTCGGCATTGAAGATTGACCGCAGCTTCATCGCTGGCATGGGCGAGGACGGCCGGCCGGAAAGCCTGGCACTGGTCCGCGCGATCCTTGCGCTGGCCAGTACCCTGGGCATCGATACGATTGCCGAAGGGGTTGAAACCGACGAGCAGCGCGCGGCCCTGCTGGAGCTTGGTTGCCGCTTTGGCCAGGGCTATCTGCTGGGTCGCCCCGCGGCGAGAATCGGCGGGCTGGTCACGGCCTGAACCACGATCTCTGCCGCATGTCAGCGCGAGGCGCGTGCTGGCTCAGCATCGCGCCGCGCTGTAGCCACCAGGGTCAAGCCCCGGCGTTGCCATGACTCATTCGTCGCCGAGCGTGGCAGTACGTCGCTCCGCCGGTCCGGCAATCGGGTCCGCCAGCGCATGCGCCTGATCAACCAACTGCAGCATCTCGGCGCGCAGGCCGAACGGGTCGCGCCCGCGCGCCGCCCGCGCGGCATCGGCGACATCATTCCAGCGCCACTGGTCGATGTGCGCGCCGCCACGCAGCAGATCCGCATAGGCGGCCACGGCACTGGCGAAGCGGAACGACTCGCTAGGCTGACGGGTCAGGGAGGCAGTGCTGATGGGGGTTTCGATCAGGCGACTGCGCGATTGATCCGGCAGCTTGTAGCGCAGCCGCAGGTGGGCCAGTTCGCTGGTGGAGCCCGTCGGTTCTGCATGGTTGGCGTAGCGCAGGGGCGGCAGGCGCATGGCGCTGGAACCGACCGGGGTTATTTCATAGAGCGCGGTGACCTCGTGGCCGGCACCGATATCGCCGGCATCGACCTTGTCGTTGGAAAAATCCTCATCAGCCAGCAGCCGGTTCTGATAGCCGATCAGGCGATATTCGGCGACCGTGGCCGGATTGAATTCGATCTGGATCTTGACGTCGCGGGCGATGGTCAACAAGGTCGACTGCATTTCGTCGACCAGCACTTTGCGCGCTTCCTGCAAGGTGTCGATATAGGCATGATTGCCATCGCCGACATCGGCCAGCTGTTCGGCCAGTTGATCGTTGTAGTTGCCCTGGCCGAAGCCCAGCGTGGTCAGCGCGATACCGGACTTGCGCTGGTCGGCGACCAGGGTTTCCAGTGCATCCTGCGACACGGTGCCGACATTGAAGTCGCCATCGGTGGCCAGGATGATCCGATTGCTGCCGCCGGCAATGAACGCCTGGCGGGCGGTGGCATAGGCCAGGGCAATGCCGTCGCCGCCATTGGTGCTGCCGCCGGCTTCAAGCCGATCCAGCGCAGCCAGGATGCGCCCGTGCTGGTCGCCTGGGGTTGGCGGCAACACCAGCCCGGCCGAACCGGCATAGACCACGATCGACACCCGGTCCTGCGCGCGCAGCTGCGGTACCAGCAGGGCCAGCGCCTGTTTCAGCAATGGCAGTTTGTCGGTTGCCTGCATCGAGCCGGAGGTGTCCAGCAGCAGGACCAGGTTGGAAGCCGGCAGTGTGCGCTTGTCGACGTCGTAACCCTTGATGCCGATCATCAGCAGTTGTCGTTGCCGGTTCCACGGTGCCGGTGCCAGCTCGGTGGTGACCCGGAACGGTTGTGCCGGCGACGCGGGCGCGGGATGGCCGTAGTCGAAATAGTTGATGAACTCTTCTGCTCGCACGGCATCGGACGGTGGCCGTTGTCCCTGCCGCAGCATCCGCCGGACATTGCTGTAGCTGCCGGTATCGACGTCAATAGAGAAGGTCGACAACGGCTGCTCGCGGGTGCGGTGTACCGGATTGTCCTGCTGTTCGGCGTAGTTTTCGCGATTGACCGCGGCCGGGCCGAGCCAGGTGATGGTCGGCGTCGGCGCATAGTCCGCGACCTTGGCGCGGGCCATGGCGTCGACCGGCCGGGGCTCACTCAACGCCGCCGGGGCCGGCGGTGCAGGCGGCGGTGCCAGCGGCTTGTTGCCTGCGCCGGTTTCAGCGCTGGCATCGACAAGGCTATCGGTGTTGGAGGGCGATGACTGGCAGGCGGCCAGCGTGATCACGAGGGCGGACAAGACACAGATGGGGCGAAGCTGCATGGTGATGCTCCCTGTTGGACAGGGGATCAAACGGACCATGTCCGGCAACGGGGTTGAACCCGTCGTGATTCATCCATGCCGGCTCATTCGACCCGCAGCGTGACCTCGCCATCGACCAGGCGCGCGCTGATCCGGTCGTCGGGCTGCAGCTGGCTGGTCGAACGCACGATGCTGCCGTCGGCGGCGGTGAGGATGGAATAACCGCGGGCAACGGTGGCCAGTGGGCTGACCGCTTCCAGCGAGCGTGCCAATGCCCGCAGGCGCAGGGTGTTGGCCTGCAGTTGCCGGGCGACGGCGGCCTGCGGACGCGGCGCCAGCGCGGCCAGCCGGACTTTCAAGCCATCGACGCGGCGCTGCGGCTGGCAGCTACGCAGCACGATGGCAGCATGGCGCAGACGGGCCAGGCGCTGCTGTTGCTGCTCGCGCCACAGCGCATGCATGCGTTGGCCGGCGGCGTGCTGGCGTTGCTTCAATGCATCCAGTCGGGCCTGTGGTCGCTGTGCGTTCAAGCGCAAGGCGCTGCGGTCGCTGCGTTGATGGTGTTGCTGCAGGCGTTGCCGCATCCACTGCCGCAGCCATTGCCCACGCGCGCGCAGGCGGCCGAGCAGCTCGCGCTGTTCGGGAACCAGCAACTCGGCAGCGGCCGATGGCGTGGGCGCGCGCAGGTCGGCGGCAAAGTCGCTGAGGCTGAAATCGGTCTCGTGGCCGACCGCGCTCACCACCGGCACCGGGCAGGCGGCGATGGCACGGGCCAGTTGCTCGTCGTTGAAGGCCCACAGATCCTCCAGCGAGCCGCCACCGCGGGTCAGCAGGATGGCATCGTAACGGCCACTGCGACCGGCGCGCTGGAGCATGCTGGTCAACTGCGCCGGCGCCGCCTCGCCCTGCACCTGCACCGGCAGGATCTCCACTTCCAGCAGCGGAAAGCGCCGTTGCAGCACGCTGATGACGTCACGCACGGCGGCGCCGGTCGGCGAGGTGATCACCGCCAGCCGCTGCAGGTGGACCGGCAGAGGGCGCTTGCGTTCGGCATCGAACAGGCCTTCGGCAGCCAGCCTGGCCTTGAGCTGGTCGAACGCACGCCGCAATGCGCCTTTGCCGGCTTCTTCCAGATGATCGATGACCAATTGATAGTCACCACGCGCGTCGTACAGGGTCAGGCGACCGCGCGCCATCACCTTCAGTCCTTCTCGCGGCACGAACTTCAGCCACTGGCTCTTCGGCTTGAACATCGCGCAGCGGACCTGCGCGCGCGCGTCCTTGAGGGTGAAGTAGAGATGGCCGGAAGCGGGGCGGGTGACGCCGCCCAGCTCACCTTCCACCCAGATCAGCGGAAACGCACTCTCCAGCAGATCACGGGCCAGAGTGTTGAGCTGGCTGGGGGTAAGGACATCACGATCCTGGTTGATCATCGGCAATCGGTCCGCGTGCGCATGGGCGCGACATTCGGTCGCTGGCGCGGCATCATCGGCAGTGGTTTCATGACCCATTGTATCGAGCCCGGACCGGCATGGCAGCGACACGTTCACCGCATTCCCCGTGGCTGCTGGCCAGCGCCGCGCTGGCCTGGCTGCTGGTCGGCTGCGGCCCGCGCACCGATCCGGCGGCATTCACCCGGGTGCAGCCGTTGCCGCTGTCTGCCGCGGCCGGTGCTGCGCAACCGGACCTGTCGGTCGATGCCGACAACGGATTGCTGCTGAGCTGGGTCGAGCCGGTCGCGGGCGTCGGCGCGGGCAAGCGCCATCGATTGCGCTTCAGTCGCGCCAGCGTCGCCGACGATCTGCAATGGAGCCAGCCACGGACCGTGGCCGAAGGCGATGACTGGTTCGTCAACTGGGCCGATACCCCGCACCTGATCGCCTTGGCGGACGGCACGCTGTGGGCGCACTGGCTGCGCAGTACTGGTCCGTCACCGATGGATTACGGCATTGCGCTGAGTCATTCCAACGATGCTGGCCAGCACTGGTCATCGCCGCAACAAGTGGAGTTGCCAGGCTCAGCCGGTGATCATGGTTTCGTGACCTTCTGGAGGCAGGGTCATCAGCAGCTGGGCATGGCTTGGCTCGACAGCCGGCAGAAGGCCGCTGCGCGCGCCGCCGAAGGCGAGCCGGCGCCAGCCGGCGAACATCATCACGCTACCGGCGCGGCGATGATGCTGCGGGCCGCGACATTCGACGCAGATGGCAGCCGCCAGCAGGAATGGGCGCTGGACGCATCGACCTGCGACTGCTGCACCACCGACTCGGCGACGACGCCAAGCGGCAACGTGGTGGTATATCGCGGCCGCGATGGCGACGAGGTCCGCGACATCCGCCTGCGCCGTTTCGATGGCCAGCGCTGGAGCCCACCGCACACGGTTCATGATGACGGCTGGCGGATCGCCGGGTGCCCGGTCAACGGCCCGGCAGTGGCCGCCGATGGCAATACCCTGTGGGTCGCCTGGTACACCGAGGCCGATGGAGAGCCGGAGGTGCGCATCGCCAGTTCGGACGATGCCGGCGACAGCTTCCAGCCCTTTGTCAGCGTCGCCAAGGGTACGCAGGTGCTGGGTCGAGTCAGCCTGGCTTACCAACAAGGCCATGTATTGCTGGCCTGGTTGCAAGAGGATGAACAAGGCCAGCAACTGCAGTTCACCCGTCTTGATCGGGATCTACAGCAGCCGGTCACGACGGTTGTCGCCAGCTTGGCGGCGCGCGGGCGCGCCAGCGGCATGCCGCGGTTACTGGCGCTGCCGGATATAGCCGTCCTGATCTGGACAGATGTCACATCCAACGCGGACCAGGAACAGGCTGAGCCAGTACTGCGCGCCGCCGTAATCCGCTGAACCAAAAGCGAGCCGTAGAGCGGAGCTTGCTCCGCTGTTGTTGGCACAACAGCCGTAATTTGTCTCTTGATGAATTTTCCAGCGGAGCAAGCTCCGCTCTACGCGAGACCGTGCTGCGACACTGGGTCGCATCGGCAATCCGGTCATACGTCACTACCATGCCGGCACCTGTTGATCCGGATTGCCCTGATGTCCCGTCGCCTGCGCGCCCGCTCACGTTCCCTGGCCACGTCGTTGCTGACCAGCGCTGTTGCGTCCTGCCTGACGCTGACGGCGCAGGCACAGAGCGCCCCGACTGATCAGCAGAAGCAGGCGGTGACCCTGGACCAGATCCAGGTCAGCGCGCAGCGCCTGCCGCTGCAATCACCGGCCAGCGGCGGCACCCGGCTCGATGCCAGCCTGCTGCAAACCCCGGCCTCGGTGATGGTCATCGACCGCCAGTTATTGGATGCACGCAGCGTACGCACCACCCAGGAAGCGCTGTATGCGGTGCCGGGGCTGGTGGTGGCGTCGCCACCAGGCCATGGCAACACGATCAGCTATCGTGGATTTTCCGGCTCGCAGATATCGCAGTTGTTCAATGGCATCGATGTGCAGTACGCGGCCATCGCCGCGCGTCCGGTCGATGCCTGGATGTACGAGCGGGTCGAGGCCATCGGCGGGCCGTCGACGTTCCTGTATGGCGCTGGCGCGATGGGCGGTTCGATCAACTACGTCACCCGGCTGGCACGGCTGGATCGCGACAGCCTCGATGGCATGGCCAGTGTTGCCAGCGACGACACCGTGGTCGTGGCGGCGGGTATCAACAAGCGCCTCGGTGGCGGCCAACGCGGCGGGCAGCAGGGCGACGCCCGCAACGCATTGCGCGCCGATATCAGCTACTCCAGCAGTGACGGCTGGGCGGACAACAATGATCGTGAATCGCTGACCACGGCGCTGTCGCTGGCCAGTGCCTTGTCCGACAACCTGACCCATACGCTGGCGGTGGAATACCAGCATGAAGACAGCGCCCGACCGTACTGGGGCACGCCGGCGCTGCTGTCCGACAGCGGCAAGCTGCAGGTGCTGCCAGGCACCGAGACCGACAACTACAATGTCGGCGATGGCTATTACAAGCAGGATGTGACCTGGTTGCGTTCGTTGCTGGAATGGCGGGCCAGTGAGCGTTCGACCGTGCGCAATACGGCGTACTACTATGACGCACTGCGCGATTACCGCAACGTCGAGAGCTATCGCTTCAACAGCGAGCTCAGCGCGGTGATCCGTTCCGATGCGCTGCTGCAGCGGCATGACCAGCAGCTGTTCGGCAACAAGCTGGAGTGGAGCTACCAGGGCCAGATCGCGGGCCGCTCCTCGCAATCGAATCTGGGCCTGGATCTCAGCTACAACCGGCAGACGCGCTTTCCGTTGTCGTTGCCCGACGATTTCGATGAAGTACCGATTGGCGCGGTCACCCCGGGCAGTTTCTTCGACGTGCCCGGCGCGGCGCAGGTGTTCAATCCACAGCGTACCAATCGCGTGCACACGCAGGCGTTGTTTGCCGAAAACCTGACCGAACTGGGCCAGCAATGGTCGCTGATGAGCGCACTGCGCCACGACTGGATCAGTCTGAACCTGGAAAACCACCAGACCGCCAGCGCCCGCAACCCGGCGCGCTACCAGCATGATTATTCGACCGCCACCGGCCGCATCGCCATCAACCGGATGCTGGCGCCGGGCTGGGCGATGTATCTGCAATACGCCACCGCCGCCGATCCACCTGCCGGCGTGCTCAGCACCGCCAGCTTCAGCAGCGTGCAGGATTTCGATCTGACCCGTGGCCGCCAGTTCGAGCTCGGCAGCAAATGGCAAAGTGCCGATGGGCGGGCCTGGTTGACACTGGCGCTGTACGACATCAGCCGCGAAAACCTGGCCATCTCCGATCCGGACAATCCGGGCCAGACATTGCCGGTCGGCAAGCAGTCCTCATGGGGCGCCGAAGCGGCATTTGCCTGGCAACCGCTGTCGCAGCTGTCGTTGCAGGGCAACCTGGCCTGGGTCGATGCCAGCCTCGACGAGTTCTACAGCGGCAACGTGTCGTATGCCGGCAATCAGCCGGCCAATACCCCGGATACGGTGGCCAACCTGTGGCTGGATTACCAGTGGCAGCCGCGCTGGTCGGCGGGGCTGGATCTGCGCTCGGTGGCGTCACGCTATGCCGACAATGCCAATACCCTGACCAGTGCCGGCTATACCGTCTGGGGCGCGAATCTGCGCTTCACCCCGCAGCCAGGCACCGAGCTGGCCCTGCGACTGCGCAACCTCGGCGACAAGACCTATGTCGCCTATGCGCTGAATGCCAACATGGTCTATCTGGGTGAACCGCGTACGCTGGAGCTGAGCTGGCGGCAATCGTTCTGAAATGGTTGCCGCCGGCGCCAGCGGACTCAATCATCCAGCGGTTTGCGCTCCGGCCCCGGGCGCTTGCCCAGCTTGCGCTGCAGTGAACGCCGGTGCATGCCGAGCAGGCGTGCGGCGGCCGAGATATTGCCATCGGTTTCGGCCAGCGCCTGCTGGATGTGTTCCCATTCCAGCCGGTGCAGGGGGATCATGGTTGCCGGCGTATCCGCCGCGACATCGGCTTGATCGCTGGCGTGATCGCTTGCCGACTCAAGCCCCAGTGCGCGCAGGATCATCTGTGCCGAGGCCGGCTTGGGTAGATAGTCGTCGGCGCCGCGCTTGATCGACTCCACTGCGGTGGCAACGCTGGCATAACCGGTCACCAGCAGGATCCGCATGTCCGCGCGCAGTTGTCGCAGCGGGGTGATCAGTTCCAGTCCCGAGTCTTCACCGAGCTTCAGGTCGATCAGGGCAAAGTCCGGTCGCAATTGGCGTGCCAGGTGCAGCGCACCTGGGCCGTCGCTGGCGATGTGCGTGGACAGCCACCTGCGCGCGAGTACCCGTTGCAGGGTGCTGGCGTACAGCGCGTCATCGTCGACCAGCAGGCCGACCAATCGCCGTCCGCTCGTCGTGGTGCTGGTGGTATCGGTCATGGATGTGCCTTCAAGCCAGCTGCCCGCTGGCGGCCAGCAACGGCAGGCGGAACAGGACCCGGGTACCGCCACTGGCCGCTGATTGCATCTGCATGTGTCCGCCCATCCGTTCGACGGTGGCGTTGGACAGTGCCAGGCCCACGCCCATGCCATCGGGCTTGCTGCTGCGGAACAGCGCGTCGGGCTGATAGGGCAGCGATTCACTGAAGCCGGCGCCGTAATCGCGGACCTCACCGAGCAGCCAGCGCTCCTCGACAGCGAGGGCCACGTCGACCTGGCGGCTGGCCGACTCCAGGCTGGCATCGGCGGCGTTGTTGAGCAGCGCCTGCAGCAGATGGCCGACCGCTGGCTGCACCCGCAACTGCGACGGCAACGCAATCGCGCGCTGCAGCTGGACCGTCGGCCGGATCAGTTGCCAACGGTCGATGACCTGCTGCGGATCGACTGCTGGCTCGGTACCCGGGTCGGCCGAACTGGCCAGGCCGCGAACGCGATCCCGGCAGACATCGATCAAGCCACGCAGGGTGATGGCGTCGCCACGCACCTGCGCACTGTCGCTGAGCTCGGCGATGTCGTCGACCAGCAGGGTCATGGTCGCCAATGGCGTGTTGAGTTCATGCGCCACCGCCGCGGCGTGGGTGGCCAGGGCGACAATGCCCTCGTTGCGGGCGAAACGCTCGCGCAGCATCGCCAGTTCGCGCTCACGCTGGCGCAGCGCGGCGACCAGCCGGGTCGAGAAATACAGCACCACCGCGGCCGACAGCACGAAGTTGACCGCCATTCCCCACAAATGCAGGTTGAAGCCATTGCCATGCGCGTGTGGCAGCGGGATGCCGTAGGCGGCGCTCAAACCGTAGCCCAGCAGGCAGGCGGCGGCGGTCGCCATCACCCAGCCGATCGGCAGGGCCAGGGCCGCGACCGCGATGATCAACAGGAACATCGAGCCGAACGGGTTGCTGATGCCGCCACTGCAGCCGACCAGCCACGCCAGTACCGCCACGTCGACCAGCATGTGCGCGAACGCCCAGCCAGGACGGTCGCCCTGCAGCCGTCGGCTCTGCCAGCCGGCAAACAGATTGAACGCCGCCAGCACCGCGATGCCGGCCCATAGCGGTGCCTGTCGCAGTGGCAGGCCCATCACATGGACCGCCACCAGCACGCTGATGGTCTGGCCGATGATGGCGACCCAGCGCAGGTTGCACAGGGTCCGCAGGAACGTGGGAGGCGCGGGCATGGGCGCGATCCTAGAGCATCGCCACGGCGATGGCCCGCGACAATCCGTCGCAGCAGGTGAACGGCGCCGCGACGGCCTGCTGCCTGGCCGCCAAGACGGTCTAAAATAGGGCATGCCTGACGCCATCACCCGCCCCACGCCTCCTGCCACTGCCGCCGCCTGGTCCCGTCGCGACACCCATCCCGTCAATATCGGCGGTATCTGGGTCGGTGGCGGCAAGCCGGTGGTGGTGCAGTCGATGACCAATACCGACACCGCCGATGTCGCCTCCAGCGTCAGGCAGGTCGCCGATTTGTGGCGCGCCGGCTCGGAGCTGGTGCGGCTGACGGTCAACAACCCGGAGTCGGCGGCGGCCATCCCGCGCATCCGTGAAAAGCTCGACATGATGGGCGTGCCGGTGCCGTTGATCGGTGACTTCCACTACAACGGCCACCAGTTGCTGGCCGCCGAGCCGGCCTGCGCCCAGGCGCTGTCCAAGTACCGCATCAATCCCGGCAATGTCGGTTTCGGCCGCAAGAAGGATCTGCAGTTCGGCCAGCTGATCGAATTCGCCATCCGCTACGACAAGCCGGTCCGCATCGGCGCCAACTGGGGCTCGCTGGATCAATCGCTGGCCGCGCAGCTGATGGATGAAAACTCGCAGCGCGCCGATCCCTGGGATGCCGGCCGGGTACTGCGCGAGGCGCTGATCCGTTCGGCGCTGGATTCGGCGGAAAAAGCCGTTGAAATCGGTTTACCACGTGACCGGATCGTGTTGTCGGCCAAGGTCAGCGGGGTCCAGGAACTGATTGCGGTGTACCGCGATCTGGCCCAGCGCTCGCAGTTCGCGTTGCATCTGGGCCTGACCGAGGCCGGCATCGGCAGCAAGGGCATCGTCGCCTCGTCGGCGGCGCTGGCGGTGCTGATGCAGGAAGGCATCGGTGACACCATCCGCATCTCGCTGACGCCGGAACCGGGCCAGCCACGAACCCAGGAAGTGATCGTCGCCCAGGAACTGCTGCAGACCACCGGTCAACGTGCGTTCACGCCCATGGTCACCGCCTGCCCGGGTTGCGGCCGGACCACGTCGGAATTCTTCCAGGAGCTGGCGAAAGTGGTGCAGAACCACGTGCGCGGCAAGATGCCGGAATGGAAGATCAGCCATCCGGGCGCGGAGAACATGACCCTGGCGGTGATGGGCTGCGTGGTCAACGGGCCCGGCGAGTCGCGCCACGCCAACATCGGTATTTCCCTGCCCGGTACCGGCGAGGCGCCGGCGGCACCGGTGTTCGTCGATGGCGAGAAAAAGCTGACCCTGCGCGGTGACAACATCGCCCAGGAATTCGTTGCCCTGATCGACGAGTACGTCGAAGCCAACTACTCGCGTGTCGCCAGCTGACACCTTGGCCCAGGGCGCGCGCGTCATCATTGCGCTGTTCCGTCGCCATCCGGCGCGGATCGCCCTGCTGTTCATCGGCCTGTTGCTGCCGCTGTGGCTGTTTGCAGAGCTGGCCGATGAAGTCCACGAGCTCGAGGATTTCTATTTCGACGCGCCATTGCTGCATGGTGCTCGTGCCATCGCTGGCCCGTGGCTGGACAGGTTGTTCGTCGGCATTTCCGCGCTGGGCTATCAGTACGGGGTGATTCCGGCCGACGTGCTGGTGGTGCTGGTGCTGCTGGCCAGACGCTACTGGCGCCGCGCCGGCTTCGCCGCGGCCGCGTTCATCGGTTCGGCGCTGCTGAACATCGCCAGCAAACAGTTTTTCCAGCGCGACCGGCCCAGCCTGTGGGAGTCGATCGCACCAGAGACCACCTACAGTTTTCCCAGCGGCCATGCGATGGGTTCAATGACGCTGGCGATGGTGTTGATCCTGCTGGCCTGGCCAACGCGCTGGCGCTGGTGGGTAATGATTGCCGCGCTTGGCTTTACCGTGCTGGTCGGCTTGTCGCGGGTCTACCTGGGCGTGCATTACCCGTCGGACATCCTCGCTGGCTGGGCTGCCGGCATGGCCTGGGTCGTCGGCTTGTACCTGGCGCTGTTCACGCCCAAGAGAAACACCCTCCCTTCATCGTAGAGCGCAGCTTGCTGCGCCGCTCTGCGTGCAGCGTCCAGCCGGTATCTCCCGCCGGGTTTCCAGCGCAGCAAGCTGCGCTCTACGGGCAGGGAGAGCCGCCATCCATGTTTCAGGTGCGATTGCTGTTGTAGAGCGCAGCTTGCTGCGCTGCTCTGCGTGCACCGTCCGCTCGGTATCGCCTGCCGGGTTTCCAGCGCAGCAAGCTGCGCTCTACGGGCAGGGAGAGCCGCCATCCATGTTTCAGGTGCGATTGCTGTTGTAGAGCGCAGCTTGCTGCGCTGCTCTGCGTGCACCGTCCAGCCGATATCGCCTGCCGGGTTTCCAGCGCAGCAAGCTGCGCTCTACGGGCAGGGAGTGCCGCCATCCATATTTCAGGTGTGATTGCTGTTGTAGAGCGCAGCTTGCTGCGCTGCTCTGCGTGCACCGTCCAGCCGATATCGCCTGCCGGGTTTCCAGCGCAGCAAGCTGCGCTCTACGGGGAAACGGGTAGCCGATTATTCGCCTGGTGTCGCCGCTTCACTGACCGCCCGCGATTGCGCGCGCCGTGCCAGCACTGCTTCGCGATGGGCGATATAGGCATTGGCGCCGAGGATGATTGCCGCACCAATCCAGGTCCACAGACCGACGTTTTCGCCAAACCACAGCCAGCCAGCGGTGGCGACCAGCGGCAGCTGCATGAAGCTGATCGGGGTCAATGCCGACACTTCGCCCGGCTTCAAGGCATGGGTCCAGAACACCTGGCCAGCGGTGCCGAACAGCCCGGCGCCCACCACCCACAGCCAGGCGATGCCTTGCGGCCATTGCCAGACCAGCAGCGCCGGCAACAGCGACATCGGCACCCAGAACAGGTAGGTGTACAGGACGATGGTGTTGGCGGCATCGACCCGCGACAGCTGCTTGATCTGGATCGCGACCACGCCACTGAGCACGGCCGCGGTCAGTGCGATCAGGGTACCGGCGGAAAATGACGAAGAACCCGGCTGGACGATGATCAACACACCGATGAAACCGACCGCCACCGCAACCCAGCGGCGCGTGCGCACATGTTCGCCAAGGAACACCGCCGCGGCGATGGTGACGAACACCGGGGTCGAATAGGAAATCGAAATCGCCTGCGCCAGCGGCAGGTGGCCGATCGCCCAGAAGCCACACAGCATCGAGCCGATGCCGATCGCGCAGCGCACGAAATAACGCGGCAGTTGCCGGCTGCGCAGCGACGCCGGGTCCATCCGCATCACCAGCGGCAGTACTGCCAGCAGGCCGAACAGATTGCGGAAGAAGGCGATTTCGAAGGTATGCAGTGATTGCGAGGCCAGGCGGATGGCGATAGCCATGATCCCGAACGACAAGGTGCTGGCCAGCATCAGGCCGGCCGCCTTCATCGGCATCGCCGGTGCCGCGGAATTCACCAGCGGGCGCCGATGATCCGTGGTTCGGGCTCTATTTCGACCCCGAATGCTTCTTCCACCGAGGTTGCGATGCGGCGGCCGATGGACAGCATCTGCGGGCCACTGGCATGACCGTGGTTGACCAGCACCAGGGCGTGGCTGTCGGCGACGCCACCATCGCCTTCGCGGAAGCCTTTCCAGCCGCAGGCGTCGATCATCCAGGCGGCGGAGATCTTGCGGCTGCCGGCATCGGGGCCGGCGAACACCGGCAACGACGGATGCCTGGCCAGCAAGGCGTCGGCCTGTTGCACATCGATGATCGGATTCTTGAAGAAGCTGCCGGCGTTGCCGATCAGCGCCGGGTCCGGCAGCTTGCGCTGGCGGATACGGATCACCGCCTGGGCCACGTCGCTGGCGTTGGGCTGCTGGATGCCCATCGCCTGCAGCTCTTCGCCGATGCCGGCATAGTCCAGTTGCAACGGTGCCTGCCGTGGCAACAGGAACTGCACGCTGGTAACGATGAAGCGGTCGACTTCGCGCTTGAACACGCTGTCGCGATAGGCAAACCCGCAGGCGGCGCGATCAAGTTGCACCCAGCGCTGCTGCTGGCGATCCCAGGCATCGACCTGATGGATGTAGTCGCCGACTTCGCGGCCGTAGGCACCGATGTTCTGGATCGGCGCGGCGCCGACGGTGCCGGGGATCAGGGCCAGGTTTTCCAGCCCGCACAAGCCTTGTTGCAGGCTCCACATCACCAGCTCATGCCAGCCGACGCCGGCATCGACATGGATGCGTACCTTGCCGTCGCGTTCGTCCAGTATCTGCCGCTGGCCACTGCTGAACTGCAGCACCGCGCCGGCTGGATTGCCGGCGAACAGCAGATTGCTGCCACCGCCCAGCACCAGCAGCGGTGCCATCACCGCCTGCGGCAATGACAGCACCCGCGGCAGGGCGGCGGCGTCATCGAGTTCGATCAGCCACGGCGCAACCGCGGCGACGCCGAGCGTGTTGCGGTCATCCAGCGCGACGTCCTGGCGCAGGCGATAGGGCGCCGCACTCATGCAGGTTCGACCGAACCACGGCTGGGCGCTTCGCGCCGACGGCGCATCGCCTCGACGCATTCGCCAATCAGTTCCGGGCCGCGGTAGACCAGCCCGCTGTAGCATTGCACCAGCGATGCACCGGCCGACATCTTGGCCACCGCATCGGCGCCGGACAGAATGCCGCCGACACCTATCAACGGCATGTTGTCGGGCAGGCGGGTGCGCAGGCGGCGCAGCACCGTGGTCGCCTGGCCCATCAACGGCGCGCCGGACAAACCGCCGGTTTCGTTGGCATGGCGATGGTCCTGCACGCTGATCCGCGAGACGGTGGTGTTGGTGGCGATGACGCCGTCCACCGACAGATCGGTCAGCACCCGGGCGACCGCGTCGATGTCTTCATCGGACAGGTCCGGTGCCACCTTGACCAGCATCGGCACCCGTTTGCCGTGTTGCGCGCCCAACGACTCCTGGCGTTCGCGCAGGCTGCCGATCAACTGTCGCAGTGCCTGTTCTTCCTGCAGCTCGCGCAGGCCGGCGGTATTGGGCGAGGAGATGTTGATGGTGATGTAGTCGGCCAGCGGATAGACCCGCTCCAGGCAGTAAAGGTAGTCATCGGCGGCGCGCTCGTTGGCGGTGTCCTTGTTCTTGCCGATGTTGATGCCCAGCAGGCCGCTCTTGCGTTGCGCACGCTCGACATTGCGCACCAGCGCGTCGACGCCCTGGTTGTTGAAGCCGAGCCGGTTGATGACCGCGCGATGGTGCGAGAGCCGGAACATCCGCGGGGTCGGATTACCCGCCTGCGGTCGCGGGGTGACCGTGCCGATTTCGACAAAGCCGAAACCCAGCGCCAGCAGCGCGTCGATATGTTCGCCGTTCTTGTCCAGGCCCGCGGCCAGCCCGACCGGATTGGGAAACTGCAGGCCAAGCACCCGGGTCGGCATCGGCGTCACTGCCGGTGCCAGCAACGGCAGGGCGCCGCTGCGGTAGGCCAGTTCGATGCCCTTGAGGCCAAGGCCATGGGCGCGCTCGGCATTGAAGGCGAACAACAGGGGACGTGCTAGCGAATACATGTCAGGCGGGGGTTCCGACAAAGATGCGGGTGTCGTATTTCAGGTCGACCAGGCCATCGACGGCGGTCTGCTCGTATAACCCGTGCAGGACGGCAAGCATGGCGTCGTGGCGCGGGTGGCCGGGCGGGCGGGGGAGCATAGGAGGATGACAGCAGGCGGCCACGCAGGCCATCGAAATCGAGCAGCTGGTGATTGTCGAAACTGGCCATGCCACGCAATCCATCACCGAGCCACTCGCACATGCTGACGTCATCGGGATAGCGCTCGGCGACCGAGGCGTAATCGCTGCCATAGTCGCGCAACAGCGCTTCGTAGCCTTCCAGGAAGGCGCTGCCGGTGACTGGGCGGCTGTTCCAGAACACCACCATCAGTCCGTCCGGTTTCAGGATGCGCTGCCATTCGCGCTTCACCGCCGCCTTGTCGAACCAGTGGAAAGCCTGTGCCGCACTAACCACGTCGACGCTGGCATCGGCCAGGGTGGTGGCCTCGGCGCTGCCATCAACGGCGCTGAAGCCGGGGTGGCCTGCCAGGGCCTCTACCGCCGCCGCGCGCATTGCCGCATTCGGCTCGACCGCGACCACCGGATGCCCGGCCTGCAGGAACAGCTGCGAGGAAATGCCGGTACCGGCGCCGATGTCGGCGACCACATCGCCTGCTTTCATGC
This sequence comes from Pseudoxanthomonas dokdonensis, assembly GCF_001431405.1. Lineage (GTDB taxonomy): Bacteria > Pseudomonadota > Gammaproteobacteria > Xanthomonadales > Xanthomonadaceae > Pseudoxanthomonas_A > Pseudoxanthomonas_A dokdonensis. The sequence continues at coordinate 69,127 of NZ_LDJL01000004.1, forward strand.
CCTGGGTGGCATACAGCCACGGCAGCAACTGGGCCGGGTAACCGGGCCGGTAGCGCACGTAATCCGCTACCCGGTTACTGAAGCGTTCGGTGGGGGCATCCGCGCTCATGTCGTCGGCAGTTCCGGAAATATCCGTGCAAGTTTAAACAACCACGCCGCAGCATGTCAGTGCCGGCAGGCCGGCAAACGCATCCGGCCGCCCCGAAACGGAGCGGCCGGATGGGTCACTGGTGCGGGCAATACCCGCCGGAAGGCGGGAAAAAGCCGTTACAGGTCGAATTTGATGCCCTGCGCCAGCGGCAGCGAATCCGAATAGTTGATGGTGTTGGTCTGCCGGCGCATGTAGGCCTTCCAGGCGTCGGAGCCGGATTCGCGGCCACCGCCGGTTTCCTTTTCGCCACCAAACGCGCCGCCGATTTCGGCGCCGCTGGTGCCGATGTTGACGTTGGCGATGCCGCAGTCACTGCCGGCTGCCGACAGGAACTGCTCGGCGGCTTTCAGGTTCTGGGTGAAGATCGCCGACGACAGGCCTTGCGGCACCGCGTTCTGCATCTCGATCGCCTCATCCAGGGTCTTGTACTTCATCACGTACATGATCGGCGCAAAGGTCTCGTGCTGGACAATTTCGTCGGCATTGCTGAGGCCGCTGATGATGGTCGGCAGGACGAAATTGCCCGGCCGGTCGATGGCGGTGCCACCGGTTTCGACCTTGCCGCCGCTGGCCTTGGCCTTGGCCACCGAATCCAGGAACTGCTGTACCGCGGCCGGGCTGTTGAGCGGGCCCATCAGGTTGCTGGGGTCGGTCGGGTCGCCAATCTTGCCTTCGACCTGCTTGTAGGCTTTGACCAGCGTCGCCAGCACGTCGTCGTAAATCGCTTCATGGACCAGCAGGCGGCGGGTGCTGGTGCAGCGCTGGCCGCAGGTGCCGACGGCGCCGAACACGATTCCCGGCACCGCCAGTTTGAGGTCGGCCGATTCGTCGAGGATGATCGCGTTGTTGCCGCCCAGTTCCAGCAGGCTGCGGCCCATGCGGCGGGCCACGCGCTCACCGACGGTGCGGCCGACGGCGGTGGAACCGGTGAAGCTGATCAGCGGGATGCGCTTGTCATCGACAAACTTCTCGGCCAGCTCGGTGCCGGCGTCGTTGATCAGGAAGAAGATGTCCGGGAAGCCGGCGGCCTTCAGCGCTTCGTTGCAGATCTTGATGCTGGCGATGGCGGTCAGCGGGGTCTTGTTGGACGGCTTCCAGATGCAGATGTCGCCACAGACTGCGGCCAGGCAGGCATTCCACGCCCACACCGCGACCGGGAAGTTGAACGCACTGATGATGCCGACCAGGCCCAGCGGCTGGTACTGCTCGTACATGCGGTGGCCAGGGCGCTCCGAATGCATGGTGTAGCCATACAACATGCGCGACTGGCCGACGGCGAAATCGGCAATGTCGATCATTTCCTGCACTTCGCCATCGCCTTCGGGCTTGCTCTTGCCCATTTCCAGCGCTACCAGCGAACCCAGCGCGTCCTTGTGCTTGCGCAGTGCTTCGCCGCACAGGCGGATGGCCTCGCCACGGCGCGGGGCCGGGGTCGTGCGCCAGATCTTGAACGCTTCCTGCGCCCGCGCCACCACGGTTTCATAGTCAGCCGCACTGGTCGCATGGACTTCGGCGATGACCTCGTTGGTGGTCGGATTGATCGACTGCAGGGTGCCAGCCTCGGTGCTGGTGGACCATTCGTCCCGGCCCAGATAGGTGCCGGAATTGGTTTTGCCGAGGCCAAGAGCCTTGAAAATGTCTGCGGTCATGTATTACTCCAGAAAAACGGGTTCGGGCGCGGCTAGCCGGCGCCGGAGGAACCCCGATTTTAGCAGACCGGCCGGTCCAACCCGACCCCGCCCATGGCTGCGAGCCGGCAGCCGGGCACGCGGACGTGGGCTGCCGACAGTGATCGGCGCCGGCAGCGGGACTCGAACGGGATCTGCCGCACAAGCCAGCGTGGCCGGCCGCGTAGCGGGCAATGGCGCCGATGGTGACCCCGAGTGGATTCGAACCACTGACCTTCCCCTTAGGAGGGGGACGCTCTATCCAGCTGAGCTACGGGGCCGAGGGCGGGCATTCTCGCATGATTGGCTCGAACCGCGCAGCGGGCCGGGGCTGGGGCTGACGCCAGACGATTGCGGCGGCGTCCGAGGATGGCAGTGTTGGGAAAAGCCCGGTCCGACCGCGCGACCGCCGCGGCATGTGGCCGCAGCGCGAATGATGGACTGTCAATGTGACGCGGAGATGGCCTATCTTGCCATTGCCCGTCGACGTCGCTTGCTGCGCGGCTCAACGCATTCAATATCTGAACTATTACACCTCATTCGAGGACGAAAGCGTGCGGAAACCTGTCTCGTTTGCGGTCATATTGCTGGTTCTGGCCGCTTGCAGCGATCCACCGCCGGTCTCACCTGTCCAATCCGGGCTGACCCAGGCTGACTCGGTTGCCGCATCGGCAAAGGTCTCGGCGTCGACCGACCAGCGTGGCAATGGCTTGCCCTATGAAATCATCGGAAGCCAGGTCTGGGATGTACCGGACCCGGTATCGGGGCGGGACTACCAGGTGTTCGTGGCGTTGCCGGCATCGTATGCCGATGAGCCAGATCGTCGCTATCCGGTGATGTACGTTACCGATGCTGCCTATGCGTTTCCGCTGATCAAGCAGATCGCAAGGCGCTTGAATGGCGAGGGCCCGGCAATCGAGGAATTCATCCTGGTCGGACTGTCCTACGCCGTGGGCGAGGCGGGCATGCCGAGCCGGCGTCGGGACTACACGCCTACGCCAGCAGGCGCCAGCGGAGCGCCAGACGACGCGGTGCATGGACAGAGCGAGGCCTACATTGCCTATCTGCGCGACAACGTCCTGCCGTTCGTGGCGAAGCGATTCCGGACCGATGAGCAGCAACGCCTGTTGCTCGGCCACTCCTACGGCGGATTGCTCGCCACTCAGGTCCTGTTGACGCAACCACGATTGTTCACCGGCTATGTGCTGGGCAGCCCCTCCTACTGGTACGACCATCGTGTCATGGAGCAGTTTGAACAGCGCTATGCCGATGCGCATGACGATTTGCCCGCATCGGTCTATATCTATGTGGGCGAATACGAACAACGCAGGTTCGGCAAAACCTACGACATGGTGTCGGATGCCCGGCGCATGGCCAACAATCTGCGTTCACGCCGGTATCCATCGCTGCAGCTCCAGCTGGACGTGCTCGCTGACGAAGACCATCTCAGCGTGGCCCCCCGTGGTTTCACCCACGGGCTGAAGTACCTGCTGGGGGTCAAGCAGTAACACCCATGCGCCGGCAGCCACGATCAGGTATGTCGTCGTGAGGCAAAAGATGGAGAGACGTCATGGAAGTCAGGAAGATTGCTTTGTTGTGGGTTGCCGCGATGGCTTCAAGTGCTTTTGGAATGCAACCGCAACGTTCAGCTTTTCTCGAGTCGGTGCAGGACATTGACTTGGAAATAAAGTCGTATCAGAAAATGACCGGTGCGCCAGCGGATGTGGCAAGGATCGAGCTGGCGAAACAGGATCTATTGCCAGAGGCGGAACTGGATGCCATCAGGGCCGAGTTCGATAGCAGATTCGCGGGTCTCTACTGGAGTGACTATCCGAACCAGGCAATCAATGTTCGATTGACCGGACAGCAAAGCGTGGTTCCCAGAACGCTGACAACGGCAGCTGGGCCGGTGAAAGTAATCTTTTACACGGGTGCGGCAGAAACGCTACAGCAAACGCGGCAGCGAATAGATGCGGCGATGGACGGGCTGGCTCAAGCATTGCCGGGGATGGAGGGTTATGGGATAGATCAAAGGACGGGCGTGGTCAATATCGACATCATTTCAGTCGATGGTGATGCTGTTGTCTATGAAGCTGAGAGGGCTGCCGTGGAAAAACTCCTGGGCGCGCCGGTGAAATTTACAGTTTCAGAGCGCTCGACAGAGCGAGAGTCGGGCATGATGGGTGGGGATGCACCTTCTGGTTGAAGCGTGGCCTTGTGGTGGGGTTCAACAGAATTATGGAGGTGGGGGTTTAGCGGCTGCACAGCAGGGTTACTGTCAAAGCCATTGCCGGGGACTGTGCGAGAGCGATTGTCATGCCCATCGATCGGGTCACCAGGGTCGGGCTGCAAATACTCCAGGGCAGCTGCGATGCACGACGGCAGCATCCATGCAGATTCAACGAGTTGGAGCGCGCCCGGGAATAGCCGGCGACGCGGTTGTTTATCTGCCGCCGGAAGGAGACGTTTCGTTCGGGCAGTATCGACGCATGCTGGCTGCGGGTTCCGATGCTTGTGGGCATGAGGGTCGGTAATACCGGGTGGTTTCCCCTGCAACCATCCATTGCCGCATCGCAGCACTTGACAGGGCTGGCCGTCATCGTGTCATCTACGGGCATGCATACCACCGCCTACCAGCGAGCAGACCATTGCCAGCCGACGATTGCGTCGGCCGCTGCTGTGCGGGCAGGTTGCATGACCACCATCATTACCACCATTACCCGGACTTCCCGGGTGCGGCTGGTTGTGTTCGCGTAACCACGCAGACCACGGCCCCGCACCCGAATCAGGATGCGGGGCGACCCCACCTGATGACGCGCGCGGGGCCTCACCCATGAGGCTCAAGGTTCCATGTCGTCCAGCGCAGCAGAAGTCGAAAAACCGGTAGCAGTCACCGTCGTCCACAAGTTCGGCGGCACTTCGGTCGCCGATGCCGAACGCTATCGCCACGTCGCCCAGCTGCTGCTGGCGCGCGACGAGCAGACCCAGGTCACGGTGGTGTCGGCGATGAAAGGCGTTACCGATGCCTTGATCGAGGTCGCGCGCGGTGCCGCCGCCGACGATCAGGACTGGCGCGAGCGCTGGCATGCGCTGCGTGGCCGCCATCGTGGCGCCGCGGTCGCCCTGCTTGGCGAGCACGCCGGCCCGACCCTGGAATGGCTGGAGGAACGCTTCCAGAACCTGTCCGAGGTACTCACCGCGCTGTCGGTGATTGGCGAACTGCCGCGCGAGGTACTGGACCGGGTGCAGGGCATGGGCGAGGTGTTTTCAGCGCAATTACTGGGCAATCACCTGAGCGTGCTTGGCGAGGATTGCGCGGTGCTGGACGCGCGCGAGGTGCTGGTGGTCGGCAGCAGTGACCTGGGTGTCGATGTCGATTGGCAGGCCAGCGCCGAGCGCCTGGCCCGTTGGCGCCAGCAGCATCCGCAGCAGCGCATCGTCGCCACCGGCTTTGTTGCCCGTGACCGCAACGACCGCATCACCACCCTGGGCCGCAATGGCAGCGATTACAGCGGGGCGATTTTCGCGGCGCTGTTCAATGCCCAGGAACTGCATATCTGGACCGACGTCGATGGGGTGTTGTCGGCGGATCCACGGGTGGTGTCCGAAGCGGTGCAGTTGCAGACCCTGAGCTACGACGAAGCCTGCGAGCTGGCTTATTTCGGCGCCAAGGTGGTACACCCGCAGACGATGTCGCCGGCGATCGAGCGTGGCCTGCCGATCATCATCCGCAATACGTTCCAGCCGGATCATCCCGGCACCCGGATCAGCGCCGACAGCCAGGCCTCGGGGCCGGTCAAAGGTTTGACCCTGAGTCCGGATCTGGCGGTGCTCAATCTGGAAGGCACCGGCCTGATGGGTGTGCCGGGTACTGCCGAACGGGTATTTGCCGCCTTGCGCGATGCGAGGGTGTCGGTGGTGATGATCTCGCAGGGTTCGTCCGAACACTCGATCTGCTGCGTGGTCCGCCAGGCTGAAGCGTCGCGCGCCCGTGATGCACTGCTGCATGCGTTCGCCCACGAATTGTCGATGGGCCAGATCCAGCGCGTGCAGCTGACCTCCGATGTCAGCGTGCTGGCGGCGGTCGGTGACGGCATGGCCGGGCAACCGGGCGTGGCCGCACGCTTGTTCGAGTCACTGGGGCGGGCGCGGGTCAATATCCTGGCCATCGCCCAGGGCTCTTCCGAGCGCAATATCTCGGTGGCGATCGACAGTGCCGACGCGACCAAGGCATTGCGTGCCGCGCATGCCGGTTTCTGGTTGTCGCCGCAGACGTTCTCGATCGGGGTGATTGGCCCGGGCAATGTCGGTGCGGCCTTCATTGAACAGTTGCGCGCCGCCCAGCCGCAGTTGCTGGACAAGGCCAATCTGGATCTGCGCCTGCGCGGCATTGCCTCCAGCACCCGCATGCTGCTGCGCGACCGCAACATCGGCGCCGACTGGAAGCAGGAGATGGCCAGCAGCAACAGCCAGGTCGATCTGGATGCATTTGCCGCGCACCTGCTGTCGGCGCACCTGCCGCATGCGGTAATCGTCGATTGCAGCGCCAGTCCGGCGGTGGCCGACCGCTACGCCGACTGGCTGGCAGCCGGCATCCACGTGGTCACTCCCAACAAGCAGGCCGGTGCCGGCGATCAACAGCGCTATGACGCGATCCGCGCGGCGGCGACCAGCAGCGGTGCGCGCTTCCGTTACGAGGCCACCGTATGTGCCGGCCTGCCGGTGATATCGACACTGCGTGACCTGTGCGATACCGGTGACCGCATCACCTCGATACAGGGCATTTTTTCCGGCACGCTGGCCTGGTTGTTCAATCGCTTCGACGGCAGCGTGCCGTTCTCGCGGCTAGTCACCGATGCGCGTGGCATGGGCTATACCGAGCCGGATCCGCGTGATGATCTGTCCGGCACCGACGTTGCCCGCAAACTGGTGATCCTGGCCCGTGAGGCAGGGCGCGAGCTGACCCTGGACCAGGTCAAGGTCGAAAGCCTGGTCCCGGCCAGCCTGCAACAGGCCAGCGTCGATGATTTCATGGCCCGCCTGGATGAGGTCGATGCCGCGTTCGGCGAGCGGCTGGCCAACGCCAATGACAATGGACAAGTGCTGCGTTACGTCGCCCAACTCGACGCCGATGGCAATGCCAGCGTCGGCCTGGTGGCGATGGCGCGCAGCCATGCGTTCGCCAATCTGCGCGAAACCGACAATATCGTCCAGTTCACCACCCGCCGCTACTGCGATAATCCGCTGATCGTGCAAGGGCCGGGCGCCGGTCCTGAAGTCACCGCGGCAGGCGTGTTCGCGGATCTATTGCGAGTCGCCGCGGGGCGGGGGGCAAAGTTGTGAGTGGAATGGAAGGAAAGCAGCAGGCGACCGCGTTCGCACCGGCCTCGGTCGGTAACGTCGGGGTCGGTTTCGATATCCTCGGCCATGTCATTGCGGGCGTGGGTGATCGGGTCAGCGTCAGCCGCAACAACAGCGGTCAGGTACGCATCACCGCCATTCGCGGCGCGACCGTGGATCTGCCGATGGATGCACCTGGCAATACCGCTGGCGCCGCCTTGATCGCGATGCGCGATGCGCTGGATCTGCCGTTCGGTTTTGACATCGAGATCGACAAGGGCATTCCGCTGGGATCTGGCATGGGCGGTTCGGCGGCTTCGTGCGTGGCCGCGCTGGTCGCCGCCAACGCGTTGCTGGACCAGCCGCTGTCACGCCAGGCGCTGTATCCGTTTGCACTGGTGGGCGAGGCCGTCGCCAGTGGCGGCCGCCACGGCGACAATCTGGGACCGATGCTGCTGGGTGGACTGGTGCTGGCCACCGCCGAGCAGCTGGTCAGCGTGCCGGTGCCGGACGCGTGGCACTGCGTGCTGGTGCACCCGGATGCGATCCTGGAGACCCGTCGCGCGCGCGCCGCACTGCAGGGCAGCTACGAGCTGAAGGAATTCGTCGCCCAGAGCGGCAACCTGGCGCTGGTGCTGGCCGGCTGTTATCGCGGTGATGCGGCGCTGGTACGTGCTGGCTTGAAAGATGTGCTGGTCGAGCCACGACGCTCGCCGCTGATCGCCGGCTTTGCCGCCACCCAGCAGGCGGCGCTGCAGGCCGGAGCGATGGGTTCGAGTATTTCCGGCGCCGGTCCCAGCCTGTTTGCCTGGTTCGAAACCCGCGCCCAGGCCGGGCACGCCGCGCCGTTGATGCAGGCCGCGTTCCAGCAGGCCGGTCTTGCCAGCCAGGCCTGGGTATCGCCGATCAATGCCGCCGCGGCGGAGGTGGTCTCGTGATGCAGTTCATCAGTACCCGCGATTCGTCGCCGGCGGTTGGCCTGGGTCAGGCGATCGCTGCCGGGCTGGCGCCCGACGGCGGCCTGTACGTGCCACGGCAGCTGCCGGCAAAGCGCCAGTTGCAGGCAGGCGACAGCCTGGCCGAGACCGCCAGCATGTTGCTGGCACCGTTCTTCGAAGGCGACAGTCTGGCGCCGCAGCTGGCGGAAATCTGCCGGCAGGCGTTCGATTTCCCGGTGCCGTTGCGGGTCTTGGCAACCCCGGATGATCACGTGCTGGAGTTGTTCCACGGGCCGACCGCGGCGTTCAAGGATGTCGGCGCGCGCTTTCTCGCCAACGCGCTCAGCCGCCTGCGCGCGCAGGACACCACGCCGCTGACGATTGTCGTCGCCACCTCCGGCGACACCGGTGCCGCGGTGGCAGCGGCATTCCATCGCCAACCGGGATTGCGGGTAGTGGTGATGTATCCCGATGGCCGGGTATCGCCACGGCAGGCACACCAGTTGGGCTGTTTTGGTGACAACGTGGTGGCCTTGCGGGTTGCCGGCTCTTTCGACGACTGCCAGGCGATGGCCAAACAGGCCCTGGCCGACCGCGCGTTGCAGGCGACGGTGCCATTGAGTTCGGCCAACAGCATCAGCCTCGGCCGGTTGCTGCCGCAGATGACCTATTACGCGCATGCCGGCTTGCAGCATCATGCCAGCAGCGGCAACCTGCTCAATCTGGTGATTCCGACCGGCAACCTCGGCAACGCGCTGGCGGCGATCCTGGCCCGCGAGCTGGGTGTGCCGCTGGGGCAGATCGTACTGGCGACCAACGCCAACGATGTGCTGCCGCGATTTTTTGACGGCGGCGATTATTCGCCCGCCGCCAGCGTTGCCACCATCGCCAATGCGATGGATGTCGGCGCGCCGAGCAATTTCGAGCGCCTGCGCTGGCTGTACCGGGGCAACGACATGGCATTGCGCAAGGCGTTCCGCGCTTTCAGCGTCGATGATGCCACGATCCGGCAGACCATCGCCCGCCGCCATGCCGGGCATGGCGAAATGTTCTGCCCGCATACCGCCACCGCCGTGCAGGTGCTGGAGCAGTTGCGCGAGCAAGGGCAAGACGGCGACTGGGCAGTGGTTGCCACGGCCCACCCGGCCAAGTTTGAAAGCGTGGTCGAACCACTGATCGGAATGCCGCTGCAGGTGCCGACGGCACTCGCCGAACTGTTGGCACGTCCGGCACATGCGACCCCGGTGCCTGCCGACTACCAGGCGTTGAAGGAGCAACTGCTGGCCTGATCGCTTGCGACTCCATCTGCTGTCGGCGGAGTAGCATGGCAACTACGCTTGCCGCTTGTCCCATCGGAGATCAGCACCATGACCGCTGCCACGCAGACAGTTTCCATCAGCCTTGAACAGCAGCAGGATTACGCCTTCCTGGTGCGCTTCGACGGCACCACCATCGCCAACCTGATGACTGATGAGCCGGCGCCGCTGGGCGCCGGCGCCGGCCCCAATCCGACCCGGATGCTGGCGGTGGCGGTGGCCAACTGCCTCAGCGCCAGCCTGCTGTTCGCCATGCGCAAGTACAAGAACCAGCCCGGGCCGCTGAAAACCCATGCCACCGCCACCCTGCAGGCCAATGATCACGGCCGGCTGCGGGTGGCGCATATCCAGGTCGACATCAACCTTGCCGAGCCGGCGCAGTCGCACCAGACCCTGGAGCGGCTGCTCGGCCAGTTCGAGAATTTCTGCGTGGTGACCGAAAGCGTGCGCCAGGGGGTTGATGTGAGCGTCAGCATCCGCGACTCGCAGGGCACCCTGCTGCACGGCAGCAGCGGCTGAGTCCAGTCACGCCGGTGACGGCGATGCCTGCGCTGCGCAGCTGCCGGGCAGGGCGCGGGCATGGCATTATCGTCGCCAGCAGGTACACAAGACCGAAGACGTGATAGCGCCCATCAAAGGCAAGGCCACTTCCCTGGACATCGCCCATCTGGCGGGGGTGTCACAACCAACGGTGTCGCGCGCGCTGCGCGGCAGCCCGATGGTCAACGAGGAGACCCGCAAGCGGATCCAGGCCATCGCCGCCGAGCTCAACTACAAGGTCGACAAGAACGCCTCCAATCTGCGCCGCCAGCATTCGGGCACGATTGCCTTGCTGTTCTTCGAGGACCCGACCCCGGATGACTCGCAGATCAATCCGTTTTTCCTGTCGATGCTGGGCTCGATTACCCGCGCCTGTGCGCTGCAGGGCTACGATCTGCTGATTTCTTTCCAGCAGCTGTCGACCAACTGGCAAGCCGATTACGAAGACAGCAACAAGGCCGATGGTCTGATCCTGCTTGGCTACGGCGACTATCTGGAAGCCCAGCAACGGCTGCAGAAACTGGTCCGGCAGGGTACCCATTTCGTGCGTTGGGGCGCGGTGCTGCCGGACCAGCCGGGGGTGTCGATTGGCTGCGACAACCGCCAGGGCGGGGCCGACATCACCCGTCACCTGCTGGAGCAGGGACGCCGCCGCATCGCCTTCATCGGCGATGCATCCAACCACTATCCGGAGTTCCTCGAGCGCTACCGCGGCTATGGCCAGGCGTTGCAGGAAGCCGGTATGCAGATCGACCCGCGGTTGCAGGTCGATGCCATCACCACCGAGCAGGCCGGTTACGACGCGGTCCTGCATCTGCTGGATCAGCAAATCACATTCGACGCGCTGTTTGCCGCAAGTGACCTGATCGCGATCGGGGCGATGAAAGCCCTGCACGAGCGCGGTCTGGTGGTCCCGCAGCAGGTCGCGGTCGCCGGCTTCGATGACATCCCGATGGCCGGTTTCATCAGCCCGGGTCTGTCGACGGTGCAGCAGGACACCAAGCTGGCCGGCACGATGCTGGTCGAAACACTGCTGCGGCAGATCAACGGCGAGCCGGTCGAAAGCCGGGTATTGCCAGCCCGTCTGGTGCTGCGACGCTCCACCGGCATGGCCTGAAGGCTGGCATCGCGTAACGGCAGTACGGCGAGGTATTGCTAGCTTCAGTGGCCGTCCGTAAAATAGGAATGATTCTTATTTTCACGGTTGGCCGCGTTGCGTGGGCTGTCCCGGCATCGCCCGGCAGGCCTGCCGGCGAGCGGCGCAGTCGCTCACCAGAAGGTTTCCACCGCATGTCCTTGTTCGCACGTCCTCGTTCCTCCCACCTGCCGCTGGCGATCCGCAGCGTGTTGCTAGGCCTGGCCGCCCTGCACGCCATGCCGGCGCTGGCACAACCGGCCGAGGACTCGGCAGTGGAGTTGGACGCGGTCCAGGTGCAGGCGCCGATTGCCACCCGCAGCGGCACCGCGACCAAGACCGGCACCCCGATTGCCGAGATCCCGCAGTCGGTGTCGGTGATCACCGACCGGCAAATGCAGGACCGCGCCGTGCATGGTGTCGAAGAAGCGCTGTGGTTCACCGCCGGCGCCCAGGGCGGGCAGTACGGTGACGACTCGCGCAGCGACTGGATGATCGTGCGCGGCTTCGAACCGGCGCGCTATCTGGATGGGCTGGCCGTGGTCAGTGGTACCTGGACCGGCGATTCGCGGATCGAGCCGTATGGCCTGGAACGCATCGACGTGTTGAAGGGCCCGAGCTCGGTCAACTACGGCGCGATGCCCCCCGGCGGCCTGGTCAACTATGTCAGCAAGCGCCCGACCGAACAGAGCCTGCATGAAGTCGAACTGCAGGTGGGTAGCGAAAACCTGCTCCAGGCCGGCTTCGACCTGGGTGGCAAATTGAACGACAGCGGGACCTGGCTGTATCGCCTCACCGGCATGGCCCGCAACAGCGACAGCGTCATCGACCAGGTGCACGACGACCGCTATTTCCTGGCCCCGGCGGTGACCTGGCGTCCGGATCAGTCGACCCGCCTGACCATTCTGGCGCGCTGGCAGAAGGCGGAGACGGTTGAAGCCGGCGGTTTCCTGCCGCTGGAGGGCACGCTGGAACCGGGTGCCGATGGCCGGCGGATTTCACCGAGCTTCTTCGCCGGTGAACCGGGTGCCAATGATTTCGACAAGGACAGCCAGTCACTGGGCTACGAGTTCGAGCATGATTTCGCCGCTGGCTCCAGCTTTCACCAGAGCGCGCGTTACATGAGTTCGGAAGTCGATGCCAGCAACGCCAACTTCGGCCTGTTCGGCCTGCAGGATGATTTCATTCCCGGCAGTGATCCCGGCCGCACGCTGCTGACCCGCTATTACTATCCGCGCCTGGAAAAATCCAAAAGCTTCGCGCTGGACAACAACCTGCAATTCAAATTCCGCACCGGCCGCGCCGAGCATACCTTGCTTGCCGGCCTGGACTACCGCCGTTCGCGCGACGACTACGCGTCGGCATTCGCTTTTGGCGCACCGCCGATCGATGCCTACAACCCGGTCTACGGCGCTGATTACCAGGTCCCGGATTTCACCGCGCACACCTTGCAGGTGCAGACCCAGACCGGCCTGTACCTGCAGGATCAGATCAAGCTGGATCGCTGGGTGTTCACCCTCGGTGGCCGCCAGGATGCGGTCAACACCCGCACCGAAGACAAGTTGAACGGCGGCAGCAGCGACCAGAGCGATCAGGAGTTTTCCGGCCGGGTCGGCATCAACTATCTGTTCGACAACGGCATCACGCCCTATATCGGTTACTCGCAGTCGTTCCAGCCAACAATCGGTACTGCCTTCGACGGACAGGCGTTCGTGCCAACCACCGGTGAGCAGACCGAAGTCGGGATCAAGTACCAGCCTGCCGGTGGCCGCCTGCTGGCCACTCTGGCTGCCTACGAAATCACCCAGCAGAACACCCTCACCGTCGACCCCGACAATGCGCTGTATTCGGTACAGCAAGGCGAAACCCGGGTCCGCGGCGTCGAGCTGGAAGGACGCTGGAACCTGGGTAGCGGCCTGAGCATCCATGGCGCCTACACCTATACCGATTCGGAAGTCACCGAATCGACCGCGGTCGACACCATCGGCAAGGAAATCGCCCTGCAGCCGGGCAGCCAGGGTTCGCTGGGTGCCGACTACACCATCACCCAGGGAGTGCTGGCCGGGCTCGGCTTTGGTGGCGCGGTGCGTTACACCGGCAGCCAGTACGGCGACATCTACAACGTGTTCGAGACCGGCTCGTACACCGTGTTCGATGCCAGTGTGCACTACGACGTCGCTGCCTGGCGCTTCCAGCTCAATGCCAACAACGTGACCGACAAGGAATACGTCGCGGTCTGCAACAGCGCGGCGTGGTGCTATTACGGCTATCCGCGCACAGTCACCGCCACCGCCCGCTTCCAGTGGTAAGGCGCGGTTGCTGATGGGGACCACCATCGCCGCCGTGGTGACCGTGTTGTCGGCGCTGGCGTTGTACCTGGGCTCGCCCAACTGCGTGTGGAATCGAACCGCGCGGCCGCGGCCAGCGTGGTCGCTGGCTGGTGGCGTTGCTGCGGTGGCCGGGCTGCTGCTGTGGATATGGCTGCTCGGGGCGGGGGCGGGGATCAGCGTGGCGTTGGCGACCTGGATGCTGGCGCTGGTGCTGCTGCCTTACCTGGCCTGCTGGCTGGTCTCGGCGCGCGGCAATGTCCGGAACATGCGCTGATGTGGGCGCGCGCGCTGGCGGGAGTGGTTCCCGGTTTTTTCCTCTCGGCTGCGGTGTTGGGGCTGTTCTGCTGGGGGCTGCCCGGTCCCTGGCAAAGTACCCTGGTGCCGGGTCTGGTCGCTTTCTTCCCGATCTGGACGATCGTCATCGCCGCCAGTTTCAAGTTTGCCGATGGCCGCCGTGCGTGGGCGTGGCTGAGCGCGCTGGCAGTTCTCGCGCAGTCGCTGTTGTGGGCGCTGCAGGCATCGCAATGGCTGCGATAGACCCCGCATGAAAATCAAATCCGCCACTCTTCGCACGTTCACTACACTGCATACCTGGGTCGGGCTGGTAGCTGGCTTCGCCCTGTTCGTCGCCTTCTACGCCGGTGCCATCACCGTGTTCCATCACGATCTGATGCTGTGGCAGTCACCGCCGGCGGCGACGATGGCGGTCGAAAGCATCGACGACGCGCAGCGTTTGCTGGATGACACCCTGCGTGAACACCCCGAAGCGCGCGCTCATGTCGGCATGCTGTTCCCCGGTGCCGAATCGCCGCAGGCGCTGATTTACTGGCAAGACACGGCGGGCAGCTGGTGGTACGACACCAACACCGGCGCGCCCAGCGAAACCCCGCCCGGCGGCGGCTTGTCAGAGCTGATCAACCGCCTGCACTTTTCATTGGGTATACCGCTGGCAGGCACCTACCTGATGGGCATTGTCAGCCTGCTGTATGGGCTGGCACTGATCTCGGGCGTGGTCATCCATCTGCCCAGATTGTTGCCGGACCTGTTTGCGCTGCGACCGGGACGCAATCTCAAGCGTTTCTGGCAGGACGCGCACAATGTCATCGGCGTGCTCGGCCTGCCGATGCATATCATGTTCGCGGTCACCGGGGCGATGCTGTGCCTGTTGATGATCGCGGCGATGGCACTCAATCCGCTGATCTATGACGGCAAGCTGATGCAGGCGATGCCGGCGGCGCTGGATACCGCGCCGGTAGTGCAGCCTGCCGGTACCCGCGTCGAAGATCAGCGCCTGCGAGGGTGGTTGCAGCGCGCCACCGATACCGCGCTGGAGCAGGGCGTGGCATCGTTCGAACCGGCCTACATGAAGCTGGCCAACGCCGGTGACGCCAATGCCACCATCGAAATCACCGGCGCCTCGCCCGGCACACTCGGGCCATTGGGGGCGGTGGCCTTGAACGCCCACAGCGGACAGGTACTGGCCACCCAGCTGCCGGGCCGGCGCGATGCCAACCACGCCACGCTGGCAGCGGCCTACGCGCTGCATTTCGGCGAATACGGCAACCGCTGGGTGGCATGGTTGTATTTCCTGCTGGGGCTGGGCGGGGCGTTCCTGTTCTATTCGGGCAACCTGTTGTGGGTGGAGTCACGGCGCAAGCGCCGGCAGCCCGCGCAATCGCGCGCCTCGCTCAACATGGCGCGGGCAACGGTCGGTGTCTGCATCGGCTTCTGCGTGGCGGTATCGGCGGCGTTCCTGGCCTCGCAGCTGGCGTGGCTGGTGGGGATTCGCGATGACGCGGTCTCGAGCCGGGTCATCGAATGGGCCTGCTTCACCAGTTGGGCTGGGTGCGCGGCATGGGCGGCATTGCGGCCGCCGGTGCGTGCGGCGATCGAACTGCTGTGGCTGGCAGCGCTGGTGTCGGCGCTGGTGCCGGTCGCTCATGGCCTGGCTTCCGGTGACTGGTTATGGACCAGCGCCAGCCAAGGCCATTGGGCGCTGTTCTGCATCGACGCTGGCGCATTGGCATTGGCCGCGGGCTTTGTCGCTCTGGCGCGCGCCAGCACGCGCCGCGCCCGTGATGGTGATCCCAACAGCGTATGGGCGCAGCGTCTCCCGTAGAGCGGAGCTCGCTCCGCTGCTTTGAATTCGTGGAGATTGCAAGCAAGCAGCGGGGCAGGTGCCAGTCCGGGTAATCAGCGGAGCAGGCTCCATTCGAGGTAATCAGCGGAGCAAGCTCCAGTCCGCGTAATCAGCGGAGCAAGCTCCGCTCTACGGGGCAAGCGGGGATTGCTAGTCGGCTTTTGGTACCTTGCGCGCCATCAACTGCTGAAGGCGTTGCTTCAGGTCTGGACGGGTGACGGCTTGATCCAGCAGCAACACCCGCACGTCATGGCCCGGCACCTCGACCTGCAGCTTGCCATCGACCTGCACCCTCTTGCCGCTGAAACCATCGCGCCAGCTGCCACTTTGCAGCCACTGTTCGACTTCGAACCGGTGCGAAGCATCGCCTTTGTTCAGCAGCACCAGCGCGATCTGGTGCTGATCGTCTTGCTGGTAGACACGGTAGAAAACCGCCTGGTCGCCTTCCAGGCTGACATCCAGCTGCAACCCGCGCTGCAAGGCGATGTTGTCGCGACGCAGATTGGCGATGCGCTTCAGCGGTGCGTAGATCGGGCTCCGCGCTGCGTCGTCGATGCGTTGCTGGCCATAGTAGTTGCGGTTGCCGGCGTGTTCGCCACGGCCACGCATGAAGCCTGTCTCCGAGCCGTAATACAGCGCCGGGATGCCGCGCGCGGTGAACAGCCAGTTGTTGGCATCGATGAAGCCCTGGTCACTCGCGTTGAGCCGGGCCATGTCGTGATTGTCGTAGAACGTCACCAGGTCATACGGATTGGCGTAGGGGCCGTCTTCCAGGTACAGCGAGGCGGCCAGCCTGGCGTAATCGCTGCCCGGGCTTTCAAAGACCTCGGCCATCGCCTTTTTCATCGGGAAATCGAGCACGCTGATGTGGCCGTTACGGGCCCAGGTATGCGGCGCGATGGTGGCGGCGTCGTAATCGAAATTCTCGCCGAACATGAAGAAGTCCGGGTGCCTGGCGCGGATGCGGTCGGCGAACTGCTTCCAGAAATCATGTGGCATCCAGCGGATCGTATCGACCCGGAAAGCGGCCGCGCCCTGATCTATCCACTGCTCGTAGGCACCGACGAAATAATCCAGCACATCCGGATTGTTTTCATTGGTGTCCGACAGCTCGGCCAGACCCGGGCGGGTGTTGTAGAAGCGGTGCAGTGGTTGCCGGGCCGGGTCCAGCTGCCCGGGACGCAGGTTCTGATGGTCGGCGACCAGCTTGCCGTCGGCATCGTAGATCTGGCCAAACATCGGCTGTGCCACCGGCATGCTGTAGGCCGGCGATCCGTGGTTGGCGACGATGTCGAGCACCACTTTCAGATCCTGCGCCTGCATGGCGCGGGTGAAGCCGGCAAAATCCAGTCCCGGGCTGGGCAGGTGTTCGTCCAGTTTGTAGAAATTGACGCCCCAGTAGCCGTGGTAACCGGTCTTGCCCTGATCGGTACCGATGCTGCCGCTGGCGATTGGCTTGCTGCCGGTGAACGCCTGGTCCGGGTTGTCGACGATGGGAGTGATCCAGACCGCGTTGAAACCCAGATCGTGGATATAGCCGGCGTTGTCGAGCACGCCCTTGAAGTCGCCGCCAAGGTAGCCGATGTTGGCAAGCTCGCCGGGCTTCAGTTCCACTGGCCGATCAAACGTGGGATGGTCGCCACCCTGATCGCGCTGGTCATTACCGGGGTCGCCGTTGACGAAGCGGTCGGTCATCACGAAGTAGATGGCATCGCTGGCGAAGGCTTCCCGGGTGCCGTAGAACGCCTCGCCGTCGCTGGCCTGCGCGCCCAGGCACGCGCCCAGGCTCACCGGCAACAGCCATGGCCGCAGCCGAATTTTCATGGACACTCGTTTCATGCATGCACCTGCGCTTTCGGCTCTTCGACCCGGACCAGCAACAGTGCGGCCAGTACCAGGCTGAGACCGCTGATTACCAGCGCGTAGATTGACTGGTTGTCGAACAGCAGCCGCAAGGCCGGGCCGAGCAGGGTGGAGGCGACTATCTGCGGAATCACGATGAACATGTTGAAGATGCCCATGCTGATACCCATCTTGCGCGGGTCGACCGAACTGGACAGCAGCGCGTACGGCATCGACAGGATGCTGGCCCAGGCCACGCCGACCAGGGCGAAGGAACCAATCAGCCAGGCCGGCTCGGGCACCCACATCATCGACAGGAAGCCGATGCCGCCCAGCATCAGCGACACGAAATGCACCCGTCGACGATTGATCACGTGGCGTGACGCATACAGGCTCAGCAGCAACGCCACCAGCATCGAGGACAGGCCGTAGTAGCCGGTGTAGGAACCCACCAGATCGGCCGCGCTCTGGTAGGCGCCATTGGCGAGCGCGAAGGCCTGTGCCTGGGCAGGCACGGTCACGTCGAAGGCAGCAGGGTCCGGCGCGGGCGCCTTGAACACATGTTCGGTCAGCGCCGGCGTCGACAGGCTCCACATGCTGAAGAATGCCAGCCAGCTGAAGAACTGGACGAAGCCGAGATTGAGCATCTGCCTGGGCATATGCACGATGTTGTGCAGGATCTCGGCCGGCAACGAGGCTTTCTCGCTGGTATCCACCGGTTCCGGCCATACTGCCGGCGGATCCTCGCGGGTGGTCACCACGGTGACCAGGATGCTGACCAGGAACACCGCCGCACCAATCGCGAAAGCCAGCTTGACCGACGGTGGCACCACTCCCGGCGCGGCCTGGTTGCTGACCCCCAACTGGTTGACCAGCCATGGCAGGTTGCTGGCGACCCAGGTGCCGATGCCGATGATCAGGGTCTGCAGCACGAATCCGTAGGAGCGCTGCTGTTCGGACAACTTGTCGGCAACCAGCGCCCGGAACGGCTCCATGCTGATGTTGATGCTGGCATCCAGGATCCACAGAAAGCCGACCGCGACCCACAAGGTCGGCGAGTACGGCACGAAGAACAGGGCGATGGAACTGAGCACCGCGCCGATCAGGAAATACGGGCGGCGCCGGCCCAGCCATGGGTGCCAGGTGCGATCACTCAGGTAACCAATCACCGGTTGCACCAGCAGCCCGGTCAATGGCGCGGCGATCCAAAGCAGCGGCAGCGAATCCTTGTCGGCACCCAGGGTCTGGAAAATGCGCGACATGAAGCCGCCCTGCAAGGCGAAGCCGAACTGGATGCCCAGGAAGCCGAACGACATGTTCCAGATTTGCCAGAACGACAGATGAGGCTTTTGCGACATGGGTGATTCCAGCAGGACGGGGGCGAGGGCAGGCACGGCGGCCAGACCGCTGTGCATCTTGCCGTCAGCGCCTGGCAAAGCCATGCTGCACTGCGGTGAAAAAAGTCAGCGGCGCTTGATCGTTGAAATTCGCCATCCAGGCGCGTCAATGGCAGCAGGAAGCTGTTTTCAAGCTGTTTCCGGCAACTGCGCTGGCGGCCTGCGGTGTCGTGGTGGTTTGCGCGCGCGAATGCGACCGCCGTGGCTGCATACGTATTCATGCCCCGCCATGCCGAATCACATCTGACAGGATTGGCGCGGCATGAAATAGTTTGCCGCGGCCCATCGCGGGCGCGATGTTCCATACGATTCGGGAAGGCAATGAACAACAGCAACTGGTGGCGCGGTGCGGTGATCTACCAGATCTATCCGCGCAGCTTCCTGGACACCAATGGTGACGGCGTCGGCGATCTGCCCGGCATTGTCGAAAAACTCGACTATGTCGCCAGCCTCGGCGTGGATGCGATCTGGATATCGCCTTTCTTCAAGTCGCCGATGGCCGATTTCGGCTACGACATCGCCGACTACCGCGATGTCGATCCCCTGTTCGGCACCCTGGACGATTTCGACCGCCTGCTGGCCAAGGCGCATGCGCTGGGCATCAAGGTGATGATTGATCAGGTGTTGAGCCATTGCTCCAGCGAGCATGCATGGTTCAAGGAAAGCCGCGAGAGCCGCGACAATCCCAAGGCCGACTGGTATGTGTGGGCCGACCCGCGCGAGGACGGCACTCCCCCCAACAACTGGATGTCGTTGTTTGGTGGCGTGGCCTGGCGCTGGGAGCCACGTCGCGAGCAGTACTACCTGCACAACTTCCTGTCGGCACAACCGGATCTCAACTTCCACAATCCGCAGGTCCAGCAGGCCACCCTCGACAACGTCCGCTTCTGGCTGGACAAGGGCGTCGACGGGCTGCGGCTGGATGCGATCAATTTCTGCTTCCATGATGCGCAGTTGCGCGACAACCCGCCCAAGCCGAAGGAAAAACGGGTCGGCCGCGGTTTCAGCCCGGACAATCCGTACGCCTACCAGTACCACTATTACAACAATACCCAACCGCAGAACGTAGCCTTCCTGGAACGCCTGCGCGGTCTTTTGGATCAGTATCCGGATGCGGCCGCGCTGGGCGAGATTTCCTCCGAGGATTCGCTGGCGACCACTGCCGAATACACCGGCCAGGGGCGCCTGCACATGGGTTACAGCTTCGAACTGTTGACCGATGATTTCAGTGCGCGCTACATCCGCGACACCGTGCAGACGCTGGAATCGACGATGGTCGACGGCTGGCCGTGCTGGGCGGTGTCCAACCACGACGTACAGCGCGCTGTTACCCGCTGGGGCGGGGGCGACATGACTGCGGCATTGCGCGTGCAACTGGTGGCGCTGGTCTGTTCACTACGGGGTTCGGTCTGTCTGTACCAGGGCGAGGAGCTGGGCCTGCCGGAGGCCGAGGTGCCCTTCGAAGCCTTGCAGGATCCGTATGGCAAGACCTTCTGGCCCAACTTCAAGGGCCGCGATGGTTGCCGCACGCCGATGCCCTGGACCAGTGCTGGCGATGCCGGTTTCAGCGGCGGCCAGGCCTGGCTGCCGGTGCCGCCGGAACACCTTGCCATCAGCGTGCAGCAACAGGAAGCCGATGCCGGCTCGGTGCTGCAGCAGGTGCGCCGTTTCCTGGCCTGGCGACGCACGCAACCGGCGTTGCGTTACGGCAGCATCAGTTTCATCGATGCGCCGGAGCCATTGCTGGCGTTTGTCCGCGAACACGATGGGCAACGCATGCTGGTCGTCTTCAATCTGTCGGCGGATGCTCAACACTGGTCGCTGCCGGCCGGTATTGATGCGATCGAGGTGATGGCCGGACCCTCGTCGCCGGATAGCAGACTGGTAACAGGCGTTCTGCAGTTGCCGGCGCGGGGATACTGTTTCGCCGGCCTGGCCTGAAGCGCCGCGGAGCCGGTGACCGACGTTACTGACCTGGTGCACGCACGACCGATCAAGCAGCCGCAGCAGAGCAATGAGAGTCGCTTGCGCCAAACGCCTACTGCGATGCAACAAACCTGGGGTTTTCACGTTTGCCTGATGGGTGAATCGTCGAACGGTGCGCGTCAGCTGGCCGTGCATGCGCTGTCCAGCCGCCAACCAACCGCGTTTTTCAGTGCCGCCGGCATGAATACGTATGCATGAAAGCGTGCACCGACTTGCCCGCGACTACCATTGCCGCTCGATGGAGACGGCTGTTTCCACGTATCGAATGCAGGGCGACTGGCAACCGCCGACGACCCTGCATCACGACAAACAACATTTCTGGAGAGGGGAAGATGTTGCAACTTGAACGTAATCTTTTGAGCATGGCGCTGCTGTCGGCGCTGGCCTTGTCGGCAACGACCGCGCGTGCGCAGGACACGGCCCGCACCGACGCCACCGACACCGCCGACGTGACCACCGCCGACGCGACCAACCTGGACGTGGTCCAGGTCACCGGCATCCGCGCCGGCATCGAGCGCGCCATCGACACCAAGCGCGACTCCACCTCGATTGTCGAAGCAGTCAGCGCCGAGGACATCGGCAAGCTGCCCGACATCAGCATCGCCGAATCGCTGGCGCGCCTGCCCGGCCTGAGCGCCCAGCGCGTGGCCGGTCGTGCCCAGGTGATCAGCGTGCGCGGCCTGTCCCCCGATTTCGCCACCACGCTGTTGAACGGCCGCGAAGTGGTCAGTACCGGTGACAACCGCAGCGTCGAGTTCGATCAGTACCCATCCGAGCTGATGAGCGGTGCCACGGTCTACAAGACCCCCGACGCCGGCCTGATCGGCCAGGGCCTGTCAGGCACCATCGACATGCAGACGGTGCGTCCGCTCAACTTCGCCGATCGGGTGGTGTCGATCAGCGGTCGCTACCAGGAGAATTCACTGGACTCGGCCGCCAATGCCGATGCCGATGGCAACCGTTTCAATGTCAGTTACATCGATCAGTTCGCCGACAACACGATCGGCCTGTCGCTGGGCTATTCGCATATCGAACTGCCAACGCAGGAGAACCAGGTCGGGCTGTATGAGCCATGGCAGGCGGTCGGTGATGGCTGGCGTCCGGGCGTACCGGCCGGCACTTTCTATTCCGACGGTATCAAGGCCCTGCGTCGTACCGGCGAATCCAAGCGCGATGCCTACATGGCAACGCTCCAGTTCAGGCCGTCCAACACGTGGACCAGCACCCTGGATCTGTTCCACACCGAAGCCTCACAGACCGATACCGCCAATCAGTTCGAAGTCAATCTGAGCGGCTACAACGGCGGATATACCCCCGGCCTCAACATCACTGACCTGGTGGTCAACGACAACGACAGCATGACCGGCGGCGTGGCCAGTGGCGTGTATCCGTTGGTCCGCGGGATGTATAACGACCGCGAAGACACCATCGATGCATTTGGCTGGAACAACGAGTTCAATGTCGGATTCGCCCGCATCGTCGCCGATGTCAGCTACTCCAAGGCCGACCGCGCGGAAACCAACCTGGAGAACAACCTGCAGCTGGCTCCGATGCCGCAGCTGGACAGCGTGGGCTTGGAGTATCGCAACAACGGTTTCTCGCAGATCCGACCGGGGCTGGATTACTCCAACCCCGACGCGCTGTTCCTCACCAACACCATCTATGGCTCGGGTTACGGCAAGACGCCGCGGGTTGAAGACGAACTGAAGAGCGCCAAGCTGGTGCTGTCGTTGCCCGCACCCGAAAAGCTGGGCTGGCTGTCGAACATCGACGTTGGCTTCAATTACGCTGATCGGCAGAAAGACAAGCGCCAGCCGGAAGGCAATATCCTGCTTGGTGCGCAGGGTGACAGCACGGTGGCGTCCGATTTGCAGTACGACCCTGTCAATCTCGGCTTCGCCGGTATCGGTTATATCCCGGCCTGGAACGTGCCGGCAGCGGTTGCCCGTTACATGGTGTTCGAACCGACCGAAGACCTGTCCTATCTGGTGCCGAAGAAATGGACGGTCGACGAGGAAATCATCACCGGCTACATCCGTGCCGACATCGATACCGAATGGGGATCGGTGCCGGTGCGCGGCAACTTCGGCGTGCAGTTCCAGAATGTCGACCAGCGTTCGTCTTCAGCGTACTGGGATCCTTCGCAGCCGGCTGGCAGCAATGCCATTCCGTTCGAGGACGGCAAGAACTACACAGATGTGTTGCCGAGCATGAACCTGGCGTTCCTGTTCGCCCATGACCAGACTCTGCGCGTGGCCGCGGCCAAGCAGGTCGCGCGTCCGCGCGTGGATCAAATGCGCGCCTCGTTTGAATTCGGGGTCGACAGCGCTACCGGCAAGCCCGGTGCCAGTGGTGGCAACCCACAGCTGGATCCCTGGGAAGCCAACGCGTTCGACATTTCCTATGAAAAGTATTTCGGTGGCAAGGGCTATGTCGCTGCAGCCTACTTTTACAAGGATCTGAAAACCTACATCTACACGCAGACCCGTGATGGCTACGATTTCAGCGACGTGCTGGGTGACTATGTGCCACAACCCGGTCCCGACGGTGTCATTCTTCCGGTCCAGCCAACCGGCAACTTCACCGCGCCATACAATGGTGAAGGCGGTACCTTGCAGGGACTGGAGCTGAGTGCCTCGATTCCGTTCGATCTTTTCAGTGATGCGCTGGAAGGCTTCGGTATCCAGGCCAGCGCCAGCTTCACCGACAGCGACATCGAGATCCTCGATCCCGAAAGCGCGTCCAGCGTCGGTAGCGGCCCGATCAGCCTGCCAGGCCTGTCCGACGAGGTCTACAACCTGACCGCGTATTTCGAACGTGGTGGTTTCGAGGCCCGGGTCAGCCAGCGCAAGCGCTCGGACTTCATCGGTGAGATTGGCAACTTCAACGGCAACCGCACGCTGCGCTATGTGGTAGGCGAAGACGTGACCGATGCGCAGGTCAGCTACACCTTCGGCTCCGGCGCATTGGAAGGGCTGGGGCTGATTGCGCAGGTCAGCAACCTGACGAATTCGCCGTACCAGACCTATGCCGAAAGCAAGGATCGGCCGCTGGAATACATCGAGTGGGGTCGCACCTGGCTGGTTGGATTCAGCTACAAGTTCTGATCGCTTGAGCAAGTGGTATCGAATGGCTCCCGCTGGCTATGCTGGCGGGAGCTTTTTGTGCCGAAAACGGCGCAGACGTTGTCGGCCGAAGGTCGCGAAGCAGATGGCGCAAGATGGCGAACAGGCCAGGGCCATTTGGCGCTGGCCGCTGATTTGAATCACATTTAGGCTCGGCGCGACGGCCCGCAAATGCTTGTTTTCAGGGGGTAATGGATCAAATTGCAACCGGGTTCTCAGCCGTTCACAGCTCAGCGCCAATGTGCCGTGCTAGCTTCCGTTCACCGTCCATTGTGGACGGCTTGCTGTTCGCATTCCCTTTTTCCAGAAGGATTCCAAGATTATGCGTAAGCCCGGAATATCTGCCATTGCCACTGCCATCCTGATGGCGTTCTCAACCAGCGCATGGGCCGCGGACGACGTTGCCCCCGCGTTGAAGAATGCCATGCAGCGCGATCTGGGCCTTTCAGGTCCACAACTGGCGCAGTACATCAAGGCCGAGCGACTGGCCAACAAGCAGCAGAAGACGATTGAAAAACAACTGGGCAGGAATTTCGCCGGCACCTGGCTTGAACGCAAGGCCGATGGTTCCTACAGCCTGGTGGCTGCCACTACCGCGATCCAGCAGGCTGTGCCTGCCGGTGTGGAATCGCGCCAGGTACGCAACAGCCTGGCAGCGCTCAAGGCCGCCAAGCAGCAGTTGGATTCCGAACTCGAACACGGTGTCAGGGCGCCCAAGGGGGTTTACGGTTGGGCAGTGGACTTGCCGGATAACAGCGTGACGCTGAGCATCGCCCCGGGTGCCGAAGATGCCGGCATCGACTTCATTGCACGCAGTGGCATTGATGCTTCGGTGGTGCGCTTCGAGACGATGCAGGACGCGCCAAAACTGCACAAGGGCAAGCCGACACCACCACCGCCGCCGGTCGCCAACGTCAATGTCCAGGGTGGTATCGGTTACCTGCGCCAGCCAGGTGACGGCTACCTGTATGCATGCTCGGTGGGCTTCTCGGTGACCCAGGGCAGCACCCCTGGATTCGCCACCGCCGGCCATTGCGGTGATGCCGGGGAAGTGGTCTACCACGAACTCTCGCAGTGGGTGCCAGGGGTCAAGCTGGGCGCGTTCGCGGCATCGGAGATGCCCGGTGATTTTGAGACCGGCGTTGACCAGGGCTGGGTGAAGCTTGATGCAGCGCATTCGCTGTCCGCCAGCGTCTACGGCTATGGCAGTGGCGACGTGACGGTCCATGGCAGTACCGAGGGCGTCGTCGGCACCGCTATCTGCCGTTCCGGCCGTACCAGTGGCTGGCGCTGCGGCGCGATTGTCGCCAAGGATGTCACCATCTCCTACGTCGATGACAATAACCAGCCTGATGGCACGGTTACTGGCTTGACCCGGACCAGTGCCTGTTCAGAGGGCGGTGACTCCGGCGGCTCCTTCATCACCGGCGTCGGCCAGGCCCAAGGCGTACTGTCTGGTGGCAGCGGCAGCTGCTCGGGTAGGAGCGGCAAAACTGGCGGTGGCAACAGCTACTTCAGTCCAATCAATCCGCTGCTGGCGGACTACTCGCTGACCCTGAAGACCAGCCCGTAAACACGGCTGACCGCATCCGGGCAGGTGCCCCGCAGATTGGGGCGCCTGCCTGGCGGATGCAGTGGCGATGAGCATCTGCCCGCCATTCGGGCACAAAAAAACCGGACATTGTCCGGTTTTTCCTTGACTGGTGGAGTGAGGGGGGATCGAACCCCCGACCTCGTCATTGCGAACGACGCGCTCTCCCATCTGAGCTACCACCCCGTTGACGACAGAGTGTAGCGCCGAGCAGGCGGCGCTGCCAAGTCATTGATGGGCAACGACCCGTCAGGGCGAAGCCTCATTGGCCTTGGTCAACAGCGGCTTCAGCAGCGGAGCCAGCTCGGCGTGGCGCCAGCCGGACAATGCAGGCGGCCACTGTCCGCTCTCCAGCAGTTGCTCGAGCAGCTTGCGTGAAGCCAGCACGCCATCGGGCAGGCCGAGTTCAGCGGTGCGGGTGGCGACCACTTCCTGCATGCGCTTCAGCAATGTCTTGTCGCGGTCGCTGGCGGCGCGTGCCACCGGTGCCTGTGATTCATCGTCCAAGGGTGTCTGCAGCGCCTGCCACAACGCACCGGACAGTTTGCGCGGCGCCTTCGGGTGGGTATCCAGCACCTGCTGCAGCGCCGGTGCATCGTCGGGGACGTTGCGGGCCAGATTGGCGGCCAGTTCGTTGTCCAGGATCCAGCTGCGAGGCTTGTCGCTGCTGCGGGCCAGAGCGTCGCGCCAGCGCAGCAGCCGCAACAGCCGTACCTGTGCGGCGCCATCGAGGAACTGCGCGCTGCGCATCGACAGGTGCGGCCACGGATCGCCGTCATCGGCGGCGGCATTGGTGACAAAACGCGCGCAATCCTCCTGCAGCCATGCCAGCCGACCGGCGGCCTGCAGTTGCGCACCCAGCACGTCATGCAGTTCGAACAGGTGCAGCACGTCATCGGCGGCATATTTGAGCTGCGAGTCGCTGAGCGGGCGTCGCAACCAGTCCGAACGGGTTTCACCCTTGGGCAGGTTGTCGCCGGTGATGCTTTCGACCAGGCGCTGGTAACTCATGCCACCACCGACGCCGGCCAGTGCGGCGGCGATCTGGGTGTCGAACAACGGCGTCGGCACCACGCCGCAGGTGTGCTTGAAGGCGACCATGTCCTCGCTGGCACTGTGCATGATCTTGAGGATCGCGGTATTCGCCAGAATCGGCGCCAGGGCCGCGGGCATGCCGGGGGCCAGCGGGTCGACCAGCAGGATTTCACCGTTGACGGCAATCTGCACCAGCGCAAGCTGCGGCCAGTAGGTGCGTTCGCGGACGAATTCGGTGTCCAGGCCAATCCGGTCCGGGACCTGGGTGAAAAAAGAGGCGAGGGCGTCGGGGGTGGTAATCCAATGAGGCACGAAATCTCCGCTGAATGCGTTGTTTGCCGAGGCAGGACACAATAGCCTAACGTCAGCCGGCCGGATTGCGGCGTTTTCGAGCTGACCGAAGCCGATTGCGCCAGCCGCCTGCGTCCGTCGCACCACATTCGAAGGGAAGAGATTTGCGTTTGAAGCGCCCATCCGTCGGTATTGCCTTGTCGCTGTTGGCGGCCTTGTCCGGCTGCACGCCGGAGGCCAGCCAGGGCAATGACAAAGGGCCGGCACAGATGGCCCCGGTGCGCATGCCCAGCGTGACCATTTCCGGCGATGACAGCGCGATGCAGGCGTTGACCTGGCAGGTGCCGCGGGTCGACATCGCCAGCTTTGCCGAAGAGACGGACCAGGCCGCAGGGCAGGACCCGGCCGCGTTGGCCGGACAGGCACGCAAGGCGGCGCTGGAACAGGCGCGGCAGGCGCTGGCCGATGGCCATCTGTACGAGGATGGCCAGGCCGCGATTCCCATTTACCTGGCGCTGGCGACGGAACAGCCGCAGGACCCGCGCGTGCAGGCCGGGCTGGACCGGGCGGTCAGCGCACTGCTCAAGCGTGGCGAACCGCTGCTGCGCAGCGCACCGGATCTGGATGCCTCGCTGGACGAGGCCTCGCGGATAGCGGCGGTAGCGCGCAGCGTGCGTCCTGACGACGAAGCGGTGCTGGCGTATCTGGCCCGGCTGGACGAGATTGAACAGATGGTGCGGCTCAATCGCGCCAGTGAGCGGGCCTTGCGCAACGGCCAGCTGGGCGAGCAGGGCGGCGGCGCGCTGGCCGGCTTCCGCGAAGTATTGAAGTGGCAACCGGGCCAGGCACGGGCCATGCAGGGCATGGCCGCGGTTGAAAGCGCCTTGATCCGACGCGCCGAGAGCAGCGCCAATGCCGGTGATTTCGAGGCTGCCGGCAAGTGGCTCGACTATGCCGCGCAGGTGCGCGAGCAGTCACCCACCATCGCTGACGCCCGTCAGCGGGTGGCCGGCATCCGCACCGCGCGCATCATCGAACTGCGCGATCAAGGCGTCAAGGACATGGTCAGTCCGCGCGGCCTGGACGCGGCGCGCGAGAAACTGGCCGAAGTCCTGCGTATTGCCGAGCCGGGCAATGCGGTGGCCGCCGATTTCCGCAAGCGCATCGATCTGGCGACCTATTACGGACTGTTCAAGCCGGGGCAGGCATTCACCGATGCATTGAGCAACGGCGGTCGCGGCCCGGAAATGGTGGTGGTACCGCATGGCGGCTTCACGATGGGCGCCGCGGCCGAGGAACTGGGCGCCAGCGATGCCGAAAAGCCGGCCCATTACGTCCGCTTCAACCGTGGCTTCGCAATGTCGCGCACGCCGGTGACGGTGGCCGAGTTCCGCCGCTTCGTGCAGGCCAGTGGCTATCGTCCGCGTGCCAGCCGGCGCGGGCTTTCGATTGTCTACGACGAGGCCAGTGGCAATTTCGTCCGCCATACCGGGGTTGACTGGCAGAGCGACTACAGTGGTGGCAAGGCCAGTGATGACATGCCGGTGCTGCATGTCAGCGTGTATGACGCCGAGGCCTACGCGCAGTGGCTGGCGCAGCAGACCGGCCACAGCTACCGCCTGCCCAGCGAGGCCGAATTCGAATACGTGCTGCGTGCCGGCACCCAGGCGCGCTATCCGTGGGGCAACGGCCAGCCGCCGGAACGCTTCGGCAATCTCACCGGTGGCAACGACGTCTCGCCCAGCGGCCGCAACTGGAAGAATGCATTCGTCGGCTATGGCGATGGCTACTGGGGGCCGGCGCCGGTGGCCAGCTTCAAGCCCAATCGCTGGGGCCTGCATGGCCTGGGCGGCAACGTCAGCGAGTGGGTGGCCGACTGCTGGCACGCCAGCTATCGACGGGCGCCGGCCGACGGCGCGGCCTGGTTCAACCCCGGCTGCCGCTCGCGGGTGGTGCGTGGGGGATCGTGGGCCAGCGCGCCGGTGCAGAGCCGCGCGGCGTGGCGGGTGGCATCGGATTCGGACATCACCAATGCGCGGGTAGGGTTCCGGGTCGTGCGCGGGATCTGACATCAGCGGCGGGCCATGGCCAGCACGTGGCCGCTGCTGTCACTCACCCAAATCCAACCGGTACGCTCTAGAATCGCGGGGCCAGCAAGGAGAAGCCCATGAGCAACAACCCGTTCGGAAATTCCGGTTACCGCCGCAGCAGTGCGCCGCGGCGGCGTGGCGGTTTCAATCCGCGCTGGATCATCCTGCTGGGGTTTGCCGGCTATGCCGCGTTCTACTGGTTTTCCAACCGGGTCGAAGATCCGTATACCGGCGAGAAGGTGCTGATCGACAGTTCCATCGACCTGGAACAGGAAAAAGCCCTCGGCCTGCAGGCCTACGAGGAAATCCTCAGCCAGGAACCGCCACTGGATCCCAACTCCGAGGTGGCCCGCCAGATCCGCGGCATCGCCCAGCGACTGGTCAACAAGGTCGATGTGGTCGAGGAGGCGCTGGCGGCCGAGCATGGCCTGCCGGCCAATCATTTTTCCCGCAGCTTCGACTGGGACGTCAATGTCATCCAGTCGGAGCAGGCCAATGCATTCTGCCTGCCCGGCGGCAAGATGGCGGTCTATACCGGGCTGATCCCGGTCGCCCAGAATGCCGATGCGATGGCGGTGGTGATGGGCCACGAAATCGCCCACGCACTGCTGCGCCATGGCGCGCAACGGATGTCGCAGCAGAAGCTGACCCAGATCGGGCAGATGGCCGGGGCGATGAGCGGGATGGACCCGCAACAGCAGCAGATGGTGATGGCGGCGATGGGTTATGGCTATCTGTTGCCATACGCGCGCGCGCATGAAACCCAGGCCGATGAAGTGGGGCTGATGCTGGCCGCCGCCGCCTGTTTTGATCCGCAGCAGGCGGTTCCGCTGTGGCAGCGGATGGGCGAGGCCTCGGGCGGCCAGGCGCCGCCGGAATTCTCCTCCACCCATCCCAACCCTGGCACGCGCATCCAGAACCTCACCAATCTGATGCCCAAGGCGATGCAATACCGGCAGAAGTTCTGTAGCGACGCCCCGGCCAGCGGCGCGCCCTGAGCGTCAGGCCCGGCCTTGATCAGAAGCGCGCGAAAAGCGTCGACAGCACCAGCAGGATGAAACCGGCCACCACCAGCCAGAATGCGTGCGCGGCCAACGCTGGTATATAGCCAAAGCGCGCGGCGATGCCGGCGCCGCCAACCAGGACCGCAATCAACCAGACGCCGAAGGTGGGTGGGGTGAGCTTCATCCATTTCTCCTGTTGCAGATGGCACGGTGCGGGCGCATCCGTGTGGCCGGCAGCGGCCAGCCGACGATCTTAGAACGAGCGCTGCCTGTTGTGTTGGCGGGACGTGATGCGCCTCATCCGTAGCGGCGTCAGGCCGGCACGCGAAGGTTGAAGCTGGGCCTTGCCGTCACTCGAACGGCGCCGGGGGCAGGCCATCGATCGCAATCGCCGCTGCCGAGCGGGTCAACGGGTTGCCCAAAACGGCGGGCAACAAAAAGCCCGCGCCGGTCGCCGGCGCGGGCTGGGATTCCATTTGCCTGTATCAGCGGCTGCGGGTCTTGCCGCCCACGTCGCGCGGCGCGTCCTTGGGCTTGTTGGCAGTCGGGCCCACGGTGGGACGTCCGAGTCCGCCGCCGGTCAGGCTGCGCTGGAACTCCTGCCACATCTCCATGTTGCGTTCGGTCAGCTGGTTCATCATGGTCCACGGGGTCTGGCCCAGCAGGTTGCCCATCTGGCTGCGGAACTGGTGCTGCTGGTCCATGAACATCTGCATGCTGCGCTCCAGGTAGTTGCCCATGAAGCCCTGCATGGAATCGCCATAGAAACGGATGATGTGGCTCAGCAACTGGGTCGACAGCACCGGTTCGCCGTCCTGCTCCTGCTCGCTGATGATCTGCAGCAGCACGATGCGGGTCAGGTCCTCGCCGGACTTGGCATCGCGTACCTCGAAATCCTCGCCGTCGACGATCAGCTGGCGGACGTCTTCGATGGTGATGTAGCTGGAAATCTCGGTGTCGTACAAACGACGGTTGGGATACTTCTTGATAATGCGTGTCGCAGCCATGAAGCCATCACTCTGAAAAACCATTTGAAGGCCAGCATGACGCAGCGCAACAGCTGTTGCAACAGGCGGAAGTCAGGCTCGCCCTGTTCAGCTTTGGGCATGCGATGTTTGTGATTGTGCGGGGGCCGGCGCCGCAAAAAAAAGCATCCGCCAGTGGCGGATGCTTGGTCTGCGTCAACCGGCCGGGTGACGGGCCGGGGTGGCGGCTTACCAGCCCATGTGGTGGCCGCCGTTGATGTCCAGGTTGGAACCGGTGATCCAGCTGGCTTGGTCGTCGACCAGGAACGCCACCGCGTAGGCGATTTCCTCCGGTTTGCCGAGCCGGCCAGTGGGGATGTCGGCGGCAATCTTGGCGCGCACTTCCTCCGGTACTGCCATCACCATGTCGGTGGCCACGTAGCCGGGTGAGACCGTGTTGACGGTGATGCCGAGCTTGGCGTTCTCGCGCGCCAGCGAAATGGTGAAGCCGTGCATGCCGGCCTTGGCCGCCGCATAGTTGGCCTGGCCATATTGGCCTTTCAGGCCGTTGATCGAGCTGATCTGGATGATCCGGCCCCATTTGCGCTCACGCATGCCTTCGATCACCGGCCGGGTCATGTTGAACACCGAATTGAGGTTGGTGCTGATCACATCGGTCCACTGCAGCGTGGACATGCGATGGAACGTGGTGTCGCGGGTGATGCCGGCATTGTTGATGAGGATGTCGATCGGCCCGAGCTGCGACTCGACTTCCTTGATGACAGCCGCGGCCTGCTCCGGGTCGGTGACGTCACCGGCGGCCAGCGCTACATCGAAGCCTTCTGCCTTCATCTGCTGCTGCCAGGCTCTGGCTTTTTCCTCATTGCGGTAGTTGGTGGCGACCTTGTGGCCCATCTGGGCCAGTTTCTTGCAGATGGCCGTACCGATACCACCGGTACCACCGGTAACGAGTGCAACGCGAGTTGTCATGTGGGGAGCTCCAGGAACAGCGATGGAAGGGTGACGCGGTTTGATTCTAGACAGCGGATGCGTCGCCGATGTTGTGCGTCGCAGCGAACGTGATTGATGGCACGCCGGGCAAGCGTGACGGATCGAACTCGGCCTGTGCGCGCTGCAAGGTCGTGGCCACACTGAAGGCCGCGTCCAGCGCCGCAGGGGCCTGGCCAAGGCAGCGCCATGCAAGCCGCAGCATCGCCAACGGATCCTGCTGTTCGATGGGCGCCGAGGACAGCGATTTCGACAGTTTCTGGCCGTCGGCATCCAGCAGCAGCGGCAGGTGCAGGTAGCGTGGCGCTGCCCAGCCCAGTCGCTGTTGCAGGAACATCTGCCGCGGCGTCGAATCCAGCAGGTCGGCACCGCGGACCACATCGGTGATGCCCTGCAGGTGGTCATCGACCACCACCGCCAACTGATAGGCCCACAGGCCATCGGCGCGCCTGAGCACGACATCGCCGACCTGCGCATGCAAATCCTGGACGAAATGACCCTGCAGGCCGTCCTCGAATCCGATCACGGTGCCGGCCGGCACCCGCAGGCGGATCGCGGGTGTATCGCGCAGGCGTTGGCCCAGGCAGGCATGGTGGATGCCGCCCTGGTCGGCGAGGTCGCTGCGGCTGCAATGGCATTCAAAGGCCTCGCCACGCGCCATCAGTTGCTGCAGGACGGTCTGGTAGGAGGAGTGGCGCTGGCTTTGCCGGACGACCGCCAGATCCGATTCCAGCCCCAGCGCCTGCAGCGTGCGCAGCTGGCGCTCGACGGCGCCGGGAACTTCGCGCGGAGGGTCCAGATCCTCGACCCGGATCAGCCATTGACCGCCAGCGTGACGGGCCAGCAGCCAGCTGGCGAAGGCGGCCAGCAGCGAGCCCAGGTGCAGGTCGCCGGTCGGCGAGGGAGCGAAACGGCCACGGTAGGGAGGGGGAGGCGTCGGCGCGGTGGGCAAGCTGAATTTCCAGTCATTCAGTGTCTTGAATTTTGAGCACAATAACCGCAATTCGCAGTCATCGCAGCCCATCATGGGCGTTGGAGAAAACCGTGTTCAATCGCGTCTTCCTGTTCCTGGCCACCAACCTGGCGGTGCTGGTGCTGGCCGGCATCGTGATGCGCCTGTTCGGCATCAATCCGCAGCAGATGAGTGGCCTGCTGGTCATGGCGGCCCTGTTCGGTTTTGGTGGCTCGCTGATCTCGCTGATGTTGTCCAAGACCATGGCCAAGCGCGCCACTGGCGCGGTGGTCATCGAACAGCCGCGCAATGAGGCTGAGCAATGGCTGCTGGCCACGGTGCAGCGGCAGGCGCAGGCGGCCGGCATCGGCATGCCCGAAGTGGCGGTGTACGACGCCCCGGAAATCAACGCTTTCGCCACCGGCGCCAACCGCAACAAATCACTGGTGGCGGTATCGACCGGGCTGCTGCGGCAGATGAACCGCGACGAGGCCGAAGCGGTGCTGGCGCATGAAGTCAGCCACGTCGCCAACGGCGACATGATCACGATGGCCTTGCTGCAGGGTGTGCTGAACACCTTCGTCATCGTGCTGGCGCGGGTGGTCGGCGGCATCATCGACAATTACCTGTCCGGCAATCGCGACAGCCGCGGCCCCGGCTTTGCCTATTTCATCATCGTGATGGTGCTGGAAGTGGTGTTCGGCCTGTTCGCGACGATGATCGCGATGTGGTTCTCGCGTCGCCGCGAGTTCCGTGCCGACGCCGGCGGTGCGCAGCTGGCCGGTCGGAACAAAATGATTGCCGCACTGGAGCGGCTGTCAGCCAATCATTCGGCCAGCACCCTGCCATCGCAGGTGGAAGCGTTTGGCATCGCCGGTGGTGTCGGCCACGGTTTGAAGAAGCTGTTCCTGAGCCATCCGCCGCTGGAACAGCGCATCGCGACCCTGCGCAACAGCCAGACCAGCGTGATGTAAGTCCGCCGGCAATGGATTGTTCGCAGCCGTGGCGGATCGGTAACCGCCACGTCCGCAATGGTTCGACGCGCATGCGCTGCGCGTTGAAGCGCCGCCGCTCTCAGCCGAAGTCGTAGTTCATCACTGGCCCGGAGGTGGCCAGGAAGTTGCCTTCCACGTAATCCACCGCCGAGGTGAACAGGAAGCTCATCGTGCCGGCATCCTGCACGTGTTCGGCGATGGTGATGATGCCCTGTTCCTGGGCGCGCTCGGCGATTTCGCGGATCTTGGTCTGGTGTTCCGGGGTCTTGCTCAATTCCTGGGTGAATACCCGATCAATCTTCAGGAAGGCCGGCTGCACATGGGCCAGCAACTGGAACGAATCGAGCCCGGCACCAAACTGCTCCAGGCCCAGTTTGCAGCCCAGTCGCTGCAAGCCGGCCTGGAACGCCTGCGCCTGGCGCAGATGGGTGAAGACCTTGGCCTCGGCGGTTTCCAGCCACAGGCAGTCGCCGGCGACATCATGGGCGGCCAGTTGCTGGGCAATAACCTCGAGCAGGCGACCATCGGCGAATGAAGCCGGGTTGACCTTGACCAGCAGCCGTACCGGCTTGCCGCTGCGCTTGCGCTCGCCCATGACCTGGATGGCATGGCTGACGACCCAGCGGTCGATCGCATCCAGCAGCTTGTTGTCTTCGGCGATGCCCATGAACGCCTGCGGCATGACCAGCTCGCCATTGGCATCCAGCCGCAGCAGCACTTCGTAGACTTCGGTGGTGTCGCCCTGCAGGCTGACCACCGGCTGGTAATGCAGCACGAAGCCATCGTTGGCCAAGGCCGCCTGCAGCTGCTGCACCCAGCTCTGCACGCGTTCTTCCTCGGCGCGATCGGCGGCGCCGGGATCGAAAATCTCAATCCGGTTGCCGCCCAGGCCGACCGCGGTCTGCAGGCTTTCGGTGGCACGCGCCAGCACCTGGCCGACGCTGGCGATGCGCTCGCCAATCTGCACGCCACCGCTGCTGGCGGTGAACGACACCGAGCGGTTGGCGACGTTGAACACATGCGAGGCGAATGCCGCCTGCAGTTTTTCCGACAGGCTGGCGGTGTTGGCATGGTTGCCGGCCAGCAGGATGGCAAAAGTGCGCTCGCCAAAGCGGGCCACGCTGGCATCGGCCGGCACCCGCTCGCGGATGCGCGCGGCCATCGCCGCGATCAGTTCGTCGGCATGGCTGATGCCGATTTCCGGCAGCAGCCGCTGGAAATGATCCGGTTCCAGCAGCAGCAGTCCGTACTGCTGGTCGCCTTGTGCCACCTTGCTGACCGCGGCTTCCAGTTCGCGCAGGAACGCCGGGCGGTTGAGCAGGCCGGTGACCATGTCGCGCTGGCGCAGTTCCTCGACCTCGCGGGCCAGTTCCGGGTCCAGCTCCTCCCGGCGGCGGAATACCACCTGCACGCAGGATTCGCCTTCATAGGTGGCGGTGGTGAACTCCAGGGTGGCCGGGAAACTGTCGCCATCCAGGCTGCGTGCTTCCAGCTCGAACCGCGGCGGGCTCGCTTCGCCTTTACCGAGTTGCTTGAGCAGTTGCTTGAAATCGGCGACGTACTGCGGTGCGACCAGATCCAGCAGTGACAGGCCTTCGACATCCTCGAACGATTCAAAGCCGAACATTTCCAGGTAAGCCTCGTTGGCCCGGATATGCATGCCTTCGTGGATGTAGGCGATGGGATCGCGCGAAGAGGCGATCAATGCGTCGCAGCGGCGTTCGGTTTCGCGCAGGCTGCCTTCCAGCCGGCGCAGGGCCCGGCGCGCATCCAGATCCACCCATTCGCGGCGGATGATGTTGAGCAGGTGCTCGTCGCGGCCACGCAGGGCCTGGCCGCGCA
Source organism: Pseudoxanthomonas dokdonensis (assembly GCF_001431405.1). GTDB lineage: Bacteria > Pseudomonadota > Gammaproteobacteria > Xanthomonadales > Xanthomonadaceae > Pseudoxanthomonas_A > Pseudoxanthomonas_A dokdonensis. Next base: position 104,807 of record NZ_LDJL01000004.1, read on the forward strand.
CACCGTGGGCGAGGTCGTCGATGATCTCGGCTTCGCCCAGGGTATCGCTGATGACGATGACCGGAATGTCCTTGCCACTGGCGTCGACCTGCTCCAGCACCTGCGCCAGCGGCACCCCGGTGGCCTTGCGTGCGGCCAATACCAGATCCATCGGCTGGCTGGCCAGCATGCGGGTCAGTTCGGCCAGGTCCAGCGGCCGCAACGGCCTGACCGCGATGCCGCCATTGCGCAGTGCGCTGACGATGGCTTCGGCTTCTTCGCCGCTGTCATCAATCAGGGTCAGGCGCAACGTTGTCTCTTTGCCAATCTGCATGCAAGGCATCCATCGGGGGAGCGGGTTTAATACACGATTGTGAGGGACGGCGTCCAATGCTGCCGTCGCAGTTCGCGGGTGCCTGGCGACCGGCGCGGGTTCGAACGGGCGTGACGCGCTGCAGCGCAGCGGTAATGGCCGCTACAGCGGACGCTTGCCGGTATCGCCGGCGATCTCGCGGACCAGCCGGGGCACCAGATAGCCGGACAGGCGCGTGGCCAGCTCGCGGTGCAGGGCCAGCGCGCGCTGATCATCGACCTCGAAATGGGCGACCCCGGCGACCCGGTCCAGTTGATGCAGGTAGTAGGGCAGCACGCCAGCGGCAAAGCTGCGCTCGCTGAGCGCGGCCAGCGCGTCGACGCTGTCGTTGACCCCACGCAGCAGCACCGACTGGTTGAGCACCTGCGCGCCACTGTCGCGGAGACCGGCGATGGCGGCATCGACATGGCCGTCGAACTCGTTGGCGTGATTGGCATGGACCACGAAGGCGACCGGCCATGGCAGGCTGGCCAGCCACTGGCGCAGGTCGTCGTCGACGCGCTCGGGCAGCACGATCGGCAACCGGCTGTGGATGCGCAGGCGCTTGATGTGCGGCAGCGGACGCAGGGCATCGGTCAGTCCGGCCAGCTTGGGCGTCGCCAGCGACAACGGATCGCCGCCGGACAGCAGCACTTCGTCGATGCCGGGGTCGGATTCAATCTGGGCGATGGCCTGGCGCCAGCCGTCGCGGGCGGCGGTCTGCTCGGCGTAGGGAAAATGGCGGCGGAAGCAATAGCGACAGTTGATCGCGCAGCTGCCGGTGGCCACCAGCAGGGCGCGTCCGCGGTATTTCTGCAGCACCCCGGTGGCGGTGGTGGCGGCACCATCGCCAACCGCGTCCAGGTCGAAACCCGGCACCCGGCGCATTTCATCGTCCAGTGGCAGCACCTGGCGCAGCAACGGATCGTCCGGATCGCCATGCGCCATGCGGGCGACAAAGCCACGCGGCACCCGCATGGCGAACTGCTGGCCGGCCGCCACCGACACCCGCGGCGCCATGCTCTGCAGCCCCAGCAGGGCCAGCAACTCGTGCGGATCGCGCACGGCGTCGCGCCAGAGCTGCTGCCAGCCTGGCTGGCGGGTGCGTGGAAGCTGCAAGGGGTGGGGGGCTGCGGTTATCATGGCGGGTCTGGAAACTGACGCCCGCCGGTTGCGGCGGGCTCCCCATTCTACCGGCCAGCTGCCCCACGCGCGGGGTTGGTCTTACCTCCGAGGAGTTTGCGCATGGCCAGTTATGGCATGAATGATGTCAAGAACGGGATGAAAATCCTGATCAACAACGACCCCGCCATCATTACCGACACCGAATACGTCAAGCCCGGCAAGGGCCAGGCCTTCACCCGCGTCAAGTACCGCCTGATCAAGTCCGGCCGGGTGCAGGAAGTGACGATGAAGAGTACCGACTCGGTGGAAGCGGCCGATGTGGTCGATACCGACATGCAGTACCTGTATTCGGATGGCGAATACTGGCACTTCATGCAGCAGGAGACTTTCGAGCAGGTACAGGCCGACAAGGCCGGCATGGCCGGCGCCGAAAAGTGGCTGAAAGGCGAGGAGGACTGCGTGGTGACCCTGTGGAACGGCACCCCGATCCAGGTCGTGCCGCCGAACTTCGTCGAACTCAAGATCACCGAAACCGATCCCGGCGTGCGCGGCGACACCTCCGGCGGCGGCGGCAAGCCAGCGACGCTGGAAACCGGCGCCGTGGTCCGGGTGCCGCTGTTCGTCAACCAGGATGAAGTGATCAAGGTCGACACCCGCACCGGCGACTACGTCAGCCGCGTCAAGTGACGCATTGGCCCGTGGCCGCGCCAGCGGCCACGGCTTTGCCAATGCGTCATCCCGGCGAACGCCGGGATCCAGCCTTTGCTGTTGCGACCCGTGAGCCATCATGCTCTGCCAATGCGTCATCCCGCCGAAAGCCGGGTTTTCAACCAACGAACGTTGGGTCATCCAGCCTTTGCTGTTGCGGCCGGTGAGCACCAAAGCTTTGCCAATGCGTCATCCCGGCGAAAGCCGGGATCCAGCCTTTGCTGTTGCAATCAACGATCGACCACGGCCTCATCCACACATCGTCATCCCAGTGAGAGCCGGGTTTTCAACCAACGAATGCTGGGTCCTCCAGCTTTTGCTGTTGCAATTCAACGATCAGGCACGGCCTCACCTAAACATCGTCATCCCGGCGAAAGCCGGGTTTTCAACCAACGAATGTTGGGTCATCCAGCTTCGCCGTTGCAGCCAACAAGCGCTATGGCCTCACCCGACCTTCACTCGCATCACTTACAAACGGCTATCTATCTACACCGCAATGACACCGAGCACGCATGAGCACTGATAAGCCACCCGTCACCTGCGATCTGCTGATCGAAGCCGGATTCGTCGTTCCCATCGTGCCGCATGGCGTGGTACTGGAAGATCATGCGGTCGCCGTCAGCGGCAGCCGCATCGTGGCGCTGTTGCCGATTGCCGAGGCGCGCGCACGCTATCAACCGCTGCGGACGGTGTCGCGGCCGGATGCGGTGCTGATGCCGGGCATGGTCAATGCACACACGCACAATCCGATGACCCTGCTGCGTGGCGTGGCCGATGATCTGCCGTTGATGGAATGGCTGAACCAGCATATCTGGCCGGTGGAAGCCGCCGTCATCGGCCCCGAATTTGTCGCCGACGGCATGACCCTGGCAATCGCCGAGATGCTGCGTGGTGGCACCACCTGCGCCAACGAGAACTATTTCTTTCCCGACGTGCAGGCGGCCGTCTACAAGCAGCACGGTTTCCGAGCGCTGGTCGGGCTGCCGGTGATCGATTTCCCGACCGCCTGGGCCAGGACCGCCGACGAATACTTCGACCGCGCCGGCGAGGTCCACGACCAATGGCGCGACGACGAGTTGATCGGCACCGCATTCGCGCCACACGCGCCTTACACCGTCAACGATGCCAACTTCGAACACATCCGCATGCTGTCGGATCAGCTGGACATCCCGGTGCACCTGCACACCCACGAGACGGCGCAGGAAATCAGCGACTCGCTGAAGCAGTACGGGCAACGTCCGTTGGCGCGGCTGGACCGGTTGGGACTGGTCAATGACCGCCTGATTGCCGTGCACATGACCCAGTTGACCGACGCCGAGATCCATCTGTGCGCCGAGCGCGGCGTCAATGTGGTGCATTGCCCGGAGTCGAACCTGAAACTCGCCTCCGGTTTCTGCCCGGCCTGCGCGCTGCAACGCGCAGGTGTCAATCTGGCGATAGGCACTGATGGCTGCGCCAGCAACAACGACCTGGACATGTTCAGCGAAACCCGCACCGCCGCCATCCTGGCCAAGGCCGTGGCCCAGGACCCGACTGCACTGGATGCGGCGACCACGCTGCGCGCCGCCACCCTGGGCGGTGCGATCGCGCTGGGCATGGGCGAGCGGATCGGTTCGATCGAAGCAGGCAAGCAGGCCGATCTGATCTGCGTGGATCTGTCGCAGCTTGAAACCCAGCCAATCCACCACGTGTTGTCGCAGCTGGTCTACGCCAGCGCCCGCCATCTGGTCAGCGATGTCTGGATTGCCGGCCAGCCGAAGCTGGTCCAGCGGCAACTGCTGGACATCGACGTCGAAGCACTGGTCGCCAATGCCCGCCACTGGCGTGAGCGCATCCGTACACTGCATCCGGCGACATGAAGCGCCGCATCCGCCAAGCAGGAGAAGAACAACGATGACCGAACACACTGCACAGAATCCCGGCGGCGCCACGGCTGACAACTTCCGCCAGGCCGAACTCGATAAATTTGGTGCTTTGGCGCAACGATGGTGGGATCCCAACGGCCCGCAGAAAGCGCTGCATGCGCTGAATCCGGCGCGCCTGCAATACGTGCGCGAGCGGGTTTCCCTGGCGGGCGCCAACGTGCTGGACGTCGGGTGTGGTGGCGGCCTGCTCAGCGAAGCGCTGGCCCGCGCCGGTGCGCGGGTGACCGCCATCGATCTGGCGCCGGAACTGATCAAGGTGGCGCGGCTGCATCGGCTGGAATCCAATGTCAGCGTCGATTACCGCGAACAGACGGTGGAGTCGCTGGCCGACCAGCAGGCCGGTGAATTCGATGCCATCACCTGCATGGAGATGCTCGAACACGTGCCGGATCCGGCCTCGGTCATCGCTGCCTGCGCGCGCCTGCTGAAGCCCGGCGGGCAACTGTTCGTGTCCACTCTCAACCGCACCCCGGCGGCCTTCGCGCTGGCGATTGTTGGCGCCGAATACATCGCCCGCCTGCTGCCCAGGGGCACCCATCATTACCGCGAGTTCATCAAGCCGGCAGAACTGGCGGCGTGGTTGCGGCAGGCAGGCCTGCGGACCGAAGACGTCAGCGGATTGATGTACGAGCCCTGGCGCAACCGCGCGCGGATCGTGTCGCGGACCGACGTCAACTATCTGGCGTGTGCATCCAAGCCAGCGCATGAAGGGCAATGACGTGGATGGCAGCAACGTGAGCAGGCCGGCACCGGTGGGTTTTCCCAGGGTGGTGTTGTTTGATCTGGACGGTACCTTGCTGGACAGCGCGCCGGACATGCTGGCCACCGCCAACCAGCTGCGGCAGGCGCACGGCGAAGCGGCAATGAGCCTGGAGCAGATTCGCCCGCATGTCTCCAAGGGCTCGCGGGCGATGCTGGCGGCCGCTTTCCCGGCGCTGGCCGTGGCCGAGCGCGATGCGCTGGTGCAGCCGTTCCTGGATGCCTACCAGGGTTTGTCGGGCCAGCACGCGCGCCTGTTCGACGGCGTCGAGCCGATGCTGGCCGCGCTGGAGGCCGCTGGCACCGCCTGGGGCATCGTCACCAACAAACCCGAATATCTGGCTCGCGAGATCCTGCCGATGCTGGGTTGGCAGCAGCGTTGCCAGGTGCTGATTGGCGGCGACAGCCTGGCCGAAAGAAAACCCCATCCGCTGCCGCTGCAGGTCGCCGCCGAGCGACTGGGCGTGGCACCGGCCGAATGCGTATACGTGGGCGATGACGAACGCGATATCGTCGCCGCGCGCGCCGCCGGCATGCCGTCGATCGCCGCGCTCTGGGGTTACCGCCAGGCCGATGAGCAGCCCGCGCAGTGGCAGGCCGACATGATGTGCGAACAGGCCAGCGAACTGCTGGACCCGGCGCGTTGGCCGTCAACCAGGAGTGAGCGCGGTGATGGCTGACTCGCCGGCGCTCGACAGCTTCCTCGACAAATGGCGGCAGCGCTGGCCGGAGTGGTCACTGGCCAGCGTGTTCGTGGCACCGACGCAGCGCGAGGTCGCGGTGGCGTGGTTCGCGTTGCTGCAGGAATTCGAGAATGTCCTGAACATCAGCGGTGACCCGTTGCCGGCCGACGCCAAGCTGGCGTGGTGGGGCGAAGAATTGCGCGACTGGTCGCGGCACCGTTCGCGGCATCCGCTGGGGCGCGTGCTGGAGCCGTGCAAGGCGCCGTGGGCGGCGCTGGCGGAAACGCTACCGCGACTGGTCGAGGCGCGTGGCATGGCAGCCGACGGCGGTCACGCGCTGGCGCTGCTGCAACCGCTGGGCGAGGCCATTGCCGCGGTCGAACAGGCGTTGTTTGGCGCTGCCGCCGATGCCCGCGTGGTGAACGTGGCGTCGGTACAACTGTTGGCCTCACGTTGGCTGGAAGGCGAGCATGCCGGCGCGTCGGAGCTGGCCGCGGCCAAAGCCCTGCTGGCGCAATGGTCATCCAGCCGGGTAGGCGGCCGGCCGCGGCGGCTGTGGTCAGCGTTCGCGCGTGCGCGGCTGGCGCGCTTTGTCGCCGCCGGCAAGCCGACGCCGCTGCCATCGCCGATGCGCCTGCTGTGGACGGCGTGGTGGGCGGCCGCCGGCGCCCGATAGGCCCTGGCAATGCCGGTGATAGGCCGCCGGTTTCTGCGTAACAGACTGTTTCATCAAAGGTTTGTGGCGAACGGTTACACTGGGCGCTGTTTTCAGTGACGACCTCCCCATGTCCACCCCACGCCCTGTTCTTGCCGACGTTGCCGATCAATCCGTGCCGCATGCGCGCGCGCTGGACTGGGTGGGCATGGAAGGCATCGCCCTGCCGATCCGACTGGCGGATGTGGATGGCCAGCCGGTGATGGTCCCGGCCAGCATCGATCTGTCGGTCAACCTGACCAATCCAGACGCCCGTGGCATCCACATGTCGCGGTTGTATCTGCAATTGCAGCAGGGCCTCGCCAGTGAGGTGATCACGCCCGCCGGCCTGCGCCACCTGTTGAGCAACAGCGTGGCCTCGCAGCAGGGACTGGCATCGCAGGCGCGGCTGGTCATCCGCTATGAAGCGCTGTTGCAGCGGCGCGCGCTGGAAAGCGAGTTCGCCGGCTGGAAGCGCTACCCGGTCGAAATCGAAGCGACCCTGGTCGATGAACACCTGCAGCTGGCCTTGTCGCTGGCGGTTGAATACTCCAGCACCTGTCCGGCTTCGGCGGCGTTGTCGCGCCAGGCCAATGCCGCCCGCTTCGATACCGACTTCGCCGACGCCACGCCGCTGTCGCCGCAGGTGGTCAGCGACTGGCTGGCATCCGAACGCGGCATGGCCGCCACCCCGCATGCGCAGCGCAGTCGCGCCAGCGTGCGCGTGCAACTGCGTCCGCAGTTCGACGAGCTGCCGCTGGTGGCCCTGATCGACGCACTGGAAGCGGTGCTGGCGACACCGGTACAGACTGCGGTCAAGCGTGTCGACGAACAGGCGTTTGCCCGCCTGAATGCGGAAAACCTGATGTTCTGCGAAGACGCCGCGCGGCGGGTGGCCTCGGTGCTGTCCACCGATCCGCGGGTCGAAGCGTTCGACGCCACGGTCGCCCATTTCGAAAGCCTGCACCCGCACGATGCCGTCGCCCGCGTCAGTGGGCGCGGTCCCTGAGCAGCCGTCATGACCGGTGCCGAGCGGTCCAGGGTGGCCGCCCCCGGTCGCTGTTGATGGCCGCGGTGCCCGGATTTACACGCCGGCCGCCGAAACTGGCTATTCTCACATTTGAGTCCGCATCCTAGAGCAGGGTCATGGGGAACCCTTGGGGTCGGGTGGTCGGCGTGCTGCTGTCGATGTGCACGGTTGCCGGCGCCAGTGCCCAGACGCTGACATTGCAACGTCTCGACGCCGAGGCCACGACGGCCGAGGTGGTCGCGGGCACGCGTCCGCTGCCATGGCAGGACAATCGCAACGGCGACGTCATCTTTGAAGGCTCGCATCACCCCCGCTGGTGGAAGCTGACCGCCACCCGGTCGTTTCCGGCCAGCCAGCAGCCGCGCCTGCTGCTGGAGTCGCCGTATCTGACCCGGGTCCAGGCCTGGGTGCCTGGTTCAACCAGTCCCAGCCGCCATGCGCTGTACGGTGCGGATGCCGACGACCGATATTCGACCCGTGCACTGGTCATCGATCTACCGTCCGGACTAGAGGCCGGTGACTCGGTGCTGTTGCGCGTCGAAGCACCCGCGGCGATACCGATGCGGGCTTCGCTGGTGCCGCTGGCGCAGGTGCATCGCGGTGATCTGCTGTTTGTCGGCTGGCGCAGTTTCATTCTCGGCAGCCTGAGCGTGCTGCCGTTGCTGGCGCTGACGTTGTGGCTGCGGCTGCGCGATCCGCAGTACCTGTATTTTGCCGCCAGCGTCTTGTTGGTGACGTTGTACCTGCTGGCGCTGGGCGGCGAGATGCGGGCCATTCCGTGGCTGGCCGGGATTGCCGGCAGCGGGGTCGGTTTCGCGCGGGTGACGGCGGGGCTGGCCACGGTTTGCATGATCCTTTTCCAGCGCCGCTACCTGCAGTTGCCGCAGTTCATGCCGCGGGTGTCGCGCTGGCTGGCCGGCTGCGTCGCCGCGATTCTGGCCATCAGCGTCTTCAACGTGTTTTCAGAGGCCTCGCTGGGCAGCCTGGCTGGCAACGTGTGCCTGTTGATTTCAGGCATGCTGCTGGTCGGCAGCGGCGTGGTGATGGCCTGGCGCGGTCAACGCCAGGCCTGGGCACTGCTGTTTTCGTGGCTGCCGTTCCTGCTGCTGGCGATGCTGCGCACCGCCGAACTGGCCGGCTGGCTGCTGGGGCCGCCCTGGCTCGGCCACGGCATCACCATCAGCGTCGCGCTGTCGGCGTTGCTGCTCAGCATCGGCATGGCCGACACCATGCTGCAGCTGCGCCGCGATCGCGACCACGCCAGCCGCCGCGCCAACGTCGACAGCCTGACCGGCATGTCCACCCGGCTGGCAGTGGACGAATATCTGGCCAAGGCCATCCAGGATGCGGCGGCCAATGCCACACCGCTGTCGATCGCCTTCATCGACGTCGATCACTTCAAGGCGGTCAATGATCGCCATGGCCATGCGATAGGCGATGAGTGCCTGCGCATCCTGGCCGCGCGCGTGCGCCGGCAACTGCGCGCCAGCGACATGCTTGGCCGTTATGGCGGTGACGAAATGCTGGCAGTGATGCCCGGCATGGATCTGGAGCAGGCCCGGGTGCGTGCCGAGGCCATGCGCAACACGGTCGACGTGCGACCCATCGATATCAATCACCTCAGCCTGGACGTATCGCTGAGCATCGGCGTGGCCCAGTGGCAACCCGGCGAGCTGCTGGAACAGCTGCTGCAACGCGCCGACATGGCGCTGTACGCCGGCAAGGCCGCCGGCCGCAACCGCACCTGCCTGGCGGCCGCCAGCCAGACATTTTCCCCATGCGAGACCATGCAATGACCGATGCAAACCCCGCCCTGGACTCCACCATCGACGCCAATCTGCTGCAGACCGCGGACATCCTGCTGATGCGCGGCACCGGACCACTGTCGACGCTGATCGCCTGGTGCGGCGACAGCATCTACAGCCATGCCGCGATTACCGCCGACAAGGATGACCTGATCGAAGCCTCCGCCGTCGGCGTGCGTCGCTATCCGTTGCAGAAGCGACTGCTGGACACCGACAACTACTACTTTGTCGACGGCTTCAGGCCGCAGGCCGGCGGTGAGCCGCTCAGTCCGCCGGATCGTGGCAGTGTGCTGGCGCATGCCGTGTCGTTGCTGGGCGTGCCGTATCCACTCGACAGCCTGGCCACGCTGGGCGTGGTGGTCGCCATCCGCGGCAAACTTCCGCAGCACTGGCTGGCGCGCATCGTGGTGCGCGAGGCGCTGGATCACCTGGTCAAGGACAATCCTTCGCACATGGTCTGCAGTGAAGTGGTGTACCGGGCGCTGGCCGAGTGCGACGTCACCCCGGAAGGACGTCTGGCACCGGTGATCGTGCTGACTCCGCCGACCCATATGCCGTTCCCACCGGTGGACTGGAAAGAACTGTGGGACGAAGTCTGGCCGTTGCTGCATCCACAGCGGCAGTCGCATCTGGCGACGCTGGCGGGACAGTTGCAGGACGGGCAGGGCAGCGTGCTGCAAGCCGGCAGCATCGACCCGGCGTTGCAGGTGGGCGATGACGAATTGCAGCAGCGCGCACGACAGGTACGCGAGCAGCTTGGCCTGGATGCTTCGCCGTTGCCGCAGCTGGGCGACATCGCCAGCGCGGGTGCGGAGCGTGTGGAGATGCCGGCGACGGTCATTCCGCATCCCAACCCCAAGCTGGTGATGCCGCTGGATCTGGCGGCATCGCCGAGTAATCACCTGCTGGGTCGATTGATGGATTCAGGCAAGCTGCCGCCAACCTGATCCGGTCACCTCGACGCCGGGCCGCGCAACGTGCATTTCGCGGTCAGACGGTTACTGGCTGCCGCGTTCCAGCACCAGCAGCGGATCAATGCGGATCGTGAACCAGCTCATGCCCCAATGCAGGTGTGGGCCGGTAGCGCGGCCGGTGGCGCCAACCGCGCCAATCACCTGGCCCTGCTGCACGCGATCACCGACCTTGACGTCGATGCGCGACAGATGCAGGAAATTGGAGCTGACGCCATGGCCGTGGTCGAGCAGCACGGTGCCACCGGTCAGGTATAGATCGGCATCGGCGAAGGTGATGATGCCGGCGGCGGGCGCCTTGACCGGGGTCCCGGTCGGCACCGCGATATCCATGCCCGAATGTCCGGACGGACTGGGCTGGCCGTTGTAGACGCGGGCATTGCCGAAGCGGCCGCTGATGCGACCCTGCACCGGCCAGATGAAGGTCTGGGCGAAGTCGGCACGATCATCGTCGCGTTCGCGCGCGGCGGTGACCTCGGCCTGTTCGCGCTTGATCCGCTCGGCGATGGCCGGTGGCGGGTTGACCGTCTTCGGTGGCACCCCGTTGATCCGTTCGGTCGGCCAGTCGCGGGCGGTGACGGCAATCTGCCGCACCTGCCGGCTGCCATCGGCCAGCGTCACCTCGACCTGCAGCGGCCCGGTCTGGTTGCGGCCGACGCCAAATACCACCGTGCCGTAAGGCGTCGGGCGCAGCTCATGGCCGTCGAAGCGGGCACGCGCATCGGCCGGGATCCTGCCCAGCACCAGCGCCCCCTGCGATACCGAGGCCGGGAACACGAGCTGCGCGTCGGCCGCCTGCTCACTGGGCGCCGGTACGCTTTGGGCCATGGCCAACGGTGCCAGCAGCAATGCCAGCACGATTGCCACTGCCCTCATCGATCAAATTCCAGCCGCTGCCCGCGCGGGGTGCCGACCAGCTGTTCGCCATTCCAGACCAGCGCGCCATTGACCCAGGTGGCGCCGATCTTTGAACGGAAGGTAGTGCCTTCGAACGGCGACCAGCCACATTTGGACAGCACGTCCTCGCGCTTGACCGTGAACGGGCCATCGTCGATCAACACCAGATCCGCCCAGTAGCCTTCGCGCAGGTAGCCGCGCTCCTTGACGTCGAACAGCTGCGCTGGGGCGTGCGCGAACTTGTTGACGATCTGGGCCACCGTGGAACGGCCTTCATGGACCAGCTCCAGCGCTGCGTTCAGTGCGTACTGGACCAGCGGCAAGCCCGATGGGGCCTGTGAGTAGGGCTTGGACTTCTCTTCCAGCGTATGCGGCGCATGATCGGTGGCCAGCACGTCGATGACGTCCTCGGCCAGTGCCTTGATCAGTGCTTCGCGGTCGCTGGCATCCTTGATCGCCGGGTTGCACTTGATGAAATTGCCCAGCCGCGCGTAATCGCCGCGGTCAAAGCGCAGGAAATGGATGCAGGTCTCGGCGGTGATGCGCTTGCGGGTACCGTCGGCGGCGACCAGCGGACCGGGAGTGAACAGGGCCAGCTCGTCGGCGGTGGAGATGTGCAGCACGTGCAGCCGCGTGTTGTGCCTGCGTGCCAGTGACAACGCCAGCCGGGTCGACTTGATGCAGGCCTCGCGGCTGCGGATGTCAGGGTGGCACTCGACCGGGATGTCCTCGCCATAGCGGGCCTTGAAGGCCGCCAGGTTGGCATCGATGGTCGGGGTGTCCTCGCAATGGGTGATGATCGGCGTGGGTGCGTCGCGGAAGATCGCATCCAGGGTGTCCGGGTTGTCGACCAGCATGTTGCCGGTCGAGGCGCCCATGAACACCTTGACCCCCGGCGTGGTCAGCGGGTCGATGGCCTGGATCGCCGCCAGGTTGTCGTTGCTGGCGCCCATGTAGAAGCCATGGTTGCCCCATACGCGGCCCTTGGCGCGCTGGTACTTGTCTTCCAGCGCGACGGCGTCGAGGGTCGGCGGGCTGGTGTTGGGCATGTCCATGAAGGTGGTCAGGCCACCGGCCACGGCTGCCGCCGATTCGGTCGCCATGTCGCCCTTGTGCGGCATCCCCGGTTCGCGGAAGTGGACCTGGTCATCGATCATGCCGGGCAACAGCCAGCGGCCGCCGGCATCAATCACCTTGTCCTCGGCGCGGGCCGGGATGTGACCGCCGACGCGGGTGATGCGACCGTTCTCGAAACGCAGGTCGCCTTCGGTTTCCTGGCCTTCGTTGACCAGTCGGGCGTTGACTATCAGGGTGGCTGGCATCAGTGCTTTCCGTGATGAGTGCATGAAGAGGGGGCATCGGGGACGGGATCCAGCCCGCCCGGATGCAGAGGGTGGCAGCGGCCGATGCGCTTGAGCGCCATCCAGCTGCCCTTAACCGGACCAAACCGGGCGATGGCCTGCATCGCGTACTCCGAGCAGGAAGGCACGAAACGGCAGCGCGGCCCCAGCAACGGGCTGATGAAACGCTTGTAGAACCGCAGCAGGGCGATGAGCAGACGGCCAACCATGCGCCTATGATAGGTCAGTTGGCTTGCCGCTGCCCGCTGGGTAGGCTATAAAGTCGCGCTTTCCCGGAATCGGGAAGAAAAACAAGGAAGCGCTGTTCGTGGCCGCAAAAAAACCTGCCAAGAAGGCCGCCAAGGCCGTCAAGAAACCCGCCAAGACCGTTGCCAAGAAGCCAGTCGCGAAGAAAGCTGTCGCGAAAAAGGCCGTTGCCAAGAAGCCGGCCACCAAACCGGTGGCGAAGAGGGCAGCGGCCAAACCCGTCACCGGCAAGCCGGCGGCGAAGAAGGCGCCTGTTGCCAAGAAAACCGCTGCCAGCAAGGCGCCGGTGAAGAAGCCGGTGGCCAAGACCGGCAAGCCCGCCGTCGCCAAGCAGGCCGCGGTGAAGAAGGTTGCGTCCAAGCCCACGGCCAACAAGCCGGCAGCCAAGGCCGCACCCAGCAAAGCACCGGCCAGGAAAGCCGCCAGCAAGACCCCGGCCACGGTCGCCAAGACCGCTGCCAAAGCCGCACCCAAATCCGTGCCGAAAGCGGCCAGCAAAGCCGCCCCCGCAAAATCCGCAGCCCCCAAGGCGACCCCACGCGCCGTAGAAAAAGCCGCTCAACCAGCCGCCGCTCCTGCGTCCGCACCGGCCGCCAAGGCTCAAGCCACAAAGAAGCCAGTGCCAGTCTCCAAAACCAAAAGCAACACATCTCCCCGCCCGGCACCTGCCGCTCCCGCAACCAGCAAAGCCACGCCGGTGCCGCGCGCCGTTGGCAAGGTGGCCGTCGCCGTCGCCGCCAAGCCGCAGGCACCCGTCGTGCGTGAGAAGGTGAAGGTCGTGCCTTACAAAACTGATGAAGCCACCGGTCGTCCGATTGTCCCGGCCGGTTACAAGCCCAGCGCCGACGAGGAGTACATGAGCCCGTTGCAGCTGGAATACTTCCGCCAGCGCCTGCTCAACTGGCGCGCGGATCTGGTCGAGGAATCCAAGCAGACCATCGAAAACCTCAAGGATGAAGTGCGCGACATCGGCGACGAAGCCGAACGCGCCACCCGCGAAACCGAAAACTCGCTGGAACTGCGTACCCGCGACCGCTACCGCAAGCTGATCGGCAAGATCGACAGCACGCTCAAGCGCCTGGATGCCGGTGACTACGGTTACTGCGTCGACACCGGTGAGGAAATCGGCCTGGACCGGCTGGAAGCCCGCCTCACCGCCGAACGCACCATCGATGCGCAGGAACGCTGGGAGCATATGCAGAAGCAGCAGGGCGACTGAGCCCGGCGCTGGCCTGCAACTGGCCATCGACACGCACGCAGAAAGCCCGCGCAAGCGGGCTTTCTGCTGTCGCTGCCACCTCCAGCCCGGGGCGGCGGTCTCGCCTTGCTGTGAATGCCGTTCAAGCGCCTGCATCGCGACGGCCGGCAGATACATCCCAATATCCGCAACCGGATCCGTCCGCGGGCCGGGCCCGGCAGCGGGCTACTGCAGGTCGCGCAGATCCAGCCGGCGCAGCGCCGGCGCCTTGACACTGGTGATGCCGACCACGCCCAGCGTCACCAGGCCGCCGACCACGACCGCCGGTACCAGTCCAATCAGGCGGGCCATGGTGCCGTCGTAGAACGCGCCCAGCTCGTTGGACGAACCGATGAAAATGCCGTTGATGGAAGACACCCGGCCGCGCATTTCATCGGGCGTGACCAGTTGCAGGATGGTCGAGCGCACCACCATCGACACCCCGTCGCAGGCGCCATAGGCCAGCAGGATGACCGCCGACAGCCAGAAATGCCGCGACAGGCCGAACGCAATCGTGCACAGGCCAAAGCCAGCCACCGCCAGCAACAGGGTGCGGCCGGCATTCTTCTGCAGCGGGTGCCGGGCCAGCCACAGGCCGACCAGCACCGAGCCCAGCGCCGGTGCCGCGCGCAGGATGCCCAGGCCTTCCGGGCCGTAGTGCAGGATGTCGTGGATGAAAGCCGGCAGCATCGACACCGCGCCGCCCAGCAGTACCGAGAACATGTCCAGGGTCATCGCCGCCAGCATGATCTGGTTGCCGAACACGAACTGGATGCCTTCGACGATGCTGCCGAAGATCGGCGCACGCTGGCTGGCCGGCGGTGGTTCGCTGACCCGCAACAGTGCCAGCGCCAGCATCGCCAGCAGGGCGAAGCCGGCCGCGGTGGCATAGGCGACGGTGGTACCGGCCCAGCCGACCAGCGCACCGCCCAGCGCCGGTCCCAGCACCATGCCGCCCTGGAACACCACGCTGCCGAGGCTGGCGCCACGGGCGAACTGTTCACGCGGCAGGACCCGCGCGAACAGCGCGTTGTAGATCGGGCTGAGGAACGAGCGCACCACACCGGTCAGCGCGATCGCCGCGTAGATCGGCCAGACCCCGTGCCAGGGCAGGCGGTCGCTGGCAATCACCACCAGCAGGCCGGCGGTCAGCAACAGGCCGGCGCAGGCCAGCATGCCCAGCTTGCGCCGTGGCAGGTGATCGACCAGATAGCCGGCAAACGGCGCCACGCAGAAGTAAGGCAGGACTTCGGCCAGGCCAATCAGGCCCAGTGAAAAAGGATTGCCGGTGATCTTGTAGACATGCCAGCCGACCGTCACCGCCACGATCTGGTAGGACAGAATGGCGAAGATGCGATAGCCCATCACCGCGACGAAGCCGCGGTTGCGCAGCATCGCCCAGGCCGATGCCACGTCCGACGATGGCGCGGCGGTCATTGCAGCTGGCGCTGGGCGGTGTCGCGGATGAACGCCAGCAGCGAGGCAAGGCCGTTGCTGCGGGTCGGCGACAGATGCTTGGCCAGGCCGATGTCGGCGATGTAGTCGGGATCGGCGGCCAGGATCTCCTGTGCCGAACGACCCGAGTAGACCCGCAGGGCCAGGTAGATCAGGCCAGAGACGATGGCCGAATCGCTGATGGCATGGAAGTCCAGCCGCTGCGCGTCGCCCTGCGGCACGATCCAGACCATCGACTGGCAGCCGAGCAGGCGGTGCTGCTCGGTTTTCCACTCGGCCGGCAGATCCGGCAACTTGCGGCCAAGATCGATCAGGTACTGGTAGCGTTCGGACCAGTCGCCGAAGAACGCGAACTCGTCCTTGATCGCCTGTTGGGCCTGTGCCGGGGTGGATTCGAGGGGGAAGGGGGATTCAATCACTGGGTCATGTCACTCAAGTAGGCGGCGGAATCGCCGTGTCCGCGACAGCCGGCCATGCGGCCAGCTCAGCCGCGCTTCCAGCGCACGCCATCCCTGGTGTCTTCGAGCAGGATGCCCTCGGCGGCCAGCTGCTCGCGGATGGCATCGGAGCGGGCGAAATCACGCGCCTGCTTGGCCTGGGTCCGCTCGTCGATCAAGGCCTGGATGCGGGCATCGTCGTCCTGGCTGGTGTCGCCGGCAAACCACTGGGCCGGATCCTGTTGCAGCAGACCCAGAGCCAGACCGGCGCCAAGCAGATCGGCCTTGATGTTGGCCAGCTCGGCGCGTTCGGCGCTGCCGAGTTCGCCACTGTTGGCAATCACCCATCGTGCCTGGGCGGCCAGCGCGGCGATTTCGGCCAGCGCCTGTGGCGTGTTGAGGTCATCATCCAGCGCCGCCTCGACACTGACCGGGATCGTCGCTTCGACTTCAAACGCAGCCAGATCGCGCAAGGTGCCGTACAACCGGTCCAGGGTGCGCACCGATTGTTCAATCAAGGCGTCCGACCAGTCCAGCGGCTGCCGGTAGTGCGCCGACAGCAGCGCATAGCGCAGCGCCTCGGGCGGGTGTTTGCCAAGCAGATCGTGGACACGCTCGATGTTGCCCACCGACTTGGACATCTTGCTGCCGGCGAAATTGAGCATGCCGTTATGCAGCCAGTACCGGCTGAAGGTCTTGCCGCCGTGCGCGCACTGGCTCTGGGCGATTTCGTTCTCGTGATGCGGAAACTGCAGGTCGACGCCACCGGCATGGATATCGATGGTGTCGCCGAACAGGGCGGCAATCATCGCCGAGCATTCGATATGCCAGCCCGGACGGCCACGGCCCCACGGCGAGTCCCAGCCGGGCTGGTCGGCGTCGGAGGGCTTCCACAGCACGAAATCGCCGGCATCGCGCTTGTACGGCGCCACTTCTACCCGCGCACCGGCCAGCATTTCCTCCGGCGCCCGCCGCGACAACTTGCCGTAATCGGCAAAGGTCGCCACCGAGAACAGCACATGGCCTTCGGCGGCATAGGCATGGCCGCGTTCGATCAGCTGCTCGATCATGGCGACGATGTCCGCGATGTGCGCGGTCGCCGCCGGCTCCAGGTCCGGGGCCCGCACCCCCAGCGCGGCCATGTCGGCCCGGTAGATGGCGGCAAAGTGATCGGTGATGACGCTGATGTCCACCCCCTGGTCCCTGGCCGCGGCGTTGATCTTGTCATCGACGTCGGTGATGTTGCGGGCGTAGCGCAGCTTGCCGTAGCGGCGCCGCAGCAGTGCCGCCAGCACGTCGAAGACGACCGGCCCGCGCGCGTTGCCGACATGGGCGTAGTTGTAGACGGTGGGGCCGCAGACGTACATCGTCGGGCAGGTCGGATCGAGCGGCTCGAAGGCCTCGACCCGGCGCGTCAGGTTGTTGTGTAGGCGCAGGCTCATCAGTGTGGGGCTGGTGGAAGCCCGGCAATTCTACAGGTTTGGTCCGCTCGCCGAGCGCTGCCGAGCGCTGCCGGGCAGGTCGGCACCGCGCCGAGCCGCCGATGTGCCGTCGCGTACGTTGGTGTTCAGCCGATCGGCGGGCGCAGCGTATAGACTCCGATGAGCAATTCCATGCCAGACCGTATGTATCCCCGACCAGCCCTTTGCTTCCCACTGATACTGTTTTTCTGCAGTGCCTCCGCCGCGGCGCAGGAACGGGTGATCCAGTCCGAGAACATCCGCGTGGAATATGCCGAGGTGCTGGAGGTGCAGCCGGTCTACCAGACCCTGACCGCGACCCGCACCGAGCAGCACTGCGATGAAGTGGTGGTCAAGCCCTCGGAAAAGAAGCGCAAGGACCGGCCCAGCCGCTGGGACCGCTTCCTGGCCTCGGTCAAGGGGGTGTTCACCAGCGATGACGACGAAGAGCAGGGCGAGGTCAAGTCCGAGCCGATCGAAACCGACGAAGGATTCAAGTTGAATTGCCGCAGCGTGCCGGTCGAGCGCGAGTTCCGCCGTCCCATCGCCTATGACGTGGACTATGTCTACAAGGGCACCCGCTACCGTTCGCGGCTGGCCGAGGACCCGGGCGACCGCCTGCGCATCCGGGTATCGATCATGCCTTTCAGTGGCGACCTGGCCCCGGAGCCGCCGGCTGCGACGGCCGCCGATCCTGCGCAATAAACGGTTGCGCTGCAACGCAGCACATGCGACGATCCGGCAAATGAAGATGAATGCTCACGCACACGCAAGCAGTGCAGCCCGGATGGCCTCGGGCATGACCTCGCGTGCTCGTCGACCGGAAACCTGCTTCTAGCTGGGTCACCGGACGTATTCGCTGTTTTTACCGGAACCCAGCCTGGCGCTGGGTTTTTTCGTTTTTGGGCCGTCGTTGCAACCATGGGAAGCCTTGATGAAGCACTTTTTGAATACGCAGGACTGGAGCCGTAGCGAACTGGACGCGTTGTTGACGCAGGCCGCGTTGTACAAACAGCACAAACTCGGCGACGCCCTGAAGGGCAAGTCGATTGCGCTGGTGTTCTTCAACCCGTCGATGCGCACCCGCACCAGCTTCGAGCTGGGGGCATTCCAGCTGGGCGGCCATGCGGTGGTGCTGCAGCCCGGCAAGGACGCCTGGCCGATTGAATTCAACCTCGGCACGGTGATGGACGGCGACACCGAGGAACACATCGCCGAAGTGGCCCGGGTACTGGGCCGCTATGTCGACCTGATCGGGGTGCGTGCGTTCCCGAAATTCGTTGACTGGGCCTATGACCGCCAGGACATCGTGCTGGAAAGCTTCGCCAGATATTCGCCGGTGCCGGTCATCAACATGGAAACCATCACCCATCCCTGCCAGGAGCTGGCCCACGCGCTGGCCCTGCAGCAGCATTTCGGCACCCATGATCTACGCGGCAAGAAGTACGTGCTGACCTGGACCTACCATCCCAAGCCGTTGAACACCGCGGTTGCCAATTCCGCGCTGACCATCGCCACCCGGCTGGGCATGGACGTGACCCTGCTGTGTCCGACCGAGCAGTACATCCTGGATGAGCGCTACATGGGCTGGGCCGAACAGAATGTCGCCGAGAGCGGCGGCTCGCTGACCGTCAGCCACGACATCGACAGCGCCTATGCCGGCGCGGACGTGGTCTACGCCAAGAGCTGGGGTGCGCTGCCGTTCTTCGGCAACTGGGCCCCGGAAAAGCCGATCCGCGACCAGTACCAGCACTTCATCGTCGACGAGCGCAAGATGGCGCTGACCAACAACGGCGTCTTCAGCCACTGCCTGCCGCTGCGCCGCAACGTCAAGGCGACCGACGCAGTCATGGATTCACCGCAATGCATCGCCATCAACGAAGCCGAAAACCGCCTGCATGTGCAGAAAGCGATCATGGCTGCGTTGGTTGAATAACAAAGTTCTGCCCCTTCCTCCGCTTGCGGGGGAAGGCGGGGATGGGGGGAGCTTTACCACCAATGAAGTCACCCCGTTCTTTTTGCCCCCACCCCAACCCTCCCCCGTGAACGGGGGAGGGGGCTGAAACAGAGTTGATTGAGATATGGACGCAGGACCGGCATGACGAGCTACGGAAAAATCGTGTGCTCGGCCTTGGTCGAGCAACCAGGTTCTGCCCCTTCCTCCGCTTGCGGGGGAAGGCGGGGATGGGGGGCGCTTTCCCTGCAGTCACCCCGTTCCCTTTTGCCCCAACCCCAACCCTCCCCGTGAACGGGGGAGGGGCCTGAAAACAAAATTGATGCAATCCAGAGAAAAATAAAATGAACACTTCCAACAAAGACATCGTGCTGGCTTTTTCCGGCGGCCTGGATACCAGTTTCTGCGTGCCTTATCTGCAGGAGCAGGGCTACAACGTGCACACCGTGTTTGCCGACACCGGCGGCGTCGATGCCGAGGAGCGTGATTTCATCGAAAAGCGCGCGGCCGAGTTGGGCGCTGCCAGCCACCTGACCATCGATGGCGGTCCGGCCATCTGGGACGGCTTCGTCAAGCCGTTCGTATGGGCCGGTGAAGGCTACCAGGGCCAGTACCCGCTGATGGTGTCGGACCGTTATCTGATCGTCGATGCCACCCTCAAGCGCGCCGCCGAGCTTGGTACCCGCTCGATAGCCCACGGTTGCACCGGCATGGGCAACGATCAGGTCCGCTTCGATCTGGCCGTCAAGGCGTCCGGCGACTACCACATCGTCGCGCCGATCCGCGAAATCCAGAAAGAGCACACCCAGACCCGCGCCTACGAGCAGAAATACCTGGAAGACCGCGGCTTCGGCGTGCGCGCCAAGCAGAAGGCCTACACCATCAACGAAAACCTACTGGGGGTGACCATGTCCGGCGGCGAAATCGACCGCTGGGAAGCGCCCGGTGACGGTGCCCGAGGCTGGTGCGCGCCGCGCAGTGCGTGGCCGAGCGAACCGTTGACCGTTTCGCTGAAGTTCGTCAATGGCGAAGCCGTCGAGCTGGATGGCAAGCCGCTGGAAGGCGCCAGGATCCTGGCCAAGCTCAACACCTTGTTCGCGCAGTACGGTGTTGGCCGTGGCATCTACACCGGCGACACCACCATCGGCCTGAAGGGCCGCATCGTGTTCGAAGCCCCGGGCCTGGTGGCGCTGTTGACCGCCCATCGCGCGCTGGAAGAAGCCGTGCTCAGCAAGCAGCAGAACCGCTTCAAGCCCGAGGTCGCGCGCAAGTGGGTCGAGCTGGTCTATGAAGGCTTTTTCCACGATCCGCTGAAGACCGATCTGGAAGCGTTCCTGGCGTCGTCGCAGTCCACCGTCAATGGCGAAGTGGTGCTGGAAACCCGTGGCGGTCGCGTCGATGCAGTGGCGATCAAGTCGCCGCACTTGCTGCATGCCAAGGGGGCGACCTACGCGCAGTCGGCCGACTGGGGCGTGGAAGAGGCCGAAGGCTTCATCAAGCTGTTCGGCATGAGCAGCACGCTGTGGGCGGAAATCAACCGCTGAGCGCGGACCTGGGCACATGAGCGAACTGCGCATCAGCACTGACAAGGACGAGCTGGATCTGGCAATGATCCATCGCTACCTGAGCAGCGAAGCCTACTGGAGCCGCGGCATCCCGATGGCGACGCTGGAGCAGGCGGTGGCGGGTTCGTTCTGTTTCGGCGGCTATCTGGCCGATGCTGGACAGGTGGCCTTCGCCCGGGTGGTGACCGATCACGCCACATTCGGTTACCTGGCCGATGTGTTCGTGTTGCCGGCCTGGCGCGGGCAGGGTTACAGCAAGCAGCTGGTCGCCGCGATCATGGCCCACCCGCGCCTGCAGGGCCTGCGCCGGTTCATGCTGGCCACCGCCGATGCGCATTCGCTGTACGCACGGCATGGATTCGCCGCCCCGGCCAGGCCGCAAACGCTGATGGAAATCAGTCGTCCCGACATCTATCTGGCCAAGGCCTGAGACCGACTCAATGACTCCTCTGTTGCAAAGCACGCTGACCCATCTGCAGGCGCTGGTGTCGTTCGATACCCGCAACCCGCCACGCGCCATCACCACCGGTGGCATCTTTGACTACATCCGCCAGCAACTGCCGGATTTCAGCATCGATGTCGTCGATTACGGTGCCGGTGCGGTGTCGTTGTTCGCGGTGCGCGGTCAACCAAGGCAACTGTTCAACGTCCATCTGGACACGGTGCCGTCGTCACCGGCCTGGAGCCAGGACCCGCATACGCTGACCGTCACCGACGACCGCGCCATCGGCCTGGGCGCGTGCGACATCAAGGGCGCGGCCGCGGCCCTGATCGCGGCCGCGCAGTCCACCCAGGGACCGGCGGCGTTTCTTTTCAGCAGTGACGAAGAGGCCAATGACCCGCGCTGCATCGCCGGCTTCCTGGCCAGCGATCACGGTTTCAGCGAAGCGATTATCGCCGAGCCCACCAATGGCGAGGCGGTGCTGGCGCATCGCGGCATCAGCGCGGTGCGGATGGCCTTCACCGGCACCGCCGGTCATGCGTCGGCGGAGAACGCGTTGTCGCTGAGCGCCCTGCACAACGCCATGCGCTGGGGCACGACCACCCTGGATTACGTGCAATCGCAGCATCACCTGCGTTTCGGCGGGCTGACCGGATTGCGCTTCAACATCGGCAAGGTCGAAGGTGGCATCAAGGCCAACATGATTGCGCCCAGCGCCGAAGTGCGTTTCGGTTTCCGGCCATTGCCGTCGCAGGACATGGATGCATTGCATGCCCGGCTCCGCGAATTCGCGGTCTCCGGTGCCGGCGCCAATCCGCAGGCGCTGGCCGAGTACGAGGAGACCTTCCGCGGCCCGTCACTGCCATCCGGTGACGTGGCACGGGCCGAGGAACGGCGCCTGGCCGCGCGTGACCTGGCTGATGAACTGGGTCTGCCGATCGGCAACGCGGTGGACTTCTGGACCGAGGCCTCGCTGTTTTCCGCCGCTGGCCTGACCGCGCTGGTGTATGGCCCGGGCGACATCGCCCAGGCCCACACCGCCGACGAATTCGTCACCCTCGAACAACTCCACGGCTATGCCGAGCGCGTCCAGCGCATCCTCGGCGGCCAGCCATGAACTGCTGACCGCCGCAACGCCACCACTGCCCACCGGCAACATCCGCCACGCATCGCCGAGTATTCAATGTCCGCCCACAAACAAACCCGCCAGACCATCGTGCGCCTGCTGTCCAGCATGGCCAGCCAGAAAGAAATCAGCCAGTACCTCAAGCGCTTCTCGCAGCTCGATGCCAAGCGCTTTGCCGTGGTCAAGGTTGGTGGCGCGGTGCTGCGTGACGACTTGGATGCATTGACCTCGTCGCTGACCTTCCTGCAGGAAGTCGGGCTGACCCCGATCGTCATCCACGGCGCCGGCCCGCAGCTGGACGAGCAGATGAATGCCGCCGGCATCGAGAAGCAGACCGTCAACGGCCTGCGGGTGACCACGCCGGAAGTGCTGGCGATTGTGCGCAGGGTGTTCCTGCAACAGAACCTGGCGCTGGTCGAAGCCCTGCAGCAGGTCGGCGCGCGCGCCACCTCGATCGTCTCCGGGGTATTCGAATCGGATTATCTCGATCAATCGACCTATGGCCTGGTTGGTGAGGTCAAGCAGGTCAACCTGGCGCCGATTGAAGCCAGCCTGCATGCCGGCTCGATACCGGTCATCGCCAGCATGGGTGAAACCATCGGCGGACAGATCCTCAACATCAATGCCGACTTCGCCGCCAATGAGCTGGTGCAGATCCTGCAGCCATACAAGATCATCTTCCTCACCGGCACCGGCGGCCTGCTCGATGCCGACGACAAGGTCATCGATTCGATCAACCTGTCGACCGAGTATGACGATCTGATGGCGCAGCCGTGGATCAACGGCGGCATGCGGGTCAAGCTGGAGCAGATCCGCAACCTGCTGGAGCATCTGCCGCTGACTTCATCGGTGTCGATCACCAAGCCGGCCGAACTGGCCAAGGAACTGTTCACCCACAAGGGATCGGGCACGCTGGTACGCAAGGGCGAACGGGTGCTGCGTTTCGACAGCTGGGAAGGCGTCGATACCCAGCGCCTGCGCGAACTGATCGAGTCCAGCTTCGGCCGTCGCCTGCTACCGGATTATTTCCAGCGCACCCGGCCACATCGCATCTACGTCAGCGAGAATTACCGCACTGCACTGGTGTTGACCCGGGAAGAGGGATTCACCTACCTGGACAAGTTCGCGGTCCTCGACGATGCCCAGGGCGAAGGCCTGGGGCGTGCGGTCTGGCATGTGATGCGCGAAGAGAACCCGTCGCTGTTCTGGCGCTCGCGCAACAACAACCAGGTCAACATTTTCTACTACGCCGAATCCGATGGCTGCTACAAGCAGGAACACTGGAAGGTGTTCTGGTACGGCATCTCCGATTTCGCCGACATCGAACGCTGCGTGCAACACTGCAGGACCCGCCAGCCCACGCTCACGGATTGAACGATGAACCAGCCCTTTGTATGTCCGACAACCAACGCCCCGGCCTGGGCCAGCCCCGTGCATCTGCGCGGCCGCCATGCGCAACTGGAGCCAATGACGGCGGCCCATGCCGATGGCCTGCGCCGGGCACTGCGTGGCGACGCCCTGGCCAGGTGCTGGTACACCAACGTGCCCAGCTGCGCCCATGTCGATGCCTATATCGAGGCGGCGCTGGTGCTGCAGTCACAGGGCCAGGCGCTGCCCTTCGTAGTGCGTGATGCGAACGGCGACATCATCGGCTGCACCCGCTATTACGATCTGGATCCCGGCGTGCGCCGCATGAGCATCGGTTACACCTGGTATGTGCCACGCGCGCAACGTACCGGCGTTAATACCGAAGCCAAGCTGATGCTGCTGCAACATGCCTTCGAGCAACTGGGTTGCGTCGCGGTCGCCTTCGAAACCAGCTGGTTCAACCAGGCATCGCGTGCCGCCATTGCCAGGCTGGGTGCCAAGCAGGACGGCGTGCTGCGCAACCACCGTCGTCACGCCGACGGCAGCCTGCGCGATACCGTGGTTTTTTCCATCATCGACAACGAATGGCCGGCGGTCGCGCACAACCTGCGCTCGCGGTTGGCCCAACACGAGTCCCAGCCATGAGCAGTAAGACCATAGGCATCGTCGGCGCGCGGGGCCATACCGGCGTCGAGCTGATCAAGCTGATCGCCGCACACCCACAGTTGCAGCTGGCGTTCGTCTCTTCGCGCGAGCTGGCCGGGCAAGCGGTTGCCGAACACGTGCCCGCGTATGCCGGACAGCTGCGCTACGAGAACCTCAGCCCACAGGAAATGGCTGCCAGGCACGCCGATGCGGTCGTGCTGGCATTGCCCAATGGCAAGG
Source organism: Pseudoxanthomonas dokdonensis (assembly GCF_001431405.1). Classification (GTDB taxonomy): domain Bacteria; phylum Pseudomonadota; class Gammaproteobacteria; order Xanthomonadales; family Xanthomonadaceae; genus Pseudoxanthomonas_A; species Pseudoxanthomonas_A dokdonensis. The sequence goes on from NZ_LDJL01000004.1 coordinate 129,271, forward strand.
CCGCCGATTGGGTCGCCGCCGTCGATCAGCAGCATCGACAGACGCTGATCGTCGATCTGTCGGCGGACTACCGCTTCAATGACGACTGGTATTACGGCCTGCCGGAGCTGACCCGTGCTGGCTATGCCGGGCAGACAAGGATCAGCAACCCGGGTTGCTACGCCACTGCCATGCAGCTGGCGATCCATCCACTGCTGAAGCATCTGGCCGGGCCGCCGCAATGCTTTGGAGTGTCCGGTTACTCCGGTGCCGGTACCACGCCGTCGGACAAGAACAACACCGAACTGCTGCGCGACAATCTGATGCCTTACGCACTGACCGACCACATGCACGAGCGCGAAGTGTCGCGGCAGCTGCATGTGCCGGTCGAGTTCATGCCGCACGTGGCGCCGCATTTCCGCGGCATCAGCCTGACCGCCAACCTGTGGCTGGACCGGGAGATGAAGCTGGACGATATCCGCGCCCTCTATCGCGCCGCCTATGCCGGCGAACCGCTGCTGCAGGTCGTCGATGACGCGCCGTGGGTAAGTCGCATTGCCGGCAGGCACGGCGCGCAGATTGGCGGCTTCAACGTCGCTCCCGGCGGCCGGCGGGTAGTGCTGGTGGCGACACTGGACAACCTGCTCAAGGGCGCCGCTACCCAGGCGATGCAGAACCTCAACCTGGCGTTTGGCTTCGACGAGCTGGCCAGCATTCCGTCAACGGAGATCCTTCCATGAGTGAGTTGTTGTGGCAAAAACCCGGCGTGGCCGTGGACGCACAGATCCAAGCGTTCCTTGCCGGTGACGACGTGATCCTGGATCGCGAGTTCTTCCTGCACGACATCGAGGCCAGCCGTGCCCACGCCGAAGGACTGCAGCACATCGGCATTCTGTCGGACCAGGAACTGGCCGACCTGCGCCGCGAGCTGGCCCGCTTGGCGGAGGATTTCCGCAGCGGGACATTCGTGCTGGACGAGCGCTTCGAAGATTGCCATTCGGCGATCGAGTCGCGGTTGACCGAACGCCTCGGCGATGCCGGCCGCAAGATCCATACCGGCCGCAGCCGCAACGATCAGATCCTGGTCGCGACCCGGCTGTGGCTGAAGCAGAAACTGGCCCGGCTGGCCCAGCTCAATCGCGAGGTGGCCGCCATCGCGCTGAAACGCGCCGCTCACGAAAGCGGATTGCCGATTCCCGGCTACACCCATATCCAGCGGGCCGTGGTGTCGTCGGCGGGCATGTGGTGGGCCGGCTGGGCCGAGGCTTTCATCGACAACGCGGTTCGCGCCAACGACACCGCGCGCCTGCTCGACAGCAATCCACTCGGCACCGCCGCCGGTTATGGCGTCAACCTGCCGCTGGATCGCGAACACACGACCCGTGCGCTGGCATTCGGGCGCATGCAGATCAGCCCGGTATACGCGCAGCTGTCGCGCGGCAAGTATGAAATGGCCGCGTTGGAAGCATTGGGCAGCGCCACCCTGGACCTGCGTCGGTTGGCGTGGGACCTGTCGTTGTTCACCAGCGCCGAATATGGATTCGTCGCGTTGCCGGCGCAGTACACCACCGGCAGTTCGATCATGCCGAACAAGCGCAATCCGGATGTCATCGAGCTGATGCGTGCCAGTCATGCCAGTGTTGCCGCGGCACGTACCGAGATCGAGCAGTTGCTGTCGTTGCCATCCGGCTACCACCGCGATCTGCAGGCCAGCAAGGGCGCCATCTTCCACGGCTTTGGACGCGGCCTGGCGGCGCTGGAACTGTTGCCGGCGTTGCTGGCCAACCTGGAATGGCGCGAGCAAAAGCTGCGCGCGGCCGTGGATTCGGGTATGTACGCCACCGACGTGGCGGTCGAACAGGCAGCAGCGGGTGTGCCGTTCCGTGATGCCTATCGCGCCGCCGCCGAGGCGGTGGAATCGGCCGGGCAGGGACGCAGCCCGGAAGGCAGCCTGGCTGCCCGCACCTCGCCAGGCGCCGCCGCGGATCTGCGCCTGGACGAACTGCAGCACCGTTTGCAGGCGCTGGCCGATTGATGTGCTGCCACTCAATGGCGCACAGATGAAGCATGCTGTGGTGCCGTCGCCTGGTCATGGCATGGCGGTTGCAAGCCGCCGCGGGCAGCTGGCGCAAAGGTATGCCATTGGCATCTACAGGATGAATCGGAGTTTTATCGCGCGACTGTTTTTTTCACCGCCTGTATCTGGCAGCCGCGCGAGTCGCTGAAAGCCGGGCGGGGTAGGGGTTTGCCGGCGATGTCGTTTGATTCCAGTGGCAACGATCTCGGCTGATTCGCGCGCATTGCTGCTGTTTTCGTGGCGCCGTGGCGTGGTGACACGGGTTTCATTGAAGTACCCTGTGGAGCGGAATCGGCATGAGCTGCTGTTCGCTTCAACCGAACAAAGCTGATGGTTGATGATCCGTGTTGCACGCTGGATGGCGTGTATGTAGCGGGTGACGCAACACCGATACGCTCGCGAACAAGTAGTCGTTGCCGGTTCCCTCTCCCACGATTTTGAACGGAGCATGCGTTGAGCCCCACCCCCATGAGCACTCTCTCCACACTGCAGTTCATCGAGCAGGCGCAGCCGAACTGGCATCGCGCGGTCCTCAAGGTTGGCAGCAGCCTGCTGGCCAACAGCGAAGATGGCCTCAGCCCGCGCCATGCGCTGGGGCTGGCGCAGTTTGTCTCCGCCAGCCTGGCCGCTGGCAAGGAAGTGGTCATCGTTTCGTCCGGCGCGGTCGCGGTTGGGCGCGCCATCCTGCATCGCAAGGCCGAAGCCGGCGTTGCGCTGGCCGAACGCCAGGCACTGGCGGCGCTGGGACAGGCCGAGTTGATCGGACTGTGGCAGCGCTTTTTCGAACGACCGGTGGCGCAGGTGTTGCTGACCCATGACGACCTGCGCAACCGTCGCCGTTACCTCAACGCCCGCTCGATTCTGCAGGAACTGCTGCGCCTGGGCACGCTGCCGATCATCAACGAGAACGACACGGTGTCGGTCGATGAGTTGAAGCTCGGTGACAACGACAATCTGGCAGCAGTGGTGGCGGCGCTGATTGATGCCGATGCACTGTTCATCGCCACCGACATCGACGGTTTCTACACCGCCAATCCGCGCACCGACAAGGACGCGCGTCCAATCGATGCGGTCGAGTCGCTGACCCCGGAAATGTTCGCCATGGCCGGTGGTGCCGGCACTGCCGGCGGTACCGGTGGCATGCGGACCAAGCTGGAAGCGGCCGACAAGGCGACCGCCGCCGGCATCGAAACCTGCCTGTTCAACGGCACCAGTCCCGATGCATTGCGTCTGCTGCTGCTGGGCAAGTTCCGTGGCACTCGTTTCCGGCCAGCGCAGAACCGTCTGGCCGCGCGCAAGTACTGGTTGCGCAACGTGCCGGTGGAATCGGGCGGGATCATCGTCGACGCCGGCGCCGCGCGGGCGTTGATGGACAAGGGCGCGTCATTGCTGCCAGGTGGCGTCAGCACCGCCAAGGGCGATTTCCGTCGCGGCGACATGGTCGAAGTGGTGCTCAGCGATGACAGCGGCCAGCGCTGCATCGCCCGTGGCGTCAGCCAGTACTCGGCGATGGAAATCCGCCGCATCGCGCGTTGCCATTCGCGCGAAATAGACTCAATCCTTGGTTACAACTACGGCGAGAACATCGTCCACCGCGACGATCTGGTGCTGCTGTAACCGCCCAAGGCGCCGCATTGCCTGACAGCGCGGCGCCCAAGAACGGAAGGTGAAATGACCGATATCAAACAACAAGCCCTGGCCTGCCGCGACGCGGCCCACGCCATTGCCCAGCTTTCCACCGATGCCAAGAATGATCTGCTGCGTTCGATGGCAGCAGCATTGGAAGCCGACGCCGACGCCATCCTGCGGGCCAACCAGCAGGACCTGCAGGCCGCGAAGGCCAAGGGCACCGCCGGTGCCATGCTCGACCGGTTGACGCTGGACCCGCAGCGACTGGCCGGCATCGCCAACGCGTTGCGCGAAGTGGCCGAGCTGCCGGACCCGGTCGGCCTGGTGACCCGCAGGGAAGTGCGCCCGAATGGCATCGCCATCGAGCGCGTGCGCATCCCGCTGGGTGTGGTGGCGATGATCTACGAAGCCCGCCCCAACGTTACCGCCGACGCCGCGGCGTTGTGCCTGAAAGCCGGCAACGGCGTCATCCTGCGCGGGGGTTCCGAGGCGATCCATTCCAACACCGCGATTGCCGCCGCGCTGAAACGGGCAATCAGCGATGCCGGCCTGCCGGCCGCGGCGATGACCCTGGTCGAGGATCTGCGACGCGAAACCATGGTCGAGCTGCTGCAGCTCACCGACATCGTCGACCTGGCGATACCGCGCGGCGGCGAGGGCCTGATCCGCTTCGTCTCCGAACATGCACGGGTGCCGGTCATCAAGCACTACAAAGGCGTCTGCCACCTGTATGTCGACAAGCAGGCCGACCTGGCACTGGCGCAGCGCCTGCTGCTGGACGGCAAGGCCTCGCGACCGGGCGTGTGCAACGCGCTGGAAACCCTGCTGGTGCATCGCGATGTCGCCGCGCGGTTCCTGCCAGCTGCAATCGAGGCCTTGCGGGCGCGCAAGGTCGAAGTCCGTGGCGACCAGGCAACCCGCGCGCTGGTGCCCGGCGTAGCCGCTGCCAGCGAAGACGACTACGCCGCCGAGTTCCTCGACCTGATCCTGGCCGTGCGGGTAGTCGATGATATCGACCAGGCCATCGAACACATCCGCCGCCATGGCTCGGACCATACCGAAGTCATCGCCAGCGAAGACGCGGCCAGCGCCGAGCGCTTCATCAAGGCAATCCGTTCGGCGGTGGTCATGGTCAACGCGTCATCGCGTTTTTCCGACGGTGGCGAGCTCGGCCTGGGCGCCGAGATCGGCATCTCGACCACCCGCCTGCATTCGTATGGCCCGATGGGTGCCGAATCGCTGACGGTCGAACGCTTCGTGGTCCGTGGCGAAGGGCAGGTGCGGCACGAGGACCTGCTGGGCTAGACCGGCAGGGCCGCTGGCGGGCGCGAATTGATCCAGCGCGCCTGCCAGCTGCTGGCCGCCGCGGCGTCGGGCCAGCAGAGGCACAACTAGCATGCAGCGGACACAAAAAAACCGGCTTGCGCCGGTCTTTTTGTAACTTCTTGATTTTACTGGTCGGGGAGACAGGATTCGAACCTACGACCTCTACGTCCCGAACGTAGCGCTCTACCAGACTGAGCTACACCCCGATGAGCCGCCTATTGTATGCAGTCCCGCGAAGGTCGGCAAGCGTTTGTTGCAACATCTGTGTAAGCGGGTCATTCGCGCCTAAAATGGGCGACTACTGTCAGTCGGAGTTATCGCTTGATCAAGCCGCGCACGCCGCCCGGGGTCATGGAGTTGCTGCCCCGCGAGCAAATCGCGTTCCAGCGGATGCTGGACACCATCCGCCGCAACTACGAACGCTTCGGCTTCCTGCCGGTGGAGACGCCGGTGTTCGAGCTGTCGGAAACGCTGTTGACCAAGTCCGGGGGCGAGACCGAACGCCAGGTGTACTTCGTCCAGTCCACCGGTGCGCTGGCCAACGCCGCCGAGGCCGGGGCGACGGCGGGGTTGCCGGAGCTGGCGCTGCGCTTCGACCTGACCGTGCCGCTGGCGCGCTACGTCGCCGAGCACGAACACGACCTGACATTCCCGTTCCGCCGCTACCAGATCCAGCGCGTCTACCGCGGCGAGCGCGCCCAGCGCGGCCGCTTCCGCGAGTTCTACCAGTGCGACATCGACGTCATCGGCAAGGACGCGCTGAGCATCCGTTTCGATGCCGAGGTGCTGGCGGTCATCCATGCGGTCTTCAGTGACCTGGGCATCGGTGCGTTCACCGTGCAGTTGAACAACCGCAAGCTGATGCGTGGCTTCTTCGAAGGCCTGGGCGTGGCCGACGGCGACCAGCAGATGGCGGTGCTGCGCGAGGTCGACAAGCTGGACAAGCGCGGCGCCGATTACGTGCGCGAGACGCTGACTGGCGCCGGTTTCGGTCTCGACGCCGACACCGTGCAGAAGATCCTCGACTTCGTCGCGGTGCGTTCCAGCGGGCACGCCGACGCGCTGGCCAGGCTGGACGCGCTGGGCAGCGGCAGCGAGGTCTTCAACCAGGGCATCGCCGAACTGCGCGAGGTGCTGGCGCTGGTGCAGGCGCTGGGGGTACCGGAAACCGACTACAGCCTCAACCTGTCGATTGCCCGTGGCTTGGACTATTACACCGGCACCGTCTACGAAACCCAGCTGGATGACTATCCACAGATCGGTTCGATCTGTTCCGGTGGCCGTTACGAAAACCTGGCCAGCCAGTACAGCAAGTCGAAGCTGCCCGGCGTCGGCATCTCGATTGGCCTCAGCCGCCTGTTCTGGCAGTTGCGCGATGCTGGCCTGATCAGCGGCAGCGAAAGCAGCAGCGTGCAGGCGCTGGTGGCATTGATGGACGATGCCGGGCTGGCGGATTCGCTGGACATCGGCCGGCGCCTGCGCGCGGCGGGCATCAATACCGAAGTGCAGATGGAAAGCCGCAAGCTGGCCAAGCAGTTCCAGTACGCCTCGCGTGCCGGCATCCGCTTCGTGGTACTGGCCGGCGAGGACGAAAATGCCCGCGGCGTGGTCACCGTCAAGGACCTGTTCCGTGAGCAGCAGTTCGAAGTGCCACGCGACGATTTGGCCTCCAGCCTCAATGTCGAACTCGAGCAGGCACGGGTGCTGGCCGGCCGCTGACGCCGCCACTTTGTCTCCAGCACCAGCCAGACCCATCGCATGCCGCAGGCATGTGATCGGATGTACTCACCAGGAAGCAGGGCGCCGCCGCGTTGCTGCCGCAAGCAAAGGATTACCAAGATGAAACCGATTCAACTGGATGGACGTTCGCTGACCCGCGACAAGCTGGTCGAAATCGCCTATGGCGCGTCCATCGAACTGGACGCCAATGCGCTGAAGGCAGTGGCCCGCGCCGCCGACTTCCTGGCCGAACAGGTGCGTCGCGAGGAGCCGATTTATGGCGTTTCCACCGGCTTTGGCAGCAATGCCGACAAGCTGCTGGGCGCGCGCCCGCTGCGCGACGACCTGCCGGGTGCGACCCGCTCCAATCACTCGCTGCATGAAGAACTGCAGTACAACCTGATCGTCACCCATGCGGTCTGCGTCGGCGAGCCGATGGCACCGGAAGTGGTACGGGCGATGCTCGGCATCCGCATCAACACCCTGCTCAAGGGCCATTCCGGAATCCGCGTGCAGACCCTGCAGGCGCTGGCCGACATGCTCAACAGCGGCATCGTACCGGTGGTGCCGGAACTGGGTTCGGTCGGTGCCTCCGGCGATCTGGCGCCACTGTCGCACCTGGCCATCGTATTGCTGGGCAAGGGCGAAGCTTTCTACCAAGGCGAGCGGATGAGCGGTGCACAGGCGCTGCAACGTGCTGGCCTGCAACCGGTAACGCTGTCCTACAAGGAAGGCCTGGCGCTGAACAACGGCACCGCGCAGATGCTGGCGATGGGGGTGCTGGCGATCTACCGGATGGAAAAACTGCTGGACACCGCCGACCTTGCCGCGGCGATGACGATCGATGCATTTGCCGGTCGCCTGGGTGCCTTCGCCGAACAGGTGCATGCGTTGCGCCCACATCCGGGCCAGGTCCAGGTGGCGGCACAGCTGCGTGATCTGCTGTCCGGCTCGACCCTGGCCGACATCGCCTATCACCTGGTACCGCGCTTCCGGCCGTGGCTGCCGAGCAGCTGGCAGACCGCCGAAGCCCAGCAGCTGCGCTTCGACATCGGCTGGGACTGGGTACCCAGCGATCAGCGCCACGGCCGTGAGAAGTTCTACCAGCGTTTCCGTCCGTTCCGTGGCGGCAAGAAGCACCAGCCGCAGGACAGCTACTCGCTGCGTTGCATCCCGCAGGTACACGGCGCCGTGCGTGATGCGCTGGAACAGGCCAAGCGGGTGATGGAAGTCGAGTTGAATGCGGTCACCGACAACCCGCTGATCTTTCCCGACGACACCGACGCCAATCATGTTGAAGAGCAGGTGATTTCGGCCGGCCATTTCCACGGTATGCCGTTGGCGCTGGCGATGAGCTACCTGAAGGCTGCGCTGCCGACCCTGGCCTCGATTTCCGAACGTCGCCTCAACAAGCTGGTCGACCCGGCGACCAATGACGGCTTGCCGGCGTTTCTGATTGGCAACGAGGACGGTACCGAATCCGGTCATATGATCGTGCAGTACACCGCTGCGGCGATCGTCAATGATCTGGCCAGCCGCGCCCACCCGACCTCGGTGTACTCGGTGCCGACCAGTGCCAACGCCGAGGATCATGTATCGATGGGGGCCAACGAAGCACGCCATGTGCTGGCCATGCTCAGCGACGTGTCCAAGGTCATCGCGCTGGAGATCTATACCGCCGCGCAGGCCCTGGATCTGCGCCGCGACATGATCAACGCCGCCCGTCAGCTGGCCCGTGAGGCGGATGCCGAAACCCTGGCCGGCAAGATCGCCGGTGGGCCAATGCCGGGCGCACCCGGCCGCGAAGCGTTCATCGCCGAAGTCGAAGCATTGCGCGCCGAGCTGGCCGCCAGCGAAGAGTTCCATCCCGGTACCGCCGTAGCCGCGGCCCATCGCGTCGTGCGTGAACGGATTCCGTTCCTCGAACGCGACCGCGCCCTCGATGGCGAAGTCGCCACCGCAATCCAGCTGATTGCCTCCGGCGATCTGCTGCGCGCCGTCCACCTGCGCTGAGGTAGAGCGGAGCTCGCTCCGCTGCACCCTCCGAAGCTCGGTGTCCCGGCAATCGCAGCCGAGCAAGCTCGGCTCTACGGTCCAGTCGTGCATGCACCCTGCGTAGAGCGGAGCTCGCTCCGCTGCCTCCCTCCGAAGCCCGATATCCCGGTAAAAGCAGCCGAGCAAGCTCGGCTCTACGGTCCAGTCGTGCATGCACCCCGTGTAGAGCCGAGCTTGCTCCGCTGCCTCCCTCCGAAGCCCGATATCCCGGTAAAAGCAGCCGAGCAAGCTCGGCTCTACGGTCCAGTCGTGTATGCGCCCTGCGTAGAGCGGAGCTCGCTCCGCTGCACCCTCCGAGGCTCGATATCCCGGTAAAAGCAGCCGAGCAAGCTCGGCTCTACGGTCCGGTCGTGTATGCAGCCCGTGTAGAGCGGAGCTTGCTCCGCTGCACCGCTACGAGCCTTAATCTCCCGGTAAAAGCAGCCGAGCAAGCTCGGCTCTGCGGTCCGGTCGTGCATGCACCCCGTGTAGAGCGGAGCTTGCTCCGCTGCCTCCCTCCGAAGCCCGATATCCCGGTAAAAGCAGCCGAGCAAGCTCGGCTCTACGGTCCAGTCGTGTATGCGCCCTGCGTAGAGCGGAGCTCGCTCCGCTGCACCCTCCGAGGCTCGATATCCCGTTAAAAACAGCCGAGCAAGCCCGGCTCTACGGTCCAGTCGTGCATGCAGCCCGTGTAGAGCGGAGCTTGCTCCGCTGCATCCCTCCGAAGCTCGATATCCCGGTAAAAGCCGCCGAGCAAGCCCGGCTCTACGCCTACGCAATCAGTATCGCCAGCGGTAGCGGACGGAAAAATGAACAGTTCGGCCCAGAACCGCAGCCATGGTTGCCAGCGTTGCACCGTTGCGCTAATGTACTAACGCGTTAATACATAAGCATAGCCATGAAACGTCGTTCCATCGTCGAAAAAGCATCGGAATTCCCCGCCCTTGATGCACTTGCCGCGGCCCTGGCAGCGCTGCCCAGGGCCGACGATGTGCGCGCATTCCTCGAGGATCTGTGCACGCCGGCCGAGCTGGAGGCGATGTCGGACCGCTGGCGGGTAGTACCGTTGCTGCTGAAGGGCGTGCCGTATCGCGAAATCCATGAACTTACCCAGGTCAGCGTGACCACCATCGGCCGCGTCGCCCGCACCCTGGAACGCGGTGCCGGCGGTTACGCCATTGCCGCGCGCAAGGCCAGCCGCGCCTCCGCCTCCAACCGGGCTTCCTGACATGACCCCTTTGAGCAACGGCACCTCGCGTGACCGTCTACGCATCGCCATCCAGAAAAGCGGCAGGCTGGCGGAACCGGCACGCGCCTTGTTGTCGGCCTGTGGCCTGAGCTGGCGCGAAAGCCGCGACAAGCTGTTCTGCTACGGCGAATCGCTGCCGGTTGATCTGTTGCTGGTCCGCGACGACGACATTCCGGGCTTGATTGCCGATGGCGTCTGCGACTTCGGCGTGGTGGGACGCAACGAGCTCAACGAACAGGCCGGCGCCCGCCAGAGCATCGGTCTGCCGGCGGCCTATCAGGAGCTGCGCGCACTCGGCTTCGGTGGTTGCCGACTGATGCTGGCGGTGCCGGAGGCCTGGCAATGGAGTGGTCCCGAGCAGCTGCAGGGCACCCGCATTGCCACCAGCTACCCGGCGATCCTGGCCCAGTGGTTGCAGGAGCAGGGCGTGCAGGCGAGTGTGGTCGAATTGTCCGGCTCGGTGGAAATCGCCCCCAAGCTGGGGACCGCGGATCTGATCTGCGATCTGGTCTCCAGCGGCGCCACCCTGGCTGCCAATCAGCTCAAGCCGGTGCAGACCTTGCTGGAAAGCGAAGCGGTGCTGGCCGGGCCGGTGCGCCGCTTCGAGGATCAGCGTGCGCAACTGGCGGCGATGCTGTTGCGACGGATGGATGGCGTGCTCAAGCTGAAGGACAGCAAGCTGCTGATGTTCCGCGCCGAACGCGCCACCGTCGCTGAACTGACTCGATTGCTACCTGATGCCGAACCATTGACCACGCTAGCAGGCAGCGAAGAAGGTCCGCTGTCGTTGCAGACCATGTGTCACGGCGCGGTCACTTGGCAGCGGCTGGAAGAGCTGGAGCGCGCTGGCGCCCAGGGCCTGATGGTGTTGTCGGTCGAGAGGTCGCTGGCATGAAGCGATTGCAGTGGGCGGCCTTGAGCGCGGTCGAGCGCGAACAGGCCTTGACCCGACCCGTGCAGGAAGTGGCGCTGAAAACCCGCGACATCGTTGCCGATTTGCTGCGCCAGGTGCGCGAAGGTGGCGATCAGGCGCTGAGCGAGATTACCCAGCGCCTGGATCGGACCCGGATGGATTCGTTCAAGGTCGATGACGACGAGTTCGCCGCGGCAGAAGCCGCCATAGACAGCGACTTGCGTGAAGCGATGACGCAGGCCGCCGAACGCATCCGCGCCTTCCATGCCGCCGGCATGATTGTCGATTACACGGTGCAGACCGCACCCGGGGTCAGCTGCGAGCGGATGATGCGACCGATTGGCCGGGTTGGGTTGTATGTACCGGCGGGCAGTGCGCCTTTGCCATCCACCGCGTTGATGCTGGGAGTGCCATCGCAGTTGGCCGGTTGCTCACAAGTGGTGTTGTGCACACCACCACGCCAGGACGGCAGCGCCGATCCGGCGGTGCTGGTGGCGGCGCGGATGTGTGGCATCGAGCAGGTGTTCAAGCTTGGCGGCGCGCAGGCGATTGCGGCGATGGCCCATGGCACCGCCAGCGTGCCGAAATGCGACAAGTTGTTTGGTCCCGGCAACAGCTATGTCACCGAAGCCAAGCAGCAGGTCGCGCAAAGCGGTGTTGCCGCCATTGACATGCCGGCCGGTCCCTCGGAAGTGCTGGTGATCGCCGATGCTGGTGCCAACCCGGCCTTTGTCGCCGCGGATCTGTTGTCGCAGGCCGAACATGGCCCGGATTCGCAGGTGCTGTTGTTGTCCGACAGCGCGGCAATGATCGAGCAGGTGCAGGCTGATATCGAGCGTCAGCTACCGCTGCTGCCTCGGGCAGAGATCGCGCATCAGTCATTGCAGCAATCGAGGTTGATCGAGGTCGATACGCTGGAAGATGCCTTTGCAATCAGCAATCGCTACGCGCCGGAACACCTGATCCTGGCGCTGCGCCAACCGCGTGACTGGCTGGCCAGGGTTCAGGCGGCCGGTTCGGTATTCCTTGGCGATTACACCCCCGAAGCACTCGGTGACTATTGCAGCGGTACCAACCATGTGTTGCCGACCAATGGCGCGGCGCGCGCCTACAGTGGGGTCAGCGTTGGCAGCTTCCAGAACGCGATCAGTGTGCAGGCCGCCAGCGCCCACGGCATCGCCGGCATCGGTGGCGGCGCGGTGGTGATGGCCCAGGCCGAAGGCCTGCATGCGCACGCCAATGCGGTTGCGTTGCGTCTGCAGGCGGTATCGATATGAGCAACGTGCTGGAACTGGTACGCGCGGATTTGCGCGGATTTGCCGGCTACAAATCGGCCCGCAGCGAATCCCTACAAGGCGATGTCTGGCTCAATGCCAATGAATCGGCCTGGGCCAATCCGGCCGACAGCAGCGGCAGCAGCCGCCGCTACCCGGAACCGCAACCATCACGGTTGCGGCAGACGCTGGCGCAGCTGTATCAATGCCGACCTGAGCAGTTGCTGCTCGGCCGTGGCAGTGATGAAGCCATCGACCTGCTGGTCCGCGTGCTGTGCGAGCCAGGCCGTGATGCAGTGCTGGTGACGCCGCCGGTATTCGGCATGTATGCGGTTTCCGCACGCCTGCAGAACGCGGTGTTGGTCGAGGTGCCATTGCAGGACGGGCCGGAGGGTTTTGTCTGTGATCTGGCTGCAGTCGAGAGCAGGGCCCGGCAGACCCGCAGCAAACTGGTGTTCCTGTGCTCACCGTCGAATCCGACCGGTGGACTGGTGCCGTTGGACGCCATCGCCACGTTGGCGCGGCAGTTGCGCGGGCAGTCGCTGGTGGTGGTGGATGAAGCCTACGCGGAATTTTCCAGTCAGGCTTCAGCGGTCAGCCTGATGACCGAACACGACAACATCGCGGTGTTGCGGACCTTGTCCAAGGCACATGCACTGGCGGCGGCGCGGGTCGGCGTGGTGATCGCTGAGGAGGCGTTGATTGCTGTGCTGCGCGCCTGCCAGGCCCCTTATCCGCTGCCGACGCCGTGCGTGGAGCTGGCGTTGGCGGGGCTCTCGGCCGAAGCACTGCAACAGACCGGCGAACGTGTCGCCAGCATCATCAGCGAGCGCGAGCGCATGCAATTGCAGTTGCAGCAGATGTCGGGGGTGCGCTCGGTCTATCCGTCGCAGGGCAACTATCTGCTGGTCCGTTTTGACGATGCGCAGGCAGCATTCGAGCGCCTGCTGGCAGCCGGCGTGGTGGTGCGTGATCAACGTGGCGCACCACAGTTGCAGGATGCCTTGCGCATTACCATCGGCCTTGCCGAACACAACCAGCGCGTGCTGCAGGCATTGCGCCAACAGGAGATCGCGGCGTGAAACCGATTCTTTTCATCGACCGCGACGGCACCTTGATTGAAGAGCCGGCGGACTTCCAGATCGACGCTTACGAAAAACTACGCCTGGTCCGCAACGTGGTGCCGGCACTGATCAAGCTGCGCGATGCCGGCTACGAATTTGTCATCATCAGCAATCAGGACGGCTTGGGCAGCGAATCGTATCCGCGTGCCAGCTTTGATGGTCCCAATGATCTGATGCTGCAGATATTCGCCAGCCAGGGCATTCACTTCCGTGATGTGTTGATCGACGAGAGCTGGCCGCACGAAAACAAGCCGACTCGCAAACCGGGTATTGGTCTGGTCACTGCCTATCTTCAGGATCGCAATATCGACTGGCCGCGTTCGGCAATGGTCGGTGACCGCGAAACCGATATCCAGTTTGCCGACAATCTGCGCATCCGTGGTTTCCAATTGAGGACCGCGCAGTTTGGCGGCGAATGGGATTGGGACGGTATCGCCCACGAGCTGGCTGATGCCCCGCGCCGTGCCAGCGTGCAGCGCAATACCCGCGAAACCCGCATCCGCGTTGATGTCGATCTGGACCGGGTGGCCGAACCCAAGATCCAGACCGGGCTGCCGTTCTTCGACCACATGCTGGAACAGATCGGCAAGCACGGCGGTTTTTCGCTGTCGATCCGGACCGACGGCGATCTGCATATCGACGAGCACCACACGGTCGAGGACACCGGACTGGCGCTGGGGCAGGCGCTACGCGAAGCACTCGGTGACAAGCGCGGCATCGGCCGTTACGGGTTCACCCTGCCGATGGATGAAACCCTGGCCTCGGCGGCGCTGGATTTCAGCGGCCGACCGTACTTTGTATTCAGCGGCGAGTTCAAGCGTGAGCGGGTCGGCGACCTGCCCACCGAGCTGGTCCCGCATTTCTTCCGTTCGCTATGCGACGCCTCGGGCTTGAACCTCAACCTCAGCGTGCAGGGCGACAACGATCACCACAAGGTCGAGGCCTGCTTCAAGGTATTGGCACGGGCATTGCGGCAGGCGATCCGGCGCGAAGGCGCGGAGCTGCCATCGACCAAGGGCAGCCTGTAATGCAGGTCGCGCTCATTGATGCCGGCGGCGCCAACATTGGTTCGGTGCGCTATGCGCTGCAGCGGCTGGGAGTGGAGGCCGAACTGACCACCGATGCCGAGTGCATCCGAGCCGCCGATCGGGTCATCCTGCCCGGGGTCAGCACCGCGGCGATGGTCATGGACGGCCTGCGTCAGCGCGGACTGGTCGAGGTGCTGCGCACGCTGCGCACGCCCTTGCTCGGGGTCTGCGTCGGCATGCAGTTGTTGTTCGAGCATTCCGAAGAGGATCAGACCGACTGCCTGGGCCTGTTGCCGGGGATAGTACGCAAACTGCCGCTGGCCGCTGGCATCCGGGTGCCGCATATGGGCTGGAATGGCTTGGCGCGGCGGCGTGATGCGTCGCTGATTGTCGGCATTGGCGAAGGCGCGCATGCCTATTTCGTGCACAGTTATGCAGCGCCGGTGAGCGATGATTGCCTGATGAGTTGCGAGCATGGACTGGCCTTCGCCGCTGTGGTCCAGCGCGGCAACGTCGCCGGCGCCCAGTTCCACCCCGAACGCTCGGCCGACATCGGTGCGCGACTGTTGAACAACTTCCTGGAAACCGGTCTGGCATGAGCAAGTTCACCGTATATCCGGCGATTGACATCCGCGACGGCCGCGTCGTGCGGCTGGCGCAGGGCGATTACCAGCGCGAGACCCGCTATGAGGGCGACCCACTGACAGCCATCCAGGCATACGCGGCGCAGGGCGCGGAGTGGTTGCATCTGGTCGATCTGGATGCCGCCCGCGCCGGTGGTTACACCCTGGCGCCGTTGTTGCAGGCGATCACTGCCTCGACCGGACTCAAGGTGCAGACCGGTGGTGGCGTGCGCAGTCGTGACGATGTCGCCCGCATCCTGCAAGCCGGCGCACAGCGGGTGGTGATCGGCTCGCTGGCCGTGCGCGACAGCAAACGGGTGCTGCAGTGGCTGGCCGAGTTCGGTCCCGAACACATCACCGTGGCCCTGGACGCCCGCCAGGACGCATCCGGCGTGTGGCGGTTACCGGTGCATGGCTGGACCGAGACTGCGGCGGAAATCCTCGACCAGAAACTGCGCCAGTTCGCCGACGCCGGCCTGAGCCATCTGCTCAGCACCGACATCCAGCGCGACGGCATGTTGACCGGGCCCAATCTGGATCTGTATGGCCACATCCAGGCGCATGCGCCGACTTTGCGGGTGCAGGCCTCCGGTGGCGTCGAAAAGCTGGCCGACATCGCTGCTGCGCGGGCCGAGGGTTGCGCTGGCATCGTGCTCGGCAGGGCGCTGCTGGAAGGACGCTTCAGCCTGGCGGAAGCACTGGCATGTTGAGTCGCCGGCTGATTCCGTGCCTGGACGTGCGCGACGGTCGCGTGGTCAAGGGCGTGCGTTTTCGCGACCACGTCGACATGGGCGACATCGTCGATCTGGCGCTGCGCTACCGTGATGCCGGCGCCGACGAACTGGTGTTCTACGATATCGGCGCCAGTCCCGAGGGCCGCTCGGTCGATTACGGCTGGGTCGAGCGGGTGTCGCGACTGCTGGATATCCCGTTCTGCGTGGCCGGTGGCATCCGCGACGTGGCCACCGCACGCGCGGTGCTGCATGCCGGTGCCGACAAGATTTCGATCAACACGCCGGCGCTGGAAAGACCGGCGCTGATTACCGAACTGGCGCAGGCCTTTGGCGTGCAATGCGTGGTCGTTGGCATCGATTCGGTGCGCGAGGCCGACGGCCAGTGGCGGGTGCGCCAGTACACCGGCGATCCCGACAAGACCCGCGCGTTGACGATGCGCACGCTGGACTGGGTGGTCGAAGCGCAGGAACGCGGCGCCGGTGAAATCGTGCTCAACTGCATGGACAGCGATGGCGTGCGCCGTGGCTACGACATTGAACAACTGCGCCAGGCCCGCGCGCTATGCCGGGTGCCGCTGGTGGCCTCCGGTGGTGCCGGCGAAGCGGTGCATTTTGCCGAGGTATTCCGCCAGGCCGACGTTGACGGCGCCCTGGCCGCCAGCGTATTCCACAGCGGCGCCATCGCCATCCCCGAACTGAAACAATTTCTGGCCGCGCAGGCCATCGAGGTGCGTGATGGGCTCTGATTCGCAGCCAATCCGGATCGATGGCGATCTGTCGGCACTGGACTGGGACAAGGGCAATGGCTTGTTGCCGGTGGTGGTGCAGGACGCCGGCAACCTGCGCGTGCTGATGCTGGGCTACATGAATGCCCAAGCCTTACAGGTCACCCTCGACAGCGGCAAGGTCACCTTTTTCAGCCGCAGCAAGCAGCGCCTGTGGACCAAGGGCGAAAGCTCGGGCCATGTGTTGCAGGCGGTGTCGGTGCAGGCTGATTGCGACAACGACACCCTGCTGATAAGCGCCCATCCGCATGGGCCAACCTGCCATCTACAGCGTGCCAGCTGTTTTCCGCGGGCGCCGTCGGCGTTCCTGGCCGAGCTGGATCAACTGGTCGCCAGTCGTGAGCGTGACCGTCCGGCGGGTAGTTACACCACCCAGCTGTTTGATGGTGGCATCCGCCGGATCGCCCAGAAAGTTGGCGAAGAGGGCGTGGAGACCGCGCTGGCCGCGGTCGCCCAGGATGATGCGGCGCTATTGGGCGAAAGCGCGGATCTGCTGTACCACCTGATCGTGGCGCTGCGGGCGCGGGGGCTGTCGTTGCAACAGGCGGTCGAGGTGCTGGCACAACGCCATGCGCGTTAGGCAGCGACGGCACGCCGGGCGATAATGCACCGGTCCTCGTTGTCCGGAAACCGCCATGCGCTGGAGTAATTTCGCATCCCTGCTACTGCTGTCGAACGCGATCCTGCTCAACGCGGTATCGACGAATACCGCGGTGGCGGGCGAAGTGGCGGTACCGATCTGCAGCAGTGGCATGGTCTGGGAAGACCGCAATGGCAATGGCCAGCGCGACCCCGGCGAGCGCCCGCTGGCAGGCATCAAGCTGTCCGATGGCCAGCAGCTGGTGACGACCGATGCGCAGGGCCACTATCGCCTGCCGGCCAATGACGGGCGCACTGTTTTCATCATCAAGCCGGCCGCTTACGCATTGCCGGAACGTGCTGACGGGCTGCCCGATGCATGGAAGAACAGTCCGTCGCCGACCTCGTCCACACTCAAGTACGGCGGCCTGCGTGATGCCAGGGCGGCATGCAAGGATTTCGGCCTTGTGCCGCAGCCGCGGCAACGCATGAGCGCAGACTCGATGCGGATGCTGGTGTTCAGCGATACCCAGACCAAATCGATGCAGGATGTGGATTATTACCTGCGCGATATCGTTCAGCCATTGCTGGCCCAGCGCGATCAGTACCAGCTCGGCACCACGCTCGGTGATGTGGTCAATGACGATCTGTCGCTGTATCCACAGCTGAAGCAGGTGACCGCGCAGTTGGGGCTGCCCTGGCTGCATATCCCAGGCAACCACGACCTGGATTTCGATGCTGGCAGTGACGAGGAATCACTGCTGAGCTATCGCAACCAGTTTGGTCCCGACACCTTCGCCTGGGAAGAACCGTTGCTGACCTTCATCGGCCTGGATGATGTGGTCTACCAGCCGGGTGTCAAACCGGCCTATGTCGGCGGTCTACGCGAGGACCAGTTCCGCTTCCTGCAGGAGTACCTGCCGACCGTGCGCAAGGACCGGCTGCTGGTACTGGCCATGCATATCCCGACCTTCCTGCCGGACCCGGGTCGCGAAACCTTCCGCCTGGCCGACCGGCAGCGACTGTTTGATCTGCTCAAGGATTTCCCCCACGTACTGCTGCTGAGCGGCCACAGTCATACCCAGCAGCAGTGGTTCCATGGTGCCGACGAAGGCTGGCACGGCACGCAACCGCTGCATGAGTACAACGTCGGTGCCGCCTGCGGAGCGTTCTGGTCGGGAGTGAAGGACGCGCAGGGCATTCCCGACAGCCGCATGGCCGATGGCACCCCCAACGGCTATGCCGATCTGCGGGTTGCCGGCGATGGCAGTTACGCGCTGGCCTGGCACGCCGCCCGCGATCCGGAAGGCAGCCATATCGGCCTGCATCTGCCGCAGGTGTTGCGCCAGGGTGCATATCCGGCGTGGGGCGTATATGCCAACGTGTACATGGGCGATGCTGCTTCCCGGGTCGAATTCCGCGTCGACGGCGCTGACTGGAAACCGATGACGCAGGTGCGACAGCCCGACCCGGGGCTGCTGGCGGAAAACGTGCGTGATGATCAGGCACCGGCACTGCGTGGCTACGACCGCTCGCCGGAAGCGGTGCCGTCCGCGCACCTGTGGCGTGGTGCGCTGCCGACGGATCTGTCGATTGGCGAGCACCAGGTCGAAGTGCGGGTGTTCGACCGCTGGCAGGGCGAGCAGCGCGTTCAGGGGCATTACCGGTTGCAGGATGCGAAGCCTTGAACCGGCACCCGCGTCGTCGCGGCGGCGGCCCGGTAGCGGACGCGTGCTAGCGCAGGCGCCGGGCCACGCGAGCGGCAGTGCCCCACAGCTGTGACTTCAGCGCCACGCCGTCTGCGTCCAGTGCCACTCGGCGCGGCGCCATGCCAATCCGCTTCATCCATTTGCGGCACTGATGGTTCAGTGCCAGGGCCCGCATCAGGCTGCGGGTCTGTTCGGTGTTGAAAATGATCGACAGCGAAATGGACACGTCATCGCTGCCGTTGCGCACGTGATGGCCGGCGACGAAGGGAATATGCAAGGCCTGGCCCGGTGAGAATTCAAAGCGGGTGCCGAGTGACTGCACCTCCGGTCGCCATGCCGGGCGACGGCCGGTCTGGGCGAAGAAATGCTCGGTGTCCTCGTCGCTGACCACGCGCGGGTCCCACGGGGGGTAGACCGTCACCTGCTTGCTGCCGCGGAATTGCAGCAGGAACGTCGAGTAGCGATCGATATGGAACGGGGTCACGCTGTTGGGAGAGGCGATGAACAGATACAGCATCGCTTCATCGATGCCACCGCTGATGCCGGCCTCGCGCACCAGGGATTGCACGTCGGCCTTCAGCTCCTGCAGCAAGGGCTTGAACGAATCGGCGGTTTCCGGTTGCCGCACCATGATGTAGGCATCGGTATGGCGCAACCGTTCCAGGGTTTCCTCAAGCCCCAGTTCGGCCTGGTGTTCGAGATGGGCGCGGTCGAAATTATCGCTGTTGTCGAGCAGACCGCTGGAGTGGAACACTTGTGCCGGCGGCAATGCCGGGATGACCTTGGCCAGGTTTTCCAGCGACAGCGCAGGGTGTCCGAGCAGACGGTGATGGAACAACGAGCCCCGGCGATCCAGGTGCCCGCGCTCGAAATCGTTGTCGAAACAGTTCAACTTGTCCATGAATCCGCTTTCCCTGACGTCCGCCTGCTAGAACGCAGCGGGGGTGCGGGAACGGCCATCGACACGGCGCTGGCAGCATGGGCAGGCCAGCGCCGATGGTTACCGGCTCACAAAAAGCAGAACGCCTCCTGGCGGAGGCGTCATCGGATTCGGCTGGCTGGCGTGTGGCTGGCTGGCATGAATCGCCGGGTCACTGGCGGGCGTTGCGCTGGCGGGTGACCGGGACGGATTCTAGCGGGGCGGCACCGGTCGCGTTGAAGCGGGAATCACTCGCATCAACCCAGCGGGATCTGATCGAAGCCGGTGACCCGGGCATGGCCGTGGGCATCGTCGCCAAGCCGCGCTTGCGGATAGTCCTGCAGGCGATCGACCAGACAGGTCTGCATGCCGGCCTCGCGCGCCGCGTCGAGTTCGGCGACCACATCGGACAGGAACAGGATGTCCGCTGCCGGCAGGGCGATGGCCTCGGCAATCCGGCGGTAGCTGTCCGCTTCACGCTTGCCGCCGGTTTCGGTATCGAACCAGCCCGAAAACAACGCAGTCAGATCGCCGGCATCGCTGTGGCCGAAGAACAGCTTCTGCGCCGGCACCGAGCCGGACGAGTACACATGCAGCGGCAGTCCCTGCGCGTGCCACTGCCGCAACGCGGGGGCCGCATCGGGATAGATGTGCGCGGTGAAATCGGCATCACGGTAGCCGGCGTCCCAGATCATCCCCTGCAACGCCTTCAGCGCCGTGTGCTTGCGGTCCTGGTCAATCCAGCCCTGCAGGGTCTCGACGATGACATCGTCGCTGCAGATGCCGCCATGTTCGGTCGCGACCTGGTCCAGCCACTGGCGCACGTCCGGGCGCTGGCCATGTTCGCGGACGAAGCCGGGCAGGGCACGCCGGGCGTAGGGAAACAGCACATCCTTGACGAACGAGATGCTGCTGGTGGTGCCTTCGATATCGGTGAGGATGGCGCGGATCATTTATCGCTCAGGCCTTGGTAGCGCGGGAACCTGCCGGCGATGTCCTGGCCGGTGAAGTGGCCGACCCAGCCATCGGGCTCGGTGAAGAAGCGGATGGCGATGAACTGCGGTTCCGGACCCATGTCGAACCAGTGCCGGGTACTGTCCGGTACCGCGATCAGATCGTCCTTCACGCACTCGACCTCGTAGACCTTGCCATCCACGTGCAGGGTGAACAGGCCCGAGCCGGCGACGAAAAAGCGCACCTCGTCTTCCTTGTGGTAATGCTCGTCGAGGAACTTGGCGCGCATGGCTTCGCGCTGCGGGTTGTCTGGCGCAATGCTGACCACGTCGACCGACTTGAAGCCACGCTCGGCCACAAGCCGGTCGATGTCGGCGCGATAGGCATCCATCACCTGTTCCGGGCTGGCACCGGGCGCCAGCGGCTGGTTGGCCTGCCAGCGTTCGAAGGTGACGCCGATCTTGTGCAGTTCGGTGGCGATGAAGTCCGGGTCGTAGCTGGCGAACTCGGGCGTGTCGGGGGTGTTTTCGTCAAAGATGCGCAGACGGCTCATGGCGGTGGCGAGTTCCGTGGGATGAGGGAGCTTAACAAGGCCCGGCGTAGCGCCAGGTGACGGCATCCGTGGTTACTGGCGACAGCCCAGCTTGCGCAGTTCCAGCTCGCAGTGGAGCAGGAACTCGAAAGCTTCCAGATGCCGGCGCGCCTGGGCCATGTCCTGGCCCCAGGCATACAGGCCATGGCCATCGATCAGATAGCCCCACATGCATTGCCGGTCCAGCAAGGCATCGACCTGCGCGGCCAGCACATGCATGTCCTGGGTGTTGGAAAACACCGGCACGTCGACCGCGGTTTCGTGGGTGCTGTTGCCGTGGAAGGCCTTCAGCAACTCGTAGCCTTCCAGGCGTACGTGGCCGGCGCCGGCATACAGGCGCGAGGCAATCGTCTGCACTGGCGAGTGGGTATGCAGTACGCAGCCGATTTCCGGGAAGCGCTTGTACAGCTGGGTGTGCAGCAGGGTTTCGGCGGACGGCCGTTGATCGGTCGCGACCGGTTTGCCATCCCAGTCGACGACCATGATGTCGTCGCGGCCCAGCCGGCCCTTGTCCTTGCCCGACACGGTGATCGCGGCATGCTGGCCATCGAGGCGATGCGAGAAGTTGCTGCTGGTCGCCGGCGTCCAGCCGGCGCGCGCCAGCTCGCCGACGTTGCTGATCAGGACATCGGCCAGTTGCTGCAGCCGGTCGCTGTCGTAGGGGAGAGTGCTCATGCGCCGATCTTAGCGCGAGCATCCCGGCGGGGCGAGCACCGTCCTAGGCGACAGGCCGGCCGCGGCGGGCGAAACCACGATAGGCGGCCAGCGACAACAAGGCGATGACCACGCCACCGACCAGGGTGCGGATCGAGGACGAATACACCAGCAGCCCGCAGGCCACCAGCGCGCCCATGCCGATGATCCGGTCCGAGCGCGTGGCCAGCCGTTCAGGCGAACCCAGCAGCAGCGCCAGCCCTGCGGTCGCATAGGCCATGATCACGAGGGTGACGACCATTTCAATCAGGGTTTCGAACTGGCTGGAAACGGTCGGCGCCAGGGTGAACACCGCCAGCAGCGTCATCGAGGCGGCGATGATGAACAAGCCCCAGCCGGCCGAACCATTGGCCCGCAGGCGACCGAAGATCGGCGGCAGGAAGCCGCGCTGGGCGGCGCGGGCACCGGATTCGCCGCTGACCAGCATCCAGCCACCGAGGGTACCGGTGGCCTTGAGCGCGGCCGCCGCGGCGATGATCGGAATCGCCCAGGCGCCGAACATCTGCCCGGCCACCAGCGCGAACGGTGCGCTCGACTGCGACAGTTGCGCGGCCGGCACGATGCCCATCATCAGCACCGAAGACAGCAGGTAGACGATGCCGGCAATGACGATGCCGCCAATCGTCGCGATCGGCACGTTACGCTGTGGATTGCGGACCACGCCGGCGACCATCGCCCCGGTTTCCAGGCCGACGAAGGCCCAGAATATCGGCGCCAGTGAACTGAACACCACGCTGGCGTCGCTGCGGTCGGTGACATTCCACGAGGCACGGTAGATGTCGCCGTCAAAACTGCCCCAGCCCCAGATCAGAATCACCGCCACCGGCAACAGGCCCAGTACCACGCAGAACGACTGGAAGCGTGCGATCTGGCGCGGGCCCATCAGGTTGAGGCCGAACATCAGCCAGATCAGCAGCAACTGCCCGATCAGACGGGTGACGCTGCCATCGCCGACCGGCAGCAGGATGACCAGATAGCCGAACGCGGCCACGGCGATGGCGTTGTTGCCCATCCACGATGAAATCCAGTACAGCGTGGTGGCCAGGAAACCCATGTCGCGCCCCAGTGATGGCCGCACGTAGTCATCCGGCGATTCCAGGTTCGGGTAGTGGCGCGCCAGCCGCGCGAATGCCGAACCCAGCACCACCGCCAGCACCGTGCCCAGCAGCCAGCTGAGCGCGGTGACCCCGCCGGATTTGGCCAGCGTCGCTGGCAACAGGAAGAAACCCGAGCCGATCATGTTGTTGGCGACCACGAAGGTCGCCAGCACCGGACCAATCTTTGCGCTGCTGTCAGCCGTCATCGGCATACCCGAAAGTCAATGAATCGAGGTCGCCCTGCAGCGACCGTCATGCCATCGCTGTACGGTCCCGCGGCATGGCGGGACCGCGCTCGCATCAGGCGTTGCGCAGTTTGCTGTGGCGATAACCGTACACGGCGTAAATCAGCAGGCCGATTGCAATCCAGCCCAGCAGCAGGTGCCAGTGTTCCTTGAACGGTTGCCAGAACAGGTACAGGCAGGTGACCACGCCCAGCGGGCAGACCAGAATGGCCGCCGGCACCCGGAACGGGCGGGGCAGTTCCGGCCGGGTGTAGCGCAGGATCAGGACCCCGGCCGAGACCGTCGCGAACGCCAGCAGCGTGCCCATCGACACCATCTCGCCTAGCAGGCTCAGCGGCAGCAGCCCGGCCAGGCCGGCGGCAATCACGCCGACGATGAGGGTGCCGACGTAAGGCGTGTGGTACTTGGGATGGACCTTGCCGAACAGCTTGGGCATCAGCCCGTCCTTGGACATGGTGTAGAAGATGCGCGGCTGGGCCATCAGCATCACCAGGATCACCGACGACAGACCGGCGATGGCGGCGATTTCCACCAGCGTCTGCAGCCAGCCCAGCGAGGGATAGTTGTTGAGCGCGGTGGAGACCGGTTCGGGCGTGTCGAGCAGGCGGAACGGCATCATCCCGGTCAGCACCGCGCAGACCACGATGTACAGGATGGTGCAGATGATCAGCGAGCCGAGGATGCCGATCGGCATGTCGCGCTGCGGATTTTTGGCCTCGCCAGCGGCGGTGGATACCGCGTCGAAGCCGATGTAGGCGAAGAAGACGATGGCCGAGGCGCGGATGACGCCTTCAAAGCCGAACTTGCCCGGGCCTTCATTGGCGGGGATGAAGGGGTGCCAGTTGGCCGGGTCGACGTACTTGGCACCGAGCGCGATGAACAACACGATCACGGTGACCTTGATCGCAACCACGAACGAGTTGACGAACGCCGACTGGGTGATGCCGAAGTAGCCGATGGTGGTGACCGCGGCGATGATCAACACCGCCGGCAGGTTGACCAGCCCGCCGGTATGGACCAGCGCGCCATTCTCGATGGTGTACGGCGCGCTGGCCAAGGCCGTCGGCAGGGCCAGGTCCCAGTTGCTGAGGAAGGCATTGAGATAGCCCGACCAGCCCACTGCCACGGTCGATGCGGCAAACAGGTACTCCAGCACCAGGCACCAGCCGATGAACCAGGCAACCGCCTCGCCGAGGGTGGCGTACGAGTACGAATAGGCACTGCCCGAGACCGGCAGCATCGCCGCGAATTCGGCATAGCAGAGCCCGGCGAAGGCGCAGGCGATGCCGGCCAGCACGAAGCTCAGCATGATCGCCGGCCCGGCGTGCTGGGCCGCGGCCTGACCGGTCAGCACGAAGATGCCGGCGCCGATGACCGCGCCGATGCCCAGCAGGATCAGCTGGGTGCCGGTCAGGGTGCGCTTGAGAGTTGCTTCGCCTTCCAGGCTTCCTTCAAAGGGTTCCCCCGCATCGACGTGGCCGGCGGGTTCGACCGGTTTGACCCTGAATAGCGATTTGAACATCCGCGGAATTCCTTGGCAGTTGGCTGGTGGGCGGCGACGCCCGGAGGCGCTTTGTCTTAACGCCACCTGTCGCAGGAGGCATCCGAGTTACCTTGCCAAAGCGGCGCGGGAAGCACAAGCGCAAGCGCAGCATGAGCGGCGATAATGGCCGGCCTTGCCGCACCGGATAGCCGTTTATGTGGGATGTCGCTCCCTTGACCATGGCCCTGCAGGATTACCGCCGTCGCTGGCCGCAGGAACAGGCGGTCATCGAACAGTTCGAACGATTGCTGGCCGAGCCGGCCAACCCGTTCGTGCGCGAGCGCCTGGCCGGCCACCTGACCGGCAGTGCCTGGCTGGTCAGCGCCGATGGCAAGCGGTTGCTGCTGACCCATCACCGCAAGCTGCAACGCTGGCTGCAACTGGGCGGTCACGCCGATGGTGACTGCGACATGGCGCAGGTGGCGCTGAAGGAAGCGCGCGAGGAATCCGGGCTGCCGGATCTGGCGCTGGAGTCGGACGCCATCTTCGATCTGGACCGGCACTGGATACCGGAACGCGCCGAGGTACCCGGCCACTGGCACTACGACGTGCGCTACGTCATCCGTGCCGGCAGCGACGAGCGCTTCGTGGTCAGCGAGGAATCACTGCAGCTGGCCTGGCGCGAGATCCCGCCGCTGCTTGACGATGCTGATCCATCAATGGCACGGATGGCAGGCAAGTGGTTGCAGCGGGGCCATTCCGAAACCTAGCGCCGCGGTGCCAGCGGGGCCGGGGGCCGCAGCAGCTGGTCGTGACTCACGACTGATCGCCGAGCCAACGCAACGCGAGGCGTGCTTACGCGCCAGAAATTGCAATGCTCCAGGAAACCCCCGGGATAGCCCAATTTTCCTCGTCATTCCGGCGAACGCCGGGTTTTCAATCAACGAATATTGGGTCATCTAGCTTTTGCTGTCAGCAGCGATAAGTGCTGGATCCCGGCGTGCGCCGGGATGACGACTTTTGCTTATTCTGACCACATGTAGAGCGGAGCTTGCTCCGCTGCTCTTTCTACGATATTTCAGTACAGCACCCGCGTGCGCAGGGTGCCTTCAATCGCGGACAACGCATTCTTCAATTCGGTGGCCTGCTCATCGCAGGCGGTGACTTCGATCACCATGTAACCGAGGTGGGCGTCACTGGATGCTCAGCGCTGATCGTCCACCCAACGCAACGCAATACGTTCGTGCTCCTTGACGAAGCTGTCCTTGCCATCGTTGTAGGCGCCAAGATCAGCAGGGTGCTGTTGCGCGAGCTGTTGTTTGAGCAGGCCATACTGGTCGGCAACCGCCCGATGTGCGCGCAGATAATCGCGGAACGCGAGATGTCGGCGGACATTGGCGGTATCCGCCGCGAAGGCATGGATCTGATGGCTGCGGATGCCTTGCGCATCATCTCGGCGGAAATAGCGGCGACCGGAAATTCCAAACTCGCCCATGGCCTCATAACCGAGATGTTCGATCGCCGGGGTGACGCGGTCCAAGGCATCCAGCGAGGTCACTTCAAGCAGCATGTCGATGATCGGCTTGGCCGCAAGGCCAGCGACCGACGTGCTGCCGATGTGATGGAGGGCGATCAGCGGAGCGCCGACAGCAGCGGTGACCTGCCTGGCTTCTGCCTGGTACTGCGCCGCCCAGTCCGGATCATGCGGGACGACCCGGATCATGCCGGGCACCGGTACCGCCCTGATGTTGCAGGATGATGCGATGCTGGCCGATACCGGGTCAGTACAGCACCCGCGTGCGCAGGGTGCCTTCAATGGCGGACAACGCGTCCTTAAGTTCGGCTGTCTGTTCCTCGGAGGCGGTGACGTCGATCACCACGTAACCGACGTTGGCGTCGGTGCGCAGGAACTGGCCATCGATATTGACGTTGTGCTTGCCGAAGATGTCGTTGATCCGCGACAGCACGCCAGGCACGTTGCGATGGATGTGCAGGATGCGCCGGCTCTGGTCATGGCCGGGCAGGGTGACTTCGGGGAAGTTGACCGCCGACAGGGTCGAGCCATTGTCGCTGTAGCGCACCAGTTTGGCCGCCACTTCAATGCCGATGTTGTCCTGCGCTTCCAGCGTGCTGCCGCCGACGTGCGGGGTCAGGATGACGTTGTCGAGGCCGCGCAACGGCGATTCGAACTGATCAGCATTGCCTTTGGGCTCGAGCGGGAACACGTCCACCGCCGCGCCGCCGACATGGCCGCTTTCCAGTGCCTGGCGCAGCGCGTCGATATCGACCACGCTGCCGCGCGAGGCATTGATCAGATGCGCACCGGGTTTCATCGCGGCGATTTCGGCGGCGCCGAACATGCCCTGGGTGCTGGCGGTTTCCGGCACGTGCAGGGTAACCACGTCGGCACTGGCCAGCAGTTCCTGCAGGCTGGCCGCGGCACGGGCATTGCCCAGCGACAGTTTGGTTTCGATATCGTGGAACATCACCTGCATGCCCAGCGCTTCGGCCAGCACGCCAACCTGGGTGCCGATATGGCCGTAGCCGATGATGCCGAGGATCTTGCCGCGCACTTCATGGCTGCCGGCGGCCGACTTCGACCAGCCGCCGCGGTGGCACTGCGCGTTCTTCTGCGGGATGCCGCGCATCAGCATGATGCTCTGGGCGATGACCAGTTCGGCCACGCTGCGGGTGTTGGAATAGGGTGCATTGAAGACCGGGATGCCGGCCAGCTCGGCGGTTTCCAGATCGACCTGGTTGGTGCCGATGCAGAAGCAGCCAACCGCCATCAGCCGGCGCGCATGCGACAGCACCTCGGCGGTGAGTTGCGTGCGCGAACGCAGGCCGACGATATGCGCTTCAGCGATGCGGGCCTTCAGTTCGTCCTCCGGCAGCGACTTCTCGTGATACTCGATCTGGGTATAGCCGGCGGCGTGGAAGGTGTCCACGGCGGTCTGGCTGACGCCTTCCAGCAGCAGCACGCGGATGTCCTGCTTGGGGTAGGAGGTCTTCTTGGACATGTAGGCAGCGAAGTGGGGCATGACGGGCCGATCACTATGCCA
Source organism: Pseudoxanthomonas dokdonensis (assembly GCF_001431405.1). Classification (GTDB taxonomy): domain Bacteria; phylum Pseudomonadota; class Gammaproteobacteria; order Xanthomonadales; family Xanthomonadaceae; genus Pseudoxanthomonas_A; species Pseudoxanthomonas_A dokdonensis. Next base: position 157,119 of record NZ_LDJL01000004.1, read on the forward strand.
GAACGGTGGCGGCTTTTGCTGCGTCGCATCAGCACTGCAAGCGGCTGTTTTTGTTGCTTCTGAAACCAATCGCGCACGCCTGCCATCTGGACGCGACCCCGCGACGCTGGCACGCTGACGCACCCCCACGCCACCGACCAAGATGACCGATTCCCGTCTGCAATCGTTGCAACAGGCCGTGCCCGGCCTGCGCCTGAAGTCCGACCCTGCCGACCTGGAACACTACGGTCGCGACTGGACCCGGCGCTGGACCCCGGCGCCGCTGGCCATCGCCTTGCCGGCCAGCATCGAGGAGGTCCAGGCCATCGTGCGCTGGGCCAACCAGCAGCAGGTGGCGCTGGTGCCTTCCGGCGGCCGCACCGGGCTGTCCGGTGGCGCGGTGGCCGCCAATGGCGAGCTGGTGATCAGCATGGAACGGATGAACAAGGTGCTGGCCTTCAATGCGGTCGACCGCACCCTGACCGTGCAGCCGGGCATCGCGCTGGAAGCAGTGCACAACGCCGCCAGCGAACACGGCCTGGCTTATCCGGTCGATTTCGCCGCCCGTGGTTCATGTTCGATTGGCGGCAATATCGCCACCAATGCCGGTGGCATCCGGGTCATCCGCTATGGCAACACCCGCGAATGGATTGCCGGCCTCAAGCTGGTGACCGGCACTGGCGAGCTGCTGGATTTGAACCGGGCCTTGATCAAGAACTCCAGTGGCTACGATCTGCGCCATCTGGTCATCGCCTCCGAAGGCACGCTGGGGATCGTGGTCGAAGCCACCCTGCGGCTGACCGATCCGCCGTCGCCCAGCAACGTCATGCTGCTGGCGCTGCCATCGTTTGAGGTACTGATGCAGGTGTTCGCCGCATTCCGCGAACGACTGCAACTGGAAGCCTTCGAGTTCTTTACCGACCGCGCGCTGCATCATGTGCTGGCGCATGGCGCGCAGAAACCGTTCGATGACGTGCATCCATATTACGTGGTCACCGAGTTCGCCAGCGGCGACGAGGCCAGCGAAGCCGCGGCGATGGCGGCGTTCGAAACCTGCATGGACAACGGCTGGGTCAGCGATGGCGTGATCAGCCAGTCCGACGCCCAGGCAGCGCAGCTGTGGCGGCTGCGCGAAGGCATCACCGAAAGCCTGGCCGCCTACAAGCCGTACAAGAACGATGTGTCGGTGCGGATTTCGGCGATGCCGGCGTTCCTGGCCGAAACCCAGGCCCTGCTCGGCCAGGCCTATCCGCATTTCGAGGTGGTGTGGTTTGGCCATATCGGCGATGGCAACCTGCACATCAACGTGCTGAAGCCGGGCGACGTCGATTACCCGCTGTTCGTGCAGCAGTGCGAGCATGTCACCGAGTTGCTGGCGCAGGCCCTGCAGCGTTGTGGTGGCAGCATTTCGGCCGAGCACGGCATCGGCCTGGTCAAGAAGGGTTATCTGGGCAGCACCCGCAGCGACGCCGAGATTGCGGTGATGCGTGGCATCAGGCAGGTACTGGATCCGAATGGACTGATGAATCCGGGCAAGCTGTTCGACTGATCGGGCAAGCCGTCGTCTCGTCGCCCAAGAGGCCGATGCTGCCGTCTGCGCGCGGCCGCCTGTTCATCCGCCTCGCGTTGGATTCGGTAAAATCTCACAATCAGTTTCCGCTCCGGATCTCCCATGTCGCGTTGCCTCGTGTTGATTGGCCTGTTGCTGTTCAGTGGTTCGCTGTTGGCCTCCAGTTTTGCCGGTACCTCGGCCGGTGCGTCCTCGGCCGGCAGCTCCGACTCCAGTGGCAGTTCTTCCGGTGACGATGACAAAGTGGTTGCCCAGGCACGCGAGGACGCGGCGGTATTTGTCGCCACCGATGGCCGTGTCCGCAGTGCCCGTCTCGAAGCCGCGCTGCGCCAATTGCGTGAAACCAGCGCGCAGTCGGGTGAGGCAAGCGACCTGCAACTGGCCCACGCCATCCTCAGCCGTTGATCCCGCGTCGGCGCCTGCGCTGGGCGCTGCTGGCGTGGCTGCTGCTGGCGTCGCCGGCCTGGGCACGAGTGTCATTGCAGCTGCAGTCCGAAGGGCTGTCGGCAGCCGAGATCGGCGCCAGCACGGCGATGTTCGAACAAGCCCTGCAGCGACTGCCGCCTTCCTGGCGCGACGGCAGCGAGCAGGTCATCCCGGTGCAATGGCGCGACGATCTTCCGGCGAAGGTACACGGCCGGGCCAAATCACGGGCGATCTGGTTGAACCGGCAGTTGTTGCTGGACTGGATGGCGGCCGGCGCGACCAAACCCGACACCGGCAGCGAAGTCCTGGCTGCCCGCCAGGCCGTGCTGGCCGCGTTGATCCATGAGCTGGCGCATTTCCATGATCGGTCCGCGCAAGGACAGCTGTCGCGCAATCCACGACTGCTGGACCTGGCCGGCTGGCAACTGGATCTGGCGCGACCGCGCCGGCGCGTGGCCGGCAATGCCTTCAGTGACCGCAGCCCGGACCGCTACGAGCTGACCAGCGCCAGTGAGTATGTGGCGGTGAACCTGGAATATTTCCTGCTCGATCCGCAATACGCCTGTCGCCGGCCAGCGCTGTATCGGTTGTTTGCCGAGCATTTCGCCTGGTCGCCGCCGGCCAGCGCGTGCGCGCCGGACCAGGTGTTCGTGCAGTCGCTGGTCGATGATGCGGTGCGGGCTTTGCCGCACCTGGAGCCGGACCGTGTCTACGCGGTCGACTATCTGTTGGCCGAGGGCAACCAGCAGGCGATGAGTCGCTGGGGCCACGCCATGTTGCGGCTGGTGATCTGCAAGCCGGGACGCAGGCCGGGGCCGGATTGCCGGCTGGACCTGCAGTATCACCAGGTACTGTCGTTCCGTGCCTTCGTCGACGACGTGCAGGTATCCAGCTGGCGCGGACTGACCGGTTCGTATCCGTCACGGATGTTCGTGCTGCCGCTGTCGCAGGTCATTGACGAGTACAACAAGGTCGAGCTGCGTGGCCTGCAATCGATTCCACTGCGACTGTCGCCGGCGGAGATAACGCAGCTGCTCGAGCGTGCCGCACAGCTGCACTGGAGCTATGACGGCCGTTATTACTTCATCAGCAACAACTGCGCGGTGGAAGTATTCAAGCTGCTGCACGATGGCGTGCCGCGGCTGGCCGGCGAGGGTTTGGACAGCATCACTCCGCGCGGTCTGCTGCGCAAACTGCAGCGGCGCGGTGTCGCCGATGCCAGCGTGCTGCAACCGCGTGACCAGGCCGAACGGATGGGCTATTACTTCCCGTCGGCGGATCAGCATTACCAGCAACTGCTGGATGTGGTGCGTGCGGGCCAGCCAATCGCGCAGGCACGGGTACGGGACTGGTTGCGGGCACCGGCGACGGAGCGCGCGCGGGCCATCGAACACGCGGATCTGAAAGCCAGCGCGGCGTTACTGGTGCTGGAAAACGCCGCCCTGCGGCAACAGGAAGTGTTGGCGCGGGACGAACTGAAACACCGCTTGCTGCGGCCACCGGCCATGGGCGAGCTGAGCGGGCAATCGGAACAGACGATGCTGGCCGATTATCTGCGCGCCAGCGAACGGCTCAGTCGCCCGGCCTTGTTGATTGAGGGTGGTTACGGGCTGCCGCAGGCAGCGGAGCGCGAGCGCCTGCAACGGGCGGCAACCGATCAGATGCAGGCACTGCAGGCCGCCCGTTCACGCCTGCATGACTCCGCAAAGGAATGGTTGGACAGCGAGCTTGCCCGGCAGATGCACGGCACCCGCGACAATCTGCAGCGCCTGGGAGCGCAAGTGCGGGCGTTCGCATCGCCGTAGAGCGGAGCGTGCTCCGCTGCGTTCTGCTCGCTGGATTTTTCAGCGGAGCAAGCTCCGCTCTACGGTGTGGTGGGTTTTTCAGCGGAGCAAGCTCCGCTCTACGCGGGGGCATATCGGGTGGCGAACAGTCCGCAGGCCTCAGTCGGCGCGGCCGCCGAATTCGCCGGTGGTGGTGTTGACCAGGATGCGCTCGCCGTTGCTGATGTATTCCGGCACCATGATTTCGATGCCGGTGCTGAGCTTGGCTGGCTTCGGCCGTTTGGTGGCGGTGCCGCCTTTCAGTTCCGGCGGGGTTTCCACCACTTCCAGGACCACGTGCTGCGGCAGTTGCAGTGCCACCGGCTGGTCCTCGACCACCTGCACGTAGCAGCCGCTCAGGCCATCGGTGATGTAACCGGCCTGATCGCCGAGCGCGTCCGGGTCCAGCGTGTACGGGGTGTAATCCTCGTCATCCATGAACACGAATGCCTCGCCGTCCTTGTAGGAGAACGTCGATTGGCGGCGGACCATGTCGACTTCGCGCAGGTCATCGTCGGCATCGAAGCTGGCATCCAGCTTGCTGCCGCCGGGAATCGAATACATGGTGAAGCGGAAGCGCACGTTGCCGCCACGGCCCTGCGGTGAGCTGCGGTCGATGTCGCGGATCTGATAGACGCCGTTGTTGTGTTCGACGACGTTGCCTTTCTTGATTTCGTTGGCTTTCATGGAAGTGGCTTGGTGAGGTGTTGCCGATCAGGCAAACGGGTTGATGGATTTGAGGATGTCGACGCCGAGCAGTTGTTCCGGCGCGTCTGGTTGCGGGCCCCAGAGGGCGGCCCACTCGGGGTTGTTCTGTTCAAAATCAGTGCGCGCGCCGAAATCAGCCAGGCTGGCGTAATCGATGTCGAGAATGACGATGTCGGCATCCTGGCCGGGCAGGGCATCGACATAAAAACGGAACGCCTGCGGCATCACCGCCGAATTGAAACGCGCATCTGCGGCGGCCTTGAGCTTGGCGACGAACTCATCCATGCGCCCGGGCTGGATGCGGTAGGTGAAGCGTGCGGTGATGGTCATGTGCCTGGTCCCGTGTTTACTTGGGCGCCAGCCGCACCGCGCCATCGAGGCGGATGGTTTCGCCGTTGAGGTAAGGCGTGGCGAGAATGAAGGCAACGGTATCGGCGAATTCTTCCGGCTTGCCCAGCCGCGACGGGAACGGAATCGAGGCGCTCAGCGACTGCTGCACCGCTTCAGGCATGCCATCGACCATCGGCGTCCAGAAAATACCCGGCGCCACGGTCATCACCCGGATGCCGAAGCGCGACAGCTCGCGGGCCATCGGCAAGGTCATCGCCACCACGCCGCCTTTGCTGGCGGAGTAGGCGGCCTGGCCGATCTGGCCTTCATAGGCGGCGACGCTGGCGGTATTGACGATGACGCCGCGCTCGCCGTCGTCGCCGGCGGTGTTGTGCTGCATCAGGTTGGCCGCGGCCTTGCCCACGTTGAAGCTGCCGACCAGGTTGACCATCACCGTGGTCTGGAACGTCGCCAGCGGCATCGGTGCTTCCTTGCCCAGCACCCGGCCAGCGCCGAGGATGCCGGCGCAGTTGATTGCCGCGTTGAGGCCGCCGAGGAACTCGCTGGCCTCGGCCAGGGTGTTGGCGACCGCATTTTCATCGGTGACATCGGTCTTGAAGTAACGTGCGTTGCCCGCGCCGAGACCGGCGACCGCGACCGCGCCTTTTTCGTCGTTGACATCCAGCAGCGCGACCTTGCCGCCCTGTGCGACCAGCCGCGTGGCCACGGCCAGTCCGAGGCCGGAAACGCCTCCGGTGATGACGGCACGAGTGAGATTGGCTTGCATGCTGGCTCCTGTTGCGATGGCGATGAGGCGTGACCGGCCATTCTAAACGAGGGCCGGCGGGCCAGCGAGGCGGCGGCGCCCGCGGTCAGGTCATCGATGCCAGCGGCAAAGCCAACCGGCGGGCGAAGTCGTCGGCGGGCAATCCAGGCGAGAACAGGAACCCCTGGCCCACCGGCACCCCCAGCTCCAGCAGGAACTGGCGCTGGGCTTCGGACTCCACGCCCTCGGCCACCAGCCCCAGTCCCAGGCTGTGGGCGATCGCGGCGACCGCCTTGCAGACGGCCACGTCGGAGCGGTTGTGCGGCACCCCTTCGGTGAACAGCTGGCTCAGCTTGAGCCCGTGGATGGGCAGCCGGCGCAGATAGTTGAGCGCGCTGTAGCCCTCGCCAAAGTCGTCGATGGTCAGGACGATGCCGAGTGCGCGCAGGTCGGCGAATATCCTCAGCGTGGCCGGCGCATCCTCGATCAACACCCGTTCGGTGAATTCGAGTTCCAGCGCCGAACCCGGCAGGTTGAATTCCTGCAGCAGTGCGCGCACGCGCTTGGGCAGGTCATCGCCGGCGAACTGGCGGTAGGAGACATTCACTGCCACCCGCACCAGGCCCATGCCGGCGTCACGCCACTGGGCAATCTGCCGGCAGGCTTCGCGCAGTACCCAACTGCCGATGCGGACGATGTCGCCGGTGTTTTCGGCGTGGTTGATGAATACATCCGGCCGCAGTTCGCCCAGTTGCCGGCTTTGCCAGCGGATCAGCGCCTCGGCGGCGATCACCCGGCCATGTTTCAGATCCACCTGCGGCTGGTAGACCAGGCGGAATTCCTCGTTGTCGACCGCGCGCCGCAACTGGGTTTCGATATGCAGCCGATCCTGCTGCTGTTGCGCCAGTTCGCTGGTGAAGTGCTGCCAGCCGTTGCGCGCACGATGCTTGCTCTCGTACATCGCCACGTCGGCGTTCTGGATCAGCTGTTGCGGGCGTAGCGCATGGCCTGGCGAACGGGCGATGCCGATGCTGGCGGTGATCGGAAATTCGTCCTTGCCGACATGGAACGTGGGCGTGAACGCATCCAGCACCGACTGCGCCAGGCGCTCGGGCAGATCGGGCTCGCGTGCGCAGTTGCAGACGACCAGGAACTCATCGCCACCGAAGCGGGCAATCATGCCGCGCTGGGCGACCGCCGCGCGGATCCGTTCCGCCGCCTGCACCAGCAACTCGTCACCGGCCGAATGGCCGAGCAGATCGTTGACCATCTTGAAGCGGTCCAGATCGATGTACAGCACCGCCATTTCCTCATCGCTGGCCGCCGCCAGCCGGGCGCCGAGTTCGGTCAGCACCGCATCGCGGTTCATCAGTCCGGTCAGTGGATCGGTGCGCGCGCGCAGGCGCAGTGATTCCTCGGCCAGTTTGTCGGCCGAGATGTCCTGCAGCGTGCCGGTGACCCGTGAGGTGCCGAGATCGCCGGGTTCGGCTTCGCCGATGACCCGGATCCAGAATGGCTGGCCATCGTCGCGACGGCCCTGCACCTCCATGTCGAACGCCGGCGCACCGGCCCTGACCTGGTTGATGGCCGCGCACAGCCGCGGGCGCTCATCCGGCAGCAGGCAGGCGAGGAACTGTTGCCGGTTGAGCAACGGCTGGCGGGTACCGAGGATGCGCAGGGCCTCGTCGGTGAGGTACATCCGGTCGGGGGCCACGTCCCATTCCCAGCCGCCGATATGGGCCAGTGCCTGGGCGCGATCGAACAAGGTGCTGTCGCGCTTGAGCTCGGTAACGTCACTGAACAAGGTGGTGGCGCGTGACGGCGTTGCGGTGCCGGGTTCGAATTGCGGTACCGCGGTGACCGACAGCCACAGCAGTTGCCGGTCGTGGCGGTGGTACATGCCGACCAGTTCGCTGTCGACCACCTTGCCGGTGCGCAGGGCGCGATATACCGGCAGGTCGTGCTGCTGGATCTCATGGCCGCCGGCATCGACAAACCGCCACTGCTCCAGTTGCAGGGCCGAGCTGTCCTGGCCTTCGTGGAAGCCGAGGATCCGCATTGCCGCGCTGTTGCAGTACACGATGTCGCCATTGGCGGCGTGCACGACGATGCCCTTGTCGATGGCTTCCATCAGTTCGCGGTAGCGCAGCTCGGCTTCCTGCCGGCTGCTGAGGTCGCGGGCCACGGCGACCAGGCATTTGCGGCCATCGAAGGACATGTTGGCCGAATGCACTTCGACCGGGAAGCGGCTGCCGTCAGCGCGCCGGTTGGTGACCTCGATGACGTAGGTGCCGCCGCGTTTGAGGGTTTCCCAGACCGGCACCATGTGATCGCGCGGCAACTCCGGGTTGAGCATGTTGATGTTCTGGCCGACCACTTCAGCGCGCGACATCCGGTAGGCCTGCATGCCGGCGCGGTTGAGGTCGAGCACGGTGCCATCCTCGGCCAGGATGCTGACCGGGTCGGGCACCGCGTCAAACAGATTGCGATAGCGCAGCCGTTGCTCCTCGACCGCGCGTGCCAGCGTTGTCAGTCCATTGGCCGCCTGCTGCAGCAACTGCCGGGTCGCGGCAGGCAGCGTCGCGTCCTGGCTGGCAGCCAGCAAGCGTGGGGACAGGTCCTGCGCGGGCTTTTCGTTTGCCGCAGCCGCGCCAGGCGTGGGGCTGGGATGACCTTCCTGGGGCAGAAAGGTCGGCGGCTTCATGCCGGTGCCAGGGCCTTGCCGACCTTGCTGCCGGTCTGCCGCCCGAGCAGGGCAGCCAGCCAGCGGCCGGTAGCGGCCAGCGCTTGCAGATCCACGCCGGTGGCCATGCCCATGCCATGCAGCAGGTAGACCACGTCCTCGCTGGCGACATTGCCACTGGCGCCCTTGGCGTAGGGACAACCACCGGTACCGGCGACGGCGGCATCCACTACCCGCACACCATCTTCCAGGCAGGCCAGGATATTGGCCAACGCCTGGCCGTAAGTGTCATGAAAGTGCACCGCCAGCGCGGTCATCGGCACCTCCTGGGCAACCGCGCGCAGCATCTGGCTGGCGTGGTGCGGGGTGCCGACGCCGATGGTGTCGCCCAGCGAGATTTCGTAGCAGCCCATCGCGTGCAGGCGGCTGGCCACCCGGACCACGTCGGCGACCGGCACCTGTCCCTGGTAGGGGCAACCGAGCACGGTGGACACGTAGCCGCGTACCTTGACCCCATCGCTGGCGGCCTGCGCCAGCACCGGTTCAAAGCGCTGCAGTGATTCTTCGATGCCGGCGTTGATGTTCTTCCGGTTGAAGGCTTCGGAGGCGGCGGTGAACACCGCAATCTCGGTCACCCCCACCTCGCGTGCGCGCTGGTAGCCCTGCTGGTTGGGCACCAGCACCGGATAGCTGACACCGTCGCGGCGCTGGATGCCGGCGTAGACTTCGGCGGCATCGGCCAGCTGCGGCACCCAGCGCGGGCTGACGAAGCTGGTGGCCTCGATGCTTTGCAGCCCGGTCTGCGACAGGCGATCGATCAAGGCGATCTTGTCGGCGGTCGCGATGATGCTGCTTTCATTCTGCAGGCCATCGCGCGGGCCCACTTCCACCAGTCTGACGAAGTCGGTCATTCCTGCTCCAGGCTTACCAGCACGGCATCGGCTTCCACGAAGTCGCCTTCGCGGGCGTCAATGGCCTTGACCACGCCTGCGCGCGGGGATTTCAACGCCAATTCCATTTTCATTGCCTCCATCACCAGTAGTTCCTGCCCCGCGCTCACCTGTTCGCCCGGCTTGGCCTTGACCAGCACCACCCGGCCCGGCATTGGCGCGGTGACCCGGTGGCCGCCACCATCGACGCCCTGCTGCTGGCGCTGATAGGCGGGCACGGCTTCCAGGCTGAGCCGTTGCTGGCCATCGTGCACGCTGAGGTGGTTGTCGGCGGTGAAGACGGTGAAACGTTTCCCTTGTCCCTGCAAACGCAGGCTCAGGGCATCTCCGGTCAGGCGTGCGCCTTCCACCTGCAACGACTGCTCATCCCATTGCAGTCGATAGTCGCCGGCATCGCCTTGTGCCTGCACCCGCACGATCTCGCCGCGCAGCAGGAATGCCAGCGGATGCTGGTGCGAATGTCCCAGCCGCCAGCCGTCGGTGGCGGCCCACGGCGAACCCGGATCCGTTGACGTGGCGGCCTGCTGGCGGGCGCGTTGTTCTTCGGTCAGCAGGTGGCTGACGACGGCGGCGGCCAGCAGCGCGGGATCGGCCTCGGCCTGTGGCAGGAATTCATCCAGATGGCGGTCCAGATAGCCGGTATCGATGGTCGCCTCGACCACCGCCGGATGCCGCAGCAGCCGCTCCAGGAAACCGATATTCGATTTCGGGCCGACAATGTACGACTGCGCCAGTGCCTGTCGCATCCGCGCCAGCGCACGTGGACGGTCCTGGTCCCAGACGATCAACTTGGCGATCATCGGGTCGTAGAAAATGCTGACGGTGTCGCCGCTGACGATGCCCGAATCGATGCGCACGTGCCGCGAGGGCGTCGGCAGCCGCAGTTGCCGGCATTTGCCCGAGCCCGGCAGGAAGCCGGCTTCCGGGTCTTCGGCATACAGCCGCACTTCGATCGCATGCCCGTGTTGTGGCACCTGTGCCTGCTGCAGCGGCAACGGTTGCCCGGCAGCGACCTGTAATTGCCAAGCGACGAGATCCAGCCCGGTGGTCATCTCGGTGACCGGGTGCTCGACCTGCAAACGGGTGTTGATCTCCATGAAGAAGAATTCGCCACTCGGCGCGACGATGAATTCGACGGTACCGGCGTTGACGTAATCGATCGCGTGGCCAGCCTTGACCGCGGCCGCGCCCATTGCCTGGCGCAGGGCAGGGGTCAGGAACGGCGATGGCGATTCTTCCAGCACCTTCTGGTAGCGCCGCTGTGCCGAACACTCGCGCTCGTTGAGATGGATGATGTTGCCGTGGCTGTCGCCGAAAATCTGGATTTCGATATGACGGGGCGATTCGACGTAGCGCTCCAGCAACACCCGGTCACGGCCAAAGGCATTGCGTGCTTCGCGCTGACAGCTTTCCAGCTGGGCCAGGAACTCACCCGGTTCGCGGACGATGCGCATGCCCTTGCCGCCACCACCATGCGCGGCCTTGATCATCAGCGGATAACCGATGCGATCGGCTTCGCTGGCCAGCAGTGCAGGTGACTGATCCTCGCCGGTATAGCCGGGTACCACCGGCACCCCGGCCGCCGCCATCAGATCCTTGGCCCCGGCCTTGCTGCCCATCTTGCGCATGCTGCTGCCGCTGGGACCGATGAAGACCATGCCAGCGGCGGCGACGGCGTCGGCGAAGTCCGCGTTTTCCGACAGGAATCCATAGCCGGGATGGATCGCATCGGCGCCATGCGTGCGCGCGACCTCGATGATGGCATCGCCACGCAGGTAGCTTTCGGCCGGGCGCGGGCCACCAATCGGGTAGGCCTCGTCGGCCAGGCGGACGTGCTGGGCATCGGCATCGGCTTCGGAGTAGACGGCGATGGTGCGGATGCCCCATTGGCGGCAGCTGCGGATGACGCGACAGGCGATTTCGCCGCGATTGGCGATCAGGACGGTGGAAAACATCAGGCGTGCTGCTCCGGGCAATGGCAAACGGCTTCAATGTTGTGTCCATCGGGGTCGAGGACGAACGCGCCGTAATAATCAGGGTGGTAGTGCGGCCGCAGGCCGGGCGCGCCGTGGTCACGGGCGCCAGCGGCCAGCGCGGCACGGTGGAACGCGTCGACCTGCTGCCGCGATGTGGCAGCGAGTGCGACATGGACTGGACTGCCGACCGTGCCGGGACTGATCCAGAAATCCGGCTTGATGCCGCGGCCGAAACCGGCGGCCGGCTCGCTGCCGGTGTCGGCGGCGCTGACTTCCATCACCAGTCCGGCATCGATGGCCGCCATCACTGCCAGGTAGAACTGCTTGCTGCGCGGGTAATCGGATACCGGCAAGCCGACGTGGTCGATCATGAGCGGTCCTCCATGGTCCAGGCGGGCGGGCGTTTGTCGAGGAACGCGGACAGGCCTTCCTGGCCTTCGGCCGATACCCGCAGGCGCGCGATCAAGGTGGCGTTGGCCTGGTCCAGCGCATCGCGATCGCCCGGCGCATCGACAACCGACCGTACCAGTTGCTTGGCCTGCGCGACGGCCACCGGGCCGGCCTTGAGCAACAGCGCGACTTGCCGATCAACCGCGGCGTCAAGCTGTCCGGCTTCGACGACCTGGTGCAACAGGCCCATCCGCAGTGCCTGGCCGGCATCGAAGATTTCCGCGCTGGCAAACCAGCGGCGGGCCTGGCGGGCACCGATGGCGCTGATCACATACGGCGAGATCACCGCGGGCAGCAGGCCAAGCTTGCTTTCGGTCAGCCCGAACTTGGCCTCCTCGACGCCAATGGCGATGTCGCAGCAGGCGACCAGGCCGACGCCGCCACCAAAAGCCGCGCCCTGGACCCGCGCAATCGTCGGCTTGGGCAATTCGTCGAGCACCCGCATCAGTCGTGCCAGCGCCAGCGCGTCGGTCTGGTTGTCGGCTTCGCTGGCCTGCGCCATGCCGCGCATCCAGTTGAGGTCGGCGCCTGCCGAAAACGACGGCCCGGCGCCTTCCAGTACCAGTACCCGCACCCGCTCATCGCTGCCGGCCTGCTGCAGCGCCAGGGTCAGCTGGGCGATCAACTGGTCGTCAAAGGCATTGTGGAGGGCAGGGCGGTGGAGCTGGACGCGCAGCACCGGCCCCTGTTGCCGGGTTACCAGGGGTGGGGGTGTTGCAAACTCCGTCATCGCACAGCTCCTCGTGATTCAGCGTCCATGATAGCGGTTGGGGCGCATTTGGCTTTCGTGCAATGCGGCGAGGTACAATGAGAACAATTCGCATTTGAGAATTCTCCGTGACCCTGATCGAACTGCCTGCGCGGACCCCGGCCATCGTGGACCGCGTCGAGGACGTGGGAACCGACGACAACATCGCCCGCCGCCTGCGCGAGCTGGGATTCATCCAGGGCGAGCAGATCGAGATTGTCGCCGCCGGCCCGCTGGGCAGCGAGCCATTGCTGGTGCAGATTGGCTTTACCCGGTTTGCGCTGCGGCGTAGCGAGGCCGCGCGGGTACGGCTGCTGGCCGACGGTGCCGAAGTGAGGAGCGTCGCGTGAGTGCGGAGGCAATCCCGCTGCGGCTGGCGCTGGTCGGCAACCCAAACTGCGGCAAGACGGCGCTGTTCAATCAATTGACCGGCAGTCGCCAGAAGGTGGCCAACTACGCCGGCGTCACCGTTGAACGCAAGGAAGGCCGCCTGCGCACGCCGGCTGGGCGCTCGTTCGCGCTGCTGGACCTGCCGGGTGCCTACAGCCTGCATGCGGCCAGCCTGGACGAGGCCATCACCCGCGATTTCTGCCGAGGTTTCCTGCCCGGCGAGGCGGCGCCGGATCTGCTGGTCTGCGTGGTCGATGCGACCAACCTGCGCCTGCACCTGCGTTTCGCGCTGGAAGTGCGCCAGCTGGGCAAGCCGATGATCGTGGCGGTCAACATGGCCGACGTCGCGCGCCGGCGTGGCATCACCATCGATCTGCAGGCGCTGGCGCGCGAGCTGGGCGTGCCGGTGGTCGAAACCGTCGCCGTGCAGCGCCATGGCGCACGTGCGCTGCTGGAGCAGATCGATGCGACTTTCAATGGCCATCTGCATCCGCCGACCGTCACCCTGGACCATCATGCCGACCTGCATCAGGAAACCCGCCGTCTGCTGGAACTGAGCGTCAGCATGCCGCGCCGTACCGCGCGCGTGGACGATGCGCTGGACCGATGGCTGCTGCACCCGGTGCTGGGGTTGCTGGCACTGGTGGTGGTGATGTTCCTGATCTTCCAGGCGGTGTTCGCCTGGGCCACGCCGGTGATGGACTGGATCGAAGGCATCACCGGCAGTCTCGGCGAAGCCGTCGCTGCAAGTTTGCCCGCCGGTCCGCTCAACAGCCTGCTGGTGGACGGCATCATCGCCGGCCTGGGCGGGGTCATCGTGTTCCTGCCGCAGATCCTGATCCTGTTCGCCTTCATTCTGGCGCTGGAAGAGTCCGGTTATCTGCCGCGGGCGGCATTCCTGCTGGATCGGACCATGGCGTCGGCTGGATTGTCCGGGCGCTCGTTCATCCCGTTGCTGTCCAGCTTTGCCTGCGCGGTGCCGGGGATCATGGCGACCCGTTCGATCCAGGACCCGCGCGACCGGCTGGCGACGATCCTGGTCGCACCGCTGATGACCTGTTCGGCACGGCTGCCGGTGTATACCTTGCTGATTGCCGCCTTCATCCCGCAGAAGCAGGTCTGGGGCGTATTCAACCAGCAGGGGCTGGTGTTGTTCGGGCTGTATGTGGCCGGCATCGTCAGCGCGCTGCTGGTGTCGTGGGTGATGAAGAAGTGGCGGCGCGACAAGACCGAGCACCCGCTGCTGATGGAACTACCGTCATACCGGGTGCCGCATCCGCGTGATCTGCTGATCGGCCTGTGGGAGCGCGCCGCGATCTTCCTCAAGCGGGTCGGCGGCATCATCCTGGCGCTGACCATCCTGTTGTGGGTGCTGTCCTCGTTCCCGGCGCCGCCAGCCGGCGCGGTCGGGCCGGCCATCGATTACAGCTTTGCCGGCCGGATCGGCCATGCGATGACCACGGTATTCGCGCCGCTGGGCTTCAACTGGCAGATCTGCATCGCGCTGATTCCGGGCATGGCCGCACGCGAAGTGGCGGTGTCTTCGCTGGCCACGGTGTATGCCTTGTCCGCGGCCAACGACGATCTCGCCGCACAGGCGCTGCAGCCGTTGATCAGCCACGGCTGGAGCCTGGCGACCGCGCTGTCGCTGCTAGTATGGTTCATCTACGCGCCGATGTGCATCTCGACGCTGGCGACGATCAAGCGCGAGACCAACTCCTGGCGGACGATGGCGTGGTCGACGTTCTATCTGTTCGCGCTGGCCTACCTGGCTTCGCTGGTGACCTATCAGGTCGCCGTTGCCCTGGGGGCTGGATGAACATGGAGCTTTCGCTGGCCCTGCAATATGCGGTGATCGTGCTGGCGGCACTGGCCAGCGTGCTGGTGGTGTGGAAAAAACAGTTCCCACGCAGCCTGCGCCGGCTGCGTTCGGCGATTGCGCTGCGCCTGCTGCGGGAACAGGCACCGGCATGGCAGCGACGTCTCGGCCGGCGGATTGCGCCACCGGCGCAGTCCATCGGTGCCGCTGCCTGCGGCGGCTGCGACAGTTGCGGACCGTCCAGGCCAGGCAAGTAAGCGCGGCGCTGCGGAATCGCTGTTGCGGTACCTGGCGGGCGGCAGCGGCTAGTGGCGGGTGAAGCGTTTGCCGAAGCCCTTGGCCGGGGTCGGCGTCACTTCCACCGACAGGCTGAAGGTGCGTGCTTCATTGGGTTGCATCGCGCCCACGCCGACCACCTGGCGGGTCACTTCCTCGCCTTTGTCGTTCTTGATTGACAGCACCACGCAGTATTCCCACGGGCCGCCGTCAGCCGGATGGCGGATGCTGCCCTCGACCTTGAGCGGGGTGATGGTCTGCACCGCCTGTGCATCCGCGTCGGCGGAGAAGCGCAGGTGGTGGCGGCACGACGGACATACCGTCGCGCTTTCCAGAATCACCGTCTTGCAGTGCGGGCAGGTGCGGGTTGCACCTGCCGTGCCGGGGCGCGGTGCGCTCATGCGCCGGCGCCGGACTCCGCGCCATTGCGCTTGCCGGAGGACGCGGACTTGTCGCCGCCCTTGCTGTCTTCCCAGCCGAAGTCGGCGTTGCCGCGCATGCGCGAACCGGCGGCGACGGTCAGCGAACCGGCTTTGACGTCGCCGATCAACACCCCGGATGCCAGCAGTTCGACCCGCGACGCGGATTCGATGTTGCCTTCCAGTTCGCCGGCGATGATCACCTTCTTGGCCCTGACGCCGCCATTGAGCTTGGCACCGGTCTCGATGGTCAGATCGCCCTGCACGTTGACGTCGCCCTTGAATTTGCCGGCGATGCGGATGTGCCCGGCGCCTTCAATCTTGCCCTCGATGGTCAGATCGGCGGCAATCACTGATTCCTTCGCAGCCGCCGATGGCTCGGCCATGCGCGTGGGCGTGGCGGCCGGCAGCGGTGGCACCACCGAGGCGGGTGGTTCGGTTTGGGCGGAGGCATCGCGCACTGCGGGTTCGGCCGGCGGTGGCGCGGGCGAATCCTTGCGCGGTTGGAACTGATCCTTCCAGCTAGACATGAGCAGGGGCTCCGTTGGGGACAGGGGAAACCGGACTATGGCGCGCAAGTTGCAGGCGCGTTGTGATGTATTTCACCTAACTGGAAGATATTGCAAGGAATTTCTGCTGCCGGCTACATCCGGAATACGCCGAACCGGGTCTCCACGACCGGTGCATTCAGCGAGGCCGAGATGGCCAGACCGAGCACCCGGCGGGTATCGGCGGGGTCGATGATGCCGTCGTCCCACAACCGCGCGGTGGCGTACCAGGGACTTCCCTGGTGTTCGTACTGATCGCGGATCGGCTTCTTGAATGCTTCTTCCTCGTCGCTGCTCCACTGGCCGCCGCGGGCTTCGATGCCATCGCGCTTGACCGTGGACAGCACGCTGGCGGCCTGCTCGCCGCCCATCACGCTGATACGGGCGTTTGGCCACATCCACAGGAAGCGGGCGCCATAGGCGCGCCCGCACATCGCGTAGTTGCCGGCGCCAAAGCTGCCGCCGATGATCACCGTGAACTTGGGCACCGACGAACAGGCCACGGCGGTCACCATCTTGGCGCCGTCCTTGGCAATACCGGCGTTCTCGTATTTCTTGCCGACCATGAAGCCGGTGATGTTCTGCAGGAACACCAGCGGGATGCCGCGCTGGTTGCACAGTTCAATGAAGTGCGCGCCCTTGAGCGCGCTTTCGGCAAACAGGATGCCGTTGTTGGCGACGATGCCAACCGGATAACCATGGATGTGGGCGAAGCCGGTGACCAGGGTCGCGCCGAAACGCGCCTTGAACTCGTCGAAGCGCGAACCATCGACCAGCCGTGCGATCACTTCGCGCACGTCGAATGGGCGCCGGGTGTCCCTGGGTACGATGCCGTACAACTCGTCAGCCGGGTAGGCCGGCTCGCGCGGTTCCTGCACCGCCACCGGCAGGTGCTTGCGGCGGTTCAGATGGCGGACCACGTTGCGGGCGATGTCCAGCGCGTGGCGGTCATCCTCGGCGAAATGATCGGCTACCCCGGAGACCCGCGTATGCACGTCGGCACCGCCCAGGCTTTCCGCGTCGACCACTTCGCCGGTTGCCGCTTTCACCAGTGGCGGGCCACCGAGGAAAATCGTGCCCTGTTCGCGGACGATGATGCTTTCATCGCACATCGCCGGCACGTAGGCACCGCCGGCGGTACAACTGCCCATCACCACTGCTATCTGCGGGATGTTGGCGGCGCTCAATCGCGCCTGGTTGTAGAAGATGCGGCCGAAGTGCTCGCGATCCGGGAATACCTCGTCCTGCAGCGGCAGGAACGCGCCACCGGAATCGACCAGATAGATGCAGGGCAGGTGGTTCTCGGCGGCGATCTCCTGCGCGCGCAGGTGCTTCTTGACCGTCATCGGGAAGTAGGTGCCGCCCTTGACGGTTGCATCGTTGGCCACGATCACTACTTCCAGGCCGTTGACGCGGCCGATGCCGGCGACCATGCCGGCGGCCGGGGCGGCGCCGTCGTACATGTCTTCGGCCGCCAGCGGCGCTATTTCGAGAAACGGCGAGCCGGGGTCGAGCAGCGCGGTAATGCGATCCCGCGCGGGCAGCTTGCCGCGCTCGGTGTGCTTGTCACGTGCCTTCTGGCCGCCACCTTCGGCCGCGCGCGCCAGTCGCTTCTGCAGTTCTTCGGCAAGGGCGCGATGGTAGGCGGCGTTTTCAATGAAATCCGCCGAGCGCGGATCAAGTTGCGAAGTCAGGACGGTCATGCAAAAAGCCGGTACGGGAAAACGGCCATCACATCATGAAACGCCACGTCGCGCCAATCGATGCGCGAGCCGGGACAACGAAAACAACAAGGCCCGCGTTCGCGGGCCTTGTCGAATCACAATCGCGAAGCGATTACTGCTTGGCTTCTTCCTTGGCTTCGTCAGCCTTGGCTTCAGCCTTGTCGGCCATTTCAGCGGCCTTGTCGGCGGTTGCCTGGGCAGCGTCGGCGACCGAAGCAGCAGCGTCGGCGGTGGCTTCGGTAGCGGCGGCCGACGCGTCGGTGGCGGCATCAGCGGCAGCGTTGCCGGCAGCGGCAGCGGCGTCGCCAGCAGCGGCGGTGGCTTCAGCGGCGCTGTCGGCGGCCGAGGCAGCGGCTTCGGCGGTCGCGTCGGCGGCATCGCCAGCAGCGGCGGCAGCCTGATCGGCGGCCGAAGCGGCGTCGTTGGCAGCCTCATCGGCAGCCTGCTTGGAGCAGGCGCTCATGGCCAGGATGGAGGCAACCAGCAGGACGTAGAATTTGGTCTTCATGAAAACATTCCCCGAGGATGGTGGATTGAGAAGAAGTGCTTCGGTGGATGACGGTCGTTGATCGATGTCGGCAACACCCTCAGGGCAAGCGCGGACAATGACCAGCTTCCGACATAAGACAAGGCCGCCAGATGACTGGCGGCCCTGTCAATTTTAACGCTAACCAGGTAAAGCAACGCAAGCAGATTACTGCTCGGTGGCTTCCTTGGCGGCGTCGGTAGCAGCTTCGGCGGTGTCGGCAGCCTGTTCGGCGGTGTCGGCAGCAGCGTCAGCAGCTTCGCTGGTGGTGGCGGCAGCAGCGTCCATCGCAGCGTCGCTGGCAGCGTCGGCAGCGGTGGCGGCGGCGTCAGCCGATTCCTGGGCGGCGTCGGCGGTGGCTTCACCGGCCGAAGCGGAAGCGTCGGCAGCAGCCTGGGCTTCAGTGGCAGCAGCGGAAGCGTCAGCAGCAGCGTCGGCAGCCTGGTCCTGGTTAGAGCAGGCGGCCAGAGCGAAACCCAGGGCCAGCGCAATCAGAGCCTTGTTCATGGTCATTTGTTATTCCTCGTCAATAAAATTAGGCAACGCGCAATTTGCGCGCCGGCAACATGATGACAAGCCGGTTACGGCTGTCAAGCGGTTGGCCAGTTATTTTTGTCAATACCGCGTTAAAGTCAAGCAGCAGCGCCTTGCGGTGCCGATGCCTTGGGCAAAAAAACCTTTTGCCAACATGGCTTAGCTACAGCCCAGGCGGGCCTCAGACGACCTCGATGGCGATGGCGGTGGCTTCACCACCACCGATGCACAGCGAGGCCACGCCACGTTTCAGGCCACGATTGCGCAAAGCGTTAACCAGGGTCACAACCAGGCGCGCGCCCGATGCGCCGATCGGATGACCCAGCGCGGTGGCGCCACCATTGACGTTGACCTTGGCATGCGGGATGCCGAGGGTCTTGATCGGGGTCATGGCCACGACGGCGAAGGCTTCATTGATCTCGAACAGATCGACATCGTCCACACTCCAGCCGACGTTCTTCAACACGCGTTCGATGGCGTGCACCGGGGCGGTGGTGAACCATTCCGGTTCCTGCGCATAGGTACTGTGACCGAGAATGCGGGCCAACGGCTGCAGGCCGCGCTTGGCGGCTTCATCGGCGCTCAGCAGGACGGTGGCGGCGGCGCCGTCGGAAATGCTGGACGAACTGGCGGCGGTCACCGTGCCGTCCTTCCTGAAGGCCGGGCGCAGGCTGGGGATCTTGTCGATGTTGGACTTGCCCGGCTGTTCGTCGGTGTCGATTTCGACATCGCCCTTGCGGGTGCTGACCTTGACCGGCGTGATTTCGTCGGCGAAGGCACCGGACTGCTGGGCGGCCTGTGCGCGTTTGACCGATTCGATCGAATAGGCGTCCTGGTCTTCGCGGCTGAAGCCGTGCTTGTCGGCGGTGGCTTCGGCAAACACGCCCATGGCCTGGCCGTCGTACGGATTGGTCAGGCCATCCCAGGCCATGTGGTCGACAGCCTTGAAGTCACCGAAACGATTGCCGGTGCGCGAATTGGGAATCATGTGCGGGGCGTTGGTCATCGACTCCATGCCGCCGGCGACGACGATGCTGGCCGAGCCGGCCTTGATCAGATCGTGCCCCAGCATGATTGCCTTCATGCCCGAACCGCAGACTTTGTTGATGGTGGTGCAGCCGGTGCCAAGCGGCAGGCCGGCGGCCAGCGCGGCCTGGCGGGCGGGGGCCTGGCCCAGGTTGGCCGGCAGCACGCAGCCCATGATCACTTCGGAGACGTCGGCGGCCGGGATCCCGGACTGGGCCAGCGCCGCTTCGATGGCGGCGGCCCCGAGCGTGGGCGTGGGTACGCCGGTGAACTGGCCCATGAAAGAGCCGATGGCAGTACGCTTGGCGGCGGCGATGACGATATCGGACATGGAGCGGAACCTCAGGGGAGTAGAACCGCGATTATCCGCCGCGCGCCCGGCAGCGGCAAATGGCCGGCGCTGAAAGAGCCCGGATGCACATGTTGCATGGTTCGCTGCCGGCGCGCCGGCCTCGGGGTTTTTTTCAGTTAGATTGATCGCTGGAAGGAGCACCGCAGGGGCGAGGATCAGGCAACATGGGCAAGCAGAAACTGTTGACGCGTTACATCGTGCTGGCCATCGCCAGCGGCATGCTGTCGGCATGCGGTGGCGGCGGTGGTGGCAACACCCGGCCGGATCCGCCACCGCCAGCACCGCCGTCGCCGCCACCGACCGCACCCCCGGGCAAACCGGTAGTAGCCACGCCCAACCCTGGCTACTCCCACCATCTTGCATGGACCGGCGCCGATGCCGCACGCGCCAGCGGCCTGACCGGCAAGGGCGTCACCGTCGGCATTGTCGACAGCGGGGTCAACCGTTACCACCCCGCGTTGTACCCGCGAGTGGTATCCAACCTGACCTATCTGGATCCGGCCAGCAACGACCTCTCCAGGGACGATGTGGTCGGCCATGGCACCGCGGTCGCGCAGGCGCTGGGCGGCACCGCGTTCGGTCAGTGGCCGGGCGGGGTGGCCCCGGGGGTGTCGATTGTTTCGGCACGCATCATCGGCGACACGCCACCGGAGGATGATGGTTCCGGTGAAGGTAACGAAGTCGATGGCGCACTGGGCCTGAAGTCGATCCACCAGGATCTGATCAATCGCGGCGCCCGGATCATGAACAACTCGTGGGGTGGCCTGTACTGGAACAACCGATCCGCAACCGCGCCGATTGCCGACGAGTACCGGCCCTTCATCACCAGTAACGGTGGCTTGGTGGTGTTTGCTGCCGGCAATGAATCACGCACTGATCCCAGTGACATGGCGGCTCTGCCAAGCCAGACTGGGGTCAACGGCAGTCTGCCGGCGCGGGATCTGGAGGCTGGCTGGCTGACCGTGGTCGCGTTGGACGAGAACGACCGCACCGCACTGGCGGGCTATTCGAACGCCTGCGGTGTGGCCAGGGACTACTGCCTGGCAGCCCCGGGCTCGGTGGTGGTGACCGGAACCGAAGATACTTCTACCGAGCCGAAGTACTACGAATGGCAAGGCACTTCATTGGCGGCGCCGCTGGTATCCGGTGCAGCGGCGCTGGTGTGGGAGAAGTTTCCCTATTTCAGCAATGACCAGGTCCGGCAGACCTTGCTTGGCACCGCCACCGATCTGGGCGCCGCCGGCACCGACGCGGTGTTTGGCCATGGGGGTTTGAATGTCGAAGCGGCGATCAATGGTCCCGGGCGCCTCGACTGGGGATTGATGAGCGTCGATTTCAGCGGCGAATCCATCTGGAGCAACGTGCTGAGCGGCGCCGGCGGTGTGATCAAGCGGGGGAGTGGCACGCTGACCCTGTCCAGCGATGCGCTGTACAGCGGCCAGACCCGGGTGTTGGCTGGCACGCTGGTGGCAGAGCATGGCCTGTCGGCTGATGCGCTGGTCGAAGCCGGCGCCAGTCTCGAACTGATCGGGCGTGATATCGGCGGCAGCCTCGACAACCGCGGCTACACCACGTTCAACGGTGCCAGCGCCGCGGGACCGCGCCAGGTGGGCGGCGACCTGCGTCAGGCCGCTGGCGCCACGCTCGGCGTGCAGATCGGTGCGCCTTTGCAGATTGCCGGCAGCGCGCAGTTGGACGGCACCCTGCAGGTTGAAGGGATCGCGCCGGGCTACGTCTGGCAGAGCCGCGAACTGGTAGTCAACGCAAGCGGTGGACTCAGCGGCAGCTTTGCCCAGGTGCAGGGCGCATCCAACGTATTCCTGCAGGCCAGCGCCGAATACGATGCCAACAACGCTTGGCTTGAAATCAGCCGACTGGATATCACTGCCGCTGCCCGGGCGATGGCCAATGCCAGTCCGCTGGCGCTGGCGTCGGCACGGCGCGTGGAATCAGCATTCCAGCAGATCGATCAGCAACTGGACGCGGCAACCGGCCCGCGCGCTTTGGCCCCGTCGTTGATCGAGCTGGCCGGTCATCTGCAGGCGGCGTCGACCGAGGCCAGCGCGCTGTCTTCGCTGGACAGCCTGTCGGGTCAATTGCACGCACGCGCCGATGCGATGACCCTGGACAGCCTGGACATGAATCGCCGCGCCATCGGCCAACGTGCCGATGTGCTGTTGGCCGGCCGTGGCAGCGGCAACTGGTACCAGGCGTTGGCGGGCGCCGGACGGGGTGGCCTGTCCGCCGATGGCTTCCAGCTCGATGGCTGGATGATGGGACATGAGCAACGACTCGCTGGTGGCGCCGTACTCGGCATGGCCTTCGGCGAGAGCCATGCCAGCAACCGCGACAACAGCGCCGATCGTGGCCAGGACCGCCAGGCCATGGGTGTGCTTTACGCGGGCATGCAGTGGAACAATGGCTACCTGCTCGGCCAGGCTGGCTGGGGTGACTATCAACGCCAGGTACAGCGGAGTCTGCAGTTCGGTGACCGCTACAGCCGGGTTGGTACCGATTATGGCGGGCAGACGTTCAATGCCACCCTTGAAGCCGGCTATCGCTGGGGCAACCAGCAGCGTGCGCTGACCCCGTATCTGGGGCTGGATCACACCCGCCTGCAGCGGGATGGCTTCATCGAGGCCGGTGGTGGCGGATTCGGCCTGCGCACCGTCGACAGCAGCAGTGAACTCTGCCGCGGCATCGCCGGTGTGCGCGCCAACCTCATCCAAGGCCGTTGGCAATTGCGCGGCTTCGCCGAATGGCAGCAGCTGCTGGGGCAGGGCGGGCAACCGTTGCAGGCCAGTTTCACCGGCCTGGATGCATGGTCGCCGTTGTCGCCCGGCAACGGTTACCAGTCACACGGGGTTGTCGGCATGGCGCTGGACCGGTACTGGGGCCAGCGCACGCGGATGAGCCTGGGTTATGACCAGACACTGGGTTCGGTGCAGAGTGACCACCAGGTCTCCGCGCAGCTGAGTGTCGGCTTCTAGCCAGCCCGACAGCGTCGACCTGGGCGCGTCGCCGGGCGGGTTGCTGGCGATGATGCGGGATGAAGCCGGGCTGCGCGGACAGCCCGGCATCGCAGCCAATGCCTCAATCGCGGCCGTCGAACAGTTCGCGACCGATCAGCATGCGGCGGATTTCGTTGGTGCCGGCGCCGATCGCGTACAGCTTGGCATCGCGCAGCAGTCGGCCGGTGTCGTACTCGTTGATGTAACCGTTGCCGCCCAGGGTCTGGATGGCTTCCAGAGTCACCTGCACCGCCGATTCGGACGCATGCAGCAGGCAGCCGGCGGCGGCCGAACGCGATGAAATGCCGTTGTCGTAATCGCGTGCGACCTGGTAGGCAAACGCACGGCTGGACTGCAGCGCTACGTACATGTCGGCCAGCTTGCCCTGCATCAGGCCAAAGGTGCCGATCGGCGCGTCGAATTGACGGCGTTCACGTGCATACGGCAGGGCGATGTCCAGCGCTGCCTGCATCAGGCCAATCGGTCCGCCGCTGAGTACCAGACGCTCGGTATTCAGCCCGCTCATCAACACCCGCACGCCTTGGTTGACTTCGCCGAGGACATTTTCTGCGGGGATTTCGCAGTCCTGGAAGACCAGTTCGCAGGTATTGCTGCCGCGCATGCCCAGCTTGTCCAGCTTCTGCGCGGTGGAGAACCCTTTCATGCCTTTTTCGACGATGAACGCGGTCATGCAGCGCGAACCGGCGCTCTTGTCGGCGGTGCGCATGTAGACCAGCAGCACGTCGGCTTCCGGGCCGTTGGTAATCCACATCTTGTTGCCATTGGCGACCCAGACGCCATCGCGCAGCTCGGCGCGACAGCTCATCGAACCGACCACGTCGGAGCCGGCGCCCGGCTCACTCATCGCCAGCGCGCCTTTCCATTCGCCGCTGCACAGCTTGGGCAGGTATTTGCGGCGCTGCGCCTCATTGCCATTGAGGTACAGGTTGGAAACGCAGAGGTTGGAGTGCGCACCGTAGCTCAGGCCGACCGAACCGGAGGCGCGCGAGATTTCCTCCATCGCCACCAGGTGCGCCATGTAGCTCATGCCGCTGCCGCCGTACTCGGGGTCCACGGTCAGGCCCAGCAGGCCCAGTTCGCCCAGCTTCGGCCACAGGTCCTGCGGAAACGCGTTGTCGTGATCGATACGTGCCGCGCGCGGTGCGATCTCGGCGTCGGCGAAGCGCCTTACTGCTTCGCGCAGTGCATCGATTTCCTCGCCCAATGAAAAAGTACGGGTTGAAACAGCTTGCATTCTGGCCTCCCAGCCGTATGCGCCGTCGACGAAGCCAACGGCGTTGGAAAGCAGGAATCGTACAACGGTTGTGTTGCACCGCCGTTGTGCAACGCGGTCGCACTGGCGCCGACCTTGCCCGGAGGGCGGCGGAACATGGATGGCGCAGGCCGCCAGCGTGATTCGCGCGACAGTCCCAGTCAGCCGGCGGCCGCTGTCACGCCTGTGCCGCAGCAGCGCCGGGGCGGAGCTGGCTCAGCGCTCGCCGCGCAGATGGCCCATGAAGCGCGGGGCGGTACGACCCAGCGGCAGTTTGAGTTTGCCGATCGAGCGGATGCGGTTCTCGGCAATGCGGTCGGCGGCATATTGCGGGGCGATGTTCTCGCGCTCGGAGACGTTGAAGATGTTGTTCACCGTGTGGTAGATCGTGCGCATCATCCGCATGGCCCGTTCGCGGTTGTAACCGTCGATTTCCAGCGACACGTTCATCACGCCACCGGCATTGACCGCGTAATCGGGCGCGTAGAGGATGCCGCGCTTGGCGGCTTCATCGCCGGTCACGTGTGACATCTGGTTGTTGGCGGTACCGCAGATGACCTTGGCCTTGAGTCGCGGCAGGGTCTGTTCGTTGATCGAATATTCCATCGCGCACGGGGCGAACACATCGACCGGCAGGTCATAGATTTCATCGGGCTTGACCGCTTCGGCACCGTACTCCTCGACCGCCATTTCGACCAGATCGCTACGCAGGTCGGTGACGAACAATTTGGCGCCGCGTTCGCGCAGCAGCTTGACCAGTTCCATGCCGATATGGCCCAGCCCCTGCACGGCAATGCTGTAACGGCCGATTTCCTCGTTGCCGAACTTGCGGCTGAGGCTGGCCATCAGGCCCTGCAGAGCGCCATAGGCGGTAAACGGTGCCGGGTCGCCGGAGCCGCCATGGACCTGGTGCACGCCGACCACGTATTCGGTTTCGCGGTAGACGTTTTCCATGTCGTTGACGTCGGTGCCCACGTCCTCGGCGGTGATGTAGCGGCCGCCCAGCGAATCAACGTAGCGGCCGAAGGCGCGGAACAGCACTTCGGTCTTTTCCTGGGTCGAGTCGCCGATGATCACCGCCTTGCCGCCGCCGACACTGAGCCCGGCCAGCGCATTCTTGTAGGTCATGGTCCGGCTCAGTCGCAGCGCATCGGTCAGTGCCATGTCGCTGTCCGCGTAGGTCCGCATGCGCACACCTCCCAGCGCGGGGCCCAGCACCGTGCTGTGGATGGCGATGATCGCTTTCAGGCCGGCATCGGGGTTGTGGCAGAAGACAACCTGTTCGTGGCCGGAGGTGTCGAGCGTTTCAAAAATCATGGTGGCTCCGTTGCGGCGTGGTGCACTGCAATACGTGCTGCGGACAATGCAAACAACTGATTAGAAAGAAAAAAAGCGACGTTTCCGGAGATATTTCCAGGCGGTCGCTGGTGCATAGTCTAATCCAATCCGCTGCTGGCGGCGGTCAATCCGCTGTCACTTCGCGCCGCGACGACGTGCGGTCGCTGGCGGGCGCCAGGGCGGGGCCGGGAAAACAGAGGCTTGCGCTGACCGGCCGCTATCGAGGGCTGGCGCTGGCGGGTCTGCCGTGCCGGTGGAGTCTGCACGCGCCGGCAATACGCACGCGTATGCATGGCCTTGTGCCTACAGGGATGCCGGGGGCGCACGGTACAATCCAATGCCATACCAGTATTCGAGGCAGCAAGAGGCGCATGAGCACACCGGCTCCACAGGTTCCCGCAGTACAGGCCGTGCCTACCCAGGCCACATCCACGCCGCTGCGTTTCGTCACCGCGGCCAGCCTGTTCGACGGGCACGATGCCGCCATCAACATCATGCGCCGGCTGATCCAGGCGCAGGGTGCGGAGGTCATCCACCTGGGCCATAACCGCAGCGTCGAGGACGTGGTCCGCGCGGCGCTGCAGGAAGACGCCGACGCCATTGCCCTGTCCAGCTACCAGGGCGGGCATGTCGAGTACTTCAAATACATGGTCGACATGTTGAAGGAACGCGGCGCCGGCCATGTGCGGGTATTCGGCGGTGGCGGTGGCACCATCACCCCGGAGGAAATCGCCGAGTTGCAGGGCTACGGCGTCGAACGCATCTATCACCCCAATGACGGCATGAAGATGGGCCTGGTGGAGATGATCGAGGACGTGGTCGAGCGTACCGGGGCCGCGCGCGCGCAGCTGCAGGAAAGCGGTGCCGCTGATGACGTGGAGCAGGCGGTCATTGCCGATGAGTCCAGCATCGGGCGAATGCTCAGTGCCATCGAGGACGGGATTTTTTCCGAATCCGAACTGGTCCAGTTGCGCAGGCAATGGGCCAACGCTTCCGGTTCGCGCTTCGCCGCGACCAGTGCCAGCCAGAGCCCGGTCATCGGCATCACCGGCACCGGCGGCGCCGGCAAGTCCAGCGTCACCGACGAGCTGATGAACCGCTTCCTGGCCAGCTTCCCGAAGATGCGGATGGCAGTCATCTCGGTCGACCCGACCCGGCGCCGTACCGGTGGCGCGCTGCTCGGTGACCGCATCCGCATGAACACCCTGCGCAGCGACCGCATCTACATGCGCTCGATGGCCACCCGCCGCCAGAACGTGGCGACCAACGCGGTATTGAAGGACTGCATTGCGTTCCTGAAGTCGCTGGGCTTCGACCTGGTCATCGTCGAGACCGCCGGCATCGGCCAGAGCGATTCGGAAATCGTCGATCTGGTCGATTTCCCGATGTACGTGATGACCAGCGATTACGGTGCGGCCAGCCAGCTGGAAAAGATCGACATGCTCGATTTCGCCGAGCTGGTGGTGCTGAACAAGTACGACAAGCGCGGTGCCGAGGACGCCCTGCGCGACATCCGCAAGCAGTGGAAGCGCAACCGGGTCGCGTTCCAGACTCCGGATGAGCAGGTGCCGGTTTATCCGACCATCGCCAGCCAGTTCAATGATCCGGGCATCAGCTGGATGTTCGCCAACCTGTGCCGGTTGCTGCGCGAGAAACTGTCATTGCCGGCCAACGCCTGGTCGCCGCAGCTGGACACTTCGATCAAAGAGCCGCGTGCGACGGTGTTGATTCCCGGCAGCCGGGTGCGCTATCTGGCCGAGATCGCCGAACAGGGTCGCTCCATCAACCGCCAGATCGAAACCCAGTCCGAGATCGCCGATCGTGCGCAGTCGCTGTGGCAGGCCTTGCGGGAACTGGACGATGCCGCGCTGCCGAAGGCACTGGAGTTGTATCCGGCCGAGGCGTTGCTGGATCCGAGCGGTGGTGCCGAGCACGGCCATGTCGCTGATCGCTCGCTGCTGACGTTGCGTCAACGCTACAACGATGCCATCCAGTCGCTGTCCAGCGATTCGCTGAAGCTATTGCGCGAATGGCCGGCACGGCGCAAGTCGGTCACCGACGAGGTCAACCAGTACGAAGTGCGCGGCAAGACCATCCGCATCGATAACTACACGACTTCGCTCAGCCACCAGCAGATACCGAAAATCGCGCCGCCACCGTACAAAGGCTGGGGTGAGCTGCTGGGCTTTCTGCAGAAAGAAAACCTGCCGGGCAGCTATCCGTATACCGGTGGCGTCTATCCGTATCGGCGCACCGGTGAAGATCCGATCCGGATGTTTGCCGGCGAAGGCACCCCCGAACGCACCAATCGCCGTTTTCATTACCTGAGCGTGGGCCAGCCGGCGGCACGTTTGTCGACCGCATTCGACAGCGTCACCCTGTATGGCGAAGACCCGGCGCCGCGGCCTGACATCTACGGCAAGATTGGTAACTCCGGGGTCAATATCCCGACCCTGGATGACATGAAGAAGCTGTATTCCGGCTTTGATCTGTGTGCGCCAACCACCAGCGTGTCGATGACCATCAATGGTCCGGCGCCGATCATCCTGGCGATGTTCATGAACACCGCCATCGACCAGCAAGTCGAGAAATACCTGAAGGCCGATGAGCAACGCTGGGCGCAGGCGCAGGCCTGGCTGGATGAATGGTTTGCGCAGCGCCCACGTCCGCACTACCACGGCGAGCTGCCGCCGACCAACAACGGACTGGGGCTGGGCCTGCTGGGGGTGACCGGGGATCAGCTGGTCGATGCCGAAACCTATGCACGGATCAAGGCCGAGACCCTGCGCACTGTGCGCGGTACCGTGCAGGCCGACATCCTCAAGGAAGATCAGGCGCAGAACACCTGTATCTTCAGCACCGAATTCGCCCTGCGGATGATGGGCGACATCCAGCAGTACTTCGTCGACAACGGCGTGCGCAATTTCTATTCGGTGTCGATTTCCGGTTACCACATCGCCGAAGCCGGGGCCAACCCGATTTCGCAGTTGGCCTTCACCTTGTCCAATGGCTTCACCATCGTCGAGTATTACCTGGCGCGGGGGATGCGGATTGATGACTTCGCGCCCAACCTGAGCTTCTTCTTCAGCAACGGCATGGACCCGGAATACACCGTGATTGGCCGCGTTGCCCGTCGCATCTGGGCGCGGGCGATGCGTGAGCGTTATGGCGCCAGTGCACGCAGCCAGATGATGAAGTACCACATTCAGACATCCGGCCGTAGCCTGCACGCGCAGGAGATCCAGTTCAACGACATCCGCACCACGTTGCAGGCCCTGTACGCGCTGTTCGATAACTGCAACAGCCTGCACACCAATGCCTATGACGAGGCCATCACCACGCCGACCGAGGAAAGCGTGCGCCGTGCGGTGGCAATCCAGATGATCATCAACAAGGAACTGGGCCTCAACTTCAATGAAAACCCGTGGCAGGGCAGTTTCATCGTCGAGCAGTTGACCGATATCGTCGAAGAAGCGGTGTACAAGGAATTTGAAGCGATCAGTGAACGTGGCGGCGTACTCGGTGCGATGGACACCATGTACCAGCGCGGCAAGATCCAGGAAGAGTCGCTGTATTACGAACACAAGAAGCACGATGGCAGCCTGCCGCTGGTTGGCGTCAATACCTTCCTGCCGCGCGAGCATGGCGGCGAGATTGCAACCGAGATCGAGCTGATTCGTTCCACCGAACCGGAAAAGGCCCAGCAGATCACCAACGTGCAGGCCTGGCAGACCAGCCGTAATCCATTGGCCCCGGCCGGTGAAACCGAGCATGGGCATTCGGTGGCGCTGGAGGAGCATGGCAGCGACGAAGTCCATGATGGCCATGGCCTGGCCTATCTGCAGCGCACCGCGCGCGAACGCGGCAACGTGTTCGCGTCACTGGTCGAGGCGGTGAAGACCCACAGCCTGGGTCAGATCAGCCATGCCCTGTACGACGTCGGTGGCGAGTACCGGCGCAACATGTGACCAGGAAGCGTTGATGCAGCAAGCAGGGGGTGCTCAGGCGTCCCCTTCTTTTTTGCTGCCTTTCAGCAATGCGTAGATGGCCATTGCGTGGCCATGGCCGAGGTCAAAGTCCTGCTTGAGCCAGGCCACGATCTGGCCAGCCTTGACGCCCTCGTGCAGATGGCTGCCATCACTGAAACCCTGCCTGGCAGCCAGCCTGCGGAAGTCGGCCGGCGATTTGCCGGTCCTGGCCTGGATGTTGTCGAGATAAGCCTGGAATGACATGGCGTTTCACCTGTTGGTATGGAGATTCAATCGCGGTCCGGCGCGCCAAGCGGAAAAAGATGGCGGTAAGGCCGGGCCTCATCGACCACGCGCTGCATGCTCGGGCGGGCCAGCAGTCGGCGCCGGTAGGCGTGCACGTGGGTGTGCTGCGCGGGTATCCGATGGGTCCAGTCGGCATAGAACAGGAACGGGGCGGCGGCGCAGTCGGCCAGACTGAAGGCATCGCCACCGGCCAACTGCCGCTGGCTCATGTACTGGTCCAACCAGGCGTAGGCGGTGTCCAGCATCCGCCGCGCTTCGTCGACGCCATGTGGGTCGCGGGACGCTGGCGGTCTGATGCCGTCGAACACGATCTTCTGCTGCGGGGTGGCGATGTAGTTGTCGAAAAACCGGTCGAGCATGCGCACCTGCAACGCCTGCCGCGGGTCATCCGGCAACAATCGGACCGGACCGGGGTGGTACAGCTGCAGGTGCTCGATGATGATGCTGGCTTCGAGCACCGTCTGCTCGCCATCGACCAGCAGCGGGAAGCGTTTCATCGGCCAGCGCCGTGCCAGCTCCTGCATGTTGGCTGGCTCTTCCAGACTGCGGTACTGGAAGCTGGTCTGGTTTTCATACAGGGCCAGCAGCGCCTTCTGGCAATAAGACGAGAACGGATGGGCGAACAGGACCAGTGGCTTGGCTGTGGTGGACATGGTGGCTCCAGCGATGTCGACAAGGATGTCTGGCAGCCGGCGGCTGCCTCATCATCCATGACGTCCGGGCAACGGCCGGATCGACAGCGTGCTGGTGAATCGATTGCCTGATCGGCAGCGATCAGCCGGCGATGAAGAACAGGCCCAGCACGCCGGCGGCATAGACGCCCACCAGCAGCCAGCTGTCAATGCCCATGCCGGCGTACTTGCGTGGCGCCTTCACCAGCAGTCCGGCGACGAACACCGCGCTGAGCAGGATACCCAGCGCGGTCATGTACAGGTCGGTCGGGGCGGCCGCCGGCAACACCGCATGGCCACTGAGCAATGTCGCCAACAGGAACAGTACCGGCAGGAACGCATTGCCGCCGAGGATGTCGCTGACCGCCAATTCGTATCTGCCAAGCCGGGTGGCGGCAATGCCGGTCGCGATTTCCGGCAGCGACGTGGCCAGCGCCAGCACGGTCGCCCCGAAGACCGCACCCTGCATGCCCCAGGCCTGCGCCAATGCATCGCCGCTGCGTTCCAGGGTGACCCCGGCCACCAGCGTGGCGGTGGCGGTGATGGCGAACATCCAGGCGGGTTTGGCCACTGACGGCCTGCCGGTTTTCGCCGTTGCCGGCGTTTTCGATGATGCTCCCGGCGAGCGCATGCCGCGCAGCAACAGCAGGGCGCCCACCCACACCAGCGCAATCAGCAGGCTGGTCGGACTGGCCCGCCAGATCATCAGACTGGCCGGCAGGAAGTGGCCAACCAGCACCAGTGCCAGCACCACGATGACCAGCAATCCTTCCAGTTGCAGGGCCGCGGAGCTGGCCAGCGTCGACAGTGGGGTGCGGCGGCGATTGCCGAATGCATCCAGTACCGACAGCACCACGGTCTGGATGGCGATGCCGCCGAGGATGTTGCCGATCGCCACGTCCATGCGGCTGCCTTGCACCGCGCTGACGACGATGGCGATTTCCGGCAGGTTGGTCGCGATCGCCAGCAGGACCATGCCGCCCACGGCCTGGCCCCAGCCGAAGGCGTCATCCAGCTGATCGACCGCGCGGGCCAGATGGATGCCTGCCCACCAGACAACGGCGGCGGCGGCGAGAAAGAGGAAAACCAGTCCTGACTGCGAAATATCGTCCATGCCCCAGTCTAGCCCGGCCCCGGTGAGCGGTGAGGCCGCACGGTTGCGGCAGCAGGCATTTTCAGGTTGCGGCGGCCGCGTGCCTGACCCGGTCTTCATCGACGTTCAGCTGGCTTGGGTAAGCTGGCGGGTAACCGTATTCCAGCCGTTGCGAGGAGACCGAGATGGCGACCGGATGGGCAGGCGACACTGCCGTGCAGGACCAAATCGATGCCACCGTGAAGGACGCCGTCGAGCGCGCCCGCCGCCAGTTGCACCGTGGCCCGTCATTGACGCATTGCGAGGAGTGCGATGCGCCGATCCCCGAGGAGCGCCGCGCCGCGGTGCCAGGCGTTCGCCTGTGCGTGGCCTGCCAGGAACTGGCCGACGCCAACGAACAGTCCGGCTCGGCAATCAACCGTCGCGGCAGCAAGGACAGCCAGTTACGCTGAGACACATCACTGGCCGGCTCCCGTGGAGCGCAGCTCGCTGTGCTGTTCTTCGCATCATTGACCGCCCGCCGTAGAGCGCAGCTTGCTGCGCTGCACTTCGCGTCATTGACCGCCCCGCCGTAGAACGCAGCTCGCTGCGCTGCACTTCATGCTGCAGTGGCGACGTGCTGACCTGGTCCAGGTTTCAGCGCAGCAAGGCGCGCTTCGTGTGTTCTCAGAATTTGTAGCCCAGCGAACTGATGATCGACCAGTCCGATTCCGATGCACCCTCGGTCTGTGGCTTGTTGTCGCGGCTGTTGATGTAACTCAGCTCGTAATACAGGTCCTTGATGATTTCGTAGCGTGCCTTCAGGCTGGCTTCGCTGCGCCAGCGGCCACTGACGGTAAAGCTGGGGTAGAGGGTCAATGCCAGCGAGACGTCGAGCTCGGGATGGCTGGTGCGGAAGAACGCGTAGTTGCCCTGCAGCAGGCCTTCGGTATTGCTGCTGGCCGGGGTGCCGACGTAATCCTCGCGGGTGACCACGACGCCGAACAGGCCGGACAACTCGCGCTGGGAATCGCGGAGGAAGTAACGGCCAAAACCACCGCCGAACAACGTACGCAGGTGCAGGTCCAGCTCATCATTGGTCGCCAGGCTGCCACCCATCGACCAGAACCAGTCCTCGCCCAGAAACCGCCGCTGTTCCAGGGTCGCCGCATTGCGCGCCTGGCTCGGGTTGCCGGTGGACTTGTCCCAGGCGCCGTCGTAGGTCGCGGTCCATTGCCGGATCGGATCGCGATAGGTGGCATCCGCCGACAATGTGTACTGGCGACTGTCGTTGGCGGACGCCGCGTCGAGGCCAGCGCTGATATGGCCGTCGATGCGGTCGAAGAAATTGCCTTCCGACAGTGGCACCACATGGACCGCATCGCGCTGGTCGATGCGGACCACGGTATCCTTGCCCTGGCCGCCGGCATTGGGATGCAGGGTCAGCACCCCCGGCTCGGTCAGTTCAGGCAACCGGCCGTAGCGGCGGGCGCCGTTGCTTTCCTCGATTTCCAGGTACTGGTCGGTCTTGATCTGGGCCACTTCGTCCCATTCGATCGACAACGTGCCCATCGAATCGGTCTTGAACGTCAGGATGCCGCGTTCGATGCCCTTGATTTCGCCGGTGATGCGATCGCCGTTGCGCATGACCACCACGTCGGTCTTTGGCGCTGCCAGGGCGTTGCCAGCCAGCAGCCAGCCCAGCACTGCTCCAGCGATACAATTTCCTGCCTTCATCACGTCCTCCGTGTGTCCGGGAGCGAAAATGCATGGGCCTGCCGCTCGATCCTTGAATGCACGCGACGAATCCGCTGTCGCGGTCCGGCGCCTCGGACCATTATCAACTTTTCGGAAGCTGTTTGTATGCCCAAGCCCGTGTCTCCACCCCAAAGCGACCTGTTCGCCGCGGCCACGCCGGTGCTGCACAGCTTGTTCTTTGCACTGCGGCCAGATCCGCGGCAGGTGGCCGGTATCGCGGAGCGCGCGAGCCAGCTGCACACCGCCCATCCGGGTGCGCGTTGGGTCGCGCCGTCGCGCTATCACCTGACCTTGCTGTATCTGGGGCAGAGCCAGGGCCGGCGCGACGATCGCATCCAGCAAGCCATCGCAGCGGCACAGGGATTGCAATCAGCGGGCTTTTCTCTGCGCCTGGATACGCTGAAGGCATTGGGCAATCCCGCCAATCCCGCGTTGGCGCTGGCCGGCGAAGTGGTTCCACCTGAGCTGCAGCACCTGTGGCAACAGTTGCGCCAACGGCTGCTGCGGCAGGGCGTGCGGCTTGCCCCGGGCGAGGCACGGACGCTGCTGCCGCATCTGACACTGGCCTATACAGCGCCCCGCCCGCCGCTGGCCGCGATAGCAGCCGAATCGATGCGCTTTGACGAATTCGTGTTGCTGTCCAGCGTGCAGCGACAACCGGAGTACGAATTGCTTGGCCGCTGGCCGTTGTTGCCTGCCGAGCCCGCCAGCTTGCTGCCGGATGAACCGCCAGCGCATCCGGTTGCTCACGGCCTGCCTCTTGATGGAAAGAACCGCTGACCGGAGTAGTGATGCGAATGCTTGCGATCCAAAGCCTGCTGGCGATGAGCCTGATTTCATCCAACGATGCGTTGGCCACCCAGACCTGCGCGGCCCGCAGTGGCGCCCAGCGGGTGCCGTTGGTCGAGCTTTATACCTCCGAGGGTTGCAGCAGCTGCCCACCGGCGGATCATTGGCTGAGCACGCAGCTTCCCGCGCAGCAGGCAAACTTCCTGGCTTTCCATGTCGATTACTGGGATGACATCGGCTGGCCGGATCGCTTTGCCTCGCCGGCCTACTCCAACCGGCAACGGCAACGGGTGGCCAGTGCCGGTGGCGACACTGTCTACACGCCCCAGGTGATGGTCGGTGCGGAGGTCAATGGCAACTGGCGCAGCCGCAGCCTGTGGCAGGCCACGCTGGCCGCTGAGCAGCGGCAGGCACCGGGCGTGGCGTTGGCATTGCAGATGACGCGAACCGATGATGGCTGGCGGGTCGGAATAGGCGCAACCGGCTTGGCCGCCGATGTGCCGAACGCGCGGCTATGGCTGGCCCGCTACGTCAATGGTCAGCTAACGCAGGTCAGGGCTGGCGAGAACCAGGGCAGGCAACTGCGCCATGATCGGGTGGTGACCGGGTTGCTGGGACCGTGGCCGTTGTCTGCCGGTACGCTGTCGCAGCAGGCGATGTTGCCGGCCTCCACTGGGGATGACTGGGGCATCGTCGCGTTCGCGCAGACCGCGGATGGACAGATACTGCAGTCGTTGCAGCTCGCGGCCAGCGACTGCGGCCCGTCCAGCTAGTCGGCCAGCGATGGTGCAGAATCCCATCGTCATGTTCGGAGAGTGTTCGCATCGGCAATGCCGAACAACGTTCCGAACACGCACTCCGGCTTGAATCGAGGCTATCGCTGACCTGACAGCGAGCCCACTTCCTACCCAAGCCGACGGGCCTGTCTGATGGTGGCCGGTCCCCTGTTGCCTGAAGATGGACCTGCACTCCAGGGGAGCGCGACTGCAGGAGAGGTTACGGGGATCACGGTGCAGGCGGGGAGCAGGATGGCCTGCACCGCCCCGTTTTTTTCACAATTGTTTGCCGCACCCGCGGCACTGACCAATAGACGACGAATCCAGTTGCCTGCGCGAAGTGCCGGTTGAGTGCTCGTCTCGGCGGAACACGCGCTCATCGCATCCTCACCAGATGTGTTGACTGTCACAGGCGATGCTTGCCGAGTTGGGCCAAGTGCAGAGCACGCGAGCTGTAACAGGTCGCACCTGTGACAGGGATGCCGCGATGGTTTCACCACGCCTGGCCGCGGATCCAGGCGGGATAGCGGGTGGTGCAGGGACAATGGTAGAGGCCAAGGGAGCAGGCATGGCCGACAAAAGCACGGCAAGCGCGCCACGATCGTGCATGGCGGGTCCACCACGCAGCAAGGTGGCTTTGGTCATCAACGCCGAAGCGTGCCAGCCGCGCGGCGGCGGTATTGGTCGGTGACCCGGTCGTTGATGCTGGCGTGGCTGGCCGGAATCTGTCTGTGCCTGTGGGGTGCCTGGCTGCCATCCGGTCCTGTGCTGTGGACGACACTGATCGCTGCCGCGCTGCTGGCCTGGCGCTGGCCGCAGGGACGCTGGATCGCGGTATTGCTGATGGGTGGGTGCTGGGCGGCGCTGCATGCCGA
The DNA here is from genome assembly GCF_001431405.1 of Pseudoxanthomonas dokdonensis. Lineage (GTDB taxonomy): Bacteria > Pseudomonadota > Gammaproteobacteria > Xanthomonadales > Xanthomonadaceae > Pseudoxanthomonas_A > Pseudoxanthomonas_A dokdonensis. The sequence continues at coordinate 192,979 of NZ_LDJL01000004.1, forward strand.
ACATGTCCTGTCGCGACAACTGACGCCAGCTGCCGAAGGCAGTGAAATAGTGGTGCAGGGCAGGGTGGCCAACCTGCCTGCACATGAGGCCAGGCGCAGCGTGTTTCTGTTCGACGTTGATGAAACAACGGGATCGGCGGCGGAACTGCGTGGCAAGCGTATCCGGTTGTCGTGGTATGACGCCTACGGCAGTACCGCCCCCGGCCCGCGCCGGCAGCTGCTTGCCAACCAGCGATGGCGGTTCTCGATCAAGGCACGCGCACCCCGTGGCCTCAGCAATCCCGGAAGCTGGGACAGTGAACGCCATGCGCTGGCGCAACAGCTGGCTGCCACCGGCTATGTCAGGCAGCCGGACCGCGCTGTGTTGTTGCAGCCTGCCAGTGGGCTTCAGGCCTGGCGGGAAACGATGTCAGATCGCATCGCGCGTTCGGTGAGCGTCGATGGCAGCCGCTTCGTGCGGGCACTGGCGCTGGGTGATACCCGTGCGCTGACCGATCGCGACTGGGAAATCCTGCGTGCGGCCGGGTTGACCCACCTGATCGCCATCTCCGGCTTCCATGTCGGACTGGTGGCCGCGGCATTCGCGTTGCTGGTCGGGCTGGTGTGGCGGGCGTTTCCGTCGTTGATGCGGTATCTGCCGTTGCCACAGGTACTGGGCTGGGCGGCGGTGGTCGGAGCCAGCGTATATGCCGGCGTGGCCGGCTTCGGCCTGCCGGCGTTGCGCACGGTGGCGATGCTGCTGGTGGTGGTCATTGCCCGCAGCTGGCGGCGGCCGTTGGCCGTCATGGACGCACTCGGCCTGGCGATGAGCGTCATCTTGTTGCTGGCGCCGTTGTCGGTATTGACGGCCGGTTTCTGGCTCAGCTTTGCCGGCGTGGCCTGGCTGGCGTGGTGTCTGCCGGACGGACCACAACACTGGCTGCGGGGATTCCTGTCGGCGCAGGCGGTAGCCACGGTGGGGCTGTTGCCGCTGACCATCGCTTTGTTCGGCCAGGCCTCGGCGGTCGGGATAGGGGCCAATCTGCTGGCGATTCCGTGGTGGAGCCTGGTGGTAGTACCGCTGTCATTGCTGGGGACCGCGCTGGAAGTCATCCATGGCGGCAGCGGCGAGTGGGCCTGGCGCGCCGCCGCGGCATGCTTCCAGCCCAGTTGGGACCTGTTTGCGTGGATGGCCCGCTCGCCGGCAGCGTTGTGGTGGCTGCCACAAGCCGGTCGCTGGGCGCTGCCGCTGGCGTTGTTGGCCGCGTTCTGGTGGACGCTGCCGCGCGGAGTACCGGGCAAGGCGTTGGCCAGCCTGCTGTGGCTGCCGCTGCTATGGCCGGACCGCGAGCTGCCGCGGGCTGGCGAGGCCGAGCTGGTGGTGCTGGATGTTGGCCAGGGCTTGTCGGTGCTGGTGCGCACCGCCGGCCATACGTTGCTGTACGACGCTGGTCCGGCGGTCAGGGACGGCTTCGACGCCGGCGAACGGGTAGTGGTGCCGACCCTGCATGCGCTGGGGGTGCGCCGGCTGGACAAGCTGATCCACAGTCACGCCGATGCCGACCATGCCGGAGGCCTGGTGGCGGTCAGCGCGGTCTACCCGGTGGCGGCGACGCTCGGACCGCTGGGCTCGCCACTGCCGGTCCAGACGCCGTGCCAGGCGGGCGTTGGCTGGCGCTGGGATGGCGTCGAGTTCCGCTTCCTGCATCCTCCGCCACACTTTCCGTATCTGCGCAACGAATCCAGCTGCGTGCTGCGCATCAAGACCGCGCATGGCGTGGCACTGCTGACTGGTGACATCGGTGAAGTGATCGAGCGGGATCTGTTGCGACGCGGCCCTGAGGACGTGCGTGCCGATGTAGTGGTGGCTGCACACCACGGCAGCGCCAGCTCGTCGCAGCCGGCGTTTGTCAGGGCCACGCAGGCGCGGCTGGTCCTGGTATCCAGCGGTCACGGCAATCGCTTCGGCCATCCGCAAGCTGCGGTGGTCCAACGCTGGCAGCGTGCCGGCGCCGAGGTACTGGACACCTCCAGCGCCGGTGCGCTGCGGGTCTGGTTGTCGGCGCAGGGCCTGCAGCTACGTGAAAACCGCGCGCATCGGCGGCGATTGTGGGATGCGGTGCGGCGACGGCAGGCAGCTGGGCTATCCTATCGGCCCGACAACACACGGCCGGACGCGCCGGAGGACTGAACGTGCTGGAACTGGTCAAGGCCGGTGGATGGCCCATGATTCCGCTTTTGCTGCTGGCGGTGCTGGCGTTGGCGATCATCGTCGAACGCTTCTGGACGCTGCGGCGCAAGGAAGTCCTGCCGCCGGGACTGGGCCAGGAAGTACGCAACTGGGCGACCCGTGGCCAGCTGGAGCCGGCCCATATCGAGTCGTTGCGCCGCACCTCGCCGCTGGGTGAGGTACTGGCCGCCGCGCTGGACGTGCGCAACCGCCCGCGCGAGCAGATCCGCGAGCGCATCGAGGACACTGGCCGGCATGTGGTCCACCGCATGGAAAAATTCCTCAACACGCTCGGCAGCATCGCCTCGGCGGGCCCTCTGCTGGGGCTGCTGGGGACCGTGGTTGGCATGATCCAGATGTTCCTGGGCATCCTCGACAGCGGCGTCGGCGACGTCAACCAGTTGGCCGGCGGCATCGGCAAGGCACTGGTGTGCGCGGCCACCGGCATGATCGTGGCGATTCCGGCGCTGATGTTCTATCGCTATTTCCGCGGCCGCATCAGCGGTTACGTCATCGAGATGGAAAAAGAAGCCACCGCGCTGGTCGATGCGCTGGAAGCGCGCCCATCGCGCGCGCCGGTGCGTGGCCCCGTCGCGGCGACCGCCGTCCCGGCCAACGCCTGAGCCGCCCATGCGCATACGTGACGACCGAGCCCACGAAGAGCCCGAACTCAATCTGGTGCCGCTGATCGACGTGATCCTTGTCCTGATCATCTTCTTCGTGGTCACCACCACGTTCGACAGCCGCTCGATGCTGCAGCTGCAGCTGCCCAGCGCCACCGGCGAGCCGGTCGCCGCGCAGGCACGTGCGCTGAGCGTGCTGGTCAATGCCGACGGCCATTATTTCGTCGATGACCAGGAAGTCCTGCGCACCGACATCGATGCCCTGAAGCAGACCTTGTCGGCGGTAGCCGGCCGCGACCGCCAGCGACCGGTGCTGTTGCGGGCCGATGCGCGCACCCCGCACCAGGCGGTGGTGACCGCGCTGGATGCGCTGGGGCAACTTGGCTTCCACAAGGTCAACATCGCCACCGCACCGGAGGTGAAGCCTTGAGTACCGCTGACCGCCAGTCAACTGAAGCATCGCACTGGCAGACCTACAGGCGCCTGATTGGTTTCGCCAAGCCGTATCGCGGGCTGTTGCTGCTGGCGCTGGTCGGGGCATTGGTGGAAGCCGTGGCCAGCGGTGCGTTCACCAGTCTGATGAAGCCGATCACCAACGTCACCTTCATCGAGAAGAATGCGGAGGTGGCGATCTGGTTGCCGCTGGCCATCCTCGGCCTGTTCCTGGTGCGCGGCGCGGCTGGCTACACCACCGACATGAGCATGGGCCGTGCCGCCCGCAGCATCGCCCGCGATCTGCGGGTGAAGGTACTGGGCAAGTATCTGCGGTTGCCGGGTTCGCGCTTCGACAACGAGCCGGTACCGTCAATGCTGGTGCGGTTGGGCTCGGACAGCGACCAGGTGTCGCAGGCAGCGGTTGATGCGGCCAAGGTGGTCATCCAGCAATCGCTGCAGGTCATCGTGCTGGTTGGGGTGATGCTGTGGCACAGCTGGCAGGTGACCTTGACCATCGTCGTGCTGGCGCCACCACTGGCCTGGATCATGGACAAGGTCGCCAAGCGTTACCGGCGCATCAGCCATCGCATCCAGGAAAGCAGCGCCGCGTTGCTGCAGTCCGCCGACCAGACCCTGTCCAGTCATCAGGAAGTCAAGATCTACGGCGCCCAGGCGATGGAGCTTGAGCGCTACCGCGGCCTAGCCGACAACAATCTGCGGCTGGCAATGAAGGTCGAATCGACCAAGGGTATTTCCTCGGCCACCGTCCAGTTCATGGGCGCTGTAGGGCTGGCGGCATTGTTGCTGATTGCCGGGCGTGAAGCCCAGGCCGGCCGCCTCAGCGCCGGTGATTTCATCGTGCTGATGGTGTCGATGATCGGGATCATCCCGGCGATGAAGCAGCTGACCAACGTGCAGAACATGATGCAGCGCGGGGTCGCGTCGGCCGAGCGCCTGTTCACCGTCCTGGACGCGCCGGACGAAGTCGATGCCGGCCAACGCCATCTGCAACGCGCCAATGGTCTGATCGAGTTCCGCCATGTCAGTGCCCGTTACCCCGGCCAGACACGGCCGGCTCTGGAGGACATCAGCTTCACCGCACGGCCGGGCACGGTCACCGCGATTGTCGGCCGTTCCGGTAGCGGCAAATCCAGCCTGATCAAGCTGATTCCACGCTTCTACGAAAAAGAAGCCGGCGAGATCCTGCTCGACGGTTACCCGATCAGTGATTACACCCTGGCTGACCTGCGCCGGCAGATCGCGCTGGTCGGGCAGCAGGTGGTGTTGTTCGATGGTTCGATCGCCGCCAACGTCGCCTATGGTGAAATGGGCGCGGCCGAGGCCGCGGCCATCGACGACGCCATCCGTGGCGCCAATGCACTGGAGTTCGTCGAGCAACTGCCCGAAGGCCTGCAGGCATCGGTCGGCACCAAGGGCAATCGCCTTTCCGGCGGCCAGCGACAGCGCCTGGCGATTGCACGGGCGATGTTGAAGGACGCACCGATCCTGATCCTGGACGAAGCCACCGCCGCCCTCGACAACGAGTCCGAGCGCCTGGTCCAGAACGCGCTGGAAAAACTGATGCCCGATCGCACCACGCTGGTCATCGCCCATCGTCTGTCGACCATCGAGCATGCCGATCAGGTGCTGGTGCTGGATCAGGGCAGGCTGGTCGAGCAGGGCAGCCCGGCCGAGCTGTTGGCGCGTGGTGGGCTGTACGCGCATCTGCACCAGATGCAGTTCCGCGAGGGCGAGATCGGGTGAGCAGCAAGCGCAGGACGCCGCCGCGTTACTGGTTTGATGGTTTCCCGGTGCCTTGGCACATGCGGCTGCTGTCACGCCTGTACGCCGCCGTCATCGCCCTGCGCGTGCGCGCCTATCATTCCGGCTGGCGACGCTCGGTACGCGTGCCGGTACCGGTGCTGGTGGTCGGCAACATCACCGTCGGTGGCACCGGCAAGACGCCGCTGACCATCGCCCTGGTGCAGCGCCTGCGCGCGGCCGGTTACACGCCGGGCGTGGCCAGCCGTGGCTACGGACGCCAGCAGCCGGATCAGGCGGCCTGGGTCGACGCCAACACCCGCCCGGCCCAGGGCGGCGACGAACCAGTGCTGATCGCGCGCCAGACCGGCGCGCTGGTGCGGGTGGATCGCGACCGGGTCGCGGCGGCACGCGCGCTGGCCGACGCCGGCTGCGACGTGGTGGTCTGTGACGACGGCCTGCAGCACTACCGCCTGCAACGCGATATTGAAGTGGAAGTGATCGATGGCGAGCGCCGCTACGGCAACGGCAAGCTGCTGCCGGCCGGGCCTCTGCGCGAACCCGTCGAGCGCGGCCAGCGGTGCGACTTCCGGGTCGTCAATGGTGGCGAGCCGGGCTTTGGCGAATGGCCGATGCGACTGGCCAGCGACGCGGCACTGCCGCTGCATGGCGGGCGCTCGCGACCGCTGGCCTCGTTCGCTGGCCAGCGCGTGCACGCGGTGGCCGGCATCGGCCATCCACCGCGTTTCTTCGACATGCTGCGCGGACGGGGGATAGCGGTCGTGCCGCACGCATTCGACGACCATCATGCCTACAGCGCGCGCGACTTCGAGTTCGGCAGCGAGCTGCCGGTGTTGATGACCGAAAAAGACGCAGTCAAGTGCGCCGGCCTGGCCAAGGACTGGTATTTCAGCGTGCCGATCAGCGCGCAGTTGCCGGAAGCCTTCTGGGTCGCCCTGCTCGACAAACTGGACAAGCTGCGCCGGCGTGGCAGCGGCGGCAAGCGGAGTACGGACGTGGAGGAGGGGGATCGCAATGAGTGACGACAGCCAGGCGGGTGCTGGCGATTTCGTGGTCGCCATCCCGGCGCGCTACGCCGCCTCGCGGTTGCCCGGCAAGCCGTTGCGTCTGCTCGGTGGTGATCCACTGGTGCTGCACGTGGCACGGCGCGCGCTGCAGGCCGGTGCCCGCCAGGTCTGGGTGGCCACCGACGATCCGCGCATCGCGCATGCATTGCAGGGCAGTGGGGTCGAGGTGGCGATGACCTCGCCGGATCACGCCTCCGGCAGCGATCGGCTGGCCGAATGCGCGGACATTGCTGGCTGGGGTGATGACGTGGCCGTGGTCAACCTGCAGGGCGATGAGCCTTTTGCCCCGGCCGATGGCATCCGCGCCGTGGCCCGGGCATTGCTCGACAGTGGCGCGCCGATGGCGACGCTGGCGACCCCGGTCAGTGATGCGCAGACCCTGTTCGATCCGAATGCGGTCAAGCTGGTGCGCGCGGCCAATGGTGATGCGCTGTATTTCAGCCGCGCGCCGATTCCGTGGCATCGCGACGGCTTTGCCAGCAGTCGCGAACAACTGCCGTCTGCCGGCCAGTGGTTGCGGCATATCGGCATCTACGCCTATCGGGCCGGCTTCCTGCGCTGTTTCACCCGCTTGCCGCCGGGGCAGCTGGAGCAGGTGGAATCGCTGGAACAGCTGCGGGTGCTGGAAGCCGGCCATCGCATCGCGGTGGCGCTGGCGCCATCAGCGTTCCCCGCCGGCGTCGACACGCCGGAAGACCTGGCTCGCGCCGAGGCACAGCTGCTGGGTCAGGCATGAAGCTGCTGGTCATCTGCCTGGGCAACATCTGCCGTTCGCCGATGGCCGAAGGCGCGCTGCGCGCCCATATCCAGCGTTCGCACCTGCGCGACCGGGTCGAGATCGACTCGGCCGGCACCGGCGACTGGCATGCGGGGCAGGCGCCGGACCGGCGCGCGGTCGCCTGTGCGCGCAGCCACGGGGTCGATATCAGCGATCTGCGCGCACGCCAGCTGCGGCCATCGGATTTCCATGATTTCGACTGGCTGCTGTGTGCTGACCAGCAGAACCTGAAGGATGTACGGCGGCTGGCCCCGGCTGGCACCGCGCACAAGGTCGTGCTGCTGCTGGATTGGGCCGGGGTGCTGGCCGACGGCGCCATCCCGGATCCGTACACCGGCCAGGCCGAGGATTTCCAGCATGTCTGGCGACTGGTTGATTCAGCCGCATCAGCGGCGGTCGCACGCCTTTCTCAAAAGTGACTCTGCGGCATAATCAGGGACGATGATGACTGACACGATGGCTCCCGAACTTCCCCAAGGCCTGGCCTGGCTCAATGCGCCCGGTGGCAGCCTGCACGAGCAGCGTGGCCGGATCGTGGCCTTGGCGTTCGTCAACGCCGCCTCGGCCTGGTGCGGGCAACGGCTGGCCGAACTGGCGCTGCTGCAGTCGCGCTATCTGGGCCGGCTGCAGACGCTGGTCATCAGCGTGCCGCGGTTCGACAGCGAACGGGTACCGCAGCGCGTGCTCAAGCAGCTACGCCGCCAGGGGGTGCGGTTTCCGATTGCGCATGACAGCGACTGGCAGGCGTGGCAGCAATACGGCATCACCGCCTGGCCGACGGTGCTGCTGATCGATGCCGAAGGCCAGGTGCGGCATCGACTGGTGGGTGTCGATGGCCTGCCGGAACTGGAACGTGGCGTGGCCGCCTTGTGTGACGGCCTGCAGCCGGCCACCGATGACGACATGCGGATTCCGCGCGAAGCCAATCCCGAGCCACGCCTGCCGCTGCTGTTCCCGTCCGGCCTGGTCGCCACCGCCGAGCGCCTGTTCGTGGCCGACAGCGGCCATCACCGCGTGCTCGAATGCACCCACGCTGGCCGCGTCATCCGCCAGTTCGGCATGGGCGCGGCCGATTTCATCGACGGCGACCTTGGCCAGGCGGCCTTCAACAACCCGCAGGGCCTGGCCCTGGCGCGCGAATCGCTGTATGTCGCCGACGCCGGCAACCACGCGCTGCGCCGGATCAACCTGCCGACCCGGATGGTCGATACCCTGTGCGGCAATGGCCGTGCCGGGCGTCCGACCGAGGGCGTGGTCAATCATCCGCGCGATGTCGCCCTCAACCAGCCGTTGGCGGTGGCCGAGGTCAACAACCAGGTCTATCTGGCGATGTCGGGCGACAACAGCATCTGGAGCTATGGGCTGGGCAACCGGGAGTTGCGCCATCGCGCCGGCGCCGGTGCGCTGGACGTTCGCGACGGCCATGCCAGGCTGGCCGCCTTCGCCCAGCCGGTGTCGCTGGCGCCGGTGCAACAGGTGCTGTATGTCTGCGACGCGCTGGGCTCGGCGATCCGCTGCCTGCAGTTGAACAGTGACACCGTGCAGACGGTCACCGGCAAGGGGCCGTGGGAATTCGGCGCCCAGGATGGTCCGCGTGAATCGGCGCGGCTGCAGCACCCGCAGGGCATCGCCTTGCAGCCGGGGTCGCCGCAGATGTGGATCGCCGACACCGGCAATGGCAGCCTGCGCAGCCTGCGCCTGGGCGGTGGCGAGCTGAAGACCATCGAACTGCCACGACCGCTGCATTCACCGACCGGACTGGCAGTGGCCGCCGGTGCGGTGTGGATTGCCGAAACCGATGCCCATGCCATCGTCCGTTACGATATTGCCAGTGGCGAACTGAGTCATGTCCCCATCGAAGAATAATGAGTGGTACCCGAAACCCGCCTGCTGAGCAGCTTCCGCAATTTGACGGCAAGGCGTTCGCCGCCAGCCTGAGCACCGCGCCTGGCGTCTATCGCATGTACGCGGCCGATGACAGCCTGCTGTACGTCGGCAAGGCCAGTGCGCTGCGCAAGCGCGTGGCCAGCTATTTCAGCAACAGCCCGAAGTCGCCGCGGACGCTGTCGATGCTTTCGCAGGTCGCGCGCATGGATGTCACCGTGACCCGCACCGAGGCCGAGGCGCTGCTGCTGGAAAACCAGCTGATCAAGTCGCTGATGCCGCGCTACAACGTGCTGCTGCGCGACGACAAGAGTTTCCCGTATGTGTTGCTGACCCGCGAGCAATGGCCGCGGATAGCCTTCCATCGCGGCCCGCGCGCGGTGCCCGGGCGCTATTTCGGCCCGTATCCCAGTGCCTGGGCGGTGCGCGAAACCCTCAACCTGATGCAGAAGCTGTTCAAGATCCGTAATTGCGAGGACAGCGTGTTCCGCAACCGGACCCGGCCGTGCCTGCAATACCAGATCGGCCGCTGCACCGCGCCGTGCGTGGATCTGGTCGGTGCCGATCAATATGCCGAATCGGTGCGCCAGGCCGGGCTGTTGCTGGAGGGCCGCAGCGACGAACTGACCACCGAACTCAGCGACCGGATGGAAGCGGCCAGCGCCGCGCTGGAGTTCGAGGAAGCCGCGCGCCTGCGCGATCTGGTCTCGCTGATCCGGACCCTGCAGTCGCGCCAGTACGTCGATGGCCACGCCGCCGACCTGGACGTGCTGGCCTGCGCGATGCAGGGCAGTACCGCCTGCGTGCTGCTGCTGGCGTTCCGTGATGGTCGCAACCTGGGTACGCGGACGTTTTTCCCCAAGACCAACGGCGAGGAAAGCGCCGAGGAAGTGCTGGGCGCGTTTGTCTCGCAGTACTACATCGAACAGACGCCGCCACGTGAAATCATCATGGACCGGGAAATCCCCGACAGCCAGTTGATTGAAGCAGCGCTGGCCGAATCGGCCGGGCGCAAGGTGCAACTGAAGTGGAACGTGCGCAGCGAGCGTGCCGGCTATCTGGAGCTGGCCCGCCGCAACGCCGAGATCGCACTGGTCAGCGAAGTCACCAGCCGCAGTGCCCAGACCGCGCGCAGCGAAGCCCTGCAGCAGTTGCTGGGCCTGCCAGAGCCGGCCAGGCGGATCGAGTGCTTCGACATCAGCCACACCATGGGCGAGGCCACGGTTGCCTCGTGCGTGGTGTTCGACGCCGCCGGACCGGTGCGCTCGCAGTACCGCCGCTTCAATATCACCGGCATCACGCCGGGTGATGACTATGCGGCCATGCACCAGGCCATCGAACGCCGGTTCCGCCGCGCGGTGGAGGAACATACTGATGACAAGCCGGGCGTGTTACCCGACGTGCTGCTGATAGACGGCGGTGCCGGGCAGCTAGCCCAGGCCAAGGCGGCTTTGGCCGACCTCGGCGTCACCAGCGTGGTGCTGGTCGGCGTGGCCAAGGGCGAGGAGCGCAGGGCAGGGCACGAGGCGCTGGTAATGGAGGACGGCCGCGAAGTGCGTCCTGGCGCGGCTTCACCGGCCTTGCAGCTGGTGCAGCAAGTGCGAGATGAGGCACACAGGTTCGCGATCACCGGCCACCGTGGCAAGCGCCAGAAGGCGCGCATGACCAGCAAGCTGGAGGATATCCCCGGCATCGGCCCGCGTAGACGCGCCAGCCTGCTCAGGCATTTTGGCGGCCTGGCCGGCCTGAAAGCGGCCGGTGTCGATGAAATCGCCCGCGTGGACGGCGTCAATGCCGCGCTCGCCGAGCGGATCTACGCTAACCTGCACGGGCTGCCCACCCCCACCGCTGGAAGCGAGTAATCCCTGATGAAGTTGACGGTCCCCACCTGGCTCACCCTGCTGCGTATCGTGCTGATACCGGTACTGGTGCTGGTGTTCTACCTCCCGTACAAGTGGACCAATCTGGCCGCCGCGGTCGTGTTCGTGCTGGCGGCGGTGACCGACTGGCTGGACGGCTGGATTGCCCGCCGCTACCACCAGTACTCGGCATTTGGTGCATTCCTGGACCCGGTGGCCGACAAACTGATGGTGGCGGTATCGCTGTTCCTGATCGTGCAGGACAATCCGACCATCTGGATGACCATCTGGGCGGCGGTGATCGTCGGCCGCGAAATCGCGGTATCGGCGCTGCGCGAATGGATGGCTGAACTCGGCCAGCGCGCCACCGTCAAGGTCGCCAGCATCGGCAAGATCAAGACCATCGTGCAGATGGTGGCACTGGGCTGCCTGCTGTATTCAGCCACGCCCGGTATAATGACCCGCCAGGAAATCTGGCTGGGTGACTGGATCTTCCATATTGGCGACTGGTTGCTGGCGGTAGCGGCAATCCTGACCCTGTGGTCCGGCATCCAATATCTGATTGCAGCGTGGCCCACGTTGCAGGCGGATGAGAAAAAAGCAGTTGACAGTTCCAGAGATGCCGCTAAAATTTCGCATCTCACGACGCGGGAATAGCTCAGTTGGTAGAGCACGACCTTGCCAAGGTCGGGGTCGAGGGTTCGAGTCCCTTTTCCCGCTCCAGACATTGCGAGTCCTTCGCAGAAACCGGCCACTGAAGTCCGGATTCGAAAAAGGTTTCGCGAACATGCCCCCTCGCGGGGGTTTTGTTTTTCAAGCGCCTGCAAGGGCGTGGACGCCAGGGCAACTGCCAGGGCGGCCGAACACCGGCCTGGTGGCAGAGTGGTTATGCAGCGGCCTGCAAAGCCGCGTACGCCGGTTCAATTCCGACCCAGGCCTCCAAAATTCAATGCGGGAATAGCTCAGTTGGTAGAGCACGACCTTGCCAAGGTCGGGGTCGAGGGTTCGAGTCCCTTTTCCCGCTCCAGTTTGCAAGCCTCGGTGGCCACTCCAGTGGCAGCGGCGGTTGAATCAAGATGGCAATTGCGCGACGCTTGCGCAACGACCTCGTCGGCCTGGTGGCAGAGTGGTCATGCAGCGGCCTGCAAAGCCGCGTACGCCGGTTCAATTCCGACCCAGGCCTCCAACGATTTGGTGTCATGTACACTTCAGGCCCGCGTAGCTTTACGCGGGCTTTGTTTTGTCCGGCGCGGCTTTGCAATCGGCGGCGCATCAGGCAGGCTATCGTCACGCCCGGGTGGCGAAATTGGTAGACGCATCAGACTTAAAATCTGCCGGCCGCAAGGCCGTACCGGTTCGATTCCGGTCCCGGGCACCACTTCACCGAGCGCAATGCCAGTCACTGGCAGACGACCGCTCCACAAACAGCGAGGAACGCGATGAGTCGCTACCTAGCCTACGCGCTCAGCCTGCTGCTGACCGCAATTTCCCTGGCACTGTGCTTGCAATGGCCGCAGTGGGGGTGGGGCGTGGCCCTGTTCGGCAGCATCGCCGCGCTGGGTACCTGGGATGTCTTGCAGAAGCGCAGCACCTTGCGTCGCAACTATCCGGTGCTGGCGCATTTCCGCTACGGGCTGGAATCGGTCGGCCCGGAAATCCGCCAGTACTTCATCGAAGGTGATCTGGCCGAAGTGCCTTTCTCGCGCCAGCAGCGCTCGCTGGTCTACCAGCGCGCCAAAGGGGTGATGGACGTGGTCCCGTTCGGCAGCCAGCGTGACATGTACGGGCTGCAGTACGAATGGATCAACCATTCGATGGTGCCGACCAGCGTCGATTCGCATGACTTCCGCATCCGCATCGGCAGCCAGTCCTCGCAGCCGTATTCGGCCAGCGTGTTCAATATCTCGGCGATGAGTTTTGGTGCGTTGTCGGCTAACGCCATCCGCGCCCTCAACGCCGGCGCACGCCGCGGCAACTTCTTCCACGACACTGGCGAGGGTTCGATCTCGCCGTACCACCGCGAGAACGGTGGCGATCTGGTCTGGGAAATCGGCTCCGGTTACTTTGGCTGCCGCGACGAACACGGCAAGTTCGACGAGCAGCGCTTCCAGCAGAACGCGCAGCTGGAACAGGTCAGGATGATCGAGATCAAGCTGTCGCAGGGTGCCAAGCCCGGTCACGGCGGGGTGCTGCCGGCGGCCAAGGTCAGCGAGGAAATCGCCCTGACCCGCGGCGTGCCGGCCGGCCGCGACTGCGTGTCGCCGTCGCAGCACTCGGCGTTCTCGACCCCGATCGAACTGCTGCAGTTCGTTGCCCGCCTGCGCGAGCTGTCCGGCGGCAAACCCACCGGTTTCAAGCTCGCCATCGGCCATCCGTGGGAATGGTTCGCCATTGCCAAGGCCATGCATGAAACCGGCCTGTTGCCCGACTTCATCGTCGTCGACGGCGCCGAAGGCGGCACTGGCGCGGCGCCGGCCGAGTTCATCGATCACGTCGGCGTGCCGATGCACGAAGGCCTGCTGCTGGTCCACAACACCCTGGTCGGGCTGGATCTGCGCGACAGGATCAGCCTGGGCGCGGCTGGCCACATCACCAGTGCGTTCGACATCGCCCGGACCATGGCGCTGGGCGCGGACTGGTGCAACGCGGCCCGCGGCTTCATGTTCTCGATTGGCTGCATCCAGGCCCAGAGTTGCCACAACGACCGTTGTCCGACCGGCGTCGCCACCCAGGACCCGAAACGCTGGAAGAAGCTCGATGTGGCCGACAAATCGGTGCGGGTCGAGAACTTCCACAACCACACCCTGATGGCGCTGCGCGACCTGCTGTGCGCGGCCGGGCTGGGACACCCGCAGCAACTGGGGCCGGAACACATCCTGCGCCGGGTCTCGCATACCGAAGTGCGCTCGCTGGCGGCGCTGTACCGGTTCCTCAAGCGTGGCGAACTGCTCGAAAGCACCCCCCAACACGCGGTATTCCGCGATTTCTGGGCATCATCCAGCAGCGCCTCGTTCAAGGCGCCGGCCAAGGTCAGCGAATTGTGGGCCAGCAAATACGCCTGATGCGACCGCCGCAAGCCCCAGTTGGCCTGCGCAGGCCGGCCAGCTGGCAAAAACCGTTGACCCGGACACCGCCTCCCCGTTACCATTTGCGGCCCGATTATTCGGGCGGTTAGCTCAGCGGTAGAGCACTGCCTTCACACGGCAGGGGTCACAAGTTCGAACCTTGTACCGCCCACCAATTAAAACAACGGGTGACGCCGTTTTTAATTGCTTCCACGGTTTGAGTGTGGAAGATGTATGGAAAACGCCCCTCAATCGGGGCGTTTTTTTTGGGGATGTTGGCTCTGCGAGAGGTGCAGCGGTCCCTTGCGGGGCCAGCAATGCGGAGCCGGTGTGCAGGGCTGACCCGTGATCGATGCGGTGTCGGTCATGGTGAGCGGAAGTGCCGCCCGGTCGGCCTTCGCCCGCGGCAGTAGTATTCGAGCTGCCTAGCCCCGGCGAAGAGATCGCACCCTCATTGAAAGGGGCGCGGAGGGGGAGTAGCGTTGGTGGCCGGCAAGAAGCGGGGCATAAGGATGTCGGGGGAGCAAGGCGTACCAGAGCAGGCAGCAGTCGAGCTAGCGCGGTTGGCCTATGGAGATATTGTCCAGCCATCGGCAAAGCGCATCGGTGAAGCATTGAGCGCTGTGATGAAAGTCGCACTGACCCCTGTTGCACTGCTTGACTGGGGTTATGAACAATCAAAGGACTGGCTGGCGCGCAAAGTCGAAGAGCGGCTAAAGCAGATTCCTGATGCTGAAATCGTCGCACCACCACTGTCGATTGCTATTCCCGTGGTCAATCACATCGCCATGTCAGTAGACAGTCCGAGTCATCGTGAGCTGTATGCCGAGCTTCTGCTCAAGTCTTTGGACTCGAGAACTCAAAATTCAGTTCACCCGTCCTATGTGTACGTCATCGAGCAGCTATCTCCCGTAGAAGCAAAGCTACTCCAACTGTTAAACGACTCGACTGCATCAGTTTTGTTTACTGAAACGTGGAGTGAGTACGGTAATAACGGCACCCTGCCTCTCGAGACGCAGCTCGAACGCTTTGCTGAAGAGCACGAGCTGCCGTCTCCTGATCGTGCCGCCATTTGGCTCGATAACCTGCTGAGGCTTCGTTTGCTCGCCGTCGACGATTGGACTGAAAGCGAGCTGCGAGAAAGCGGGCACAACAGGTACGGTGATTTTCCCGCAACGATCGAGACGCAGACGTCGCGACAGCTGACATTTACGGCGTATGGCGGGGAGTTCATTCGCGCTTGTTCCCCTCGGCGCTGAGTGGGTCGTTACTGCGGCTATACGCCGGCCAAGACGGAGCTTTGGCGTGCAACATACGCCAGCGTGGTCAGCGGGGTGTAAAGATGAGTTCATGACCGCATTTGTGTCATTCCGTGAGCCGGCCATCGATAGGATGGCGTGCGGAGGCGCGCCGCCATGTCGGAAGAGTTCAAGTGGTCACCCCTCAATCCGGGCTACCCGGGGCAGGAGGTGCTTTACAAGCTGGGTATCTCACCCGTCGCCCGTCTGATCGATCGAATCGGGGGCATGTGGTTTGCGCTGCTGGACTACCCCCTACCCGATACGAAGCAGGTCCGCGATTGCACGAGCTACGAAGCTGGTCGGCGCGGCGTCGAACTCTGGGCAGCAAGGTACGCCGACCGGCTGAGGACTGAAATTGCGGATCAGCACGAAGCATGGCTAAAAAGCCAACCATGGCGACCCGGTGCGCGGATTAGAGTCGGAGCCAGCGAGGTAACTGCTGGACTGGGTGCCGCCGAAGGGACGCTGACGTTCCCGTCTGACGAGCAGGGCTAGCTGGGCTGCCGGATGGGGCCCAAGCGCAAAAGTTCCCGTCACAGATCTGAGGTCATCCGGAGCACTGATCAAGTCGCCAAACGAGGTCGACCAGCCCTTGAACTCTGAAGCCTGGATACCTTGCTCCGAGCTCATGACATGAGCCGCTGAGGCACTTTCTGCCAGTGGACGTTCAAGCAACTAAGGCTAGCTGGGCCGCGAAGCGGTATCAGCTAGACGAACGGCGAGTCAGAACGGCGGAAACACGGCTACCGTGCGAACATCAGTTATCGCGAATGGCTGGACGGTGAACTGCTATTCTCCCAAGTACCGGCTGTGTGCATTAGGTTCACTGATGATCGCCGGTGCGCGGAACGTGGCCGTTATGAGCGCGCCGCCGCTACTCATGGCGTTTAGGCCGCTGGCGAACATCGCTGCAACCTTTGAATCTGGAGTCCAACAGAATCCTATCGAGCCAGCCGAAAGCCTGTCTTGATTCTCGCCCCGGAAAAGCGTGACTGGTTCGCCCCTGTAGGGCTGTAGGACGTATCGTAAGAACTGAGTCAGAAGACGGTCGTCAGCAACCTGCTCTCGGATCCGATCCGATGCCCACCCTCTATCCAGTAGGTTTCGAAAGCTACTCAGGAGCGATTGCACGATTGCGAGTTCAGTGCCCAATTACACGGGCTATGCGACCAGCCCACGACGTCACACCGAACACGGCACGCACCCAGGTGCGGACGAGCTTAAGCGCCGCGAGTACTCAGCCGGGGTAGCCAAGCGGTTGCCTTACAGGAACAGGTGCACTGGCGGTGGTACAGCACGGCTTAGCTCGAAGAACTCAATCATCGATATCCCCTTTGGGGCGTACGTGCTGTGCTGCCATTCAATGGGGCGATTCCCCGTTGAGCCCCCCGACTGCTGGCGAAGTTCGTATACGAATGGACCTCCTTCACCGTCGACAGTGACCAGCTGAGGCACATCCTCGCGGGTCTCGTGTGTCCCATTAAGCGGGCCACCAACAAATGTCACGATCATGGGCTTCTCCAGAGTGCGCTTCCGCGCGGTGATGGGATATTGGCACACACTTGGCCGCGAACTCTAAGGCGAGAACTTTGCTTGCCCGATGAGAATCGGTCACTTAAAGAATACACTAAGGTGAAACAAGGGTGGGCTATGACACTCGAAGAAATTGTTCAGTCCGCAACTTTCACTGCGTTGCTAGGAAAGAATGGGGTTCTATCCCGCTAACACGGACACTTCGAAGAAGCCTCATCACAGGGCAGGGGGAGTGTTATGGCACAGCGAAGGAAGTTCAGCGAAGAGTTCAAGCGTGAAGCAGTCGGACTAATACGGCTTCCCTGCGCCAACGTCAGCCAGATTGCTCAGGATTTGGGGGTGGGAGCCAATTTGTTGTGGCGATGGCGCCGCGAGCTGGATAAGCATTGCAAGAAGTCTTTCGTAGGCGCCGGTGTTGCGCGTGACGAGGAGATCCTGGCCCTCAAGCGGCAGTCGGCGCGAGTGACCAAGGCACGGGATTTTTTGCGCGATGCGGCGGCGTTCTTCGCCAAGGAATCGTCCTGAGGTACGAGGCGATCCGGCGCCACCGCGATCAGTACCCGATCCGGCTGATGTGCCGGTGCCTGAAGCTGTCGTCCAGCGGATCCCACGACTGGTGCAGGCGTCAGTCCAGTTCGCGCGCACGCGACAATATGCGATTTCTGGAGAAGATCCGTGGGCACCACGCGGCCAGCGATGGCGTCATGGGTGCACCGCGGATGCACGAGACGTTGGGCTACGAAGACGAGACCGTCGGCCTCAACCGGGTGGCTCGGCCGATGACGGCTGGTGGACTGGCTGGTGTGCCGTAGCGGCGACGCTGGCGGTACAAGCCTTCAGGCGTTCGCCCGGCCTTTGTGCGCAACCATCTGTCCCGCGACTTCACCGCCAACGAGCCCAACACCAAGTGGGTCGTGGACATTACTTACATCCGCAGAGGGGAAGGCTGGCTGTATCTGTGCGCGGTGCTTGACTTGTACTCGGGCAAGGTCGTTGGCTGGTCGATGGCGCCAGTGCAAGACCGGCACTTGGTGCTGAAGGCGGTGATGATGGCGTGCTGGCAACGGCCGGGTCGCAGCGAGGTGATCTTGCACTCGGATCGCGGCACGCAGTTCACCAGCGCCGAATACCAGCAGTTCCTGAAAGACAACCACATCGTCAACAGCATGAGCGACGTGGGTCACTGCGCCGACAACGCGGCAGCGGAAGGCTTCTTCGGCAAGCTCAAACGCGAGCGGGTCCATCGGCGACGCTACCTGTCGCTGGCAGAAGCCAGGACCGATGTGTTCGACGACATCGAGCGGTTCCACAACCCGCTAATCCAGCGAAGACTTGATGCTGAGGATGAGGCCTTTAGGCTCTTAACCCAATCATCCGTGGAAACGGGGTGGAACCCCAAGTTCCAACCTTGTCCCGCCCACCAGTTGCAACAAGCCCGGCCAGTCCGGGCTTTTTCATGTCTGTCTCCCACACGTAGAGCGCAGCTTGCTGCGCTGGACAATACAAATCGCATGGCGGGCTGAAGGCAGCGGAGCAAGCTCCGCTCTACCAGTGCATCAAGCAGCGCGTCGTTTACCTGGTGACGATATTGACCAGCACCGAGCGGCTCTGGCCCATCACTTCGACTGACTTGGCGGTCTTGATTTTGGCGTCGCCCTGGACGTGGCCGATAGCCGGTGGACGGCCATCGACGACGATCATCACCTGGTTCAGATCATCGGGCAGTTCGGCACCGGTGACCTTGGCGTATTTGATGACCAGTGATTCGACGCTGGCGCCCTTGAGGTCCTTGCCGGCGTAGGTGATTTTCTTGCCGCCGGCGATGGCGAGGCCGGCGAAGGCGACGAGTGCCAGGGCGAGCAGGAGTCGTTTCATTGTCGTTCCTTGATGGGTGCGGGCGGATGCATGCCGGGTCAGGCACGGACATCGTTCCGATATGGTGCCAAGGAAATACAGGGCAGGGAAGGCCACGCGGCCCGCGCTAAGCCAAGCATTCCTGGGCTCCTTGCCCGTTGCACCCGGAATTGCCCCCATCCCAACCTTCCCCCGCGCGCAGGGGAAGGGGCAGATCGACAAGGAAATACGGGGCAGGGAAGGCCACGTGGCCCGCGTCAAGCCAGGCATTCCCGGGCTCCTCGCCCGTAGCACCCGGAATTGCCCCCATCCCAACCTTCCCCCGCGCGCGGGGGAAGGGGCCTGGCCAGTTTTTTCGATTTCGCCGGCCTGCAAACCTTCCCCCGCGCGCAGGGGAAGGGGCAGAACGGCATGGTCCGGGCAAGCGGAGCGCGCAGCCGCGAGCACTGTCTCACCGGTTGCGACGCGGTTGCGCTCAGATGGCCGCTGTTGCCGAAGATGCCGACTACCATGCCCCGACCTGCGTTGTTGCCTTTTACTGCCGCCAGCAGCGAGCTGGACGTGGCGGATCAGTCCACCTCACCGTTGCCACGGGTGGCGGTTGGCAGCAGCCAGCTGACCGCGCGGCTGGCGCGTAAATATGGCGACCGGATCACCGGTCAGTTCAGCGTGCCGGGACGGGAAGGACGCTTCAGCGATCTGCCGGACGATCTGCCCGAGCCACTGAAAACGGCGCTGCGCCAGCGCGGCATCGAGCAGTTGTATTCGCACCAGGCCGAGGCCTGGCAGCGCGCCCGCAACCGCGAGCACGTGGCGGTGGTCACCCCGACCGCGTCCGGCAAGTCGCTGTGCTACACCCTGCCGGTGGTCGCGGCGGCGTTGCAGGACGGGGCCAAGGCGCTGTACCTGTTTCCGACCAAGGCGCTGGCGCAGGACCAGGTCAGTGAACTGCTGGAGATCAACGCCGCTGGCGAACTCGGGGTCAAGGCGTTCACCTTCGATGGCGATACCCCCGGCGATGCGCGTCAGGCAATCCGCCTGCACGGCGACATCGTGGTCAGCAATCCGGACATGCTGCACCAGGCCATCCTGCCGCACCACACCAAGTGGGCGCAGTTCTTTGAAAACCTGCGCTATGTGGTCATCGACGAAGTGCATACCTACCGGGGGGTGTTCGGCTCGCACGTGGCCAACGTGCTGCGCCGGCTGAAGCGGGTATGCGCGTTCTATGGCGTCAGCCCGCAGTTCATCCTGTGCTCGGCGACCATCGGCAATCCCAAGGATCACGCCGAGGCGTTGATCGAGGCCGAAGTCAGCGCGATCACCGAATCCGGCGCACCCAGCGGCGAGAAGCAGGTGCTGCTGTGGAACCCGCCGGTGGTCAATCCGGACCTGGGCCTGCGCGCGTCGGCGCGTTCGCAGAGCAACCGCATCGCCCGGCTGGCGATCAAGGCCGGGTTGAAGACGCTGGTGTTCGCGCAGTCGCGGACCATGGTCGAAGTGCTGACCAAGTACCTCAAGGATGTGTTCGATCATGATCCGCGCAAGCGCCCGCGCATCCGTGCCTATCGCGGTGGCTATCTGCCCAGTGAGCGTCGCCAGGCCGAACGCGATATGCGTGCCGGCCAGATTGACGGCATCGTCTCGACCTCGGCGCTGGAACTGGGGGTGGATATCGGCAGCCTGGACTGCGTGGTGCTGAATGGCTATCCGGGCTCGATTTCCGCCACCTGGCAGCGCTTCGGCCGCGCCGGCCGGCGCCAGCAGGCGGCGCTGGGGGTGCTGGTCGCGAGCTCGCAACCGTTGGACCAGTACATCGTGCGGCATCCGGAGTTCTTCGCCGACAGCCCGCCCGAACACGCCCGGATTGCGCCGGACCAGCCGATGATCCTGCTCGATCACATCCGCTGTTCGGCGTTCGAACTGCCGTTCCTGAAAGGCGAACGTTACGGACCGGTGGATCCGGCGCCATTCCTGGAACTACTGGCCGAAGACAACGTCGTCCATGGCGAAGGCGAGCGCTACGAATGGATTGCCGACAGCTATCCGGCCAACGCGGTCAGCCTGCGCGCGGTAGCCGATGGCAACTTCGTGGTGGTGGATCGCAGCGATGGCCGCCAGACCATCATCGCCGAGGTCGATTTCAGCTCGGCGCCGTTGATGCTGTACGAAGGTGCGATCCACATGGTGCAGTCGACCCCGTACCAGGTCGAGCGGCTGGACTGGGAAGGCCGCAAGGCCTACGTCACCCGTACCCATGTCGATTACTACACCGACGCCATCGACTACACCAGGCTCAAGGTGCTGGAACGGTTCGACGGCTGCCAGGCCGGGGTCGGCACTTGCCATCACGGTGAAGTGCATGTGGTCCGGCGGGTCGCCGGCTACAAGAAGATCCGTTACTACACGCACGAGAACATCGGCTATGGCCCGGTCAATCTGCCGGATCAGGAAATGCATACCACCAGTGTCTGGTGGCAATTGCCACCGCGGGTGTTGCAGGGCGCATTCACCTCGCGCCAGCATGCGCTGGATGGATTCCTCGGCGCGGCCAACGCTCTGCATATCGCCGCGCTGGTGTCGGTGATGGCCGAAGGGCGCGATCTGCAGAAGGCGGTCGGTGACGGCGATGGCGCCTGGTTCGCGCTGGCCGACGGCAACGGCCGTGGCCAGATCCGCGGCGGCGACAGCCAGCTGCTGAGTGCGGGGCAGGGCGATCATTTCGTACCGACGCTCTATCTGTACGACAACTACCCCGGCGGCATCGGCCTGAGCGAACCACTGTGGCACCGCCAGCACGAGTTGCTGGCACGCGCCCATCAGCTGGTCCAGAGCTGCGCCTGCCGCGCTGGGTGCCCGGCCTGCGTCGGCCCGATCCTGGCGGCCGAGGAACACGCCGAAGCGGCCACGCCCAAGCAACTGGCCAACCAGGTACTGGGATTGTTGCTGGACGCATGAGCATCAGCCTGGAAAAACTGAAGCGGTTGAAGCAGCAGGCCGGCGTCGCGGCCACGCCCACGTCGGCGCAGGATACCCGGCAACAGGTGGCGCGCCTGCGCAGTCTGCTGCGGGTACGCCACGCCGCGCAGGCACCGCCCCGTCAGGCGGACGCCAGCCAGCGCGGGTTGCCCGGCGAGGAAATCGCCGATGGCTTGCGACTGCTGCAGACCTGGCTGCCGTGGTCGCCATTGCCGCCGCAACTGGATGGCGGATTTGCCGGCGACAAGGCCTTGCAGGGGCGCGCCATCGACACCGGCGAGCTGATGTTTTTCGATACCGAAACCACCGGGCTGGCCGGCGGCACCGGCACCCGTGCGTTCATGATCGGCGCATCGGATTTCCATGCCGGCGGACTGCGCGTGCGGCAACTGCTGATGACCCGGATGGCGGCCGAAAGCGATCTGCTGGATACCTTCGCCAGCTGGCTGACGACACAGACGCGATTGATCAGCTACAACGGGCGTTGCTACGACGCGCCGCTGCTCAACACCCGCTACCGCCTGGCCCGCAAGCACAGCCCGTTGCCGGCGCTGGCGCATCTGGATCTGCTGTTCCCGACCCGCAAACGCTATCGCGGGGTCTGGGAAAACTGCCGGCTGGCGACCATCGAGCGGCAGGCGCTGGGCATCCTGCGCGAAGACGATCTGCCCGGTTCGGAAGCGCCGGCGGCGTGGCTGGGTTACCTGCGCGGCGGCTCTTCGGAACTGCTGAATCGCGTGATCGCGCACAACCTGCAGGACGTGGTCACCCTGGCTCATCTGCTGCAACACCTGGCCCGGCTGGGCGCACCGCAACCGCTGGCCTGCGCAGGAATGTGAAGCACTGCCCAGATCGCGCAAGTCGGGTTCAAGAATGTGCAAGCCAGGCCGACAACCCGGTCAGCGTTGTTGCGTGCTGATGGTGGCCGGCGACGACTTTTCATAACCAGCTGGTTCAAGGGGAAGTGTCTTGCGAATTCTTTACGTGGGCGAGGTGGGCTGCCTGCCCGCCGATCTGGGCGACTACCTGGGCGACATGGGCGACGAGTGGAAGGTGGAAATGGTTGCCGATGGCAATGCCGCCATCTTCGCGGTAGCCAATTCGCCGATCGACGTGGTCATCACCGGACCGACGCTGCCGGACCTGCCGCCGTCGACCCTGCTCGGACAGATCCGCACGCTGCGCCCGGAGACCATCCGCATCGCGCTGATGGAAGGTGTCGACAGTGGCTCGGCACCGCCGGTCAAGCTGATCGGTGTGGCACATCGTTTCCTGCCGTTGCCGCTGGCCTCGGAAACCGTGCTGGAAGCGATCCACAGCCTGGAAGAACTGCGCGACCTGCTGGACAGCCCGCGCCTGCGCCGCACCATCGGCCGGGTCGAACACCTGCCATCACCGCCTCACCTGTATTTCGCCCTGACCCGCGCACTGGAAGACGATGAAGGCAGCAGCCATGACATCGCCAAGATGGTTGCCGCGGATCCGGCAATCGCCGCCAAGGTGCTGCAACTGTGCAACTCGGCGTACTTCTCCAATGGCCGCGCTATCACCGACCTGCGGGCGGCGGTGACGCGACTGGGCCTGGCCACGCTGCGCGACCTGGTGCTGGCCAGCGAAGTGTTCTCGATCAAGACCGGCAGCCATGTCGATCGTGCGGCGCTGCAGAGCAGGGCGTTGCTGGCGTCGCGGCTGGCGGCCAAGATCCTGCCGCATACCAGTTCCGAACTGGGCGCGACCGCGGCCCTGCTGGCCGACATCGGGCTGTTGTTGCCGGGCGTGCGCAACGAGCGCGATGCCGTGGTCAGTGGCGCGCAGCCGGACGAACGTCCCGGCCATACCGAAGCCGGTGCCTACCTGCTGGGTCTGTGGGGCCTGCCGATGCCGATCGTCGAAGCGGTGGCGTTCCATCGCCAGCCGCAGCGTTCCAGCCTGCGCAGTTTCTGGGTGCCGGGTGCCGTCCACGTGGCCGGCGCGCTGGCCAGCAACGAGCCGGTCGACGAAGCCTATCTGTCCTCGCTGGGCGTGCTGCACCAGCTGCCGATGTGGCGCGAAATGGCCGAGTCGATGTCGGACCGGCTGATGGCGGCCTGAACCGCTACCTGCGCAGCAGCGCAGGCTCGGCTGCACGGAAGCCGTGATTGTCGCGTTCTGAACGAGCGCGGCTTGAGGCGCGGGACGGCCGGCACCGTATGCGTGCCGGCCTCAGCCCATCATCTTGAACAGCGACATCGACTGCATCTGCATGAAGATGGTCTGCGCTGCCTGCAACGAGGTGTTTTCCAGGTTGTAGCGGCCGATGGCTTCGGCCCAGTCCAGATCACGCAATGACGACAGCGTGCCCTTGAGGGTGACGCTGTTGGCTTCGCGCAGGCTGGCGGCGGTGTCGATGGCGGCCAGCTGCGCGCCGCCGCTGGCGCGCGCGTCGATCATCTTTTCCTGCGCGGTGCCGATGTCGCGCAGTGCGCTTTGCAGGCTGTTCTGCATCGCGGTGCGCTGGGCGTCGGTGGTTGGATTGCTTGCCAGCGTATCGATGAGGTTCTGCACCGTGCTGAAGATGTCGCGTGTGCCGGCCGGGCCGATTTCGAAACGGTCACCTGCTGCTGGCTGGCCCTGCAACGTCAATTGCAGGCCGCCGATACTGATGCCATCGCCGGCTGTGTAACTGCCGGTCGCCACGATCGTATTGGCGGCGTCGCGGATCTCGTAGCTGTCGGCGGCGGTGAAGGCAATCTGGTAACGCTGGCCGTTCCAGGCACCGGTATCGGTAGCGGCGAAATCCATCAGCAGTCCGGTGCCGGTATTGGCGGCGTCGGCGTGGCCATCGACACGGCCGTCGCCGGTGGCCATGCGCAGGAACACTTCGCTGCCCGGCAGGGTATCGGAAACGAACATGTCCGGCGCCACCTCGACCTGGCGCTGGGTCTGGTCGCCGCTGTAGACCACGCCGCCGCCGGACAGGGCAAACGGGGCGCTGCCGTCGCTGGTGCCGCCAAACAGATAACGGCCACTGCCGTCGGTGCTGTTGGCCAGATCCAGCAGTCCGGCCTTGATCGCTTTCAGTTCGGTGCTGATCGCCTGGCGGCTGTCATCGCCGTAGGCTGAATTGTTGGCCTGCAGGGTCAGCTCGTGGATGCGCGCCATGGCCGAACCGACGCTGGTCAGGGCGTTTTCCTGCAGGCCCAGGCGGTTCTGGACGCCATTGGCGTTGGCGCCGAAGCGTTCCAGTTGCGCCAGCGAGCGGTCCAGCCCGACCGCGGTGCCAGCCGCCACCGGATCATCCTTGGCGGTGACCAGTCGCTGTCCGCTGGAGAGTTGCTGCTGGGTATGGGCCAGCTTGGCCTGCTTGCCGAGCAGGGTGCTGACCGACTGCTGGTACATCATGCTGGTGGAAATACGGTTATTCATCGGCGCACCGCACTGAGCAGGGTCTGGAAGGTGTTGTCGGCGGCGGAGACGATCTGCGCGGCCGCCTGGTAGGCCTGTTGCAGGCGCATCAGATCGGCGGCTTCCTCATCCAGATTGACCCCGGACACACTGTCGCGCGCCGCCTGCGCCTGATCCTGGATGGCCTGTTGCGCTTCGGCCGAATAGTCCGCCTGGCGTGCCGCCGAACCGACCATCGTGGTCAAGCCGCCAATCGCACCGTTCAGCGTCAACGAGCCGCCATTGAGGATGCGCGCATCGTCCAGCGCCGCCAGCGCCAACGCGTTGCCGTTGTCGCTGGAGTTGGCGCCGGTCGCGCTGATGGTGAAGCTGTCGCCCGCCGCGGGCGCGGCATCCAGAGTGATGCTCCAGCCGTTGTAGCTGATGCTCTGGCCGGCGCTGTAGGCAAACGGGCCGGCACCGTCGATGGTGTACTGGCCGGCATCGAGGAATTCGATATCGACGCTGTCGCGCAGACTGGGGTTGCTGGCATCGTTGACAGCGAGGCCGGACAGCTTGCCTGAGCCGGTGTTGCCCAGCCCGGCGCTGCTCCTGACCGGCGTGGCGGCGGCAATCCGCGCCGGGTCGGTGATTGCCACGCTGATGGCGCCGGCGGCGCCGGCACTGGGTTGCAGCAGGAAACGATCATTGGTGGCCGGCGTGCCCGACGCCAGCACCAGGCTGACGCCATTGACCTGCCAGGGATCGGTGGCGGTACCACTGCCACTCAATGCAATCGCCGCGCCGGTGTCCGGATTGCTGGCCTGCCACGCGCTGCCGTCGTAGCGCAGCAGAACGTTGCCACCGGTGAAGCTGGCAAGATCGGCGACGCTGGCCTGGACCACCGCACTGCCGCTGTTGCCGGCATGGGCGGCCACCCTCGGAGCGGGGATGTTGAACAGGTCGGCGCCCATCTGCCCGTACTGATCGACACCGGCCTTGTGGCCGGTATTGAAGGTCTGCGCCATCGACACTGCGATCCGGCCCAGCTCGGCCAGGGCAGGATCGAGCACCGTGCTGCGGAATTCCAGCAGGCCGCCCATCTGTCCGCCCATCGCGCGCTGGTCCAGGTTGACCCGCTGGCCGCTGGTTTCCAGTGCCAGCTGCAGCCGATCAGGCCGATACGGATCGGTGGTGGTGACCAGCTTGCTGGCCGCGGTGCCGACCACCAGTGGCTGGCCACCGGCGGTGAACACATTGAGCTGGCCGCCGTCCTGGGCAATTGCATTGCCGCCGGTAAAGCCGACCAGTTGGCTGACCAGATAGTCGCGCCGGTCCAGCAGATCGCCGGAGGCATGCGCGCTGTTGCTGCCAATCCTGCCGTTGAGCTGGGCGATTTCGGTGGCCAGCCGGTTGACCTCACTGACCCCGGCGACCAGCCCCTGGTTGACCTCGCCATCCAGCGAATCCAGATGCGAGTCGAGTTGCCGGAAGCGGGTGGCCAGCGCATTGGCCTGCGCCAGCATGCTTTCGCGATCCGCCGAACCGGCGGCGTTGGACGACAACGCACTGACCGAATCGAAAAAGCCCGACCACGGCGCGCTGATGCCGGTTGCGGTTTCCGAGAACAGCACGTCGATGCGGCTGGACATCACCGACAGTTGCTGCAGCCGGCTCAGCTCGCCGGTGCTGTCGAGCAGCCGCGAGGTCGCCAGCGAATCGGCCATTCGCCGGACATCGGTGATCTGCACGCCATTGCCCTGGTAGCCGTAACCGAAGTAGGTGCCATCGCGGGCGGCGAACTCGGTGCGCTGGCGTGAATAGCCGGGCGTATTGAGGTTGGCGACATTGTGGCTGACCGTGGACAGGGCACGCTGGAAGGCCAGGAGTGCGCTGCTGCCGGTGGCGAGAAGGTTGGACATGGCGGTTCCTCAGTCAGCGCTGCGCGTTCATCGCGCCGGCAGCAGGGTGTCGACGGCGGCGCGGGCGACCGCACCGGCGCCGTTGCCGATTACCGACAGCACCTTGCCCAAGGTCGGGCCATGGGCAATGGCGCTGATCTTGGCGGCGTAGGACGGGTCGGTGGCATAGCCGGCCTTCTGCAGGCCGGCGGCGAAACCGCGGATGTCGGTGCCGGCGGCCAGCGCCTGCTGGTAGCGCGGGTTGCTCTTCAGCAGGCGTACGTAGTCGGCAAAACTCTCGGCGGCCGAGCCGTAGGCGCGGAAGCTGGCGGTTTCGGTCTGGCGCACACCGTTGTTGTATTCATGGGTGGTGGTGCGGGTGCGGTCGCCGTTCCAGCCGGTGGCCTTGATCCCGAACAGATTGTGCGAACTGCCGCCCTCGTTGCGCTGGATGCCACGCTTGCCCCAGCCGGTCTCCAGTGCGGCCTGGGCGACCAGCGCACGCGGATCGACGCCCAGCTCGCGCGCGGCATCCTTGGCATGAGCCCAGATATCGGCGACAAAGCGTTCCGGCGAATGGGCGGCAAACCGCGCTGGTGGCTGGCTGGCGATCTGTTCGATGTTGTCGCAGGCGGCGTCTTCGTCGGTTTCGCTGGCATAGGGCTGCAGGCCGTGGCTGCGCAGGGCGGCGCTGAGCGGCAATGGCAGATCGGCGGTGGCAGCCGATGCATCCGCGCGCGTGCTCTGCAGGCTGCGGCCGGCGATCGCATCGAGCATCGATCCGGCATCACCGGCGCCTGGCAGCAGCTGGCGGTATTGCGACAGGGCGGTATTGACCGGGATCACGGCATCGGTCCGGTTGCCGGCCAGTTGCCGCTCGATCATCGGGGCCAGGCCCAGGCCACGGCCCTGGCTCAGCGCCTTGGCCATCTGCTGGTCGTACATGTCGCGGAAGGTCTGGTTTTCACCCGGGAACAGCGAGTCGCCGAAGCTGGCCTCGCGCATGCACTTGATCATCATCTGCGCGAACTGGCCTTCCAGCTGCCGCGCCACGTCCTTGACCCGTGCCGCATCGGGCGCCTGGGTGTTGCTGGACAGCGGCAACGCGGACTGCACCAGGTTCATCAGATCACCTCCAGCTCCGCGCGCAACGCGCCCGCCTGCTTGAGTGCTTCCAGGATCGCGATCAGATCGCCGGGCGCGGCACCGACTTCGTTGACCGCGCGGACGATGTCGTCCAGCGTGGTGCCGCCTTCGAATTTGAACATGCGATTGCCTTCGCTGCTGACCTGCACCGAGGACTGCGGCGTGACCACCGTCTGGCCAGCGGAGAACGCACCGGGCTGGCTGACATTGGCCGATTCACTGATGGTCACGGTCAACGAGCCATGGGTGATCGCGGCCGGCATCACCGTGACCTGCGAGCCGATCACCACGGTACCGGTGCGGGCATTGACGATGACCTTGGCCGGTGCCGTGCCGGGGGTCAGTTCCAGGTTTTCGACCTGCGACATGAAGCCGATGCGGGCGTTGGCATCAGTGGGTGCGCGCACTGACACGGTCACCGCGTCGATGGCGTAGGCGCTGCCGCGGCCGAAGGCGTTGTCCAGCGCGGCGACCATCCGCGAAACCGTGGTGAAGTCGGCCTGGTGCAGATTGAGGGTGATGTTGTCGCCGCCGCCGAATCCGCCGGCGACCGCGCGTTCGACGATGGCGCCATTGGGAATCCGGCCGACGCTGGGGACGTTGACCGACACCCGCGAACCGTCGCGGCCCTGGGCGCCAAAGCCACCGACGATCAGGTTGCCCTGGGCAATCGCGTAAATCTCGCCGTCGGCGCCGCGCAGCGGTGCCATCAACAGGCTGCCGCCACGCAACGAGGTGGCGTTGCCAAGCGAGGACACGGTGATGTCGATCGGCTGGCCGGGTTTGGCGAACGCCGGCAGGTCAGCGTGGATCGCGACCGCGGCGACGTTCTTCAATTGTGGATTGACGTTGGCCGGTACGTTGACGCCGAGCTGGCCGAGCATGTTCTTCAGGCTCTGCACGGTGAACGGTGCCTGGCTGGTGCGGTCACCGGAACCATCCAGGCCGACCACCAGGCCGTAGCCGACCAGCGGGTTGCTGCGCACCCCGCCGACCTGGGCCAGATCCTTGACCCGTTCGGCTTGCGCGGGCAGCGCCGCGGCAATCCAGATCAGGCAGCTGCAGGCCAGCCATTGGCGCAAGCGGGTGGTCATCGTCATCGCCTCAGTTGGGATAGATCGGCGAGTTGAAGAAGCGACTCAGCCAGCCCATCGAATTGGATTGCGCCAGCGCGCCACGGCCGCCATAGGCAATGCGTGCTTCGGCGACCCGGCTGGATGGCACCGAGTTGTCGGTGCGGATGTCGGCCGGGCGCACGATGCCCTGGATCTGGACCAGTTCGTCGCCCTGGTTCAGGCGCATGTTCTTCTGGCCCTGGACCACCAGGTTGCCATTCGGCAGGCGCTGGACCACGGTGACGGTCAGGCTGCCGACCAAGCGGTTGCTCTGCGCGCTCTTGCCGTTGCCGGCAAAGCCGCGGTCGCCGCTGACCGATGCGCTGAGCAGATCGCGGCCGTTGTAGGTCAGGGCGGCACCGGCGATTTCCGGTGCCGACATGCTGATGTCGCTGCTCTTGTCGACCGAGGTGGTGGCGGTGGTCTGGGCCATGGTGTTTTCGACCAGGTCGATGGTCAGCAGATCACCGACGTCGCGCGCGCGCTGGTCGGCATACAGATCCAGGCTGGGACCGGCGCGATAGATCGCGCCCTGGGTCGGGGTGGCGGCATTGGCGACCACCGGCTGGATCGGCGCCAGCGGCGCATAAGGGCGCACGTCGCCGAAAGCGCGCGTACAGCCACTGATGCCCAGCACGACGGCGAAGGCGAACAACAGGGAAGCAGACTTCATGGCCGTGATCACACGTTGTTGTTGAGGTAACCGAGCATGGCGTCGGTGGTGGAGATGGCCTTGGCGTTCATTTCGTAGGCGCGCTGGGTTTCGATCATGCTGACCAGCTCCTCGACCACGTTGACGTTGGAGCCTTCCAGCGCGCCCTGCACCAGCGTGCCGACACCGTTCAGGCCGGGGGTGCCGTTCTGCGCCGGGCCGGAGGCGGTGGTTTCCGAGTACAGGTTTTCACCGCGGGCCTGCAGGCCGGACGGGTTGATGAAGTCGGTCAGTGTCAGCGCACCGATTTCCAGCGCCTGCGCTTCGCCGGCCATGGTCACGCTGATGGTGCCGTCGTTGCCGATGGTCACCGACTGCGCGCCTTCCGGTACCTGGATGCCGGGTTGCACCGGGTAGCCGCTGTTGGTGACCAGTTCGCCCTGCGCGTTGATCTGGAACGAGCCGTCGCGGGTATAGGCGGGCGTGCCGTCGGGCATCAGCACTTCGAAGAAGCCGCGGCCATTGACCATCACGTCGAGGGCGCGGCCGGTCTGCTGCTGGTTGCCCTGCTGGAAATCCTTGGAGGTGGCGACCACGCGCACGCCGGTGCCCAGTTGCAGGCCCGATGGCAATTGCGTCTGCTGCGAGGTCGAACCGCCCGGCTGGCGGACCTGGTGGTACAGCAGATCCTCGAAGCTGGCGCGGTCGCGCTTGAAGCCGGTGGTGTTGGTGTTGGCCAGATTGTTGGAGACCACCGACATCCGCGTCTGCTGCGCGTCCAGTCCGGTCTTGGCGACCCATAAAGCCTGGTTCATTCAAAGACTCCCATGTGCTGATTGCCGGTTGCGCGCGGGGCAGGGGATGCCGCGCGCGAGCTGCTGCGTTGCATCCGTGCGCTGGTGTGCGTCCCTGTGTGGTTCAAGGCAAGTCCCGTGCCAGTGCCGGTGCCGGCAATCCGTCGCCGCGCTGCGCGCCTGCGTACATGGCTGGCTCAGCCACCCAGACGCAGCAGGGTGTTGGACGATTGCGCCATGTCGTCGCCGGTGCGGATCACCTTGACCTGCATTTCGAACTGCCGTTGCAGCTGGATCATCTGCACCAGCGCGCCGGCGGCATCGACATTGCTGCCTTCCAGCACCCCGGACTGCAGGCTGCTGCCAGTGGCCGCGGGCAGCGCCTGTTGCGGGTCGGCGGTGCGCATCAGGCCATCCGGCCCGCGCAGCAACTGCGCCTGGCTGGCATCGACCACGCGCAGGCGACCAACCGTGGCCATGGTTTGCGGGCCTTCGCCCTGCGGGATGATCGAAACCGTGCCGTCGTTGCCGATCTCGACCGATTGCGCGGGTGGGATCGCCAGCGGATTGCCGTTTTCATCCAGCAATGGATGGCCGCTGGCGGTCACCAGCTGGCCGTTGGGAGTGATGCTGAGTTCGCCGTTGCGGGTATAGGCCGGGCTTCCGTCGGCGGCCTGCACCGCCAGCCAGTTGTCGCCGGGCAGGGCCACGTCGAGGTTGCGACCGGTGGCCATGCGCGCGCCGGCACTGGCATTGAAGCCGGGGTCGACCAGCATCGCGTCGACCCGCGACGGCAGCCCCGGTCCCTGGATCGGAAACGCCTGGGTCGCCGCCAGCGCGGCCTTGAAGCCCTTGGTGTCGGCGTTGGCCAGATTGTGCGCGACGCTGCCCTGTGCCTGCAGCGAGGCGCGGGCACCGGTCATTGCCACATAGAGTCCCTTGTCCATGAATCAGCCCCCCGCGCCGGTGCCCATCAGCGGATGTTGATCACGGTCTGGGTGACCTGATCCTGGGTGGAAAGCATCTGCGAGTTGGCCTGGAAATTGCGCTGGGCGACGATCATGTTGACCAGTTGTTCGGTCAGGTCGACGGTCGAGGCTTCCAGTGCGCCGGAAGCGACCTGGCCGAAATCCGAGGTGCCGGGCGCGCCGGTGCGCGGTTCGCCGGAGGAGAAACTGTGGGTCCAGGTGTTGTTGCCCTGCGATACCAGGCCCTGCGGATTGTTGAAGTTGGTCAGTGCGACCTGGCCGATCGCGCGATCGACGCCGTTGGAATAACGCGCGTACACCACGCCTTCCGGCGACACGCTGAATTCATTGAGCTTGCCGCTGGCATAACCATCCTGGCGCTGATCGTTCTTGGCGAATTTCTCGCCGTACTGATTGGTGCCGCTGATGTCCAGGGTCATGTTCAGCACGCCGGCACCAGTGGCAGGGGTGAACGGCGCCAGCGCGATCTGGCCGTTGGCCGGCGTGGTCATCGCGCCGTTGTTGTCGAACTGCACCGTGGTCGGCGCGCCCATCGAAGTGCCATCGACGTAGACATGCGCCTGCCACTCGTTGGGGTTGGCGGTTTTGACGTAGTACACCGACTGCGCATGGGCCACGCCCAGCGAGTCATACACGGTCACCGAGGTGGTTTCGTTGTAGCTGTTGCCTTCGGCCGGATCGAACGGGCTGATGGTCGGCTCGGCGGCATTGCCGGGCAGGGTGACGCCCAGATTGACCCGGGTGGTCGGGCTGGGCGGACTGTCGGTGGTCAGCAACTGCAGATCGACCAGGCGCCCGGTATCGAAACCTGAGCCGTCGTTGCGCGGCGGGAACACCTGCAGGCGATAGCCATCCGGGGTGGTCACGTAACCGTTGGGATCGGGCTGGAAGTTGCCGGCGCGGGTGTAGACGTTGGTACCGTTGTTGTTGACGGTGAAGAAGCCCTGCTGGTCAATCGCCAGGTCCAGGTAACGGCCGGTCTGGTTGATGTCGCCCTGCGAGAACTGCTGGGCCACGTTGGTGACCCGCACGCCGGCACCGATGCCATTGCGCAGCAGGCCGTAGCCGGTGCTGGAAAACACTTCGGCAAACTCCGCGCGCGACTCCTTGAAGCCGGTGGTGGCGACGTTGGCGATGTTGTGCGAGGTGACGTTGAGGTCGGCGTTGGCCGCCTTCATGCCGGACAGTGAACTGTTGAAAGCCATGGTGAACTCCTCGGAGGGATGTCAGGTGCGGGCGCTGCCCGCTCAGGTGGACGATTTGCCGACGCGCAACACGTAATCCAGCGGCGCGGTGCCCAGACCGGGCAGGTTGAGGTACAGCCCATCGGAGCCGATGGTCACGCTCTCGACCCGTGAATCGACGTAGGTGTCGAGCTCGGTGGCGGTGCCGGCGGCATCGGTATGGGTGGCCTTGATGCTGTAGTTGCCGGCGGCCAGCCGCTGCCCGGCGGCGTTGGTACCGTCCCAGCGGAACGCGGTTTCACCCTTGCCGTCGGCCTGTACTTCGACATTGGCCACCACCACCCCGGTGGCATCGCTGATTTCGACGTTGACGCTGCCCGCCGACGGCGCCATCACCAGTCCGCTGCCGTCGCCGCTGGCGCCCAGCGCCACCTGTGCCGATGGCACCAGCACTTCGTGGCCGACCAGGGCGGCGC
This sequence comes from Pseudoxanthomonas dokdonensis, assembly GCF_001431405.1. Lineage (GTDB taxonomy): Bacteria > Pseudomonadota > Gammaproteobacteria > Xanthomonadales > Xanthomonadaceae > Pseudoxanthomonas_A > Pseudoxanthomonas_A dokdonensis. Next base: position 225,968 of record NZ_LDJL01000004.1, read on the forward strand.
CCTTCAATACCTGCTCGCCGGTCAAGGCGCTGTTGAAGCCATCGACGGTGGTGTTGAGATCGCTGATGCCCTGCACGGTCGAGAACTGCGCCAGCTGGCCGATGAATTCGCTGTTGGACAGCGGCTTCAACGGGTCCTGGTGCTTGAGCTGCTCGGTCATCAGGCGCATGAAATCGGCCTGGCCCAGGGTTTCGGGCTTGGCGGTGGAGCTGCCGATAACCGGCACGGTGCTGTTGTTGAGGTCGCTGATACTGGTCATGGTCCGCCGTCAGGTAAGAGCCGCTCAGCGACCCATGGAAAGAGTGGCCAGCGCCAGTTCCTTGGCGGTGTTGAGCACTTCCACGCCGGCCTGGTAGCCGCGCGAGGCCGAAATCAGGTTGACCATCTGCGCCACCGGATCGACGTCCGGCGCATACACATAGCCTTCGGCATCGGCCATCGGATGACCCGGCTCGTAGCGCTTGATCGGCGCCGCGTCGCTGCTGCTGATCTGCTTGACCCGGACCGCGGTCAGCGAACCGTCTTCGTTCAGGGGCTGGGCCTGGAACACCGGTTCCAATGGCTTGTAGACAGCCTCTGGCGACGAGGCGATGGAATCGGCGTTGGACAGATTGCTGGCAATCGTGTTCAGGCGCACCGACTGCGCCTGCAGGGCGGAACCGGCGACGTCGAAAATCGGCAGGTTGCTCATCGCTTATTGCCCCGTGATCGCGGTCAGCATGGTCCGCACCTTGGATTCGATGAAGCTCAGCGAGGCGCGGTATTCCAGTGCGGCGCGGCCGTAGGCGGCACGTTCGGCGTCGGCATCGACGGTATTGCCGTCCAGGCTGGGCTGGCTGCCGGGGCGTTGGTACAACTGCGGCGCCAACGACAGATCATCGAGGTGGCGGCTGTCGCTGGTGCGCAGTGCCGCCGGATTGTTTTCGGCCGCCGCCGCGGCATTGCGCAGGGCAGCGTCGAAGTTCAGATCCAGCGCCTTGTAATGTGGCGTGTCGGCATTGCTCAGGTTGCTGGCAATCAGCTGCATGCGCTGCTCGCGCAAGGGCAGCGCGGTGGCGTGGACGCCGAGGTACGAGGAAATCGGGTTGGACATGGCTTGGCTCCGGCATAACCGTTGCCAGGGCTGCTGCAAGCCGCGTGCCACTGGCGCTGCCGTGGGCGCTGCCGATGCTAGGCGGCCTGGCTGGCCAGCACCTGCTTCAACCGCGCCAGCACGTATTCGGCCAGTTCGTGCGGACTGTACTTGGCGACAAAGGCATTGGCGCCGACCCGTTCGACCATGGCGTTGTTGAACACGCCCGACAACGAGGTGTGCAGCAACACGTACAGGCGGGCCAGGCCGGGGTGGCGACGGATTTCCGTCGTCAGGGTGTAACCGTCCATGGCCGGCATCTCGATGTCCGAGATCACCATCGCGTAGCGGCGGGCCGGATCTTCACCGGCGGCATGTATCTGCAAGAGGTGATCCAGTGCCTGGCGGCCATCGGACAGCAGGGTGGTGGCCACGCCCAGCTGGTCCAGCACGCTGCGGATCTGCGAACGCGCCACCCGCGAGTCATCAACCACCAGCACCTGCAGCGTCGGCGACCCGCTCGGCAGCGCCATCTCCGGCGCCAGCGGCGCATCCATCCGTGCCCGGGAGATGTCGGCCAGCACGCTCTCGACATCGATCACCTGGATCAGTTCGCCCTGGAAGCGGGTGACCGCGGTCAGGTAGCTGGCATCGGCGCCGAGGTCCGGCGGCGGCAGGATGTCTTCGACCGCGATGTTGACGATGCGCTCGACGCCGCTGACCAGGAAACCCTGCACCGAGCGGTTGAACTCGGTCACCACCAGATAGCGCGGGGCGCCATCGGGGACGGGTTCGCGCTCGGGATGGTGGATGCTCAGGCCCAGATCCAGCACCGGCACCGAGCGCCCGCGCACGTCGGCGACGCCGGCGAACTCGCCCGGCAGCCCCGGCAGCTGGAACAGTGGCGGGCTCTGCAGTACTTCCTGTACTTTGAACACGTTGACGCCAAAAAGCTGACGCCCGCCAAGCCGGAACAACAGCAGCGCCAGCCGGTTGTGGCCCGCCAGGCGGGTGCGTTGGTCGATTCGGTTGAGCAGATCCTGGGTCATGACCGCATATCGGCGCGGCGGCGCCAGACTTGAACGTTCGCCCATCCGCACGCTGCCGGGAATCAGGCCCATCCACGGGCTGGCACGCCGATTGCATCGCCAGTGGCAATCCCATCCGTGGCGGATTGCCGACATGCGACGTACTTCCTTCTGCGCTGGCGCGCTGCTGTTGGCCGCCTCGCTGCTCGCCGGCGACGCGCTGGCCAGTGGCTTCCAGTCCGTGGATTCGATCCGCGATGCCGCATTGCAGGCCTTGCCTGCCGGCAGTGATGCCGAAGCGACGCTGGACGCCAACCTGCGCCTGCCGGCGTGTGGCAGTGCGTTGAGCGCGCGTGTCAACGGCAGCCAGTCGGTGGAAGTCAGTTGCCCGCAGGATGCCGGCTGGCGGTTGTTCGTGCCGGTGCGGGTGCGTCGCAACCAGACCGTGCTGGTGCTCAACCGCGGCATTGCCGCCGGCCAGCCAATCAGCGCCACCGACTTCAGCAGCGAAACCCGCGATGCCGCGCGCATCGTCGGTGCCGCCATCGCCGACCCGATGCAGGCGGTCGGCCAGGTCGCCCGCCGCACCCTGAGCGCCGGCAGCGTGCTGTCACCCGGCGATCTGGTCGCGCCGCGACTGATTCGCCGCGGTGACAACGTGGCGCTGGTTTCGCGCCGTGGCGGCGCCGAGGTGCGGATGAATGGCAAGGCACTCGGCGATGCCGGCGAAAACGAGCGGGTGATGGTCGAGAACCTCAGCTCGCGCCGTGTCATCCAGGGCGTGGTCGGGGCCGGTGGCGATGTCTGGGTCAGCCGTTGACAGGCGATGGCCGCCACCGCCAGCCAGCCGCTAAAGATGACCGGGACGCGGCCGATAACCGTCGAGCAGGGAAAGCGATGGCGTGCGCCGCGCCGGTTTTGAATTCTGTGCACGCCGTCACTAAAGTTGCGCCAATGGCGGCCGATACCCTAACGAACCCCGTAACAGGACCCCTCCCATGAGCCAGAAAATCGAAGGAACGCCGCCCCCGGCCATCCGTAGCACCGGTCCGGTCTCCGGTCGCGTCAGCCAGGCTGGCGGCGAGCGCTCCGACCCGGTCGCGGCCAGCAGCGGCGGCGACAGCCTGCGCCTGACCGGCGAAGCCTCCAACCTGCAGGCGATGCAGCGCGAACTGTCGTCGGCATCGGCGGTGGACATGGCGCGGGTGCAGGAAGTGCGCGACGCGCTGCAGAACGGCAGCTACCAGATCAACGCCGGCGCCATCGCCGACGGCATGCTCGGCCTGGAAGCACAGCTGCGCGGATGACCGTGCCCGTGTCCAACGCGCTCGAATCCAACCTGATCGAACCGTGCATGCAGGCGTTGCAGCAGGCGCTGGACTGCGAGCGCCAGGCGATCCTGGATCACGATGTCGAGGCATTGATGAGTGCCACCGGCGAAAAACTGACGGCGCTGCGACAGCTGGAGACATTGGCCGCCGGCATTGATCCAACCCCGCTGGAACCCCGCCTGCGCGCGCTGTACCAGGCCAACCAGGCCAATGGCGCATTGCTGGCGCGCCGCCGCCGCGAGGTCAACTGGGCGTTGCGCCACCTCGGCCGCAGCGAAAGCTCCGGCGCCTACGACGCCCGCGGCCAGACCGATACCCTGCAGGCGTCACGCGCACTGGCCGTGGTCTGAGCGGCGAGCCAGGGCGCGGCCTGGCGCGTGCCGCTGACCGCTGCAACTTGCCCTGGCTGCGGGGCTTGTCGATACTGGGTCGCTCATGTCGCATCGCGTCGTCCAGGTTCCGTGTTCGTGAAATCTCCCGCAGAAATACCCCAGGGTCGAGCCGACATGCCCGCGTTTTCCACTATCCAGGCGTTGGGCCAGTTGATGGAAAACGGCGTGTTGATGTGTCGCGGCGATGGCCGCCCACTGCATGCCAACGAGGCCGCGCTGGCGCTGGTGCCCAGGCAATACGATGTCCTGCAGGCATTGCTCGACCTGATCCCGGTCGACGGCCTGCAGGCGGCGCGCAATGATGGCCGCTGGAACGGCATGATCACCCTCGATGACGGCCGCATCCTGCGCCTCAGCGCGTATTTCCATGCCGACGCCGGCGATGCCGGCTACTTCCTGATCATGTTCCATGACGTCAGCGACGCCCATGTACGACAACAGGAACTGCAGCGTCGCCATGCCCAGTTGCGGCAGACCCTGATCCGCCTCGCCGGCACCCAGGAACAACTGGTGCAGTCGGAGAAAATGGCTTCGATCGGCCAGCTCGCCGCCGGCGTCGCGCATGAAATCAACAACCCGATTGGCTATGTGCATTCCAATCTCGGTTCGCTGCAGGAATACCTGCACAGCCTGTTCGCCCTGATTGAAATGTACGAGCGTGCGCTGCGGGCCGCCGACCCCAAGCAGATGCTGCCGGAGATCGACGAGATGCGCGCGCGCTACGACATCGATTTCATCACCGGCGATCTGCCGCAGCTGATGGCCGAGTCGCGCGAGGGCATCGAACGGGTGACCCAGATCGTCCGCAGCCTCAAGGATTTTTCGCATACCGATCGTGATGATGCGTGGAAGCGCGCCGACCTGCACCACGGTCTGGATTCAACCATCAACATCATCTGGAACGAGCTCAAGTACAAGGTCGCGCTGGAGAAGCACTACGGCAAGCTGCCGATGATCGAATGCATGCCCTCCGAGCTCAACCAGGTATTCATGAACATCCTGTTGAACGCCGGCCAGTCGATCCAGGAGCGCGGCACCATCGAAGTACGTACCGGTACCGACGTCGAAGCGGACGAGGTGTGGGTGGAAATCGAAGACAGCGGCAGTGGCATCCCTGAGGACATCCTGCAGAACATCTTCGATCCGTTCTTCACCACCAAGGCGGTCGGCAGCGGCACCGGGCTGGGGCTGTCGATTTCCTACGGCATCATCAAGAAGCACCAGGGGCGCATCGACGTCACCAGTGTCCCGGGGCAGGGCTCGTGTTTCCGCATCAGCCTGCCGATCAAGCAGTTGCCACGCGAGGACGGCTAGCCGCCAGCGCGGTTCAGATGCCTTGCCGCAGTTGCGACTGGTGCTCGTGGGCGGTGAATGCCTGGCGGATGTGGTCGCGCAGTTCGTCATCGTTCCAGGGTTTGGTCAGGAACCGGTAGATTTCGCCGCGATTGATTGCTTCGGTGACAGTGGCCAGATCGGTGAAGCCGGACAGCACCAGGCGCACGGTGTTGGGATACAGCACTCGCACCCGGCCGAGGAATTCGGTACCGCTCATGTCCGACATGCGCTGGTCGGACAGGATCACCTGGATATCGTTGGTCGCCAGCAGGTCGAAGGCATCGTTGACGTTGCTGGCCGAGAAGATGCGATAGCCATCGCGGCGGAACAGGCGCACCAGCGAGCGCAGGATGTTTTCCTCGTCATCGAGCAGCAACAGCGCCCGGTCGGGCTTGATCGCGGCGAATGACTCGGCGCGCAGGTAGCGGCGTCGCAATACCGCGCCGGCTTCCTCGGCACTGACCGCCTCGCCGAACAGATGGCCCTGCAGCATGTCGCAGTGGTTGCGGCGCAGGAAGCCCAGTTGCACGTCGGTTTCGACACCGTGGGCGATGACTTTCATGCCCAGCTGGTGGCCCATGGCGATGATCGCGCAGGCAATGGCCACTTCGCGGCTGCTGTTGGGCACGCCCTTGATGAAACTGCGATCAATCTTGATCTTGTCGACCGAGAACCGCATCAGCGAATCCAGGTTGGAATCGCCCATGCCGAAATCGTCCAGGGTCAGGCGGATACCCTGCCGGTGCAGGTGGGCCAGGGTGCGGTGGACCACGCTCATGTCCTTGGCCAGGGTGTTCTCGCGTACTTCCAGCACCACCATGCTGGCGGGAATGCCAGCGGCATGGACCGCGTCCAGCACTTCATCGACAAAGCTCGGCCGCATCAGCTGCATCGCCGAGACATTGACCGCCACGCTCAGGTCATCGAAGCCGCGGTCACGCCAGATGCGGGCCTGGGCGAAGACCTGCTTCAGCACCCAGTCGCCAATCTGCACGATCACGCCGAGCTTCTCGGCCACGTGCATGAAGCGCTCCGGCGCCAGCACGCCCAGTGCCGGCGAATGCCAGCGCAGCAACGCCTCCATCCCGACCACGCGGCCGTCGTGGGCGTTGATCTGTGGCTGGTAGCACAGCTGGAACTCGTTGTTGGCCATCGCGTTGACGATCTGGCGGGCGACCATGCTGTCGCTGCGCAGGTTGATCGGCGCGCCGGCGGTGTAGCGCCGGACCAGGTTCAGCCCCTCATGCTTGGCCTGGCTGACTGCATTCTCCGCGTGGTGCAGCAGGGTGCCGACGTCGCTGGCGTCCTCCGGGCACAACGCCATGCCGACGGTGCCGCTGAGGAACAGGGTGTAGGGCAGCACGCTGAGTGGCAGTTCGATGGCGTCGCGCAGGCGTTCGCCGAACTGCTGCGGGCTCGGTGCGTTGGCATCGCGTGGCATTGCCACCACGAACTCATCACTGCCATGCCGCCAGATCAGCGCCTGCGCGGAAAATTCATCGACCAGGCGCTGGCCCATCAACGCCAGCGCTTCATCACCGACGGCAACGCCCATGTTCTCGTTGATCGAGCGGAAATGGTCGATGTCGATGTGGAACAGGGCCAGCGGCGTGCCGCCGGCGACCGCGTCCTGCACCAGCCCGCCCAGCCGCGCTTCGCTGCTGCCCAGCCGGCGCAGGGGATCTTCGGTGCGGGGATGGAAGTTCATGCTGCCTGAGGCTGGGCGTTCATGGGGCGCGGGACAGGCAAGGATAGGGCAGGCGGATGCTGATCCGGTAGCCGTCGTGATCGCCCTGCCCACGCAGCTCGCCGCCAACGCTCAACGCACGCAGCTGGCAGCTGTCCGGCACCATGCCATCGGCAGCGTCATCGCAGGCCACGCGCAGCTCGATCCACAGCGGCAATGCCGAGTCATCGCCGCGCAGGAGAACCTCCATCTGGCGGATGCCTGGTCGCGATAGCGCCTGCTCGATCAGTTGCTGGACGATGCGGAATGCCGCCTGTTCGATCATCGTTGGCGCGCGTTCGCTCGGCGGCTCGGCGTTCATCGACATCGGGATGCCGCTGGCCGCACTGTGGCGGGCCAGTTCGGCGCGCAGCGCCGCGACCAGCCCGAGCACCGGCAACTGCGGCGGGTACAGGCAGGCATGCAGCTCGCGCAGCCGCGCGACCACCTCGTCGGCCATCTCGACCAGCGCCTGCATGTCCTCGCGTCGCTGCTTCGGGTCGAGCTCGTCGGCGGCCAGGTGCGCGGTCATCTTGATCGCCGATACCGACTGGCCGATATCGTCGTGCAGGGCGCGACCGATCCGTTCACGCAGCTGCTCCTCACGCTGGAACAGTCCGGCCAGCGACGCTGGATCGGGGATGGCTGATCGAGGTGGGGCGGGGACGCGGTCGGACATCATGCGGTAGTGGCTGGAAACAGCCGGCAGTATGCCAGCGCCGTGTGGCTGAAGGCGTGACGTGGATGCCATGTCGCTGGCCATCGGCTACCGCCGCGAACGCAACGAGCCGGGCAATGCCCGGCTCGCTGTGGCTGACGCTGGCTGGCGACGATCGCGCGCCAGGCTAGAACAGTTCGACCGTGCCGGCTCCGAGGTTCTGCTGCGCGACCGGCTTGTGCGGCGGCCGTTCCCATTCGCTGCGCTGGCTGCGGACCCGGTTGCCGACGCTGCGCAGGCTGGCCAGCACTTCACCATCGTCGTTGCCGGCACTGCGTTGCAGCAGTTCCTGCAGGGCCAGCGCCTCGCGGTTGATCATGGTCAGGCGGTCGAGGTGGGTGGCGGCGCTGCCCAGTGACTGGGTGGCGATGTCCTCGAACTGCAGGGCGCGCACCGCTTCGGCGACGGTGCCGTCGATGGCCTTGCCGCACTGCGAAATCTCGCGCATGCCATCGCCCAGCGAATGATTGATGGCGGCGACCTGGTTGAGCATGTTGGCGGCTTCGCTGCGTGCCTCGCGCGAGCGATCGAGATCCCGCGAGGCCATGTGGGAAACGGTTTCGCGGACCTTGGCAATGGCATCCTTGGAACTGTGCGCCAGCTTGCGGATCTGCTCGTTGAAGGTGGTCGAGCGCTCGGACAGATTGCGTACTTCGTCGGCGACCACCGCGAAGCCACGGCCCGCCTCGCCGGCGCGGGCGGCTTCGATGGCTGCATTCAGCGCCAGCAGGTTGGTCTGGTCGGCGATCGACTTGACGTCTTCCAGCAGCGAGAAGATGCCATCCAGGTGCTGGGCCATCTCGTCGATGTGGTGCACCGTGGTCGAGCTCTGGCCGCTGACCTGTTCCAGCGCCTCGACCAGCTGTTCCATGCGCTGGCTGGCGTTGTGCGCGAACTGGGCGACATCGATGCCCGGATTGCTGCTGTCACCGGCGCGGTCGACGATGCGCGACACCACCTGGCTCTGTTCACGGGATTTGCGGCTCATCGCATCGAAGCTCTCGCCGAGTCCGCTGACCGCTTCGCGAATCAGGCCACGGGCGCGTTCGATCTCTCCGCGCGAGCCTTCGATTTCGTTGTCGACGAACTTGCGCAGCTCGCCAAGCAGGGTTTCCTGTTCGCGCAGCAGCGTGCTCTGCTGCGGCGAACTGCGGGTGGCCGTGTGCGCCAGCCAGGCGTGCAGCAACCAGGCCAGTGTCATCGTGGTGAGGATGGCCCAGCGCATCGGCACCGGCCATTCGAACAACACGGCCAGCGGGAACAGCAGGGTCAACAACAAGGGAGCAACTAGACGGACCAATGTGCGCGGATACATGTGGGTTCTCTACTGATTCACGTATTGGGTATCGGCCGCAACCGGGTGGTCTTTAGCGCGGCGGTGCAGTTTCTGCTGCTGGCACGAGGCCTGTTGCATGGCGCTGCAGCGCATCCGCCGAACGCCCGCTGAGCGCATGCGTCACCGCGTGGTGGACGGATTTGCGGTTGACCGTGGCGCCGTGCAGGCAAGCGTCGCGCTAGCGATGGGTGCTGTCGGTCGCGGCCAGGGTCAGCAGGCGGCTGGCGATCTTTTCCAGCGCTGCCTGTTCGCTGTCGGCGACCAGTCGCAACGCGGCGCCCGGCATGCCCCAGACCACGCTGGTGGCTTCGTCCTGGACCAGTGTCGGCGCGCCGGCTTGGGCCATCGCCAGCAATCCGCGCGCGCCGTCATCGCCCATCCCGGTCAGGATCGCACCGACCGCGTTGTGGCCGGCGGCCTGGGCCACCGAGTGGAACAGCACGTCGACCGCCGGCTTGTGCCGGTTGACCGCCGGACCATCGTCGATCCGGCAGCGCCAGCGCGCACCGTCGCGGATGATCCGCAGGTGGCGGCCGCCGGGCGGCAGGTAGGCATGGCCGGGCAGCACCGCTTCACCATCACTGGCTTCGCGCACCGCCATCGCGCTGTGCCGATCCAGGCGTTCGGCGAAGGCGCGGCTGAAGCCGGCCGGGATGTGCTGGGTGATGACGATGGCCGGGGCATCGGCCGGCATCTGTTCGAGTACCGCACGGATCGCCTCGGTGCCACCGGCCGAGGCGCCGATGGCGATCAGGCGGTCAGTGGTGCTGAAAGCGCGGCGCGCGGTTGGCGCGGCGGTGCTCATGCTTGGCGTGACGTGGCGCGCCGCATGCACCCGCGCCGACGGCCTGACCCTGGCGTGCGCCGCCGCCTTGACCTTGGCGATGATTTCATCGGCGTAGCTGCTCAGCCCCTGGCTGACAGCGAGCGCCGGCTTGGCGACGAAATCGACCGCGCCCAGCGACAACGCCTGCAGGGTGGTGTCGGCGCCGCGCTCGGTCAGCGAGGAAATCATCACCACCGGCAATGGCCGCAGCCGCATCAGGTTTTCGAGGAAGGTCAAGCCGTCCATGCGCGGCATTTCCACGTCCAGGGTGACCACGTCGGGGTTGAGCTTCTTGATTTTCTCGCGCGCCAGCAACGGATCGGCGGCGGTGCCGACCACCTCGATGCCGGCATCGCTGGACAGGATCTCCGTCAGCAGCTGGCGGACCACCGCCGAGTCGTCGACGATCAATACCTTGCACGCCGGCATCAGAACAACTCCACGCCGCCGGTGACCGGCGCACGCGACAGGCGTGCCCGGATCGCGGTTTCGGTAGCCACCACCTCGGCGTCGTGCGCATGCGGCAACCGTTGCACCACGACCCGGCCGGTGCGCGGGAAGAACCAGACCTTGCGCGGGTGGATGCCGCGCAGGTCCTCGGCCACCACCGGGATGTTCTCGGCCTGCAGGTAACGGTGCACGAATTCGGCGTTGCGGCTGCCGACCGGGTTGCTGGTGAAGCCCTTGAGCACGTTGGCGCCGCCAAACACCTTGGCCTGCAACCGCGAGCGATGTGCGCCGCGCTTGAGCAGATCGTTGATCAGCAACTCCATCGCGTAGCTGCCATAGCGGGCGGGCGCGCCGTCGCCGACTTGGCCATCGGGCAGCATGAAGTGGTTCATGCCGCCCAGCTTGAGCAGCGGATCGCGCACGCAGGCGGCCACGCAGGAACCCAGCACGGTCACCAGCGCCATGTCGGTATCGACCACCAGGTACTGGGTCGGCAGCAGCTTGGCGGCATCGGTGTGGAAGCGTGCGTCGCGGTAGCGCAGTACGCTGTCACCGGCCTCGACCAGGGCAGCGGCGTTCATGCCAACTGACCATTGCGGCGATACAGGGTACGCCCGCACGGCTGGATGATATCGGCCGCGTGCAGGTAGTTTTCCGAATGACCGGTGTACAGCATGCCGTCATCGGCCAGGTGCGGCACCAGCCGCGACAGGATGCCGCGCTGGGTCGGCTTGTCGAAGTAGATCATGACGTTGCGGCAGAACACCGCGGTGAACGGTCCGGCCACGTCGTAGCGCGGCGCCAGCAGGTTGAGCGGCTGGAAATCGATCAGCTGGCGCAGCCGCGGATGGACCCGGCACAACCCTTCCTGGCTGCCGGTGCCGCGTTGGAAATACCTGCGCCGCAGGTTGTCGTCGAGCGCGGCGATGCGCTCCAGCGGATAAACTCCACGCTGGCCGGTCGCCAGTACCTGGGTGTCGACATCGGTGGCGAGGATGCGTACCGGTGGCGACAGCGTCGAGAACGCCTCGCAGGCGGCGATCGCCATCGAATACGGTTCCTCGCCGGTGGAGGCGGCGCACGACCACAGACGCAGCTCGCCGTCGCCGGCACGCTTGTGCAGTTCCTCGCGCAGACGGTCGAAGTGGTGCGGTTCGCGGAAGAACGCGGTCAGGTTGGTGGTCAGCGCATTGGTGAAGGCCTGCCATTCGTCGCCGCCTTCGCGTTCCAGCCGGTCCAGGTATTCGCGGAACGAGCCGATGCCGAGCGCGCGCAGGCGCCGCGACAGCCGGCCGTAGACCATGTCGCGCTTGCCGTCGGCCAGGGCGATGCCAACACGCTGGTGGATCAACTGGCAGACCCGGCGGAAATCGCGGTCGCCGAACTCGAATTCGCGCTGTCCATTGCCGGCGCGTGGCAAGGCACTGGAAGCGCCGCTGGCGGCGTGGGTGGGAGCGGCAACGGACATGCGGGTTCCGGGGGTGATGGAGGAGCGACGGGGCGCCGGGCGCCCCGTCGGGGTCATGCGGCAATCAGAATTCCTGCCAGTCCTCGTCGGCACCAACCAGCGCCGGCTCCTCCTGGCGGGCTCGCGCGGCGACCCTGGGCCGGGCGCTGCTGGTCTTGCTGGCAGCGGCCGATGCCAGCTGGCTGGCGGCATCGTCAGCCTCATCCATTTCGCGCGCCTGCGCTTCCAGTACGAACACCCTGACCGTGTCGGCGAGTGCGCCGGCCTGTTCTTCCATGCTGCGTGCGGCGGCGGAGGCTTCCTCGACCAGCGCGGCGTTCTGCTGGGTGGTCTCGTCCATCTGGGTGATGGTCTGGTTGACCTGCTCGATGCCGGCCGACTGCTCCTGCGAGGCGGCCGAGATTTCGGCCATGATGTCGGTCACCCGCTGCACGCTGGCGACGATTTCGCCCATCGTCTGGCCGGCCTGGTTGACCAGTGCCGAACCATCGCTGACCTTGCCGACCGAGGTTTCAATCAGGCCCTTGATTTCCTTGGCCGCGTTGGCGCTGCGCTGGGCCAGGGTGCGCACTTCGCTGGCGACCACGGCAAAGCCGCGGCCCTGTTCGCCGGCGCGGGCGGCTTCGACCGCTGCGTTCAGGGCCAGGATATTGGTCTGGAAGGCGATGCCGTCGATGACCGAGATGATGTCGGCAATCTTGCGCGAGGACTGTTCGATGTCGCGCATGGTGGTGACGACCTGGCCGACCACCTCGCCGCCCTGCGAGGCGACCGAGGCCGCGCCGATGGCCAGCTGGTTGGCCTGGCGGGCCGATTCGGCGTTCTGGCGCACGGTGGAGGTCAGTTCCTCCATCGAGGCGGCGGTTTCTTCCAGGTTGGCGGCCTGCTGTTCGGTACGCCGCGACAGGTCGGCGTTGCCGGAGGCGATTTCGCCGGCGGCGGTATTGATGTTGACCGAGGCGCCCTTGATGCGGCTGACGATGTCGGTGAGCTGGGCGACGGTGGCGTTGGCATCGTCGCGCATGCGGGCGAACACGCCGTGGAACTCGCCCTGCATGCGGGCGGTCAGGTCGCCGCGGGCGATGGCCTGCAGCACCACCGAGGCTTCGGACAGGTTTTCGTCGGTGACTTCCATCAGCTGGTTGATGCCATCGACCATGTCGCGGAATTCGTACTGGTACTGGTCTACATCGCCACGCTGGCTGAAGTCGCCATCGGCGGCGGCACTGGCCAGGCGCTTGATTTCGGTATTGATGGCGGCCAGGTTGCGCTTGGTTTCATCCATGGCCTCGGTGATCACGGCCTTCTCGCCCGGCAGTCGGTCCATGTCCGGCGACAGGTCGCCGATGGCGTAGCGCTTCATGATCTCGACCGCGCGCATCTTGACATCGATGTGCTGGGCGACCAGGGCGTTGGTCTCACGGACCATGCGGCCGTACTCGCCGGGGAACCGGCTGTCATCGATGCGATAGCTGGTGGCGCCTTCGTCATGCCGGGTTGCCATCTCGCTCTGCGCGCTGATGACCTGCTGCACCTGGCTCTGCATGCGCTGCATCGCGCCGAGCAGCTGGCCGACTTCATCGCTGCGGCTGGTGTCGATGCGTCCGTCGAGCTTGCCGCTGGCGACATCGTTGGCCACGCGTACCGCTTCACCCACGGATCGGGCGATGGCGCGGGCAAACAACCAGGCCAGCAACAGGCCGCCGACGATGCCGGCCAGCAGCATGATGCCGATCAGGGTATTGGAAGCGGCAAAGGTACTTTCGGCGCTGCGGGTGGCGGCGGCCGACTGGCGATCGACTTCTTCGATCAGCATCGACAATGTGCGGGTGGCCTTGCTGTGCGCCTGGTAGGTGCTGCCGATGAAGGCATCGACCGCATCGTCTTCCAGTTGCAGATCCAGCATCTCGAACACATCCATGTACGAGCGGTGCGCTTTCTTCCAGTCGATCATCAACTGGTCATACAGCTTGCGCTCGGCGGCATCGGCGATCAGCGGCTTGTACGCGGCCAGATCCTTGTCGATCAGCTTGGCGGTGGCGGCGGCCTGCTTGCGAGCGTCGGCCTTGACCGCGTCGCTGGCGCGGACCAGGGTGGCGAAGGAGGTGCTGCGGTATTCACCCATCAGACCACGCAGGTCGCCGGCCAGCTTGACGCTGGGCAGGGTGTTGCTGGTCATTTCACGGGTGACGTTGTTGAGCGAGTACAGGCCGACAAACGAGCCAACGCCCTGTGCCAGCATCAATACCAGGACGACGCCGAAGGCCAGCATCATCTTGGTGGTGAGTTTGAGATTCTTGATCCGGTGCATTGAAATCCAATCCTGTTGACAGGCGGTGGCCGCGCGTGCAGCCGCTGGAAAAGGGCGCCGCGGTCCGAAACAGGCCAGCCGTGGGCCGGCTGGCCGTGGGGTGCCGCGTTTAGTTCATCGTCGCCAGCTTGAGGTTGGACGGCGAGTTGATCACGATTTCGGCGCGCGAGGCGTCGCGCTTGATGTCGCCGATCACGCACACGGCCTTGCCTTCCAGCGTTTCCGGGGCCGGCGAGAACTTGGCGCGGACCGAACCGGGGATGCGTGCGGTGAAGGTGTGGCGCGGGAAGTCACCGCCCATGTACAGGAAGGTCGGCTCGCCTTCGGAATTCTCGGCGAAGCGGGCGCGACCGACCTTGCCGCAGACCACGCCGGACTTGCCGGCGAACTTGGTCGCCATCTCGGCGGGGATGGCGTTGTCGACCTTGGACTGGCCGTTCGCGCGCGGCGCCAACGACAGCGCGGCGCCAACGATGGCGACGGAAACAAACACGAAAGAAGCGGTTTTCATCTGCAGATTCTCCGGGGAACGATTGAACGGGTTGGCGCCGGCAGGCGTCTCGCAGACTCAGATCGGCCGCGGCGCGGGAAACTTGAGTGGTTTTTCGCGCCGGGAGTGGCTGGCAGGCAATGCATCGCCCGTCGCCGCGCCGGGATCCCGCTCAGGCGCTGCCGGCCTGCCACCACGCGGCCAGCGCATCGGCGGCCAACGGCTCGGAGAACAGGAAGCCCTGCAGCACCGGGAACCCCTGTTCGATCAGGAAGTCGCGTTGCGACGGCGTTTCCACGCCCTCGGCGACGACCTTCATGCCGAGGCTTTCGCCGATCCGCAGCACCGAACTGATCAGGGTCCGGGCGATGGCGCTGCTCTCGATGTCATGGACGAAGCTCTGGTCCAGCTTGAGCTCGTAGATCGGCAGACGATGCAGATGGCTGAGGCTGGAGTAGCCGGTACCAAAGTCGTCCAGCGACAGGCGCACGCCCATCACGTAGATGGCCTCGATGTTGTCCAGCACTTCCGGGTCCGGATCCAGCATCACGCTCTCGGTGATTTCCAGGGTCAGATCGTCGGCCGACAGCTGGTGCCGGGCCAGGGTCTGCTGGATCTGGCTGGCCAGTTGTCCATCGCGGAAATTCAGTGCCGACATGTTGACCGACACCCGCGGCACCTGCACGCCGTCGCGACGCCAGCGCGCCATCTGCGCGCAGGCATGTTCCAGCACCCACAGGCTGAGCTCGCGGATGATGCCGCATTCCTCGGCGACCGGTATGAAGCGCATCGGCGCAATCGGCCCCAGCTCCGGGTGGTCCCAGCGCAGCAGCGCCTCGACCCCGTACAGCGCGTTGCCGTCGCCGCCGACCTGCGGCTGGTAGTGCAGGTGGAACTGGCCGGTCGCCAGCGCTTCGCGCATCGCGGTTTCCAGCGAGACCCGTTCCTGGGCGACGCGGTCCATCTCGCGACTGTAGAAGCGGAAGCGATCACCACCCTCGTTCTTGGCCTGGTTCATCGCCATGTCGGCATGCCGCAACAGGTGCTCGATGTCCCAGCCGTCGCCGGGGAACATCGCCACGCCGATGCTGGCGCTGGGATGCACCGTCATCACCCCGGCGCTGACCGGTTGCGCGATGGCCATCAGCAGCCGTTCGGCGACGCTGCCGGCCAGCTCGGTGCTGGAGTGCGGCAGGATGATCACGAACTCGTCGCCGGCCTGGCGGCCGATCAGATTCATGCCGGGTAATTCGTCGACCAGCCGTGCGGCGATGTCGCGCAGCACGCCGTCGCCGGCGGCATGGCCCTGCGCGTCGTTGATCCGCTTGAACCGATCGAGGTTGATGAACAGCACCGCGGCCTGGGTGTTCATCTGGATCGCGCTGACCAGGATCTGTTCGGCCTTGGCGCTGAACATCACCCGGTTGGGCAGTCCGGTCAGGGTGTCGTAGAACGCCAGCTGGTGCACGCGCTCGTTGGTCAGCTCGCGCTCCATCACCAGCGCGCACAGATGCAGGCAGGTATCGACCAGCCGCTGGTGGAATTCGTCGGCGCTGCGCATCTGCCGGGAGTAGAACGACAGCGTGCCCAGTACCCGGCCGTTGCTGGATTTGATCGGGTTGGACCAGCACGACTTGATGCCCTGTTCGAGCAGATAGCGGTGATAGTCCGACAGCACGCTGTATTCGCTGATGTCGGCGGTATGCACCGGCCGGCCGCGCCAGGCGGCGGTGCCGCAGGCGCCGGCACGCGGACCCATCGGCAGCCCCTGCAGTGACTGCAGGATGTGCGCGGGCAGGCTGGGCGCGGCCAATGGCTTCAGCTCGCCGCTGTTGTCGACCGCGACCACCGAGGTCACCAGCTCCGGTGAAATGCGCTCGATCTCCAGGCAGATCAGGTTCATCACTTCGGCCACCGGCAATTCGCGCACCATCGCGTTGAGCACTTTGTGGTGAAGCACCTGGTGCATCTTGGTGTGGGTGATGTCGGTCAGCACGCTGACCAGCGCAATCAGCTTGCCGTCGTCGCCGTGGACCGGATTGACCGCTGCCGACACCCATACCGGCCGGCCATCGCGTGCGTACAGCAGGACCTCGGTGTTGAGACTGTCGCCACTGCCAACCACGCCGGCAATCGCCCTGTCGAGGCCGGGATCGGTGTGCGGGCCGCTGAGCATCTCGCTGGGAATATGGCCGAACATCTCGTCCAGCGGGTAACCCATCAGCCGGGTGAAGCCACGGTTGATGTAGACCACGCGGCGCTCGGGAGTACTGATGAAAATCGCGTTGTCGCTCTTGTCCATCACCAGCGACAGTTGCTGCATCCGTTCCTGCTGCTCGCGGTATTCGCTGATGTCGCGGATATGGATGACGTGGTAGTGCCCGTCCTGCAATCGCAGTGGCGAGATCGACAGGGCGGCCGACAACCGGCTGCCGTCGCTGCAACGCATGCCGATGGCGTGATGGTTGCCGGCCAGGCGCGCCACGCACGAGGCCTGCGCCGGCGGGCCGGCATGCGGCAGCGGGCAGACCAGCAACTGGTGGATGTCGAGCCCGAGCAGGCTGTCACCGGCGTGGCCGAGCAGCGCCTGCGCCATCGGGTTGGCCAGCACCACCGTATTGTCGGCGTCCACCACCAGTGCCGCATCGACCGACTGGGCCAGCAGGCTGGCGATGCCGGGGTCGAATGTAGCTGGCAGGATCGCGCAACCGGCGTGCGCGGCGTGGGCGGCGTGGGTCATGGCCGTCTCTGGGGTGGACGTGGGGGCGGGATCAGGCGGGGCGGCATCAGCCATCCGCGACAGCGGATCAATCAGGCGCACGCCGGCGGCCAACGTGTGGCCTCAGGCGGCCACGTCCTGGATGTCCCGTGCATGCATGTCGGCACTGTCGAGCAGGGTTTCGATGTCGAGCAGGATCAGCATTCGATCGTCAATCGAGCCGATGCCGGAGATGAAGCGGGTATCGACCTGGGCACCGAACTCCGGCGTCGGCCGGATCTGTTCGGCCGACAGCGGTACCACGTCCGACACGCTGTCGACGACGATGCCGACCACGCGATCTTCGACGTTCAGCACGATCATCACCGTGAACGCGTCATAGCGCGCTTCGGCCAGGCGCAGTTTCAGCCGCAGGTCAATCACCGGCACGATGGTGCCACGCAGGTTGATCACGCCCTTGATGTAGTCGGGGGCGTCCGGCAGCCGGGTCACCGCGTCGTAGCCGCGGATCTCCTGCACCTTGAGGATGTCCACGCCGTAGTGTTCCTGGCCCAGGGTGAAGCTGAGGAACTCGTCGGCCGCGGTCGTGTTGCTGCTCATTGCATATGCTCCTGTGGCGTTGCGTCCAGGCGGGCGCGCGTACTTGGCGCGGCCGTCTGTCGGATGGCGGTGGCGGGCGCGTCGCAGGCGCGCGCCGTGTGCTCATGGAACGGTATCGACGCCGGCGATGGAATCTTTAGCGCGGCGGTAATGGCCGCCGGCGGGGCCGTGTGGCTCATACCAGGCCCTGCCGGCGCGCGGTGCGCAACCGTTCCATACGGAAGATGTAGCGCTGGATCAGGCGGTCGGCGCCGTGTGGCAGGCGCAGGAACGCGCAGCCGGCACGCCACGATTCCTGGCCGTTGGCCAGCTTCTGCCGGAACAGGTTGCGGACCTGCAGCTGGATCGGCAGCGGTTCGCTGTCCGGCAATTGCAGGCTGCAGGATTCGAAGGCGTTCAGCGGCCGGAACCCGGGCTGGTCGTCCGGCGCGACCACGGCGATGCCGCCTGCGCTGATGTCCAGCACGCGCAGGTCGCGGCGGCTGATGACCCCGTGGCGATCGCTGAAATCGACGGTGCAGGTCAGCGGCTGGGTCAGCGGCACTGGCAGTCGGTAGTACTCGCGCCGCTGCAGTTGCAGCAGCTGCGAGGGCGCGGCGGCGACAAACGCCGGCTGTCCGGCCAGGGTCTGCAGGCGCAGGCCCTGCAGGCGGAACTGCACGTGCACCTTGTCCAGTTGCGACACGCAGGTCAGATGGCTGCATTGCTGGACCGCGCTGTTCAGGGCTTCGTTGACGCTGGCATCGATGACCACGCTGCCGGTGTCTGCCGAATACTCCAGCAACGCGGTCGGGAAGCTCAGGTTACGCGGCGAAATCCAGGCACTGATCAGCGCCTGGCGCTCGATCAGCGCGTTCAGCACCGGCCCGACTTTGCGCTGGCCACGCAGCAGGTACTTCTCGTCCTCTTCGTAGCGTACCGGTGGTGGATTGGCGCTGACGGCTGATTCGGACATACGCTCGGCTGCGGTTGCGGGAACAGGCGCATCGCGGCGCCCGGGATATATATCGCGCCGTCGCCGGAAAACTTTAGCGTCAGGCCCGGCCTGTGCTGACGGACGCTGAAGTTCTTCAGGTCCTTGGTCGGGCACTATCCGGCGCGGTTTCGTGCGTCGCCTTCCCATGCCTGACGCGAGACAGACCAATGTCACATTACAACTCGTTTGATTGACCCTGCGACGGCGCGCCGCCTACGCTGCCGTGGATCTCACGGAAAGCGCTTTGGCGTTCACAGGAGGTGTCGATGTACTTCACTTGCAGGTGGCCGCTGATGCTGGTCCTGGCAGCGCTGGCCACCATTCCCGGCTGCGCGCCGGCCAAGTCACCGGAACAACGTTTGCAGGAGGAGCTGGTTTATATGGAATACGCTCAGGAACCCCTGATCATCAACCGGGATGAGGATGGCTATGCCTATACCAATGCGCCGCAGGAGACCTGGCTGGGTCCACACCGGTTCATGATTCCGGCCAATTATTTCAGCAGCCAGATAGGTCCGGATTTCCAGGGCGGGGTGACGATGGAACTGGAATGGCCGGCGCTCAAGCCCTTGCCACCGGGCCGGCGGCGGGTGATGAGCATGCCGGAGTTCTATGCCTTGGTCCAGGCGGGTTTGACCTATGTCGACAAACTGCCCTGGTATGAATCGATGGAGGCCGGGGTCAGTCCGCCGGATGACGACCCCATCAGCCGCCAGAACCCAGCCCGCCAGATCTCTCATCGGACCCGCGATGAAGAGGATGCCTATGGCCTGCAGCGCTGGATTGTCAGCGAAGCTGACCGCCGCCGTTATCTGGAGCTTATCAAAGACCAGCAGCCGCGCCGCTATGGGCTGCCAGCCCGGCAGGATACCCCGGACTGGTATCTGCGCCGCGATGCGCAGGGTCATCTGACAACGCATATCGTCTGTGACAATCGTGGACTGCCGGACGGGGTAAAGATTGAAGGTGAGCGGGTCGACGACGACCCGGCTTATTCGCGCAGCACGTCCTGCACTCACTATTTCGCCATTCCCAAGTACAGGACGCTGGTCACCGTTGACTACACCCGGGTGCTGTTGAAAGACTGGCAGCGCATCGAGGACACCATCCGCGCCAATCTGGACCGTTATTACGTCGGTGAAGGCGAGGGCTGGAAGCACTGGAGCCAGCGATGAGCGGATTGACGCAGAAAGATTTGAAGATTCTGCATGGCTACGCGAAGTGCGGGAACCGCGAGTTGTACTTGAACTGCTCCGCTGCCCAACACTGATGGCCATCACACGGCGCTTGCCCCATTGCATTGTCGATGACACGACAGACTTACAGGAAAAATGGATGTTCAACACCCGCACACATCTGATCGGTCTGGTATTGACCGTGCTGACCACCATTCCCGGCTGCGCGCCGGCCAAGTCACCGGAACAACGTTTGCAGGAGGAGCTGGTTTATATGGAATACGCTCAGGAACCCCTGATCATCAACCGGGATGAGGATGGCTATGCCTATACCAATGCGCCGCAGGAGACCTGGCTGGGTCCACACCGGTTCATGATTCCGGCCAATTATTTCAGCAGCCAGATAGGTCCGGATTTCCAGGGTGGGGTGACGATGGAACTGGAATGGCCACAGCTCAAACCCCTGCCACCGGGCCGGCGACGGGTGATGAGCATGCCGGAGTTCTATGCCTTGGTACGAGCCAGTCTGGACTATGTGGACAAGCTGCCCTGGTATGAATCACTGGAGGCTGGGGTCAGTCCGCCGGATGACGACCCCATCAGCCGGCAGGATCCGGACCGCCAGATCTCCCATCGGACACGCGACGAGGAGGTTTTTTATGGACTGCAACGCTGGTATGTCAGCGAGGCCGACCGTCGCCGCTACCAGGAGCTCACCCAAGGCCAGGATCAGATCACTTATGGGCTACCGGCACGGCGGGACATCCAGGACTGGTATCTGCGTCGTGATGCGCAAGGGCATCTGCTGACCCGGATCAAGTGTGAGTCGAGAGCACTGCCGGACGGGGTGAAGATTGAGGGTGACCGCATTGTCGCTGACCCGGCTTATTCGCGCAGCACGTCCTGCGACCATGCGTTCGCCATTCCCAAATACAAGACCTTGGTGTATGTGGGTTACAACCGGGTGCTGCTGAAGGACTGGCAGCGCATCGAGGACACCATCCGCGCCAATCTGGACCGTTATTACGTCGGTGAAGGCGAGGGCTGGAAGCACTGGAGCCAGCGATGAGCGGGCTGACGGAACAGAATCTGAAGATTCTGCATGGCTACGCGAAGAACGGAAACCGTGAGTTGTACTGGAACTACCTGGCGCAGTTGCCGGGCAATGATGGCTATGGGCTGCTGGCGCTGGGGGTGGTGCGCAATGACAATATGCCCGGTGCGGTCGCCAACCAGTACGCGCAGCTGCATGTCCACGACCATGGCGGCCACCAGCTGAGCGAACGCGAGTGGGAGAAGTTCGGCATCGACCTGATTCGTCAGGACTATGCATTGCGCGAAAAACAACTCAATGACAAGCATGACCCACAAGCGGCCCTGAATCTGCCAGTCAAGCTGGTGCAGGAGGCTCATGACAAGAGCTTTCAAAACGCCGGCCTTGACCCCGATGCCTGGACGCCACGCGTGTTGCTGGAAGCGGCATGGAAGAAAGATGGCGAGCCGGCCGCCGAGCGCATCTGGTCGCAGATGCTGGACAACCAGCGCCTGGGCCTGGATCGTGCCTTGCACACCGGCGTCGAGATCGGCCGCTATCTGCCGGCTGAACGTGCTGCCAGCTACCTCGGCAAGCTGAGCCTGGCCAGCGCCCTGGCCGCCGAGAGTCTGGACAACGTCGATCCGGAACGCATTGGCAGCAAGCATTTCTACTATCAGTTCGAAGCACGCGACAATCTGTGGTATTCGGTGCGCACAGGCAATGGCAGCGTTGCGGTCGGGCCGCAGATTCGTCAGGTGACCGACACGCAGACGCTGCAGGACCTGGAGGATATCCGTCAACTGCGACTGCAACGGCAGCACAAGGCCAGCCAGTTCCAGCCCGACGACCCGTATCGGGATATCGCCAGCAGCCCGCGCACGCTGGCGCAGCAATCGCTGCCGGTGCCGGGTCTGCAGTTGCCTGCCAGCCTGGCCGACCCCAGCCATCCGGGCCACGGCAGTTTTGCTTGTGCCTTGCATAAAGTGCGACAGCTCGATGCCGAACTGGGCATTGCCTCGGGTGCCAGCAGTGAGCGACTGGCAGCAGCGCTGGCGGTCAAGGGCCAGCAGGACGGCTTCCATCCGGCCAATGTGCACCTGCGCATGGGCGCGCAGGGCATCGTCCATATCCGTCATCGCCCCGGTAGCGTCTATGAACCGGAGCAGCAGCATACGCTGGACACCACCGATGCACTGGCGCGGTCGATGGAGCAACACGCCAACACCTGGGCTGGCAACCGGTCACCACATTATCTGAGTCAGGCGCCGGCCGCCGAACGCACGATCGAACACCAGCAACTGCTGCAGCAGTTGTCGGCTGCCGACCGCGAACTGTTTGATGGCTACCGTAGCCAGATGCCCGCCCATCTGGGCGATGAGGTGGTATTTAATGCGATGCTGGCTGGTCGCGAGCACGGCCGTATCCATCGACGCGAGCAACTGGGACAGGTCAGCATGCTGGGTGACGCTATCAGCATCGAAGGTACTGGCGGCTATTTGCATCCCTGGACCCGGGTCGAGATGGCCGCTCCGGTCCCGGCGATGCGCGACAGCCTCGAGCACAACCAGCAGTTGAACCAGCAACAACTTCTGCAGGCCGAACAGCGCGAACTGCACCAGCAGCAGCGGCGCGGCATGCAGCTGGCGTGAGGTGAGCGCGTGAACTGCCCGACCGGATTGCTGGGACTCGGCCCAGGCACGGTTTGACGGCAGGGCCCGGCGCATTGCAATGAGCGCGCTGGCCTGGGTTGAGCGATGCCCTGAGTTGGGACTGGAACGCCAAAAAGGACGCCGCGAGCGGCGTCCCTTGACCATCAGCCGTGCTGGCTCAGAACTCCTGCCACTCGCTGTCTTCGACCGCGGCTGCGGCGCTGGTGCGGCGTGCGGCTGGCTTGGCTGGACGCGGCGGGGCAGGGCGCGCCGCCGGTTTGGTCCTGGGCTGCATCAATGCAGTCACCGCTGCCGGCAATGCCAATGTGGCCGGTGCTGCCGCCGCCTCGTCGTCGGCGTGTTTTCGCAGGACGAACAGGGCCACCGTATCGGCCAGCTCGCCGGCCTGTTCTTCCATGCTGCGTGCGGCGGCGGAGGCTTCCTCGACCAGCGCGGCGTTCTGCTGGGTGGTCTCGTCCATCTGGGTGATGGTCTGGTTGACCTGCTCGATGCCGGCCGACTGCTCCTGCGAGGCGGCCGAGATTTCGGCCATGATGTCGGTCACCCGCTGCACACTGGCGACGATTTCGCCCATCGTCTGGCCGGCCTGGTTGACCAGTGCCGAACCATCGCTGACCTTGCCGACCGAGGTTTCAATCAGGCCCTTGATTTCCTTGGCCGCGTTGGCGCTGCGCTGGGCCAGGGTGCGCACTTCGCTGGCAACCACGGCAAAGCCGCGGCCCTGTTCGCCGGCGCGGGCGGCTTCGACCGCTGCGTTCAGGGCCAGGATGTTGGTCTGGAAGGCGATGCCGTCGATGACCGAGATGATGTCGGCAATCTTGCGCGAGGACTGTTCGATGTCGCGCATGGTGGTGACGACCTGGCCGACCACCTCGCCGCCCTGCGAGGCGACCGAGGCCGCGCCGATGGCCAGCTGGTTGGCCTGGCGGGCCGATTCGGCGTTCTGGCGCACGGTGGAGGTCAGTTCCTCCATCGAGGCGGCGGTTTCTTCCAGGTTGGCGGCCTGCTGTTCGGTACGCCGCGACAGGTCGGCGTTGCCGGAGGCGATTTCGCCGGCGGCGGTGTTGATGTTGACCGAGGCGCCCTTGATGCGGCTGACGATGTCGGTGAGCTGGGCGACGGTGGCGTTGGCATCGTCGCGCATGCGGGCGAACACGCCGTGGAACTCGCCCTGCATGCGGGCGGTCAGGTCGCCGCGGGCGATGGCCTGCAGCACCACCGAGGCTTCGGACAGGTTTTCGTCGGTGACCTCCATCAGCTGGTTGATGCCATCGACCATGTCGCGGAATTCGTACTGGTACTGGTCGACATCGCCACGCTGGCTGAAGTCGCCATCGGCGGCGGCACTGGCCAGGCGCTTGATTTCGGTATTGATGGCGGCCAAGTTGCGCTTGGTGGTGGCCATCGCTTCGGTGATCACCGCCTTCTCGCCCGGCAGTTGGTCCATGTCCGGTGACAGGTCGCCGATGGCGTAGCGCTTCATGATATCGACCGCACGCATCTTGACCCCGATGTGCTGGGCGACCAGGGCGTTGGTCTCGCGGACCATGCGGCCGTACTCGCCGGGGAACCGGCTGTCATCGATGCGATAGCTGATGGTGCCCCGGTCGTGCTGGACGGCCATTTCCGACAGGCCTTCGATCACGTGCTGGATCTGGGCCTGCATGCGCTGGGTGGCATCCAGCATCTGGCCCAGTTCATCCTTGCCGCAGGCGCCGGTGTTGCTGCTCAGATCGCCGACCGCCACCGCCTTGATCGCGCGCACCGCGCGCTCCAGCGGACCGGTGATGGCGCGGGTGATCAGCAGCCCCAGCACAGCGGCCAGCAGCACCGCCGCGGCCAGGCCGATCCACAGCGTGGTCACGGTGCGGTGATAGGCGGCCTTGGACTGGGCGACCTCGCTTGCCAGATGCTTGACGTTGTATTCCGACAGTTCCTTGAGATGGTTGAACAACACCCGGCGCAGCGGCCGTGATTCGTCACTGGAAATGGTGGCGGCGGTGGCGAAATCATCGGCGGCGACCGCGGCCTGCAGCCGCTCATGCGCCTCGAAATAATCCTTGCGGGCCTTGGCCACCTTGTCGTAGATCGCCAGCTCCTGCGGCGAGGATTCGGCCGGGATGGCGTTGTAGGCGGCTTCTTCGGCTTCGATCAGGGCGCGGGTGGCGGCCAGCCGCTTCTGGTAGTCGGCCAGCTCATCGGGCATGCCCTGTTTGGTCAGCATCGACTGCTCGTAAGTGCGGAACTCACCCAGCTGGGCGCGCATCTCGCCCAGGTGCTGGACCGCCGGCATCCAGTTTTCATTGGCGTCGGCAATCTGGTGGTTGGCCACCGACAGTCGCCACAGCGACAGCGCGCCCAGGGCCAGCGTCAGCAATACGGTGGTGGTGAATGCCAGCGCCAGTTTGCGGGCGATGGGCAGGTTATGGAACCAGTTCATCTGAGTGCTCTCCGATCAAGCCTAGAACGCGGTGGCCTGCCTCGCGGGATGGGAGGTGGCTCGCTGTCCAAGCTAGCGGCGCGGTTGCCGCAAACTTGAAAGAAAAACTTCGCGAAAGACACCATTTCCGACCAGCGGATCGCACGGCAGTGATGGCGGTCGGATTTTTGCCGCGACAGCGGAAAGCGCCGCCGGCACGCGATGGCATCCGGCAACGCTGCGGACGCCGGACATGCACACGCGGCGATGGAGTGGGCAGTGCAGCCAGTCACGCAGCAGCCGCCGGCGATGCGCGTTTACCGTTAGAAATGCAGCTGGGCGCGGGCCTGCAGCAGGTTGGGATCGGCCTGCTGGCCACGGCGGCGGGCATCGACGCGGGTGTAATCGACGACGAATTTCAGGTATGCGGTGAGGTACCAGTTGACGCCGACGGTGAAGTTTTTCTCGCGGCCACCGGCAATGCCGTCGGCATCGAGATCCAGATCCGAATAGCGCGCCAGCAGTTCGACCGCGCCACTGTCACGGACTGGCTTGGGATTGCTGGTGTTGGCGCCGGCATAGGGCCGCGATTCACCGGTCAGCAGCCAGCTGCCCATCGCATACCAGCCATCGCTGGCGTAGTCGCGGAAGCCGTCCTGGCGGCGGGTGCGCTGGCGCAGGTATTCGCCCTGCAGTTGCAGCGGTCCGCGCTGCCACAACGCCTCCATGCCCTGGCGCTGGATGTTGTCGACATGCTCGATGACCCCGCTGTCGACCAGTCGCGCGGCGGTCAGGCTGAGCTCGGGCTTGGCCCGCCAGCGGGCGATGCCACTGTCCGGGGTTTCGCGCGAAGCAGACAGGCCCAGGTGCAGTACGTCGCCTTCCTGCTTGCGCGGCGTCCACACCAGCCGGGCGCCGACGGTATCGCCATCGTTGTCGGCGTCGATGTCGGACTTGAAGAAATAGCTGGCGACGGCGAGGAATTGCGGCCGTTCCAACGTCCAGTCGACACCGACCCGGCGATTCTCGAAGAAAGCCTGGGTGACGGTGGAGAATTCCATGAACGGGATGCTGCGCGACGCGGTGTTGCCTTCCAGCCCGACCGTGGTTTTCATCTGGCCGATGCGGACGCGACCCAGGTCGCGTCCGAACATCGCCCTGGTCTCGATGCGCGCGCCGACGTCCAGCCAGCTGTCGGAATTGAAGTCGTAGGTCGCGGCCAGATCCAGCACGCCTGGACGGCTGTAGCGCACGCCCAGTTCGCTGCGACGCCAGTCGTCGTTGTCCTGCAGCGGCGCGCCGGCGGGATAGCCGTGGCCGTCGACGCGGTTGAAGTCATAGGCGGCGGCGCCCATCAGCGACAGGCTGCTGCCATCGTCGAAGCTGGCCTTGGGTGGCCACAGGCTGTCGGCCCGGGCATCGACGGCCAGCGCCAGCAGCAGGGCGGCATGCAACAAGCGGTATTTCATTTTTATTGACCTGCTAAAAGCCGGCACAGCGCGACATTCGCCACTGTGGACAGCAAAGGGAAACAAGGGACGCCCGCCAAAGCGGCTGGCATGCACGCTATCAGGCCGCCTGTGGCTGCCGCAACGAACGCACCAGGCTGCCGACGTCGACAATCAACGCCACCCGGCCATCACCGAGGATGGTGGCACCGGAAATGCCGGGGATGCGCCGGTAATTGTTTTCGATGTTCTTGACCACCACCTGCTGCTGGCCGAGCAGCTCATCCACTTCCAGTGCGATCTTCTGGCCATCGGCCTCCACCACCACGACCAGCGTCTCGCCATCACTGCGAGCGCCGTAGCGGTAGCGCTCGGTCAGCGACAGCAGTGGGATGTATTCGCCACGCACCCGCAGCACGCGACCTTCGCCGCCCATGGTGCGGATGTCCTCGGCTTGCGGCTGCAGTGCTTCCAGCACGTAGGTCAACGGCAGGATCAGGGTTTCCTCGCCGGTGGCCACGGTCATGCCATCGAGGATGGCCAGCGTCAGCGGCAGCCGGATCACTACGCGGGTGCCCTTGCCGAGCGTGCTTTCCAACTGCACTTCACCGCCCAGCGCCTGGATGTTGCGACGGACCACATCCATGCCAACGCCACGGCCGGACAGGTCGGTGACCGCCTCGGCAGTCGAAAAACCGGGCTGGAAAATCAGATCCCAGACCTGCGCGTCGCTCGGGTTTTCCGGCACCGGCAGTCCACGTTCGCTGGCCTTGGCCAGGATCCGCTGGCGATCCAGGCCGCGACCGTCGTCGCTGACTTCGATGACGATGTGGCCACCCTGGTGCGAGGCCGCCAGGGTGATGGTGCCGGCCGCGTCCTTGCCCTGCGCGGTGCGCGCCTCGGGCATTTCCAGACCGTGGTCGATGGCGTTGCGGACCAGGTGCACCAGCGGGTCGGCGACGCGTTCAATCAGGCCCTTGTCCAGTTCGGTGCCTTCGCCGACGGTGCGCAGGCGTACCTGTTTGCCGAGCCGCGCCGACAGATCCCGGACCAGTCGCGGGAAGCGGCGGAACACCGCATCGACCGGCAACATGCGCACGCCGATCACTGCTTCCTGCAGATCGCGGGTATTGCGTTCCAGCAGGTCCAGGCCGGCCAGCAGGCGTTCGCAGCTGCGCTCGTCCAGTCCGTGCGATACCTGCTTCAACATCGCCTGGGTAATCACCAGCTCGCCGACCAGGTTGATCAGACCGTCGATCTTGTCGACCCCGACCCGGATCGAGGTTTCCGCGGCGGTTTCGTTGCCGGTTGCCGCGGCCTCCACCGCAGCCGGTGCCGCCTGGGCGGTGGCCTGCATGATCGCCGCGGGCGCCGGTGCGGTTGGCAGGATCGGCTGGATATCCAGTTCGCAATCGTCCTCGACCCAGGCAAAGGCTTCGTCCAGCGACTCGCGCTTGACCGGCCCCAACAGGCCCAGGTCCCAGGCCAGGTAGGCCTGCAACGGGTCCATGCTGGCGAAGGCGGGCAGGCGATCGAAGCGGCAATCGACCTGCAGCGGCGCCAGGTGTTCCAGTTCGCGCAGGATCCGCAGCGGGTCGTTGCCACTCATGAACAACGATGGCTGCGGAGTAAAGCCGATGCGCCAGCCTTGTGGTTCGGTGGCCGCGCCAGCGCTGCTTTCGCTGCCAGGCGCGCTGGTTTCGCTGCCGCCGGCGTGTCCATGCATGACCGCGTGCAGGCGCTGGTGGATGGCCTGCACCTGGGCAGCATCGGCAGCCTGGCCGGTTTCCAGTTCGGCCAGCAGCATCCGCAACACGTCGACCGAGGCCAGCAATGCATCGACCGCCGCCGCATCGACCGCGCGCTTGCCGGCGCGCACTTCATCGAGCAGGGTTTCCAGCACGTGGGTCAGCCCGGCCATCGCCTCGAAACCGAAGGTGGCGGCGCCACCCTTGATCGAATGCGCGGCCCGGAAGATCGAATTGATCAGTTCACCATCGCGGTTGCCCTGTTCCAGCGACAGCAGACCGGCTTCCATCGATTCCAGGCCTTCGCGGCTTTCCTCGAAAAAGGTGGCGTGGAAGCGTTGCATGTCCATGTTCATTGGCGCGGCACCGTGGGTCGAATGGGCGTGTGTGCGGAGAAGGAAATCAGCCGAGGACTTTCTGGATGGTCGCGACCAGCTGTTCCGGGTTGAACGGCTTGACCAGCCAGCCGGTGGCACCGGCGGCCTTGCCTTCGGACTTCTTGTCGGCGGCCGACTCGGTGGTCAGCATCAGCATCGGCGTGAACTTGTAGTCGGGCAGGCCGCGCAGGTGGCGGATCAGGGTGATGCCGTCCATGTTGGGCATGTTGACGTCGGTGACCACGGCGTTGAATTTCTGGCCCTGGGCGCGCCCCAGCGCGACCTGTCCGTCTTCGGCCTCGTCCACCGCATAGCCGGCCGATGTCAGGGCAAAGGCGACCATCTGTCGCATCGATGCCGAATCGTCCACCACCAGAATACGAGCGCTCATGCAGGGTTCTCCATTGGATGTGTGTTGTTGTTGTCGTTGGCCAGTCCCAGCGACTGGCCCAGGCCGAGCAGGCGCACGGCGTCCAGGAACGAGGCACTGGTGGCGGAGAACCCGGTGTCGCGGCCGGCGCCGCTGCGCTCGCGCACGAACGTGCACAGCACCTGCAGGCTGGCGGTATGCACGCGCTGCACGCTGCCGGCGTCTAGCAGCAGCGGCTCGGCCTGCTCCAGGCGGGCGGCCAGTTGTTGCTTGAGGTCGGTGGCGGTCTCGATGCCGAGATCGGCCGCCAATGGCAATGCACTCATGGTGTCTCCGAAGGTCGGTTCGAGGTCATATCGGCCGTATCGGCCAGGACTTGAGGCCGGCCTGCTCAGGCCAGCAGTTGCGAGGCATCCAGCAGGATCACCGTCTGCCTGCCGAGGCGGGCGACGCCACGGAACAGGTGGTTGCTGATCCGGCAGATGCGCGCGTGATCGGGCGGTTCGATGCTGGCGGCGGCGATGTTGGCGACATCCTCGACCGCGCTGACCTGCAGGCCCAGCACTTCGCCGTTCTCCTCCAGCACCACGATTCGCGAATGACTGTCGACGCTGACCGCGGCGCGGTCCAGGAACAGGCCCATGTCGATCACCGGTACTACCTGTCCACGCAGGTTCATCACCCCGAGCAGATGCCGCGGGCCGCCGCGCAACGGCAGCAGCGTCGAGGGCAATACCACTTCCTGCACTTTCAGCAGTTCCAGCGCGTACTGCTGCTGGTCGCAACGCATCCGCAGCCAGCGCGTGGTCGGTTCGGCCAACGGCCGGAAATGCGCCGAAGCGGCTTCGCCCGGTTGCGGCAACAGCCGCGGCGACAACGCGGCCAGCGCCGGCATCTGTCCGGCCAACAGCGTGCGCGCGGGCAACGCTGCCGGTGGCAGCGGCAGCGGCGCAACGTCGGCGATGGCTGGCGAAACCGGCGGCGCGGATGCAGGCGTCACTTCGGTGATGACAGCCCGCTCGGCGTGGGCTGCCGCCGGCGGCGACGGCGCAGCGGCGGGCGCGGTCGCCGCGGCCGCATCGCCGCTCAGCAGTGCATCCAGATAGTCATCCAGCACCATCGCGTTCATGCGGCCTGTTCCTGCAGTCCGGCGTGGCGGTTGAGCAGCCAGTCCAGTGCCCGCCGATAGGCCGACAGGGCACGACCGGGATAGGCGTTGGGCAGGCTCGATTCGGTCAGTACCTGGATCCGGCACAGGCGGGTGTCATTGGGAATGGCATCGTCCCAGACCCGTTCGCCATGGGCATCCTGCATCGCCTTCAGGGTTTCGTTGCCGGTGCGGGTACGGCGGTCATGCAGGGTCGGCAGCACCGACACCAGCAGCTCGCGCTGGCGTGAGCGTTCGATCATCGCCGCGGTCCGCAACATGCCGTTGAGGCCGTGCAGCGCGAGGGGTTCGGTCTGGGTAGGGATGACCAGATGATCGGCCGCGGCCAATGCATTGACCATCAACAGGCCCAGCGTCGGTGCACAGTCGAACAACACGTGGTCATACGCATGGCCTCCGCGTGCCAGCGCGTTGGACAGGGCAAGGCCCAGTCCCGGCTGGGTCGCGCTGCGCCGTTCGAGCGTGGCCAGCGCGGTCTGCGCCGGCAGATAGGCCAGGTGTTCGATGTCGCTGCTGCGTGCCAACTGCTGCAGCTCACTGTCGGGGCGGTCGAACAGATCCAGCACCCCGGCCGGCGCCGGCTCGGCGGGCAGACCGAAGGCACGCGTCAGCGATGCGTGCGGATCCAGATCCACCAGCAGCACGCGTGCGCCACGGATCGCAAGCGCGCGACCCAGTGCGAGCGTGGTGGTGGTCTTGCCGACCCCACCTTTTTGATTGGCGATGGCCCAGACGCGCATCAGTTGGCTCCTTTGCTCAGGGTAGTGGTGCCGGCCGAAACTGTCGTCGCCGCGGGCGGCGGTGCGGTCTGCAGCGGAGCGACCAGGGTCGGCGCGATCGAAGGCAGCGTGGCAGCGGCAGCTTGCGCGGGCGGCGCGGTGGCGGCCGGGGCCGGTGATGTGGGCGGCGATTGCCCGGCGATCAACGCCGGATCCACCGGCAACGACGGTGATTCGTCGCTGGCGAGGATGATCAGCAGCACCCGGCGATTCTGGTTGCGGCCTTCGACGGTGGCGTTGTCGGCGACCGGGCGGAATTCGCCGTAGCCAATCATCGCCAGCCGTTCCGGGGCCAGCCCTTGCTGGGCGAACATGTGCAGCACGCTGGCCGCGCGCGCCGCCGACAGCTCCCAGTTGGACGGGTACTGATAGGTGGCAATCGGTCGGTTGTCGGTATGGCCTTCGACACGCACGTGGTTGGGCACGTCGGCCAGCACGTTGGACAGTTCGCGCACGGTATCGCGGGCGCTGGGTTCCAGCGTTGCCGAACCGGGGGCGAACAGGATGTCGCTGTTGATCTGCACTTCCAGCCACAACTGCGAGCGGCGCATCACCACCAGATCCTTGTCCAGCAGCGGCTTCAGTGCCTGTTCGATGTCGCCGGCAATCGATTCCAGCTGGCGGTGCGCGCTCTGCATGCCATCGTCGCCGGCACTCATGTTCATCTGCGAGGCCATCGCCGCCAGCAGGGTGACGTTGGGGGCAGGCGAGGGCGCCGAAGGCCCGGCCTTGGCGCCGGAGCGGATCGGCGAAGGTCGGTCGAAGTCGGCGCCCTGCAGCTGGTTGTTGCCGATCTGCACCGGGTTGATGGTCCGTGGCGCGCCACCAAAGGCGGCATTCAGTGCATCGGCCATCACCCGGTACTTGCCTTCGTTGAGGCTGGAGATGGCGTACATCACCACGAAAAACGCCAGCAGCAGCGTCATCAGATCCGCATACGGGATCGCCCATGCTTCGTGGTTGGCATGTTCTTCGTGGTGTTTGCGGCGCGCCATCGGATGCTGCCGCCGCTCAGTGCAGGAAGCCGGCCAGCTTGGCCTCGATGTTGCGCGGGTTCTCGCCCTGGGCAATCGCGATCAGGCCTTCGATGACCATTTCGCGTTCGCGGCTGCGGCCGTTGATCACGCTCTTCAATTTGTTGGCCATCGGCAGGAAGAACAGGTTGGCCGATGCGATGCCATAAATGGTGGCGGTGAACGCGGCGGCGATGCCGTGGCCGAGCTTGCTGGGGTCGGCCAGGTTCTTCATCACCGCGATCAGGCCGAACACCGCGCCAATGATGCCCAGCGTCGGCGCGTAGATGCCCATCGCTTCGTAGACCTTGGCGGCGGCCAGGTCCTGGTGTTCCTGGCCGTTGAGGTCGATCTCCAGCATGTGCCGGATCGCTTCGGGCTCCAGTCCGTCGACCAGCATCTGCAGACCTTTCTTGAGGAACGGATCCGACTGCTCGTTGACCAGTGGTTCCAGCCCCAGCAGGCCCTGCTTGCGGGCGATGTTGCTCCACTCGACCAGTTGCCCGACCATCTGCTCGCCACCGCCCAGCGGCGGAAAGAATACCCACTTGAGCATCCGCGCCGCGCGTTTGAACACCGCCGGCGGGGTATGCACCATGATCGCGGCGATGGTGCCGAGGATGACGATGACGAACGCCGCCGATGACCACAGCGACGAAACGCCGGCACCCTTGAGGATGCTGCCGCCGACCAGTGCGATCAGGGCCAGTACGAGTCCGATGAGGCTGAAGATGTCCATGTGCTGATGTATCGGCCTTGTCGATGCAGACTTGAGCGGGATGACGCGGGGTGAGGCCTTGCCTGCGGTCAATGAAGGGTCGGTGTGGCGGGCCCGCCGCGGGCAGTCACCAGCGCTGGCATCCCAGCGCGGTCAGGCTGCGCGCAGGCCGTCGACATCCAGGATCAAGGCCATCCGGCCGTCGCCAATCAGGGTCGCGCCGGCATAGCCGCGCAGGCCGCGCACCGCGCGCGGCAGCGGTTTGATTACCACTTCCTCGCGGCCGCGCACCTGATCGACGATCAAACCAAACCGTTGCTCGCCCATCTGCAGCACGACGATGGTCAGCAGCGGTGGCAACAACGGCGGCAGGCCGAGCCACTGGCGCAGATCCACCAGCGCCAGGGTGGTCGACTTGCGGTCCAGCACCGCTTGCCCGTCGAACCAGCGCAGGCTGCTGGCCGGTGCGTGCAGCACTTCCATCACCCGCGCCAGCGGCAGTGCGTAGACCGGGTCACCGGCCTGGACCAGCAGGGTCGGCAGGATCGCCAGGGTCAGCGGCACCCGGATGACGAAGCGGCTGCCACGGCCGAGATCGGAATGGATCTGGATCTGCCCGCTGAGTTCGCGGATGCGTGACTGCACCACGTCCATGCCGACTCCGCGGCCGGAGATGTCGCTGACTTCGGTCTTGGTCGAAAAACCGGCCAGGAACACCAGTTGCAGGCATTCTTCCGGCGACAGCCGCGCGGCTTCCTCGGCATCGATCAGGTTCTTTTCCAGCGCTTTCACCCGCAGGCGTTCGGGATCGATGCCGGCGCCGTCGTCGCGGATCTCGATGGTGACGTAATCGCCTTCCTGCTGCGCGCTGAGGCGGACATGGCCGCTGCGTGGCTTGCCGCAGGCTTCACGCAATGCCGGCAGCTCGATGCCGTGGTCGATTGCGTTGCGGACCAGATGCACCAGTGGATCGGCGAGTGCTTCGACCAGGTTGCGGTCGAGTTCGGTATCGGCGCCGACCAGTTCCAGTTCCACTTCCTTCTGCAGCGTGCGGGCAACGTCGCGGGCGACTTTCGGAAACCGCGAAAATACCTTGCCGACCGGCTGCATGCGGGTACGCATCACCGCGCTCTGCAGGCGAGCGGTGGCGATGTCGAGGCCGCTGACCGCGCGGTCGAGTTCTTCATCGCGCAGGCGGGTGCGCAGGGTCTTCAGCCGATTGCGTGACAGCACCAGTTCGCCGACCAGGTTGACGATCGCATCCAGCCGCCGGGTATCGACGCGGATGGTCTGCTCGGCATCGCCGCCGCGTGGCGCCGGTCTGGCCGGCAATGCCGCTGCCGCGGTCGCCGGCATGGCGGCGGGCATGGCGTTCATTGCTGGCGCGGGCGGCGCGGTGTTGTTCGCCACCATGGCACCGTCACTGGCACCCGGTGCGCTGCCGGCGTGCAGCTGGTCAAGCAGGGCTTCGAACTCGTCATCGTCGATCAGGTCATCCCCTGCCTGCACGCTGGCGACCGGGGCCACGGTCGGCGCGGCCGTGCCATGCAACTGATCCAGCAATGCCTCGAATTCGTCGTCGTCGATCATGCCGTCATCGGCGCTGGCCACGGGCGCGGTGGCCGGCTGGGCGACTGCCACGGCGGCGGCCGGCGCATCGACATCGAACTGGGCCACCAGCGTGGCCGGCGCATGCGCAGGGGCTTCGCCCATCGCCACCGAGTCCAGCATCCGCTGCAACCAGTCCAGCGACTGTTGCGCGGCGTCGAAATGGCGTGGCTGCAGGATCGCCTTGCCAGCGCGGACCAGCCCCAGCGTTTCCTCGGCGGCATGGCAGAGCTGGACCATGGCGTGGATCGCCAGGAATCCGGCGCCGCCCTTCAGCGTGTGGAAGCCGCGGAACACCGCGTTGAGTTGCTGCGAATCGCCCGGGTCGTTTTCCAGCGTGACCAGTTGTTCGCCCAGCCGGTCGAGGATTTCCTGCGCTTCAATCAGGAAGTCGGCGGCGATGTCGTCGGGGACGGCGCTCATGGGTGGGTGCCGGTGGCGGCCTACAGGCCCAGACCGGACAACAGGTCGTCGGCGTCGTCCTGCGACACCGCGTGATGATCCAGACCGGCCACGACCGGACCGGCCAGCACGGTCGCCGCTTGCTCACCGGTCTTCGGCGGCAGGCCGAGTTCGGCAAAACCTTCATGGACGCGGCGGACGATGCTGGCGACGCGGCGGATGATCTGCCCGGTCAGGTCCTGGTAGCTCTGTGCCAGTGCCATGTCCGACAGGTCGCCGCGGATCTGTTCGACCAGGGTCGCCTGTTCCGCGGTCAGCGTGGTCGCCTGCAAGCGGGTAGCCAGGCCACGGCAATGGTCGGCCAGGTCCAGGGTCTTGTGGCTGGCCTGCTCGGTCATGGCGATGACGTGATCCAGGCGCGCGCAGGCGTCGTCCAGCTCCTCGCTGTTCTGCGCCGCCGGCAGCTCGCCGAGGGTATGCGCCAGTTCCCGCGCCAGCCGGCCCAGGCCCTGCATCATCGGTTGCGTGCGCCAGGCGGCGATGGTGTCCAGTTCGCGGCGCCAGCCGGCTTCGTCACCGGATTCAAGCGCGCTCAGCGCATGCGCCAGGCGCTCGGCCAGCGCGGCCCGGGCATCGGCCTGGGCGCTGGCGTCGGCAGTGGCCGCCAGTGCAGCAGCGGGGGCGTTCATCAGGCGGCCGCTCCCAGGCGTTCGAAAATCTTGCCGAGCTTTTCTTCCAGGGTCTGCGCGGTGAACGGCTTGATGATGTAGCCGTTGACGCCAGCCTGGGCCGCTTCGATGATCTGCTCGCGCTTGGCCTCGGCGGTGACCATCAAAACCGGCAGGGTCTTGAACCTGGGCTCGGCACGAATCGCCTTGAGCAGCTCGATGCCGGTCATCCCGGGCATGTTCCAGTCGGTCACCACGAAGTCGAAATGGCCCTGCGCCAGCGCGACCAGCGCGGTGTTGCCGTCATCGGCTTCGGCAGTGTTGGTGTAGCCCAGGTCGTTGAGCAGGTTCTTGATGATGCGGCGCATGGTCGAGAAGTCGTCGACGATCAGGATGCGCATGTTCTTGTCGTGGGTCACTGGCTACTCCGGTGGTGCGGGCGCAAGGCAGGGGCGAGGCGGGTCTGCGGGTATATCGGCAGGGCCGCGGAAAAATTTAGCGGCCGGTCGCTGGCGCCGGTCACTCGTCATCGAGGCCGGCATCGGCCTTCTCGAACACGTCCAGGCGCCCGCGCAGGCGCAGCATGGCCTGGCCATGGATCTGGCAGACCCGCGATTCGCTGACCCCGAGCACGGCGCCGATTTCCTTGAGGTTGAGTTCTTTTTCGTAGTACATCGACAGCACCAGCTGCTCGCGTTCGGGCAGTTGGCCGATGGCGGCGACCAGTGACTGGCGGAACTCGCTGCGTTCCAGCAGCTGCTGCGGGCTGGGGCCGCCGCTGGCACTGGTGTTGGGTTCGCCGTGATCATCGACATGCGATTCCAGGCTCAGCACGTAACCGCGGGCGGCGTCTTCCAGCAGGCGCAGGTATTCGGGCAATGGCATTTCCATCGCCGCGGCGACTTCGGTGGCGATCGCGGCGCGGCCGGTGCGCTGTTCGATCTCGCGGACCGTGGCGGCGGCCTGGCGCGCCTTGCGATGGACCGAGCGCGGGACCCAGTCGCCACGGCGGATTTCATCGATCATCGCGCCGCGGATGCGGATCGAGGCGTAGGTATCGAACGATGCGCCCTGTTCGGCATCGTAGCTGCGCGAGGCTTCGAGCAGACCGATCATGCCGGCCTGGATCAGGTCATCGACTTCGACGCTGGCCGGCAGCCGCGCGGCCAGGTGGTGGGCGATGCGCTTGACCAGATCCGCGTGTTCGGCAATGAAATCATTGCTTGCGCGCTGGACGGCCTTGTACTGGGCGGCGGCTGCGTTCATATCGCCATGCTCCGTGCACTGATCAGACGTTCGACAAAGAATTCGACATTGCCGCGGGCACCGGTCGGCGGCTGCCAGCGTGCGGCGATGCGTGAGATTTCGTTGATGGCGCGCGCCGACGGACTGCCCGGATAGGCCTTGACCACCGGTTGCTGGCGCTGCACCGCGCGCCGCAGCCAGTCGTCCTGCGGCACCGCGCCGAGGTAGTGCAGGGCGACATCGCCGAGGAAGCGCTCGCACACGCGCGCCAGTTTTTCGTACAGCCGGCGGCCCTCGTTGGGATCGCGCACCATGTTGGCGACCACATGCACGCGATCGACACCGCGTTCGCGCGACAACACCTTGATCAGCGCGTAGGCATCGGTGATCGAAGCCGGCTCATCGCAGACCACCACCAGCGTGTCCTGCGCGGCCTGGCAGAAGGTCAATACGCTGTCGGTGATGCCGGCGGCGGTGTCGACGATCATCACGTCGAGTGCGCGTTGCAGTTCCGAGAACACGTTGACCAGGCCGATGTGTTCGGCCGGGCTGAGTTCGGCCATGTGCCGGAACCCCGACGAGGCCGGCACCACCAGCAGGCCGTCCGGGCCTTCGACGATGACTTCGTCGAGCTGGCAACGGCCGGCGACCAGATCGGCCAGGGTGAAACGTGGCGACAGCCCGAGCAGTACGTCGACGTTGGCCAGGCCCAGGTCGGCGTCCATCAGCAGGGTGCGCTTGCCCATCGCCGCCAGCGCGCTGGCGAGGTTGACCGACAGATTGGTCTTGCCAACGCCGCCCTTGCCACCGGTGACCGCGATCACCCGCACCGGGTGGAAGCTGCCGACGGCGGCCGGGGTGGTGCGCGGATTGGTTTGCAACAGGTGGTCAAGCGACATGGATGGCCTCGGCAGGGCAGGGTTCGTCGGCTTCTCGCCGCAGTTGATCAAGGCGCAGCACCAGGTGCGCGCTGTTGGCGCGATGCAGGTCTTCGGGCACGCGCTGGCCGTCGGTCACCCAGGCCATCGGCAACTGG
Organism: Pseudoxanthomonas dokdonensis; assembly: GCF_001431405.1. Lineage (GTDB taxonomy): Bacteria > Pseudomonadota > Gammaproteobacteria > Xanthomonadales > Xanthomonadaceae > Pseudoxanthomonas_A > Pseudoxanthomonas_A dokdonensis. Next base: position 263,626 of record NZ_LDJL01000004.1, read on the forward strand.
TGGTCGACCACCACTGACAGCGCGCTGCCGAGGCGGCCGGTCTCGTCGAGCTTGGTCAGCACCACGCCCTGCGGATTGGCGGCACGGAAACGCCGCACCACTTCGTCCAGATCGCTGAAGTGCGAGTTGGCCGGCAGTACCAGCAGGGTCTGCACCTGGCCAGCCGAACGCAGCCAGTTGAGCTGGCCGACCAGGTTCCTGTCGCGCTGGCCGAGGCCGGCGGTGTCGATCAACACCAGCTTGTAGTCGCGCAGGCGTTCGAGCACTTGCGCCAGCTGGGTGTCGCTGTCGGCTTCGTGGACGGCGATGCCGAGCTGGCGGCCATAGCTGTGCAGTTGTTCGCGGCCACCGACACGGATGGTGTCGGTGGTGACCAGGGCCACGTCGCGCGGGTTGTGCAGGGCGGCGTAGGACGCCGCAAGCTTGGCGATGGTGGTGGTCTTGCCGGCGCCGGTGGGGCCGACCAGCGCGATCACGCCACCGCTGGCCAGCGGATCCAGTTCGGTGATCGGCAGCTTGCGCGACAGCAGTCCCAGCATCAGGCCACGACCGCGGTGCAGTTCGGTATCGGCGGGGATCTGCAGCGCCACGTCGCGGCTGATGCCGGCATCGAAACCGTAATCGTCCATCAGTTCCAGCGCCTGCGCGCGCGCCGGTGAACCACGCAGGCGCTCGTCGGTGAGGCGATGCATTTCGCGTTCGATCATCTCGCGCATCGATGCCAGCTCGGCGCGCATCTGCACCAGTTGCGCGTCGTTCTCGCCGGCGGATGGCTGGGTGTCTGTGGCCACTGCCGTCAGCGGCGGTGACGGGCACACGCCGTGTTCGGCCACTGAGGGTGCGACGGACTGGCAGTGGGCGGCGTGGCTGTCGCCATGGTCTGGCATCTGCTCGACAGGGTCCACGGCGAGGTGCGGTTGCGGCTGCGCCACGGGACGCTGCGCGGACTGCGCACCTGCGGCCCCGGAATCCGGCGCCATCGATGCCGTGACCGGTGCCGGCGGCAGGCTGGCAGCCAGTGCCGCGGCAAACGAGGACATCGAATCCTGCGCTGGCAGCGGCGCATGGGTGGCTTGCAACCACGCCGGTGGCAATGGCATGCCAGTGTTGGCCGTGCGCGTCGTCGCGGTATCAACGGTGTTGTGCTGATCGCGGCGGCTGGCCGGCTGCTGTGCCTCGCCAGGCGATGGTTGCGCTTCCGCTGAAGGTGCAAGGGCGGTTGCCGCGGCAGGTGCGGTCACCCGGCTGAAATAGGCGGCGGCGGCTTCGGCCGGCGAGGGTGCGCGCCGGTCATCGTGCTGGCGCGGTGCTGGTTGACCGGGCAATGCCGGCGCCGGCGTCGCCGGACGGGTGGCTTCCAGGGCGCGCTGCACCAGCGACTCATCGTAGTTGCTGGCGGCCACGATCTCGATGCCTTCATCAATCACGCGGTTGGACAGGATGACTGCATCCGGCCCTTGCTCTTCGCGCACCATCGCGAACGCGGTGCGCATGTCGGGAGCAACAAAACGTTTGATCTTCATGGCGTCTTATTCACCGGAACAGAGTGTGTGCAGTGGCGGGCCGGCGAAGATGGCTTGGCGCCGCCTTGCCGATGTGGATGCCGTTGATGGTGGATGTCTGTCATCTGTGTGCTCGCTTCGCCAATCTGCATGTCGACCGTCATTGCAGTGGCCGGTTTACCACCTGCTGCTTCAACTGATCGTTCCCAACAACTTCAACCGCTTGTCCTCCGGCACTTCGTTGTAGGCCAGTACCGACAACGAAGGCACGCTGTGCCGGACCAGCCGTGCCAGCGCCGCACGGACCGAACCCGGCACCAGCACCACCGCCGGTTCGCTCTTGGCGTCCTGCTGGGAGACGCACTGGGCCAGGCTTTGATGCAAGCGCTCGGCCAGTCCCGGTTCCAGCGCGGCGCCGGTGCCCTGGGTACTGTCCTGCAAGACGCGTTCCAAAGCCGGCGCCAAGGTATAGACGGGCAGTTCCGCGGCCATGCCGGATATTTCCTGGACGATGAAGCGGCCCAGCGCGGTGCGGACCAGCGCGGTCAACGCGGCCGGGTCGGTGGTCTGCGGTGCATGTTCGACCAGCGCCTCGACGATGCGTCGCAACTGGCGCAGCGGCACCCGCTCGATCAGCAGGTTCTGCAGCACCCGCACCACCGTGGCCAGCGGCAACGCTTTGGGTGTCAGATCCTCGACCAGCTTTGGCGCGCTGCGTGACAGCGTGGCCAGCAGTTGCTGCACCTCCTCGTGGCCGAGCAGTTCCGGCGCCTGGCCGCGCAGCAGGTGCGACAGATGGGTGGCGACCACGGTGGCCGCATCGACCACGGTGTAGCCGAGCGACTCGGCCAGCGCATGCTGGTGCGGCTGGATCCAGGTGGCGTCCAGACCAAATGCCGGATCCTTGCCGGGGATGCCTTCGATCGGGCCGAACGCGCCACCAGGGTCCAACGCCAGTTCCCGGTCCGGATGGATTTCGGCACTGGCTACCGGAATGCCGTGGACCAGCACCCGGTAGCCATTGGCCGGCAGTTCCAGGTTGTCGCGGATGTGGACCGGCGGGATCAGGAAGCCCAGCTCATGGGTCAGCTTGCGTCGCACCGCCTTGATCCGCGACATCAACTCGCCGCCCTGGGCCTTGTCGACCAGCGTGATCAGCCGGTATCCGACTTCCAGCCCCAACGGATCGGTCGGCCGCAACTCATCCCAGCTCAGCTCGGCGCTGGTGTTGCCGGGTGCGGGCAATGCGGCCTCGGCCACGCTGTCGGCCGGTTGCAGGCTTTTCTTCCACAGTTTCCAGGCCAGGTAGCCGAGCACCGCGGCCAGCGTCAAAAACACGACGTTGGGCATGCCCGGGACCAGGCCGACGATGCCAATCAGGCCCGCCGCCACCGCCAGCGCCTTGTGTTGGCCGAACACCTGGCCGACCATCGCCTTGCCCATGTCCTGCGAACGCGAGGCACGGGTCACCAGCATCGCCACCGCCGAGGACACCAGCAACGCCGGCAGCTGGGCGACCAGGCCGTCGCCGATCGACAGCAATGTATAGACCTTGGCCGCTTCGCCAACCGGCATGCCATGTTGCAGCACGCCGATGGCCAGGCCGCCGATGAGGTTGATGAACAGGATCAGGATGCCGGCGATGGCATCGCCACGGATGAACTTGCTGGCACCGTCCATCGCGCCGTAGAAGTCGGCTTCCTCGCGCACTTCCTCGCGCCGCGCCTTGGCTTCCTCGCGGGTCAGGATGCCGGCGTTGAGGTCGGCATCGATGGCCATCTGCTTGCCGGGCATCGCGTCGAGGATGAAGCGCGCCGATACTTCGGAAATACGCCCGGCGCCCTTGGTGATGACCACGAAATTGATGATGGTCAGGATCGCGAACACCACCAGGCCGACCGCGAAATTGCCGCCGACGACGAACTCGCCGAACGACTCGATGACCCTGCCGGCGGCGCCGTGCCCGTCCTGGCCGTTGAGCAGCACCACGCGGGTGGAGGCCACGTTCAACGCCAACCGCAGCATCGTGGTCATCAACAGCACGATCGGGAAGATGGTGAAGTCCAGTGGCCGGCGCACGTATACGACCGCCAGCAGCACCACCAGCGAGATGGCGATGTTGAAGCTGAAAAGCGCGTCCAGCACTGGCGGCGCCAGCGGCACGATGACCATCGCCAGCATCGCCAGCACGACCAGCGGCGCGCCCAGTCCATGGCGCAGGATTTCCATCATCCGTTGGGTCGGGGACGGTGCGCTCATGCCGGCGTGCCCGGGCTGCCGGCGCCTTCATCGACCTCGACCTGCGGCAGCGCCGGGGCCTGCGCCATGCCGCCGCGCCAAGCGCGCAGCTGGTACACATAGGAAAGGATCTGGGCCACGGCCGAATACAGTCTCACGGGGATCTCCCGACCAATCTGGCCTTCGCGATACAAGGCCCGTGCCAGTGGCGGTGACGAGACGATGGCGACCCGGTGCGCCTGCGCGACCTCGCGGATGCGCAGGGCCATTTCGTCCACGCCCTTGGCCACCAGCGTTGGTGCGCCCATCTGTCCGGCCTGGTACTTCAGCGCCACCGCGAAATGGGTGGGGTTGACGATGATGACGTCGGCCGACGGCACGTCTTCCATCATCCGTCGCTGCGACAACTGGTGTTGCATCTGCCGGATCCGGCCCTTGACCTCGGGCCGGCCTTCGCTTTCCTTCATCTCGTCGCGCAGTTCCTGGCGGGTCATTTTCAGTTTGCGGGTGTGGTTCCACTTCTGGTACGGCGCGTCCACCGCGGCCAGCAGCAACAACGCGCCGGCGGTTGCCAGCAACAGCGTGGCGGTGAAGTCCAGGCCGCTGCTGACGGCCTGTTCCAGCGGCATCGTCAGCAGTCGTCGCAACGGGTCGATGCCCAGCTTCAGGGCGATGCCGGCGGCGGTGCCGACAAAGGCCACGCGCAACAGCGATTTCAATAGTTCGGCCACGCTTTCGGCGCCATACAGGCGCTTGAGGCCGGCGGCGGGGCTGAGCCGCTTGAAATCCGGCTGCAGCGACTTGGCGGAAAAGCGCAGGCCGCCGATCAGCACTGGACCGGCCAGGCCGGCGAGCACGCAGATCACCGCCACCGGCACGAACACCCACAGCAATTGCAGCAGCAGCGCGCCTGTATGGCCGAGCAGCTCGCCCGGTTGCTGGTAGAGGTCGGGCGGCGGCGACAGCGCCTGCTTCATCCAGGCCAGTGCCTTGCCGGCGATGGCGTGGCTCATCGCCAGCAGCGCCAGCACCCCGGCCCCAAACACCGCCGCCGTCGCCAGCTCGCGCGAACGCGGCACGTTGCCTTGCTCACGCGCCTCGCGCAGGCGTTTTTCACTGGGCTGTTCTGTACGTTCGCCGCTTTCGTCCTGCTCGGCCATGTCATTTTCCCGACGGGTGCGAGAAGGTCACTGCAAGTCGCGTTCCATAGAAGGCGCATCGCGGGGAAGCAGATCGAGTCCTGGCCTCAAATAGACAGAGGAGGAGGGGCCGTTCCAGTCGTGCTGCCACCAATTGCCACCGTGGTCCGCCCCTTCCCCTGCTTGCGGGGAAGGCCGGGATGGGGGCGTTAAAACAGATCGTCGGCGATGGCGTAACTGTCGCGGCCGTTGGACTTGGCCCGGTACAGGGCGGCGTCGGCACGCGAAAACCAGTCGTGCCAGTCGTTCTCGTGGCCCAGCAGGGCCGCGCCCAGCGAAATGGTGATGCGTCCGCCCGGGCCACGCAGTGAATCGCGCACCGACTTGCGCAGGCGTTCGGTGGCCGCTTCCAGTTCCTGGCGGTCGGCGACCCGCAGCAGGACCACGAATTCCTCGCCACCAAAGCGGAACACGTGATCGTCCTTGCGCATCTCATGGCGCAGGATGGTGGCCAGGTCGGCGATGGCGATGTCGCCGGCGGCGTGCCCGTACAGATCGTTGACCTCCTTGAAGCGGTCCAGGTCCATCACGATCAGGCCGTAGCCGGCCGCGCGCCGACGTGGCTGCGCCATCAGGTGGCTGAGGATCTTCTCCATCGCCCGGCGGTTGGGTACGCCGCTGAGCGCGTCATGCGAGGCCATCTCCTGCAGCACGCTGCGGTCATGGTGGCTGCGGGTGGCGAAGATGAAGCAGAAGGCGATGGTCAACAACGCCGTGACCAGTACCGAAACCGAATGGAAGCCGCCGTGCAGCAGATCCGGCAGCAGCAGGATCGCCAATACCATCGTGACGCTGGCGGCCAGCGCTACCCGGCGCTCGGCGATGAAGAAGTTGGTCAGCAGCACCAGGTAGATCCAGCTCAGCGCATCCAGGCCAATGACCCAGCAGGCGGCGATGCAGCCCAGGCTGTTGCAGATGGCCAGCGCGCTGCCAGCCAGCTGGCTGTTGCGGGTGCGGATGCCATAACCGACCGACCCGACCAGCAGGATGACGATGACCGCATCGACGGTGGCCGCCGCGGTTTGCCCGGTCAGCAAGCGGTAGATCCCGAAACAACCGACCACCACCGCGGTAATCAACCCCCACAGGGTGATGATTTCCAGGCGCAGATCATCGCCGAGGCTTTTCATTCGCGCACCTGTCGCTGCCTTGTCCAGGCGGGGTGGGTGCTGGCCCTGTGCGTCAGGCTGGCAGGGGACGGCACAGGCGGGATCGGGTGGCGGGCATCAATGGGCATGGACGGCAACGATAGCGCAGGCAGGGCAACGGAGTGCTAAACCGGGATGCCGGTCACGGATGCAAGTTGCGTGCCGGAACGCGTCGATCTCACAGCTGCGACGAGAACAGGGCCGCGGTGTGTTCCAGCAGTTTCTCCCGCCACGGGCGCTGTTGCCACTGCTCATAGGTGATGCGCCTGGCATGGCGCAGGTCGGCCTCGAACACGCCGGTGACGTGCTCGGCAAACGCGTCGTCGTAGATATTGAGGTTGGCCTCCTCGTTGAGCCGGAACGAGCGGTTGTCGAAATTGGTCGAGCCGACCGACACCAGATGGCGGTCGACCACCAGCATCTTGCAGTGGAACATGGTCGGCTGGTACTCGAAGATCTGCGCCCCGGCGGCCAGCAACTGGCCCCATTCGGCGCGCGAGGCCTTGCGCACCACCTCGGTGTCGATATTGCTGCCGGGGACGATGATCCGCACCTTGACCCCGCGCCGCAGCGCATCCAGCAGTACCCCGCGGGTCAGCTCGTCGGGCACGAAATACGACGCCGACAGGTCGATGGTCTGGCGGGCCGCGCCAATGGCCATCAGGTACATCAGCATCATGCTGTCGCCGCCGCCATCGGGCGAGGCGACAAACACCTGCGCGCGGGCACCGCCGGCGGGCTCGAGGGCGGGGAAGTAGGCCGGCCCTGACAGCACCTTGCCAGTGGCCTTGATCCAGTTGTCCATGAAGGCGGCCTGCATCTGCGCCACCGCCGGCCCGCGCAGTTCGTAGTGGGAATCGCGCCAGTGCTGCGGATCGCTGGCGCTGCCACTCCATAGATCGGCGATGCCGACCCCGCCGGTGAAACCGACCTGGCCATCGACCACCAGCAGCTTGCGGTGGGTGCGGTTGTTGATCCGGCCCAGGCTGTACCAGCGCAGGGGATGGAACAACTCCACCTGCACCCCGGCCGCGCGCAGGCTGGCCAGCATCCGGTCGTCGATCTTCTGGCTGCCGACCCAGTCCAGCAGCACGTGTACCTTGACTCCAGCGCGTGCGCGTTCGCTCAAGGCGACGGCGAATTCATCGCCAATCGAGCCGGACCAGTAGATGTAGGTCTCGAAGGTGATGCTGTGTCGCGCGCCACGTATCGCCTGCAGCATCGCCGGGAAGATGGTGTCGCCGTTCTCCAGGTTGCGTATGGAATTGCCGGCCAGCACCGGTGGACCGAGCAGGGTGCCGATCTCGCGCTGGAACTGCGCGTCACGCACCCCCTGGGCATGGGGAATCCGGTGTTCGATGCGCTTTTCACCGCCGGTGAAATTGAGCATCAGCACGGTAACGACAAACGCCGCCAGCGCGCCGCTCACGACCCATCCGATTCTTTTCCTGGTCAGCCAACCCATCCGATGCTCCGTGGTCCGCCGGCCATGGACGGCGGCGCTCACGCCAGCTTGGCGGGCAGGGCGTCAACGGCTTGTTAGCAGGGTTCGCAGCCGATTCCGTCCAGACGCCTGCAGTAAGTTAGCGGAAGATTCGCAGGATCAGTGCCCCAGGCATGGACTACCATGAGGAAATGAGCGTGTCCCGAACAATCGCAGTGATGATGTTGTTGTCCGCCGGGATCCTGTTGATCTTCCTTGTGTCCCCCGCTTTGCTCAACGCCTATGTGTCGAGCGCGCCGAATCAAGCGACCGTCACCTCTGGGCAAGTCTACGAGTTCAACCAACAGGGGACCGTGGTCTACCTGACGCTTATGCAGGCAGCGGTGGTGCATGCCGCGACCGCGCTAGGCGTGCTGTCGCTGGTTGGTTGCAGGGTTGTACTGGGAAAGGGCCGCCAGGCGAGAGTGCAGAGGGACTGAAAGGCAAACTGGTTTGATGGCGGCAAGTTACACTCATGCGCATTGGTTGAGAGGAGGGAAATAGAAGCTGTGAAAAATAAAACAGGTAAATTTCTTCTGGTGCTGGGAACTTTAACCCTGGTGGGTCTGGTGCCTCTCTTTTCGCATCAACTACTTAATGAAATGCCAAAGGAAAAGAGCGTTAAAACTGGCAATGTATACAGATACGACTCACACGGCGAAGTGGTTTTTCTGGACAAAAGAGGGGGGCTGAAGCTCTGGGGTTCCTGTGTCCTTGGCGTCACATGTGTGATCGCGGGAGCTGTCATCCTGAATCACAAGTCTCGCAACTAAATTTTCTCTGTATTTAGTTATGTGCTTGCCTGTCGCAGACGGCCACAGTGGCGGCGGCATGATCGGAGTGTTGGATCAGGATTTTCAATTTAATGAAGTATTGGTGTCTGATAAATGAATTTTAACCACTTTCTTGCTGAGTACCGGATCTGGTTCGGAGTGCTCGCATCTGTAGCTTTCGTTAATGGGTTTCTGGCACATCGGGAGCTGCTGAAGCTTTATGCGCAGCGACAAGATCTTCTGAGAAGTGTTGGAATAATTCGAGTCGATTGGTGGTTTCGTTGTATTTGGGGCGCTATGCAATTGGGTTTTGGACAAGCAGGGAAAAGTTTGCCATGGTTCTCAAGACTGGTATTCAAGGGGATTGGCTTTCACTACGCTTGGCTTTTACTCTTGGCCTTGCTCATGGCTTTGGGGGTGCTAAAAATATGACAAAGCCAGCGGAGACCGGATAGGCGCAGCGCACCCGGGATTCTTTAACGGGATCGATCATGTTGTCGAAAGCAATGGGAGCGGTGAGGCCCGGTAACTTGGCGAGAATTTATTGAAAGATCTCGTTGAAAATATATCAAACAAGGATGTATTGAAAACGGGGTTGAGGATGTGGGCGATGATGTGGCTGGAGCGGCTGCCGACGCAGTTAATTTGTTTTCTCAAGTAGCTCAGTGCGAGGGAAAATGCTTGGTTGCGGAATTGGCTAGTGAAAATGTAAAAGAAGTTGGAAAAATGGCCGAAGAAACCACGGTAAGGGCGGCTGAGCGTGGTTCAAAGAAATTGAGTTTACTAAAGGAGTTCGCGCCGTAGATAGGTGGTCCAGACTTATGGGCGCGTATTCACTTGGTTCCGGGATGATGTGTTTTGATGCTTGCCCATCGGAGAATTGATGTCTCAGAGATTATTTCTTGTTTGCATGTTGGCTTTGCTTTGCGCGTTAACTTCTTGGCGGGAGTATGAAAAATTAAAAAATGGGCACGGCTTGTTTTATTACATAAGCCCTGAGCATGGCTCTTCATTGCTAGCGGGGGCTATGTTGTGGGCTTTTGTGACGTGTGTTTATTATGTTTACAAGGAAGAAGGTGGCTAGTAAAGAAGACCGGAGGTCGGCGCGTACTTTCCGGAGTCTCAACTGGGAAATATAAAGTCGACTTTGCCCCGATGTATCCGGTACAGGCCGCAAAGAGTCAGCGTAGCCCGGGTAAGCGCAGCGCACCCGGGGCTCTTCAACGGCATCACCCACACGATGGCCCAGAATGCGCGGCAAGTGCCGGCGCGCAGCAGTGACAGCAACAAAGCCATGGACCTGGACTACCGCTATGCACAGGGCACCCCGATTGCGGCAAGCAGCATCAACACTGACTTGCCATATGCAAGGCCCGGCGAACAGGCTAACCTACATGCAGTGGCGCTAATCGAATTAGAAAATAACTCATTAGGGAATTGAAGCAGAAGGCGCGACGGAATGTTCTATTTTGGGATTGGGATTCTGTTGATTGTGACCGGGCTCTGTTTGGGTGCCGTAGGCTCATCATATCTTCCGCCAGGATCTAGATTGCCCATTGATTTTGGTGAGTACAAGGATGCAGCAGTAATATTTTTTCTGTACGTTGGTGCTTTCTTGGTGTGGCTTGGAATAAAAAATATTCGCCAACGATAGGGGAAATAGAGGTAAGAGTCATCTGTTCATGACCGACTCTGTAACGCGTGCAAGCAGGAAGTGCGCTGACTTAATTCAGTAAGCGCAGCGCACCCGGGGCTCTATACCGACGCACTCGGCAGCCCAGTGGCCACTACCAGCGCTGCGGGTACAGTGATCGACCGTAACGACTACGAGCCTTATGGCGCCATCATAGGCAAGCCCGGCTATGGCGGCATTGGCTTCACCGGCCATGTACAGGACGCGGCCACTGGACTAACCTACATGCAGCAGCGCTATTACGAACCGATGCTGGGGGTGTTCCTCAGCGTGGACCCGGTGACGGCGTACGACAGCAAAGATTGGCGGCATTTCAACCGCTATGCTTACGCTTATAACAAGCCTTACAAATTCACCGATCCGGATGGGCGATGCCCATGGTGTGTGGGCGCAGGAATTGGTGTTGATCTTGAGATCGCACGCCAAGTTGTAACCGGCGAGATCAAAGATACGAGTCTTAAGGCATAGCGAGCAACATTGGTAAAGCTGTTGTTGCTGGCGCTGCCGGTGCCCCTGGTGCAGGAATTGGGTCAGGTGTCGCAAAACTAACAGCAAGTGTCGCAGTTCGAGCTGCGGCGAACACGGCGGCAGGGGCTGCGATTGGTGCTGCATCTACTGGCGCGAACAATGCGATCGACGGGAAGAGCGTGACAGAAGGAATAGATAAAGGTGCACTAGTAGGTGGCGCCCTAGGGGGAGCTGGATCTTTGGCAGGGGATGCGGCTGACGCATTGAAGTCAGCGGCTAGTTCGAAGTACGTGAATGGCATTCCTCTTGTAGAAAGAAATCTACTCGAACACATGAAAAGAGCAGATCCAGCGCGTAGCGCGAACCCAAAGGCAGTGGGTGCCGAGGCTGCGGGCGCGACGGGGGGTAATACAATCTCGAATTCTGGCGGTCTGGCGGAGTCGTGCGGAGCTCAGAAAAAATGCTAGACATGAGCAAGAGAGGTCTATTGTTGGTTGTACTGAACGCATTCTCGGATGCGATTGCGATAGCGATTCTGGGCATTTTCGCAGAGGTTCTGTACCGTCTATTTGTTCACTTTGATGCCATGAGTCATGGCATGGAATTTTTTCCAATGCTGGCGTGCTTCGCAGTAGCAGCCATACTTATTGTCATCAAACTTCCGAGCGTGGCTAGAGCCTGGAAGGCTGTAAAAAAGACGTAGACAGTTAATGCACATCCATAATGCAAGAGGCCCGCCGATGGTGCGCCTCTTGCTGTTGGAGCTGGTGATCGCGTTCAGCCAGCGTAGCTCAGGTAAGCACAGCGCACCCGGGGCTCTTCAATGGCATCACCCACACGATGACGCAGAATGCGCGGCAACTGCCAGCGCGCAGCAGTGACAGCAACAATGCCATGGACCTGGACTGCCGCTATGACAAAGTTGGCAACGTCAACGTCAGTGTCGACTTTGTCGATGGCCGTCAGACCCGCAGCATGCGTTACGACAAGCTCAACCGGCTGACCCAAACCACGTCCATCATGTTCGGCTCCGCCAGCTACGGCTACGACAAGCTGAACAACCTGTTGAGCATGCAGGTCGGCTGAGGCAGCAAGAAGCGGAACTACGGTTACTACTACTATTCCCGCAACCGCCTGGCCAACGTCACTGACCGAGGAACCGGCGCCACGGTCATCGGCCTGGAGTACGACGCCCAAGGCAACCTGGCCAACAAGAACGGGCAGGTGTTCACGTTGTGCAGTGCCGTTATTGCCATAAGGCAGTGATACATCAATACCGTCAAGGTATCGGTAACGGCCAGTTCGCCGGTCAGCAGTGCCAGCAGGAACAGGCCCAGCAGCAGGGCGCTGGGCAGGCCGAGCTGGATCGGGTTGAGCGCTGGGGCGGCGCGGCCGAGTACGCCGCGCCGCAGATCTCTCACAACCTAAGGCACCACGCTTGCATGGAGCGGAAGAAGTTAGCGATTTGCTCCATGTTGAATCGTCAGCGGCAACCGCAAGCGAAGACTTGAGAACCGCAGAAGCTTTCAGATGACGAGATCTACGTGCGGATCATTCTTCTGCGATGGCTGAAGCGAGACTGACAAGCAGCGTCGCTAGCGACCAACTCGCGGGCAGTTATGTGCGCGCCATCAAATGTGATTCAATTCGTGTTGAAAGCGGCGCGATTCATCTGCTATACATGCTGCCAGTGGAAACGGTCGGCATGCCGCCGGCAGTCAAAGGGGAACAGGGATGTTGCATTCCGAACGTACAAGGGCGTTGTTTGTCGCAGCTGTCACTGCCGTGGTCGCCATCGCTGCCATACCGCACGCCAAAGCGATCGAGCCTTACGTCGAGTACCGCAAGCAGGTCGAGAAGGCCGAGTCGATTGATGCCCTCAAGCCGGATCTGATGGGCGAGCAGGTCAGCCTGTACGACGGCAGCACGCGCTTTGAAGTCACCGATATCAGCATTCCTGGTAACAACAGTTTGCCGGTGCAGCTTGTCCGCAGCTGGTCTATCGAGTTGCGTGTACTCTCGCCCGGTGGCGGTTCCAGTAGAGACGATTCTCTCGGTGGCATCGGCAATTGGACACTGGAAGTTCCCTATATCGCGGGAAGCTTCGATGCACAGTTCAACTGGAAGGGCGGATATCCCGGCCACGGCTCGGACGTTTCCGATAGTCGTTGCTCGAAAGCGATCTGGCCGGGAACGTCACAGGGATTTTTGCTCAACGACATCTGGCAGGGCAATGCGGTCACCATCCCGGGGCAGGGCTCTCGGGTAATGCTGGCGGTGGATGCGGATAACCCGCCTCCTGTCGGCGGTAGTGCGCAGGTCTGGACGACCAAAGACCATGACCGCTTCAGCTGCATTCCGATGAAAAGCGGCCTTACCGGCGAAGGCTTCCTGATGACCGATGCCAGTGGGGTCAAGTACTACTTCGACACCGCGGTGTCGCGGACGGCGGCAAAAATCAACGTTCCAGGAAACACGACACTGCGGGTCCGCACTTATCTGCTCGCTTCACGGGTACAGGATCGCTTTGGGAACTACGTCGACTACACCTATGACGGCAATGGCCAGCCGGTACGCATCCAGTCAAGCGATGGCCGCTTGATCAGCCTGTCATACAGCGAGGGAAATTTGACCAGTGCTACTGCCAATGGTCGAACCTGGTCGTACCACTATGCCGGGGCATCGGGGCAGACACTGGCGAGCGTGGATCTCCCTGATGGCTCGCGCTGGCTGTATGAGCCGGTTGGCAGCCTGACCGTGGGCAGTCCAGTGGATGACAGCTCCTCCGAGCCAAGCTGTCTGGGACAGGAGTTGTATGCGGATTTTGGGTTGAATGTCACCCATCCCTCCGGTGCAAAAGGTCGATTTTCATTTTCCAATACCCGGCATTACCGCTCCGGTGTGCCTAAGTCCTACTGTTCAAGCAGAACGTACAACGACAGCCTGCAGGATCAGCGCCTGGTCTATACGCTCCAGGCCCCTTACTACTGGGATGTCATGAGCCTGTACAGCAAGGAGATCACCGGCGCCGGTCTGCCCGGCTACACATGGAGCTACAGTTACGACAACGGCTTCCAACCGCTATGGAGCGGCAACTTCAGCCAGGGGCCGTGTTCCACCTGCGTGCAGGAGAAAACCAACCGGGTGACCAACCCGGACGGCAGCAAGAGCCTCAGTCGATTCGGGATCGTGCTGGCGGGTAATGAAGCCCGCGAACTGGGTAGCAGTGTCCTGGCGGCGGACGGCAAGGTGATGCGGACGCAAAGCAACCTCTACCTTTCCGATGCGGAGGCAGTCGGCCAGCCTTTCAATCCGAAATGGGGCAACGGACCAGGAAGTCTTTTTCAGAATGAAGCCAAGGTGCGGCCTGTTGTTGTCCGCGAGATCCTGCAGGACGGCGTCACCTTCCGTTCCGCGTTCAACACCGGTTGCGTCACCGCGGGCAAGCTCTGCGCTGATGCGCTGGCACGGCCGACAATGGAAACCGAAAGCAACAGCCTGGGCTATGCACGCACCAACAAGACCGAGTACTACGACAACACGTCGGTCTGGGTGATCGGTCAGGTCTCCAAGTCATGGACCAACAATGTTCTGGTCAGCGAGACCAGCTATAACGCTAGCACAGCGCTGCCAGTGACGATAAAAAGTTTCGGCAAGATCGAGCAGGCCCTCACCTATAACGCTGACGGGACCGTGGCAACCGTGGCCGACGGCAATGGCAATAAAACCTCCCTGTCGTCATGGAAGCGCGGCACGCCGCAGCTGATTGCCTATGCCGATGGCACAACCCAGTCTGCTGTTGTTGACCCGAACGGCTGGCTGCAGTCGGTCACCGACGAAAATGGTTTTGTCACTGCTTATACATACGACTCACTGGGACGGTTGGCGAGCACGACCTACCCGACCGGTGACAGTACCGCCTGGCATCCTACGACTTACACGTTCGAGTACCGTAATGCTGCCGAGCATGGTCTGCCAGCCGGGCATTGGCTGCGTCGTCAGAACACCGGAAATCATCGCAGGAACACATTCCTGGACGCGCTGTGGCGACCGGTGCTGGTGCATGAGTACGATGCGGCCGATGTCGAGGGCACGCTGGTCGGCACCAGCACGCAGTATGACAGCGAGGGTCGTGTCAGCTTCACGTCCTATCCGGCAAACAATCGCGTACCACCGCTGCAGGGCGTATGGACCGAGTACGACGCCCTGGGCCGTACCACGGCGGTGGCACAGGACAGCGAACTTGGCGTTCTGACCACCGTCACCGACTATCTGCCCGGCTTCAAGACCCGCACCACAGACCCGAACAAGGGTTACACGACGACGAGCTATCAGGTGTTTGCAACGCCGACACAGGAATATCCCGCGTTGATTGAACAGCCTGAAGGGGTCACGACCGAGATCAACCGTGACGTGTTTGGCAAGCCGCTCGAGTTGACGCGCTAGAACTGAACTGGAAACAAGGGGATCCGAAATGGAATTCATGCGACGCACCACGCAGTCCAGGCATGCGACCAGCTGGCTGATGCTGTTCCTTCTGGCAGCCACGCCGATACCGTCGGTACTCGCCGCAAACGAGCCATCGCTGGCCATAAATGTTTGCGATGTACCCCTGTTTGTCGCCAATGGTGGGACGGTCACGGCCAGTGGAAATCCGCCTTGTCCTGGACCCGGCGTGAAAGCCGAGGATGCGAAATTTGTCAGTCAGTCGGTGCCGACGACCATGGTGGTCGGTCAGCCGTACCAGGTACGCGTCGACATGCGCAACACCGGTAGCAACCTCTGGATCGGCAAGTATCAGCTCATGTCCGATAACCGGGTCTGGGGAACCAACATCGTGCCGACCCCGGGAACCCCGGGCGAAGGCCAAACCGCCAGTTTCAGGTTCGGCGTTACCGCGCCGCTGAGCGCGGGTTCCCATTTGTTTGGATGGGCCATGACCAGCGATGCCCGCACCAATTTCGGTGAGCATAGCCCCGGTACGTTCATCAACGTATTGCCCTCCGTGGTCAAGGGCTACATCGACGGTATCAAAAGCAACAGCATTGTCGGCTGGGCCTGTTCCACTCGTCTTGATTTTCCCATCAAGGTACAGCTGTATGCAGGTGGGCCGGCGGGTACGGGCTCTCTGATCGGTACTTACAACACCGGCCAGACAAGTGAGTCGGCCATTGCCACGGCGTGCCAGGCGCAGGGCAGTGCATATCGCTTCAGCATCCCGATCACCACCGCCATGGTGACCGCTCACCCGGGCAAGAGCATCTACATGCACGGCCTTTCGCCGGTAGGTGCGGGCAACGCTGCTCTGTCAAAGGGCGGCAGCTACAAACTTCCGGTCAACAAGTTGCCGACCATCAGCCTGACCTCGCCGGCCCCCGATGCCGTAGTCAATGCGCCGGGCACGTTCACCCTGACCGCCAGTGTCAACGATCCCGACGATGGCATCGCCAGCGTTGCTTTCTACAAAGGCAGCACACTGCTGGCGACTGATACCTCGGCACCCTTTACCCATACTGTCAGCAATCTTGCGGCCGGTAGCTACAGCTTCAAAGCTGTCGCCAAGGATACGCGTGGCGCCAGCACCACCTCAGCGGTCATTTCCACCAGGGTCAACGCCTATCCCAGCGTCAGCATGACTGCACCTGCCAATAACAGCACCGGGGTGACCCCGGCCACGATGACGCTCAAGGCCAACGCCGCTGACAGCGACGGCAGCATTGCCAACGTCGTGTTCTATCAAACAGTCAATGGCGTCACCAAAGCCCTCAACACTGACTCTGCCGCCCCGTACGAGTACAAGCTGACCGGGATGATCGTTGGCGAGCACTTGTTGTATGCCGTCGCCAAGGACAACTGGGGTGCTACTCGCACCTCGGCCAAGGTCAAAGTCACCGTGGTGGCCAACCAGGCGCCGACGGTCAGCATCGTTTCACCTGCCGACGGGGCGACCATTCCGTTGCCGCCGGGTAGTGTGACGTTGAAAGCCAGCGCCTCTGATGCTGATGGCGGAGTGGACAGTGTTGCATTCTACGATGGCACAACGCTGCTCAATACCGATAAAGCCGCACCGTATGAGTACACCGCGACCAATCTCGCCAAGGGCACGCATGTCTTCAAGGCGGTAGCCACCGATATCGGCAATGGCAAGACCACCTCGAAAACCGTCACCGTGACCGTGGTCGACAATGCTGCGCCAGAGGTGTCCGTGGTCTGGCCGACCGATGGTGCGACACTGCATGGCCCCGCATCGCCGACGCTCAAGGCGGTTGCCAGTGACAGTGATGGCAGTGTCGCCAGCGTGGTTTTCTACCAGGATGGCAAGGTGCTGGGTACCGACACCAGCGTTCCGTATGAGTATACGGTCAGCAATCTTCCGGTTGGCAGCTATTCCTTCAAGGCAGTTGCCAAGGACAACCTCGGCATCAGCACGACATCGGCCAGCATCAAGATCAGCGTCATCCAGGGTGATCCGTCCAACCAGTCTCCTGGCACGCTTACCCGCAAGTTCACCTACGACCAGCACCAGCGCCTGTGCCGCACCGACGAACCGGAAACCGGGGCCACGCTGATGGGCTACGACAACGCCAACAACCTGGCCTGGTCCGCTGCCGGTGTCAGTGGAATAGGCTCTGGTTGCCAGGCCAGCAGCACGGCGGCAGTGGCCGCACGTCGGGTCGACCGCAGTTATGACCAGCGTAACCGCCTGTTGACACTCGATTTTCCGGATGGGAACGGTAATCAAAGCTGGACGTACACCGCCGATGGCCAGCCGGCGCAGGTCACTACCAGCAACAACGCCGGTACCAGCGTCGTGGTCAATTCCTATGGCTATAACAAGCGCCGCTTGCTGACCACCGATACCCAGAAGATTACCGGTTGGGGCACCTACACCGTCAGCAACACATACAACGCCAACGGCCATCTACAGCGCCTTGGCTACTCGGCCAACTACGACGGCATGGAAGTGGACTATGCCCCCAATGCGCTGGGACAGCCGACGCGCGCCGGCACCTTTGCTAGCAATGTGCGCTACTACCCCAATGGCGCCATCAAGCAATTCACCTACGGCAACGGCATCACCCATACGATGACCCAGAACGCGCGGCAACTGCCCGCGCGCAGTCTGGACAGTCATAACGCGCTGACGCTGGACTACAGTTACGACAAGCTGGGTAATGTCAACGCCATTACCGACCTGGTCGATGGCCGTCAGACCCGCAGCATGCGTTACGACAAGCTCAACCGTCTGACCCAAACCACGTCCAGCATGTTCGGCACCGCCAGCTATGGCTATGACAAGTTGGACAACCTGTTGAGCATGCAGGTCGGCGGAGGCAGCAAGAAGCGGAATTACGGTTATTACTACGATTCCCGCAATCGCCTGGTCAACGTCACGGACCGCGGAACCGGTGCCACGGTCATCGGTCTTGAATACGACGCGCAAGGCAACCTGGCCAACAGGAACGGCCAGGTGTTCACGTTTGACATGGGCAATCGCCTGCGTGATGTGCCAGACAAGGAGGGCCAGTACTCTTACGATGCAATGGGGCGGCGGGCACAGAACCGGCGCTTTGCTGGCGGCACCAGCCCTACCCGCAGCTTCTATTCGCAGCAAGGCCAGCTGCTGTTCAACCAGGACCAGCGGCTTGATAAGCGGAGGGAGTTCATCTACCTGGGCGGCAGCCTGATTGCCGAACGCAGCCACCCGACCAAGGCCGCCACGCCAGTGACGGTGACCTATCAGCATACGGATGCACTGGGCACCCCGATTGCGGTAAGCAGTGCCGACAAAGCGATTATCGAAAGAAGCGAGTACGAGCCCTATGGTCAACTGCTCAATCGCCCAGTGACCAGCGGCCCCGGATTCACCGGCCATATGCAAGACCCGGCGACTGGGCTAACCTACATGCAACAGCGCTATTACGACCCTGAACTGGGGCGCTTCCTGAGCGTGGACCCGGTGACCGCGTATAGCAATCCGGTGGGGATGTTCAATCGTTACAAGTATGCCGCGAACAATCCGTATCGGTTTATTGATCCGGATGGGCGCTACGAGAAGTTGACGGGGACGAATTTAAGTGCAGGTGCGATTTCTGCATCGGCAGCTAAATCCGGAGAGCGCAACGTAAAGGGTCAAGCAAAGGACCCCGGATCCCCTAACAATACTATTGGCAGAGGGGTTGCTGCCGCAGTACTTGGTTCTTTGTTTTCCAAGGCGGCTGAAAATGCTCAGAAAAATGAGGAGGGTAGTCAGGGTGACGATAGGAAATCAGATAAAGAACAGCGACCCAGTAAAACACCGAATCGTGGTGAGCCAGGTTCGGTCCATGTCAATCCAGGAAGTGGTCAAGAGCGTCTTTATGGTGATGACGGATTGCCTGCGTATGATGTTGACTATGACCACGATCATGGAGGAGCAGGTAAGCCTCACGATCATGAGTGGACGCGGGCGCCAGATGGGAGGCCGATTAGAAGCTTGCCTATTCCGGCACCTCTGCGTGATCCAACCAGAGGCCCTCGTACTAACGGCATCAGGGATGCAAATAGACTCCCTAGGCCGGGTAGTTCTGATTGATTACGGAATTGGAGGTAGGTGATTTTGAAACTGCATGACTCAAGCGTTGTGTCGATATGCCTGGATGATGGAGGAAGCAGTATCACGATTATGTTTGAAGGTGTTGATGGTATTAAGCATGAGTTGAAAGCTGTTGATGTTGTTGTATTAAGGGTGGTTGACATGCAGCAGAAAAATATCGTATCGAGAGCTATAGTTTCTACATACGATAAAATGTCAAAGGAAGACATGGACTACATAATTTCTTGGTCCGTAAAAGATAGTGAGGGGGGGGTATATTTAAATGAATCGTCAATTCGAGACTATCTGTCGAAGGCGATAAATGGGAGTTTGGCAGTTTGTTACATTGAGCCGTCGCAAGGGGCGGAAATCGCGTGTCTTGCGAGAGAGATAAGTATTGTTAAGCGTAATTAAAACAGCCGGCGTAGCCAGCGTAGCCCAGCTAAGCGCAGCGCACCCCGGGGCTCTTCAACGGCATCACACACACGATGA
Source organism: Pseudoxanthomonas dokdonensis (assembly GCF_001431405.1). Classification (GTDB taxonomy): domain Bacteria; phylum Pseudomonadota; class Gammaproteobacteria; order Xanthomonadales; family Xanthomonadaceae; genus Pseudoxanthomonas_A; species Pseudoxanthomonas_A dokdonensis. The sequence continues at coordinate 283,197 of NZ_LDJL01000004.1, forward strand.
CCTAGAATGCGCTGCAACTGCCGGCGCGCAGCAGTGACAGCAACAAAACCATGGACCTGGACTACCGCTATGACAAGGTTGGCAACGTCAACGTCAGCTTCATCGTCGACTTTGGCGATGGCCGTCAGACCCGCAGCATGCGTTACGACAAGCTCAACCGTCTGACCCAGACCACGTCCAGCATGTTCGGCGCCGCCAGCTATGGCTATGACAAGTTGGACAACCTGTTGAGCATGCAGGTCGGCGGAGGCAGCAAGAAGCGGAACTACGGTTATTACTACGATTCCCGCAACCGCCTGGTCAACATCACGGACCACGGAACTGGTGCCACGGTCATCGGTCTGGAATACGACGCGCAAGGCAACCTGGCCAACAGCCAGCGTAGCCCGGGTAAGCTAGCGTAGCCCGGGTAAGCGCAGCGCACCCGGGGCTCTTCAACGGCATCACCCACACGATGGCCCAGAACCCGGAAAATCAGGGGCGAAGTTGAGTTTCCTGATTACCCCCGACCCACAATCCCCGCAACGCGGGCTTTGCTATTTACGGGGTTATGGTGTGCGACTGACCTGCCCCACGGAACCGTACCGGCTGAGGCTGTAAAGTCCATCACCCAGTAACAGCACGCGCCGCGGCGAAGCCGGTGTCGAGGATCCGTTGCACCGGTGCGGCCAGTTCGCCGGTCAGCAGTGCCAGCAGGAACAGGCCCAGCAGCAGGGCGCTGGGCAGGCCGAGCTGGATCGGGTTGAGCGCCGGGGCGGCGCGGCCGAGTACGCCGAAGGCCAGGTTGACCGCCAGCATCGCCACCATCACCGGCAATGCCAGGCCGACGCCGGCGCGCAGGATCTGGCCGAACAGAGTCGGGGCGATTTCCAGCACCGTGCGCACGTCCGGCAGGGCGTGGCCGATCGGCAGGGCGTGGTAGCTGTCCAGCAGCATCGAGACCAGCGCCAGGTGGCCGTTGAAGGCGAAGAACAGCAAGCCGAACGACAGGTAGAACCATTGCCCGACCACGCCGGAATTGACCCCGCGCAGGGGGTCGGACATCTGCGCGAAGGCCAGGCCGGTACCCTGCGAAATGAGTTCGCCGGCGAGTGCACCGGCTTCGAACGCCAGCCGCAGCATGAAGCCCATGCAGGCGCCGACCGCCAGTTCGCGGGCGATGTTGAGCACGCTGATCGAATCCAGCGCGATGATGTCGATCGGCGCCGGCGGCAACAGCGGGGTCAGCGCCATCGACAAGGCACCGGCGATGATTACCCGCACACGTACCGACACTGCCCGGGTGCCGATCAGCGGTGACGCCATCAACAGCGCGCCGGTGCGCAGCAGCGTCCACAGCAGGGCGTTGATCATCGCGAACGCCTGCTGGCCATCGATGACGGTCTGGGTGGCGGTATCCATGGCCGGTCGGCAATCAGCCTATGATGTGCGGCAGCCGCTGGAACAGGCCGATGGTGTATTCGACCAGCGTGCCGAGCAGGAAGCTGCCGGTGGCGAACAACGCCGCGGTCAGCGCGATGGCCTTGGCGACGAAGGCGATGGTCGGTTCGTTGAGCTGGGTGGCGGCCTGGATGATGCCGATCACCACACCGACCACCAGTACCACCAGCAGCAGCGGGCCACCAACCCAGAGCGCGATTTCCAGGCCGCCGCGCAGTTCGGTCAGGGCAAGTTCGGGGCTCATCGGCTCAGACCACGTTGAAGCTGGCGGCCAGCGAGCCGACGATCAACACCCAGCCGTCGACCAGCACGAACAGCAGTATCTTGAACGGCGCCGACACCAGCATCGGTGACAGCATCATCATGCCCATCGACATCAGCACGCTGGCGACCACCAGATCGATGATCACGAACGGGATGAAGATCAGGAAGCCGATTTCGAAGGCGGTCTTCAGCTCGCTGGTGATGAACGATGCCACCACGATCGGGAACGGGATATCGGCGGCGCTGGCATAGGCGCCATGCCCGGCCAGTCCGGCGAAGGTCATCAGGTCGGTTTCGCGGACCTGCGCCAGCATGAAGTCGCGCAGTGGCCCGGTGGTCAATGACCAGGCGCTGGCGAAGTCGATCTGGCCGTCGAGGTAGGGCGCCATGCCCTGGGCCCAGGCTTTCTCGCCGACCGGCATCATCACCAGCATGGTCAGGAACAACGCCAGTCCCACCAGCACCTGGTTGGACGGAGTCTGGCCGGTCCCCAGTGCCTGCCGCAGCAGGCCCAGCACGATGATGATGCGGGTGAAGGCGGTCATCGCCAGCAGCGCCGAGGGGATCAGCGTGATCGCGGTCATCAGCAGCAGCGTCTGCAGCGGCAGGCTGACCGACTGGTTGCCAATCTGGCCGACGGTGACGTCGGGTAACGCCGGCAATTGCGGCTTGGCCGGGCTGGCCGCTTGCGTATTGCCGGCGTTGTCCGGCGCCGCTGCCGGCGCGGCGCTGGCCGCGGTGGGTGGTTGGGCATTGGCCTGGGCCAGCGAGACCGCCGGCAGCAGTGCCAGCAATGACAGCATCAGCAGCAGCGACAGGCGGCGGTGCAGGGAAGGGCGGGACATGTCAGGACTCTTTACGCAGGCGCTTGGCCAGCAGTTCGGCGAAGTTGGGAAGTGGTGGTGCGGCCACCGGCGCCAGCGGATGCGGCAGCGCATGCAGGTTGTGGATGCCGCCGGCGGTGACCCCCAGCAGCAGTTGCTGGCCGCCGACCTCGACCACCAGCAGACGTTCCTTGCTGCCGACCGACAGGCTGGTGACGACCCGCAGCTGATCGCTCTGGCGCAGACCCAGACCGCTGCCCGGCATGCGCTTGAGCAGCCAGGCCAGGCCCAGGATCAGGCCCAGCACCAGGATCAGGCCGACCAGCGCGCCGCCGATGCCGGGCGTGGTGGGCGCGTGCTGGCCGATCTTCTGCACGCTGGCGGGCGCGGCGGCGCTGGTGGCCAGCGCGACGAGGGGCATGGACATGAAGGACATCGCTCAGCGCAGGCGGCGGATGCGTTCGCTTGGGCTGACCACGTCGGTCAGACGCACGCCGAAGCGGTCATTGACCACCACCACTTCGCCCTGCGCAATCAAGGTGCCATTGACGTAGACATCGAGTGGTTCGCCAGCGCCACGTTCCAGTTCCACCACCGAACCCTGGTTGAGTTGCAGCAGGTTGCGGATCGGCATGCGCATGCGTCCTACTTCCAGTGACAGCACCACCGGCACGTCGAGGATGACGTCCAGGCTCATGTCGCTGTCGGCGGGATTGAACTCGGCTTGCAATGGTTCGAACTGGGCCGTGCCGGCCTGGCTGCTGGTGTGGGTCATGACGTGGTTTCCTCGGCGACGACGACGGGCTGGGTTTGCGTGCTGGCGCGCGCGGCGGCGGCCGCCTGCGCACCGGGCGGATGGGTGGCGGTGATCTTGACGGCGTTGTAGCCGTTGGAAATGCCGAATTCACCGCTGAATACCGGTACCTGCTCGACGCACACCGGCACCTGCTTGAGCAGTTCGATCGGCAGGATGTCGCCGACCTTCATCCGGGTCAGCTGGCGCAGGCTGATCTGTTTCTCGGCGATGATGCTGGAGACGTTGACCTCGGCGCTGTGCAGTTGCCGATGCAGGCTGCGGCGAAAGCTGTCGTCGTTGTCGACGCGGTCGGACTGCATGCCGGCATCCAGCAGTTCGCGGATCGGCTCCAGCATCGAGTACGGCAGGGTGATGTGGATCTCGCCACCGCCGCCGTCCAGTTCGACATGGAATCGGCTGACCACCACGTACTCGCGCGGGCTGACGATGTTGGCGAAGTGCGGGTTGACCTCGGAGTTGATGTACTCGAACTCCACGTTCATCACCGGCGCCCACGCATCGACCAGGTCGGCGAAGGTCTGCTTGAGCAGCAGGTGGATGACCCGCATCTCGGTCTGGGTGAATTCGCGCCCCTCGATCTTCGCCGGATAACGGCCATCGCCACCGAAGAAGTTGTCGACCACGGTGTAGACCAGCTTGGGCTCGAACACGATCAGGCCGGTACCACGCAGGGGCTTGAGCTTGATCAGGTTGAGGTTGGTCGGCACGTACAGCGAGTGCAGGTATTCGCCGAACTTGATCATCTCGATGCCGCGCACCGACAGGTCTGCCGAGCGCCGCAACAGGTTGAACAGACCGATGCGCCAGGTGCGGATGAAGCGCTCGTTGATCATCTCCAGGGTCGGCAGGCGACCACGGACGATGCGGTCCTGGCTGGCGAAATCGTAGGAACGGGCGACGCCCGGATCGAGCGGCGGTTCCTCGGTTTCGATCGCGCCCGAGTCCACCCCGTGCAGCAGGGCGTCGATTTCGTCCTGGGACAGCAGGTCGCTCATCATGGCCGCGGGCTCACTGCATCACGAAGCTGGTGAACAGCAATGCGTCGACGCCGGGCTTGCCGGTTTCGGCGCTCATCAGTTTGCGCACGTCGCGCAGCGCGGTGGCCTGCAGTTTCTGCTTGCCCTGCAGGCTGACCAGATCCTCCGCGTTCTGCTGCGCGAACAGCATCAACAGGTTGGCGCGCAGCGCCGGCGCGTGTTGTTCGATGGCCTTGAGTGCTTCCGGATCACGGGTCATCAGCTGCACTTCAATCTGCAGGTAACGGGCGCCGGAGGCCGAGCCGAACAGGTTGACCACGAACGGTGGCTCCAGGGCGAAGTACTGCGCCGGCGCCGGCACCTTGGCGGTCTGCTGCCTGGCCTTGGCTTCGGCCTGCTCGATGCGATGCTGCGCCGACTGGTTGGCGAAGTACCACGCTGCCGCGCCGGCGCCGCCAGCCGCCAGCAGGACGATGCAGGCAATCAACAGCCACGGCTTGCCGGACTTGGCGGCAGGCTTGATCAGGGCGGGGTCGGGTTTGGCAGCAGGCACGCGGGCGTCTCCAGGAGGTTCGCGGTGACAGATGCAAGCGTCGTGCCGGAAGCGGTATCCGGCAGTGACGGGGATTTGACATCCGCTGTGCCGCCGCCCCCATCCCGGCCCCGTATCAAGTACGGGGCAAGCTCTTCCCCCGTGGACGGGGGAAGGAGCAAAAGCAGCGCTCTGGAATTGCCCGGGCAGGGCGCAAGCGCAGAGCTGCGATACCTGTCCAGTGTTCGACGCTGCTCCCGCCTCGACTCCCTGCTGTGTTTACGCGGCAGTGTCGGGGTAGGGATAAGGCGTCATGCAAAGCTCAGGCGTAGGCGTCGAGCAGGCGGTTGCTGCGCAGGCGTGGGCTGTCGATGGCTGCGGTGGTCGCATCGGACGCCGGTGAACCGTCACCGCGGTGATTGCCGCGCTGGCCGCTGCTGCCCTGGCTGGCGGCCTGGCCGCCGTGACGACCGTGGCCGACATCGGCGTGGGTGAGCTGGAAGCCATGCTGGCCAAGCATGTCGCGCAGGCGCGGCAGGCTGCTTTCCAGCGCTTGCCGGACGTCTGGCTGGGCGCTGCTGAATTCGGCGTGCACGCGGTCGCCGTCCAGTTTCAGCTGTACTTCTACCGGGCCCAGATCGTGCGGGGTGATGCGGATGTGGGCGTGGCCGATTTTCTGCTCGGCCAGCCAGCTCAACTGGGTGCCGATGGCGTCGCCGAACTGCTCGCTGTGCAGGTGCGGGGTCGGCAACTGCGCCGGGTTGACGGTAGCGGTGGACGGCAGCAGGTTGCCATGTGGCTGGCCGCTGGCGATGGCGAATGGTGCCGGCGTGGCCGGCCCGGTGTCGGTCGCGACCTGCAGTTTATCGAGCATCGCCTTGAAGCCCTGCATCAACCCGTTGCCTTCCACCGGCGGCGGGATGGCGGCAGCCAGAGCGGGCAGGGCGGTGGTGGTCATTGCGGCAGGGCCATTGCCGGCCTCCGCGACGTTGGCATGCAGCGGGGCGGCGGTCGACCCATTGGCCACGGATGGCAGCAGGCCGGTGTCGCCGGCGGCAGCCGGCAGTTGCGCCACATCCAGGCCGGTGGTCAACGCGGTTGCCGGCAACGCGGACGCGATCGCGGTGGCTGCACCTGCAAGGCCATCGGCCGCGGGCAGCGTCGCTGCCGGCAACCACCACGGCAGCAGCGGTGCGATGGCGACCGCATCCTTTTCCTCGCTGTCGGCCGGGTCAGTGTCGTTGTCGTGGCTGCGCTGTTGCCGCGGCGGGCTGGTCGTTGCGCAAGTACCTGCGTTGGCGGCGTCGGCATGGTCGCCGGCGGCTTCCGTCGCCGGTCTTCCGCGCGATACCGGCATCGGTTTGTCGTCGTTGCCAGTCGTGCCAGCGCTGGCCTGCAATGCCTTCGAGAACGCGTCGCCCTGCGCATCCTCGCCACGGCCGGCAGCGCCCCCGCCATCACGGCCGACAGGCGTACTGGCGCCCATCGACACACTGGCCAGCATCGGACTCACGCGTTGCCGTCCTCTTCCTGCGCGGCCAGCATCGCCAGGCGGCTGCGGCGCGCGCCGAGATCGTCCATCTCACGTTGCTGGCGGCGCTCGATGACCTGGTGTTCCTGCACCCGGTAGCTGGCGGCGAGCTGTTCGAGCACCTGCTTGTCACGGCTGGCCAGCAACAGCCGGTCACGCTGGATATCGACATTGGCGCGGCTGCGGTCGACGTTCTGCAGCTGTTGCTGCAAGGCGCTGTCCAGGCGATCCAGGAACGCACGCCGGTTGGCCAGCTGGGCCGGGCTGGTGGCGGCCATCTGGCTGTTGGCATACTCCTCCATGTAGCCACGCAGTTCTTCCAGCCGCGATTCATGCGCGCTCAGCGCCTGCTGGCGCTCGGCCAGTTCGCGGGCCACGGCGTCTTCGGTTTCCTGCGCACGGCGCAGCAGCGGATCAATTCGGCGGGATTGCATCATTGATGATGTCCTTGCGTTGTTGCGTTGGGCGCTCGACCAGTTGTTCAAGGGCCTGGCGACTGTCGTCCAGGTCCGCCGCGCGGGCCACGTCCTGGCCGAGGAACTCGACGATCTCCGGCCAGCGTGCCAGCGCTTCATCGACCAGCGGATCGCTGCCGCGCTGGTAGGCGCCGATCGCAATCAGGTCGCGGTTGCTGTTGTAGGCCGACAGCAGTCGCTTCAGTTTGCGGATGCGATCACGCCAGGTTTCATCGGCAATGTCGGTGACCACGCGGCTGACCGATGACTCGACGTCGATGGCCGGATACAGGCCGCTGTCGGCCACCCGCCGCGACAGCAGGATGTGGCCGTCCAGGATCGCGCGGGCCGCATCGGCAATCGGATCCTGCGGATCGTCGCCTTCGGTCAGCACGGTGTAAAACGCGGTGATTGAACCACGTCCGGCGGCGCCGTTGCCGGCGCGTTCGACCAGCGCCGGCAGTCGCGCGAATACCGATGGCGGATAACCGCGGGTGGTCGGCGGCTCGCCCACCGACAGGCCGATTTCGCGCTGGGCCTGGGCAAAACGGGTCAACGAATCCATCAGCAGCAACACGTTCAGGCCCTGATCGCGGAACCACTCGGCAATCGCGGTGGCGCGGTAGGCGCCCTGCAGGCGTGCAAGCGGCGGCCGATCGGCGGGGCTGGCGACCACCACCGCGCGCTCCATGCCGGCCGCACCGAGCGTGGTTTCGACGAAGTCGCGCACTTCACGGCCACGTTCGCCAATCAGGCCGACCACGATCACGTCGGCGGCGGTGTAGCGGGTCATCATGCCAAGCAGGGTCGACTTGCCGACGCCGGAGCCGGCGAACAGGCCGACGCGCTGGCCACGGCCAATCGGCAGCAGTGCGTTGATCGCACGCACGCCGACATCGAGGGGCCGGGTAATCGGTTCCCGCGACAGCGGATTGATCGAAGCGCCGGCCAGGCTGACGCTGGTCTCGGCGCGGATCGGGCCACGTCCGTCCAGCGGCACGCCGTCGCTGTCGATGACCCGGCCCAGCAGGCCTTCGCCGACCTGCACGCCACCACGACGGCGCTGCGGCACCACCCGCGCGTTCGGCAGCAGGCCATGCATTTCCGCGCTTGGCATCAGGTAGGTGCGTTCGCCGGAAAAGCCGACCACTTCGGCATCGACCCAGCCACCGTCGACCACTTCGACCTTGCAGGTGGCGCCGAGCGGTGCTTCGCAGCCGATGGCTTCCAGGGTCAGGCCGACCGCACGACGCAGGATGCCTTCGCGGATCAGGCCACGGCCATTCGGTTCCGGCTGGATGCTGGACAGCCGCGCGGCCAGCCGCAGGTCGCGTGCGTCCAGCCACTCCAGTGGTTGTGCGCTCATGGCAGCACCGCGCTGCGATTGACTACGTTGCGGTTGAGTACATTGTCCAGTGCACCGCGCAGGCGTGCCTCCAGCGTGCCGTCGATGCGCACGCTCTCGGCATGCACGCGCAGGTCACCGCGGCTCAATGACAGATCCGCGGTCAGGCGGGTGCCGGGCATCAGCGACAACACCGGTGTCAGTGCGGCGATGTCGTCCGGATGCAGGCGTACTTCCACTTCGCGATTGCTGGCGCCGACCGCATCCAGCGCTTCGCTGGTCAGTTCCGACAACAGCATCGGGTCGGCCTGGTAGGCGCGGCCGACCAGGCTGCCGGCGATGCGCACGGCCAGTTCCGACAGGGCGGCGACGACTTCGTTCTCGAGCCGGTCCAGCGGACGCGAGAAGTTGTCGAGGATGCCTTCCATCTGCGCGGCCAGGCGGCGGACTTCGGTCTGGCCCTGGGCCAGGCCTTCGGCATGTCCCTCGGCGTAGCCGCGGGAAAGGCCTTCTTCGTGGGCGGCGCGTTCGATCGCCTGGATCTCCTCGACGCTGGGCGGCCGCAGCGGTGGCAGTTCTTCGGCCAGTGGCTCGTTGGCGGCGCCAAAATCCAGTGCCGGGGCCAGCCAGCGGATTGCCTCGTTCATACCAGTTCCTCGCTGTTGCTACCCAGCGCGATCGCGCCCTGGTCGGCCAGCCGGCGGACGATGGCGAGGATCTCTTTCTGCGCCGATTCGACATCCGACAGCCGTACCGGGCCACGCGCTTCCATGTCCTCGACCAGGATCTGGGCGGCGCGCTGCGACATGTTGCGGGTGATCTTCTCGCGCACCTTGGGGTCGGCGCCGCGCAGCGCCAGGCTCAGACGATCGTTGGCGACTTCGCGCAGCAGGGTCTGCAGTTCGCGGTCTTCCAGATCGATCAGGTTGTCGAAGACGAACATCAGGTCCTGGATGCGGGTGCCGAGGTCGGCATCGATCTGGGCGATGCCGCCAAGGATGATCTGGTCCTGGCCGGAGTCCATGAAATTGAGGATGTTGGCGGCGACCTTGACCCCGCCGATGTTCGACGACTTCAGGTTCTGGTTGCCTGCGAACTGGCGCTCCATGATCTCGTTGAGCTCGTTCAGTGCATTCGGCGGGATGCCGTCGAGGGTGGCGATCCGCAGCAGCACGTCGGCGCGCGCGCGCTCGGGCAGGATCTTGAGCACGTCGGCGGCCTGGTCACTGTCCAGGTGGGCGAGCACGATGGCGATGATCTGCGGATGCTCGTTGCGGACCAGGTCGGCGATCGCGCGCGGGTCCATCCACTTCAGCGAATCCAGGCCGGTGGTGTTGCGGCCCAGCAGGATGCGGTCGATCAGGCTGCCGGCCTTGTCTTCACCCAGCGCCTGCACCAGCACGTTGCGGACGTAGTCGTCGGCGCCCATGCCGAGCGAGGTCTGCTTGTCCAGCGACTGGCCGAAGCTGTCCATCACCTGCAATACCTGGTCGCGGCTGATGCCGCTGATGGTGGCCATGGCGATGCCGAGCTTCTGCACCTCTTTGGCATTCATGTGCTTGAGCACTTCGGCCGCGTCCTGTTCGCCCAGCGACAGCAGCAGGACCGCGGCGCGTTGCACGCCGGTGAGGGCGGGGATGTTGTTATTCATCGGTCGCCAACCAGTCCTTGACTACCTGCGCGACCTGCTTGGAGTCGCTCTTGACCGCTTCGCGGGCCTGTCGCAGGCGATCCTCGTAGGCATCGGATGCCAATGCGCGCGGCGCCGGGGTTTCAACCCTGTCCTCGGCCAGCGCGGCCATCAGCTGTTGTTCCTCGTCGCCGTCGTCGAGCATGGTCAGCTCGGCGCTGGGCGGTGCCGGTTTGCTGCCGGCCGGCTGGGTGATCTGGCGGATGGCCGGGCGCAGTACCCCGAACAGCAACGCCAGCACCACCGCCGCGCCCAGCGCATAGCGGGCGACATCGCGCAGCATCGGGTTCTGCAGCAACGGGTGCTGCCACAGCGGCAGGTCCTCGGGTGCGTCGACCGCCTCGCGCACGAATGGCGCGTTCATCACCGACACCGAGTCACCGCGTTCGGCGTCGAAGCCGACCGCTTCCTTGACCAGCGATTCGACCCGCGCCAGTGTCGCCGCATCCAGTGGCACCAGCGTGACCTTGCCGTTGCCACCGGTGCGCGGCACGTGGTCGACCAGTACCGCGGCGGTCACCCGGCGGATCCGGCCGGCCGGCTGGCGGGTGTGCTGCAGGGTGCGGTCGAGTTCGAAATTGCGGGTTGCGCTGCTTGCGGTTTCGACCGGCGCGGCGGGGTTGGGGTCGGCGGCGGCGGTCGGGCCGGGCGGGGTGTTGCTGGCGGCGCCGGGCACACCTTCGGGACCGGGCTTGCTGACAGTGTTCTGGCTGACCTGTTCGCTGCGGATCTTGGTCGGATCATTGCCGTAGACTTCGCGCGCTTCCTCGCTGACCGAGAAATCAAGGTCGACGGTCACTTCGGCGTTGACCCGGCCCGGCCCGGTCAACGGTTCCAGCAGCTCGCGGATGCGATCATTGAATGAGGTTTCCTGGCGCCGCACCTGTTCGAACTGGGCGGCACTGAGCGCCGATTCGCTGTCCGGGTCGGTGACGTTGAGCATGCGCCCGCTCTGGTCGACCACGGTTACCCGTTCCGGCGCCAGATCAGGAATGCTGGAGGCGATCAGGTGGATGATGGCATCGACCTGGTTGCGTTCCAGCATCGCACCGGCACGCAGCTCCAGCACCACCGAGGCGCTGGCGACATCGCGCTGGCGGGTGAAGGCACTGGGCTTGGGAATGGCCAGGTGCACGCGCGCATCGCGCACCGGGCGCAGGGTGGTGATGGTGCGCACCAGCTCGGTTTCCAGCGCATGCTGGTAACGTGCGTTCTCGACGAACTGGCTGACTCCGAAACCGGGATCGCGTTCCATCATCTCGAAGCCCAGCCTGCCGCTTTCGGTCAGCCCGGACCCGGCCAGCTTGAGGCGTGCGTCGTGCAGGTTTTCCTGCGGCACCGAAATCGCGCCGGTCGACTGATCCAGCTTGAACGGAATCTGCGCGGTGCGCAGCAGGTCGGTGGCTTCGGCCGTGGCCTTGGCATCCAGGCCGGTGTAAAGCGGTGTGTAGTCGGGCTTCTGCGACCAGAAGAACACCATCAGCCCCAGCGCCACCGCGCCGGCAATCACCAGCAGCGTGCCCAGCTGCCGCAGCACCGGCAAATCCTGCAGCCGTCCCAGCGCCGCGTTGGCCTTCTCGGCGTTCAACGTCTGCTTGAGTGAATCCTTGGAAAGCGAGATGGCCATGGTGCTGCGGTTCCTGCGCGACGGCGTGGAGGGCGGTGTTGCCGATGTTGCGGTGGATCAGGCGGGTGGGTGGGTACGTGTAGTCGCCGACTGGGCAGTTGCGATCAAAGCGGCATGTTCATCACGTCCTGGTAGGCCTGGACCAGGCGATTGCGTACTTCGACCGTCGCCCGGAACGCGACCTGCGACTGCTGCGCCGCCACCATCACCCGCGCCAGATCGGCGCGCGGGTCGCCCAGCTCGAACGCGGTGGCCAGTGCCCCGGCGTTCTTCTGGGTGCTGTTGACGCCTTCGATCGCGCTCTGCAGGGTTTCGGTGAAACTGGCCGGCTTGATGCCGGGGTTGCCGAAGTCCACCGCCGACGGATTGGCTGCCAGTTCCTTGCCCAGCGGCGGCAGCGCGGGCGTGGCCAGTTGGCTCTGGTAGCTGCGTATCTGCGAAAGAATGGAAGAAACGGCGTCGGACATGGGCAGTTGGCTGGCGGTGTGTCTTCAAGTGATGGTTGCAAGACCCGTGCCGCAATCGCCTGGCTGCCGCCGTCAGCTTTCCGTCGCCAGTGCCTCTTCGCGTTCGACCCCGTACTTGCGCAGTTTCTCCACCAGCGTGGTCCGGCGCAGGCCCAGCAGTTGCGCGGCATGGGCGACCACGCCACCGGCGCGTTCCAGTGCATCGCGGATCAGATCGACCTCGATGCGGGCGATGTGCTCGCGCAGATCCAGGCCTTCTTCGGGCAGGCGCTGGATGGCGGCCGGCGCATCGATGACGGCCGGGCCGCTAGTGACGGCGCCCGGATGCGCTTCGAGGACGGGTTCGCTGCGCACGGTGGTCGCCGCAGCGTCGGCCAGCGCGTTGGCGGTGGCTGCAGCGGCATCGTCTGCCTGCAGCGCCGGCGCGTTTGCCGGTTGCGCGGCCAGTGCCGGCAGGCTGCCGTCCTGCGGCTGGTAGCGCCGTGGCAGGTCGTGTGCACGCACCAGCCCACCGGGGTGCAGCACCGCCATCCGCTCGACCAGATTGGTCAGCTCGCGCACGTTGCCCGGCCACGGATACTGCGCCAGCGCCAGCAACGCGTCGCTGGCGAAGCGCACTTCGCCACGGCCGGTACGGGCCATCTGTGCGGCAATCGTGGTGACCAGTTGCGGCAGGTCTTCGCTGCGCTCGCGCAGGGCTGGCATTTCAATCGGGAACACATTGATGCGATAGAACAGATCCTCGCGGAACTGGCCATCGGCGATCCGGTCTTCCAGGTTGCGGTGGGTCGCGGCGATCACCCGCACGTTGCAGCGGATGGTCTGGCCACCGCCGACGCGCTCGAAGCTGCGCTCCTGCAACACGCGCAGCAGCTTGACCTGCATCGGCAGGCTCATGTCGCCGATTTCGTCCAGCAACAGGGTGCCGCCTTCGGCCATTTCGAAGCGTCCCTTGCGCGCACTCAGCGCCCCGGTGAACGCTCCTTTCTCGTGGCCGAACAGTTCGCTCTCCAGCAGGTCGGCCGGAATCGCACCACAGTTGATGGCGACAAATGGCCCGTCACGGCGCGGCGACTGCGCGTGGATGGCGCGCGCGGCCACTTCCTTGCCGGTCCCCGATTCTCCCAGTACCAGCACCGTGGTGTCGAAGGCGGCGACCTGGTCGATCAGCCTGCGCAGGCGGCTGACCGCTGCGCCGCTGCCGGTCGGACCGTGGCTGTCGACCGAGGCGCCCTGGTGTTCGCTGTCCAGGCGCTTGAGGCTGGCGCGACGCAGACAGGCTTCCAGTTGCGCGTGGCGCAGCGGGCTTTCCAGCGGCCAGACGCCGGCTTCGTGCAACTGGTGGTCGCTGGCAAACGTGGCCGCGTCGCCTTCCAGCAGCATCACCGGTGGCGGCAGGCTGGCACGTCCCAGCCACGCGAACAGCGCGTCGGCGGCGGTCTTGTCATCGAGGCTGCCAACCATCACCGCCATCCAGTCGCGCGGATGTTGCCGCGACAGGTCGACGTCGGCCGGACTGGCGACCCAGCGCGGGGTCAGGTCCATGAATTCCAGCAACCCCACCATGCGCTCGGCACGCGCGGGATTGGCATCGACAACCAGGATTCGCGATTCGCTCATGACAGATGGCTTTCTTTCAGTTTTTCAAGGATGGGCAAGACTTCCTGGATGTAGGAAAGCTTGCTGACGAAATCGTCGGCGCCGGCCCGCAACGCATGTTCGCGATGCTCGGCGTCGTCGAAATGGCTGGCGATGACCACGAACGGCGGGTTGTCCTGGGTCTTGATCAGGCGAGTGGCCTGCAGTCCACCCATTTCCGGCATCGCCAGGTCCATCAGCACCACGTGCGGGCGCAGTGCTTCGGATCGTTCAATGGCCTGCAGACCGTTGTTGGCGCGGCCGATGATGTCCAGCCACGGATGCTTGCGCAGGTGGCGGATGGCGGCATTGATGAAGCCGTCGTGGTCGTCCACCAGCAATACTTTGAGTCGGTCCATCGGGGCGCCTGTCGGTGTGATCATGTCGATTGCTCAGCCAGCTTTGGCAAGAGGCAATACGTTACCGCGGCCGCGGCGGCGTTCGCGTGCCGGTGCGATGTCCAGTTGCTCGCGATACTTGGCGACCGTGCGGCGGGCGATATGCACGCCCTGGCGCGCCAGCAGGCCGGCGATGGCGTCATCGGCCAACGGTTTGCCCTGCGGCTCGGATTCAATCAGGCGCCGGACCATCGCCCGCACCGCCGCGCCGGAGACGTTGGCGCCTTCCAGGCGGACCGCGAAAAAGCGCTTCAGCTCGAAGGTGCCGCGCGGGGTCTGGATGTACTTGCCAGTGGTGATGCGCGAGATCGTCGATTCGTGCATGCCGATTTCATCGGCGATTTCCTTCAGCGTCAGTGGCGCCATGGCTTCCTCGCCATGGGTCAGGAAACCGGCCTGGCGCTCGACGATGGCGCGGGCGGTGCGCAGCAGGGTGTCGTAGCGCATCGACAGGCCACGGGTCAGCCAGCGCGCTTCCTGCAACAGGTCACGCAGCCTGCTGGTGCCTTCGCCGGGCGCGGCCTGCTCCAGCAGGCGTTCGTTGGCTGGCGATACCGATACCCGCGGTGTGGTCGCTGGATTCAGCGCCACCCGCCAGGCGTAGTCCGCATGCCAGGCGACAACGTCGGGAACGATGTACGCGGGCGCACTGGCCTGCAGCAACTCGCCCGGCCGTGGTTGCAGCGACAGGATCAGGCGCACGCCTTCGCGTACCTGTTCGACCTCCAGCCGCAGCCGGTTGGCGATGCCGGCGTAGTCATGGCTGGCCAGCAGCGGCAGGCAATGCGCGATGATGTTGGCGGCGACGCTGCGTGCCGGCACCCGGCCGGGCAGCAGTTGCAGCTGCACGGCCAGGCATTCAGCCAGATCGCTCGCGGCCAGGCCGGGAAAGTCGCCATGCAGCAGCCGTTGCCGCAGCGCCAGCGCCTGCTCGACGCTGATCTGGAAGCGTTCGCTGGCGGTGGTGGCCAGGGTCGAGACGGCATCGGTCAGATAACCGGCGTCATCCAGCTGCTCCAGCCAGAACGCCACCACCGCCAGTTGCGGCGCGTCCATTTCCAGCGCCAGCCGTTGCAGCACGCGCACATGCGGGTCGCTGGACTCGCCGGCCTCGATCCGCTGCAGGCGGTCGTCGTCTTCGCCATTCCAGCTGGCGCCACGCACGTCCCACAGCGACGACTCCTTCAGCTCGTCGAACGCGGCCACTTCGCAGCTGGCGGCGTCGCGGTCGGCACTGGCATCGGGTTCCTGCGCGGCGGCCTCGAACGCGGTTTCCTCCAGCTCCAGCAGCGGATTGATGTCCAGCATGCGGCGCACTTCCAGCTCCAGCTGCAGACCATCCAGTTGCAGCAGGCGGATCGATTGCAGCAGCTGCGGCGTCAGATTAAGTTGTTGCCCGAGCTGGGCACTCATCCCCGTTTTCATCTACTCATTGCCCCGGTGGAAACCCCTGATGCCCGCGGCGCTGGCCGTGAACATCCTGTGATGAGTCACTGTGAGGCGAGGGCGCCAAGAAAAGAATCAGGGCGATTCCGCTGCAACTGAGAGTGTTCCCGACAGGCGTGTAGGGGATTTACCGACAGCGACGGCGTTTGCTCAACCCGCAAGGCCACGTGACAAGGGCTTGGCGCCGTAAGGTTGGCGCCGGCCCCGACAGACCGTTCGTCGGCTGGGCCAGGCAAGTGACGGGCCAACACTGGCTTGAGAACGCGGCTACGCGCGACAAAGCGTTGACGCACCAGTTTCAACAGCACTGCGGCCTTGAACCTGCATTCCTGCCGAGCGCCACCGTGGTACCAAAGCCTGCTCATTGGCTCATTGCCATCGACGTAGCTTTATCTGGTTGTGCAAGCTCCGCTTCTGGCCGTGCGTTGAAGGTGGCCGCGCATCACTGAGCCATAACGGTATCGGCGTCATTGCCAGGCGCGCAACAATCACAGTTTCGGGGTCAGCGTTGGAGAAAGATACTCGGGGTCGAAATACACGGATTTACTGGCAGTGAAAAGGAGTTCCGATGCATCGTTTTCGTTCGACATTACCGGTCATTCTGGCGCTCAGCCTGCTCGGCTGTGCTCATGCCGGCCCAGCATCCGATTCCGCGCCTGGCAGGGAGACCGCCGCCATGGCACATTCAACGGATGCCACATCAGCCAGTCCTCAGCTCAGCGCGGAGCAGGTCGGCAAGCGATTTCTGAAGCTGATTGAAGGGCTGGAGTCGCGCGATGACTTGAGTCTGGAGCGCATCAGGGATGTCATGGGGCTATCACTTAGAAACTATGAGAGTCGATCTGATGATTTCTATGCCTATAGCCAATTGCTGGAGGATGACTGGTACTTTTCGGTGGATTACCTTGAACCCTCGCCCTCCTCAATGCGGGGCGTAGGTCTGTCTTTCGGTAAGCCATTTCCGGCAGAGTTCGAGCCGAATCCGATGCCCGCCTCACTCTGCGTATTGGACTTCGAGTATTACCACAATGCGCTGAAGGCAATGGGGCTTTATGCTGAGCCGGTATGCGATGAGATTGGTCGATTGCGCAGCTGGGAATATACAAAATTCAATAGTGACGCAGTTGACTTTACGCTTTCCATCATCCTGCAGAACATCGTGCCAGGTGAGCCGGGAACCCTGTGCGTTAAATCCATCGACATGTTGAACGGACGCTGATTTGCCAAGGAGAATATAGGCATGAGCAACTCGAATCCCCAATTCGAAGCGGCATCGGCATGCGTTGCCGCAGAGCCCGGTGCTGCCTCCGAACAAGCGGCGTAATTACCTAATTCGATCGGTGCCGAGCCGGAGGAAGCCGCGCAGCTCAATCGGAATGCCGCCATCCAATGCAAGGCATCACTCCATCGCGTTGTCTTTGCAAGGCTGTCTGCTGACCAGCATCATGATGGTCACAGTTGCATCGTCGTTGCTCGATGCAGATACTGCAGGTCGATTGCTACGGATTTCATACGGTGAAAAGGAGTTTCCATGCATCGCTTTTCGTTGGGGCTGGCGGTCATTTCGGCACTCAGTCTGCTCGGCTGCGCTCACGCCGGTCCAGCATCCGATTCCGCGCCCGGCAGGGAGGCCGCCGCCATGACACATTCAACTGATGCCACTTCAGCCAATCCGCAGCTCAGCGCGGAAGAGGTCGGCAAACGATTTCTGAAGCTGATTGAAGGGCTGGAGTCGCGCGATGACTTGAGTCTGGAGCGTATCAAGGATGTCATGGGGCTATCACTTAGAAACTATGAGAGTCGATCTAATGATTTCTATGCCTATAGCCAATTGCTGGAGGATGACTGGTACTTTTCG
Organism: Pseudoxanthomonas dokdonensis; assembly: GCF_001431405.1. Lineage (GTDB taxonomy): Bacteria > Pseudomonadota > Gammaproteobacteria > Xanthomonadales > Xanthomonadaceae > Pseudoxanthomonas_A > Pseudoxanthomonas_A dokdonensis. The sequence goes on from NZ_LDJL01000004.1 coordinate 300,506, forward strand.
GTGGATTACCTTGAGCCTTCGCCCTCCTCAATGCGGGGCGTAGGTCTGTCTTTCGGCAAGCCGTTTCCAGCAGAGTTCGAGTCGAATCCGATGCCGGCCTCACTCTGCGTATTGGACTTCGAACATTACCGGGATGCGCTAACGGCAATAGGTTATCGCGATGTGCCAATTTATGGCGAAATCGGCAACCTGATAGATTGGCGATTTTACAAAAGCGATATCACGCTTTCCGTCGTTCTGCAGAACATCGTGCCGGGCGAGCCGGGGCTGTTATGCGTCAAATCCATCGGAACATTGAACTGACGTTGACTCGGCAAGGAGAGCCCCGCATGGCCAATCCCAATCCCCAGCTCGAAGCCGCATTGGCATACTTTGCCGCACAACCCGGCACCAGCGCCGAACAGGCGGCACAACTGCGCGATGCGCTCAACGCCGATTCTGACCGGTTGAGCCAGCTCAACCAGCAGGCAACTAACGGCCAACTCAGGGGTTTCGCGCTGGAAACAGCAGGCGGCAAGCCGAACCTGATCGGCGGCTACGACAAGGCTACCGGCGTGGTCACGCTGCCACTGGCCAGCTTTCAGCCCGTTGTTGGAACTGCCAGCGCCGACCTCAAGGCGGTTGTCGGCATACAGGCGATGTCGGTCGCCTTCGCAGATAAGACCTATATCGATGCGAAGGGACAGTCACAGACCGTCAGCCAGGACATGCTCGGCAATCTACAGACAAGCTTTAACGGATCACCGGAGCTAGCCAACCAGCTCAAGACCGCCGTCCGTCGCGAGGAGGTGCAGCATTTCAGTCTGCTGGACAATCGAATGGCCGCTGGCGCGACCTATGATGGCGTCACCCATGACGGCACGCCCAAGGGCATCAATCTGCCGGTACTAGGGCTGCAAACCAACTCGCCGGCTCAGCCGCAGGGGCGCTACGATGAAAAAGACATGACCTGGGTCTTGGGTCATGAAATCCAGCATGGTTTGAACAATGCCGCAAAGGCCGAGGCAACCCGGAACTTTCTGCGTGACATCAGCAGGCAGGCCAAGGCACCGGATGGTATGCATGACTATACCGCTGAGTTGAAGGCCTATCTGCAAGCCAGCCGCGAGGATGAGGCAAGCGCTAATATCGCAGGCTGGAATGCCTTGCTCAGCCGTGAGCAACAGCGGAATCCAGGCAAGCCTGGATTGGAACTAATGATGGATGCAAAAAGCAGCAGAACCTTGGATGTCGCTGGCATCGACCGAACTACACAAACCATTACCATCCAACCCGGCTTTACCTTCAATCCCGATGGCAGCCTATCCATGACGCCAGCCAATATTGCGGCGATGGGCAAACACTATTTCGACCGGCCGTCGCCATTGCATGCAAAACCCGGTGAGCGTGCGGTGGGATTGGGTGAACACGTCCCCAGGCCAGCGCCGACTATCCCAACTATTACGGCACCTGGGCGCTGGAGCAGGTATTGGCCGCCGAGAATCGGGCCAACCTGCGTCAAGCAGGGGCCAAGCCACAGATCGTCATCGACATGGCTGGCATCGGCTTGAAGGAAGACCTGCTGGAGATGGAAGGACTGGACCTGGGGAAGAGCAGGGCGCCGCGGCCGTATCTGGACAGCAGCCACACGCCAGCCCGGAGCGGACACTTTCACCACACCCAGGATGCCAGCCAGGGACATGACCACCAGTACGTACCGATTACTGCCGCCCCGCCGTTGACCGCCACCGGCGACGCGGTGGTCGACCGCTGGCTGCGCGCCCTGCAGACGGGTGACCTTGCCGCCGCACGCAAAGTGGAGAACGAGTTTGCCGCTTCGGCCGAAGGACAGTGGCAGTGGGAAACAGGACTGGCCGCGGCCCACGCCGAACAGGACCGCCAGCAGCCATGGCGGGCGCAGGCCCGCGACACACCGCTATACCAACAGGCGCTGCAGCAGTTGGACGCACAACCGGGCCAGTTCTGGATGCATGAACAGCGCGAGAATCTGGCTGGGGCGCTGGCACTGCAAGCGCAACGCGCCGGCTTGCCACGCATAAACGCACTGTTTGCGGGCGAGAACGGCGTGCAGCCGGTTTTCCAGCATCCGCACAACCATTACGCGAACCGCTATGGCGCGGCCGCGGACCCGCAGCAGGCGGCAGAACAACCGTTGCAGCACAGCATGCGGCAACTGGGCGAGGAGGCGGCGCAACAGGCGCAGCAGGCCTTGCTTGAAGAGCAACGGCAACAACAGCGCGGTAGGTCGCTGTAGGTTTTCAAAGGAGTTTCCATGCACGACACGGATGTACTGCGCCAGCTGATGCTGGCGGTATCACGGCTGGCGGAGGGTAGTGACCAGCAGATGCGGCAAGCCGAGCAGTTTGCCGAGAGCGTTCGGCAGCTGCAGGCCACGCAACTGGAGTGGGTCAAGCAGCGCCAGGTTGAAGAAGGCCATTTCAGGCAGGCCATGGTGCAATTGTTTGCCGAGCAGCAGGACAGGACCGAAGCCGCACTGCGTCCGGTCATCGGCAAGACCTGGTGGGGTCTGGTGACGGTAGCCGCCGGCTTTGTGTTGTTCTATATCGGCGCATGGTTGCTGGTGGACCAGCAGCTGCAGCGGCTGGAAGAGGCACAGGCCCGCGCCGATGCCGCGCAGGTGTCGGCGGAAGTCCAGCAGGCGTCGCAGCATGTGCGGATCACCTCCTGTGGTGGTCGCGCCTGCATTGCCATCGACAAGAACACGCCAACCTGGAAGAGCAACGGCAAGGAATACGTGCTGGTTGATGGCAGACCCGCCGACTAGGCAGCAGCTGCCGGGCCAGTAGCAAGCGGCGCTCAGGCCAGTTCGTTGTGGTGGCGGGCGGCCAGCAACAGCAGGTCATTGGCGCGCCGGCAGCCGAGCGCTTCCATCATGCGTGCGCGGTGGGTTTCCACGGTCTTGACGCTGATACCGAGCAGGGCGGCGATTTCCTTGCTGCTCAGGCCGCCGCCGAGCTTGTGCAGGATCTGGCGCTGGCGAGGCGACAAGGCATCGATGCCGGTGGGCCGGCGCTGGCGGTTGAGCATGGGCGCGAGCATCTTGGCCGACACCTGCGGGCTCAGGAACACCTGGCCGGCCTGTGCCGCGCGCAGGGCCAGTTCCAGTTCCATCGGTGCGGCTTCCTTGACCACGAAACCATCGCAGCCACGATCCAGCGCGCTGCGGATCTGATCAGGGTCGTTGTGCATCGACATGATCACGATGCGCACCGCCGGCAGCGCCTGCTTCAGTGGCGCCAACAGGTCCAGGCCATTGCGATCAGGCAGCGACAGATCCAGCAGGATCAGATCCGGACGATGGATGTTGGCCAGGTCGATGGCCTGCTGGGCGGTGGAGGCCTCGGCGACGACGTCGACGTCCGCCACTGATTCGAGCAGCCGGGCGATGCCGGCCCGCACCAGGGTATGGTCATCAACAATCAGGACGCGCACTTGGACAGATCAACCGCAACAGAGGGAAGTCACATTAGCGGTCGGAACCCGCCCCGCCAACGCCACCGGCGCGGATGGTATTGGAATTGACGACGTCTGTCACATTTATCGCGGTTGCGATGCCGGAAATCCGTCACCGGTCGCATATCGTGGTCTGAACAGCCCTGCGTCAGCCGCCGCTGGCGCGCCGGGCCTCGGCAATCTGCCGGCGATGCATGCGGAACAGGTGACGCTCCAGTGCTTCCGCATAGCCCGGTTCCAGCGCCCCGGTGCGCAACCACAGGTGCTGGCCGCTTTCACTGTGCTGCTGGTCCAGTACCGTCACCGGCAACTCGATGCTGTCGTTGATCCAGCTGACCGGTGCCAGTCGCACTACGCCGGTATCGCCAGTGGCAACGTCAACCGGCTGTTCCAGGTCCAGCCGCAGGCCGCGATGCGACCAGCGCAGCGGGCAGGGTGGCAGCGGGTTCTCGAGGCGACCGGCCAGTCGTCCGAGCAGGCCCAGCACCAGATCCAGTTTCGCGTCCAGGCGCTGCACCGCCAGCGGCAGCTCGCCGCGCTCGTCCGGGTCCTCGCCGCGGGTGTCCTCGGCCACCGCCAGTCCCAGCAGCAGGGTTTCGGAAGCCTGTTGCATCAGCACACGCGCCCCGCGCTGGAAGCTGGCCGGCAGCACCGCGTCGCAGGTCAGGGCATCGCCGAAGAGGCTGGCTTCGGCGGGGTGCGGAAGATGGGCGACCGAACGGCTCATGCGCGCTCCCCGCCCATGCGGGCATAGCTCCGAGCAGCGCGTCCGGATTGTTGCAGCTGGCGCATCTGTTCGGCAGCGCGATCACGCAGGGCGGTCATCGTCTGCAGCATGGTCTGCTGGGCAGCCAGCAACGCACGCAATTGCGCCTGGCAACCGCCAGTCCGCGAAGGACTGGCCAGGAACTGGCGCAGATCCTGATCGTGGCGCGACAACAGCCATTGCGCGCCGTCCAGATCGCCATTGGCCAACGGCGCCTGCATCGCCTGCAACTGCGCATGCAGCGTTTGCAGGTCGTTGCCGATGTCGCTGTCGATGGCGGATGCAGGCAGGTTCGTCATGCGCTGGCTCCGACTGAAGGCCGTTGCCGCTGGTGGGCCGGGATCGCATTCCAGGCCGATTCGATTTCGCCCAGCAGTTCCAGCGACTCCCGCAGCGCGGACTCGTCGTTGTGCAAGTTGGCTTCGGTCAGGCGCGCCTGCAGGTAGTCGTACAGCGATGACAGACTGCCGGCGATGTCGCCACCGGCTTCATGGTCCAGCGAACCATTCAGATGGCCCAGGATCGCGCAGACTTCGCCGATCGCCTTGCCCTTGCGTGCCAGATCGCCACGCGCCACGCAGGCCTGGGCCAGGCGGATGCGTTCGCAGGCACCGGCCAGCAGCAACGCCACCAGCTTGTGCGGGTCGGCTTCCATCACCGCGCTGTTCAAGCCGGTGTTGCGGTATTCGGCGGCGTACGAATGAGGTGACATGCCTTTAACTCCTGTCGTCGCGGGCGGGCACGCCACGCGTGCGCGGCGTGGCGGCCGTGTCCACGTGGTGACGGTGCATGCCGGGCATCTGCGTGTGGGCCATGATCAGATCTGCGCGGCCAGTGAGGCCAATTGTTGGGAAAGATACGAGCTGGTGCTGTTCATCTGCGAAATCATGCTGTCCAGCGCCACGAACTGCGCCTTGTAGCGGTTGCCGACGGCTTCCATCCGCGCATCCAGTGCGGTGCGCTGGGTGGCGACGTCCTTGACCTGCAGATTGAGGGTCGCGGTGCGGCGGGTGAACGCGCCGTCGGTACCGATGTAGCCCTTGACGGTATCCAGCAGAGTGTTGGCAAAGCCACTGTCGCCGGTGAACGCGGCGCGGATGCGATCCGGGTCCTTGGCCATCGCCGCATCGAACTTGGCGGTATCCAGGACCAGGCTGCCGTCGGAAGATGGGTAGCCCTTGGTCTGCAGACCCAGGGTCTTCGCGTCCAGCCCTTGCGCGGCCAGATCGCCGAGCAGGTTGCCGAGCATCCCGCGCAACTGGCCCGAGGCACCGCGCATCTGCGCATCGCCGGTGAGCGCGGACGGCGCGTCGTTCTCGGCATCGTAGGCGGTCGCGGTACCGATAGCGGCCAGCGCGGCGTTGTAGGCGGTGACGAAATCCTGCACCAGCTTGCGGCTGGCGGCGACATCGCCCGATACCGTGACCGTGCTGCTGCCTTCGCTTTTCAGTACCAGGCTCAGCCCCGGCACCGCGTCGGTCAAGGTGTTGTTGCTGGCAGTGATTTCCAGGCCGTCGATCGAAACCCGCGCATCCTTGGCCTGGACCCGCTCCTGCATGCTGGCAACCAGGTCCTGCAGATCGCTGCCGCCTTCGGCAAACGCCAGTGACACGCTGTTGTCGGCGCCGGTCTTGTCCGCCGACAGCGACAGGAACTGTCCCTCATTGGCGCTGACGATGCTGGCCTGCACCCCCTTGCCGGCGCCAGCCTGGTTGATCGCGCTGCGGATGTCGGCCAGCGTCGCCCCGGCGGGCACGTCCACGTCCAGGGTGGTATCGCCTACCTGCACACTCAGCTTGCCTGCGGCGAATGTCTGGCTGGTCGCCACCGGGCTGTCGGCCAGCCACTTGTTGGCGGTTGCCAGTGACAGCACCTCGATGTTGTAGGTGCCGGTCGGCGTGCTCTTGCCGGCTGTCGCGGTCAGGGTGGTATCCGTCGAGGATTTGACGCTGCGCGCGTCAAAGGCGTCGGCGCCGGTCATCGCCTTCAGCGCGGTCTGCAGGTTGTTGAAGGCCGAGCTGACCGTGCCCAGTGCGGAAATCTTGAATTTGGCGGCGTTTTCAACCCGGTTGAGGCGATTGTCGGCCGGCGCCCGATCCGCGGCCACCAGCTGTTCGACCATGCCGGTGATGTCCAGCCCTGATCCAATGCCGCCGTATCCCAGTGAGTAATCCGCCACGCCCGCTCTCCTCGTTGCTCCCGTGTGGGAGGTGCGGGTGCCGGCCAGTTGCCGGTGCTGTCCAGGACAGTACGCCCGCGGTCCACAAGATAACGGCCGCGGGCAGGCTATCTTTAGCCCGCCCGCGACCTGCTTTTTGTTTTGCCCGCCGGCACAACCTGGCGAGTGCCGCCCACGCCGCTGCGTCTCCCGCCACCGCCATGCCGGCCGGCCGCCAGCAACGCGGACTGCGAAACAATGGATGCAGGATTTGTGCCACTGGCCCAGTGCCGCTATCCGCGGCGGCATCCCGATGGGCCGGAGTGACATGTCGCACTGGTGGTGGTGCCAAGCAGTCAAGCTGTTGAAGCCGAACACATCACCACGCAATACTGCCGTGGTCGCTGGCACTGATGCCATGCTTGCAACAAGGATGCGATGACATGCCCGTCTGCTTACGTTTTCTGGTTGGTGCCTGGATGTCTAGGAAAGGCTGGCCGGTCCAATTCGGTTGTTCGCCCACCTTCCATGGCTGACGGCGCGAGCAGAACCTCAAAAGCCAGTGGACGCTTCGGGTCATTCAAGGTCCCCACCACGCGGCAGGTTGCAAGCAGGAAGGGTGCGCTGTCCATTGCTACGGGTTTTGTTCGCTGCGACTTCCATACGCATAAAAAAAGCCCCTTTCACCAGGAAAGGGGCTTGAAGCCTGCCAAACGGAGGGAGACGAATCCGCCCGGGATGTGACAGAAAAAGGAGCGGCATCCTGCAACCAGGGTGGCCTGAAGGCGGACACCCTGGGGTTTACCGGGTGGCTGGGCTTAGCGGAGCAGGCTCAGCACGTTCTGCGGCACCTGGTTGGCCTGGGCCAGCATCGCCGTACCGGCCTGCTGCAGGATCTGGGTGCGGGTCAGTTCAGCGGTTTCCTTGGCGAAGTCGGTGTCACGGATGCGGCTGCGCGAGGCGGCCAGGTTTTCCGAGCTCGACTGCAGGTTGGCAACGACCGAGGTGAAGCGGTTCTGGATGGCACCGAGGTCGGCGCGGGCGCTGTTGACCGAGGTCAGGGCCTTGTCGACGATTTCCAGGGCCTGCTGTGCGCCCTTGACGGTGGAGATGTCGAGATCGCTGGCGTATTCCTTGCTGGCCGCAGCAGCCGAGGCGGTAAAGCCGGTTGCGGTGGAGGCGATGGCCTGGAAGGCACCGTCGCTGTCGACGCTGTCCTTGACCGAGGTCAGGGTGACGGCGCCGGTGTCATCGGCTTCGGCGTAGACGCCGGTTTCGCCCAGCTTGGCGTTGATGTGCGAGGCCAGCGCCTTGCCGGCGGCGACTTCGTTCTCACCGGCATCGCCGACGCTGGCCACATCCAGTGCGTCGAAGCTGACCGCGACGCCGCTGGCACCGGTGATGGTGAAGGCGCCGATGGCCACGTCGGTGTCGTCAACGCCGGTGACCTTGGCGATGGTGCCGCTGGCGAACTGGGCGCCGCCCAGTGCATTGGCTTTGGCGTCGACCACCTTGTCGATGGCAATCGCCTGGCCGGCATTGGCGCCCACCTGGAACAACTGGCTGGAGAACGAACCATCCAGCAGCTTGGTGCCGTTGAAGTCGGACTGCTTGGCGACGCGGTCGATTTCAGAAGTCAGCTGCTTGACTTCGGCGTTCAGCGCGGCGCGGTCGGAAGACGAGTTGGTGGCGTTGGCCGACTGCACCGACAGCTCACGGATGCGCTGCAGGTTGTTGCCGATTTCGGTCAGCGAACCTTCGGCGACCTGGGCCAGCGAAATACCGTCGTTGGCGTTGCGTACGGCGACGTCGAGGCCGCGGATCTGGGTGCTGAAGCGCTCGGAGATGGCCAGGCCGGCGGCGTCGTCCTTGGCACTGTTGATGCGCAGGCCGGAGGACAGGCGCTGGATGGTGGTGGCCAGCGAGGCGCCGCTGGTGCTCAGGTTGCGCTGAGCATTCAACGACATGGTGTTGGTGTTGATTACCTGTGCCATGAAAATGATTCCTTGGGCGTTGTCTGCACGGGGATGATGTGTCCAACGTTCCCCGCCGTGCCGCCGGGGACGCCGGAATTAGCGTTGCAACAGACTCAAGACGTTCTGCGGTACCTGGTTGGCCTGGGCGAGCATGGCGGTGCCAGCCTGCTGCAGGATCTGGGTGCGGGTCAGTTCGGCGGTTTCCTTGGCGAAATCGGTATCGCGGATGCGGCTGCGCGAGGCGGCCAGGTTTTCCGAACTGGTCTGCAGGTTGGCGACCACCGAGGTGAAACGGTTCTGGATGGCACCCAGGTCGGCACGCGCACCGTTGACCGAGGTCAGCGCGGCATCGACGATTTCCAGCGCCTGCTGGGCGCCGGCGAAATTGGTGATGTCCAGATCCTTGGCGAACACGGTGGCGCCATCGGCGGCGGCCGCGGCGGTGGCGATGCCGGCCAGGCCGACTTCATCGGCCACGTCCAGGGTGCCGGCGGTGTAGCTGAAATCCTTGCCTTGCTTGACCGAAGTCAGGGTGATGGTGTCGTTCTCGACCGAGGCATAGACGCCGGTCTCGCCGACCTTGGCATTGATTGCACCGGCGATGCCGTTGCTGACGCTGGTTGCCGAAGCGCCTTGTTTCCATTCGACGGTATCGATGGTCACCCCGTTGATTGCCAGGCCCGACAGGCTGTTGTCGGCGGTAGCGGCAACCGCGGCGGCGGTGGCGACCTGGGCGTCGGCGAAGTTGACGTTGCCCAGTGAATCGGCACGCGCATCGACCACTTTGTCGATGGCAATCGCCTGGCCGGCATTGGCACCGACCTGGAACAACTGACTGGTGAACGAACCGTCCAGCAGCTTGGTGCCGTTGAAGTCGGCCTGCTTGGCGACGCGGTCGATTTCAGAGGTCAGCTGCTTGACTTCGGCATTCAGCGCGGCGCGGTCGGAAGAAGAGTTGCTGGCATTGGCCGACTGCACCGCCAACTCGCGGATGCGCTGCAGGTTGTTGCCGATTTCGGTCAGCGAACCTTCGGCGACCTGGGCCAGCGAGATGCCGTCGTTGGCATTGCGTACGGCCACGTCGAGGCCGCGGATCTGGGTGCTGAAGCGCTCGGAGATGGCCAGGCCGGCGGCGTCGTCCTTGGCGCTGTTGATGCGCAGGCCGGACGAAAGACGCTGGATGGTGGTGGCCAATGAAGCGCCGCTGGTGCTCAGGTTGCGCTGAGCGTTGAGTGACATCGTGTTGGTGTTGATTACCTGTGCCATGGGTCGTCTCCTCTTGTTTAGGTCCCGGCGGATGGACGGAGGTGCTGCCGGATTTTTGTGGTTGGCTAGTCGCCCCCGTTGGTGATAGGGATAACGGCGGTCGCCGGAAAACCTTTAGCGATGGATCGAAGAAAATTTGCATCGGCGGCGGACACGGGCATCGGCAGACCGCCGCGATTGGCCTGTATCCATCGCTGCCGGGTGCGGCACGGCAAGCCGTGCGCGAGCTGGCGACAAGTCCGCTGCGGCGGGGCTCGCGGCGCGTGTTGTCATCGAAGCCGGACGTCGCCGGTCAATACGTCGACGGCGACGATCCGCAGATAAAAAAAAGACCCGCCATGTCGCCATGACGGGTTGCTTGTGCGCTGTCGCCGGTGACGGCGTATGCAGCGCTGGTTACGGTGTGGCGCGGGTAGCCACGTTGGCCGGCGATACCGGCGAGGGCAGGCTGATGTCGGGGTAGGCCGATTGCAGCAGCGACAGGCCGGGCAGGCGGTATTCGCAGCCAACCAGCACCAGATCCTGCAGGCCCGGTTGGTCGCTCTGGTACACCACCAGCGCATGTTGTTCGTCCAGTGCCGCGGCCAACGGCGCATCCGCCGAGGCCTGCAGGTGCTTCTCGAGCTCGGCGGTGACGGCTGGCATGTCGCCGGCAATCGCCAGCAGCACCCGGTCGTCGGTGATCACCACGGTGTCGCTGCGGCTGCCCCAGGCGCTGACCGCGTCGCGCAGGCGATAGCTGTCCATCATCGGTGTGGCGTACTGGCGCTGGGCCTGGATGAAATCGGCTGGCCGCTCTTCACGCAGGCGGCCGAGCAGGCCGGGCATGTCGGTGAGATCGGTGCGGCACGACAGCGCTTCCAGCAGCGAATCGCGCGCCAGCGCCGGTGCCATGCCAGCGTCCTGGGCACTGGCGGCCATCAATGCTGGCTGCATGTCCAGGGCCGGGGCACCCGCTGCGGTCTGCGCCGCCAGCGGTCCGGCCAGCAGGCACAGGCTGCCGATGCCAACGCGCAGGCACCAGGCCAGCGGCGATGTTCGAACCGGGGATTTGCGCTGCGGTGTTGCCAATGCCTTGTTCCAGGTCTGGGCCGGCGGACGCCTCCCTTGTGCCGGTTACTGCTGGCTAGTCCAGATAGGCCTGGACCAGCGCATTCAGGTGCCGTCTTTCCTGATCACGCAAAAAAGGGGCAACAAGGGTCATCGCCTGCACGATCCCGTCGCGGATCGCCGCGGATTCGTCGTTTTCGCCCCGGGCGGCGGCGTGATTGAGCCAGAAGGTCGAGATCATGACCAGATTGCTGGCGGTGGCGGCGCGCTCGGCTGCCGAAGCCTGCATGGCGCCGGTCTGCTGCAGGCCGTCCAGCAACTGGCGGGCGCTGGCATCGCTGCGTTTCAGCAGGCGCGCGAAGCGTAGCCGCAGCCGCCGGTTGCGGCTGAGGATTTCGACCAGATCCCGATGCAGGAAACGGTATTCACAGATGCATTCGAATACCAGGTGCAGTTGCAGCCACAGATCTTCCAGACCGGCCGGCTGCTCATCGGGCAGCGCCAGCGCCGCGTCCATGCGCGCCTCGTAGTCGGCGTACAGGTGCTCGATGATGTCGTCCTTGCTGCGGAAGTGGTAGTACAGATTGCCGGGACTGATCTCCAGTTCGTCGGCGATGTGGTTGGTGCTGACGTGGGGCTCGCCGCGGCTGTTGAACAGGGCCAGAGAGCCGTCAAGGATGCGCTGGCGGGTGTCGCGTGGCACCGCTCAGTCGGACAACTGCCGGACCAGCTCGATGTAGCCCCGCATGGCCTCGTCGGCCGGCATGCCTTTCAGTTTGCCCCAGGCTTCATGCTTGGCTGTGCCGACAAAATCGAAAAAACCGGGCTTGTTGCCGCTGACATCGCCTTCGGTCGCCTGCTTGTACAGCGCGTACAGGCGCAGCAGGGTGTTGTTGTCGGGCCGGTGCGGCAGGCCCTGCACGTCGCTGGATGCCTGTTCGAAATCGCGTTGCAGTTCGCTCATTGGATAACCCTCCCTGGGCTGTGTCGCATGACACCACTGCTATCGGCGAGGGTCAACCGCGTGGCTGGCTGTTGCAGGACAGCATGATCGGCGGCGCGTCGCGCCATCCTGTTGCCGCCGCGGATCGGCTACATGGTCTGGCACTGGCGCCAGCGCACGCGTCGTTCACTGCCTGCCGGCGGATTGAGTTGCACGCGCACCGTGCTCAGTGCCGGATACAGCTCCAGTTGCTGGCAGATACGTGGCCACACCGTGTCTTCGGGTTGTGCGGACAGATCGACCGACAGGGTCATCCGGGTCAGCCAGCTGGCGCGGGCAATGCCGTCGATGCGGTTGATGGCGCGCAACACATCGGCGCGCTGGCTCTCCAGCTGCTGTTCGCTGGGTTCGCCAGCGTCAGTGTCCGTGGCAGCGACCACAGTCGCGGCGGGCGCAGCAGCGGCCGTGGCCGTGGCCGGAGCGGCGGGCTCGATGGGCGCCGGCGCATCGGTCTGGCGCAGTCGCTGCATGCCGACGCTGACCAGCGCGCCCAGCGCCAGTGCGGCCAACCAGGCAATGGCGCTGTGGCGGATGGCGCGCTGGCGCGCGCCGGCCAGCAGTTCGCGGGCCGTGTCCAGCGGCAACAACGGCTTGATTTCCCGCCACAAGCGATTGCCGTGCAGCAGTTCGATACGCTGGCCGAGCACGGCCTCGCGACCGGATTTCTGGACATGGCCGTCGGTGACCAGGATGGCGCCGTTGACGCCGGTCAGACGCACGCTGGCGGCCAGGTCCTCGACCGAGCTGCTGCCGATGCGATAGGCCGATCCATGCTTGCATGACAGCAGCCAGCGCTGGTTGCCCTGGGTCAGCACGAAACTGGCCTTGGGCATGCGTGATTCATCGGCCGCCGATGGCGCCTGCTTGAGGCCGCGCTTTTCCATCGCCGCCAGCACCAGTTGCGAGAACTCGCGCCAACGCATGCTGGACATCGCCAGCAGGCCGGCGTGCTGCTCGTCGCGGCGGCGACGGAACAGCCAGAAATACAGCGTGGCCACGCTTCCGAAAACAAGGGCAGCTGCTAAACCGGGTAACCAGACGGGCATGGAGTCGAACGAATCGCCAGTGAAGGGAAAAAATAGCAAAGGTCGTGGCCGCAACGCGTGATCAACGTGGCGTCTGCATACAGGTATGCAATTGGCATCGGAGCGCTGGCGACAATAAAAAGCCCGCCAGTCCGAAGTCGTAAGGGGAGGGGAGCATACGTACTTCGGTGGACTGGCGGGCACTTCGATTGTTGCTCGTTTGCTTGCTGTCGTGCAACAAATCAGCGGGCTTTGGAACACCTGCGATAGGTGCTGTTCATCTGTGTGGCGTCATTGCCCCGGCGACCGGCCACGACCGCGCGGGGCGCCGCTGGCCGGCTTCCTTGCCGCCACTTTCTTGACGCTCTTGCGGGCCGGTGAGTTGGCCGGTTTGGCGGTGGCGGTCTTGACCGTTGCCCGCTTGACCGCACTGCGTGGCGCCTTGCGGGCGGCCGCTGCCGGCGTCGCCGTGGCCCGGCGCGCACGACCGCTGGTCGTTGTCGCGGACGCGCGCACCGGGTTGAGCTCGCGCAACTGGGCATTGAGTTCGTCGACCCGTTCAATCAGCGAGGCCATGTCTTCACGGCCGGGTACATCCAGTCGCCGCAGTGCCTGCTGCACGCGTTGCTCGAATACCTTTTCCAGCCGTCCCCAGGTATCGCTGGCCCGGTCACGGGCCTGGCCGACGCTGGCCTCCACCGCCTCGCGCACTGCCTCGACTTTCTGCTGGGTGGTGCGGCGGGTGCTCTGCTCGAGCTCGGCGCCCTCACGGGCCAGCGTCTCGAACAATTTGCTGCCTTCGGCCTGCGCACGGGCGAAGGCGCCGACGCCGGCCAGCCAGACCTGTTGCGCCGATTCACCGAGGCTGCGGGAAAGATGCTCGGCCTGTTGCTGGAAGTTTTCGCTGTCGCTGGATGCCGGCTTGCGGGGTTTCTTCACGGTAGCCATAAGTCTCCTTGGTGGATGTCACCACACCACCATCGGATTTTGTTCTAGAGCTTTCACACCACCCGTGCATCGCTGGCGACCGCAGCCAGGTGCGCATCCGCAAGCACGCGGCCGGTCGCGGCTTGTCGCTGGCATCCGGGATCGCCATCATCGGGCCATGGTCGCCCATTCCCCCATTGCCCGGCGCGTCGGCAGGCGGCTGGACTGGCATCGGCAGCTGCAGGATCCCGATTGCCATCCGCTCAACCAGTCGGCGTGGCTACCGCAACTGCGCCAGTGGCAGGCGCAGCGATTGCGGCACAGCCATGCCAGCTTGCTGGATGACCCCGCGCAGCGCGCCGCGCTGATGTTCTTCCTCAGCGATGTCTACGGCGCCCAGGATTTCAGCCGCCGCGATGCCGACATCGCCAAAGTCATCCCGATGATGCAGCGGCTGCTGCCGGCGATCGTGCTGCAGGTGGTCAGTGATGGCCTGGAACTGGCGGCGGTCACCCAGGCACTGGATCTGCAGATGGCCGCGGCACTACGCCGGTTGGCGCCGCGTCGCAGGCGGCTGGATGCGGCGTTGTATACGCAGGCTTATCGTGATGTCGGTCACTGGCGTCTGCGCGAGCGCCAGATAGATCTGATCGAGCGCCTCGGCAAGGGCTTGGCCAGGGCGGTGCGGATGCCGGGCGTGTCGATGTTGTTGCGCTTGTCGAGGGGACCGGCCAAGGCCGCCGGCGTGCAGGCGCTGCAGGGGTTCCTCGAGCGCGGATTTGCCGCCTTCTCGGCGCTGGACGACAGCGAGGGCTTTGTTGCCGGGATCGTGGCCGGCGAGCGCGAACTCAGCCAGCGCCTGTTTGACGGCGATCCGCGGCCATTCGATGATTAGCAGCGCTGGCCGCGACCGCCTCGTGCGTGCGTCAGACGAATTTTTCGTCCAGCACCCGGCGGATTTCCGATTCAATCGGGCTCTTCATCGCCGACAGCAGGAAGCCCAGGTTGGCGGTCACGTGCAGTTGGTTGGGTTGCAGTTCGATGCAGCCATCAACGCCAGACCGCTTGAAGTTGAGCACGTCGCCATCCCACTGGCAGCTGACGTCGAAGCGCTCGGACAATTTGCGCGCCACTTCGTCCACCGCCTCGCGGGCCTGCTGCGGGGACTTGCTGTGCGGGTGCTGGATATCGATGCTGGCCATGAAACTCTCCTCCTGAATCAGTGTATTGTGCGTAACCCGAGGCCAACGGCATAGCGGCGCATCCGCCCTGCCGGCCGCCACCAGCCACCGCCCGTGAGTTTGCCGCCGGATGAACAAGCTGCGATTGCATTTTCCCAACCGCGCCATGGCCGATCATCCCCTGGACATGGGGGCGCATCGGATCGTACGCGAGGCATCCGGCAATGTGGGCGTCGGCGAGCACCTGCAGGGTGCACTGCTGGCGCGCATCTGCGTCGACCGCCGTGGCCGCTGGCTGCAGGTTGCCAACGGCCTGCGCGGCGTCCACGTCAACGGCCGGCCGATCAAGCGGATGGCGATGCTGCGCGCTGGCGATGCCGTTTATGTCGATGGTGTCGAGCTGCTGCTGCAGGCGCCGGTGGCCGACCCGCAACGGCTGGACCAGACCCTGCAGCGGCCGATTGATGGCGACCCGCGAATCGTCCTGCGCGGCGTCGGCGGGCCCTACCATGGCCGCTGTTTTCCATTGCAGCAGCCGTGTCTGATCGGCAGCGGCCGTGGCGCCAGCATCCATATCGATGATGTCGGCGATCGCCATGCCCAGATCGAACTGCATGGCGGACAGGCGGTGCTGCGTGACTTCAGCGGGTCCGGCAACGTGCTGGTCAACGGCATCGCCACCGGCGACAGCGTGCTGAACCCCGGTGACCAGGTGGTGTTCGGCAGTCAGCACCGTTTCGTGCTGGAAGTGCCGTGGGGCAGTGGTCCCATCGACTTGCCGGCGGATACCGGGGACGACGTGGCGGCCGCCCAGGCCCAGCCGACGCTGCCGCCACGGCGGTCGGCGCTGCGCTGGCCGTGGCTGTTGCTGGCCGCGGCAGCGCTGGCAGCGGCGCTCAGCGCGCTGCTGCTTTTCGGCGCTGGCTGAGCTTCTTCCACAACCGCCAGCCCAGCAGCACGGCCAGGATGCTGGCATACAGCAGCGGTTCGCGGATGTCGGATTTGACCAGCCACCAGAAGTGCAGCACCGCCAGTACGCCGATCGCATAGACCAGCTTGTGCAGCTTGCCCCAGTTGCGGCCCAGCCGGCGGATCCAGCCGGTGGTCGAGGTGACCGCCAGCGGTACCAGCAGCAGCCAGGCGGTGAAGCCGACGGTGATGTACGGGCGTTTAACGATTTCCTCGAATATCTGCGTCCAGTAGCCACGTAGGTCGAGCAGCAGGTAGGCGCCCAGATGGACGCTGGCATAGAAGAACGCGTACAGGCCGATCATGCGCCGGAAGCGGATAAATACCGGTTTGCCGGTCAGCTGCCGCAGCGGGGTGATGGCCAGTGCCAGCATCAGCATGCGCAGCGCCCACAAGCCGGTGCGATGTTCGATTTCGGCGACCGGGTCGGCACCGAGGGCGTCGCTGCCGGTCTGCCATACGTCATAGAACTGCCAGGCCAGGATGGCGATCGGGGTCAGGGCCAGCGCATGCACCAGCACCTTGGCGGCGATCACGCCGTTGGAAGTACGCGCCATGGGTCAGTGCCCCGCCGCGGCGACATGACGCCGCCAGGCGTCGAGGGGGCGCGACTTCATCAGAACCATTTCTTCAGATCCATCCCGGCATACATCGAGGCGACCTGCTCGCCGTAGCCATTGAACGGCAGCGTCGGGATGCGTTCGGCAAACAGCTTGCTGGCATTGCCAGCAATGCGGCGCTCGGTTTTCTGGCTCCAGCGCGGATGGTCCACGGCCGGATTGACGTTGGAAAAGAAGCCGTACTCGGACGGCTGCAGATCGTGCCAGGCGGTCTCCGGCATGCGTTCGACAAACTTGATTTCGACAATCGACTTGATGCTCTTGAAGCCGTACTTCCACGGCACCACCAGCCGCAAAGGCGCACCGTTCTGCTGCGGCAACGGCTTGCCGTACATGCCGGTGGCGAGCAGGGTCAGCGGGTTCATCGCCTCATCCATGCGCAGGCCTTCACGGTAGGGCCAGTTGATCGAGCGGTAGCGGATGCCGGGCATCTGTACCGGGTCGGCTAGGGTGGTGAAGGCAACATACTTGGCCTTGGAGGTCGGCGCGAAGCGCTTGAGCACCTGCGCCAGCGGCACGCCCTGCCACGGAATCACCATCGACCAGCCCTCGACGCAGCGCAGCCGGTAGATGCGCTCTTCGCTGGCCAGCCCCTTCAGCAGGTCATCCAGCGACAGCGTGCCAGGCTTTTCGCATTCACCGCTGACGGCCACGTTCCAGGGGCTGGTGCGCAGGGTCTTGGCGGCATTGCCGGGGTCGGCCTTGCCAGTGCCGAACTCGTAGAAGTTGTTGTAGCTGGTGGCATCGGCCTGGCGGGTCAGTTCTTCGTTGGTCTTGAAGCCGGCGCGGGCCTGGGCCGGGGTGACCGTTACCTTGGGCGCCGGTGGCGGCTCGGCCTCGGCGCAGCCGGCCAGGGTCAGCGCCGGCGCCAGCGCCATCGCGCTGATCAGGTCGCGGCGCTGCCGGTAGACGGCCTCATCAGTGATATCGGTCGAGCGGATATTGAGTAAGTCGCGAAGTGCCATGGCCAAACTCCTGTGCGGTGCAACCCGGGTCGTCTAGAAGAGACGGCGAACGGCGCCAATGGTTCGGTGCCGGCTCAGTTGCGGTTCAAGATGGCAGCGTCCGTGCCGGAAACCCAATGTTAGCCGATGGTGGTTGGCGGGCCGACTCACAAATAAGACGGTGATGGTTGCCCCCGCAACTGTTGCGCTGCGGCATACTACGGTTTCCCCTCACAGGTGCTCTATGACGCGCGCGTACAACTTCAGTGCCGGCCCCGCCACCTTGCCGGAAGCCGTGCTGCGGCAGGCCCAGGCGGAATTGCTCGAATGGAACGGCGTTGGCGCGTCGATCGTCGAAATCAGCCACCGCAGTGCCGAGTTCATCGAAGTGGCCGCCCAGGCCGAATCCGACCTGCGCACGCTGCTGGCCATCCCGGACGATTACGCGGTGATGTTCCTGGCCGGCGGCGCCACCACCCAGCAGGCGCTGCTGGCGCTCAACTTCGCCGCCCCTGGCCAGATAGCCGACTACATCGTCAGCGGCCACTGGGGCCAGACCGCGATCAAGCAGGTGCGCCACTACGTCACCGCCAATGTCGCCGCCAGCAGCGAAGCCGGCGGCTTCACCGATCTGCCGGCCCGCGAACACTGGCGGCTGAGCGAGGGTGCGGCCTACGTCCACATCACCGCCAACGAGACCATCCATGGCGTCGAGTTCCGCAACACCCCTGATACCGGCGAGGTGCCGTTGTTCGCCGATTTCAGCTCCAGCATCGCTTCCGAGCCGGTGGACGTTTCGCGCTATGGCCTGATCTATGCCGGTGCGCAGAAGAACCTCGGTCCGGTCGGGGTGTCGGTGGTCATCGTCCGCCGTGATCTGCTGCAACGCGAAGGCCAGCCGCGCGCCGACATCTTCGACTACCGTTCGCACGTCGCCCGCGACTCGATGCTCAACACCCCGCCAACCTGGAACTGGTACCTGGCCGGGCTGGTGTTCAAGTGGATGCTGGCCGAAGGCGGGGTCGAGGAGTTCGCCCGCCGCAACGCGGCCAAATCGGCGCTGGTCTACCAGGCCATCGATGACTCCGGCGGCTTTTATCGTAATGAGGTCGCAGCCGCGGCGCGTTCGCGGATGAACATCCCGTTCTTCCTGGCGGACGACACGCTGACCGCGCGTTTCGTCAGCCAGTCGCGAGAAGCCGGGCTGCTGGCGCTGAAAGGCCACAAGGCGGTCGGCGGCATTCGTGCCTCGCTGTACAACGCGATGCCGGTGGCCGGCGCGCAGGCCCTGGTCGATTTCATGCGTGATTTCCAGCAGCGCCATGGCTGAGCAGCAGATGGCCGAGCAACAGGAAGAACAGCGAGAGAATTCGTAATGGCAGCAAAACAGAAGAACAAAACCGTCGCCAAGCCCGTCGCCAAGACCGGGAAGGGCAAGCCCGCCAAGGCCAGGCCCGCCAAGGCCAAGCCCGGCAAGGCGGCCGGCAAGGCCAAGTCCGTGCCGGCCACTGTGCCGACCCCGGTGCTGGCCGATGTACGCAGCAAGATCGACGGCATCGACCGCCAGATCCAGAGCCTGATTGCCGAGCGCGCCGCGTTCGCCCATCAGGTCGGCAAGGCCAAGGGCAAGCTGGCCGCGGCGGTGGACTACTACCGCCCCGAGCGCGAGGCACAGGTGTTGCGGATGGTGGTCGACCGCAATCAGGGCCCGCTCAGCGATGAAGTGCTGGTGCATGTGTTCCGCGAAATCATGTCGGCCTGCCTGGCCCAGCAGGAGCCGCTGAAGATCGGCTTCCTCGGCCCGGAAGGCACCTTCAGCCAGCAGGCGGTGCTCAAGCACTTCGGCCGCTCGGCGCATGGCCTGCCGCTGGGCAGCATCGAGGAAGTGTTCCAGGAAGTGGAAAGCGGCAACGCCGATTTTGGCGTGGTGCCGGTGGAGAACTCGGGGCAGGGCACCATCCAGGTCACCCTCGACATGTTCCTGACCTCCAACCTCAAGATCTGCGGTGAAGTCGAACTGCGGGTGCACCAGTATCTGCTGTCGCGCAGCGGCCGCATCGAGGATATCGAACGCATCTATTCGCACCCGCAGTCGTTCGCGCAGACTTCGTCGTGGCTGCGTGCCAACCTGCCGAAGGTGGAAAAGATCCCGGTCTCCAGCAACGCCGAAGGCGCCCGCCGCGCACGCAACGCCGACGACGCCGCCAGCATCGGTGGCGAAAGCGCCGGCCATGTCTATGGCTTGAAGAAAGTCGTCACCAGCCCGATCCAGGACGATGCCGACAACACCACCCGCTTCCTGGTCATCGGTCGCAGCATCTTCCCCAGTTCCGGCCATGACCGTACCTCGGTGCTGGTATTCATCCATGACAAGCCGGGTGCGTTGTTCGATGTGCTCAGCCCGTTTGCCCGCCACGGCATCAGCATGAACCGGATCGAGTCGCGGCCGTCGCACCACGCCAAGTGGGAGTACGGCTTCTTCATCGATCTGGCCGGCCATATTGACGACCCCGGCATGAAGGAAGCGCTGGCCGAACTGAAGGCGCATTCGGCCCAGATCAAGGTGCTGGGCTCGTATCCGGTAGCGGTGCCATGAGCCAACAAGACTGGATTGCCTCGACCGGCCAGCCATTGCGCGGCAGCCTGACCATCCCCGGCGACAAATCGGTTTCGCACCGCGCGATCATGCTGGCGGCGCTGGCCGATGGCGTGTCGCGGATTGATGGCTTCCTGGAAGGCGAGGATACCCGTGCCACCGCGGCGATTTTTGCCCGGATGGGCGTGCGCATCGACACCCCGTCGGCATCGCAACGCATTGTCCATGGTGTTGGCGTCGATGGCCTGCGGGCCCCCGACGGCGTGCTTGATTGCGGCAATGCCGGCACTGGCATGCGACTGCTGTCCGGGTTGATGGCGGCGCAGGCGTTCGACAGCACCCTGGTCGGTGACGAATCGCTGAGCAAGCGGCCGATGCGCAGGGTCACCGCGCCGCTGCAGCAGATGGGTGCGCGCATCGACACCCGCGAAGGCGGCTTGCCGCCGCTGCGGGTGCACGGCGGCCAGAGCCTGCACGGCATTGATTACACGCTGGAAGTCGCCAGTGCCCAGGTCAAGTCGGCGGTGCTGCTGGCCGGCCTCTACGCGCAGGGCGAAACCACGGTGCGCGAACCCCATCCGACCCGTGATTACACCGAACGGATGCTGGCCGCATTCGGCGCGGACATCGAATTCTCGCCTGGACATGCGTGCCTGCGCGGCGGACAACGGCTGCGCGCCACCGACATCGCGGTGCCAGCGGATTTTTCATCGGCGGCGTTTTTCCTGGTCGCCGCCAGCATCGTGCCCGGTTCCGAATTGCGTCTGCAGGCGGTTGGACTGAATCCGCGTCGCACCGGCCTGTTGCAGGCGTTGCGCTTGATGGGTGCCGATATCCGCGAGGAAAACCGCGCCGAACACGGCGGCGAGACGGTCGCCGATCTGCTGGTCCGGCATGCCCCCTTGCATGGCATCGAGGTGCCGGTGGAACTGGTGCCGGACATGATTGACGAGTTCCCGGCGCTGTTCGTCGCCGCGGCCTGCGCGCTGGGTCCGACCCGGGTCAGCGGGGCGGCGGAGTTGCGGGTCAAGGAATCGGATCGCCTGGCCAGCATGGCCACTGGCCTGCGCGCGCTGGGCCTGCAGATTGATGAGACACCGGACGGGGCGACCATCCATCCAGGACCTTTGCGCGGCGGCAGTGTGCAAAGCCATGGCGATCACCGCATCGCGATGGCATTCGCGATTGCCGGCCAATGCAGCCAGGGCGAGGTCAGGATTGCTGACATCGCCAACGTCGCTACCTCGTTCCCCGGCTTTGATGACCTGGCCCGTGCCAGCGGTTTCGCCCTGCGCGACGCCTGATCGATCCCGCGGCTTGCGGCTGCACTCCGCCGCTGCGGCAGGCAGACAAAAGCGGGAGCGTCGATGACGCTCCCGCAGCGGGTAGACGGTCGAGTAGCACCGCCGTTACACGAAGTTAGTTACACGAGGTTACACGAGGTTACACGAGCGTCGCCGTTACATCGGCTTGAATTCGACCGGCACCTGGACCAGGCTGGCAACGCGCTTGCCGTTGGCCTGGGCCGGCTCGAAGCGCCAATGACGCACGGCATTGACAGCGGCACGATCCAGATCGCGGTTGCCACTGCGCTTGACGATATCGACATCAGCAGGCACGCCATAAGCGCTGACGTTGGCCCGTACCAGCACAGTACCACCGATGCCCGAACGCAACGCCGCCGCCGGATATTTCGGTTGCGCATTGCTGGCCAACGGTCGCGCAGCGCGTGCCGGCGGCGGTGAAGCAGGCGTGCGGCGTGTCACCGGCTTGTCGGCCACCGGCGCTGGCGTGGTCGCCACGGGCGCCGGTTGCGTGGCAGGCAGCGGAGTGCTGGTGTCGACCAGGGTCGGGCTGGCCGGCTGCACTCGTCCCAGCCACCAGGCGCCGGCGGCGATGACCAGCAGCGCCAGCAGCAACCATGCGACCGGGGAAACACGCCGCGGCGCCTGCAGTGGTTCCTGCGCGTGCTCGGGCGTCGTGTCTTGGTAGTGGACTGTACTCATCGCCTGACTCCTTCAACGTTGGGACGCTGACAGTCATAGCGTCGTCAATGTTGCCGACAGGTGAGTCGCCAGTGAAGCCCGCGTATTGGGTTCAGGCTTGTGCAGGCCATGCATGCACAAGCGGCGATGCCTATTTCAGGGTGAAATCGACCGGAACCGTGACGCTGCCGGGGATCGGCTGGCCATCGCGCTGGCCGGGATTGAACTTCCAGCGTTTGACCGCCGATACCGCGGCGCGGTCCAGCGCCCGCGAACCGCTGCGTTGTTCGACCCGCACCTTGGTCGGGTTGCCCTCGGCATCAACATCCACGCGCAGCAGCACGGTGCCGCTGTCGCCGCGACGAATCGCCGACGCCGGATATTCCGGTGCCGGACTGAAACCGGCACGGGGTTGCGGGCTTTCGCCACTGGCCAGGGGCACGCCGCTGGCGACCGGTGCCACCGGCGGCTCGACGATGGTCGGCGGCGGCGCGCTGGGGGCGGGCGCGGCGACCGGTTCCTGGACCAGTTGCGGACGCTCGGCTGGCGCCACGTCGGCCGGCTTTTCCATGCCGCTGGCGCCGCCACGGGTCGACATCGGTTCGGGCAGGGCATCGACCAGGCTGCCAGCATCCCTGGCCACCGGTTCGGGTTTGTAGAAACCCTTGTCGCGTCCCAGCCACCACACCAGCACGAACAACAGCAGGCCTGCGGCAAACGCGATCCCGGCAATCCGCAAGGCGCGGCGGGGCAGGCGGAACACGAACTCGGACTGCGATGACGAGGGTTGCGGCGAACGGCTGGCGGACATGACAGAGACCTTGCGGAGTGGGGTGATTCTGTCACATCGAGGGTTAATCGTTGCAGGCAGCGGCGGCGATAAAAGGCGATAATCGCTGCCTCCCACGCAACATGATGGCCTGCCGATGCTTGACCCCGTCCTCCTCCGAACCCAGCCCGCCGAACTGGCCCAGCGCCTGAAAGCCAGCCGTGGCTTTGATCTGGACGTGTCCGCGCTGGAGCGCCTGGAAGCCAGCCGCAAGCAGATCCAGACCCGCACCCAGGAACTGCAGAACCTGCGCAACACCCGCTCCAAGGCGATCGGCCAGGCCAAGGCCAAGGGTGAGGACGTGGCGCCACTGATGGCTGAAGTCGCCGGCTTTGGCGAGGAGCTGAAGGCATCGGAAATCAAGCTGGACGAGATCCGCGCGCAGATTGAAGCCATCGCGCTGGGCATTCCCAACCTGCCGCACGCCAGCGTGCCGCACGGCAACGACGAGAACGACAACGTCGAACAGCACCGCTGGGGCGAGCCGCGCGCATTCGATTTCGCGGTCAAGGACCACGTCGAACTGGGCGCCCGCCATGGCTGGCTTGATGGCGATGCCGGCGCCAAATTGTCTGGTGCGCGTTTCACGGTATTGCGCGGCCAGCTGGCGCGCCTGCACCGTGCCCTGGCCCAGTTCATGCTGGACCTGCACAGCAACGAGCACGGCTACGAGGAAACCAACGTGCCGGTGATCGTCAATGCCGAATCACTGCGTGGGACGGGCCAACTGCCGAAGTTCGCCGATGATCTGTTCGCCACCGACGTCGGCGACAGCCAGCGCTACCTGATTCCGACCGCGGAAGTGTCGCTGACCAATATCGTCCGCGATGAAATCGTCGACGACGCGGTGTTGCCGCAGCGGATGACCGCGCATTCGCTGTGTTTCCGCGCCGAAGCCGGCAGCCACGGCCGCGACACCCGCGGCATGATCCGCCAGCACCAGTTCGAGAAAGTCGAAATGGTGTCGATAGCGCGACCGGCCGACAGCTACGACGAACTCGAGCGGATGACCCGCTGCGCCGAAGTGGTGCTGGAAAAGCTGGGCCTGCCTTACAAGCGCATGTTGTTGTGCAGCGGCGACATGGGCTTCTCGGCGACCAAGACTTACGATCTGGAAGTGTGGCTGCCGTCGCAGGACACCTACCGCGAGATTTCCTCGTGCTCGAACTGCGAGGATTTCCAGGCCCGCCGCCTGCAGGCGCGCTGGCGCAACCCGGAAACCGGCAAGCCCGAACCGGTGCATACCCTCAATGGCTCCGGCACCGCCGTCGGCCGCGCCCTGATCGCGGTGATGGAAAACTACCAGAACGCCGACGGCTCGATCAGCGTGCCCGAGGTACTGCGCCCGTACATGGACGGTATTGACGTCATCCGCTGAGTGCGCCCCGGGTAGAGCGGGGCTTGCCCCGCTGATTTTCCAGGCAGCTCCAGCAGTGAAGACTCACCGCTTGCCTCACGCCGCCTTGCGCAACGGTGCCGGGATGCTGGCCAGCGCCGCGGCAATCGCGTCGGTGCGGTGCTGCGGCGAATAGGCAATGCCTTCGGCCCGCACGAAATGGATATCGGTGATGCCCAGGAAGCCGAAAACCTGGCGCAGGAATGGCTCCTGGAAATCGGTCGGCGCGTTGCTGTGGATACCGCCGCGGGCGCTGGCGATGATCACGGTCTTGCCACCGGCCAGGCCTTCCGGCCCGTTCTCGGTGTAGCGGAAGGTCTTGCCGGCCACCGCGATCCGGTCGATCCAGGCCTTCAGCGTCGACGGTACCGAAAAGTTGTACATCGGCGCGCCGATCACCAGCACGTCGGCCTGCTGGAACTGCGCCAGCGTGCGCGCGGCCTCGTCGGCATCGGCGCCGGCCAGTGACTTGCCGGTAAGATGGGGCAGCGGCTCGCTGTCCAGGTCACGATGGATGACTTCCAGGCCGGGCACCGTGTCGGCCCAACGCGCTACGATGGCCGCACTGAGCTCACGGCTGACGGATTGGGCGCCGAGGGCGCTGCTGTCGATGTGCAGGAGTTTCATGTCTTGGTCTTCGTTCCAGTGCGGCCGTGCCGCGTTGGATGAAACGATAGATCGTTGCCTTGTTGGGATAAAGGTGGTCAAATGTCACTGATTGTTCTGTCTGTGGTGCCAATCCATGCATGATCTCAATGACCTTTATTACTTCGCGGTGGTCGTCGACCACGGTGGTTTCGCTGCCGCCGAACGCGCGCTGGGCATCCCAAAGTCGCGCCTGAGCCGGCGCATCAGTCAGCTCGAAACCGACCTCGGCGTGCGCCTGTTGCAGCGTTCGACCCGCCGCTTCGCGGTCACCGATGTCGGCATGAGCGTGCATCGCCACGCGCAGACCATGCTGGCCGAGGCCCAGGCCGCGCGCGAAGTAGTGGATCGGCTCAGCGCCGAGCCGCGCGGCATCGTCCGGGTCAGCGTGCCGGTGGCGGTGGCGCAGATGCAGCTGCCGAAAATCCTGCCCAAGTTCCTCGACAAATACCCGCAGGTGCGCCTGCAACTGCACGTCAACAACCGCCGCGTTGACATCATCAACGAGGGCTATGACATCGCCCTGCGGGTGCGCGCCAAGCTCGATGACGATGGCAGCCTGGTGATGCGCAGCTTCGGCCAGATCCAGGAACTGCTGGTCGCCAGCCCCAAATACCTCAACCGCGCCGGCCGCCCGACCGACCCCGGCCAGCTGGCCGACCACGTCACCCTCAGCATCAGCGAGGACGAGGCCCGCCAGCGCTGGGAACTGCATGGTCCGGGCGGCGAGGTACGCCGTGTCGACCTGCAACCACGCCTGGCCGGTTTCGATTTCCCGCTGCTGCAATCGATGGCCAAGGACGGGTTTGGCATCACCCTGTTGCCGGAAACCGTCTGCGCCGAGGCCGTGCGCAACGGCGAGCTGGAAGTGGTGCTGCCCGAATGGAGCCTGCCGCAGGGCATCTGCCACGCGGTGTTCGCGTCCCGGCGCGGCCTGCTGCCGGCGGTGCGGGTGTTCATCGACTTCCTGGCCGAACACCTGCCACAGCAGATCGAAGCCTCGCGCTTGGACTGCGGCGGCAAATGCGCCGAACAGGCCGAAGCCGCCATCCAGTCCGCCATCGCCAAGGCCCGCTGAGCAATTTGCCCCGGTTCATGCGAAAATGCGCCGCGCCGTCGCCGCAGCAAGTAGTGACGGATCCCGCAGACCGCAGCGAACATCAGCGTAGCTGATGATCAAACCGGCGCGGAACAATGAAGCAGTAACGGAAAGATGGCCGAGCAATTCAAGGCACCGGTCTTGAAATTTGATGTAGGTACAACGGAAGGATGGCCGAGCGGTTTAAGGCACTGGTCTTGAAAACCAGCGATGGGCAACCATCCGTGGGTTCGAATCCCACTCCTTCCGCCAATAAAAACAAACAGTTGCTGGGGTATGGGGTCCAGCTTTGCTGGAGCACGCTGTCGGGGTAATCCCAGATTTGCATGCTCAAGGCGTGGCTTCGCAGGCGGACGTCGTAAGCCCATAGTAAGCGCTTGTTGCAAGCTATGAGATAGGGACTTCGTATAAGGCAAACTGCCTTCAGGGGACTTACAGAAGCGTCAGATGGCGGTCAGCAATGAACTTCTAAAGCCGGAATCGGAGGATGCCTTCGAAGCCATGTGCCACCAGCTTTATCGGCGCATATGGGAAGACGTCGGGTGCGCCAGAGTCGGCAGATCGGGCCAAGCCCAATTCGGCGTAGACATCATAGGCACTTATCGCCAGATGCAGATCGGACTTCAGTGTAAGCACTACAACAAGAAGTCCTTCACGCTAAAGACAGTTGCGGACGATATCCATAAGGCTGAGGCTGCTGGCCTAGCGCTCGGGCATCTAAAATTCGCGACAACGGCTCCCAACGATTCGAAGGTCGTAAGAGAGGTGTTCGAGCTGAGTGAGAAGCGCCGTGCAGATGGTCGCTTCACTGTCTCGGTGGATTTTTGGGGTGACATCTGTTGTCACCTTCAAATGCATCCAGAAGTTGGCCGGGCGTTCATTACGAACTTTCCGGGTGGTGCCCTCGTTACGATTAAAGAGACGGCTGCAGAAACGCTCGAGATCGTGCGTGAAATGCATGCATCGAGCGGAAATTCGCACGAAGAAGTCATCTCGCTAATCAAAACCGAGTTCGCGCTGAGTCGAGCGCTACCCGTTCCGGACGCCAAAGGTGATGAGGCAGACCCTGCGGTTGTGGCTACACTGGATTTCGTGCGGGACCGCCTCCGTGAAGGAAGAACGAAGGATGCAAGGAAACTCCTCAGCAAGCTGGGAGAACCTTCGAAGTTTAAAGACCAATTTTCAAAATTTCGCTGGCACACCAACTTGGCCTCCATTGAACTTGAGGAGGGAAACACGGCGGAGGCCGCTGAAGGCTACCTCCGTGCATTTGAGTTGGCCAAAGATAATGAAAAGGCGCTTTCCAATCGGGCACATGCGCTGCTCCTTAAAAGGGACTATGCGGCGGCGCTTGAGGCTTGCAATAACGGTCTGGAGATATTTCCCGACAGTCATTACTTGTGGTCGCTCTGGCTGCATGCGCAGCACGCGCTTGGAAATGAGAGTCCTGAAGCTGGCGTTCCCGATGGTGTCCGTGATTCACCCGATCTGCTTTTTTCCCGCGCGAGGCTGGCTAGCAAGCGGGGGGATTTTGCAGGTGCGCTAGAGTTGCTACGCCTATGTTTAGACACGGATGGTGGATCGTTTGAGGCAAAGCGCGCCCTCCTTGTAGAGGCGCTCTCGTGGGCCACGCAAGAATCAGTGCATGCGGGGCATTCGCACTTGAGTTCCGAGCAGCGTAGTGGTCTGAATGAGGCGATTGATCGCTTAGAGCCATTAGAGCAGACACTTTCCTCTATCCAGTCGGAATCTACGTCGCTGGAAATGACCAGCAACGTTGCTATTGCGCTCTGGCTGTTGGGACAAGATAAGCGCGCGCAGTCGATAGCTGCGATCTTCCTGTCCAGGCATCCGCTTTCAGAAGGCTTGTTGCGGATTCGCCTATCACAGCTCGATGAAGACGGTGATATAGCTGCAATCCATAGCTTGACCGATGAGCGATTGGTCCAGTTGACTATGCCAGTGCTGGCAATCCTTGCTGAGGTTTCAGCCAGAACGGGGAATTGCACGTGGCACGAGTCTATCCAAGCCTGTGTCGAAAAGGTTGAGGCTGACGAGAAGAGACTGCGCGACCTTCGGGTTCTGTCGTTTCAGGCTGTGTGGTCATCGGGGGAGCGAGATAAGGCTCTGGCGTCCCTAAACGAATACTTGGGGGCTCAGCCAGACCATGTGATGGCGAGAGTTATGCTTAGCCAATTCCTGGTTAGGAAGGAGCTGAAGGATGAGGCGGTATCCCAAGCCGTGGCGTGTGTGCGTCAGGTTGAAAGCGATGGGTCGCCGTTCGAATTGTTGCAGGTTGCGGACCAGCTATACCGGCTCGATAAGCATGGTATGGCCGGAGCTCTTTATGAGCGACTGGTTGTATATCCGGGCGCGGATGAGCTTACGATCCGACTGCTCATTTGTTTGATTGAGACTGACCAACGCCGCAAGGCGAAATCCATACTTGAAAAAATGCCGCCTGCGGATAGACAGGTACCTGCGGTTCGCCGTATTGAGTGCAATCTTGCGAGGCGCATGGCCGACTGGCCGCGACTGCGCGAACTGCTGGCGGTAGAGAATGAGCGCGTTCCTGATGCTGCAGATATCGGGGTCGCTTTTGCGGGGGCGCTCTACAGGGTCAATGACCACAGTGCTCTGCGTGCGTATCTAGAAAGTGATCCGCGGTTTTCTTCTGCGAAGCCGGAGGACGAGTTTGAATTTGCAAAGCATCAAGCGGGAGTGGGCCTTTATTCGCTCGCAGTTCGGCGTCTGTATCGTGTTTATCGCGAAAATTCCGACAGTACCAAGGTTGCGGGCTATTATCTCAGTCAACTGCTATTGGCTCCAGTAGCTCCTGAGCTGGCGACTCCACTGCAAGTAGCTCCGGGCGTGGCTGTGCTATTGCGTGACGAGTCGGATGCTTGGTGGGTTGCAATTGATGAGGGAAGGGTGCCTTCAGGTAGTTGGCCCGAGTTGGTGTCACCAGACTCGAGAATGGCTCAACAAATAATTGGTCGGAAGCGCGGCGAAAGGCTTTTGCTCGATCGTGGAGTGATTAGGCAAGAAGTCGAGATCGCAGAGTTTAAGTCTATTTTTGCGTTCGCGGCGGATAAGGCGCATGAGCGAATTCAGGCCTCGGTCTCGCCTGAAGGGCCTTTGTGGAGCTTCAAGGCCTATAAGGAGGACGGTGAGTTAAACCTTGACGCGATAGCGAATACTGCTCGCGGGCGTCGTGAGGCGATTGACTGGGCATTCGCTAGCTATCGAGAACATCGATTCCCCATATGTTGTCTGGCTGGATTGATAGGGACTGACATCGTCACTCTTGTCTTAGATTGGCCGTACACCGAAGCAAGCTTCTTTGTCGGTATCGGCACGCATGAAGAACGTGACGCTGCAATTTCGCTGCTCGAGGCCGGCCAGAGGCGATTCGTCCTTGACCTTGTGGCAATAGTCGAGTTAACACGACATGGCCTCTTTGAGGATGTTGTTAGGCTGATCGGGCAGCCGCTTATCCCTCAAAGTGCACGAGATGATCTTGTCAACATAATTCAGCTAGCTGACAAGCAACAACCTGTGGCCACAGTAGGCGAGCAGGGTGGCCGCCTGAGTGTTACTGAGATTACGTCGACATTCCATAAGCAGCGAAATGTTTTGCTGCATTCAATTCTTGCAAATATCGATAGCTGCGAGGTGTGTCCGACAGTTGGGCCGGAAGTTATAAGTGAAGAACTTCATAAGGCTTCGCAATTGCTAGACGCGCAAACTATCGATGCGATTTATTTGTGCATCGAGCGAGATGCGGTTTTAGTGACAGAAGATGGAGGGCTGCGTCTTTTTGCGCCTGCGTTAGGGTTGAAGAGCACAATATGTTTGCAGCCTATTTTTCTGGTTGCATGTGGACGAGGGATGCTGGCAAAGGGGAAGTACGCCAAGGTTGTTGCCGAAAAAATCCAGCGAAATCATGATTTCGTCAGCGTTAGGGCGGAGGACCTTTTGCTTCTGGCCAACCAGGATGTATCTAAGGTCTCGGGTGATGCCCGCGCGGCACTGGAGACATTTAGACGGCCGTCAATTGACTTCATTTCGGCGGTTAAAGTGGCAGCCGAATTCCTGCGGGCGGCCATGACCACATTGCCGCCGGGCATTGTTGGGGATTACAGCAAGCTCGTCTACGATGTTCTCGTAAGCGACAGGCCAGATTCAGAGGGTGCGGTCAAAGACGCTCTTGCTGTTCTGCTGCAAAGGTGTTTTGGCAGAAATGGACGTCGATTGAATTCGCGTGATCGGCGTAGGTTTGGAGGCCTTCTAGAAAGAAGGGCCAAGTAGGACGCAGGCCACGCTAGCGGCCATTGGGCGTTTAGCGCAGGCTCGCCGGTACCCCTGTGGCGACCAAGTTGTGCGTGCGCTCCCAGCGGCGCCCTACCGCGTTACGGTGCCGGTCCAACGGCAATGACAAGTGAATCGCCCCGGGTTCACTAGACATCTCCAAGTCGTACATTACGACAATCACGGAGGTGTGTAAGAGTGGCAAGCGGGCTTCGTCTTTACGGCAACTCGTTCGATCAGGTACTGCTGTCACAGCGCACTCCACCCCTCAAGCCGTCCGCCGCATCATTCCCTGGAACAGGCGCCATTTGCCGTCGCCGCCTTCGACATTGATGGCGTAGCCGAGCCCCTGCTGCTCGCGTTGCTGGGCGAGTTTGACGGCGTAGCTCAGCGCCGCGCCAGGGGTGGGGAAGTGCAACGGTGCCGATTCGTTGATGGACAACTGGTACGTCCCATCCGCGGCGGGGAGATGGGGCAGGTCGAAGGTCATCACTGGGCGTCGTTCCCTCTTGCCATCGTTGGCTCACCCTACCCAGCGGGGCGTGAGGCTTCCGTGCAAAGGCGGGCCGGCGCCGCCACCACGGTGTGCTGCGGACACGCCGTTCAGCGGCGATCTAGACAAAATGTTAGTTGCGGGGTCGAGGGCCCCGGAATACGCTGGCGGGCGAGCATCCGCTCGGGGAACAGGCAGGTATGACAATCAAGGTTTTCCTGGTCGACGATCATGCATTGGTTCGCGCCGGCATGAAGATGATCCTGGCCAAGGAAATGGATATCGAGGTGGTTGGCGAAGCCGACAGCGGCGAGGAAGCACTGCCGCTGATCCGCCAGCTACGGCCGGACGTGGTGCTGTGTGACCTGCATCTGCCTGGCTACAGCGGGCTGGAAGTGACTGAACGCATCGTCCACGGCGGCAACGAATGCCGGGTCATCATCGTGTCAGTGCTGGAAGATGGCCCGTTGCCCAAGCGTCTGCTGGAAGCCGGTGCTTCCGGCTACATCGGCAAGGCCGGAGACGCCGAAGAACTGGTCCGTGCGGTGCGCGACGTGGCCCGCGGCAAGCGCTATCTGGGCGCCAACGTGGCGCAGAACCTGGCGCTGTCGAGCATGGGCGGCGAGGGCTCACCATTCGATGCGCTGTCGCCGCGTGAGCTGGAAGTGGCGATGCTGATGGTGCAGGGACTGCGCCAGGACGATATCGCCAAACGACTGAGCCTGAGCGCCAAGACGGTCAGCACCCACAAGACCCGCCTGTTCGACAAGACCGGTGTCAACGACACGATTGCATTGGCGCGGCTGGCGGCGCAGTACGGGCTGCTGGACCCGTTCCGTTCGTTGTAGATCCCACCCGGTCCAGCCGGAGAGCACCGCACAAAAACAAAACGGCCGCATTGCGGCCGTTCTGCTTGGTGGACGCGGGGTGCGTCAGCGCTCGCTGTTGCCTTCAAGCGGGGGCTTGGCGGCCTGCACGGGCTGGCTGGCATCGACCTCGTCTTCCGATTCGGCGTCAGCATCAACCTCGATGACCGGTTGCGGCTTGGGCATGACCGGCTCGAACAGGCTGCGGGTCACCGAGGCCGGGGTGTCGACATCGGCGACGAAGAACAGCGAACCGGTGGTGCCGCGCGCCGCCGCCGGAGTCGCCGGAGCTGCCGGAGCTGCCGGAGCTGCCGGAGCTGCCGGAGCTGCCGGAGCCGGAACAGCCGGAGCAGCCGGAGCAGCCGGAGCAGGAGCCTCCGCAGCAGCAGCCGGAGCCGCCTGCGGGGCCACGACGTCAGGCACGACCGCCGCCTGACCGGTGGTCGACGCTGCGTCCTGCATGTCGGCCAACGCCGCCTGTTGCACCGGCGCGACTTCACTCACCGCAGCCGCGGTGGCGGTTTCGACCACCGGGGCAATCGCTGCCGCTTCGGATTGCACGCTGTCGGCAATCTGCTGCTTCTGCGACGGTGACAACGAGGCCTCAACCGGTTTCGCCACGACCGCGACCGAAGCCACTGCCGCTGCTGCGGCAGCCATCGGCTTGTCGTTGGCGGGGGCGGCATCCTGGCGTTGCGTGGCAGCCGCTTGCGCCGGTGCTGCTTCGGCGGGCTGCACGGGCTGTGCCTGCTCCTGCTTGTCAGCGGACAGCTTGCGTTCGCCGTGCTGCGCGGTCTCGGCGTTGTCCGCACGCGGTGCACGCGGGCGGGGATTGCGCGGCGGGTTGCCGGTGTTGGCGTTCACCGCCTCGTCGTCGAAATCGAACTCGGGCTGGGAACGGCTGACCGCCACCTTGTTTTCATCTTCCGGCAGGTCGTTGTCGCTATCGTTGTCATTCTCGCCATTGCCGCTGTTCTCGGCGTTGCCGCGACGACGACGACGGCCACCGCGACGACCGCGACGGCGGCGACCGGTACCTTCGCCGCTGCCGTTATCGGCGTTGTTGCCTTCCTGGGCCTCATCACCGGCAGCGGTCGCGGCCTTGGCCGTTTCCTGGCTTTCGGTGGCGGCGATCGGTGCGGTTTTTTCTTCCTGGCCGGGGGCGACGACCGCAGCGGCGGCGGTTGCCAACGCAGCCGTGGTTTCGACGGCGCTGGTTTCATCCAGCTTGGCCTCGTTCTGGCGCGGCTGGCGGCCGGGCTGCGGCGCTTTCTGGCTGGTTGCGTCGGCGTTGCGCGGCTGACGCGGCGGCTTGGCGGCCTTGGCCTGGCCCTGCTTGGGCTCGTTGCGCGGCGGCTTCTGCTGGGCGGCGTTGGCGTTCTGGCTGTCGGCCTGCTTGCTGCCGCGCTCATCGCGACGGCCTTCGGGCTTGCCGGCATTGCCGCCACGTGTCTTGTTGCGATCGCCACGATCGTTGCGTTCACCGCGCTCGTTGCGACCGTCGCGACGGCCATTGCCGCCGCGGTCAGAGCGCTCGTTGCGATTGCGCGCATCCTGCTGGCCGCGCTGGTTAGCCGATTGCGGAGCCGGGCTTTCGGCGCCGCCAAGCAGACGCTTGAACCAACCGATGACGCCACCGCTGACTGGAGCGGCGATCGGCGCAGCCGCGACCGGTGCTGGTGCTGGCGCTGGCGCGACTTCGCGCGGTTCGCGCAGCGGGGCAGGCGAGGAGTGCTTGACCTGGGTCACTGCCGGTGCCGGCGGGATGTTGAGCTGGGCCTTGGTCAGCGCGTGCACCGGCAACTTGCGCGGCGTGCCACGCTGGTAGCTGGGGCGGCTGGATTCTTCGCCCAGTTCGTTCTCGCGGACGCGGGTGACTTCGTAGTGCGGCGTGTGCAGGGCTTCATCGGCGACGATGACGATGGGCGCTTCATGGCGCTTTTCGATTTCACGCAGCGCGCCGCGCTTCTCGTTGAGCAGGAAGTTGGCGATCTCCACCGGCGCCTGTACCAGCACCTGTCCGGTGTTTTCCTTCATCGCGTGTTCTTCGGCGACGCGGATGATCGACAGCGACAGCGACTCGACGCTGCGCATGCGGCCATGGCCATCGCAGCGCGGGCAGACGATCTGGCTGGATTCGCCCAGCGACGGACGCAGCCGCTGGCGGCTCATTTCCATCAGGCCGAAGCGCGAGATGCGGCCCAGCTGCACGCGCGCGCGGTCGTACTTGAGCGCGTTCTGCAGGCGGTTCTCGACTTCGCGCTGGTGCTTGTTGGAGGACATGTCGATGAAGTCGATGACCACCAGGCCGCCCAGGTCACGCAGGCGCAGCTGGCGGGCAACCTCGTCGGCGGCTTCCAGGTTGGTGTGGAAGGCGGTCTCTTCGATGTCGCCACCCTTGGTCGCGCGTGCCGAGTTGACGTCGATCGCGGTCAGCGCTTCGGTCTGGTCGACGACAATCGAGCCGCCGGACGGCAGACGCACGTTGCGTTCGTAGGCGCCTTCGATCTGCGATTCGATCTGGAAGCGGTTGAACAGCGGGATGTCGTCTTTGTAATGCTTGAGCTTGCGCAGGTTGTGCGGCATCACCTGTTCCATGAACTCGCGGGCGGTTTCATGGAGTTCTTCGGTATCGACCAGGATTTCACCGACGTCCGAGCGCAGGTAGTCGCGCAGGGCACGCACGATCAGGCGGGATTCCTGGTACAGCAGGAACGGTGCCGGCTTGACCAGCGCCGCTTCGGCAATCGCCTTCCAGACCTGCAGCAGGTAATCCAGATCCCATTGCAGCTCTTCGGCATCGCGGCCGACGCCGGCGGTGCGGATGATGACGCCCATGTCATCGGGAATGGTCAGTGCGTCCATGGCCTGCTTGAGGGCAGCACGATCGTCGCCTTCGATGCGCCGCGATACGCCACCGGCGGTGGGCGAATTGGGCATCAGCACCATGTAGCGGCCGGCCAGCGAGATGAACGTGGTCAGCGCCGCGCCCTTGTTGCCGCGTTCGTCCTTGTCGACTTGGACCACCACTTCCTGGCCTTCGCGCAACAGCTCGCGCAGGCCGGCCTTGTTGTGGTCGACCCCGGCCTGGTAATAGTCGCGGGAGATTTCCTTCAGCGGCAGGAAGCCGTGGCGTTCGGCACCGTATTCAACGAATGCCGCTTCGAGCGATGGTTCAAGGCGGGTAATCCGGCCCTTGTAGATGTTGGACTTCTTCTGTTCCTTTGACGGCTGTTCGATATCGATGTCGTACAGGTTCTGACCGTCAACAATGGCTACGCGCAGTTCTTCTTCCTGCGTCGCATTGATCAACATGCGTTTCATGTTTGCGTTCCTCGCGCGCTTCTACCGCGCGGAACGCCATGGCGTTTCGCCTCTGGCACCACTCCCTCGTGAGAGGCAGCTCCACGTAAGAGCTGTTTTGCCCCTGCGCAAGCGCAGCAGGCCAGTTGGTTGTCCAGCGCTGCAACACCACGGCAGGCCGCGGGAGCGCTTGTTACAAATTAAAATGCTACGGGCCGGTGGCCGCGTCCGTTGCCGGATGCGCCACGCGGGACATGTTCAGCTCCAGCGTCTGACACACTGGGCGGTATCCGGGCCTGCCGGTTAGCCGCTAACATGGCCGCCCCTGAGGCGGTGGTCGCGCACTGCACCGGAATCGCGGAAAGCTGGGCTTCTGGCCCACAACCCCGTTAAAGCGGGTTGTATAACTCCCAGCGAAATCAAACCCTTATCTCGCTCGGCGAGTGTATCAGAATAAAGTGACACATGACTGCCCCCAAAGCACCGCCCGCCGGTAACAAAACCGCTGTCCGCATGGTCGTCGTTCCCGAGGACCGGGCCGGCCAGCGGCTGGACAATTTCCTGCTCGGCCAGCTCAAGGGCGCGCCGCGCAGCCTGGTCTACAAGCTGGTCCGCAGTGGCCAGGTGCGGGTCAACGGCGGCCGGGCCAAGGCCGAGCGCAAGCTGGAGGGCGGCGAGGAGGTGCGTATCCCGCCGGTCAGTCTCCATGAAGAGGGAGACAAGACCCCGCCGCCGCAGGCCTTCCTCGAGCGGATGGAGGCGGCCATCGTGTTCGAGGATGCGCGCCTGCTGGTGCTGAACAAGCCTTCAGGCGTGGCCAGCCACGGCGGCAGCGGCATCAGCCATGGCGCCATCGAGACCATGCGCGTGCTGCGCCCGAACCAGAACCTGGAACTGGTCCATCGGCTGGACCGGGATACCTCGGGCCTGCTGATCATGGCCAAGAAGCGCTCGGCGCTGACCGAACTGCAGGCGTTGATGCGCGAGGAGGGTGGCATCCAGAAGCGCTACCTGACCCTGCTGGCCGGACGCATGCCGGACGGGGTGATGACGGTGGACGCGCCGCTGCACGTGGGCTTGCGCCAGGGCGGCGAACGCCACGTACAGGTCAACGCCATCGGCAAAGCCTCGCTCAGCCATTTCCAGGTGCTGGAGCGGCGCGGCGGGCATTCCTATTGCGAAGTGCGGATCGAGACCGGTCGCACCCATCAGATTCGCGTGCACGCCCAGCACATCGGTCATCCGGTGGCGGGGGACGACAAATATGGTGACCCCGCGGTCAACAAGCGCCTGCGCGAACAGGCCGGGCTCAAGCGCCTGTTCCTGCATGCGGCATCACTGGAATTCGCCCTCGACGGCGGCAAGTCACCGTACCTGCTCAACGCGCCGCTGGCCGAGGAACTGGGCGCGGCGCTGAACCGGCTGGGCTGAGCGCCACCAACTCCGACGCGGCAACGATCAGCTGGAAGAGCGTCCGGCGTCCAGCGCGAAGCACTCGTCCGGGCGTGGCTGCGGCGGGGTGAACGTCACCGGCACCTGGATGGTCTGCGGGACCGCCTGGCCATTGCGGGTGGCGGCCTTGAACTGCCAGCCCTTGACCGCTTCCATGGCGGCCTGATCCAGGGTTTCGCTGCCGCTGCCGGCAACGCGGGCGACATGGGTCGGCTTGCCTTCACTGCCAACGGTCACCGACAACGTCGTGGTGCCGCCAACGCCGTCACAGGCCAGGCGTAACGGATACACCGGCGGTGGCGTATCCAGCGCGGCCAGTTCGGTCGGCGCGGCCACCGGCTCGGCCGGCGGTGCCGGTTCGCCACAGGCGGCCAGCGCCGCCGTCGCGGCAATCAGGCCCAACCACGCCAGCCGGCTACCGGTCACGGTCGCGGCGCCTGCGTGGTTTGTTGATGTTGCAATGGATAGGGTGTCCATGAGATCTCCATGTTGCCTGTCGACGCGTCGGCTCATTCGCTGATCAGCGCCTGGGCCTTTGCCGCGCAGATGAAGTCGTTCTCGCTCAAGCCGCCAACATCGTGGGTGGAATAGCGCACCACCACCCGGTTGTAGTGGACGCCGAGATCAGGATGGTGATCCTGAGCGTGGGCCATGTATGCCAGCGCGTTGACGAAGGCCATGGTCAGGTAATAGTTATCGAAATGAAAGGTCTTGCAGAGTGCATGGCCGTTCTCGGCCAGTTCCCAGCCGGGCACCTGCGGCAGCAATTCGCCGATGCGGGCCTGTCCCAGCCGGTGTTCGTGGCCACTTACCGGCAGGCAACGGGCCTGTACCAGTGGAATGAGGTCGTTCATGGTGGTCTCCTGCAGCGCGGGTCGGGGGATATCCTGCGTTGCCAGCAAATGCGCATCAGTACATCCAGAACGCTAGAATACCCGCATGATCCAGATATCCGACAGCGCCCAGCAGCATTTTCGCAAACTGATCGAACGTGAGGCATTGCCCGGCCTGGGTGTGCGCCTGAGTGCGGTCGACGCCGGCACCGCGCGCGCCGATGCGCGCCTGGAGTTCGCCGAACCGGCGGATCTGGCCGGTGACGAATGGGCGGTGGACTGCGAAGGCTTCACCATCTATGTCGATGCCAACAGCGTGGCCTGGCTGGATGGCGCCGAAATCGACTACGTCAGCCAGGGCACCGGCAGCCAGCTGACGATCAAGGCACCCAAAATCAAAGGCCAGGCGCCAGCCGAATCGGCCTCGCTGGTCGAACGCGTGCGCTGGGTGGTCAGTAACGAAATCAATCCACAGCTGGCCCAGCACAAAGGCCAGGTGTCGGTGCAGGAGGTGACCTCCGACGGCGTCGTGCTGCTGCGTTTCGGCGGCGGCTGCCACGGTTGCGGCATGGCCGACGTGACCTTGAAGCAGGGCATCGAAAAGACCCTGCTGTCGCGGGTACCGGGAGTGACGGCGGTGCGTGACGCCACCGACCACGACACCGGCCAGGCGCCTTACATCCCACGCGATACCGCCGCCTGACGCCTCGCCTCCGGTGACGACCGCCACCGAGATCATCCGCGAACTGTTGCCGCGCCGGCCTGCGCCCATGCTGGAGCGGCAGACCGGCCTGTCCTACGGCTGGGGCCTGTGGTTGCGGGCGCTGCCGCAGCGACTGGGTCCGATTACCCGCGAGCGTGCCAATGCCGTGGTCGGCGAGCTGGCGATGCGGCCACCGCGGCCAGCAGGGACCATCCTCCCGGCGCTGAGTACCTGGCAGGCATGGCGCTCGTTGCTGCACCAGGGCTGGGAACCGCCGCTGCGCGAGGAGCGTGGCCTGCGCTGGTTTGCCGGCAGCGTCAGCGGGCTGGTGCACGTGCTGTTCGTACTGTTCCTGATCCTGTTCGCTGCGGTGCGACTGCCGCCGCCTGCGCGCGATGCCGGTGACAGCAGCCGCGTACAGGTGCAGTACGTCGGCAACGGCACCCCGGAATACACCGGCGGTGGCGGCGAACCGGCCCCGCCGACCGCGACCGCCGCCGTGCCACAGCCCCGGCAGAACCCGCCGGCACCGGCCCAGGCAGCGCTGGCGAGCGCACCGGTGGCGCCGCCGACCATCACCACCCCCGAGTTGGCATCGCCGCCGCCGGTGACGGTGCCCGAGGCGGCATTGAACGTGCCCGAACGCGCCGTGCCCGAGCCTTCCACGCCACCGGCCCGGCAGGTATTGCAGGTCACCGAAGTACCGCAGCCAACCCGGGAATTCGTGCTGACCGCGCCGCAGCCAGCCGGCGAGGTGACCGCGCCGGAGATCCAGCCGCGCGCGCTGGCGGTGCCCGAACGCAGCATTGAAGTGCTGCAGGCGCCGCAGCTGGCGACACCGACGCCGGCCACCGCGATTGCCAGTCCGACACTGGCGCGTCCGTTGCCCGAGGTGAGGCAGCGCGAGATCAGCGCGCCATTGCCGGCGGTGCCACGGGTGGACGTGCAGACGCCGAGCGTACAGGCGCCGACCTTGCCGTCGCCCGAGTTGAGCGTACGCGAGGCAAGCATTCCCACCCCGGCTGCGCCACCCGCGCAAACCGAACCGAGCGCGCCACCGGCGCCAACACCCACCCCGGCCGCGCCTGCGCCGGCCGTCACATCGACGTCGCCGGCCAGCAGCACTGCCAGTCGACCGCCAGCCAGCGTGCCGAGCGACAACCGTGCGGCCGGACCGGCCAGGCGCGCCAATGACGGTGGCTGGAGCACCCCACGGCGTGGTGATGACTGGGGTGCCGCGGATCGCAACCAGGCCGGTGACAGTGGTGCCAACGCCGGCAAGACCGCCGGGCTGTTCAATGCCGACGGCAGCGTGCGCTTGCCCGGGCAGGCCAGCAGCCAGGGCGATGAGCCGGGTGACCGCGGTGCGCCGGGTGGCGCCAACGATCAGTGGACGCTGGAACGCATCGAGCAGTCCGGTACCTGGCTGAAGCGGCCACCGTCGGATTACCAGCCGACCCTGTTCGATAAATACTGGGCGCCGAACGATTCGATTCTGGCCGAATGGGTACGCCGCGGGATCAAGAAACTGGAGATACCGATCCCCGGCACCAGCAAGAAGATTTCCTGCGATATTTCGCTGCTGCAACTGGGCGGTGGATGCGGCATCAGCGATCCCAACCTCAACGAACAACCCGCGCAGGCGCGCCCGCCGCCGGAAATACCGACCAAGCGCACGCCGATTCCGACTGATTCTTAGCGCTTTTCGTTGCGATCACGCCCGGCCTGCCGGGCTGCTGCTGCAGCCGACATGCAGGGTTATTGCCCGGGTGGAATGGAGCCTGCACCACTTCGCTCAGGGCTGATCCCATCGCTTGATGCCGGTCATGCCGGGCGGCGCGAGCGCAGTCCGGTGGTTGCTGCCTCGCTTCGCGAGAGAAGGCAAAAAAAACGGAGCCGTCAGGCTCCGTTTTTCTTCACATGGACGTGCAGGACTGGCGGTCAGTGCACGCCGTGCAGATCGCGCAGTTCGGTTTCGCGGGAGCCGAAGTAGGCGGCCAGGTCGGAAATGTCCTGGTCGCTCAGGTTGGCGGCCTGCGGCGACATCAGCGCATGCTGGCGGTCGCCGCCACGATAGGCCTGCAGCGCATGGGCCAGGTAGTCGGCGTACTGGCCACCCAGCTGCGGGTAGGTCGAATCAATCGGGGCCTTGCCTTCGGCACCGTGGCAGTCGACGCAGCTCTGGCCGGTGGCCGCGCCCTTGGCACTGGCCAGTTTCTCGCCGTTGGCGATGCTGCCGGCAGGCAGGCCGGCCGATGAACTGGAGCCGTGTTCACCGCTGGCGTGGCCGGGATTCTCGGCGGCGGTCTCGGTGGTTTCCACTTTGGAACATGCCACCAGGGCGAGGGCAGCGAACAGGGCGATGGCTAGACGCTGGGCGTGCTTGGCGTTGGGCATGAGTGGATTACTTGACGGTTGAAAGGAAGGCGGCGATGTCGGCGATGTCCTGCTCAGAGAAGCTCTGGGCCTGCGCCTGCATGGTCGGGTGCTTGCGGTTGCCGTTCTTGTACTCGAGCAGCGCATGGGTCAGGTAGTCGGCCGACTGGCCACCGATGCGCGGCACGTGGAAGTTGGGATAGGCGTTCTTGTAACCGGTGACGCCGTGGCAACCCTGGCAGGTATAGGTCAGGGTCTTGCCGGTTTCCGGATTGCCGACGATGGCAGCAGCGGTGGCGGTCGGAGCGGGCTGCGCTGCGGGCGCGGCGGCGGTTTCCTGGGCGGTGGAGGCGGCGATCGGGGCGAAGGCGGCCAAAGCAAGGCAAGCGGCGAGCGGAAGCGGTCGCATCATGTCGTAATCCGGAACTCTCTGAAGGCGCGCACCACGTCCAACCGTGGCGCTTGGCTGCGGCAAGTATAGCGACGCATTCACGGAGCCGCCATCCTCGTTCATGTTGGGTGCGACGCCGACGACGGCGGACGCGGCGGGTCGTCATCCGGAGGCCGGCACATTGCCGTCGTCACCATGGGTCTATTCCCAAGGTCATCATGACCTTCGGCGCATGGCGGCCCGGACCGGGTGATATACTTTGATACAACACCTAAACAACCAACCCACGGACCCCACCCATGTCGCACCCGCGCATATCCACAGGACGTTTGATTCTGCGTAGTTCCACCGTGCCCCTGCTGCTGGCGGTATTGCTGGCTGCCGGCTGCAAGGGCGGTGGCCCGGCCGAAGAAGCCAATGCCAAGGCTCCCGATGCGGTCGAAGCCGTGCCGGTGGAAGCCGTGGCCGCCACCCATCGCCCGGTCGCCGCCAGCTACACCGGCACCGCGGCACTGGAGCCGCTGGCCGAGTCGCAGGTCGTCGCCAAGACCTCCGGCGTTGCGCTGGCGGTGCTGGTCGAGGAAGGGC
The DNA here is from genome assembly GCF_001431405.1 of Pseudoxanthomonas dokdonensis. Taxonomy (GTDB): domain Bacteria; phylum Pseudomonadota; class Gammaproteobacteria; order Xanthomonadales; family Xanthomonadaceae; genus Pseudoxanthomonas_A; species Pseudoxanthomonas_A dokdonensis. The sequence continues at coordinate 341,731 of NZ_LDJL01000004.1, forward strand.
AGGTGGTCAAGGCCGGGCAGACGCTGGTACGGCTGGATCCGGACCGCCCGCGACTGACCGTGGCCCAGGCCGAAGCGCAGATGCGCAAGCTGGAAAACAATTACCAGCGTGCGCAGAAGCTGGTCGGCCAGCAGATGATCAGCGCCAATGACGTCGACGAGATCAAATTCAACCTCGAGAACGCGCGTGCGCAGTATCGTCTGGCAACGCTGGAACTGTCGTACACCAATGTGGTCGCGCCGATCTCAGGCGTGGTCGCCTCGCGCTCGATCAAGACCGGCAATTTCGTCCAGATCAACACGCCGATTTTCCGCATCGTCGACAACTCGCGGCTGGAGGCGACCCTCAATGTGCCCGAGCGCGAGCTGGCCACGTTGAAGGAAGGCCAGCCGGTCGCACTGCGGGTCGATGCGTTGCCGGGCAAGACGTTCGACGGCGTGGTTGATCGCATTGCCCCGGTGGTCGATGCCGGCAGCGGTACCTTCCGCGTCATCTGTGCGTTTGATGGTGGCCAGGCGGCGGCATTGCAGCCGGGCATGTTCGGCCGCATCAGCATCGATTATGACAAGCGCGCCGATGCTTTGGTGGTACCGCGTATCGCCTTGCTGGATGACGGCGACCCGGCGGTGTTCGTGGTCCGCAAGGGCAAGGCCGTGCGGGTGCCGGTCAAGGTCGGCTACGCCGACGGCGAATGGCTGGAAATCCGCGAAGGCCTCAAACCGGGCGAACGGGTAGTGACCGCCGGCAAGGTGGCGCTGCGCGACGGTACCGACGTGCAGGTCATCGGTGACCCCGAACCGAAGGCCGTGGCCAAGGCCGCGGACGACAAGAAAGGCAAGAAATAATGAGCGCGCCTGAAGGGGGTTCCGGCAAGAAATCAGGCGCGGCGACATTGATGGGCGGGGGGCTGGTGGAGTTTTCGACCCGCCGGCGGGTGACCATCGCCATGATCACCGTGACCATGCTGCTGTTCGGCTTCATCGCCCTGGGCAGCCTGAAGGTCAACCTGCTGCCCGATCTCAGCTATCCCACGCTGACCGTGCGCACCGAGTACACCGGCGCGGCGCCAGCGGAAATCGAAACCCTGATTTCCGAACCGGTGGAAGAAGCCGTCGGCGTGGTCAAGAACCTGCGCAAGCTGAAGTCGGTATCACGTACCGGCCAGAGCGACGTGGTGCTCGAGTTTGCTTGGGGCACCGACATGGACCAGGCCAGCCTGGAAGTGCGCGACAAGATGGAAGTGCTGTCGCTGCCGCTGGAGGCCAAGGCGCCGGTGCTGCTGCGCTTCAATCCGTCGACCCAGCCGATCATCCGGTTGGCGCTGTCCAGCAAGGGCAAGCCGGCCAGTGATGCCGACGCGATCCGCGAGCTGACCGGACTGCGCCGCTACGCTGATGATGATCTGAAGAAGAAGCTGGAGCCGGTTGAAGGCGTGGCCGCGGTCAAGGTCGGCGGTGGCCTGGAAGACGAAATCCAGGTCGACATCGATCAGCAGAAACTGGCCCAGCTGCACTTGCCGATCGAAAACATCATCAATCGCCTGCAGCAGGAGAACATCAATATTTCCGGCGGCCGGCTGGAGGAAGGTTCACAACGTTACCTGGTCCGCACGGTCAACCAGTTCGCCGACCTGGACGAAATCCGCAACATGCTGGTGACCACCCAGAGCAGCGGCGGCAATGATGCCGCCAGTGCCGCGGCGCAGGTGGCCGCGCTGGCGGCGTCCAGTGGTGACGCAGCGACAATGGCCGCCGCGGCCGCCGCGCAGAGTGCGTCTTCGGGGTCATCAACGGCGATTGCCGGCGGCATGCCGGTGCGGCTGAAAGACGTGGCCGACGTACGCCAGGGTTACAAGGAACGCGAGGCGATCATCCGCCTCGGCGGCAAGGAAGCGGTGGAGCTGGCGATCTACAAGGAAGGCGATGCCAATACCGTGTCCACCGCGGCTGCGTTGAAGGCCGCGCTGGAGAAGATCAAGACCCAGATTCCGCCGGACGTGGAGGTGACCACGATCGAGGACCAGTCGGTCTTCATCGAACACGCCATCAGCGACGTCAAGAAGGACGCGATCATCGGTGGCCTGCTGGCAATCCTGATCATTTTCCTGTTCCTGCGCGATGGCTGGAGCACCTTCGTCATCAGCCTGTCGCTGCCGGTCTCGATCATCACCACGTTCTTCTTCATGGGCCAGATGGACCTGAGCTTGAACGTGATGTCGCTGGGCGGTCTGGCATTGGCCACCGGCCTGGTGGTGGACGATTCGATCGTGGTGCTGGAAAGCATCGCCAAGGCGCGCGAGCGCGGGCTGGGCATCCTGCAGGCGGCGATCGTCGGTACCCGCGAAGTAAGCATGGCGGTGGTGGCATCGACGCTGACCACGATCGCGGTGTTCCTGCCGCTGGTCTTCGTCGAGGGCATCGCGGGCCAGTTGTTCCGCGACCAGGCATTGACGGTGGCCATCGCCATCGCCATCTCGCTGGTGGTGGCAATGACGCTGATCCCGATGCTGAGTTCGCTGAAAGGTCGCCCGCCGCTGGCATTCCCCGATGAACCGGCGCATCCGCAATGGCGTCCCGACGCCAAGCCACTGAAGCCCATCGCCGCGACCGGTCGTGGTGTCGGCATGGCCACCCGCGGTACCTTCTTCGGCCTGTCATGGCTGGTGGTGAAAGTCTGGCGTGGACTGGTGGCGGTCATCGGCCCGGTCATGCGCAAAGCCAGTGACCTGGCGATGGCGCCGTATGGCCGTGCCGAGCGTGGCTATCTGAAGCTGTTGCCTGCCTCGCTCAAGCGGCCGTGGCTGGTGCTGGGATTTGCTGGCGCTGCATTCGTGGCGACGGTACTGGTGGTACCGCTGCTGGGTGCGGACCTGATTCCGCAGCTGGCCCAGGATCGCTTCGAGATGACGGTCAAGCTGCCGCCGGGCACGCCGTTGAGCGAAACCGATGATGTCGTTCGCAGGCTGCAACAGGTGCATGGCAAGGACGAAGGCATCCATGCCTTGTACGGCGTCAGTGGCAGCGGCACCCGGCTCGATGCCAGCCCGACCGAAAGCGGCGAGAACATTGGCAAATTGACCGTGGTCATGGCCGGGGGTGGCAGCGACGAACTGGAAGCCAGCGAGACCGAGCGCCTGCGCGGCACGATGAAGGAATTCCCGGCGGCGCAGGTCGACTTCAGCCGGCCGGAGCTGTTCAGTTTCTCGACGCCGCTGGAAGTGGAACTGCGTGGACAGGATCTGGCGACCATCGAACAGGCTGGACGCAAACTGGCGGCGATGCTGCGCAAGAACCCGCACTACGCCGACGTCAAATCGACGGTGGAAGAGGGATTCCCGGAAATCCAGATCCGCTTCGATCAGGAACGGGCCAGCGCACTCGGCCTGACCACGCGGCAGATTGCCGATGTGGTGGTCAACAAGGTGAGGGGTGACGTGGCGACCCGTTACAGCTTCCGCGACCGCAAGATCGACGTGCTGGTGCGCGCCCGTGAAAATGACCGCGACAGCATCGAGAGCATCCGCAACCTGATCATCAATCCGGGCAATGCGCGGCCGGTAACGCTGGAAGCCGTTGCCAATATCGTCGCCACCACCGGTCCCAGCGAGATCCATCGCACCGACCAGGTGCGGGTGGCAGTGGTGTCGGCCAACCTGCGCGACATCGATCTGGGCAGCGCGGTGCGCGAAGTCGAGGACATGGTCAGCAAGGATCCGCTGGCCGCTGGCGTAGGCATGCACATCGGCGGCCAGGGCGAGGAATTGAAGGATTCAGTCAAGTCTTTGCTGTTCGCTTTCGGCCTGGCGATCTTCCTGGTCTATCTGGTGATGGCTTCGCAGTTCGAGTCGTTGCTGCATCCGTTCGTCATCCTGTTCACCATCCCGCTGGCCCTGGTCGGCGCGGTGCTGGCGCTGCTGCTGACCAACTCACCGGTTTCGGTGGTGGTGTTCATCGGCCTGATCCTGCTGGTCGGGCTGGTGACCAAGAACGCCATCATCCTGATCGACAAGGTCAACCAGCTGCGCGAAGCCGGGGTGGCGAAGCGGGAGGCACTGATTGAGGGCGCACGCTCACGCCTGCGTCCGATCATCATGACCACCTTGTGCACGCTGTTCGGCTTCCTGCCGCTGGCGGTGGCAATGGGCGAGGGCGCGGAAGTGCGCTCACCGATGGCCATCACCGTGATTGGCGGCCTGCTGGTGTCGACCCTGCTGACGCTGGTGGTGATTCCGGTGGTGTATGACCTGCTGGATCGTCGACCGGACGAGCACTATCGCGAGCGTGCGCGGCGCGTGCTGGCCGATGAGGCCGAGCTGGTTGACGAGGAGGATGCTTACGACAACCGCGCGCCTGGTCACACCGGCACACCGGGCATGGAGCATTGACATGAGCGTTGCCCAGTTCAGCATCAAGCGCCCGGTCACCACCATCATGTTCTTCGTGTCGCTGGTGGTGATTGGCGCGATTGCCTCGTTGCGGTTGCCGCTGGAGGCGTTCCCCGATGTTTCGTTCCCGGTGATCTTCGTCAATCTGCCCTACCAGGGATCGACGCCCGAGGAAGTGGAACGCACGGTATTGCGGCCGACCGAAGAGGCCTTGGCCACGATGCCCGGGGTCAAGAACATGCAGGGTACCGCCAGTGCCGACGGTGCCAATGTGGTGCTGTTCTTTTCAGACTGGGAGCGCAATGTCTCGATTGCCGCGTCGGAGGCACGCGAGAAGATCGACGCCATCCGCGACCAGCTGCCGGATGAGATACGGCGGGTATTCGTCGGCAACTTCAGCTCAAGCGACCAGCCGGTGTTGCGTATCCGCCTGGCCAGCAACAGCACCAACCTGGCGAAATCCTATGAGCTGATCGACCGGGAGATGAAGCGAAGGCTGGAGCGCATCGCCGGCGTGGCCAAGGTCGAAGTGTCGGGCGCGACACCCAATGAGGTCGAGATCGCGTTGGATTCGGACCGGTTGGTCGCGCATGACATCAGCCTCAACACGCTGACCGAGCGGCTGCAATCGCTGAACTTTTCGGTATCCGCCGGCGAAATCACCGATGCCGGGCAGAAGCTGCGCGTGCAGCCGCTGGGTGAGATCACCGATCTGCAGCAGTTCCGCTCACTGGTCATCGACCAGAAGGGGACGCGACTGTCGGACATCGCCGAGATCCGGCTCAAACCAGCACGCATGCAGTTCGCCCGGCGTCTGGATGGCGTGCCGGCGGTCGGACTGGACGTATTCAAGGAACGCAGCGCCAACCTGGTCGAGGTAGCCAGGAGCACCTTGCAGGAAGTCGAGAATATCCAGAAAGAGCCGGCGCTGAAGGGTATCCAGGTCAAGATCATCGAGAACCAGGGCAAAAGCGTCACCAGCTCCCTGCTGGAACTGGCCGAGGCAGGCGCGATTGGCTTGCTGCTGTCGGTGATCGTGCTGTTCTTCTTCCTGCGCCACTGGGCGTCGACGCTGATGGTGTCATTGGCGATTCCGATCTGCTTCGTGATGACCCTGGGCTTCATGTATTTTGCCGGCGTCACTCTCAATATCCTGTCGATGATGGGTCTTCTGCTGGCGGTCGGCATGCTGGTCGACAACGCGGTGGTGGTGGTGGAAAGCATCTACCAGGAGCGCGAGCGCAACCCGGGCAATCCGCGACTGGCGTCGATACTGGGCACCAAGCACGTCGCCATTGCGCTATCGGCCGGCACCTTGTGCCATTGCATCGTGTTCATCCCCAACCTGTTTGGCGAGCGCAACGTGCTGGCGATCTATCTGTCGCAGATCGCGGTGACGATCTCGGTATCGTTGCTGGCGTCATGGCTGGTGGCCATCAGCCTGATTCCGATGCTGTCGGCGCGGCTGCGCACGCCTCCGGGCATCGACCGTGGCGATACCTTCATCCGCCGCCTGCAGACCCGCTACGCCAGATTGTTGCGCTGGACGCTGGAACACCGCGGTCTGAGCGTGATGGGCATTCTGCTGATCATCGCCTGCAGTATCTTCCCGGTCATGCATACCAAACAGAACATGTTTGGTGGCGGCAGTGGCAATGAAACCGGGATCAACTACCAGTGGAATGGCAGCTACAGCCTGGAACAGATGTCGGACGAAGTCCTGCGGGTGGAGGACTATCTGAACGCCAATCGCAAGCGCTTCCAGATCGCGCAGATCTATTCGTACTTCAGTGAGGAGGAAGGAGGCGCCGGTACCCGCGTGACCTTCAATGACAGCTACGAAGGCAGTACCAAAGAGCTGGAAGACGCGATCAGCAAGGACATGCCGAAATCGGCGCGTGCCCGCGTCACGGTCGGTTTCGGCGGTGGCGGCGGTGGCGGTGGTGCGCCAAAGACGGTGTCGGTGCGGCTGGTCGGTGATTCCACCCAGACGTTGAACGATCTGGCCAAGGACATCCTGCCCGGGCTTTCCAAGCGCAAGGAACTGCGCGACGTACACATCGATGTCGGCGATCGCGGCAGCGAGTTGCAGATACGGGTGGACCGGGCGCGCGCGGCCGCATTCGGTTTCAATTCGCAGGAAGTGTCCCAGTTTGTCGGCCTGGCCCTGCGTGGTGCGCAGCTGCGCGACTTCAGGCGAGGTGACACCGAGGTACCGGTCTGGGCGCGTTTTGAAGGAGCCGAGGAGTATTCGGAAAAAGACCTGCAATCGATGACCGTGCGCACCGCCGATGGCCGCAGTGTGCCGCTGTTGTCGATGGTCAATGTCAGTGTCGTGCCTGCGGCGACCCAGGTCAGTCGCATCAACCGGCAGACGGCACTGGAGATTGAAGCCACGCCTGACGGCAAGACCACCATGCCCGAGGCACGCAAGGCGATGGAGGACGCTTTGAAAGCGGTCTCCTATCCAGCCGGGTATGGTTACACCTTCGATTCGATCGAGTTCTTCGACGAAGCGGAGATGTTCTCGCAGATGATCTTCAACCTGATGATCGCGCTGGTGATGGTATACGTGGTGATGGCGGCGGTGTTCGAGTCGCTGCTGTTCCCGTCGGCGATCATGAGCGGCGTGCTGTTCTCGATATTCGGGGTGTTCTGGCTGTTCTGGCTGACCGGCACCGAGTTCAACATCATGGCGTTCATCGGCATTCTGGTGCTGATGGGAGTGGTGGTGAACAACGGCATCGTGATGATCGAACACATCAACAACCTGCGCCGGCGCGGCATGTCACGTACCGATGCGCTGGTGGAGGGCAGTCGTGAACGATTGCGGCCGATCATGATGACGATGGGTACGGCGATCCTGGCGATGGTGCCGATTGCACTTTCGACTGGTGGCGACAACGATGAGATCTCGTATTACCCGATGGCGCGCGCGATTGCCGGTGGACTGGCGTTCTCGACCGTAGTCAGCCTGCTGTTCCTGCCGACCATCTACGCCATGCTGGATGATCTGCGGGGCACCACCTCACGGCTGATAGCGCGGGCACGCGGCAAGCGTGGGCAGGGCGAAGCCATCGCTTCGGCCCGATCCATCGCCCGCTGAGCGCGGATCAAATGCCGGAAAGCAGAAAGGGCCGGATGATTCCGGCCCTTTCTTTTCACGCGCCACGCACTATTTCGTAATCAGCCGAACAGCTTGCCCAGCATGCGCAGGCCGCCGGTCCAGACGCCAATGGCCGTGCCGAGGCTGGTCAGGAAGAAGTTGAGCAGGATGCGCGCGACCCGATTGGTCCACCAGCCTTTCACGCTTTGCACGTCCTGGCGCAGAGCCATGAAGTCGGCATACGTCGGCTTGCGCAGGCTGGCTTCAACCAGCCCGCTGACCGTGCCGGAGGCGAGTGCCGGGTGCAATGGCGTCAACGGCGAGGAGATGAATGCCGCCAGGATGCTCAACGGATGGCCACCGGCCAGCGCACAGCCCAGCGCCCCCAGTCCACCGGTCGCGAGCACCCATTGCACGATGAGATCCGAGCCGACGTCGACACCGCCGCGATAGAAGCCCCAGGCAAAGCCACCGACCACGAATGCGGTCAGGGCGATGGTGAACCATGGCAGGCCGCGTTTCTCGGGGATGTATTCGAGATCGGCAAGCTGCCGGGCCGGGTCCGATATGTCTTCGCGCAGATGCCGGGCCAGGCCCTGCAGGTGGCCGGCGCCAACCACCGCCAGTACCTCGCGCGGGCCATCGCCGTGGCTGTCCCGCGCAACCTGGCGCAGGCGGGTCGCCATGTATTGATCGCGCTCGGCGATGATGGTTTCGTACAGTGCAGGGCTCTGCGCGGCGAATTCGCCAAAGCTGGATTCCAGCATATCGCCCTGCTTGAGCTTTTCGATTTCGTCGTCGGCGACTTCTTCGTCATCCAGCATCGCCATCATGATGCCGGCGCTGATCTTGGCACGACCCCACCAGCTCAGCCGCTTCAACGCGCGCTTGAAAGTCAGGCCGACCTCGCGATCGATCAGGTGCACCGGCAGGCCCATTGCCTGCGCATCCAGCGCGCCGGCCTTCAGTTCGGCGCCGGGTTCGACGTCCAGTTGCTCGGCCAGTCGGCGCTGATAGGCAGCCAATGCCAGGTTGGCGGCGAACAGATGGGTCTTGCCTTCGCGCAACACCTTGACGATATCCAGTTTGGCCAGCGCATCGGGATCGGTCAGCGACTGCATGCGGCCTGCATCCAGTTCCACCGCGACGCTGTCGTACTGGCCGCTGGCTACCGCGGCCTTGACCGCCTCGACACTGGCTTTGGAAACATGCGCGGTACCGAGGAGGGTGAAACGGACGCCGTCACGCTCGATGACCTCATGCGGTTGTTGCAGCCAGTCGACAGCAGGGGGTTGGGTAACGATGTCGGTCATCAGGGTTCCGGTAGCTAAAACGCGAGTCAATCAGACAATATTGGGCCGTGGCGCGGACATACAAGCCAGCATCGGCCATGCGGTGGATGGAGTCAGACCGGCGAGCCGTCGCCGTCGCCCAGCGGGCGTTGCATCTGCACCGTGTCCAGCCAGCGCCCGTGCTTGCGGCCCAGGCCCTTGAAGATGCCGACGGTGATAAAGCCGAGGCGCTCGTGCAGGGCCACCGAGGCGCCGTTGCCAGGTTCGCCGATGACCGCCACCATCTGCCGGTAACCCTTGGCGGTGCAGGCATCGATCAGGTGTTGCAGCAATGCCTTGCCGATGCCGCGGCCCTTGAACTGCGGCGCGATGTAGACCGTATCCTCGACCGTCCAGCGATAGCCGGCGCGGCTGCGGTAACTGCTGGCGTAGGCATAGCCGGCGAACTGGCCGGCCACCTCGGCGACCACGTAGGGATAACCGGCAGCGGTGATCTCGCGCAGGCGCTGTGCCATTTCCGCTTCATCGGGTACGTCGTATTCGTAGGTGGCGACGTGGTCGCGGACTTCGATGGCATAGAGTCCGGTGATGGCCGCCATGTCGGCCATCGTGGCGTCACGGATGATCAGGTCCAAGCGCAGGTCTCAGTCGATGTAGCGTTTCAGAAGGTCGCCATAAGCGTCGATGCGCCGGTCGCGCAGGAACGGCCAGATCCGGCGCACGTCTTCGCTGCGCGCCATGTCGATCTCGACGCTGAGGATTTCTGCTTCGCCACCGGCTTCGGCGAGGAACTCGCCCTGCGGTCCCAGCACGTGGCTGTTGCCCCAGAAGCGGATGCCGGAGGCGCCCATCGGTGAAGGTTCATGGCCGACGCGATTGCAGCTGAGTACCGGCAGGCCATTGGCCACGGCATGGCCACGGTGACTGAGGATCCACGCATCGCGCTGGCGGTTCTGCTCGGCCTGGTCATCGTCCGGGTCCCAGCCAATCGCGGTCGGGTACAGCAACAGGTCGGCGCCGGCCAGCGCCATCAGCCGTGCGGCTTCCGGATACCACTGGTCCCAGCACACCAGCACGCCCAGTCGGCCCACGGAAGTGTCGATGGGAGTGAAGCCGATGTCGCCGGGGGTGAAATAGAATTTTTCGTAGAAGCCCGGATCGTCCGGAATATGCATCTTGCGATACTTGCCGGCGATGCTGCCATCGGCCTCGAATACCACGGCGGTGTTGTGGTAAAGCCCCGCCGCGCGGCGCTCGAACAGCGAGCTGACCAGCACCACGCCATGCTGCCTGGCCAATGCCGACAGTCGCTGCGTGCTTGGCCCCGGTATCGGTTCGGCCAGATCGAATTCGGCGACGCTTTCATGCTGGCAGAAGTACTGGCCGTTATGCAGTTCCTGCAGCAGGACCAGTTTGGCGCCGCGTTTGGCTGCTTCGGCAACGCGCGATTCGATGATGCTCAGGTTGGCGTCGGCGTCACCGTGGTTGTTTTCCTGGATGAGGGCAACGGGCAGGGTGGTTTTGCGGCTCATGATCGTCGGCATTCGGGGCGTTAGCAGAGAATGCGCATGGTAACGCGGATCCTCGCGGCGACGGTTGGCAGAGGGTGAACGCAGGCGTCAACGCGGGATGGCCTGCTGGCGTTCGCGGCGCTGCTGGGCGCGTCCCAGCCAACCACCGGTCAATGCCCAGACCAGAGCGATGGCGCTGCCGATCAGCATCGCCAGTGCCGGATGTTCGGCGACTACATCCAGCAGCCGTTTGATCCAGCCGCTGAGCGCATCGGCGCCACGGTAGACGACCGTGTCGATGAAATTCTTGGCTTTGTATTTGGCTTCCGGGTCAACCACGGTGTACAGCATTTCGCGGCCCGGGCGGGCGAAGGCGTACTCACCGGCGCGGCGCGCCACCATCACCACCGCCAGCACCGCGAAGGTCGGGGCCAGTGCCAGCCAGAGGAAACCCAGCATCGCCACCAGCGGCACGCTGACCAGCAGCAGGCCAACGCCGAAACGACGTGCGACGCGGCCGGTGATGAACAACTGGGCCAGTATCGACAGACTTTGCACCACCGTGTCGATGGTGCCGAATACCTGCGTCTGGCGGGTGCGGTCAGGGAAGGTATCGGCAACCAGCCGCGCCTGCTCGAAATACAGGAACGTGGTCACGCTGGCCAGCAGTACCACGAACAACGCAATCCCCATCAGGTACGGCGAGCGCAGGACCGCGCTGGCGCCGGCAAACGGATTGCCGCCAAGCGGCCGCGATCGAGGCAGGCTGGCATCCTGCGGCAGCGGACAGCGGTCCCGCCAGTGCTGCAGCCAGATGGCCGCCGCTGCACTGCCAGCCAGCAGCAGCGCCGAAAGCAGCATCAGGCCGGCATGGCCAATCGGGGCGACCAGCAGCGTGCCCAGCAGCGGCCCGACCAGCCCACCCAGGCTGGCGCCGCCGGCCATCAATGCGAACAGGCGCCTGGCCTGCGAGGCGGCGAAAAGATCCGCCAGCACGCTCCATGCCAGCGATATCGACAGCAGGTTGAACACCGAGAGCCAGATGTAGAAGACGCGCGCCAGCCAGACATCGTCCGGTCGCTGCTGGAAGGCGACGACGAACAGCAGCAGATTGAAGACGAAGAAGCCGTAGGTCCACGGCAGGATCCGGCGTCGCGACACCTTGCCGGCCAGCCAGCCGAACAACGGCAGCGTTACCAGGGTGGCGACGAAGGTGCCGGTGAACAGCCATTGCAGTTGCTCCACGCCACCGGCAACTCCCATCGTCTCGCGTACCGGCCGCAGCATGAAGTAGCCGGCGAACAGCAGGAAGAACATCAACATGCCGGCCAGCACCGGGGCTGTCTCTCCGGCTTCCAGGTCGAACGTGCGCGCCAGCCATCCGGCGCGGTGCGGGGCAGGGGCCATGCCAGCCTCAGGCAAGCAGCGCAATCAACGACTGTCGCTGCGCCTGGGTCAAATCCGCCCCCAGTCCGGCCCGCAGGTTGTCGCGCTGGTGGCGTAGCTTGCTGGTTGCCGGTATCACCACGGTTACCGCGGGATGGCTGAGCGCGAACTTCAGCAGCGCCTGCGCCCAGGAGTCGATGCCGGCCTCGGCGGCCCAGCCGGGCAGCGGCATGTCCTTGACCCGGGCAAACACTTTGCCGTCGTCAAAGGCGCGATTGATGATCACGGCGATGCCAAGATCCTGTGCCAATGGCAGCACTTCGCGCTCGGCACCGCGGGCGCTGACCGAATAGTTGATCTGCACGAAGTCCGGCTTGTGTTCGCGCATGACCCGCGCCAGTTCCGGCTGCGCGCCTTCGACGTAATGGGTCATGCCAACATAGCGGGTTCTGCCTTGATCCTTGAGTTCGCGTGCCACCGCCAGCTGGGTGTTCAGATCGCCCAGGTTATGGACCTGCAACAGTGCTACCTGGTCGGTGCGCAAGTCGCGCAGGCTCTGCGCAAACTGGGCCAGGCCGGCTTCGCGGCCGTTGACGCCCGACAGTTTGGTGGCCAGCCACATCCGTGCGGTCAGTGCCTGCTCGGCCAGCAGCGCGCCCAGCACCGGCTCGGCACCGCCGTAGGTCGGTGCGGTGTCGATGACCGTCGCCCCGGCCGCCGCGAATGCCCGCAGCACGTCGCGCAATGGATCGCGTTCGGCGGCCGAATCGCCGACCTGGAAACTGCCTGAAGTCCCCATGCCAATGACCGGCAGGCGTTCACCGCTGGAGGGGATGACGCGGGTTTTCAGCTGGCCTGCCGGCTCGCTTGCGGCGTTGGACTGGGAAGGTCCCGGTCGGGTTTGGCCGGATTCGGCATGGGCGGCGTCACGGCAGGCCGCCAGGCCCAGACCGGCGGCGGCCAAGGCACTGGATGCCAGGAACTTGCGGCGAGTGACCACGGCAGACTCCCTATCGGAACACAGCTGCCGGTTATCGCCGATGCCGGCGTCGAAAGTGTGAATAAATTGTATTTTGAATCTGCTTTGTAGTCGTGTGGCCAAGTCGCCGGCAATCTATTGCCGGCACCGTCCTGCCGAGTTCAGGCCAGCAGGCCCTGCGGCAGCTGCATGGTGATGCAGTGCAGGCTGCCGTTCTGCCAGATCAGCGAGCGACAGGGCACCTGCACGATTTCGCGATCCGGGTAGGCCCGGGCCAGTACTGCGGCGGCGGCATCGTCGGCAGCATCGCCATAGGCCGGGATCAGCACTGCGCCATTGATGATCAGGTAGTTGGCGTAGGAGGCGGCAAGCCGGCGGCCTTCATCGATGACCGGCTTGGCCCATGGCAGCGGATACAAGGTGTATGGCTGGTCATCGCGGGTGCGCAGCGCGGCAATGTCGTCGGCCATGGCGGCGAGCTCGGCGTAATGCGCGTCCTGCGGATCGTCGCAGGCCTGGAACACGATCGCGTCGCCCGGGGCGAAGCGGGCCAGGGTGTCGATATGGGCGTCGGTGTCGTCGCCTTCCAGATAGCCATGGTCCAGCCACAGTACCCGGTCCTGCTTCAGCCACGCCGCCAGCCGCGTGCTCAGCTGCTCGCGACTGGCCTCGGGGTGACGTTCGTGCAGGCAACGCCAGGTGGTCAGCAAGGTACCCGCGCCATCGGTCTCAATTGCGCCGCCTTCCAGTGCGAAATCAATGGTTTGCGCGAAATAATTATGAAACAGCTTCATGCTGGACAATTCACCGACCAGGCGGTCGTCGCGGCTGGCCTCGAACTTGCCGCCCCAGCCGGTGAAGCGGAAATCCAGCAGCTTGAAGCGCGCTTCGCCGTCGCGACCGGCCAGGGTGATCGGGCCGGAGTCGCGCAGCCAGGTGTCGTCATATTCGACCGACGCGACAAACCGCACCCGCTGCATGTCGACCCGGTTGGAACGCAACCGCGCCTCGGCATAGATCTGCAGATCGTCATCGGCGGCGCAGATCACCACCGGCTGGAAACGGGTAATTGCCGCCACCAGCGCCACGTACGTGTCTTCCACCTCGGCCAGCCGGGGACCCCAGTCGGTATCGGCATGGGGCCAGGCAATCAGCACCGCGGATTGTGGTTCCCACTCGGCGGGAAAACGGAAAGCGTCAGTCATGGCTACTCGGCAGCGGTAAGGAGGATCAGCGGATCGGAGGTTTAGGACCGATTTCGTCGGCCCCTGCCTGGTTGACGACCACGTCGATGACGCGGTTCTTCTCAAAATAAACGGTGAAGCCCGGATACACCCAGCGGTTGATGGTCGGCCACTGCTGGCGCTGGCCGCCGCGTGGCTCCAGTCGTTGCTGTGGCTCGCCGAAACGGGCCTGGACATCGGCCGCGGTCTGGCCGCGGACGGGGGCTGGCTGGGCCGCCGTTTCCTTGACCCGGTCAACCAGCAGCGTTTCCGCGCTGGCAGCGGCCGAACAACCGAGCAGCGCTATTGCGACCCATTTCGTGCATGCGTTCATCACAACCCCCTTTGAGAAAGCGCTTGTTATAACAAAAGCGCCGGGAGGCCGGTGAGCACGCGGTCGGCAAAGCGCGCACCCGGTCGCTCGCTCTGGCCAGGGAAATCGCCGGGCCTGACCGTTGTTGACCGCCACGGATCAACAAAAAACCGCCTTTCGGCGGCTTTTCGCGTGTCCAGGACTGGTGGCGCTTATCAGCGCTGGCGAGCCTTGAAACGGGGGTTGGACTTGCAGATCACGAAGACCTTACCGCGGCGGCGGACCACCTTGCAGTCGCGGTGACGGGCCTTCGCCGACTTCAGGGAGGACAGGACCTTCATGACATAAACCTCGGCGTGACGTTAATTAAATAGGAGTGGAGCGCACTAAGCCCGCTATTGTAGCCGGGTTTTCCCAGCCATATCAAGTGGTTGTCAGGTGCGCCGGTGCATTTCGCCGGCCGGGGCTCGCGGAACGCGCTGGGCCAGACCGCGGCAGGCCGGCATAATGCCGTAAAAACACAGGATTCAAGATGAACGACAGCATCCCGGTTCTCACCATCGACGGGCCTTCCGGTGCCGGCAAAGGCACCATCAGCCGACTGGCGGCCAGCCGGCTGGGCTGGCATTACCTTGATTCCGGGGCGCTGTACCGGGCGGTGGGCGTGGCCGCCAGCTGGGCCGACCTGGATGTGTCCGACCCGGCGGCACTGGTCCGCTGCACCTTCGACACCGACATCGGTTTCCGTGAAACCGGGCAGGGGCTGCGGGTCATCGTCGACGGGGTCGACGCCACCGACGAACTGCGCCTGGAAACCACCGGCGCACTGGCCTCGGCGATTGCCGCCATCCCCGAGGTGCGCTCGGCGCTGAAGGAGCGGCAACGCGCGTTCCGGCAGGCGCCAGGGCTGGTGGCCGACGGCCGTGACATGGGCACGGTCATCTTCCCGGACGCCCCATTCAAGGTGTTCCTGACCGCCAGCGCCGAGGAACGCGCCGACAGGCGCTATAAGCAGTTGAAAGACAAAGGGGTTTCGGTCACAATAGACGGTCTGCTACGCGAGATTCTGGCTCGCGACGCCCGTGATGCCCAGCGCACGGTGGCGCCATTGCGGCCGGCACCCGATGCCGTCCTCATCGATTCCACCGGTCTGAGCATCGACCAGGTCGTCGCGCAGGTGTTGGCTTTATTGCCATCGCCTGCGGCCTGAACACCGTCGGTTTCCCGCCGGCAGACAGTCCCGCGACATCGCAATGGTGCGATGCCCGCGGTTTTTCTTCCATCAACCAACACACGGCGCTTCGGTGCCGAAGGGGTGGACAGGGGAGACGCCAACGCTGGCGTACACCTGTCCGTGTGTCCAACCGAGTAAATCAACAATGACCGAATCATTTGCAGAACTGTTTGAACAGAGCCAGACCCATCTGGCCAAGCTGAAGCCCGGCGCCATCGTCATCGGCACCGTTGTGGAAGTCCGCAACGATGTGGTGGTGATCAACGCCGGCCTGAAGTCCGAAGGCATCGTGCCGATCGAACAGTTCCGTAACGACGCCGGCGAAATCGACGTGGGCGTGGGCGACGAAGTGAAAGTCGCGCTCGACTCGCTCGAGAATGGCTTTGGCGAAACCGTCCTCTCGCGCGAGAAAGCCAAGCGCGCCATGGTGTGGGACGAGCTGGAAGAAGCCCTCGAGAAGAACGAAACCATCACCGGCCGCATCAGCGGCAAGGTCAAGGGTGGCTTCACCGTCGACATCAAGGACGTCCGCGCATTCCTGCCGGGCTCGCTGGTCGACGTGCGTCCGGTGCGCGACCCGGGCTACCTGGAAGGCAAGGAGCTGGAGTTCAAGCTCATCAAGCTGGATCGCAAGCGCAACAATGTCGTCGTCTCCCGCCGTGCGGTGGTCGAGAGCGAGCATTCGGAAGAGCGCGAACAGCTGATGGACAAGCTGCAGGAAGGCGTGGTGCTGAAGGGTGTGGTCAAGAACCTCACCGACTACGGCGCATTCGTGGATCTGGGCGGCATCGATGGCTTGCTGCACATCACCGACATGGCCTGGAAGCGCGTGCGCCATCCGTCCGAAGTGGTTGAAGTTGGCCAGGAACTGGATGTCCGCGTGCTCAAGTACGACCGCGAGCGCAACCGCGTCAGCCTCGGCCTGAAGCAGCTGGGCGAAGATCCATGGGACAACATCGCCCGTCGCTACCCGGCCAACAGCCGCGTGTTCGGCAAGGTCTCCAACGTCACCGATTACGGCGCGTTCGTCGAAATCGAACCCGGCGTCGAAGGCCTGGTCCACGTCTCCGAAATGGATTGGACCAACAAGAACGTCAACCCGTCCAAGGTCGTGCAGGTCGGTGACGATGTCGAAGTGATGGTGCTGGACGTGGATGAAGAACGTCGCCGCATCTCGCTGGGCATGAAGCAGGTTGCCGCCAATCCGTGGGAAACCTTCGCTGCCATCCACAAGAAGAACGACAAGGTGTCCGGCCAGATCAAGTCGATCACCGATTTCGGCATCTTCATCGGTCTGGACGGCGGCATCGACGGCCTGATCCACCTGTCCGACATCAGCTGGAACACCACCGGCGAAGACGTGGTCCGCAACTTCAAGAAGGGCGACACCCTGGAAGCCGTGGTCCTGGCCGTTGACCCGGAACGCGAACGCATCAGCCTGGGCGTCAAGCAGCTGGAGCAGGATCCGTTTGGCCAGTACATGGCCGCCAACCCGAAGGGTTCCAAGGTCGAGGGCGTGGTCAAGGAAGTGGACGCCAAGGGCGCGACCATTGAACTGGCCGACGGCGTCGAAGGCTACGTGATGGCCCGCGACGTTGCCGCCGAGCGCGTCGATGACGCCAGTCAGCACCTGAAGGTCGGCGACAAGATCGAAGCCAAGTTCATGGGCATGGACCGCAAGGGCCGTACCCTGCAGCTGTCGATCAAGGCCAAGGACGATGCCGAGATGCGTGAAGTGCTGGAGGAATACCAGTCGGCGTCCGGCGGTACCACCCAGTTGGGCGCGCTGCTGCGTGCACAGCTGGATGGTAACAAGTCCGAATAAGCCTGTTTGCAACATCTTCCCAGCCGGCCCGGGTTTCCCCGGGCCGGTCATGGGTGACCCCGACCGACTCCCTAGACGATGACCAAATCCGAACTCATCGAAATCCTGACCCGACGCCAGCCGCACCTGAAGGCTGAAGACGTGGACCTGGCGGTCAAGGCATTGCTGGAAATGATGGGTGGCGCACTGGCCCGGGGAGACCGCATCGAGGTCCGTGGCTTCGGCAGCTTTTCACTGCATTACCGGCCACCGCGCCTGGGACGCAATCCCAAGACCGGCGAGTCGGTGGCATTGCCGGCCAAGCACGTGCCGCATTTCAAACCCGGCAAGGAACTGCGCGAGCGCGTCAGCGACGTGACCCCAGTCGAAGAAAGCAACGAATAACTTTCCACTCACGGCGTTCGCGCCTGGGTGCGTCCGGTTCTGGGCTAAGCTATGCAGCAATCTGCAGGAGCCCGCATCATGAATTCTCTCCGCCTTGTCATTGCCCTGCTGGTGTTGGCAGTAGGCATCGTCATCGGCGTGCTCAACACGCAGCCGATTCAGCTCAACCTGCTGTTTTCCACCCTGCAGACATCCTCCGGGGTGGCCATCATCGTGTCGCTGCTGCTGGGGGTGATCATTGGTGGATTGCTGACGATGATCACGCTGGTGATGCCGATGTACGCCCGCCTGCGTAAGGCCACCCGGGCACCCGGCTACGCCGCCGGCTCGAAGCCGTCATCACCCCCCCCATCGCAACCAGGACACTGAAGCATGGAATTTCTCAACGAGTGGTTCTGGTTCTTCCTGTTCCTGCCACTGGCGGCGCTGAGTGGCTGGGTAATCGGCCGTCGCGGCGGCCAACGGCATGGCGACAACCAGGTCAGCCGGCTGTCATCGACCTATTTCCGCGGCCTCAACTATCTGCTCAACGAGCAGCCGGACAAGGCCATCGAACTGTTCCTGCATATTGCCGAGCTGGACAAGGAAACCTTCGAGACCCAGGTGGCGCTCGGTCATCTGTTCCGTCGCCGTGGCGAAGTCGACCGCGCCATCCGCCTGCACCAGGGGCTGGTGCAGCGCAATGACCTGAGCGACCAGCAGAAAGTCCAGGCGCTGTTGGCGCTGGGCGAGGACTACATGAAATCCGGTCTGCTCGACCGTGCCGAAACGGTGTTCAGCGACCTGGCCCAGATTGATCAGCGCGCACCACAGGCGCTCAAACATCTGATCGGCATCTACCAGGCCGAGCGCGACTGGGCCAAGGCGATCGACAATGCCAGCCGCTTCGAGGAAGTCACCGGCGAGCCGATGGGGAAGATGATCGCCCAGTTCGAATGCGAACTGGCCGAGCGTTACCGCACCGCCAACGACATCGCTGCCGCGCGCGCGGCACTGGCCAGGGCCTACCAGGCCGATGCCGGCTGCGTGCGTGCGGGCATCATCGAAGGGCGTATCGAGTCGGACGCCGGCCATCACGATGCGGCCATCCGCGCTTACGAGCGGGCCGCGCGCCACGATCCAGACTACCTGCCGGAAGTGCTGCCCAGCCTGCTCGCCAACTACGAGCTGGCAGGCGACCTGTCTGGCGCGCGTGCGTTCCTGTCGGAGATGTGCGAACACTACCGGGGCATCGCTCCGGTACTGGCGCTGACCAAACTGGTCGAAGGCCAGGATGGCATCGCCGCCGCCCGCGCCTATCTGGCCCGCCAGTTGAAGGATCGGCCATCGGTGCGCGGTGAAGCAGCCCTGATCGATCTGACCCTGGCCGAGGGCACCCAGGCCGAGGCGACGCTGCAGGATCTCAAGCACATTACTGATCAGCTGCTGGTGCGCAACCCCAGCTACCGTTGCACGCGTTGCGGATTTGGCGCGCGCACGCACCATTGGCAGTGCCCCAGCTGCAAGGAGTGGGGCACGGTCAAGCCGCTGCTCAATTACGCGGTCGTCTGATGCCGGCGACGATTGTCTGGCTGTTGCTGTGTTTCATCGCGACAGCCATCGGGACCTGGCTGTCGATACGCTACGCCCTGCATCGCCGCCTGCTGGACCAGCCCGGCGCGCGGCGCAGCCATCAGATCGCGACACCTCGTGGCGGTGGGATTGCCATCGTCGCGACGCTGCTGCTGGCCAGTCTGTTCCTGCTGTGGAGCGGAACCGGTCCAAGGACCACATTCGCAAGTTTCGCGCTTGGCCTGCTGCTGGTCGCGGGGGTGGGTTGGTGGGACGATCACCAGCCGCTGTCGCCGCGCCTGCGGTTGGCGGTGCAGGGTGCCGCGGCGGCATTGCTGGCGTGGGGGTTCCACGCCGATGGCGGATCATCCTGGCAGGCGCTGGTCGCGTTCAGCAGCGTGCTGGTGCTGGTCAATGTCTGGAATTTCATGGATGGCATCAATGGTCTGGCGGTCAGCCAGGCTGGCCTGGTGGCACTGGCGTTCGTCGGTTTCGCCCCGGATGGCTGGTCGTGGCTGGCGCTGGCACTGGTTGCGGCCTGCTGCGGATTCCTGCCATTCAACTTTCCCCACGCCCGGATTTTCCTTGGCGACGTGGGCAGCGGCGGGCTCGGATTCGTGCTGGCGGCGTTGCTGGCCAGTACCGCAGCGGCCGACCGGCTGGACTGGTGGCTGCTGTTCCTGCCGCTGGCAGCCTTTCTTGTAGACGCAGGCTTCACGCTGCTTTGCCGCATCCTGCGGGGGGTGAAATGGTGGGAGCCCCACGTGGAACATGCATACCAGCGGGCGGCGCAGGCCAATGGACACAGCCGGGTCACCCTTGGATATGGCGCGTTCACACTTTTAGGCTTAACGTTCACTTTACTATCGCGCTGGGCGATAATGCCCTACATCCCCTTGCTGGCCCTCGCGCTGCTGGGCGGCGGTGTATTCGGATGGCTGAGACTGCGTAAAGGAGTACGGTGCTTTGGAAAGGAGTAAGGGAATGATGTCCTGGCGTGATCGCATAGCCGGTAGCCTGCCCAAGATTCTGGTGGCCACGCACGACCTGTTCATGGTCTGGTTCTGCTGGCAGATGCTGCACCGCCTGCGTTATGCCATGCTGCCATCGCCACCTGATTTTCCGTTGTGGTCCAATGAGATAGCCATCGTACTGGCCGCGCAGGGTGTGATCTTCTGGTGGATGGGGCTGTACAAGGGTCTGTGGCGTTTCGCCAGCCTGCCTGACCTGTGGAACATCCTCAAAGCTGCCGTTCTGGGCCTGCTGGCAATCCTGGTGGGACTGGCTTTCTACAATCGCTTCGAATCGGTGCCGCGTGCGGTGCTGGCGTTCTATCCGTTCGCACTGGTCGGGTGCCTGGGCTTGCCGCGGATGAGCTATCGCGCGTGGAAGGACAGCCAGATGCACCAGCCACGGGAAGCGGCCTCGCGGATCGTTATCCTGGGTGCCGGCCGCGCCGGTGAATCGCTGGTGCGCGAACTCAAGCGCACCGGCATGTACAACCCGGTCGCGTTCCTCGACGATGCGCCGAATCTGCAGGGTTCCAGCCTGCAGGGCATTCCGGTGCTGGGTCGGCTGGACAATGCGGCCGCTGTGGCGCGCGAAACCGCGGCCAAGATGCTGGTCATCGCCATGCCGTCGCTGGATGCCTCGGCGATGCAGCGGGTGGTTGCGATCTGCGAAAGCACCGGCGTGCCGTTCCGTATGGTGCCGCGACTGATCAATTCACTGGAAGGGCACACCAGCGTTGGTGACCTCAAGGAAGTGGCGATCGAGGATCTGCTGGGACGCAAGTCGGTGACCCCCGACTGGAAACTCATCCGCGGCTGGTTGGGCGGCCGCACGGTCATGGTGACCGGCGCCGGTGGCTCGATCGGCTCGGAGTTGTGCCGACAATGTGCCCGCCACGGTGCCCAGCGCATCGCGCTGCTGGAAATTGACGAACTGGCGCTGATCACCATCCATGCGGATCTGCAACGGGCCTTCCCGGATCTGGAAATCCTGCCGGTGCTGGGCAATTGCGGCGACCCCGCGGTGGTGGCGCATGCGCTCAAAATCGCCGAGCCCGATGCCGTGTTCCACGCGGCGGCCTACAAGCAGGTGCCATTGCTGGAAAGGCATCTGCGCGAAGCGGTCGGCAACAACGTGCTGGCGACCGAAACCGTGGCCCGAGCCTGCCGTGATGCATCGGTGTCGACTTTCGTGTTGATTTCCACCGACAAGGCAGTGGATCCGGCCAACGTGCTGGGTGCGACCAAGCGCCTGGCTGAAATGGCCTGCCTGGCACTCGACCAGGGCATGGCCAGCACCCGCTTCGTCACCGTGCGCTTCGGCAATGTACTGGACTCGGCCGGCAGTGTGGTGCCGCTGTTCCGCGAGCAGATCCGCAAAGGTGGGCCGGTGACGGTGACCGATCCGGAAGTCACCCGTTACTTCATGACCATTCCCGAAGCCTGCCAGCTGATCCTGCAGGCAGGTTCCAGCGCCGCGCATGCATCAATCTATACCCTGGACATGGGCGAACCGGTGCCAATCCGGACCCTCGCCGAACAGATGATCCGCTTGGCGGGCAAGCAGCCCGGGCGCGACATCGCCATTGTCTATACCGGCCTGCGCCCCGGCGAGAAACTGCATGAGAACCTGTTCCATGCAGAGGAGAACTATCGGCCGACCTCACACTCCAAGATCATGGAAGCCGAGGCGCGCACGGTATCGCGCGAGTTCATCGAGCTGGCATTGCAGCGGCTGCGCAGGAGTCATGCCCAGTATGATCTGGTCGAATTGGAAGAGGTGTTGAAAGTGGCGGTGCCCGAATTCAGCCCCATTCATCAGGAGCACACAGGGGCATCGGATAACATCGTGGCCTTTCCCGCACGCGAATCCCGAATCCAACGATGAAGCAGCGCATCCGCAAGGCCGTCTTTCCCGTCGCAGGCCTGGGCACCCGATTCCTGCCCGCCACCAAAACCGTCCCCAAGGAGATGTTGCCGATCATTGACCGGCCATTGATCCAGTACGCCGTCGATGAAGCCATCGAGGCCGGTTGCGATACCCTGATCTTCATCACCAATCGCTACAAGCACGCGGTAGCGGACTACTTCGACAAAGCCTACGAGCTTGAACAGAAGCTGGAGAAAGCCGGCAAGACTGACCAGCTGGAAAAAATCCGCAACGTTCTGCCGCCCGGTGTGCGGGCGATTTTCGTGACCCAGGCCGAGGCGCTGGGACTCGGCCATGCCGTGCTGTGCGCCAAATCCATCGTCGGCAATGAGCCGTTTGCCGTGCTGCTGCCCGATGACCTGATCTGGAACCGTGGCGATGGCGCGCTCAAGCAGATGGCCGATGCCGCCGAGGCGACCGGCGCCAGCATGATTGCGGTGCAGGACGTACCGCGGGAACAGACCGGCAGTTACGGCATCGTCGCCACTGATGAATTTTCCGGTCGTTCCGGTCGCATCAATGCCATCGTCGAGAAGCCGGCACCGGCAGATGCGCCAAGTAATCTGGCGGTGGTTGGCCGTTACATCCTGAATCCGGGAATCTTCGACCTGCTTGAATCGACCACACCGGGATCGGGCGGTGAAATCCAGTTGACCGACGCCATTGCGGCGCTATTGGCCGACAATCCGGTGCATGCGTACCGCTTCAAGGGTACCCGGTTCGATTGCGGTACCCATATCGGTCTGATCGAAGCCACCATCCGTTATGCGCTGGACCACGAGAAGCTCAGCGATGCCGCCCGCGACATGATGCAGAATGCCTTGAGCGAGCTCGGAGTCATCGATCTGAATTGAGATCGGCCCGGCAATCTGGCCGCTCGCCGCTGATGAAGTCAGATGAGCAGTGGCGCGATGAACCGGCCGTGGCCGGCTCAACCAAAAACAATGGCGCCGGTAGGCGCCATCGTCGTAGTAGGGCTCGTCGGCTTACGCTTTACAGCGCTTCGAAGATACCGGCTGCACCCATGCCGGTGCCGATGCACATGGTAACCATGCCGTATTTCTGCTGGCGACGGCGCATGCCGTGCAGGATGGTCGCGGTGCGAATCGCACCCGTAGCGCCCAACGGGTGGCCCAGCGCGATGGCGCCGCCCAGCGGGTTGACCTTGGCCGGGTCCAGTTGCGAATCGTGGATGACCGCCAGCGCCTGCGCGGCAAATGCCTCGTTGAGCTCAATCCAGTCCAGCTGATCCTTGCTCAGGCCGGCCTGCTTGAGTGCCTTCGGGATGGCCGCGATCGGACCAATGCCCATCACTTCCGGGCGCACGCCGGCGACCGAGAAGCTGACGAAGCGGGCAATAGGGGTCAAGCCGTAGTCCTTGACCGCCTGTCCCGAAGCCAGCAACACCGCACCGGCACCGTCGCTCATCTGCGAGCTGTTGCCGGCGGTGACGCTGCCGCCAAACTGGCCATTGCGGAACACCGGCCGCAGCTTGGCCAGGCCTTCCATGCTCGAGTCCGGACGCGGGCCTTCATCGTTCTCAGCCAGGAATTTTTTCAGCTTGACGCTGTCATTGGCCAGGTCGGGCACATGCGAAACAATCTCGTACGGGGTGATTTCGTCCCTGAATTCGCCGGCCTGCATTGCCGCGATTGCTTTCTGGTGCGAGGCCAAGGCGAAGGCATCCTGCTGCTCGCGTGAGATCTTCCATTCGCTGGCAACTTTCTCGGCGGTGATGCCCATGCCGTAGGCGATGGCGACATTCTCGTCGCGTTCGAACACGCTGGGTGCCAACGCAATCTTGTTGCCCATCATCGGCACCATCGACATCGATTCGGTACCGCCGGCCAGCATCAGGTCCGAATTGCCGAGGCGGATTTCGTTGGCGGCCAGGGCCACGGCCTGCAGGCCGGAGGAACAGAAGCGGTTGATGGTCTGTGCGGCGATGGTGTTGGGCAGGCCGGCCAGCAGCACGCCGATGCGCGCCACGTTCATGCCTTGCTCGGCTTCGGGCATGGCGCAGCCGATGATTGCATCGTCGATGCGGTTGACGTCCACGCCCGGTGCCTGGGCGATCACCGCCTTCAACACATGCGCCAGCATGTCATCGGGGCGGGTGTTGCGGAACATGCCCTTGGGCGCCTTGCCAACCGGGGTCCGGGTGGCGGCGACGATATAGGCTTCCTGTACTTGCTTGCTCATTTTGATTCCTCGGAAAGGGGGCGCGACGCCGGCATGAAAACCGGCGCCTGGTCGATTAGTTGCGCAGTGGCTTGCCCGTTTTCAGCATGTGGGCGATACGCGCCTGGGTCTTTTCCTGCTGCGCCAACTCGACAAAATGCCTGCGCTCGAGCTTCAACAGCCATTCTTCGTCGACCACCGAGTTGCGATCCACCTCGCCGCCGCAGACCACGGTGGCGATGCGGGTGGCGATTTCGTAGTCGTAGGGGCTGATGAAGGCGCCTTCCAGCATATTGACCAGCATCATCTTGAAGGTCGCGATGCCAACGTCGCCGGCGACCCGGATCTGCCGCGCCGGCATCGGCGGGCGGTAGCCGCTTTCGGCCATCGCCAGCACCTGCTGCTTGGCCACGTACAGCTGTTCGAAGGCATTGAACACCACCAGATCGGTGTCGCGCAGCAGGCCCAGCTCCTTGGCCTCGACGGCGGAGGCAGACACCTTGGCCATCGCCACGGTCTCGAAGCTGCGCTTGAGTTCGCTGAAGATGTCGCCGCTGGCACCTGCTGCCTGCGACGCGCGCACCGCGATTTCCTTCAAGCCGCCACCAGCCGGCAACAGACCGACGCCGGCTTCGACCAGGCCGATGTAGCTTTCCAGCCCGGCCACGGTGCGGCTGCTGTGCATCTGGAATTCGCAACCACCGCCCAATGCCAGGCCACGCACCGCGGCCACCACCGGCACCAGCGAATACTTGATGCGCTGGCTGGTGGCCTGGAAATTGGCCACCATCGCTTCGAACTCGGCAATCTTGCCGGCCTGCAACGCGGCCAGGGCGCCGGCCAGATCGGCACCGGCGGAGAACGGCTCCTTCGGCTGCCAGATCACCAGACCCTTGAACTTCTGCTCGGCGATCGATACCGCTTCCTGCAGGCCATCGAGTACGGCGTCGGAGACGGTATTCATCTTGGTTTTGAAGCTGACCACGGCCACGCCATCACCGTCGGTCCACAGTCGCACGCCGTCGTTTTCATAGACCGTTTCGCCTTGGGCGAAGCTCTCACCCAGCAGCGCGTCGGGGAAGCGCTGGCGCTGGTAGACCGGCAGCGAGGAACGCGGCAGCTTGGCATTCTTGGCCGGGCTGTAACTTCCTTCGGCAGCGTGCACGCCTTCGCGGCCATCGAAGACCCAATCGGGCAGGGGAGCGCTGCTCATGCTCTTGCCGGCGACGATGTCATCGGCAATCCACTGCGCGACCTGCTTCCAGCCAGCGGCCTGCCAGGTTTCGAACGGACCCAACGACCAGCCGTAGCCCCATCGGATCGCCAGATCGACGTCGCGCGCGGTTTCGGCGATGTCGGACAGGTGATAGGCGCTGTAATGGAAAAGATCGCGGAAGACCGCCCACAGGAACTGTGCCTGCGGGTGTTCGCTGGCACGCAGCTGGGCGAATTTTTCCACCGGGTTGCGGTTCTTCAGGATCTCGATCACTTCCGGCGCCGCGCCGCGGTCGGCCGGACGGTAATCCTGCTTGTCCAGGTCCAGCACCATGATGTCCTTGCCGACCTTGCGGAACACGCCGGCACCGCTCTTCTGCCCCAGCGCGCCCTTGGCAATCAGAGCCTCCAGCCACTTCGGCGACTTGAAATACGGATGCCAGGGGTCGTCCGGCAGGGTGTCGGCCATGGTCTTGATGACGTGGGCCATGGTGTCCAGGCCAACCACATCCGAAGTCCGATACGTGGCCGACTTCGGCCGCCCGACCAGCGGACCGGTCAACGCATCGACTTCATCGAAGCCCAGGCCCGATTCGGCGGTGTGGTGGGCGGTGGCGAGGATCGAGAACACGCCGATCCGGTTGCCGATGAAATTGGGGGTGTCGCGGGCGTACACCACGCCCTTGCCCAGGGTGGTGGTGAGGAAAGTTTCCAGCCCTTCCAGCACGGCGCTGTCGGTGGTCTTGGCCGGGATCAGTTCGGCCAGGTGCATGTAGCGCGGCGGATTGAAGAAGTGGACGCCGCAGAAGCGGTGGCGCAATTGCTCCGGCAACACTTCAGCCAGCTTGTTGATGCCCAGGCCCGAGGTGTTGGACGCCAGTACCGCATGGTCGGCCACGGCGGGGGCAATCTTCTTGTATAGATCCTGCTTCCAGTCCATCCGTTCGGCGATGGCCTCGATGATCAGGTCGCAATCCTTCAGCTTGTCCAGGCCGGTCTCGTAGTTGGCCGGGATGATTGCCGCGGCGTAGGACTTGCTGGCCAGCGGGGCAGGGCTCAGCTTGGCCAGGTTGGCGATCGCCTTCAGTACCACGCCGTCCGGATTGCCTTCTTTGGCGGGCAGGTCGAACAGCACGGTTTCAACGCCTGCGTTGGTCAGATGCGCGGCAATCTGCGCGCCCATGACGCCGGCGCCAAGCACCGCCGCCTTACGCACCATTAACGTATTGGACATGTCGTAAATCCTTGTTTTCAGGGGTTATTCTTTTGGCTTGCACGCAAGCCGGCCTCGGCAAAACGGATCAGCTCGTGGGCGGCATGCTCACGGTGGACGGACTCGCTGACATGGGCGGGGCGCTTGATGACGCCAAAGTCGGCCATGGCATAGGTCAGCGCACCGGAGACGAAATCCAGGCGCCAGTACAGCTCTTCCTTGCTCAGTTCAGGTACGCACTGGGCAATCGCACGACCAAACTCGCGCATCACGTGACCGTAGTGGTCGGACAGGAACTTGCGCAGGCCGTCGTTCTTCTCGGCGTAGGCGCGGGCAATCACCCGGACAAAGGCGCCGCCGCCGTGGCGGTTCTGGGCCAGTGCCAGGGCAGGGCGGACGAAGGCCGCCAGAATCGGGGTCAGTTCGCCGGGATGCTGGGCCAGCGCCGCCTGCAGCTGCTGCAGGCGATTGGCGGTCATATCGTCCATACGCCGGCGGAACACCTCGTTGATCAGGTTTTCCTTGGAACCGAAGTGGTAGTTGACCGCGGCGATGTTGACATCGGCATGGGTCGTGACCTGGCGCAGGGAGGTGCCGGCAAAGCCGTATTGGGCGAACAACTCCTCGGCCGCGCCGAGGATGCGGTCCTTGGTGGAAAACTGCATGGCATGGCCCATCGCGGAATCTCTTAATCAAACGCTTGTTTGATTCTGCTTGTTTCCGTCCCGGCCGTCAATGCTGCCATGCAGCATGGCTTCAGCGGCGGCGCTATTTTCCCGCCTGGCTTTACGTTAGAATCGCACTACGCAATTCAGTCTAAGCCCGCGTTTCGACGCGGGTTTTTCATGTTAAACTCGGGCCTTAGTGGCTCGCCCAACGGAGAAATCCCCATGGCGCTGGAGCGCACCCTGTCGATCATCAAGCCCGATGCTGTTGCCAAGAACGTCATCGGCGAAATCTATTCCCGTTTCGAAAAAGCTGGCCTGAAGATCGTCGCCAGCAAGATGAAGCACCTGTCGCGCCGCGAAGCGGAAGGCTTCTATGCCGTGCATCGCGAGCGTCCGTTCTTCAATGCGCTGGTGGACTTCATGATCTCCGGCCCGGTGGTCATCCAGGTGCTGGAAGGTGAAAACGCCATCCTCAAGCACCGTGAGCTGATGGGTGCCACCAATCCCAAGGAAGCCGCCGCCGGTACCATCCGTGCCGACTTTGCCGACAGCATCGATGCCAATGCGGTGCACGGTTCGGATGCCGCTGATACCGCTGCGCAGGAAATCGCTTATTTCTTCGCCAGCACCGAAGTCTTCTCGCGCTAATCCGAGGTTGTCCACGTGATCGACGTCGTAGCAAAAAAACAGAATCTGCTCGACCTCGATCGCGAGGGCATGGAGCGCTTTTTCGCCGAGACCCTCGGCGAGCAGCGTTACCGCGCCCATCAGGTGATGAAATGGATCCATCACCGCTATGTCACCAACTTCGATGACATGACCGACCTCGGCAAGGCGCTGCGTGCGAAGTTGCACGAGCGTGCCGAGGTAGTCGCCTTGAACATCGACTTCGACAAACCGTCGGTCGATGGCACCCACAAGTGGCTGCTCAGCATGGATCGCGGCAGCAACGCGATCGAGACGGTATACATCCCCGACAAGTCGCGCGGCACCTTGTGCGTGTCCTCGCAGGTCGGCTGTGCGCTCAATTGCACCTTCTGTTCCACCGCGACCCAGGGCTTCAACCGCAACCTGTCGACCGCCGAAATCATTGGCCAGGTCTGGGTGGCGGCGCGTCACCTGGGCAATGTCCCGCACCAGCAGCGCCGGCTGACCAACGTGGTCATGATGGGCATGGGCGAGCCGTTGATGAATTTCGACAACGTGGTGCGTGCGATGAACATCATGCGCGACGATCTGGGTTACGGCCTGGCCAGCAAGCGGGTCACCCTGTCGACGTCCGGGCTGGTGCCGTTCATCGACCGCCTGTCGACTGAAACCGACGTCTCGCTGGCGGTATCGCTGCACGCGGCAAACGACGAACTGCGCGAGCAGCTGGTGCCGCTCAACAAGAAGTATCCGATTGCCGAGTTGATGGCTTCCTGTGCCCGCTATCTCGCCCACAGCAAGAAGCGCGATTCGGTGACTTTCGAATACACGCTGATGAAGGGCATCAACGATCAACCCGAGCACGCACGCCAGCTGGCCCGGCTGATGCGCCAGTTCGACAACACCTGCCAGTCGCGCGATGCCGGCAAGGTCAATTTGATCCCGTTCAACCCGTTCCCGGGCACCCGCTACGAGCGCAGTTCCGAGGAAGACATCCGTGCTTTCCAGAAGATCCTGCTCGACAGCAAGGTACTGACCATGGTGCGGCGTACCCGCGGCGACGATATCGATGCCGCCTGCGGCCAGCTGAAAGGGCAGGTGATGGATCGCACCCGGCGCCAGGCCGAGTTCAAGCGTCAACTGCAGTCGCAAGGCGTCAATGATGCGGCAGCGTGAGGTCTGGGCCTGGTTGTTGTTGCCCTGCCTGGTGATGACCGGCTGCAGCCGGCTGACCTTCGTCAAGCCAAAGATGGACCGCAAGGACGGCGAGCAGATCGCGCAGGACTACCACGTGGCCGACAGCCCGGAAGTCCAGAAGCGGATGAAGACCCAGCAGCGCCTTGGCCTGGCTGCCCAGCGCCTGCGCGCCGGTGATTACGCCATGGCCGAGCGCGAGGCGAAGGAAGTGCTGAAGGTTGACCCCGGTTCGGTCGATGCGCTGACCATCCTTGGCATCGCCAGCGACCAGCAGGATGACGTGGCCAAGGCCGGTGAATACTACAAGCGCGCCGCCGATCTGGCTCCGGCCAAGGGCAGTGTGCTCAACAATTACGGCGCCTGGCTGTGCCAGAACCGTGATCCGGCCGAATCGCTGGCCTGGTTCGACCGCGCCTTGAAGGATCCCGGCTACGCATCGCCGGCATCGGCGCTGGCCAACGCCGGCGACTGCGCGCAGCAGGCCGGGCAGTATCCGCGATCCGAACGTGACCTGCGCCAGGCACTGGCACTGGAACCAACCAACGCGGTCGCGCTGGAAGCGCTGGCCCGCAATGCCTATCGAGAGCAGCAGTACATGGACGCCCGCGCGTTCGTTGAACGGCGGCTGGATGCTGCACCGGCCAACGCAAGCGTGTTAAAACTAGCGGCTGGAATCGAGCAGCAGCTGGGTGACACACGTGCCGCCCAGCGCTATCAGCAGACTTTGCGGGCGGAGTTCCCCAATGACGCGAGTGATATTTCCAGGGGGAATGCACGGCAATGACGAATTTGGATTCTATGGATATGCAACAACTGCAGGGCTGTGGTGATTACCTACGGTCAATGCGTGAAAAAGCAGGCTTGAGTCAGCAGGATGCGGCCACCCGTCTGAAGACGCCACTGCGCATCCTGCAGGCGCTGGAAGCCGAGCAGTGGCAACAACTCGGCGCCCCGGTTTTCGTCCGTGGGCAATTGCGCAGTTACGCCAGGTTGCTGGGTGCCGACATCAGCGAATATCTGCATCAGGCCCATCTGGAAGTGGTGCGGCCAGCCGAACTGGTCAGCCACAGCTATACCTCGGGGCTTGACCGCTTCCTTGAGAGCTTCAAGCGCCGGGCGGTCTACGTGGTGCTGACCGCGGTGCTGGTCATCCCGGTGTGGATGGGCGCGCGTTCCCAGCTCGGTTCTGCCGATACCCAGACCACCGCCTCGCTCGACGTGGTGCCGGCGACGGCAAGCGCCGAGGTGGCGACAGGTCCGGCACCGGCCAGTCAGCCGCCTGCCCGACGCGCGCCTGCCACCCCTTACGTTGCCTCGATGGTGCCGATCAGCCGTGCCGACGCACCCGCACTGAGCTTCCACTTCAACGGTGACAGCTGGGTGCAGATCTCCGCTCCTGATGGCAGCCGGGTCGAACAGGCGCTGATGAAGGCTGGCGACGAGCGCAACTATGCCAAGGGTGAGGTCGGCAACGTGGTGCTGGGCAACGCCACGGCGGTCGAAGTTCAGCAGGCGGGTAGTACCGTGGACACCACGCCTTACCAGCGCGGAAGTGTGGCGCGCTTTACGGTATCCTCTGACGGTTCGCTCGCGCCGATCAGCAACTGATCCGCGCGGGCATATCCCTCAACACGGCAAGACCCCGCTCGCGGGGCAAGAGTACGCATGGCGATTGATGACCTGCTCGATGAGCACGAACAAAGTGAACGAGTCCGCAGCTGGCTGCGCAACAATGCGCTGGGGTTGTTGGGCGGGGTAGCGCTGGGACTGGGTGTGATTGTCGGCTGGCAATGGTTCCAGAAACATCGCGCCGAGCAGGAACAGCAAAGCTATCAGGCCTACCAGAAGGCCAATGAGCAGATTGGTGCCGGTGACCTGAAGAAGGCCGAAGCGGCGGTAGCGTCGATCGGTGGCAAGGGCAAGAACGCGGTGTATTCGGAACTGGCCGGCCTGCGTCTGGCCAAGGCCCAGGTCGAGGCCGGCAAGCATGAGGCGGCCATCGCCACCCTGCGTGCGATCAAGCATGACCCGGCCCTGCAGCCGCTGGTCAACGCCCGCCTGGCACGCCTGTTGATCGATACCGGCAAACCGGCCGAAGCGATCAAGGTAATCGGCCAGGCCAGTGATCCTTTCAGCCTGGAAATCCTCGGCGATGCGCTGCAGGCCGACGGCAAGCTGGATCAGGCGCGCGACACCTACAGCAAGGCCCTGGTGGGCATGGACGTGGCGGCACCGCAACGTCGCCTGCTGGAACTGAAACTCGCCGAGGTTGGCGGAACCGTACCCGCCAGCGGAGACAAGGCTTGATGAGTAACTCGAACGCATCGCAGCGTGCGCTGCTGGTCGCCACCCTGCTGGTGGCACTGTCCGGTTGCAGCACGGTCAAGGGCTGGTTCGCCGGCAAGGACGCGGAAGCCAAGAAACTGGCCGAACCGGCCGAGCTGGTCGATTTCACCCCGACCGCAACCGTGACCAAGGTCTGGAAGGCCAACGTCGGCAAGGGCGAAGGCCGGATTGGCCTGCAACAGGGCCCGGTGGTCGTCGATGGTCGCGTTTACGCGGCGGCGGTCGAGGGTGGCGTCGAGGCGCTTGACCTGCAGACCGGCAAGCAGATCTGGCATTACGAGCCGGAGAAGGTCAAGAAACAACCGGAGCTGCGCCTGTCCGGCGGTCCCGGCGCCGGTGACGGTCTGGTCGTGATCGGCACGCTGGACGGCAAGGTCATCGCCCTGGATGCGGACACCGGCACTGAAAAATGGCGTGCGGAAGTGGCCAACGAAGTCATCACCGCTCCGGCCATCGGCCAGGGGCTGGTGCTGGTGCGCAGCAACGATGGTCGGGTCAGTGCGTTCGATGCCGCCAACGGCGAGCGCCGCTGGTTCTGGAACCACGATCTGCCCAGCCTGACCGTGCGCGGCAACGCGCCGGTTACCCTGGGTCCGGGAGTGGCCTTTGTCGGCAACGATGACGGCACTCTGGTCGCACTCGCACTCAACGACGGCCGCCAGGTCTGGTCGCAGTCGATCGGGATTCCCGAAGGCCGCACCGAACTGGATCGCATGTCCGACGTCGACGGCGCCGCAGTGCTGGAAGGCACCACCCTTTACGCCACCAGCTTCAAGGGTGAGACCCTCGCCATCGAAGGCCCCAGCGGCCGCCCGATCTGGAACCGTGACAATGGCGGCGCCGGTGGCCTGGATCTGTCCAGCAGCCTGGTGGTGGTGTCGGATCGTGCCGGCACGGTCTGGGGCCTGGACAAGGCCAGCGGCAACGCCACCTGGTCCAACCCGATTCTGGCCCGTCGTTCGCTGACCGGCGTTACCGTGCAGGGCGACTATGCGGTGGTCGGTGACTACGATGGTTACGTGCATTGGTTGAGCCTCACCGATGGCCAGATTGCCGCGCGCGAACGCGCCGGCGGCGAGCGCATCCGGGCCAAGCCGGTGCTGGCCGACGGGCTGTTGCTGGTGCAGAACGTCGAAGGTGAAATCACCGCGTTCCGGGTCAACTAGTACACGATTGCCCGCAACCTGGGCCTGCGTCCGCCTGAACTGTGCGGACGCTGATGACGACGGCGCCGCGACTTGGGCGCCGTTGTCGTTTAATATTGCCCGCTGACATCGCCGTGCGTCGGGCTTGTGGCCGCGCCGGTGGGCGATGCGTCGCCTGATGGCAACCTCCTTTCTTCACGGCTTCCCGGCACCTGCTCATGCTTCCCCTCGTTGCCCTGGTGGGCCGCCCCAATGTGGGCAAATCAACCCTGTTCAACGCGATGACCCGCAGTCGCGACGCCCTGGTCCATGATCAGCCCGGGGTCACCCGCGACCGTCATTACGGTATCTGCCGTCTCAACGAGGACACCTCGTTCGCGCTGGTCGATACCGGCGGTATCGCCGGCGAGGAAGAAGGCCTGGCCGGTGCCACCGCACGCCAGGCGCGGGCCGCGGCCGCCGAGGCCGACCTGGTGTTGTTCATCGTCGACGGGCGTGAAGGCGCTTCGGCACTGGATGACGAGATTCTGCGCTGGCTGCGCAAGACCGATCGTCCGACCCTGCTGGTCATCAACAAGATGGACGGCATGGATGAGACGACCGTGCTGGCGGACTTCGCCCGCTACGGTTTCAGCGACATGCTGGCGATTTCCGCCGCCCACCGGCAAGGCATCGATGACCTGGTCGATGAAGTCCTGCAGCGTCTGCCAGAGCAGGGCGCGGCAGAAGAGCTGGACACCGATCCCAACCGGGTGCGTATCGCCTTCGTCGGCCGCCCCAACGTCGGCAAGTCGACGCTGGTCAACCGCCTGCTTGGCGAAGAGCGGATGATCGCTTCGGAGGTACCTGGCACCACCCGCGATTCGATCGCCGTGGACCTGGAACGTGGCGGCCGCCAGTACCGGCTGGTCGACACCGCTGGTCTGCGCCGCAAGGCGCGGGTCGAGGAAGCGGTCGAGAAGTTTTCCATCATCAAGACCCTGCAGGCGATCGAGCAGTGCCAGGTCGCCGTGTTGTTGATTGATGCCACCGAAGGCGTCACCGATCAGGATGCCAGCGTGCTCGGTGCCATCCTCGATGCCGGCCGTGCGCTGGTGGTGGCGGTCAACAAGTGGGACGGTTTGACCACCTATCAGCGCGACCAGACCGAAGCGCTGCTGTCGCGCAAACTGAGCTTCGTCGAATGGGCCGAGGCAGTACGCATCTCGGCCAAGCATGGTTCGGGCCTGCTTGAACTGTTCAAGGCCATTCACCGCGCGCACGCCTCGGCGACGAAGGAGTTTGGTACCAGCGAAGTCAACAAGGCGCTGGAAGTGGCCTACGAAACCAATCCGCCTCCGAGCATCCGCGGCCATGTCTCCAAGCTGCGCTACGTGCATCCGGGTGGCAGCAATCCGCCGACGTTCATCGTCCACGGCACCCGTCTGAAGGTGTTGCCGGAGTCATACAAGCGTTATCTGGAGAATTTCTTCCGCAAGCGCTTCAAGCTGGTCGGCACGCCGGTGCAGTTCATTTTCCGCGAAGGCAGCAACCCGTACGAAGGCAAGAAGAACGTCCTGACCGAGCGCCAGATCGCCAAGAAGCGGCGCTTGATCAAGCACGTCAAACGCGGCAAATGAGTTGCCGCTTGAGCTCGCCGCGATGACCGGGTTCCCCAGTCGCATTGCCTTTGCCGAGGCGCTGGAAATGGTCCGCAAGGTCGGCGCTGCCCACGCGACCGGCGCCGAACAGGTACCGACCCGCCGTGCCGATGGCCGGGTGCTGGCGCAGGATGTGACCGCACCGGTCGCCTTGCCGGGCTTCGACAACAGCCGGATGGATGGATTCGCCCTGCGCCATGCGGATCTGGCCGGGTCGGGGACCACGCGTCTGCGTATCGTCGCCGATCAGTTTGCAGGCCATGCCCGGACCCAAGAGTTGGCAAATGGTGAGTGCGTGCGCATCACCACCGGCGCGCCGTTGCCGCCGGGCGCCGATACCGTGGTGATCAAGGAAGACGTCAGTGTCGACGGCGACCTGCTGTCGGTATCGCAGCTGCCCGCGCACGGCGCCGATATCCGCCGTGCCGGCGAGGACGTCGCCCTGGGTGCGCAGGTGCTGCAGGCGGGGATGACGATGACGCCTGCGCGGATCGGACTGGTGGCTTCGCTGGGCCTGGCCGGACTGAGCGTGGCGCGGCGGCCGACGGTGGCGGTGTTCACGACCGGGGATGAACTGGTGGAGCCGGGCATGCCATTGCAGCCCGGGCAGATCTACAACGGCAATCGCGACATGTTGATGGCGCTGTTGCGTCAGCAGGGCCTGGAGCCGACCGCGTGGCCGAGCCTGCCGGATGATCCGCAGCGCATCCAGTCGATGCTGCTGGATGCCGCCTCCGCATTTGATCTGGTGATCACAAGTGGCGGCGTGTCAGCCGGTGAAAAAGACCACTTGCCGGCGTTGCTCAGCGAGCATGGCCGCATCCATTTCTGGAAAGTGTTGATGAAGCCGGGCATGCCGGTGTTGCTCGGGCAGCTGCAGCAGGCGCTGGTGCTGGCCCTGCCGGGCAATCCGGTGTCGAGCCTGGCGACCTTCGTCAGCCTGGGGATTCCATTGCTGGATACGATGCAGCGGCGCCAGGATCCCGCCGCACCGCTGCACGCCGCGCTGGCCTGCGAGTGGAACAAGCAACACCCACGCCATGAGTTCCTGCGCGGCCGACTGCAAAGCGACGGCGATGCGCGCTTGTGGGTGCAACCCAACCCGGCAGACGCCTCGCATCAGCTGCGCGGTGCCGCCGACAGCGACGTGCTGCTGGTGTTGCCGGAAGGCCCCCGCCAGTACCAGCGTGGTGACGTGGTCCAGGTCATCCGCTACTAGAACACGGGGCCACGCACCGCCTCCGCTGCACGGATGGATAACGCGGCCTGATCCACGTTTGGGAGATAATTGGCAGATGGACAAGCCAGAAATTTCCCCACGACAGGTGGCTGCCGCCATCGCCCGCGGCGCACTCTTCATCGACATACGCGCAAGCCATGAACGCGCCAGCGGCCAGGCCGAAAGCGCCAGCGCCATCGAGCAGCGGGATCTGGATCGAGATCCGGCCCAGCATCTGCCGGAACGCTCGCGCGAGATCATCCTCATCTGCCAACGCGGTGGCCGCTCGCTGAGCAGCGCCCGTCGCCTGGCCGAAGCAGGCTATGCCAATGTGTGGTCGGTCGCCGGTGGTACTGATGCCTGGCGCGAAGCCGGGCTGCCGATGGTGCGACCGGAACTGGACCCGGGCAGCGCTGATTTCCTCGAACGCTATTCGCGCCACCTGCTGCTGCCGGAAGTCGGCGAAAGCGGGCAGCGGACACTGGCGGCATCGCGGGTGTTGATGATTGGCGCCGGTGGCCTGGGTTCGCCCGCCGCCTTCTATCTGGCCGCCGCTGGCATCGGCCATCTGCGCCTGGTCGATGACGACGTGGTCGAGCGCAGCAACCTGCAACGACAGATCCTGCATTCGGAAGCGGCCATCGGCCAGCCCAAGGTCGATTCGGCCGCGCGGACGCTGGGCGCGCTCAATCCACGCACCCAGGTGCAGGCCATCCGCGAACGGGTCGGCCCGGAGAATATCGATGCCCTGATGGCCGACGTCGACGTGGTGCTGGATGGGGCCGACAATTTTCCCGCCCGCTATCTGCTCAACGATGCGTGCATCAAGCATGCCAAGCCACTGGTGTACGGGGCGGTGCAGCGGTTTGAGGGCCAGGTCAGCGTGTTCGATGCCGGTCGCCAGCGCGGCCAGGCGCCTTGCTACCGCTGCCTGTTTCCGGAACCTCCACCGGCCGAGTTCGCACCCAATTGCGCCGAAGCCGGGGTGCTGGGGGTCTTGCCGGGCATCATTGGTCTGTTGCAGGCCAACGAGGTAATCAAGCTGCTGCTTGGCATTGGCCGGCCTTTGACCGGCCGCTTGCTGCAGTTCGATGCACTGGGCATGCGCTTTCGCGAAACCCATCTGCGCCCGGATCAGCGCTGCCCGCTATGCGCGCCGGGGCAGGCTTTTCCCGGCTACGTCGATTACCAGGCGTTCTGCGCCAGTCCGGCCTGAGCGGATGTTCCGGCGACCCGATGCCGGGCTTGAATATGTGAGTGGAGCTTTGGCAAACGTGCCTTGATACTCGGGGGCCCTCCGGCCATTGTGCCTGCCGCTTGTTGGCGCTGTGCAGGCCGGAGACACCCTCACATCAAGGAGCTCGCATGTCAGCCAGGACCCTGCAGGGAAAAGTCGCGGTCATCGCCGGAGGCGGCAAGAATCTGGGCGCGCTGATCGCGCACCAGTTCGTCGATGCCGGTGCACGCGGCATTGTCGTCCACTACAACAGCGACGGATCACGTCCCGCTGCCGAGGCCACCGTCGCGGCGCTCAAGGCCAAGGGTGCCGAGGCGATCGCGTTCCAGGGCGATCTCGCCCGGGTCGATAACAACGTCCACCTGTTTGATCTGGCGATCAAGCACTTTGGCACGGTCGATCTCGCCATCAACACCGCGGGCGTGGTCATCAAGAAGCCGATTCTGGAAGTGACCGAAGCGGACTATGAGCAGAGCTTCGCCGCCAACGCCAAGGCCGCTTTTTTCTTCATGCAACAGGCTGGGCGTACCCTCGCTGATGGCGGCAGCATCGTCACCATCGTCAGTTCACTGCTGGCGGCCTACACCGATTCCTACGCCATCTATCCGGGCAGCAAGGCCCCGGTCGAACATTTCACCCGTGCCGCCTCCAAGGAGTTCGGCGCACGCGGCATCAGCGTCAATGCGATTGGCCCCGGGCCGATGGACACGCCGTTCTTCTATGGACAGGAAAGCAAGGAATCTTCGGCTTATCATGCCTCGGCGGCGGCGCTCAGCGGGTTCTCGAAGACCGGGCTGACCGATATCGAGGACATCGCACCGATCGTCCGCTTCCTGGTCACCGATGGCTGGTGGATCACCGGCCAGACCATTTTCGCCAATGGCGGTTACACCACGCGCTGACGCGCAGGAGTCTGCATGCGGACCTTGATCTTGTTGCTTTGCGGGGCAGGGCTGGCGCTGTTGTGGCTATGGCCGATGCGGGCGCGTGGGCAGCACTGGCGGTTGCCGGCGTTCCTGGCACTGTGGCTGGCAGTGGTGGGCTGGAACCTGGCCACCGGCCTGTCGCATGGCTATTCCCTGCAGGAAGAGCTGCCGATCCAGTTGCTGATCTATCTGCTGCCGGCGGCATTGGCGTGGTGGCTGTGGCGCCGCGGCCGGTCTTGCTGACGCCAGCGCAATCGAGGCAGTCACCCCGCCGGGCGGAGTGGGTGGGTCAGGTCGTGCCGGCGCGATAGCTGGCCGGCACGCCTTGATGGAACAGATGCTTGCCAGCCGCAGCCTGCCACCGCGGTGGCGTCGGGCCCGAACCGGGCGGTGACTGGCTGAGCCGCGCTGCCTCAGCCGCCGTGACGCTTCTGCGTGGCTTCGAACGCGGCCAGTTGTTCGGGCGTGGCCGCTTTCTGATGCCTGGCTTTCCACTCGGCAAACGGCATGCCGTAGATGACTTCGCGGGCCTGCTCCTTGTCCATCGGCTGGCCAGCGGCTTCGGCGGCCTCGCGATACCAGTCGGCCAGGCAGTTGCGGCAGAAGCCGGCCTGGATCATCAGGTCGATGTTCTGCACGTCGAGCCGATCCTGGTTGAGATGCTGCAACAGGCGGCGGAAGGCAGCGGCCTCGAGTTCGGTGGTAGTGGTCATGGATTGGTTTGCCTCGCGTGGCTGATTGGCACCAGAGGGCGCCGATGGGGGACAATAGGCGCCGACTTTACACCCGACCACGCCATGACTGCCCGAATCCTGGACGGCCGCCGCATTGCCGAAGATCTGCTCGACCAGCTCAAGACCCAAGTGGACGCGCGGCTGGCCCGTGGCCGTGCCCGTCCTGGCCTGGCGGTGGTGCTGGTAGGCGGCGATCCGGCTTCGGCAGTGTATGTGCGCAACAAGCGGCGCGCCGCCGAGAAAGTAGGCATCCAAGCCTTCGATTACGACTTGCCCGCAGGCACCGGTGAAGCGGAGCTGCTGGCGCTGATTGAGCAGCTGAATGCCGATCCGCGCATCCACGGCATCCTGATCCAGCTGCCGCTGCCCGGCATCAGCGACGCCAGCCGGATTATCGAGCGCATCGATCCCGGCAAGGACGTGGATGGCTTCCACCCGGCCAATGTCGGCCACCTGGCGCTGCGTCAGTTCGGCCTGCGTCCCTGTACCCCGCGTGGCATCACCACCTTGCTCGGCTACACCGACCGGCCGGTACGCGGCAAGAACGCCACCATTGTCGGAGTCAGCAATCACGTCGGCCGGCCAATGGGCCAGGAGTTGCTGATTGCCGGCGCCACCGTGACCAGCTGCCACAAGTTCACTCCCATCGACGTGCTGGAAGCACGCGTCCGCGACGCCGATATTCTGGTGGTGGCGGTTGGGCGGCCCGGGCTGATTCCCGGTGAATGGGTCAAACCGGGCGCGGTGGTCATTGATGTCGGCATCAACCGGCTCGACGACGGCCGGCTGGTCGGCGATGTCGGTTTTGCCGCTGCTGCCGAACGTGCCAGCTGGATCACGCCGGTGCCGGGCGGGGTCGGGCCGATGACGGTGGCCACGCTGATGCAGAACACGCTGGAAGCCGCCGAGGCGGCGGATCGCCAGTAGGACGCTGGGTTCAGCAATCCGCCAGCCTGGCGACTGACAGCAGGGGCATGGACGCGGTACAATTGCGCGCTTCCCCAAACTCGGGTTTGCCGATGCTGCGCATCCAGGCTGAAGCACTAACGTACGACGACGTCTCCCTTGTCCCCGCCCATTCCATTGTCCTGCCCAAGGACGTGCAACTGGGTACCCGGCTCACGCGCGACCTGCGCCTGAACCTGCCGGTCATCTCGGCCGCCATGGACACCGTGACCGAAGCCCGCCTGGCGATTGCCATGGCACAGCTCGGCGGCATGGGCATCATCCACAAGAACCTGACCGTGGAACAACAGGCCATCGAAGTGGCCAAGGTCAAGAAGTTCGAAGCCGGCGTGATCAAGGAGCCGTTTACCGTCGGCCCTGAAACCACCATCCGCGACGTGCTGGCGCTGACCCGCGCGCGCAATATTTCCGGCGTGCCGGTGGTCGATGGCGGCACTCTGGTCGGCATCGTCACCAGCCGCGACATGCGTTTCGAAAGCGAGCTGGACGATCCGGTCCGCCACATCATGACCAAGAAGGATCGCCTGGTCACCGTGCGCGAAGGCGCCAGTGACGAAGAAGTGATGCAGCTGCTGCACAAGCACCGCATCGAGAAGGTACTGGTGGTCAACGACGGTTTCGAACTGCGCGGCCTGATCACGGTCAAGGACATCCAGAAGAAAGACGACAACCCCAACGCCGCCAAGGACAGTGCCACCCGTTTGCTGGTCGGCGCGGCGGTCGGCGTCGGCGGCGATACCGAACAGCGTATCGAGGCACTGGCCGCGGCCGGCGTGGACGTGGTCATCGTCGATACCGCGCACGGTCATTCGCAGGGCGTGCTCGACCGTGTCGCCTGGGTCAAGAAATCATTCCCGAAGCTGCAGGTCATCGGCGGCAACATCGTCACCGGTGACGCCGCATTGGCGTTGATGGATGCCGGTGCCGACGCGGTCAAGGTCGGTGTTGGTCCCGGTTCGATCTGCACCACCCGCGTCGTTGCCGGCGTCGGCGTGCCGCAGGTGACCGCGATCGACATGGTCGCCGAGGCGTTGCAGGACCGCATCCCGCTGATTGCCGATGGCGGCATCCGCTATTCCGGCGATATCGGCAAGGCGATTGTCGCCGGCGCCTCGACGGTGATGATTGGTGGCCTGTTTGCCGGCACCGAGGAAGCACCGGGCGAAGTCGAACTGTTCCAGGGCCGCAGCTACAAGAGCTACCGCGGCATGGGCAGCTTGGGCGCGATGGAAAAGGGCAGCAAGGATCGTTATTTCCAGGACGCCTCCGATGCCGACAAACTGGTGCCGGAAGGCATCGAAGGCCGGGTGCCGTACCGTGGCCCGCTCAGCGGCATCGTCCACCAGCTCGTGGGTGGCCTGCGGGCGACGATGGGTTACGTCGGCTGCGCGACCATCGAAGACATGCGGACCAAGCCCAAGTTCGTCAAGATCACCGGTGCCGGCCAGCGTGAGAGCCACGTCCACGACGTCCAGATCACCAAGGAACCACCGAACTACCGGATGGGGTGAACGGACGCGCTTGCGAGCCAGTGGCTCGCGCGTCCACCAACGCCCGGCCAAGGATGGTTGGGCCGGACCTTCCCGCGCGAAGGTGCCACGCCAGGACGGCGGCAGGGACGTACCCAGTGACGCGCGCGAATCCCGGTTTGCGCGCGTTGCCGCATCCGGAGCCCGCGCGCTCCGTGATTTCTCCTTCAGCAGGGCAGCAGATCGATGACCAACAGCCAGAACGACCGCATCCACAACGACAAGATCCTGATCCTGGATTTCGGCGCCCAGTACACCCAGTTGATCGCGCGACGCATCCGCGAAATCGGGGTCTATTGCGAAATCTGGGCCTGGGATCATGACCCGGACGAGATCGCCGCGTTCGGCGCCAAGGGCATCATCCTGTCCGGCGGTCCGGAATCGACCACCCAGCATGGGGCGCCGCAGGCGCCGCAGCAGGTGTTCGACAGCAATCTGCCGCTGCTGGGCATCTGTTACGGCATGCAGACCCTGGCGGCGCAGCTGGGTGGCGCCACCGAAGCGGCCGATGCCCGCGAATTCGGCCATGCCGAAGTACAACTGGTGGCCCACGACGCCCTGCTCGGCGGCCTGAGCGACCACGCCGGCAAAGCCAGCCTGGATGTCTGGATGAGCCACGGTGACCACGTCGCCAAGGCACCGCCGGGCTGGACCGTGACCGCTACCACCGACCGCATCCCGGTCGCGGCGATGGCCAATGAAGACAAGCGCTGGTATGGCGTGCAGTTCCATCCCGAAGTCACCCACACCAAGCAGGGCCAGACCCTGCTGCGGCGCTTTGTCACCGAGATCTGCGGTTGCCAGACCTTGTGGACCGCCGCCAACATCATCGACGACCAGATTGCCCGCGTGCGCGCGCAGGTCGGCGACGACGAAGTCATCCTCGGCCTATCCGGTGGCGTCGATTCGTCGGTGGTGGCCGCATTGCTGCACAAGGCGATCGGCGACAAACTGACCTGTGTGTTCGTCGATACCGGCCTGTTGCGCTGGCAGGAAGGCGACCAGGTGATGGCGATGTTCGCCGAGCACATGGGCGTCAAGGTCATCCGGGTCGATGCGGCCGATCGCTATTTCTCCGCGCTGGAAGGGGTTGCCGATCCCGAGGCCAAGCGCAAGATCATCGGCAACCTGTTCGTCGAGATCTTCGATGAAGAGTCGAGCAAACTCAGCAATGCAAAATGGTTGGCGCAGGGCACCATCTACCCGGACGTGATCGAGTCGGCCGGCAGCAAGACCGGCAAGGCCCATGTGATCAAGAGCCACCACAACGTCGGCGGCTTGCCCGAGCATATGAAGCTGGGCCTGGTCGAGCCATTGCGCGAACTGTTCAAGGACGAAGTGCGCCGCCTCGGCGTGGAGCTGGGCCTGCCCGAATCGATGGTCTACCGTCATCCGTTCCCCGGACCGGGCCTGGGCGTGCGCATCCTCGGCGAAGTGAAGCGCGAATATGCCGAGCTGCTGGCCAAGGCCGATGCGATCTTCATTGAAGAACTGCGCAAGGCCAACCTGTACGACAAGACCAGCCAGGCATTCGCGGTGTTCCTGCCGGTCAAATCAGTCGGCGTGGTCGGCGATGCCCGCGCCTACGAATGGGTCATCGCCTTGCGCGCGGTGGAAACCATCGACTTCATGACCGCGCACTGGGCGCATCTGTCCTTCGAGTTCCTCGGCCACGTCTCCAACCGCATCATCAACGAACTACGCGGCGTCTCGCGCGTGGTCTACGACATCAGTGGCAAGCCGCCGGCGACGATCGAGTGGGAGTGACCCCGGCTGTTGCCTGAGCCGATGCGGCAACATGCAACGCGATAGGAGAAG
This sequence comes from Pseudoxanthomonas dokdonensis, assembly GCF_001431405.1. Classification (GTDB taxonomy): domain Bacteria; phylum Pseudomonadota; class Gammaproteobacteria; order Xanthomonadales; family Xanthomonadaceae; genus Pseudoxanthomonas_A; species Pseudoxanthomonas_A dokdonensis. The sequence continues at coordinate 384,541 of NZ_LDJL01000004.1, forward strand.
GTGATGCTGCGTACTCTGGTGCTGACGATTCTGGCTGCTGTCGCCCCGGTGCCGGCGCTGGCAGCGCAGTCCGTGGTCTACGGGGAACGGCTGGAAGGCTTTGATTACCCGTATGAAGTCCGCGAATACGCGTTCGAGTCGCAGGGCCAGTCATTGGAGATGGCGTACATGGACGTGGCGCCGGCGACCGCGGCCAACGGCATGACGGTGGTGCTGCTGCACGGCAAGAACTTCTGCGGCGCGACCTGGGAGGCCACGATCAAAGAACTGGCTGGCAACGGCTACCGGGTAGTGGCGCCGGATCAGATTGGTTTCTGTCGTTCGAGCAAACCGCGCGGCTATCAGTTCAGTTTCCACCAGCTGGCAGCCAATACCCATGCGCTGTTGCAGCAGGCCGGTGTCGATAAGGCCATCATCATCGGCCACTCGATGGGCGGCATGCTGGCTACGCGCTATGCATTGGATTTTCCGCAGGCGACCACGCAACTGGTACTGGTCAACCCGATCGGGCTGGAGGACTGGGCAGCCAAGGGCGTGCCCTACGCGAGCATCGACGCCAGCTATGCGCAGGAACGCAAGACCAGTTTCGATTCGATCAAGGCGTATCAGTCCAAGTTCTATTACGACGGCCAGTGGAAGCCCGAATACGACCGCTGGGTCGGCATGCTGGCCGGCATGTACGCCGGTCCGGGTGCCGCCAACGTGGCCTGGAACCAGGCGCAGACCTCCGACATGCTGTTCACCCAGCCGGTGGTGCATGAATTTTCACGATTGCGCGCACCGGTGCTGCTGATGATTGGCGGCAGGGACCGCACCGCGCCTGGCGCCAATCGTGCCAGCGCGAAGGTCGCCAGTACGCTGGGCGACTACCCGGCGCTCGGACGCCTGGCGGCGCGGACGATAGCCGATGCCACATTGGTCGAGTTCCCCGAACTCGGCCATTCGCCACAGGTACAGGACCCGGCCCAGTTCCATCGTGCGCTGCTGCCGCGGCTGCGTGGAGCAGTCTCGCAATGAACCCGCAGCAGGCTGACGAACACTGGATGCAGCACGCCTTGGCGCTAGCTGATCGCGCCGAGCGCGAGGACGATGAGATTCCGGTGGGCGCGGTACTGGTGTCAGCCGAGGGCGAGCTGCTGGGCGAGGGCTGGAACCGCAATCTGGCCGAGCATGATCCATCGGCCCATGCTGAAATCGTCGCGATGCGCCAGGCGGGCAGGACGCTGGGCAACCATCGGCTGATTGGCACCACCCTGTACGTGACCCTGGAGCCGTGCGCGATGTGCGCGATGGCGCTGGTGCATGCGCGGGTGGCGCGGGTGGTCTATGCGGCCGCTGATCCCAAGACCGGTGCCTGCGGCAGCGTCTTCGATCTGATGGCCGATCCACGGCACAACCATCGCGTGGCGGTGCAGGGCGGGCTGCTGGCCGACACCGCCAGCCGCAAGCTCAGCAACTATTTCCGCGCCAAACGCGGCAAGCCACCACTGCCATAGACGGGCAGGGCGCCGATGGCGCCTGCTAGGCCTGCCGGTCCTGCTTGTGCTCGACCCCGGCCTGCGCCAGCGCAGGGTTGCAGCGCGGGTCGTGGCGGTGATCCATCTCATCGTTGATGGCGGTCACCGCCAGTCCCGACTCGCGCCCCAGCAACAGGCTGGCCACCAGCATGCACAGCACGCCAATCGCGGCCAGCACGGTGGGAATCATTCCCAGCCGGTGCTGGGCGACCGCATCCACCGCCACGAACAGGCTGGTGGCGACGAAGAACACGATGGCCGCATACAGCAGCTGTCCGGCGCGCAGGATGATCAGGCTGCGCCGCCGCTGCATCTGGATGCGACGCTCGTACAGCATGCGTTCCTTGTCATCGCTGACGCTGGACAATTCAAGCAGCAGGGTACGGGCACGGTCGATGATCCGTGCCAGCCGGTTGTTGGCCGACAGCAGCAGCGACGCGGTCGCGGTCAGGAAGAATGCTGGCGCCAGCATGGCGGTAAGGGTGGCGTATTCCATCTGTTTGTGAGCGTCCAACGGCCGGTGGCTGACAGGGTCTGCGTTATCATGACACGACAACAAGACAAACCTCATGGGCCGCGCTGGCGCCGCCCCAAGGAATCGCGAATGAGCCAACGCCCCGAGCAGTACGACCGTTTGATCTGGATCGACCTGGAAATGACCGGACTGGATACCGGCAATGATTCCATTCTCGAGATCGCCACCATCGTTACCGATTCGCAGTTGAACGTGCTGGCCGAGGGGCCGGAACTGGCGATCCGCCATCCCCTCGAGCGGTTGGAAGCGATGGACGACTGGAACCGCAACCAGCATCGTCATTCGGGCTTGTGGCAGCGGGTGCTGGACAGCCAGGTCAGCATCGGCCAGGCCGAGGCGATGACCGTCGATTTCCTCAGCCAATGGGTGCCGGCCAATGCCTCACCGATGTGCGGCAACTCCATCTGCCAGGATCGCCGCTTCATGCACAGGTTGATGCCGCGGCTTGAGAAGTACTTCCACTATCGCAACCTCGATGTCAGCACCCTGAAGGAGCTGGCGCGACGCTGGGCGCCGGGTGTACTCGATGGCGTGCGCAAGCAGGCCGCGCACACCGCGCTGAGCGACGTGCGTGATTCGATCAACGAGCTGCGGCACTACCGTGATTTCATGGGTCGTTTTGGCGGTTCCGTCGCCAGCTGAAAGCCAGGAAAGGCAAGCAGGGATGATGCAATTACAACAAGGAAGGAAACGCAATGGACCACACGCGCAACATTGTTCTTTCGATGGCGTTGGCCGCGGCATCATGCATCGGCCAGGCGGACGCAGCGGAGAAGAAGCCGAGCATCTACAACGTGGCCATCCTGGTCGGGCAGCACTGCGGCAAGCCGACCTGGATTAATTACGAGCCACATCCCAGCGCCAGCAAGCACAGGACACTGGCGTACTGACACTGGGCAAGACCGGCTACCGCGTTGTTCTCTCACAATTGACCGGGTTCAGTGATTGGACGCTGATGGAGCGACTCAATGACAACTCGCGAGGGGTTGACGACAGTTACGCGCTTTTCACCCGTGACGACCTGAGTCCGTTTGAAGCAGCCTATGTCATAACGCCGTTACCTGAGCAGATGCGCGACACAGACCGGGTACTGCAGGCGTTGGTGAGCATGCAGCAGGACAATGCCGATGGTGGCAAGGTCTCCTTTATCAAGGCTGATACGCCATTCGGGCCCGGGCTGGAGATGATCGTTGCTGGCAGGGCCGGGTCCACTTGTTTCCCAACCTCGCACTTTGTCTACGCAACCGCTGAAGCGCCGTCCATCGGAATAAGCCGATTTGTGGTTCGCGACGAGACGCTGATTGAGTACTCGCTGGTCATGGGCTGGCCCAACGGCCTCGATCAGGATGCCATGGTCAAGCAGGCTCAGCAGCGGATGGACGCATTCCAGCGTGGACTGGTTGCTGAGCCAGGGGTGTAAGAGCTCCGCCACTACCGCAGGCATCTGGCGGCACTGGCGCAAGCATGAAAAACCCCGGCATTGCCGGGGTTTTTGCTGGAACTGAAACGGATGATTTACTGCGGATCCACCGAGGGCTTGTGATCCGGACTGTCGAGTGAGACTCCCTCACCGGTCAGCGCCTGCAACGACTGCTTGATCTGCTCGTTGCCGGACTGATTGCCCTGGGCCAGGTGGTGGTACAGATTGACGTCGCGCTGCGGGAACGGGATGCCGATGCCGGCCTCGTCGAAGCCCAGCTTGATCTTCTCCAGCAACTCGCACTTGGTCAGGAAGAAATCGGCGTTGGCGACATGGCAGCGGATACCGAGGTTGACCGAGTTGTCGGCCAGTTCGTAGACCAGCACGTCGGCCGGCGGTTCGGCCAGGATGCGCTGATCCTGGCTCATGACATCCAGTGCAATGCCGCGTGCCTTGGCGATGCTGGCCGAGTAGCTGATGCCAACCACCAGCTCGATGCGACGCATCACATCGGGGGTCAGGTTGATGATGGAATCGGCGGTAATCAGGCTGTTGGGCAGGACGATGGTCTGGTTGTCGGCGCCGCGCAACGTGGTCTGGAAAATACTGACTGATTCCACTTTGCCGGTCTCGCCGGCAATCGTCACCAGGTTGCCGACCCGGAACGGCTTCAGCGACACCAGCATCACCCCGGAGGCAACATTGGAAAGCGAGTCCTTCAGCGCCAGACCGATGGCCAGGCCGGCGGCACCAAGCACGGCGAAGAACGATGTCACCGGGATGCCGAAGATCGGCATGATGGTCAGCACCACCAGCACCAGCAGGATCACGTAGACCAGCTTGTTCAGGAACAGCACCGCGGTGGTATCGAGGTTGGCCCGTTCCATGGCGCGCGAACTGATCCCGGCTATCCAGCGGGCCATGCGGATACCCACGTAAAGGATGACCAGCGCCGCGACCAGCTTGATCACATACGGCAGCAGCACATGCCCCCAGCCATTGGCCTCAATGGCCTTCAACCAACTTTCCATTCCCTGTCACCTCGTTTGTCGTTTTTGCCGGCACCAATGACAAGCCCCGCATCGCGGGGCTTGTTGGTTGTGACAACCATGTTAGTCGAGTCGTCATTAAGATGGCGACTACGGCCTTTAAGCGGGATTTAACCCCGCTTCTTCGCCAGCTGCAGCCAGGTATCGACCACCGTATCCGGATTCAGCGATACCGATTCGATGCCCTGATCCATCAGCCATTCGGCCAGATCCGGGTGATCCGAGGGTCCCTGGCCGCAGATGCCGATGTATTTGCCCTTGGCGCGGGCGGCCTGGATCGCCATCGACAGCATCTTCTTGACCGCCGGATTCCGTTCGTCGAACAGGTCGGCGATGATGCTGGAGTCACGATCAAGGCCCAGGGTCAGCTGGGTCATGTCATTGGAACCGATCGAGAAGCCGTCGAAGATATCCAGGAATTCATCGGCCAGCAGCGCGTTGGACGGCACCTCGCACATCATGATGATCTTCAGCCCCGGCTTGCCGTCACTGGCGCCATCGCCTTGCTTGAGGCCGTGTTTGGCCAGCACCTCGATGACCTTGCGGCCTTCTTCCAGCGTGCGCACGAACGGGATCATCACCCACAGATTGTCCAGGCCCATCTCGTCGCGGACCTTGCGCACGGCCTGGCATTCCAGTGCGAATGCCGGTTCGAACGATTCGGAGACATAGCGACTGGCGCCACGGAAACCCAGCATCGGGTTTTCCTCGTGCGGCTCGTAAGCGGCGCCGCCGATCAGGTTGGCGTACTCGTTGGACTTGAAATCCGACAGGCGCACGATGACCGGATTCGGCGCCACCGATGCGGTGATGGTGGCAATGCCTTCAGCCAGGCGATTGACGTAGAAGCTGACCGGGTCGGCGTAGCCGGCGATTTTCTCGTCGATTTTCTGCCGGGTCTGGCGGTCCTGGCGGTCGTATTCCAGCAATGCCAGCGGGTGGATGCCGATATGGCTGGCGATGATCATTTCCAGCCGGGCCAGGCCGATGCCGGCATTGGGCAACTGGCCGAAGTCGAAGGCGCGCTCGGGGTTGGCGACATTCATCATGATCTTCAGCGGTGCCGGCGGCATGTTGCCGAGATCGGTGGTGGTGCGCTCGGACGCCAGCTTGTCGGCGTAGATGAAGCCGGTGTCACCTTCGGCACAGCTGACGGTGATTTCGCGGCCGTCTTCGATCAGATCCAGTGCGTTGCCGGTGCCGACCACCGCCGGCACGCCGAGTTCGCGGGCGATGATCGCGGCGTGGCAGGTACGCCCACCGCGGTTGGTGACGATGGCACTGGCGCGCTTCATCACCGGTTCCCAGTCGGGGTCGGTCATGTCGGCGACCAGCACGTCGCCGGGCTGGACCCGCGCCATGTCATCCAGCGAACGCACCACGCGGGCGACGCCGGCGCCGATCTTCTGGCCGATGGCGCGGCCTTCGGCGATGACCTGACCACGCTGCTGCAGCGCATAGCGCTCGATCTGGGTGGCCTTGCCGCGTGACTTCACCGTCTCCGGGCGCGCCTGCACGATGAACAGTTTGCCGCTGACACCGTCCTTGGCCCATTCGATGTCCATCGGCCGGCCGTAATGCTCCTCGATGGTCAGCGCCTGCCGCGACAGCAGCTGCACGTCCTCATCGCTGATCGAGAAGCGGTTGCGCAGATCGGCGGGGGTGTCTTCGATCTTGACCCGCTCGCCCGGCGCGTCGGAATACACCATGCGCAGCAGCTTGCTGCCCAGCGAGCGGCGCAGGATCGCCGGCTTGCCCTGTTTAAGGGTGGGCTTGTAGACGTAGAACTCGTCGGGATTGACCGCGCCCTGGACGACCATTTCGCCGAGACCAAGGCTGGAGGTGACGAACACCACGTCGCGGAAGCCGGATTCGGTGTCGAGGGTGAACAACACGCCGGAGGCACCGACATCCGAACGGACCATCAACTGCACGCCGGCCGACAGGAACACGTCCTCGTGCTTGAAGCCGTGATGGACGCGGTAGGCGATGGCGCGGTCGTTGTAGAGGCTGGCAAAGACTTCCTTGACCTTGCGCACGACATCGTCGGCACCGGTCACATTGAGGAAGGTTTCCTGCTGGCCGGCGAAGCTGGCATCGGGCAGATCCTCGGCGGTGGCCGAGGAGCGTACCGCCACCGCGACGTCGGCACCGTCGCCATTCTCCGCGCAGAGCTGCGTGTAGGCCTCGCGGATGTCCTTGTCCAGCGCCGGTTGCAGCGGGGCGTCAATGACCCATTGGCGGATTTCCCTGCCGGCGGCGGTCAGTGCGGCGACGTCTTCGACGTCCAGCGTCGCCAGTTTGTCGAAGATGCGCTTGGACAGTTCGTTGTGGGCGATGAAATCCTTGAACGCCTCCGAGGTGGTGGCATAGCCGCCCGGGACCGAAACGCCGAGGCTGGCCAGATTGCCGATCATCTCGCCGAGGGACGAGTTCTTGCCGCCAACGCGGGCCAGATCGGCCAGACGCAACTGATGCAGCCACAGGATATTCTGGTTCAAGCGCTATGCTCCAAATCGGGATGCCTGCGCGCCGAAGGACCGACGGCACGGCCGTGTCGTGGGGAAAGGAGCGATATGATGACGTGCAGACCAATTGCATACAAGCTTGATTTGACGAGGTATACGTGGTGACTGAAGCAAATTCCGAGGAAGCGGCCGTGCGGCCGGTGTTCTACGTCTCCGATGGCACCGGTATCACCGCCGAGACCATCGGCCACAGCCTGCTGACCCAGTTCACCGGAACCCGCTTCCAGACCGACCGCATATCGTTCGTCGACGATGAGGAAAAAGCGTTGGACGCGGCCGATCGGATCCGTCGCGCCGGCGAAAAGGCCGGTAGCCGGCCGATCGTGGTCAATTCATGCGTGGACCCACGGTTGAGCGCGGCGCTGGCGCAGAGCGGGGCGCTGATGCTGGACGTATTCGCACCGTTCATCGAGCCGCTGGAGCGCGAACTGGGCGCGATGCGCCAGGCCCGGGTCGGCCAGGCCCACGGCATCGTCGATTTCGACACCTATCACCGCCGCATCAACGCGATGAATTTCGCCCTGACCCATGATGATGGCGTGGCCATCAACTACGACGAGGCCGACGTCATCCTGGTCGCCGTCTCGCGGGCCGGCAAGACGCCGACCTGTGTCTATCTGGCGCTGCATTACGGGATTCGCGCGGCCAATTATCCGTTGACCGATGGCGATCTGGAGACCGACCGCCTGCCGGCGCGGCTGCGGCCTTACCGGCGCAAACTGTTCGCCCTGACCATCGACCCCGAACGGCTGCACCAGATCCGGCAGGAACGCCGGCCCAATTCCAGCTACGCGCGGCTGGATACCTGCCGGCGCGAAGTCGCCGCCGGCGAGGCGATGTTCCAGGTCGAACGTTTGCCGACCCTCAGCACCACCAACAAATCGATCGAGGAGATCTCCAGCAAGGTGCTGTCGACCCTGGGCCTGCAACGGGAAATGTTCTGAATGCCGGCCGCTGGCCGGACTCTGGCAACAACCGCAGAATGGGGGCGCTGCCGCATGCTTTCAATGCTGCTCAAAGCGCCTGCGAGCGTGTAGCATCGCTGCATGGATCATGCATTGGCCCGCATCGCGCGCATTCCCAAACTCAGCCGCTTCGGTTGGCTGATGGCGCTGTATGCGGAAAACCACCAGCGCCTGTCGCGGCTGTTCGACCTGCAGACGCTGGCCGTCGGCAGCTACGTGTCCTCGGTCGGTGACGGCCTGGACCTGCGGGTGGATGTCATCGAGACCCACCGCTACACGATTGAACTGCGCCTGACCTACGACATCTGCGACCCGTTGACCGGCGAGCCGGACCCGTCGGCATTCGTGCGTTTCTATCGCGATGCACACCAGGTCGAAGCCACCCACTGCTACGTGGGCCGACGCTGGCAGGATGTCATCGGTCTGTACCCGCCGCCGGCCGAAGTGGTCGGCCATCGCATGCGGATGAACACCTTCCTCGGCAAATGGCTGGAATACCTGGCCGGCCAGGGCCATGACAAGCGCACGCTGCGGCCGGTTCCGATTGGCGCGACCCGGGCGCAGGACGCGGCCTGATGGCCGCTGGCGGAACCATCCAGCGCTGAAGCCGGTCCAGGCAGCCGATCCGCCGGTGCTCAGCCCAGGCGCATGAAACGAATGGCGTTCAAGCGGCGCTTGCCCTTGCTGGTCTTGGCCGAATCGCGACTGAGATTGATGATGTCGACGGCACCTTCGTCTTCCAGTTCCAACACGCGTTGCGCGACCTCGTCAAAGCTGCGTTCACTCAGTCCCAGCGACTCGGCGGTCCAGCGGACATCGCGGTTCAGGGGCACTTGCAGCAGCAACTGGTCGACCAGGGGATCATCCTTCATCACGGCGGGCTCCAGGCAGGGCAGCATCGGACAATGGGTTGCTGGGTATCGGTGGAACCCACACCCACAGGCCTTGGATGCCAGTGGGCGGGTGAAACGGACGTGAGCCGGAGACAGGCGGGGGACGGGCTCACTGGCCTTATAGCACGCCATCGGCCGGAAAGCACAAAGCCCGGCGGAACCGGGCTTTGGCTGGAAATGGCGTCCCCACGGGGATTCGAACCCCGGTCGCCACCGTGAAAGGGTGATGTCCTAGGCCTCTAGACGATGGGGACGCGTTAATCGGTACTGCTCGAATTGTAGAGTGCGCCAGCGGGCCTAAGCGCTGGTGCCGACACGGAACCTGGTGGAGCCAGGCGGGATCGAACCGCCGACCTCTTGCATGCCATGCAAGCGCTCTCCCAGCTGAGCTATGGCCCCGGAATTCCGGTCTTTCAACAAAAGAGCCCGGTTTCCCGGGCTCTCCTGTTTTTAAATGGCGTCCCCACGGGGATTCGAACCCCGGTCGCCACCGTGAAAGGGTGATGTCCTAGGCCTCTAGACGATGGGGACGCGTTAATCGGTACAGCTTGAATTTTTTGCCACATCCAACGGGCCTAATCGTCGGATTTGGTGGAGCCAGGCGGGATCGAACCGCCGACCTCTTGCATGCCATGCAAGCGCTCTCCCAGCTGAGCTATGGCCCCACGATGCTGGCAGGAGCGGAATTGTAGACAGCCGTTTAACGAGTTGCAAGCGATTGCGGCAAAAAAACTTTGCAACTGGCGAAATCGGTACGGGCCGGTTCAAATACACCGGTTGGATATCCGTGGAAGCGCAGGCGTTGAACATCGATTTTGTCGTTAACCGTTGGGCCGCGTGGGCACCGGGCGTGCAGACGCAGGCGCAATGGCAGGCATGGGCGCAAGCGCCGTGGTTGCCTGTGGGCGATGACAGTCCGGCGCTGTCGGAAGTGGCGCCAATGCAACGCCGGCGCATCGAGCGACTGGGGCGGATGGCGATCCAGACCGCTTACTGGTGCCAGTCGGCGGCAAGGGATGATCTACCGATGATCTTCGCTTCGCGCCACGGCGATGTCGCCGGCTCGCTCAGACTGCTGGAAAGCCTGGTCAGCGAACAGGCGCTGTCGCCGACGGGCTTTGGCCTGTCGGTGCACAACGCGATTGCCGCGCTGTATTCGATCATCGAAAACCGCACCGGCAACTATCTGGCGGTGGCTGGAGGGGCGGCGACGCCGGAAGTGGCGATGGTCGAAGCGGCCGGGTTGCTGGCCGATGGAGCCGATGAGGTGATGGTGGTCTGCTACGACGCGTCATTGCCGGATCTGTATGCGGACTTCGCCGAAGAACCCAGCGCCTTCCACGCCTGGTGCTGGCAGGTGGCCGCTGGCGACGGCAGCGACGCCATCGGCCTGAGCTGTGGCGCAGGCCAGGCCAGCACGGAGGCGCCATCGGCGCTGTTGCCGCACAACCTGGATGTATTGCGCTGGTGGCTGTCTGGAGATCGGCTATTGCAGGCCCGCGCCGATGCCAGCCACTGGCAATGGCAACGTCATGGCTGAACGCCTGGATCGCGCCTGGCGGGTATTCGGTACCGGCTTGAGCTTCCTCGCCTTTGGCGTTGGCGGCGTGTTGCTGCGGGTGCTGGTGCTGCCGCCGCTGCAATGGTGGGTACGCGAACCGATGCGCCGGCAACGGCTGGCACGTCGGCTGGTGCAACGCAGCTTTGCCAGCCATGTCTGGCTGATGCAGCTGCTGGGGGTGATGAGTTACGAAATCCGCAACCCGCAACGGCTGCGTCGCGATGGCCTGTTGATCCTGGCCAATCACCCGACCCTGATCGATGTGGTCCTGCTGATCGCGCAGCTGCCCAATGCCGATTGCGTGGTCAAGTCGGCGGTGGCGCGCAACCCGTTCATGCGCGGCCCGGTGCGTGCGGCCGGCTATGTCGCCAACGACGACGGCGCCGGGCTGGTCGAGGACTGCATCGCCGCGGTACGGGCCGGCGGCAATCTGGTGATTTTCCCGGAGGGGACGCGGACGCCGCGTGACGGGACGTTCAAGTTGCAGCGCGGGGCGGCCAACATTGCGGTGCGCGGACGGCTCGATGTCACCCCGGTCATCATTTCCTGCACGCCGCTGACCCTCGGTAAAGGCGAGAAATGGTATCGTGTGCCGTCGCGCAGGATGCATGTGGTCATCGATGTACTGGATGATTTGCCGGTCAGCCGGTTCCTGAATGATGTCGACCAGACCTCCGGGGGCGAAGCGCTGGCGGCACGACGTTTGACTGATTACCTCGCCCGTTTATTTTCAGGGGAATTACCGCGTGCAAGTACTTGAGGACGAGATCAAGGAATTGATCATTTCGTCACTATCGCTGGAAGACGTGGCGCCGGCGGATATCGATCCGACCGCTCCATTGTTCGTCGAGGGCCTGGGCCTGGACTCGATCGATGCACTGGAACTGGGCCTGGCCCTGCAGAAGCGCTACGGTGTCAGCCTGTCGGCCGACTCCCAGGAAACCCGCCGGCACTTTTCCAGCGTGCGGGCACTGGCTGAATTTGTCGCATCACAGGGACAGGAACCGTCGCTGTAGCGAGGATTGCAAGATGACCAAGAATGAATTGTTCCAGCGGATCGCCACGATCCTGCATGACACGTTTGAAATCGACCCAGTACGGATCACGCCGGAGGCGCGGCTGTACGACGATCTGGACATCGACAGCATCGACGCGGTCGATCTGATCGTGCAGCTCAAGCCCCTGCTGGGGCGCAGCCTGCAGCCGGACTCGTTCAAGGCGGTGCGGACGGTGCAGGACGTGGTCGACGTGCTGTTCGGCCTGATCCGCGAACAAGCCGCCTGACGCCACTGAAAGGGAGCCACCGTGGGGCGTTTACGGGTGGGGCTGTTCATCGCGTTGTCGTTGGCGTATCCGCTGGTGGTGTACCTGGCGCTGGGACGTTTCGAGCCGCGCTGGCTGGCGGTGTTGTTGTGCGTACTGGCAGTTTTGCGTGCGCTCAGTACGCGCCAGCCGGTGTGGCTGGTGGCCGCGGCCGGGGCGCTGTTGCTGGCGGGCCTGGCCACGCTGTTCAACGATGCCTTGCCACTGAAACTGTATCCGGCGCTGGTCAACGCGGTAATGCTGGCAGTGTTTGCCGCCAGCCTGGTGTTCCCGCCGACCGCGGTGGAACGGATTGCCCGGCTTACCGAGCCGGATCTGCCGGCACACGCGGTCGCTTACACACGGCGGGTGACATGGGTGTGGTGTGGGTTTTTCGTAATCAATGGAGCACTGGCGCTGGCGACGGCGTTCTGGGCAACGGACCGCGTCTGGGCGGTCTACAACGGACTGGTGGCGTATCTGATGATGGCAATCGTATTCGCGGTGGAATGGCTGGTTCGCCAGCGTGTCAAAGCGGCCCACGCCCATGACTGACTGGCTGCCACTGGAGTCTTTCGCCTGCCAGGCGTACCCGGACCGGGCGATCATGGCGGACGATGCCGGCTGCAACCATGCCGCGCTGCGGCGACGCATCGATCATTGGCGGCGGGCATTCGCTGGCGTGGACGGCGGCGATGTCGCGCTGTATTTCGACGATGTGTACGAGTTCTCCGCCGCGCTTTATGGCGCTTGGCATGCAGGCAAGCGGGTGTATCTGTGCAGCGACAATCTGCCGGCCACCGTGCAGCGGCTGTGCTCGCGGGTACAGGCGCTGGCCGGCGACTTTGTCGCTGGCGAAGGTTTGCGCGTCATTACCGCAGCCGATGAAATGGACGCCGTCGACGCGGCGCCACGCCTGCCGCTGGATCCGATTGCCACGCGGCTGGTGGTGTTCACCTCGGGCAGTACCGGCGAGCCGGCGGCGATAGAAAAGCAGCTGCGGCAGTTGTCGGCCGAAGTGCAGGCCCTGCAGCAGGCGCTGGGCGCGGGCCTGGATGCGGCGGTGGTGCATGCCACGGTCTCGCATCAACACATCTACGGCCTGCTGTTCCGGGTGTTGTGGCCACTGGCCGCAGGTCGCCCGCTGGGTGCCAGGGTGTTCTTTCCGGAAGACATGGTGGCGGCGTTGTCGCAGCGCGACTGCGTGCTGGTTGCCAGCCCGGCGCATCTGAAGCGATTGCCGGCGCAGCTGCCCTGGCACAGCGTGCATGGGCGCCTGAAAGCGGTGTTTTCCTCCGGCGGCGTGTTGCCTGCCGATGCCGCCGGTGAAGCAGCCAGATTCCTGGGAGTGCCGGTCCATGAGATTTTCGGCAGCAGCGAGACCGGCGGCGTCGCCTGGCGTTGCTGGGACCGCGGGCAACCCGATTGGCAGCCCTTGCCGGGGGTGCAATGGCGCAGTCGCGAAGGGGTGCTGGAAGTCTGCTCGCCGCATCTGCCGAGCGCGGACTGGTGGACCTGCCAGGACAGGGTTGAAGCCGCAGGGCAGGGCTTCCGCCTCGTCGGGCGGGTCGATCGCATCGTCAAGATCGAGGAGCGGCGGGTGTCGTTGAGCGCACTCGAACAACAGTTGCAGGCGCACCCGCAGGTCAGCGAAGCGCGGGTGTTCGCCTTGCGCGGCCCACGTACCAGCCTGGCCGCGGTCGTGGTTGCGCACGATGGTCATGGCGGGGCGTTGCCGGCTGCCGCCAGGCGCGCATTGATCGCGTCGCTGGCGACACATCTGTCGAGCAGTCACGATGCGGTGACCCGGCCGCGCCATTGGCGGCTGCTCGATGCCTTGCCGCTCAACGCGCAGGGCAAGCTGAGCGAGGCCGCGCTGGAAGCCTTGTTCCGACCGCAGCAACCAGCGCCGCAATGGCGCGCACGCGGAGAACAGCAGGCGGATCTGTCGCTCTGGCTGGATCCAGCGTTGGCGGTGTTCGATGGTCATTTCCCGCAGGTGGCCATTCTTCCCGGCGTCGCCCAGTTGCACTGGGCAATCCATTTTGGCCGCCAGGCGTTCGCGCTGCCACCACGATTCCTGCGCCTGGAAGCATTGAAGTTCCAGCGGGTGGCGCATGCCGGTGATACCGTGCAGTTGCACCTTGAGTACCAGCCGGCGCGGCAGAGCCTGGGCTTTCGCTATGTCTCCGAACATGGTCCGCATGCCAGCGGCCGGGTGGTGTTTGCCGAGCATGGCTGAGCCACACGCCAGTGCTGCGACTGCGGTGATCGCGGTCATTCCGGTGTTCGATCACGAGCATGCGATCGCTGCGATGGTCGACGGCGTGCTGGCTGCCGGCTTGAACTGCATCGTGGTCGACGATGGTTCCGGACCGGCCTGCGCACAGGTGCTAGATGCGTTGGCGGCGCGGCATGCCGGGCGGGTCCGACTGCTGCGCCTGGCCCGCAACAGCGGCAAGGGCGGGGCGGTGCTGGCCGGCTTCCGCAAGGCCGGCGAACTCGGTGTCCGCCACGTGCTGCAGATCGATGCCGACGGCCAGCACCGGACCGCCGATATCCCACGCTTCCTGCAGGCATCGGTGACGCATCCGCACAAAGTGATCTGCGGGACCCCGGTCTACGATGACAGCGTGCCCAAGGGCCGGCTTTATGGCCGTTACCTGACCCATGTCTGGGTCTGGATCAATACACTTTCCCTGCAGATCCGCGATTCGATGTGCGGGTTCCGCATCTACCCACTGGCACCGGTGCTGGCCCTGATCGAACAGGAGCCCATCGGCCAGCGCATGGATTTCGATGTCGAAATCATCGTCCGTCTGCACTGGCGAGGTGTTGGCGTACTCAACCTGCCGACGCGGGTGACGTATCCCAGCGATGGTGTGTCGCATTTCGACGTGTGGGCCGACAACGTCCGCATCAGCTGGATGCACACCCGGCTGTTTTTCGGCATGTTGCGGCGACTGCCACGGTTGCTGGCGCGTCGGGTCGCGGACCGGGTGGATGCATGAAGTCCAACCAGGCCAGGAGCAGTCCGTTGAAGAGCAGCCCGGTGGGGAGCAGCCAGGGCGAGCACTGGGCGGAAATCTCCGAATCGACATCGGTCTGGGGCATTCACCTGCTTGGCGCGATCCATCGCTGGTTCGGGCGCTGGCCGTTCCGCCTGTGCGTATACCCGGTGGTGCTGTTCTACTGGATCAGCAACCGGCGCGCGCGGGCGTCATCGCTGCAGTACCTGCGTCGCCTGCATGCCGCCGAGCCGCGGGCGTTGCCGCGTGCCCCCGGCCACTGGCTGAGCTATCGGCATCTGTGCGTGTTCGCCGAAACCCTGCTCGACAAGATCCTGGCCTTGTCGAAACGCTATCCGGAACAGCACATCCAGGTCGAACGCGACGTGATGCTGGCTCGGGTGGCCGAAGGCAAGGGCGGGGTCATCATCACCGCCCATATCGGTTGCCTGGAACTATGCCAGGCACTGGCTGACCGGGTGCCCGGTTTCCGCCTGACCGCGCTGGTCCATACCGTGCATGCCGAACGTTTCAACCAGGTCCTGCAGCGCTGCGATCCGGAAGGCAAGGTCACCCTGTTGCAGGTGACCGAGCTCGGCCCGGCCCAGGCGATCATGCTCGGTGAGCGGGTGGCCGCTGGCGAGTTCATCGCCATTGCCGGCGACCGGGTGCCCTTGCGCGGCGGTCGCAACACCTGGGCGCGTTTTCTTGGTCATCGCGCCCCCTTCCCGATTGGCCCCTACGTGCTGGCGTCGACATTGGGCTGTCCGATGTACACCATGGCCTGTCTGCATCGTGGCGATGGCTACCACGTGCGCTTCGACCCGTTCCTGGACAAGCTCAAGCTGCCACGCGCCGATCGCGAGCAGGCGCTGGCCGGGTACGCGCAGGCATTCGCCGACTGGTTGCAGCAGCAGGTCGCCCAGGCCCCGCTGGACTGGTTCAATTTCTTCCCATTCTGGGATCAGGTTTCCGATGACAGATCCAACCACTGAAATCCCGGTCGTCCGCTTTGGCGACGTGCCGCTGACCATCGAAGATGTCGGCAGGCTGTCGCGCAGGCAGGCGCAGGCCGTACTGCACGATGACTCCGGCTTCCGCCAGCGCATCCGCCGCGGGGCTGATTTCCTCGACCGCCTGTTGCGCGAGGACGGCGTCATCTACGGTGTCACCACCGGCTATGGCGATTCGTGCACCGTCAATATCCCACCCTCATTGGTCGCCGAACTGCCGCAGCATCTGTACACCTACCACGGCTGCGGCATGGGCCGGCTGCTGGATCCTGAAGAGACCCGTAGCGTGCTGTCCGCGCGGTTGGCGTCGCTGAGCCGAGGCATGTCCGGGGTCAGCGTCGAGTTGCTGGAGGGCCTGGCGACACTGCTGCGACACGATGTGTTGCCGCTGATTCCGGCCGAAGGTTCGGTTGGCGCCAGCGGCGATCTGACCCCGCTGTCGTATGTGGCGGCGGTGCTGTGTGGCGAACGCGAGGTGCTGTACCAGGGGCGGCAGCGTGCCGCCGCCGAAGTGCTGGCCGGGATCGGCATGCAGCCGTTGCGGCTGCGACCGAAGGAAGGTCTGGCGATCATGAATGGCACCGCGGTGATGACCGGGCTGGCCTGCCTGGCCTATGAGCGCGCGGCATACCTGGCGCGCGTGGCGACCCGGCTGACCGCGTTCAACGTGCTGGCCAGTGACGGCAACGCCCATCATTTCGATGAAATCCTGTTCGCGGCCAAGCCGCATCCTGGCCAGAGCCGGGTCGCCGCACGCCTGCGCCAGGACCTGCACAGTGACCGGCCACCACGCAACGAGCAGCGGCTGCAGGACCGCTATTCGCTGCGCTGTGCGCCGCATGTGATCGGGGTACTGGAAGACGCATTGCCATTCCTGCGCCAGTTCATCGAAACCGAGCTCAACAGCGCCAACGACAACCCGCTGATCGATCCGGATCGCGAGCAGATCCTGCACGGTGGCCATTTCTATGGCGGCCATATCGCCTTCGCGATGGATGCATTGAAGACCGCGGTTGCCAATGTCGCCGATCTGCTGGATCGGCAACTGGCGCTGCTGGTGGATGCCCGCTTCAACCACGGTCTGCCGGCCAACCTGTCAGCCGCGCAGGGGCCGCGCGCGGCAATCAACCACGGTCTGAAGGCGCTGCAGATCAGCGTCTCGGCGTGGACCGCCGAAGCACTCAAGCAGACCATGCCAGCGTCGGTATTCTCGCGTTCGACCGAATGCCACAACCAGGACAAGGTCAGCATGGGCACGATTGCCGCGCGCGACTGCCTGCGCGTGCTGACCCTGACCGAACAGGTCGCCGCGGCGATGCTGATCGCCGCCCGCCAGGGCATCGAACTGCGCCAACGCCAGCAGCACGCCGCGCTGCTGGGCGACACCGCCCGGCAGATGTTCGAAGATCTGCGTGACCGCATCGCACTGATTGAAGAAGACCGCGCCCTCGACGGCGAGCTGCATGCGCTGGTGGCCGCGCTGCGCCGGCGCGACTGGAGTCTGTATGAGCAGTAATCCTGCCGCCTGCTGGGAGTTCAGCCCGGCATTCCACGACTGCGATCCGATGAACGTGGTCTGGCATGGCAATTATTTCCGCTATCTGGAAAACGCCCGCTGCCATCTACTGCGCCAGCATGACTACGACTATCCGCAGATGCTCGAAGGCGGGCACCTGTGGCCGGTGGTCGATGCGCGGATCAAGTACATCCGCCCGCTGCGTTATGGCCAGTCCCTGCAGGTGGATGCGGAAGTGGTCGAGTGGGAGAACCGGCTGAAGATCAATTACCGCATCAGTGACCGCGACAGCGGTGAGCTGTTGACCCGCGCCCATACCATCCAGGTGGCGGTGGACGTGGCTTCAGGCGAGATGCTGTATGTGTGCCCCTCGATCCTGTGGCAACGATTGGGAGTGCAACGACAATGAGTCTTTCCACACGCGTGTTTGCAGCCTTGCTGTGGCTTGGCCTGGCGGGCCCGGCGCTGGCTTCCGGCGCCGATAATCCGGTCGCCGTCGATCTGCAGCAGGTACAGCAGCGCATCGCCCAGGTCGCAGTGTTGAAGGGCAACTTCAGCCAGCGCAAGCAGGTCAGCGGGTTCTCGCAGGCATTGCGCTCGCAGGGACATTTCCTGCTGGCGCGCGACAAGGGCGTGATCTGGACCACCACCGAGCCGTTTGCCTCGGAGATGGTGGTTACCCCGGATCAGATTTTCACACGCCGCGCCGATGGCAGCCGGCAACTGGAAGTGTACGCGCGCCAGCAACCGGCACTGCGTTCGATCAACGATCTGGTATTCGCGCTGGTGGCCGGTGACGTCTCGCAGCTGTCTTCCCGCTTCGAGGTGCAGGCCCGGTTGGGCCAGGGCAATGCCTGGGAACTGCGGTTGACGCCACGTGCCGCGCGGTTGAAGCAGGTGTTCCGCAGCATCGCCCTGAGTGGTGACCGCCACGTGCGCAGCGTGCTGCTGGAAGAGGCAGGTGGCGACAGCACCGCCATCGAGTTCAGTGACATGGACGACAGCCAGCAGGCGCTGGATGCGGACGAGGCGGCACGCTTTGAATGAAATGAGCGGCGCGTCGAGCGGGCTTGGCTGGCGCTGGTTGCCGGCGCTCTGGCTGTTGCTGGTGCTTGCGGTGGGCTGGCATCAGTGGAAGTTCTGGCAGGCGCCGCGCATCGACAGCAATATCCTGGCGATGTTGCCGCAGGATGCCGACGACCGCCTGTTGTCGGACATCACCGCCCGCATCGCCGATGCCAGCGCACGCCAGGTGGTGGTATTGCTGGGCGCACCGACGGCGGCGCAGGCGCTGCAGGCCCAGCGAGCGTTTTTGGCGGATCTGGATGCGTCGGATTCGCCGCTGCAGGCCAGCGGCCCGGACGCCGATTGGCTTGCCGAAGCAGAGGCGCTGTACACGCCGCACCGCCGCCAGTTGCTGACCGGTGCCCAGCGGCAACGGCTTGAGCAGACGCCGCCGGAAGTGCTGGCGGAAACCTCGATGGCGGTGTTGTTCAGTCCGGTTGCCGGCAACCGGATGACCGAATGGTTGGATGATCCGCTGGCATTGTGGCCGCAATGGTGGCAGCAGCGCGCCAGCGTATCGGGCATGCGGGTTGGCGAGGATGGCCTGCTGCTGGCCCGGGATCAGCACTGGGCGGTGTTGCAGTTCGAGACCCCTGGTCCTGCGTTCCGGCTCGATGGCCAGCCGCGCATCGGCCAGGCACTGGATCATGCGTTTGCCGCCGCCCACAAGCAGGCGCCAACGCTGACGATGCTGCGTGCCGGCGTGCCATTGCATGCCGAAGCGGCGGCCAGCCAGGCCAACCGCGAAATCAACACCATCGGCTGGGGCTCGCTGGCGGCAGTGCTGCTGCTGGTTTTCCTGGCCTTCCGCAGCCTGCGCCCGATCCTGCTGGTGGCGATGTCGCTGCTGCTCGGTTGTGCGATCGCACTGTCGGTGACCGCGCTGGTGTTCGGCCAGGTCCATCTGCTGACCCTGATATTCGGTGCCAGTCTGGTCGGCGTGGCCGAAGACTACGGCATCCACTGGTTTGCCTCGCGCCAGTCGGCGCCCGCCCAGCCGCGACTGCGGTTGATGCGCAGCCTGCTGCCGGGCCTGCTGCTGGCGTTGTTGACCAGTTCGGTTGCGTACCTGGCGCTGGGCCTGCCGCCGTTTCCCGGCCTGCGGCAGATGGCGTTGTTCTCGGTGGTCGGCCTGGCCGGCGCCTTCCTGACCGTGGTCTGCTGGTTCCCGTGGCTGGATACCGGCATTGCGCGGCAGACACGGTTTGCCGACGTCATCGGTCGTTCGCTGGCGCGTTGGCCACGCATCGGCAGCGGCCGCGGCTGGAAGATTGGCATCGTCGCGGTGTTGCTGCTGGCGGTGGCCGGCCTGGCGCAGCTGCGTTTCAACGATGACTTACGCAGCCTGCAATCGTCACCGCCGCAGTTGCTGCGCGAACAGGCGGACATCGGACAGTTGCTGGGCATGCCCAGTCCGGCCCAGTTCTATCTGGTCCGTGGCCACAGCGCCGAACAGGTGCTGCAACGCGAAGAAGCCCTGACCGCGCGCCTGCAGACGCTGCAGGCCGAAGGCAAGATGGGCGGCTACCGGGCGATCAGCGACTGGTTGCCGTCGGCGCAGCGGCAGCAGTCCAGCCTGGCCTTGAGCCAGCGGGTTGAAGGGCAGGTGATTGAACAGGTCGCCGCGGCGTTGGACGAAAAGCTGCAGGCACCGGCCAGGCAGGTGCCGCCGCTGGATCTCCCGACGTGGTTGCAGGACCCGGTCTCGCAACCGTTCCGGTCATTGTGGCTGGGCACACTGGAAGATGATCAAGGCGGCCAGGCCATGGCGTCGGTGGTGATGGTCGATGACCTCGGCGAGCCGGGAACCCTGCAGCAACTGGCGCAGCTGGGCGACGATCTCGCTGGCGTGCGCTGGGTCGACCGTACCGCCGACTTCTCCCTGCTGCTGGGCAAGTACCGGCACCGGATGAGCCTGCTGTTGCTGCTGGGCGTGGCATTGGTGGCGGCAGTGCTGTGGTGGCGCTACCGGCGCCAGGCATGGCGGGCACTGCTGCCGACCCTGCTGGCGATGCTGCTGACGGTGGCAGCGCTGGGCTGGCTGGGCCAGCCATTGCAGTTGTTCAATGTGCTGGCACTGATGCTGCTGCTCGGTATGGGTATCGACTACGGCATTTTCCTCAGCGAACATCGCGGCGACCCGTCGGCCTGGCTGGCGGTCTGCGTCGGCGCTGCCAGCACCTGGCTGTCGTTCGGGCTGCTGGCGCTGTCGGCGACGCCGGCGTTGCGTGCATTCGGGTTGACGCTGTTGCTGGGCATCGGCCTGGTCTGGCTGCTTTCGCCGCTGTTGCGGCCCCTTTCCGTGCAGGAGGCACACACCCCATGATCATCCATCCACATTGCGCGAAGACGGACCGCCGACCATGACAGTGCGCACTGAGTCCACCGAGGTCGTGATCATCGGCGCCGGCCCGGCCGGCGCGGTCGCCGCCGCGCTGCTGCGCAAGCAGGGACGCAAGGTGCTGATCCTGGAACGCGAGCAGTTCCCGCGTTTCTCGATCGGCGAAAGCCTGTTGCCGCAGAGCATGGAATACCTGGAAGCCGCCGGCCTGCTGCGTGACGTGGTCGAAGCAGGTTTCCAGTACAAGAACGGCGCCGCCTTCGCCTGCGGCGACAAGCGCACCGAGTTCGACTTCCGGCAGAAGTTCTCGCCCGGCTGGGGCACCACCTACCAGGTCGAGCGGGCCAAGTTCGATCAGGTGCTGGCCACGGCGGTGCAACGGATGGGTGCCGAGGTCCGCTACCGGCACGAGGTGCTGGCGGTGGAGCCGGGCCAGCGGCCACGGCTGCAGGTGCGTGCCGCCGATGGCGAGGAATATCAGGTTGAAGCCGACTTCCTGCTCGATGCCAGCGGTTTTGGCCGGCTGTTGCCACGCCTGCTGAAGCTGGAATCACCGTCCAACTTTCCGGTCCGCGGTGCCTTGTTCACCCATGTGCAGGACAATTTTCCGGCTGGGGAATTCGACCGCGACAAGATCCTGATCACCACCCACCCGCATCATGTCGACGTGTGGTTTTGGACGATCCCGTTTTCCCACGGGCGCTGTTCGCTGGGCGTGGTCGCCGAGCCGGCCTTCCTTGACCGCTATCCGGGCGACGATCTGCACAAGCTGCAGGCGATCGTCGGCGAAGACGCGCATCTGTCGCATCTGCTGGCCAATGCGCGCTGGGATCTTCTACCCGTGCGCCGGATCACCGGCTATTCGGCCAATGTCAGTGCATTGTGCGGCCCGGGTTACGCGCTGCTCGGCAATGCTGGCGAGTTTCTGGATCCGGTGTTCTCATCCGGCGTCACCATCGCCTTCAAATCGGCGCAACTGGCCAGCGAGTGCCTGCGTCGCCACTATGCCGGCGAGACCGTGGACTGGCAGCAGGACTATGCGCTGCCGCTGCAGAAGGGGGTCAGGACCTTCCGCCGTTTCGTCGAAGCCTGGTACGAGGGCGGCTTCCAGAAGATCATCTACCACCCCAACGCGCAGCCGGATATCCGCGACATGATCTGTTCGATCCTCGCTGGCTACGCCTGGGACGAACACAATCCCTACGTCGCCGACAATGGCCGGCGGTTGAAAGTGCTGGAGGAAATTTGTTCCGCTTGAGTTTCTGCCTGTGCGTGTTGCTGGTCGGGTGTGCCACGCAGGCGCCACCGGCGCCGGTCGCCGCCGCCGATACGCTGCCACCGTTGCGGCTGTCACCGGCGTCGCTGGGCCGCAGCCTGTCGCTGCAACAACGGTTGACCTTCCTGGCCGATGGCAGGCAGCGCAGTGTCGAGGCCCTGCTGGAAGCCGATCCGCAACAGGTGCAGCTGCTGGTGCTGGCGATGGGGCAGACCGGTTCGCGCCTGCGCTGGGACGGGCAGACGCTGCAGGAACAGCGCGCAGCCTGGCTGCCGCCCCAGGTGCAGGGTGCGCGGGTGCTGGATGATCTGCAGCTGAGCCTGTGGCCGGCCCCCGCGATACAGGCAGCGTTGCCGGCCGGCTGGCAACTGCAGGCCGATGGCGACCACCGCGTCCTCAGCCATGACGGCCAGCCGCGCTGGACCATGCAGCGGCTGGCGGCGGACACCATCCGTCTCGACAACCTGGTGCAGGGCTATCAGTTGACCATCGAAACCGCCGCCGAAGCGGTGCCCAGCGACGTGCCAGCGCAATGAATCGTCCTGCCGTGCATCTCAATGAACTTGGTATCGTCTGTGCGCTGGGCGAAGGTCGACAAACGGTCAGTAAGGCGTTGTTTGCCGATGATGCCCCGCGCGGGGTCAGCGTCAGCGACGTGCTGACGCCCGGCCGGCCGTTGGCACTGGGGCGGTACAGCGGCGCAGTGCCGTCGCTGCAGGATTGCCCACTGCCGCTGCGCAGCCGCAACAACGGATTGCTGCGACTGGCGCTGGCGCAGATCCGGCCACAGGTCGATGCGGCCATCGCGCAATATGGAGCAGACCGTGTCGCCGTCATC
This sequence comes from Pseudoxanthomonas dokdonensis, assembly GCF_001431405.1. Classification (GTDB taxonomy): domain Bacteria; phylum Pseudomonadota; class Gammaproteobacteria; order Xanthomonadales; family Xanthomonadaceae; genus Pseudoxanthomonas_A; species Pseudoxanthomonas_A dokdonensis. The sequence goes on from NZ_LDJL01000004.1 coordinate 407,368, forward strand.
GTCGGTACCAGTACCTCCGGTATCGGCGAATCCGAAACGGCGCTGGCCCAGCTGCGCCAGCGCGGGCAGTGGCCGGAAACCTTCCATTACGGACAACAGGAAATGGGCTCGCCGGCGCGCTTCGTCGCCGCTGAAGCCGGCATCCACGGACCGGCGTGGACCATCTCGACCGCCTGTTCGTCCAGCGCCAAGGCGCTGACCTCGGCCGCGCGACTGCTGCGCGCGGGGATTGTCGATGCGGTCATCGCCGGTGGCGCCGATTCGTTGTGCCGGTTCACCATCCAGGGTTTCAGCGCACTGGAATCGGTATCGGCCGAGCGCTGCAATCCGTTTTCCCGCCATCGCGCCGGCATCAACATCGGCGAGGGCGCGGCGCTGTTCCTGATGACCCGCGAGCCGGGCCGGGTGCGGCTGTCCGGCTGGGGCGAAAGCGCCGATGCCCATCATATTTCCGCGCCGGAGCCCGAGGGCAGGGGCGCGATTGTCGCCATCAGCCAGGCGCTGCAGCGGGCGGGGCTGGCGGCGGCCGACATCGACTACGTCAACCTGCACGGCACCGCCACGCCGCAGAACGATGCGATGGAAAGCCATGCACTCGCGCGGACGCTGGGGCTGTCGGTGGCCGCCAGTTCGACCAAGCCGCTGACCGGCCACAGCCTGGGAGCAGCCGGTGCGATCGAAGCCGGACTGTGCTGGCTGACCCTGGTCGACAATCCCCACCAGCATTTACCGCCACACTGGTGGGATGGCCAGCGCGATCCGGATTTGCCGGCTTTGCAGCTGGTCAGTCCCGGTCAACGGGCGACCTCGCCGATCCGGCATGTGCTGAGCCAGTCATTCGCTTTTGGCGGCAGCAATGCCGCGTTGTTGCTGTCCGCCGCCTGAGATGGAACCGATGCACGAAATTTCCCACTACCTGCCGCATCGCGGCACCATGCTGCTGATTGATCGACTGCTCGAATGGCAGGAGGATCACGTGGTAGCGGAACTGCGGGTGCCCGCCAGCGGTCCGTTCCATGAAGACGAGGGCGTACCGGCCTGGGTCGGCATCGAATACATGGCGCAGACCATCGCCGCCTGGTCGGGCAACCGCGCGCGCAACGCCGGCGATGTGCCAGGCATCGGTTTTCTGCTCGGCAGCCGCCGTTATCTGGCTCACGTCCAGTATTTCCGGGCGGGGGCGGTGTTGACGGTGGAGGCCAGGCGCGAGCTTATGGGGGACAATGGGCTGGGGATGTTTGCCTGCCGCATACTGGAACAGGGCACGGAAATTGCATCGGCCAACGTCTCGGTATTCGAGCCGCCGGATCCGATGGCGTATCTGGAAAACAGCAAGCAGCCGGCGCAGCCGCATCAGGGCTACCGGATTTGAACAGCCGGCAGGCAAGCCGCCGGTCACGATCAATGCATGTGCTGATCGTGAGTGAATGAATGGAGCAGTATCGAGTGGAGCAGTATCGAGTGGAGCGGGATTGAGTGGAGCAGGCATTGGAATCAGTGGGAATCAACAATCAAGGTGCAGCGGCGGCTGAAGCCCGCACGGTGCTGGTCACCGGAGCCAGTCGTGGCATCGGCCGTGCGATCGCCTTGCGCGCCGCCGCCGATGGTTTTGATGTGGTGGTGCATTGCCGCAGCCGCCGGCAGGACGCGGAAGCAGTCGCCAGCCAGATACGTTCGCTGGGACGCCAGTGCCGGGTGCTGGTGTTCGACGTGGCCGACCGCCAGGCCTGCGCCGATGCGCTGCTGGCCGATGTCGAAACCCACGGTGCCTACTACGGTGTGGTCTGCAACGCCGGCATCGCCCGCGACACCGCGTTTCCGGCGATGAGCGGGCAGGACTGGGATGAGGTCATCCACACCAACCTCGATGCCTTCTACAACGTGCTCAATCCGCTGGTGATGCCGCTGGTGCGGCGGCGCAAGCCCGGCCGCATCGTCACCTTGTCGTCGGTGTCCGGACTGGTCGGCAACCGTGGCCAGACCAACTACAGCGCGGCCAAGGCCGGCATCATCGGCGCGAGCAAGGCGTTGGCGCTGGAACTGGCCAGTCGCCAGATCACCGTCAACTGCGTGGCGCCGGGTCTGATTGATACCGAAATGGTCAATGAAGAAGTGTTGCAGGAAGCGCTGAAGCTGATCCCGGCCAAGCGCATGGGCACGCCTGACGAAGTAGCCGCCACCGTGGCGTTCCTGCTGTCGGCACAGGCCGGTTACATCACCCGTCAGGTGATTTCGGTGAACGGGGGGCTGGTCGGATGAGCCAGACCCAACGACGCGTGGTCGTCACCGGTGGCGGTGCGATCAGTCCGCTTGGCCACGACTGGCCCAGCGTGCACCTGCGCCTGCGCGAGTGCCGCAACGCGGTACGACGGATGGACCAGTGGGACATCTACGAAGGATTGAACACACGTCTGGCCGCGCCCGCCGAAGATTTCGAGCTGCCGGCGCATTACAACCGCAAGACCACCCGCAGCATGGGCCGGGTCGCGATGATGTCGGTACGGGCCAGCGAAATGGCGCTGGAGCAGGCCGGCCTGCTCGGCGATCCGCTGCTGCGCAGTGGCGGGGTCGGGGTGTCGTACGGATCTTCGGCTGGCAGCCATGATGCGGTCGCCGAGTTCGGACGCATGCTCAACGAGCACACCACCGAAGGCATCAGCGCCACCACGTACCTGAAGATGATGAGCCATACCGCGCCGGTCAACATTGGCGTGTTCTTCGGTCTGGCCGGGCGCGTCATCACCACTTCCAGCGCCTGCACTTCGGGCAGCCAGGGCATCGGTTCGGCCTACGAGGTCATCCGCGCCGGCAAGCAGGTAGCGATGCTGGCCGGTGGCGCCGAGCAACTGGACGCCACCGCCGCGGCGGTGTTCGACACCCTGTTCGCGACCAGTGTGCGCAACGACCAGCCGCAGACCACGCCGCGGCCGTTCGACAGCCAGCGCGATGGCCTGGTCACCGGCGAGGGCGCCTGCACCCTGGTGCTGGAAGAGTACGAACACGCACGTGCCCGCGGCGCCAGCATCCTTGCCGAAATGGTCGGCTATGGCAGCAACAGTGATGGCCAGCACGTGACCCAGCCGAGCGCGGCGACGATGGCCCAGGCCATGCGCCTGGCCTTGGACGATGCCGGCCTGTCAGCGCAGCAGATTGATTACGTCAACGCCCACGGCACCGCCACCGACCATGGCGACATCGCCGAAAGCCACGCGACCGCGCAGGTGTTTGGCGCGCGGATTCCGATCAGCTCGATGAAAAGCTACATCGGCCATACCCTGGGCGCATGCGGCGCACTGGAGGCATGGGCCAGCATCGGCATGATGCGTGAAGGCTGGTTCGCGCCGACCCTGAATCTTGAACAGCGTGATCCACGCTGTGCCGAACTCGACTACATCGTCGGCGAAGGCCGCGAACTGCAGGCCGAGTACGTCATGAGCAACAACTTCGCCTTCGGCGGCATCAATACCTCGATGATTTTCCGCCGCTGGCACGACTGATTTTTCCAACCCAAGGAGCAACACCATGAAACGAATTCTGACCACCACGCTGCTGATCCTGCTGCTGGCCAGCCCGCTGGCACAGGCCCGCGATACCCGCTTGGAGCTGTCGCTGCAGGAACTGGTGGATTCGCCGCAGGCCAAGGAAGTGGGCATTGATGGCAGCGTCAAGTTCTACCTGGCCGGCCAGTCGCACCCGGCGGTGGCATCGCGGATGAGCGAGGACATGGCCAACCGCAAGACCAATGCCGCCAACAAGTCCGATGAGGAAGCCTGCCGCTGGGTCACCTTGGGCATCCTCAAGGCGTTCCAGGACAAGGCCAAGGCACAGGGCGCCAACGCGGTCATCGACATGTACAGCTATTACAGGCAGAAGGAATTCAAGAGCCCGACCAGCTACGAATGCTACGCGGGCACCTTCGTCGCCGGTGTCGCCCTGAAGGGTACATACGCCAGGATCGGCAAGTAAATCCCTGCGCCGCGATTGCGGCCAGCGTCTCCAGCAGCCGTCGCGTCGAGCGCGACGGCTGTCTTGTTTCCGGCACTTGCCGGCGAGCTCGGTCGTCGTCACCCGCATTGCCGACAGTTGAGCAGGGGGTTCGGCGGCGGTCAGGTTTCCAGCAGCGGTTTCGATTATCCTGCCCGGCATGCGCGCGTCCCGTCCCTGGCTGTCCCTGTTGCTGGTCCTGATGCTGGTCTTCAACGGCATCGCGGTGGCCGGCGCATCGGTGTCGCCGCATGCCAGCGCCGGTGCTGCGGTCGCCACTGCCACCGCGATCGATCACGCGGGCATGGACAGGGCGATGGCGGATTGCCATGAGCAAGCGTCCGCGAAAAAGCCGCTGCCGGCTGCGACTGCTGGCGGCGATTGCTGCCAACCACAGGACTGCGATTGCGCCTGCGCCCAGCATGTCCCGCTGAGCCATAGCGGCATTGCCTGGCAGCTGGCTTCACCTGGCCACGCCGGTCCGGTGCATCCGCTGCACAACGGCCTGGCACCGCCCGCGCGGCTGGCCATCATCCGGCCTCCGATCGGCTGACATCCTTCGCGCCATCACGGCGCGTCGTTGCTTCACGTCCGTCCGTGCATGCAGCAGCCTGCGCGCGGTCGTGGTCTGATTGATGTCATCCATGGAGTCTCACATGTCTTCTCTTCCTACTGGCGGCCGTTACGGTGCCGCCAGCTGTTCACGTCGCCGATTCGTGCAGGGCCTGGCCGCTGGTGGCGTGATCGCCGGCCTTGGGCTGGCTCCCGGCAGTGCCTGGTCTGGTGCGCGCGCGCCGCGCATGCAGCAACTCAGCGGCGATCAGTTCGATCTGGTCATTGGCGAAACCCCGGTGGACTTCACCGGTCGCAGCCGCACCGCGATCACCGTCAATGGCTCGCTGCCGGCGCCGTTGCTGCGATGGCGCGAAGGCAGCCAGGTCGAACTGCGGGTCAGCAACGCCTTGCCGGCCGGATCCATCCATGGCCATTCGACCTCGATCCACTGGCACGGCATGATCCTGCCGGCCAACATGGATGGCGTGCCGGGCCTGAGTTTCGACGGCATCCACCGTGGCGAAACCTGGCGCTACCGGTTCGATGTCAACCAGAATGGCACCTACTGGTACCACAGCCACTCCGGTTTCCAGGAGCAGGCCGGCCTGTACGGCGCCATCATCATCGACGCCGCCGAGCCGGAACCCTTCAGTTATGACCGAGAACACGTGGTGCTGTTGTCGGACTGGACCGATCTCGATGGCGCCGCGCTGTTCAACCGGCTGAAGAAGATGGCGGCCTATGATAATCATTCGATGCGCACACTGGCCGATTTCGCCGCCGATGTCGGCCGCTCCGGATGGACGTCCACGCTGCGGGATCGCGGCGCGTGGGGGCGGATGCGGATGACCCCGACCGACCTGTCCGACGTCAACGCCAACACCTATACCTACCTGATCAATGGCACCACCGGCCTGGGCAACTGGACCGGGCTGTTCCGCAGTGGCGAGAAGGTCCGGCTGCGCTTCATCAACGGCTCGGCGATGACCTATTTCGACGTCCGCATCCCCGGTCTGAAGATGACCGTGGTCGCCGCCGATGGCCAGTACGTGCATCCGGTCAGCGTCGACGAGTTCCGGATTGCGGTCGCCGAGACCTTCGATGTCATCGTCGAGCCCAGCGGCCAGGACGCCTTCACCATCTTTGCCCAGGACATGGGCCGCACCGGCTATGTCAGCGCCACGCTGGCAGTACGCGAGGGCTTGCGGGCGCCGGTCCCGGCGCTGGATCCGCGACCGATCCTGAGCATGGACGACATGGGCCATGGCGGCCATGCCGGTCACGCTGACATGCAACACGCCGCCGGTCACGACATGGCATCGATGAAAGGCATGGAAGGCAGCTGCGGTGGCCACATGCAGATGCCGATGCCATCGGCTGCGATGCAGACGCATCCGGCCAGCGAACAAGGCAATCCACTGGTCGACATGCAGACAATGTCACCGACGCCGCGGCTGGACGATCCCGGCATCGGCCTGCGCGACAACGGCCGCAGGGTGCTGAGCTATGCCGATCTGAAGAGCACTTTCGACGATCCCGATGGTCGCGAACCCGGCCGCGAAATCGAACTGCACCTGACCGGGCACATGGAAAAATTCGCCTGGTCGTTCGACGGCATCAAGTTCGCCAGCGCCGCTCCGCTGCGCCTCAACTATGGCGAGCGCATGCGCATCGTGCTGGTCAACGACACCATGATGACCCATCCGATCCATCTGCACGGGCTGTGGAGCGATCTGGAGGACGAGAACGGCCGCTTCCAGGTGCGCAAGCACACCGTTGACATGCCACCGGGGACCCGCCGCAGCTACCGGGTCCGTGCCGACGCACTGGGGCGCTGGGCCTATCACTGCCATCTGCTGTACCACATGGAATCGGGGATGATGCGGACGGTGGAGGTGCGCGAATGAGCCTGCCTCCATATCCGCGGCTGGTTGCGGGTGTACTGCCGCTGCTGGCGGCATTGTCGGTGCCGGCCTGGGCCCAGCAACACACAGAGCATCAAGCGCATCAGTCCAGCTCCACGCCTGCCGAGGCAGCGGCCCACGATCACGCAGCGCATGCGCAGCCAACCTTATCGTTGTCCACGGATCCGGGCGAAAGCCATGCCGGTCACGGTGGACAGGAAGCAGCCAAACCACTGACGCCGATCCCGTTGCCCAGTGACGCTGATCGTGCTGCCGCATTCGCACCGCTGGCGCCGATGCATATGCACGGTGACGGCCTGCACAGCTACTGGCTGACCGATCGGCTGGAAGTCTGGGATGCCGATGAAGGCCGCGGTTGGGGCTGGGAAACCAGCGCCTGGGCCGGTTCCGACCTCAACCGTGTGTGGCTGCGCAGCGAAGGCGAAAGCGTCGATGGCAAGCTCGAGTCGGGCAACCTCGAACTGCTGTACGGACGCAGCGTGTCGGCCTGGTGGGACGTGGTCGCCGGCATCCGCCATGACTTTGGTGAAGCCGCCTCGCAGGACTTCCTGGCCATTGGCGTGCAGGGCCTGGCGCCGTACAAATTCGAGGTCCAGGCCACTGCCTACATTGGGGAAGACGGGCAGGGCGCGTTCAATTTCGAGATCGAATACGACACGCTGCTCAGCAACCGCTGGATCCTGCAGTGGCAGGCGGAAGTCGAACTGTACGCCAAGGATGATGCGGCTCGCGGTATTGGCCAGGGCCTGGCCAGCAGCGAAGCCGGTGTGCGCCTGCGTTATGAAATCAGCCGCCAGTTCGCCCCGTACATCGGCGTGTCGTGGGAGCGCCAGTACGGCAACACCGCTGACTTCAGTCGTAGCGAAGGCGCCGACCGCGATGCAGTCCACTGGGTTGCCGGGGTCCGGTTCTGGTTCTAAAGCGGTTGCAGGCAACACCCTGCGGCGGAGCACGGTGCCTGGCACCGTGTTCTGGACCTGCGGAACCGCCACTACTACGACGACAAGAGCCCAGCCGGCGGCGTTGCGCGGGGCAGGGGGAGCCGCAGGATCCGGATAGCTGAGCTCACCGGTGTGGCGGCCCCGCCGCGATACCGGGTGGTCGATACGGTCGATTCGCGCGGGTGCGGGCAGGCCTTGCGCAGGGGGTGTCCGCAGTGGGTGCGTGTTTACGGTAACCAGTCGCCGCCACAGAGCCGCCGACAACTTGTACTATCGCAGCGGGGGGCGCCTGCATGCGGGGAAAGCAGCGGCATGCCGCGCACCTGATCATTGATCCTCGTTTCCCACCTTCATTCGCTGAGAAGCATCCATCCATGCCAAGCGCACCTATTCCGCAAGCTGCCCGTCCATCGTCATCCCTGCCCGAGGTCACACCCCGTGCGGCGCTGGCGGTGGTCACCACCATCTTCTTCATGTGGGGCTTCCTGACCTGCCTCAACGACATCCTGATTCCGCACCTGAAAGCGGTGTTCGAACTCAACTTCGCCCGCGCGATGCTGGTCCAGTTCACCTTTTTCGGTGCCTACTTCCTGATGTCGCTGCCGGCCGGTTGGCTGGTGGCGCGGCTGGGCTACAAGAAGGGCATCATCGCCGGACTGGTGATCGCCGGCATCGGCGCACTGGGCTTCTGGCCGGCGGCCGAACTGCGCATCTACGAGGCCTTCCTGGCGGCGTTGTTCGTGCTGGCGACCGGCATCACCGTGCTGCAGGTGGCGGCCAATCCGTATGTGGCGCTGCTGGGACCGGAGCAGACCAGCTCCAGCCGGCTGACCCTGGCCCAGGCACTCAATTCGCTCGGCACCGCAATCGCGCCGTGGATTGGCGGCATGCTGATCCTCGGCAACACCGTGCAGAGCGCCGACCAGATCGCGGCGATGCCGGCGGCCGAGCAACTGGCCTACCGCGCCCAGGAAGCGCATTCGGTGCAGGGGCCATATATCGGCCTGGCGGTGGTGCTGTTCCTGCTGGCGGCGTTCGTATACCTGTTCCGGCTGCCGGCGCTGCGCGGCACCACCGAGCAGGCCGACCCGGTCAAGCACACCCTCGGCGATGCACTGCGCCATCGCCACGTGCGCTTTGGCGTGCTGGCAATCTTCTTCTACGTCGGTGCCGAAGTCGCCATCGGCAGCTTCCTGGTCAACTACCTGTCGCTGCCGTCGATCGGCAATTTCAGTGAGCAGCAAGCCTCGCGCTACGTCTCGATCTACTGGACCCTGGCGATGGTCGGCCGCTTTGCCGGCTCGGCGATCATGGTCCGCTTCTCGCCGCGCAAACTGCTGGCGCTGTTCGCGACAGCCAACATCGTGCTGCTGGCGGTGACCCTGCTCGGCAGCGGCGCGGTGGCGATGTACAGCGTGATTGGCGTCGGCCTGTTCAACTCGATCATGTTCCCGACCATCTTCGCCCTCAGCATCGAACGCCTCGGCCCGCTGACCAGCAAAGCCTCCAGCCTGCTGATCATGGCCATCGTCGGCGGCGCCATCGTGCCGTACCTGCAAGGCGTACTGGCCGACCGCATCGGCCTGCACGCCTCGTTCCTGCTGCCGCTGCTGTGCTACGGCTACATCGTCTTCTACGGCATCTCCGGCTCACGCCTGGACCCGGCCACGCTGCCGCAACCGCAAGTGGAACCGGAACCGGAAGCGCAGACGGTCTGAAAGAAAAACCCCCAACCGTTGCCGGTTGGGGGTTTTGAACCGGAACCACAGACCGACAGAAACACAAAGGGCCTGGAGGCTATCCAGGCCCTTTGTGTTGGTGGCGGGTCAGCACCCCGCACCAAACGACTATTGAAAGTACGGAATTGAAACGCTGCGGGCTGCTGCGAATCCGTGCAAACCGGGCCAAAAGCCTGCCGATGTGCTATTCGGCACCGGACGTTCGAACAGGTTTTTCGCTCTGATGGGTCACCGAAAAGGCTGCTCAACCTCATCCGCTCTCCGAAGCCAGTTCAAATCCGGAAGCGGGAATCGAAGCCGCGTCCGATGCCACTACCAATAATCCCCCTACTTACACCCATCCCTAGGACAAGGTGATCCGCGATGCGGCGAATAGTGTCCACATTCACCGCACAAGCTGCGGAGATTGACTTGCGCATGCGGAGATTGCGCCCCATAATCTCCGCATGAATAGCGGCGATTACAAATACATCTGGCAGGCCAGCGACTGGCCGGCTTGGCGCTTCGACCTGGCGGTACTGGCTGGACCCATGGCCGAGGTCAGTCGTGCCCAGGGTCTATTGATGGGGCGTCTGGCCGACGTCGGCCTGGCATTACGTGACCAGGCGATCCTCGCGGCGCTCACCGAGGACGTAGTCAAGACCAGTGAGATCGAGGGCGAGCAACTCAACGTCGAATCCGTGCGTTCGTCCATTGCCCGCAGGCTGGGCGTGGACATCGGCGCGCTCGCTCCGGTAGATCGCCACGTCGAGGGCGTGGTCGAGATGGTGCTCGACGCCACCGTCAACTGTCATGCACCGGTGTCGCGTGAACGTCTGTTCGGCTGGCATGCCGCACTGTTTCCCACCGGCTACTCAGGTCTTTCCAAGCTCAAGGTCGGCGGCTGGCGTGACGATACCAGTGGCCCGATGCAGGTGCTGTCTGGCCGGATTGGCCGACAGCGTGTGCATTTCGAGGCACCGCCAGCTGACCGTTTGGAAGTCGAAACCAGCCGTTTCCTCGACTGGCTGAATGGCACATCGAACGAACCGCCGCTGCTCAGGGCCGGCCTCGGCCACCTGTGGTTCGTCACCTTGCACCCGTTCGATGACGGCAATGGTCGTATCGCCCGGGCTATTGGCGACCTGCTGCTGGCGCGTGCCGACGGTAGCCCGCAGCGCTTCTACAGTTTGTCGGCGCAGATCCAGCGCGAGCGCAAGGCGTACTACGACATCCTGGAGCGGACGCAGAAGCGTTCGATGGACGTCACCGAGTGGCTTGCGTGGTTCCTCGATACCCTCCATCGCGCCGTCGACCAGGCACAGCACACGCTCGATGCCGTGCTGACCAAGGCGCGGTTCTGGCAGCGCTGGGCGACCACGCCTTTGAACGAGCGACAGGTGAAGTTGCTCAACAAACTGCTCGACGGCTTCGAAGGCAAGCTCACCAGCAGCAAGTGGGCGGCCATTGCCAAGTGTTCGCCGGACACGGCTCTGCGTGACATCAACAATCTACTGATGCGGGGCGTGCTGCGCAAATCGGATGCGGGTGGGCGCAGTACCAGCTACGAACTGAACGATCTGCCGGAGTAGCTGCGTTCCCAAGAATTACCTTGGCTCGTCGGCGGAACAGCGCCTTCATGGACTCCTGCCAACTCATTCGGAAGGGGACCAAGATGGAAGTCGTATACATCAACCAAAAACAACTGACCGCACCCGCTCCTGGATCAGACGATCCAGCGCCTTATGGACCTGCGGCCGAGCCCAGCGAACACGGCATCCTTCAGTTCCTCGACCTCCGCCGCGAAGTTCTCCAGCAGGTATTTCCTAAGCAAAGGGTGCTTAGTCATGTCCGGTGAGCCACGGTAATCGTCGCCCTTGACGAACACCGGATAGCGCAGAAGGGAGGTGGTCTGCACCAGTTGTCGCGAGCTGGAGAACATGCCGAATCGCTCAGGCCGAGCCACTTGTGAAAGCCGCAATGGTTGAGCTGATTGATCAGGTTGCTCCGCAACGGATCGCCACTGAAGGCGCCGACGCTCTTGGCAGCCTGGATCGCTTCCGTGCTGGACTTGCCCGCCTGAAGTGCGCGCCGCGCCTCGTTGCTGGCATTGACCATCTGGGTGGGGCCCGGCGTGATCCCGACCAGAACGTCCTTGCACCGGGGTTGATTACGCGAATGGCAAATGCATATCCGCACCACGATCCATACAAAGACAAAGGCCGCCATAAAGGCGGCCTAAGTTGCTGATTTAACAGCGTTTGTTGGTGGAGGTGGGCGGAATCGAACCGCCGTCCGAAGGTACTCCATCCCCGGCACTACATGCTTAGCGTTCCGTTAGATCTCGTCGCCGGGCAGCACGGCACGCAAAGCGCACCCGGAAACCAGCCTGTTTCGGTTAAGCCATGACTGACAGGCAGCCGTCACAGCCGGTTCCGTGATAATGACCCTACATCCACGAGCACGGGCACAAGTGGGTTCGGGGCTTACGCCTTAAGCGGCGAGAGCGTAGTTGTCGTCGTTGGCAACTAAAAGTTTGCTACTGGATTAACGAGGAAAGTCGCCCCCTCGGCATGCGCCAAGCAATTTCGCAACCCCCGTCGAAGCCAGTGCACCCCCGGGAATCAGATTTCGCTGACCGACACAGTGTAGGGGCGGGGATGGCTGCTCACAAGTGTGCGGGCGGTACCGGTCACGGCGGCTTCACCTGATCCACCATGGCCTGCGACGGTTGGCCGATACGTTGGCCTGGACGACAGCAGCAGGAGCGACCCCCATGGCAGCCAGGAAGACCCCCTCCAAGAACGCCCGCAAACGCACGCCCAGCAAGGCTGGCACGTCCGCTGGCGGCACCACCGGCGCGGCGGACAAGCGCGCAGGGCCGCGCACGCCGGCGGCCAGGCCAGGGCGCAAGACGGTGGACAAGCCCGCCGCGAAAACGCGTCGCCGTGGCGGCAGCACCAAGGCCAGCGCAGAAGCCGTCGACGCCAGCACCTCGCCAGCAGCCTTGATGACGATGGCGCAAGGGCAGGCCCGCACCGTCATCTATGTGCACGGTATCGGCAACAAGCCCCCGGCCGAAGTGCTGCGGCGACAGTGGGACAACGCCTTGTTCGGTCGCGGCATGGGCGAACGCACGCGCATGGCTTACTGGGTCAACCGGGTCCGCTACCCGACCCCGGAACCGGGCACGGCGGGTGAGCGCGATGAGGGACCAATCCTCAACCAGGCCGAAGCACGCGTGCTGACCGCGTTGGGGCTGGACCCGGCCCAGCGCAATCTGGACGAGCTGGCCGACGAGATCGCCGACAGCGAGCGGGAACGCCTGTTGCTGCAGCAGATGCTGGCCGAGCTGGAGGTATCGGCGCCACTGCCGGGTTCGCCAGCAGCCAAGGGCGTGGCCGGCTTCCTCAACCGTGCCCTGTTGAAGATGATTTCGGCGGCGTTGTTGCAGGACGTGCACGACTTCTTTTTCGTCAAGGCGCGACGCGAGGCAATGCGACAAAGTTTGAAGGAACGGATGAATGCGGGTGGCGGGCCATTCGTGGTGGTCGCGCACAGCCAGGGCTCGATGATCGCCTATGACGTGTTGCGCGAACTGGCGGCCGAGCAGTACGAGGTGGCGTTGTTCGTCACCCTGGGCTCGCCGCTGGGGCTGCCCAGCGTGCGCAGCATGTTCAAGCAGTGGAGCGGCAAGCGGAAGCTGCAGTTTCCCGCCTGCGTGCGGCGCTGGGTCAACGTCGCCGATCATCTGGATCCGGTGGCGCTGGACGAGGATCTGGGCAACGACATCGCCGGCGCCAACGGGCGCTTTGTCAACGTCGATGGCGCACGCATCAATCCGGACTGGCAGCAGAATCCGCATTCCGGTTCCGGCTATCTGTCGATCCCGCAGGTGCGCAAGGAAGTGCGTGACGTGGTCGGCGTCGGCTTCGATCAGCCGGTCTCCAACACGGTGTTGCTGAAGGACCTTTCCGACCGGCTGGAAGCGATGGGCCCGGCGCACCGCCATGATGTGTTGATCGAACTCGACAAGCTGGCGCTGGATGGCGAGGTCGACCAGGTACGCGCGGCATTGCTGGCGCGGATCCGGCAACTGGCGCGGCAGACCACCGGCCTGTCCGGCGAGCAGCTGGACGATGTGATCGAACTGGAAGACAGCCTGCATCGCTTCGTGTCGGCGCGGTTGACCCGCTTTGAAGTCGAAACCCTGCGCAATGACTACCAGCAACTGAGTTTCAAGCGGCTGTGGCGTGATGCGGCCAAGAGCGCTCTGCTCAACCAGTCGCGCAGCGTCATCCATGCCGATGCCGCTCAGGCGTCGTACCACGCGCTGGGACAGAAGATTGGCTGGGCGGTACTGGACACCGGCATTGCCGCCGATCATCCGCACTTCCATTCCGCCGGCCAGCATGATGTGGTCCTCGCGCAGTGGGACTGCACCCGCCGCGGCAAAGCAAAAAAACTGCAGCGCGGCGATGGCGAGGTGTTCGCGCGAATGGATCGCAATGGCCATGGCACCCACGTCGCCGGGATCATCGCCGGCCAGTGCATCGCGCCGATACCCGGCCAGCCGGATCCGCTGCAGTTCTGCGGCATTGCCCCGCAGGCCAGCCTGTACGGGTTCAAGGTGCTGGACGACAACGGCAATGGTCGCGATTCGTGGATCATCAAGGCGGTGCAGCAGGTCGCCGAGATCAACGAGCAGGCCGGGCAACTGGTCATCCACGGCATCAACCTGAGCCTGGGCGGCTACTTCGATGTCGAAAGCTATGGTTGCGGATTCACCCCGTTGTGCAACGAGCTGCGCCGGCTATGGCGACAGGGCGTGGTGGTGGTGCTGGCGGCCGGCAACGAGGGACTGGCGTGGCTGGTGCAGAGTGATGGCCAGCCGTATCCGCTGAATGTCGATCTGAGCATCGGTGATCCGGCCAACCTGGAAGAAGCCATCGCGGTTGGCTCGGTGCACAAGAGCAACCCGCACTCGTACGGGGTGTCCTATTTCTCCTCGCGCGGTCCGACCGCCGATGGCCGTGGCAAGCCGGACGTGGTCGCGCCGGGCGAGAAGATCATCTCGGCGCATTACGATTTCCGCGCCGACGATCCGGGCACCTGGGTGGTCGAGATGAGCGGCACCAGCATGGCGGCGCCGCATGTGTCGGGACTGGTGGCCGGGTTCCTGTCGGTGCGGCGCGAGTTCATTGGTTTCCCCGACCGGGTCAAGCAGTTGCTGCTGCAACACGCCACCGATATCGGCCGCGACGCTTACGCGCAGGGCAGGGGCGTGCCCAACCTGATGCAGATGCTGGCGGCGACCTGAGTTACCGCCGCCGGACTCAGGCGTCGCGGTTGTGGCGACGCATGACCCGTGATTTCTCGCGTTCCCAGTCGCGGTCCTTGCTGGCCGCGCGTTTGTCATGCGACTGCTTGCCCTTGGCCAGCGCCAGCTCGGCTTTGACCTTGTTGCCTTTCCAGTACAGCGCCGTGGGGATGACGGTATAGCCATCGCGCTCGACCTTGCCGACCAGAACGTCGATTTCACGCCGGTGCAGCAACAATTTGCGGGTGCGCCGGTCGTCGGCCACCACGTGGGTGCTGGCTTGCAGCAGCGGGGTAATCTGCGCACCGAACAGGAAAATTTCACCGTTGCGGATGGTTGCGTAGCTCTCGCCGATGTTGGCCCGCCCGGCGCGAATCGCCTTGAGCTCCCAGCCCTGCAACGCCAGTCCGGCCTCGAAACGTTCCTCGAGGTGGTATTCGTGGCGGGCGCGTTTGTTCAACGCGATGGTGCCGGTTGCTTTATTCTTGTCAGGTTTCTTGGCCATCCGTCCATTGTCGCCGAAGGCGTAAATACAAGCGAGTCCAATGCCCATCATTCGCAGAAGTGCACTGGTCGAACATGCCGCCAGCCGGATGTTCGACCTGGTCAACGACGTTTCCGCCTATCCGCGCCGGTTTGACTGGTGCAAGCAGGCGCAGGTCCAGGAATCCTCCGACAAGCACATGGTGGCACGGCTGGACCTGGGCCTGGGCGCGCTGAGCACCTGGTTCACCACCCGCAACACCCTGGACCGCCCGCATCGCATCGACATGCAGCTGGTCGACGGACCGTTCCGCAAGCTGCACGGGCAATGGGATTTCCATGCGCTCGACGAAAGCGCCTGCAAAGTGCTGCTGACGCTGGAGTTCGAGCCCGGCAGCCGGCTGCTGTTGCCGGCGATGACATTGGGTTTCCAGGCGCTGGCCGACCGGATGGTCGATGATTTCGTCCGCGTGGCCGACCGCGCCGACGACGAATGAGCGCTCGTGCTGGAGATTGAAGTCATCCGCGCCTGGCCGCACCGGCATGAGGCGCGGCAACTGCGGTTGCCAGCCGGCACTACCGTGGCCCAGGCACTGGCCGCCTGCGGCTGGGCTGATGACCCGGAAATCAGCGGTTACGCGGTGTTCGGGGTAGCGGTCGATGCCGACAGGGTGCTTCAGGCTGGCGATCGTCTGGAACTACTGCGACCGCTGCAGCTGGACCCGAAGGAAGCGCGCCGGCGCCGCGCCAGCAAGCCGCGCTGAGTAACGCGCCGGCTATTGGCAGGGCTGCTTGCGGATGGGGTTGCTGGCACTGGCAGCGGCGTGGCCGGACCACGGCGCCGCGGCCCGGTCAGACCGCGCAGTCGGGTCATGCATGCATTCGATGGAACAGAAGGCCGGCCAGTACGACCGGCAGCACGGTCAGCCGCCGCGACCCTTCTTTTTATCCTTGGCCAGGTTGGGGCCGAACTTGCGCACGTCCCTGCTCAACTCCAGGTCGTTTTCCGGGAAGTATTCGCCTTCCCAGTTGCTGACCACGTCATTCTCGAAGAACACCGTGAGGTTCTTGACCTCGGTGGTGCCGCGGCGATTGGTGCGCTCGCTGGCGGTGTAATCCCAGCGCTGGGCGTGGAACGGATCGGCCACCGACGGCGTCCCCAGCAATGCCTGCACCTGCTGCTTGCTCTGGCCTTTCTGCAACTGGGCCACGTTGCTTTCTTCGAGCAGATTGCCCTGGTAGATCGGTTGTTTGTACAGGATGCCGCAGCCGGAAGTGGCGGTAGCTAGGACGGCGACCAGCAGGAATTTGCGCATGAGAGGCATACAGAATGAAATCACACCGATGATACACTTCCCGCGACCGCCGCAACCAAATGACAGGCAGCTGGCGCTAAACCGACTATGAACGGAGACGCCAATGGAATCTCAAGACCTACGCAAGGTTGGCCTGAAGGTCACCCACCCGCGGATGCGCATCCTGGAGCTGCTGGAAGCCAAGGCCTCGCGGCACCTGACCGCCGAGGACATCTACCGCCAGTTGCTGGATCACGGTGATGAAATCGGCCTCGCCACGGTCTACCGGGTACTGACCCAGTTCGAAGCGGCGGGTCTGGTGCTCAAGCACAATTTCGAGGGCGGCCAGGCGGTTTACGAGCTGGACCGCGGCCATCACCACGACCACATGGTCGATGTCGACACCGGCAAGATCATCGAGTTCGAAAGCGTCGAAATCGAGAAGCTGCAGCAGGAGATCGCCGACAGGCATGGCTACATCCTGGAAGAGCATTCACTGGTGCTGTACGTACGCAAGAAGCGCTGACCCGCCCCGTAGAGCGGAGCTTGCTCCGCTGCTTTTTGACGCTTCTTGAACAGGGTTCCGGTATTCCGCCAACGGCAGCGGAGCAAGCGGCGTTTTTGCGCGACGTTGCAGCAGCGGAGCGAGCTCTGTTTTCCGTGATTCTGCGCTAGCGGAGCAAGCTCCGCTCTACGTGATCCTGCGGTAGCGGAGCAAGCTCTGCTCTAGGTGATCCTGCGCTAGCGGAGCAAGCTCCGCTCTACGTGTCCTACGCTAGCGGAGCGAGCTCCGCTCTACGGCGGGGAGTGGGCTCAGGTGGCTGCCGCCAGCAGTTTGCGGGCCGCGGCGTGGGCTTCCTTGCTGACTTCGACGCCGCCGAGCATCCGCGCCAGCTCCTCTTCGCGCTGCTTGCTCGACAGCGCTTCAACCGCACTCTGGGTCATGCCTTCGACTGGTGCCTTGCTGACCCGGTAATGGGCGTGGCCCTGGGCGGCGACCTGCGGCAGGTGGGTCACGCACAGCACCTGGCGCTTGGCGCCGAGGGCGCGCAGCTTCTGGCCGACGATCTCGGCGACACCGCCGCCGATGCCGGAATCGACTTCGTCGAACACCATCGTCGGCACTGCATCCAGCCCCAGCGCGGCCACTTCGATGGCCAGCGAAATGCGTGACAGTTCACCGCCGGAGGCGACCTTGCGCAGCGCCCGCGGCGGCTGCCCGGCGTTGGCGGCGACCAGGAATTCCACCCGCTCGGCGCCGTTGGCATCGGGGCGCTCGCCCTCTATCGGCTCCAGCTGGATCTCGAACCGGCCACCGCCCATGCCGAGCTCGGCAATCAGCGCGGTGGTATCGGTGGACAGCGATTTGGCCGCGGCCTTGCGCGACTTGCCGAGCTTGTCGGCGGCCGCGCGCCATTGCTGCTTGGCTGCTTCGATCTCACCGTTGAGCTTGTCCAGCCGCTCACCTGCGCCGCGCAGGCTTTCCAGCTCGGCGGCAATGCCATCGCGGTGCGCCGCCAGCTCGTGCAGGGTGATGCGGTGCTTGCGCGCCAGATCATGGACCCGGCCCAGCTTGCGTTCCATCGACGCCAGTTGCGCCGGATCGCTGTCCAGATCGTCGCGGACCTGCGCCAGCAGGGCCAGCGCCTCATCGAGCTGGATGTTGGCGTTTTCCAGCAGTCCGTCGACATCGCTGAGCCGGCGATCGTGTTCGACCAGCCGCGCCAGCTCGTTGCGGGTCTGCTGCAGTTGCTGGCCCAGCGAAGGTTCCTCTTCACCGGACAGCCGCGCGTAGGCCAGGTCGCAGGCTTCGATCAGGGTGCTGGCATGCGCCTGCCGTTTGTGGCTGGCGACCAGCGCGTCGATCGCGGCCGGCTCCAGTTCCTCGCGTGCCAGCTCGGCCAGCTGGTGTTCCAGATAGTTGATGCGGTCGGAGACATCGCCCTGGCCGGACAACTGGTCGCGTTCGCGCAGCAGCTCCGACCACTGGCGCGCGGCCTGGGCCACCGCCACCCGCAGTTTGTCGTTGCGGGCATAGGCGTCGAGCAGCTGCAACTGGCTGGGCTTGGCCAGCAGCGCCTGATGCTCGTGCTGGCCGTGGATTTCGACCAGGGTGGCGGCCAGTTCCGAGAGCTGGGTCAGGGTCACGCTGCGGCCGTTGATCCAGGCCCGCGAACCGCCATCGGCGCGGATCACCCGCCGCAACTGGCAATGGCCGTCCTCGTCCAGCTCGTTGTCGCGCAGCCAGCGCAGGGCAGGGGAGGCGTCGGCCGGACTGAACTCGGCCGACAACTCGGCGCGTTCGGCGCCATGGCGGACCACGCCGCTGTCGGCGCGCAGGCCGGACAGAAAGCCCAGGGCGTCCACCAGCAACGACTTGCCGGCACCGGTTTCACCGGAGATGACCGTCATCCCGGCGCCGAACTCCAGTTCGGCGGCACGGACCACGGCAAAATCCTTGATCGCTAGATGAGTAAGCATGGGGCGCGATTGTACGGCCTGCCGGCGCATTTGCTGAGACTGGCGGTGAGGGTCAACTGGCGGATCGCGGGCAGCAGCCCTTTCTTGCAAAGCGTCGCCGGCGGCGTTATCTAGAGGACATGAACGATGCCCACGCCCGCCTGGACCCACGCGCCCGCCAGCTGCTGCGCACGCTGATTGGCCGCTACATCCATGATGGCGAACCGGTCGGCTCGCAGACCCTGCTGCGGCATGCCGGGCTGGACGTCAGCGCCGCGACCATCCGCAACATCCTCGCCGAGCTGGAGGAAGTAGGGCTGCTGAGCTCGCCGCACGCCTCGGCCGGGCGCATCCCGACCGCGCAGGGCTACCGGGTCTTCGTCGACAGCCTGTTGCAGGTCAAGTCACTGGGCAACAGCGAAGTGGCACGGCTGCGTTCGGAGCTGCCTGCCGGCGCCGGCACCCAGGCGCTGCTGGGCAGCGCGTCGGAGCTGCTGTCGGCGATGACCCATTTCGTCGGCGTGGTCAGTGCGCCCAAGCGCGAGCAGTTCGCCTTCAAGCACATCGATTTCGTGGCGCTGGATGGGCGCCGGGTGCTGACCATCCTGGTATTTGCCGACAACGAAGTGCAGAACCGGGTCATCGAAACCCGCGAGGTCTACGAGCGTTCGCAGCTGGAACGGATTGCCAACTACCTCAATGCCCATTTCGCCGGCCGCCCGCTGACCGACATCCGCGCCAGCCTGCTGCATGACCTGCGCGCCACCCGCGCCGAGATGGAAGGGCTGCTGGCGCAGACCCTGGACCTGGCCGAGCAGACCCTGGCCCCGGCCGGCGATGACATGGTCATGGCCGGGCAGACCAAGCTGATGGGGGTGCAGGATCTGTCGGACATGGACCGCCTGCGCGAGCTGTTTGAAGCCTTCGCCCGCAAGCGTGACATCCTGCAGCTGCTGGAGCGCACCATCCAGGCACCGGGCGTGCGCATCTTCATTGGCGAAGAGACCGGACTGGCGCCACTTGAGAACGTCTCGCTGGTGACCGCGCCGTATGGTTCCGGCGGCCAGGTACTCGGCGTCCTCGGTGTCATCGGGCCAACCCGGATGGCTTACCAGCGGGTCATCCCGGTGGTCGAAGCCGCCGCCAATATCCTTGGCGCAGCCTTGAAACCGGAAACCACGGCCCCATAGGTGGTTACATCACGCGGCAGGAGTCGCTGCGATGGAACCTGACATGAGCCAAAACGAACACGATTCAGACCTTGATCCGACCACCGGCGAGCCGGCCACCGACAATCCGCTGCAGTCGGAGCTGGAGACGCTGCGCAACGAACTGGACCAGTTGCGGGCTTCGTTCCTGCTGGAACGCGCCGACCTGGAGAACCAGCGCAAGCGGCTGGCCCGCGATGTCGAGATGGCGCGCAAGTTCGCCAACGAACGCCTGCTCGGCGAACTGCTGCCGGTCTTCGACAGCCTGGATGCCGGGCTGACCGCTGCCGGCAGCGAAGCCAGTCCACTGCGTGATGGCCTCGACCTGACCTACAAGCAACTGCTGAAGGTGGCGGCCGACAACGGCCTGAGCGTGATCGATCCGACCGGCCAGCCGTTCAATCCGGAACAGCACCAGGCCATCAGCCAGACCGATGCCGCCGGCGTGGCGCCGGGCAGCGTGGTGCAGGTATTCCAGAAGGGATATGTGCTCAACGACCGGCTGCTGCGGCCGGCGCTGGTCGTGGTCGCCAAACACGACTGACGCGTCAGCGGCGACAGGCTGGTTTTTTTGACCGGCCCTGAATCACCCGCCGCACGACGCTGCCATCGCCATACAAAAGGGCAGCGCCGGCTTGAATGTTCCACGCCGGCCCCCACATAGCTTCCATCAGCCGGGTTGTACCGGCCACAGACAGACATCACGGAGTCATTCACATGGGTAAGATCATCGGTATCGACCTGGGCACCACCAACTCGTGCGTGGCCATCATGGACGGCGGCAAAGCCCGCGTCATCGAAAATTCGGAAGGCGATCGCACCACGCCCTCCATCGTCGCCTACACCAAGGACGGCGAAGTGCTGGTGGGTGCCTCGGCCAAGCGCCAGGCGGTCACCAATCCCAAGAACACCTTCTACGCGGTGAAGCGCCTGATCGGCCGCAAGTTCACCGACGCCGAAGTCAAGAAGGACCTGGACCTGGTCCCGTACAGCATCCTCGCCCATGACAATGGCGATGCCTGGGTGGCGACCAGCGAAGGCCGCAAGATGGCACCGCAGGAAATCTCCGCCAAGGTGCTGGAGAAGATGAAGAAGACCGCCGAAGCCTATCTTGGCGAGACCGTCACCGAGGCCGTGATCACCGTGCCGGCCTACTTCAACGACAGCCAGCGCCAGGCGACCAAGGATGCCGGCAAGATTGCCGGTCTCGACGTCAAGCGCATCATCAACGAGCCGACCGCCGCGGCACTGGCCTACGGCCTGGACAAGGGTGACACCCAGGATCGCAAGATCGTGGTGTACGACCTGGGCGGCGGTACCTTTGACGTTTCGATCATCGAAATCGCCAACATCGACGGCGAGAAGCAGTTTGAAGTGCTGGCCACCAACGGCGACACCTTCCTCGGTGGTGAAGACTTCGACGCCCGCGTCATCGATTACCTGGTCGAGGAATTCCAGAAGGACCAGGGCATCGATCTGCGCAAGGATCCGTTGGCCCTGCAGCGCCTGAAGGATGCTGCCGAGCGCGCCAAGATCGAGCTGTCCAGCTCGCAGCAGACCGAAGTCAACCTGCCGTACGTCACCGCTGACGCCTCCGGTCCCAAGCACCTCAACATCAAGCTGACCCGGGCCAAGCTGGAAGCGCTGGTCGAAGACCTGATCAAGAAGTCGATCGAGCCGTGCAAGACCGCGTTGAACGACGCCGGCCTGCGCGCCAGCGAGATCAACGAAGTGATCCTGGTCGGTGGCCAGACCCGCATGCCGAAGGTGCAGCAGGCGGTCGCCGAGTTCTTCGGCCGCGAGCCGCGCAAGGACGTCAATCCGGACGAAGCCGTGGCACTGGGTGCGGCCATCCAAGGCGGCGTGCTGGCCGGCGACGTCAAGGACGTGCTGCTGCTGGACGTGACCCCGCTGAGCCTGGGCATCGAGACCCTGGGCGGTGTGTTCACCAAGATCATCGAAAAGAACACCACCATCCCGACCAAGGCCTCGCAGACCTTCTCGACCGCCGAGGACAACCAGTCCGCGGTGACCGTGCATGTGCTGCAGGGTGAGCGCGAGCAGGCCCGCTTCAACAAGTCGCTGGCCAAGTTCGACCTGTCCGGCATCGACCCGGCGCCGCGCGGCATGCCGCAGGTGGAAGTGTCGTTCGACATCGACGCCAACGGCATCGTCCACGTGACCGCCAAGGACAAGAAGACCGGCAAGGAACAGAAGGTCGAAATCAAGGCCGGTTCGGGCCTGTCCGAGGAAGAAATCCAGCGCATGGTCCAGGACGCCGAAGCCAACCGTGAGGAAGACAAGAAGTTCCACGAGCTGGTGCAGGCACGCAACCACGCCGATGGTCTGATCCATGCCACCCGCAGCGCCATCACCGAGCACGGCAGCAAGGTCGACGGTGCGGTGATTGGTCCGGTCGAATCGGCCATCGCGGATCTGGAAACCGCGATGAAGGGCGATGACAAGGCGCAGATTGAAGCCAAGTCCAAGGCCCTGGAAGAAGCCGGCCAGGCCCTGTTTGCCGCCGCCGCGGCAGCCGACCAGCCCGCCGCTGATGGCCAGCCGTCTGGCAACGCGCAGGCCGAAGACGTGGTGGACGCCGAGTTCACCGAGGTCAAGGACGAAGAAAAGAAGTCCTAAGCGTCTGAAGTGGAAGCAGGGCCGGGGACCGAGGGTTCCCGGACCTGCTGTCCGTCTGTGTGGCCCCTGTTTTTTTTGAGTAAACCGACATGACGCAAGTCGCCCCGACTACTGCCGGTCCCCGATCCCCGGTCCCTGGTCCCTGCCCATGAGCAAGCGCGATTACTACGAAGTCCTTGGCGTTGCCCGCAGTGCCAGCGACGAAGAGCTGAAGAAGGCCTATCGTCGTTGCGCGATGAAGCATCACCCGGATCGCAATCCCGGTGACGCCGCTGCCGAAGTGGCATTCAAGGAATGCAAGGAAGCCTACGAAGTCCTGTCCGATGCCTCCCGCCGACGTGCCTATGACGCCCACGGCCATGCCGCGTTCGAACACGGCATGGGCGGTGGCCCCGGCGGACCCGGTGGTCCAGACATGGGCGATATCTTTGGCGACATCTTCGGCAACATCTTTGGTGGCGGTGGCGCCCGTGCCGCCCGTCGCGGTGCCGATATCGGCTACGTGATGGAGCTGGATCTCGAGGAAGCCGTGGTCGGCATCGAGAAGCGCATCGAGATTCCGACCCTGGCGACCTGCGAACCCTGCGACGGTTCCGGTTCGGAAGACGGCAAGACCGAAAAATGCAGCACCTGCAATGGCCATGGCCAGGTCCGCATGCAACGCGGCATCTTCGCCATGCAGCAGCCGTGTCCCAACTGCGGCGGCCGCGGCCAGATCATCCGCAATCCCTGCAAGACCTGCCATGGCGCCGGTCGGGTAGAGGAAGAAAAAGTGTTGTCGGTGAAGATTCCGGCCGGTGTCGACAGCGGCGATCGGGTGCGCCTGACCGGCGAAGGCGAAGCTGGCCCGCCGGGCACGCCAGCGGGCGATCTGTACGTGGAAGTGCGGGTGCGCGAGCACGCCATCTTCCAGCGCGATGGCGACGACCTGCATTGCGAAGTGCCGATCCGTATTTCGCAGGCGGCACTCGGCGACACCATCGCGGTGCCGACGCTGAAGGGTGAGACCGAGATCCGGATTCCGGCCGAAACCCAGACCGGCAAGCTGTTCCGCCTGCGTGGCAAGGGCGTCAAGTCGGTGCGCAGCCGCAGCGAGGGCGACCTGTACTGCCGCGTGGTGGTGGAAACCCCGGTCAACCTGACCGCCGAGCAACGCGAACTGCTGGAGAAGTTCGAAGCCAGTTTCTCCGGGGAGGACGCGCGCAAGCATTCGCCCAAGTCGGCGACGTTCCTGGATGGGGTCAAGGGCTTCTGGGATCGGATGACTTCCTGATCCCAGCGATGTCGATGCCTGCGGGGCAACCGGAAAAAGCGGCCAACGGCCGCTTTTTTCATGCCTGCCGTTGGCGCACTACAATGCCCAGGACGCAGGGGAGCCCAACGCATGGCAGCACAACTGGTTATCGGCATCGTCGGCATCCATGGCGCTTATGGCCGCTGGCTGGCGCAGTTCTTCCGGCAGCGGATGGGCTTGCAGGTCATCGGCCGCGATCCGGCGCTGGCCGATAATCCGTCCGAGCGCGAGTTGATTGAACGCGCCGACGTACTGCTGTTTTCCGCACCGATCCGGCACACGGTGGCGTTGATCCGCCAGTACGCCAGCCAGGCCGACGGCCGCGAAGCCGGCCATTTGTGGCTGGACGTGACCTCGCTCAAATCGGGGCCGATGCAGGCGATGCTGGAAAGCCAGGCCGAGGTGGTCGGCCTGCATCCGATGACCGCGCCACCCAAGGCACCGACCCTGAAAGGCCGGCCGACGGTGGTCTGCGAAGGCCGGCTGCAGCACTGGCGGCCGTGGTTCGAGCACTTCCTGCAGGCACTGCAGGGCGAATACGTGCGTGCCGATCCCGAGCAGCATGACCGGGTCATGGCGCGGGTACAGGCGATGGTGCACGCCAGTCATCTGGCCCAGGCCGGCGTGCTGCGCGAAGGCATGCCGACGTTGGGGCCGCTGCAGGAGCTGATGCCGCTGCGCTCGGCCTCGTTCGAGATGGATGTCGCCATCGCCGCGCGGATACTGGCGCTGAACCCGGCCATCTACGAGGACATCCAGTTCGACAATCCACACGTGCCGGCAATGCTGGATCAACTGTTGCGCCAGTTGCAACGGCTGCGCGATCTGATCGGGCAGGGCGATGACGCCGCCCGCGCCAGCTTCCGCCGCGAGTTCCTGCAATCCAACCTGGCCGCCTTTGGCGAGGATCTGCTGCAACGGAGCAACTATCGTTTCGAGCAGTTGGGTTACCTGCTGGCGGACTTGACCGAAGTGCAGTCGCTCAGCGTGCATCTGCCGGAAGACGCACCCGGTTCGCTGCGGCGCTTGTTGCAGGTATTCGAGGATCTGGACATCAGCCTAACCTCACTGCATTCCTCGCGCACGCCGCAGGGCGAGGTGCATTTCCGGATTGGTTTCGCGCCGGATTGCCGCGGCGAACAGCTGGCGCTGGCAGCCGAGCGGATTGTCGATGACGGTATCGGCCGCATCGTCACGCTGGCCTGAGCCAACAGGCAGGCGGACCGGGCGATGGCTGAACGGGCGTGCCATCGGCAGCATCGTCCTGGAATCACCGACAGCCGCGGCATCGGCGCGAAGAACCGCTAAACTAGGCCCATGACTACCCATATCACCATCTCCAAGCGTGCGCAGGCGCTGACCAGTTCAGCGATCCGCGAAATCCTCAAAGTCACCGAGCGGCCGGAAGTCATTTCCTTCGCCGGCGGTCTGCCGTCGCCGGCGACATTCCCGATCGAGCGGATGAAGCAGGCCACCGACAAGGTGTTTGCCGAGTGCCCGCACGCGGCGCTGCAGTACGGACCCACCGAAGGCTTCACCCCGTTGCGCGAATGGATTGCCGCCCGCCACAGCAAGAATGGCGTGACCATCCGCCCCAGCCAGGTGCTGGTGGTGACCGGCTCGCAGCAGGCGTTGGACCTGCTGGGCAAGGTGCTGATTGACGAAGGCAGCAAGGTGCTGGTCGAGACCCCCAGCTACCTGGGCGCGCTGCAGGCGTATTCGCTGTTCCAGCCGGCGTTCTCGGCAATGGAAACTGACGAACAGGGCATCGTCACCGACGCGTTGACGCCGGAGAAGCTGGCCGGTGCACGCTTCATGTACTGCCTGCCCAACTTCCAGAACCCGACCGGCCGGCGGATGCCGCTGGAACGCCGCCAGGAGCTGGTGCGCAAGGCCACCGAAGCCGGCGTGCTGGTGGTTGAGGACGACCCGTACGGCGAATTGAGCTACCAGGGCGAGCAACTGCCCAGCCTGCTGTCGATGAACCCGGACAACGTGGTCTACATGGGTTCGTTCTCCAAGGTGCTGGCCCCGGGCCTGCGACTGGGCTACATCATTGCCCCGGAAGCATTGCTCGGCAAACTGGTGCAGGCCAAGCAGGCCGCCGATCTGCACACCCCGTCGTTCTCGCAGCGGATTGTCTACGAGGCGTTGCAGGACAACTTCCTCGACCAGCACATCCCCAAGATCCGCGAGCTGTATTCGCAGCAGTGCAATCTGATGCTGGACGCGCTGGACAAGTACTTCCCGGCCCAGGCCAAGTGGAACCGGCCGGCGGGCGGCATGTTCATCTGGGTGACGTTGCCGGCCGGCATCGATACCGGCGTGCTGCTGCAGCAGGCCATCGAGCAGCACGTGGCGTTCGTGCCGGGGGCGCCGTTCTACGCCACCGCGCCGCAGACCAATACCCTGCGTCTGTCGTTCGTTACCGTGCCCGCCGAGAAGATTGAAAGCGGCATGAAGACGCTGGGTGCACTGGTCACCGCGGCCGTGGCCGCCAACAGTGCCGAGACGACCACTGCCTGAAGCAGGCGTTTGCGCGGCGGGCGGGCGCATTGCCCGCCTGTCGTTGTTTACCGTGCGGCTGCCGTGATCGGTACCGCCAACCGATGGATGGACGCACAGCCATGACTTCTCCCGTACGACTGCTGATTCATGGTGCTTCCGGCCGCATGGGCCAGACCCTGCTGCGGCTGGCCGCCGAGCAGGCGGATGTATCGGTGGTGGCGGCGGTCGATCGCAAATCGCCGGCACAGCGCGTCATCGAAGGCGTGCCGTTCTTCGCCGCCAGCGAGCTGTCGGGCGTGCCGCCGTTTGACGTGGCCATCGACTTCAGCCTGCCGGAAGGCCTGTCGCCGATCATCTCGCTGTGCGTGGCGCGCAAGGCCGCGCTGGTATCGGGCACCACCGGCATCAGCGAGCAGCAGCACCAGCAGCTCAGTGAAGCCGCAACCGGTATTGCAGTGGTATGGGCGTCGAACTACAGCCTGGGCGTGGCGGTGCTGACCGATCTGGTCGAACGCGCCGCCCAGGTCCTGCAGGGCTGGGATTGCGACGTGGTCGAGTCGCACCACACCCAGAAGAAGGACGCGCCGTCGGGGACTGCATTGACCCTGGGCGAAGCCGCGCAGAGCGCCGGCGGGCAGGTCAGTTACGCCAGTCTGCGCGCCGGTGACATCGTCGGCGAGCACACCGTCCAGTTCACGACCCTGGGCGAGCGCATTGAACTGATTCATCGCGCCAGCAACCGCGACATATTCGCCCGTGGCGCGCTGCATGCCGCCAGCCGCATCAGCCAGCGTGGGCCGGGGCTTTACCGGGTGCGCGATCTGATTGACTGAGGCACTGGCGCCGCACCGCGGGTAGCTGCCGCTCGTCTGAATCGAGCATATCGGCGCCTGTTCAGGGTGCGATAAACGGCTGGCACAAAGCAGCACTCGCCGGTACAATTCATCCTCGCCTGTTACCTACCGCCCCGGACCGGAGAAATACCGCGTTCGCGGTTTCTTGCAGCCGCAAGTCTGGAGGGGCAGGGTTCCTTCACCCCAAGGCGACCCCCGTGACCCAACCCGCAATTCTTGTACTCGAAGACGGCACCGTGTTCGAGGGCCTATCCGTAGGCGCAGCCGGCCTGTCGGTCGGCGAAGTGGTATTCAATACCGCCATGACCGGTTACCAGGAAGTCCTGACCGACCCGTCCTATGCGCGGCAACTGGTCACCCTGACCTATCCGCACATCGGCAACACCGGTTGTACCGATCAGGACGACGAAGCCGGCAAGGTCTGGTGTTCCGGCTTGATCGTGCGCGACGTGCCGCGCCGTCCCAGCAGCTGGCGCAGCCAGGTCTCGCTGCAGGACTGGCTGCTGGTCCGCGGCATCGTCGCCATCTCCGATATCGATACCCGCAAGCTGACCCGCATCCTGTGCGCGAAGGGCGCGCAGAATGGTGCATTGATGGCCGGCGATGACATCAATGTCGAAACCGCGCTGGAAGCGGCGCGCAAGTTCCCCGGCCTGAAGGGCATGGATCTGGCCAAGGTGGTCAGCACCCAGAAAACCTACGACTGGCAGGATGGCCAGCTGGATCTGGACAGCAACCAGTTCGTCCAGGCCGAGCCGAAATTCAACGTCGTCGCCTACGACTACGGGGTCAAGTACAACATCCTGCGGATGCTGGCCGAGCGTGGCTGCAAGGTCACCGTGGTGCCGGCGCAGACCAGCGCCGCCGATGTGCTGGCGCTGAAACCGGATGGCGTGTTCCTGTCCAACGGTCCTGGTGACCCGGAACCATGCGACTACGCCATCGAGGCGATCAGGACATTCGTTGAAAAGAAGATCCCGACCTTCGGCATCTGCCTTGGCCATCAACTGCTGGCGCTGGCCACCGGTGCCAGCACGGTGAAGATGGGTCACGGCCACCACGGTGCCAATCACCCGGTCCAGGACCTGGCGACCGGCCGGGTCATGATCACCTCGCAGAACCACGGTTTCGCGGTCGATGAAACCAGCCTGCCGGCCAACGTCAAGGTCACCCATCGCTCACTGTTTGATGGCAGCAACCAGGGCATCGCCCTGACCGATGCCCCCGCGTTCTCCTTCCAGGGTCACCCGGAAGCCTCGCCGGGCCCCCACGATGTCGCGCCGCTGTTTGATGGCTTCGTCGCCATGATGCGGGACCGGGGACTGGGGACTGGGGACCAGGGGACGTCCCGTTGAGTCCAAGTCATTTCCGCGAGCTGGATGTGTGGCGACTGTCGATGGACCTCGCCGCGGCGGTCTATTCATTGGCGGTTGAGTTGCCTCGTGAAGAACGCTACGGACTGACGTCACAGCTGCAACGCGCTGCTGTTTCGATTCCTTCCAATATCGCTGAAGGTAATGCCCGCGATTCGACCCGGGACTACGCCCGTTTCATCTCCATCGCCAGCGGCTCGGTAGCCGAGTTGCAGACTCAGCTGCTGCTGGTACACAAGTTATCCCTGCTTTCTCCTGCGGCCGTGGACCCTGTAATGGACACCGCCGAGCGGGTCAGCAAGATGCTGCATAAGCTGCATCGTTCACTCAAGCAACGACTGGAGACCGGGTCCCTGGTCCCAGGTCCCCAGTCCCGGAGTTGATATGCCTAAGCGTTCAGACCTCAAGACCATCCTCATCATCGGCGCCGGCCCGATTGTCATCGGCCAGGCCTGCGAATTCGATTATTCCGGCGCACAGGCCTGCAAGGCGCTGCGCGAAGAGGGTTACCGGGTGGTGCTGGTCAACAGCAACCCGGCCACCATCATGACCGACCCGGAAATGGCCGATGCGGTCTACATCGAGCCGATCAACTGGCAGACGGTCGAGAAGATCATCGCCAAGGAAAAGCCCGACGCATTGTTGCCGACGATGGGTGGCCAGACCGCGCTCAACTGCGCCCTGGACCTGGCCGACAACGGCGTGCTGGACAAATACAACGTCGAGCTGATTGGGGCCAAGCGCGAAGCCATCATGATGGCCGAAGACCGCGAACTGTTCCGGGTGGCGATGCAGGACATCGGTCTGGAATGCCCGAAGGCCGAAGTCGCCAGGACTTTCGAGCAGGCGGTCGAGATCCAGGCCAAGGTTGGCTATCCGACCATCATCCGTCCCAGCTTCACCCTGGGCGGCAGCGGCGGCGGCATTGCCTACAACAAGGAAGAATTCGAGGACATCGTCAAGCGCGGCCTCGAGCTGTCGCCGGTGACCGAAGTGCTGGTCGAGGAATCGGTGCTCGGCTGGAAGGAATTCGAGATGGAAGTGGTCCGCGATACCGCTGACAACTGCATCATCGTCTGCTCGATTGAGAACCTCGATCCGATGGGCGTGCACACGGGTGACTCGATCACGGTGGCGCCGGCACAGACCCTGACCGACAAGGAATACCAGCGCCTGCGTGATGCATCGATTGCGGTGCTGCGCAAGATTGGTGTCGATACCGGCGGTTCCAACGTCCAGTTCGGCATCAATGCCCAGACCGGCCGGGTGGTGGTGATCGAGATGAATCCGCGCGTGTCGCGATCCTCGGCGCTGGCCTCCAAGGCCACCGGCTTCCCGATCGCCAAGGTCGCGGCCAAGCTGGCGGTCGGCTACACCCTGGACGAATTGAAGAACGAAATCACCGGCGGCCTTACCCCGGCCTCGTTCGAACCGTCGATCGATTACGTGGTCACCAAGATTCCGCGCTTTGCCTTCGAGAAGTTCCCGCAGGCCGATGCCCGCCTGACCACCCAGATGAAGTCGGTGGGCGAGGTGATGGCGATGGGCCGCACCTTCCAGGAATCACTGCAGAAAGCCCTGCGTGGGCTGGAAACCGGCAAGGTCGGCCTTGACCCCACCGGCCTGGACCTGGCCGATGAAGACGACATGGCCGCGCTGCGCCGTGAATTGAAGGCACCGGGTCCGGAACGTCTGTTCTACGTCGCCGACGCGTTCCGTGCCGGCATGGATGTCGAACAGGTGCATGCGCTTTCGTTCATCGACCCGTGGTTCCTCGACCAGATGGAGGAGATCGTCGCCCAGGAAAACCAGGTGGCCAGCGATGGTCTGGCCGCGCTGGATGCCAAGCGCCTGCGCAAGCTCAAGCGCATGGGGTTCTCCGATGCCCGCCTGGCCCAGTTGCTGTCCACCGATGAAGCCGCGGTGCGCGCATTGCGCAAGGCGCACAAGGTCACCCCGGTCTACAAGCGGGTCGACTCCTGCGCCGCCGAGTTCGCCACCACCACCGCCTATCTGTATTCGACCTACGAGGATGAATGCGAAGCGCAGCCGAGCGGTCGCGACAAGATCATGATCCTCGGTGGCGGTCCCAACCGCATCGGCCAGGGTATCGAGTTCGATTACTGCTGCGTGCACGCGGCGCTGGCGCTGCGCGAAGACGGCTATGAAACGATCATGGTCAACTGCAATCCGGAGACCGTGTCGACCGATTTCGATACCTCGGACCGGCTGTACTTCGAACCGCTGACGCTGGAAGACGTGCTGGCCATCGTCGAACTGGAACAACCGAAGGGCGTGATCGTCCAGTACGGTGGCCAGACCCCGCTGAAACTGGCCCGTGCACTGGAAGCCAATGGCGTGCCGGTGATCGGCACCTCGCCGGATTCGATTGATCTGGCCGAGGATCGCGAGCGCTTCCAGCAGCTGGTCGACAAGCTAGCGCTCAAGCAGCCACCCAACCGCATCGCCCGCAATGACGACGAAGCGCTGGTGCTGGCACGCGAGATCGGCTATCCGCTGGTAGTGCGTCCGTCGTATGTGCTCGGCGGCCGGGCGATGGAAATCGTCTATGGCGAATCCGACCTGGCCCGCTACGTGCGCGATGCGGTCAAGGTGTCGAATGATTCACCGGTGCTGCTGGATCGCTTCCTCGACAACGCGGTCGAAGTGGACGTCGACATCATCGCCGACGCCGCCGGCAACGTGCTGATTGGCGGGGTGATGGAGCACATCGAAGAGGCCGGCGTGCATTCCGGCGACTCGTCGTGCTCGTTGCCGCCATACTCGGTCAGCGCCCAGACCCAGGCCGAAATGCGTCGCCAGGTCGGTGAGTTGGCCAAGGCGCTGGGCGTGGTCGGGCTGATGAATACCCAGTTCGCGATCCAGACCGACGAAGACGGCAACGACAGTGTGTACCTGTTGGAAGTGAACCCGCGTGCCTCGCGCACCGTGCCGTTCGTGTCCAAGGCCACCGGCATGCCGCTGGCCAAGATTGCCGCCCGCTGCATGGCCGGCAAGAGCCTGGCCGAGCAGGGCGCGACCGCGGAAATCGTGCCGGACTACTACTCGGTCAAGGAAGCCATCTTCCCGTTCGCCAAGTTCCAGGGCGTCGACCCGATCCTCGGCCCGGAAATGCGTTCCACTGGCGAGGTGATGGGCGTGGGCCGCAACTTCGGCGCGGCCATGGCGCGTGCGCAGGAAGCCGGTGGCATTAAGGCACCGCAGCCGGGCAAGGCATTCCTGTCGGTGCGTGACCCGGACAAGAAGCGTGTGTTGCCGGTGGCCCAGGGCTTGCTGGAGCGCGGTTTCAGCATCGTCGCCACCGCCGGCACCGCCGCCTGGTTGCGTGAAAACGGCATCGACTGCGAACTGATCAACAAGGTGGTGGAAGGACGCCCGCACATCGTCGATCTGATCAAGAACGGCGAGATCGTCTACATCGTCAATACCACCGAAGGCCGCCAGGCGATTTCGGATTCTTTTTCCATCCGACGCGAAGCGTTGCAGCACCGCGTCACCTATTCGACCACGATTGCCGGGGCCCGTGCGCTGGTCAATTCGCTGGAGTTCCGCGGCAAGGGCCCGGTCTGGGCCCTGCAGGAATTGCACAAGGAGTTACAAGCTTGAGAGCACCCATCACCACCAAGGGCGCCCAGCGCCTGCGCCAGGAGCTGGATAATCTGAAGTCGGTGAAGCGGCCGGAAGTGATTGCCGCCATCGCCGAGGCCCGCGCCCACGGCGATCTCAAGGAGAACGCCGAATACCATGCCGCGCGCGAGCAGCAGGGCTTCATCGAAGGCCGCATCAAGCAGCTGGAAAGCGAACTTTCGCATTCGGAAGTGATCGACATCAGCAAGCTCAATGCCGGTTCGCGGATCGTGTTCGGCGCGACCGTCGAACTGGCCGACGTCGAAACCGACGAGAGCAAGCGTTACCAGATCGTCGGTGACCTGGAAGCGGACATCAAGCTGGGCCTGATCGCGATTTCCTCGCCGCTGGCGCGGGCCCTGATCGGCAAGCACGAGGGCGATTCGGTGACCATCGACGCCCCGGCCGGCCAGCGCGAGTACGAAATCGTCTCGGTCAGCTATCAGGACTGAGCCGACCATGGCGTCGGCCACCTTGCTGCTGCCCGCGCAGTCCCGCCTGTCCGGGCAGGGATTGCCGGCCGACATCGGCAAGGTGCTTGCGCGTGCCGACATCGACCAGCGCGAAGCCGGCGAGCAGGCACAGCTGCGTCGTCATTTCAGTGTGCCGGCCAGCCACTGGCCGGTGGCGGCACTGACCCGGCAACAGGATGCCGGCGATGCCGCCGGCGCGTCGTGGCTGCGGGCGGATCCAGCGCGGATCGTGCCGGACATGAGCGGCGCGCGGATGATGGCCTACGGCGCCTCGCTGGAATTGGACGCGGACGATGCGAACCAGCTGTTGCCGGCGTTGCGTCCGTTGTTCGGCGATGCCGGTTTGATCCTCGATGCCCCGCATCCGGCGCGCTGGTACCTGCGCTTGCCGGCCGGATCGCCGGTGCCGGTGTTCGCGCCGATCGACCAGGTACTGGGCGACGATCTGTTCGAGCATCTGCCGGAAGGCGCGCAGGGCGCCCGTTGGCGTGCGCTGTTGACCGAGGCCCAGATCGTCCTCCATAACCACCCGCACAATGCGCGGCGGCTGGAGGCCGGCAAGCAACCGATCAACTCATTGTGGTTCTGGGGTGGCGGGGTGTTGCCGGAGCAGGTGACAACGACATATCGACAAGTGCGCAGCAACGACGTGCTGCTGCAGGCATTGGCGGCGGCCGCTGGCTTGGATCGCGGGAATGATCCAGTGCAGCAGCTGCAGTCGCTGGTCGACGTGCGCCAGCTGCGACAGTTGCAGGTGCTGTGCGATGACGCACTGCGACCCTTGCTGCAGGCCTTGCACAAAGGCGAGCTCCAGCAACTGGACCTGGACTTCGAGGACGGCGTGCTGTTGCAGCTGCGTGCGGCGCAGCGCTGGCGTTTCTGGCGCAAGCCGTTGTCGCGGCTGGATCTGGCACCAGCCGCGCCGACCCGCGCATGAGCCAGGGACCGCGCATCGTCAGGCGCGCCAGTACGCCGAGCAGCGGCTGGCCGGCGCAGGTGCCGCCGTTGCTGCAACGCATCTACAGCAACCGCGGTGCGCTCGATATCGACGCCGCGCAGCCCCGCCTGGCCGGACTGCTGGCCCCGGACCTGCTGTCCGGCATCGATACCGCGGTGACGCTGTTGCTGGACGCGATCCAGCAGGACCTGCGCATCGTGGTGGTCGGCGATTTCGATTGCGATGGCGCGACTGCCTGCGCGGTCGGTGTGCGCGGCCTGCGCATGCTCGGCGCACGCCAGGTCAGTGCCGCGGTGCCCAACCGCCTGTTGCACGGTTACGGCCTGTCACCCGGCCTGGTTGAGGAACTGGCGGCGCTGCAGCCGCAGTTGCTGGTGACCGTCGATCACGGCATCGCCTGCCACGCCGGTATTGCCGCAGCCAAGGCCAAGGGCTGGCAGGTGCTGGTCACCGATCATCATTTGCCGGGGGACGCACTGCCGCCAGCCGACGCCATCGTCAATCCCAACCAGCATGGCGACCTGTTTCCCAGCAAGGTGCTGGCCGGTGTCGGGGTGATGTTCTACGTATTGCTGGCGTTGCGCGCGCGCCTGCGCAGGGATGGCCTGCTGCAGGATCCGGCGCCGGATCTGGCGCAACTGCTGGATCTGGTCGCGGTCGGCACGGTCGCGGATCTGGTCCCGCTGGACGTCAACAACCGTGCCCTGGTCTCGGCCGGCCTGCGTCGCCTGCGCGGCGGGCAGGGCAACCCCGGATTGCAGGCACTGATCCAGATAGCAGGACGCCAGGCACAACAGCTTACCGCCAGCGATATCGGCTACGCGGTCGCGCCGCGGTTGAATGCCGCCGGTCGTCTGGAGGACATGGCGCTGGGCATCGAATGCCTGCTGACCGACGATGCCACGCAGGCGATGGAGATGGCCGAGCTGCTGAATGGCATCAACGCCGAAAGACGTGGCGTGCAGCAGCAGATGGTCGATGAGGCCGAGGCCGCGCTGGCCATATTGGCACTGCAGGACAATGCCGAGGTGGCGCTGGCCATCTGCCTGTTCGATCCGGACTGGCACCCGGGCGTGGTCGGTCTGGTGGCCTCGAAGATCAAGGAAAAAATGCATCGGCCGGTGGTCGCGTTTGCGCCCTCGGAGCCGGGCAGTCAGAGCCTGCGCGGCTCGGCGCGTTCGATTCCCGGTTTCCACATTCGTGATGCGCTGGCAGCAGTGGACAGCCGTCATCCGGGTCTGATCGATAAATTCGGTGGCCATGCGATGGCGGCCGGCCTCAGCCTGCCGCTGCACCATCGGGCATTGTTCGAGCAGGCATTCATCGAAGTGGTCGGGCAGATGCTGCAGCCCGAGCAACTGCAGCAACAGCTGCTCAGTGATGGTGAACTGGCTGCCGACGAACTCGATTTCGTCCACGCCCAGAGCCTGCGCTCGGCCGGTCCGTGGGGCCAGGGCTTTCCGGAACCCTTGTTCGACGGCATCTTCCAGGTACTACGCTGGAACGTACTGAAGGAACGTCATCTCAAGCTCAGTCTGCGTCATCCGGACTGCGGCGAGCCGATCAACGCGATTCATTTCGGTGGCTGGACCGGCGATGCGCCCGCGAGCCGGGTCCATATTGCGTACCGGCTGGTGACCGATGACTACCGCGGCGGCTCGGCCATCCAGTTGATCGTCGAGCATTGCAGCAACGCGTGATTGCTGGACGCTGGCGGGAACCCAGGCGCGCTGACCTGATCGTCACGAAGCGCGCAGCAGATTGCAAGGGGAAAAAAAAGGCCCGTCAATGCTGACGGGCCTTTCTCGACGTGGTGCCGATGCCTACCTCTGTGGTGCCTCGCTGACTGCTTCTTCGACCCAGCCTGGGAGCAGGTTATAGATCGCCTGGATGGCGCCCTTGCCGCCATTCAACTGGTAATGCTCGTCCATGTAGTCGATGTTTGGGGTCTGCAACCAGACCTGGCCGCTGTCGTCTTCCCAGACAATGGTCTTGATCGGCAGCTGTTCGAGCACCTTGATGTTGGTGCTGAGCAGGCTGCCGACCAGCTTGCTGTTCTGGAAATACACGGTCTCGGCCGGACGGATGTCGAACCCGGAGATTCTGGCGACGGCTTTCTGATCGATACGGTCGTACTTCAGGACTTCCGGATAGCGGTCAACGACCTTGAGCAGGCGATCGACGGTGACCTGCACGCTGTGCGGGCTTTTCCACCGCCATTGGTTGACCTGCGCGCGTTTGACGATCTCGGCTTGTTCAACAGCTGGTCTGGTCATCGAATTCTCCGCTGCTGATGCGTGAAAAGGTAATAGCAGGCATGAGGCCAGCAGTGCCGGTTTCAGTAGGTTGGCCCTGATCATTCGTTCTCCTTGAATATGTTGAACAGATCCCTTGGGCATGCCTCGGACGCACGCCAGTCACAGGCACAGCCGTCAGATGATGGTGGTGTCTTTCGGATCCCACAGTTCAATGACGAAGTAGGAGGCCTCGTCGTCACCGGCGTTGCGGATGTTGACCTGGCCGGCATTGATCAGGTTGGCTGCCTCCTTGGCGTTCAATTTGCTGACCTCGTTGGCACCGAGCTGGCTGACTTCGATCTTGCCCTCGAAGTTCATGATGTAGGTCGGCCGGTTGGCGTAGTCCTGCACCCCCACCGAGGCTGACGGCGCCAGCGTCACCTTGCGCACGCGCAGGCTGCGCTCGGCCAAAGGCGACTTGCCAGCCGGGATCTTGATGTCCTGCAGCAGGGTACGGAAGTACTCATGGTTGACTTCGTCTTCCTCCAGCGTCTGCGGCGCATTGGCGTAGAACGGGTGATTTTCCTTGACCAGTCCGTCCATCAGCGGCGTGTACTGCGGATAGGTCTTGCCGTTGCATTCGGTGCCGTCGTCCAGCAGATCCGAGGTCATGATCGACAGGGTTTCGGTCTGCGAAAGATTGACGGCGTAATGGACGATGTCGTTGTAGCCTTTGTACGAGCCACCAAACGGCACATCCACTGGCGCATAGTTGTAGGCGTGCACGGTCATGCCCTCGCCACCGGCGATGCTCAATGCGCCTGGACGATTCTCGTGGCTGTGGATGCCAACTTCCTTGCCCGGTTTGAGATCGAGGATACGTACGCGGAACTTGCGGCATTCCAGTGGTTTGTTGCCCGCGGGGAACTTGATGTCGGGGATTTTCAGTTCGACCAGAATCTGGTTGTCGACGCCAGGCTTGCTGGTGGCTGCTTCGTTGGCGCTGCTGCTGGCGGCGAATGCGCTCAGCGCTGCCAGTGGCACCAGGCTGCGGATGATGCTGCGTTGCTTGTGCATGGAGTGCTCCTTCCCTTGGTGAATGGACGGGCAGGGCGCGCATTCGCGAGTTCGGACATTGGCCCGTGGCACGGCATGAGTGTCTGCCGGAGATTGGCTGACGATGACTGGCGCGGCTGCCGGATGGATGCAAAGAACGTTTTAGATGGTTCAGGTGCGATCAAGCATTGCCAGTCGATTCGATCGAGTCAACGTTCCAGCCTTATTTGTGATTTTCTTATCATTTTTAGCTGGGCCAGCATTTGTCGCTCCGGCCTCGCTGGCAATGGCTGGCGCTGATATTGGCCATCACAATCGCGTCGACCTCGCTAATGTGCAGTCGCTCCGATTGAAGCGCCCCTTCCCGCACTGCGACAACGATGACCGACCGGTTGTCCGGAGTGGTGGCCGGCCGCTGGCTGTTCGCCGGTTTCATGTCCCGCATTGTTTGCCGCACGGATGTCCCCGTCGTCCGCCTGGCCAATGGGAAGATGGCCTCCATCTCGCATACTTCATTGACCGACTTCGTCAGTGCGCCGGCGTGGACAACCATGCCCGCTGTTCCAACCTGATGGCGATGGGGAAGGGCGCCGCAGGCTACGGGCACGGCTTGTGTGGCCGGCTGCCTCCGCCGCCGCCGACGGTGCTGGGCGGCCCCGGCCAAGCGCCTGCTTCTGTTAGAATTGAGGGTCAAATTTCCGACCCGATCTGTCCGCCATGATTGAACTCAATCCGATCCGCCAGCGCATTGCCGACCTGCAGGAACGGCTGCTCTCGCTACGGGGGTATCTTTGACTACGATGCCAAGCGCGAGCGCCTGGAAGAAGTCAGCCGGGAGCTTGAAAACCCGGATATCTGGAACACGCCGGAGGTAGCCCAGGCGCTGGGCCGCGAGCGTTCCTTGCTGGACAAGACCGTCAACGGCATCAAGGACATCGATGAAGGCCTGAGTGGCGCCCTGGAGCTGCTGGAACTGGCCGAGATGGAGGACGACGAGGAAACCGCGCTGGCCGTGGTCGAAGACGTCGAGCGCCATGCCAGCCATGTCGACAAGCTGGAATTCCAGCGCATGTTCTCCGGCAAGATGGATGCCTCCAGCGCGTTTGTCGACATCCAGGCCGGCGCGGGCGGCACCGAAGCCCAGGACTGGGCCGAAATCCTGCTGCGGATGTACCTGCGCTGGTGTGAATCGCGTGGCTGGAAGACCGAGCTCATGGAAGCCAGCGGCGGCGATGTCGCCGGCATCAAGTCGGCCACCATCCGGGTCGAAGGCGATTTTGCCTATGGCTGGCTGAAGACCGAAACCGGCGTGCACCGGCTGGTGCGCAAGTCGCCATTCGATTCGGACAATCGCCGCCACACTAGCTTCACCTCGGTGTTCGTGTCGCCGGAGGTGGATGACAATATCGACATCGAGATCAATCCGGCCGATCTGAAGACCGACGTCTACCGCTCGTCCGGCGCCGGTGGCCAGCACGTCAACAAGACCGA